>CAWEGM010000001.1:0-16306 GCA_963808565.1 uncultured Solirubrobacterales bacterium
TCGCGATCCCGATCACGAGCGGTTCGAACGTCACCTGCCCGCTGAAGCTAGCCTCCGCGAGTGGCGACCTTCGTCCTCATTCCCGGCGCCGGAACCGACCCTCGCGTCTACGACGCGACGATCGAGGCGCTGGGCGCGCTGGGCCACCGCGGCCTGGCGCCGGCGCTGCCGCTCGACGATGCCGACGCGGCGCCGAGCGATCACGCCGATGCCGTCGTGAGGGCGCTGCCCGCTGAAGACGAGCTCATCGTGGTCGCCCAGTCGCTCGGCGCCTTCGCCGGCTCGGTGGTGGCGGCGCGCGCGCCGGTGGCCCAGCTCGTCCTCGTCGCTCCGATGATCCCCCCCCGGAGAGACGGCCGGCGAATGGTGGGGGAGCACAGGCCACGAGGAGGCGATCGCCGACCTGCTCGAGCGCCACGGGCCGATGAGCTCGTGGGGCCCCGACGTGATCGCCGAGGTCTTTCTCCACGACGTCGACCCGGGCGTCGCGCGCGACACCGAGCGCTACCAGGGCACCCCCGGAGACGGCATGTTCGGCGAGCCCTGGCCCCTCGAGAGTTGGCCCGAGGTGCCGACCCACGTGCTTGCGCCCACCGAGGACCGGCTCTTCCCGCTCGAGTTCCAGCGCCGTGTCGCCCGCGAGCGCCTCGGGCTCGAGATCGACGAGATCCCCGGCGGCCACCTGCCTATGCTCTCGCGCCCACGGGCTCGCCGAGCGTCTCATCGAGCTGGCACAACGCGGACAGGGCGCAGGGAACCGGGTCTAATCGAGCGAATCCATGCGTTCCGTTTGGCTGAAGAAAGCCCTAACCCTTCCCTGGCCCAACCCTTGCCCGGCCCTGGGAAGAACTTGGCGCGGCTCGCCGATAGTGGTGCGCGACAACCACTTAGGAGGGCGAAGTGAGCAACCTGATGAAAATCCTGGTCGGCGTGGTGGCCGGCATGCTGATCGGCGGCGGCGCGTACGTTGCCGCCGCGGGCAGCGACGACAATGGCACCCCGGCCGGCACCACCACCGTGACGACCACCGTCGGCACGACCACTGATGACGACGGCACGACCACCACGGACGAGCCCGGCGACATCAGTGGCCCGTGCGATGAGGCCGAGCACGCCGACGACCCCCGATGCGGCGGCACCGGCGTGCCCGGTGACGATGAGCCCGGGGACGATGATGATCGCGACGACGATGGGCAGAACCGCGGCCACGGATCGCCGAACTCCGGGCCGGGCAACGCCGGTGACCGCGGCGAGGACCAGGTCGACAACTCGGGCCCCGGCAACGCCGAGGACCGTTGAAAGTAGGACCCGACGATGACGACAGCTCCGGCAGCGGCTCCGGCGGCGGAGACGACGACCGCTCGGGCAGCAACTCCGGACCCGGCTGAGGTGGCCGGGGGTTGAGCCGGAAGACCCGCAGGCCACGGGGCGGATCGCCCCGTGGCCTCGGTCGTTCCCCGGGCCGGTGCCTACCATCCGGCCCGTGACCGCGGACCTCAAGCGCCCCGGAATCCTGCTCGTCGAGGACGAGCGTGCGATCACCGAGCCTCTCGCCGAGGCCCTCGAGCGGGAGGGATTCAACGCGGTGGTCTCCGGCACGCCGCGGGGTGCTGGAGGCGGCCGCGACCGCGACCCCGATCTCGTGCTGCTGGACATCGGCCTCCCCGACGGGTCGGGGCTGGACGTCTGCCGTGAGCTGCGCAGGCAGAGCCAGGTCCCGATCATCATGCTCACGGCACGCGGCTCGGAGGCAGACCGCGTCGCCGGGCTCGAGCTCGGCGCCGATGACTACGTCGTCAAGCCCTTCTCGGCCCGCGAGGTGATGGCGCGTGTCAGGGCGGTGCTGAGGAGGGCCACCTCCACCTCGGCGGCGGCGGGGATGAGCCGGTCAGGATCGGCGATCTCAGCCTGGATAGGGCGAAACACGAGGCCAGGCTCGGCGACCGGCCACTAGAGCTCTCCCGCAAGGAGTTCGAGCTCCTCCTGTCCTGATGGAGTGTGCTGGGTCGGTGCTGACGCGCGAGGCCCTGATCGACGAGGTGTGGGACATGAACTGGTTCGGCTCCACGAAGACGCTCGACGTTCACATCAGCGGCCTCCGCAAGAAGCTCGGCGACGACCCCAAGAAGCCGCGCTACATCCGCACGGTGCGCGGGGTCGGGTTCAGGTTCTCGGGGGCTGACGAGGTCTAGAGCCCATGAGCCTGCGCGCCCGGCTGCTTGCGGCCTTCGCCTACACGCTGCTCGTGGTGATCGTGGCCCTCGAGGTCCCGCTCTCCGCGAACGTCAGCGACCGCGTCAACGCCGAGGTGGACGCCGACTCCGCCGCCCAGGCCCAGGTGGTCGCCGCCTCGGTCGCCGATCAGCTTCGCCACCCGGCGCGGTCAAGCAGGTGACGCGAGGCGGCCAAAAACCTCGACGGCCTCGTCTTCATCATCGACGGCCGGGCAACAGATCGCAGTTCGGAGGGAGCCGGACCTGCACCCTCACGGCGACGACCCGATCGCGCTCGAGGCGCTGCGGGAAGCATCGCGCAGGGCCGCCACCACGAGGGGAGGACGTGCTCTCCACCGCCGTCCCGATCGTGCGGAACGGCCGCACGGTCGGAGCGCTCGAGGTGGAGCAGAGCCTCAGCGAGGTCACAAGCAGGTTCGGCAGGACGTCCGGCGCTGATCGGCATCGGGGTTCTCGCGCTAGCGCTCGGCCTGGGCGTCGCCTGGATCCTCGCCGGTTCGATCGCCCGGCCGCTGCGGCGCTCGCGGCGAGGCCGCCCGCCGCCGCGCGGAGGGCGACGCTGAAGCGCGCGCGCCGGCGCGGGGCTCCAGCGAGCAGGTGGAGGTCGCGCAGGAGTTCAATGAGATGGCGGACAGGCTGGGACGCGGTGCTGGAGTCACAGCGCGCATTCGTCGCGGACGCGTCGCATCAGCTGCGGACACCCGCTCACGGGACTGCGCCTTCGCCTCGAGGCCGCCGGGGTGAAGACGACGATCCGGCGGCCGCCAAGGAGCTCGAGGCGGCGGAGCGCGAGAGCGTGCGACTGGAGGGGCTGGTCTCCGATCTGCTCGAGCTCGCCTCGAGCGAGCAGCCTGCGGCGGAGGACCGCGCGGACCCTCGGACGCGGCCCACGAGCGGCCGAACGCTGGCGGGGTCCGGCGAGCGAGGGCGGCCACGAGATCACCTGGACGCGACGGCCCGGGGACCGTTCGGGCTGCGCCGAACGAGCTCGCGGCGATGCTCGACAACCTGGTCGAGAACGCGATCAAGTACTCGCCACGAGGATCACCCGTGAGAATCGAGTGCGAGCGGTCGGACAGGACGGCGGCCGTCGGGGTGGTCAGCGAGTCCGGGCCGCTCGAGCCCGACTCAGCCGAAGCGCGCCTTCGAGCGCTTCTACCGCGGCGCCGGGAACCGGGGCTCGGGACGGGGCTGGGGCTGCCGATCGTCGCTGCCCTCGCCGAAGAGGCGTGGCGGCGGCGCGTCGCTCGAGGGCGTCGACGGCGGCCATGTTCGGGCGGAGGTGAGTCTCCCGTCCTCAGGCCTATCCGATTCCTGACCGTGCTCTTTGCCAACTCCTAACCCGCGCCTCTACGGTGATCTCATGACCACCCGCGAGCGATCCTCACGGTCCTGCTCGGGATCATGGGCGTCGTGGCCGCCGGGGCGATCAGCCTCGCCGCGAACTCGATCTCCGGGGACGAGATCGGTCTCTCTGCCCAGCCGGTCTCGCTCGCCTCGAGCCAGGCGCCGACGAAGCCGGCGCCCGCGGCCCGAGCGGCGGCGAGGGCATCGGAGAGCGGGGACGATCATGGGCCGGGCGACGACTTGATTGCCGGCGATGACGACGGGTCCTCGGGGCCGAGCTCGGGCTCCGGCGGTGACGATCCGCGCTCCCCCTCCTCGGGTCCCGGCGGCGGTGGCGGAGGGGACGACCCGACCGGTGATCGATCCGGTCCCTCGGGCTCCAGCGGCAGCGGTTCGAGCGGCAGCGGCTCCAGCGGCCCGGGCCCGGGAACCACCACCGTCGACGACGATCCTCCCGCCACCGACGATCATTCCGGGCCCGGCGGCTAGGGACCGTGCCCGCGGGGGGAGTGCCGCTCGAGGCCGCCTTCCGGCTTTCCACCGCCGGGAACCCTAACCAGCCGGGGTGGACACCTCCGGCAGGACGAACGACGTGCTCGCTGCGTCGGACCCCTCCTGTGCGATCTCCGGGTAGCGGAGCCCGGGCAGCAGCGCGACGTCGAACACCTCCTGGACGAGCTCCTGGAAGCGGAGGAAGCCCACGATCTCACCGGTCTGGGGGTTGACCGCCCAGACGCCGCAAAGGCGCTCGTCAAGGCGTTCCATCAGCGGCAGCCCGCCGAAGGTGGCGGTCTCGCGGACCTGCGAGAGACCGACGAACGCCAGGCCTCCCGCAAAGATAAGGCCACGGGTGAAGCCCGGTAGCTCCGCGACGGTCTCGACCGTCCCGTCGTCCGGATCCGCGACCGAGATCGTCCCCTTGCCCGACTCGAGCACCCACAGCCGCCCGTCGTGCCATCGCGGTGAGTGGGGCATCGAAAGCCCGCGGAGAACGGTTTCGCCCGTCTCGACGTCGATCAGGATCCCGCCGCCGGCCTTGTTCTCCCGCCAGCGACCGGGCGCGTCCGTCTCGCCGAGCGCCGTCACGTAAGCCGGCTCGTCGTCGATCACGCAGAGTCCGTTCAGGTGGCAGCGGTCCTCGTTCGTGAGCGCCGAGACGAACGGTGGCTTCCAGCGGGGGATGAAGCTGTGCTCCGCGTCGAGCGTCGCGAGACAGGAGAAGTTGGTCGCGACCAGCCACAGCTCGCCCCTGGCGAAAGCGATCTCGTGGATCCGGATGTCCCCGGTGAAGTGCTTGTTCCGGGGGAGGAAGCACGCATCGTGCTTGCCCTGCGGCTCGACCTTGGGAGCCACCGCCGGGACGTTGCGGTAGTCGAGGACCTCCGCGCGGGTGCCGATCGCAATCCGCCCCGGAGCGACCGCCAACCCCATCGGCCGCGGGAAGTCCCGGAAGTGGGTGTTGAGCTTTCCGCCATCGTGGCGCGCGCAGATCAGCTTGCCTGTCTGGTAGGTGGATACGAGCATCGAGCCGCCGAGCTGGTTCAGGAACTCGGGGAAGCTCTGGGTGTAGACGCTGCGAAGCGGTGAGTCGGTGGGTGCCGACCACTTCGCCGTCCGTGGCGGGGTGAGCGGGCGCGCAAGCAGCTCACGCGAGCGTTCGCCCAGCGCCTCGGTTCGCGGCAGCAGGGCGGCCAGGGAGTCCGGCACCTCGCCCGCGCCGCCGCCCTGGGAGACCGCGAGCTGGTCGCGCAGCGTCCGAAGGGGGAGCGTCACCTCGTCGTTCACGTCGATCCCGACGAACTCGCCGACGCGCTGGACCTCGCGCGTCGGGTCGTTCAGGAGCGCCTTGAAGTCCGCCACGCACCAGCGCTCCGGCGGCAGCGCGTCCAGGTCATCGAGGAGGGTGCCGGCGATCCGGAGCCATTGCCCGACGACGATCTCGGGAAGTGGGAGGCCGCTCAGCTCCCGCCACCCGGGAACGAGGGGGAGCGACCATGGCGGCCCCTCCCACTCCGGCAGCTCCGGATACCCGACCCGGCTTCCCGCGGTCCAGACGCGCAGCATCGCCGGAACGACCTCGACCGGATCCCGGTGGATGTAGATGAATTGCGCGTCGGGTGCGATCGCGGCGAGGAACGGGACCCGGAGAGCGTTCCGCGGCTGGCCGTCCACCCAGCGAATCCCGGACGCATCGATCCCCGGCCGGTTGCCCGCGCCGTCCACGAGCAGGGCCTTGAGGCGGCCGCGCAGCTCCTGGACGGCGCGCGGCTCGACGTCCTCGGCGGTCAGGCGGTTGCTGTCCCAGTCGCGATTCTCGGGCTCGAGCTCGAACACGCCCTCCAGTGCACCGGCGTGCCCGCTCGTCCGGAAGATCCCGGGGGCCCGCGCCAGGGAGCGGAACAGCGCCGTCACCCCCGAACGCGGCGGGGCCACTATGAAGACCGGACGCTGGATCATGGAAAGCGCCCGGTCAGCCGAGAACGGTCTCGCGCGTGCCGAGCGCCGCCAACACCCTCTCGGCGACCGCGTCGCCGGTGAAGCCGACCTCCTCGCGGATCAGCGCGGGCTTGCCGTGGGTGACGTAGCGGTCGGGCAGCCCCACGCGCATCACGCGGGCACGCTCGCCCCCGCTCTCGGCGAAGGCGTCCTCGGCGTGCTCGAGCACGCCGGAACCGAAGCCTCCCGAGAGCACGTTCTCCTCGATCGTGACAAGCAGCTCGTGCTCGGTGGCGAGCCGCTCGATCAACTCACCGTCCAGCGGCTTGGCGAAGCGGGCATCGGCGACCGTGGGCTCGAGCCCGCGGCCGCGGAGGATCTCCGCGGCCTCGAGGGCGACCTGGACGCCGTAGCCGTAGCCGAGCAGCGCGACGCGCTCGCCCGGAAGCAGGAACTCGCCCCGGCCGATCTCGATCTCCTTCGGCGCATCGGGCATCGGCGCGCCCTCGGCAGCGCCGCGCGGATAGCGGAACGCGATCGGGCCGTCGTCATGGGCGAGGGCGGTCCGGAGCATGTGGACCAGCATGGCCTCGTCGCGAGGCGCCATCACGACGACGTTCGGAAGGGCGCGGAGGTAGGAGATGTCGAATGCCCCGTGGTGGGTCGGCCCATCGTCGCCGACGAGCCCGGCGCGGTCCATCGCGAAGACCACGTTCAGCTTCTGCAGGCAGACGTCGTGGACGAGCTGGTCGAATGCCCGCTGGAGGAAGGTCGAGTAGATCGCGCACACCGGCTTCGCGCCCTGCATCGCGAGGCCGGACGCGAACAGGACCGCGTCCTGCTCGGCGATCCCCACGTCGTAGTACTGCTCGGGCAGCGCGTCGCAGAGCTTGTTGAGGCCCGTCCCTCCGGCCATCGCCGCCGTGATTCCGATCACCCGGCTGTCCCGCTTCGCCTCGGCGACCATGGCGTCGGCGAACACCGCCGTGTACTGCGGCGGCGCCTTGGGCGGCGGCTTCTCGAGCTTCTCGATCTCCTCCGGGGAGTCGGACTCGCTCACCGGCACGGGCTTGGGTTCGGGTTTCTTCGGGGCGGGTTTGCCGTCGACGATCGAGCCAGGCTTCGCGGCGTGCCACTTCTCCATCCCCTCGAGCCCACCCTCCTCGGCCGGCTCGAATCCCTTCCCCTTCACGGTGTGGATGTGGACGACGACAGGGCGGTCCGCTTCGAGCGCCTGCGTGAGCGCCCGGCGGAGGGCGACGACGTCGTGGCCGTCGATCACGCCCATGTACGCGAGGTCCAGCTCCTCGAAGAACAGGCCCGGCGCCCAGTAGGCCTTGATCGCAGCCTTCACCTCGGGCCCGAGGCGCTCGATCCGGCGGCCGAGGCCCAGTGGAAGCTGCGTCAGCCGCTCCTCGGTCGTCGAGCGGGCCTGGTAGAGACGTGGGTTCAATCGCACACGCTGGAAGTAGCGGGAGATCGCCCCGACGTTCGGCGAGATCGACATCCCGTTGTCGTTCAGGACGATCACCATCGGCGTCTGCAGGCCGCCGGCGTGATGAAGGGCCTCGTAGGCGACCCCGCCGGTGAGGGCGCCGTCGCCGATCACGGCGACCACCTTCCCGTCCTCGCCGATCCCCGCCCGCATCGCCTGCTTCAGGCCGACCCCGTAGCCGATCGAGGTGGATGCGTGACCCGCGCCCATGATGTCGTGCTCGGACTCGAACACCGAGCAGAACGGCGCCAGCCCCTGGTACTGACGGATCGTGCCGAGCCGACCGCGGCGGCCGGTGAGCACCTTGTGCGGATACGCCTGGTGGCCGACGTCCCAGAGGATCTTGTCGCGCGGGGATTCGAGGAGGCTGTGCAGCGCGACGGCGAGCTCGCAGGTCCCGAGGTTGGCGCCGAAGTGGCCGCCGATCTCGCCGATCGTGTCGATGATCAGCTCACGGACCTCCTGGGCGAGCTGCTGGAGCTCTGGATCGGAGAGCTCCTTCAGGTCCGCGGGTCCCTCGATCGCCTCCAGCAAGCCGCGGTCATCGGCACGGGTTGGGTCGTTTGGGGTGTCGGCCATTCAGGTGTGTCGGGTGTGGATGAAGTCGGTGATGCGCGCGAGGTCGTCGGTCTCCGGGCCGGCCTGCTCTAGGGCCTCTCGGGCCTCGGAGTGAGACTCAGAGGCTAGCTCTCTTGCGCGCTCGAGGCCGTAAGCGCTGACGAACGTGAGCTTGTCGTGCCGTTCGTCACTACCGCTGGGCTTGCCCAGCTCCTCGTCCGACCCCGTCACGTCGAGGATGTCGTCGACGATCTGGAACAGGATTCCGAGCTCGTCCGCGAACCGCCGGTACGGGACCTTGGCGGGTTCCGCGACGCCACCGAGCTCGAGCGCCACCCCTACGCTCGCTGCGATCAGACGGCCGGTCTTCAGCGAGTGCATCTCGCGGAGCCGATCGACACTCAGGTTGACGGCCTTGTGCCAGTCACCCTTCGCCGCGGCGTCGAACTCGGTCACGTCGACGTACTGGCCGCCGACCATGCCTCCGACGCCCGCGGCCGAGACCAACTCGCCCAACCCGGCGAGAACGCGCCCCGGATCGCCCTGCTGCTCGAAGCTGAACAGCCTCATCGCCTCGGCGAACAGGCCGTCGCCCGCCAGAATCGCCACGTCCTCTCCGAACTTGACGTGCGAGGTGGGCATCCCGCGGCGGAGCTCGTCGTCGTCCATCGCGGGGAGATCGTCGTGGATCAGCGAGTAGGTGTGGATGAGCTCGATCGCCGCCGCCGCCGGGAGGATCCCCTTGGGGTCGGATCCGATCGCGCGGGCGGTCGCCAGGGCGAGCACCGGGCGGATCCGCTTTCCACCGGCGAGCAGCGAGTACCTCATCGCCTCCTCGAGTCCCGCCGTCGTGGGCGACCGGGAGAAATGGAGCTGCTCGAGATAGGTATCGATCAGCTCCCGAAGGTCATCCGGGTACTTCCCCATGGGTCGATCAGGCGTCGCGGGGCTCGCCCCGGAGCGTGCTCTCGATCGCGCGTCCCGCTTCTGCTGCGAGTTGCGAGGCCTCCCTCACCAGCTCCGCGGCGCGCTCCTCGCTCGGCTCGCCCTCCAGCTCGTCGGCGATCCGCTCGAGCCTCTCCGTCACCGATCCAAGATCCGCTGAGCCCGCTTCCATCGCGGCCAAGGTAGTCGATCGGATGCGCCCACTGGTCGCTGGCCGCCCAGGTCAACTCGACCTCGTGACCTTCTTCTCCCACAGCGCGCCCCCGGTGAGGCAGCACCGCGGTCTAGCTCTGCCTGAGCAGACCCGGGACTTCGGCGATCGAGTCGACGATCGCCGTCGGCTCGACCCCTGAGTCCCTGACGAGGTCCTCGCGGTACTTGCCGGTCCGCACGAGGATCCCCGCCAGCCCCGCCTCCATCGCTCCGCCGACGTCGGCCTCGACGTCGTCTCCGACCATCGCCGCGCGTTCGGCCGGGACCCCGAGGTCGGAGAGGGCGAGATCGAAGAAAGCAGGCGCGGGCTTCCCCACCACCTCCGCCTCTCGCCCGCTCGCGTACTCGATCGCCGCGACGAATGGCCCGGCATCCAGGGACAGTCCCTCGGCCGTCTCCCAGTAGCGGTTCTTCTGTAGCGCGATCAGATCCGCCCCCTCCATCACCTGGCGAAACGCCCGGTTCAGCACCTCGTAGTCCCACCTATCTCCGAGGTCCCCGACGATCACGGCGTCGACCGGTCCGTCTCCCTCCTCGATGCCCTCCAGATCCTCGCGGAGCTCATCCAGCACGATCAGCGAAACCGCTGCGTAGCCCGCCTCCGAGCAGCGCCTGGCCGCGAGCGTCGCCGGCGTGAGCAGCTCGGACGGCTCCGCGTCGATCCCGAGCCGCTCGAGACGCTCCAGGATCGATCGTCGCGGGCGCATCGTGGTGTTCGTGACGAGGCGAAACGGAATGCCCTCGTCCCGCAGCGCCGACAGCGCCTCTATGGCGCCGGGCACGGCCTCGTCCTCGACGTAGATGACGCCGCTCAGATCGAGGAGGAGAGCCTCCACCTCGTCGAGCGCGCCCGCCATCAGTCCGCCGGGTCCGGCTGGGCGAGGGCGGCTCCGAGGACGCCGTTCACGAACCCCGGGGCGTCGACCCCGCAATACTCCTTGCTGAGCTCCACCGCCTCGTCGATCGCGACCTCGACCGGGACGTCCTCGCGGTGGAGCGCCTCGTACAGCGCGACCCGCATGATGTTCCGCTCGAGCGGCGCGATCCGCTCGAGCGCCCAGCCCTTCGAGTGCCGCGAGATCAGCTCGTCCAGCTCGTCCCTGTGCTCCTGCACGCCCTCGGCGAGCTCGCGCGTGAAAGGCTTCGCATCGCCCAGAAGCCCCGCCAGCGGACGGCCCGTGACCTCGTGCTGGTAGAGGGCGAAGACCGCGTCCCGTCTCTGGTCCGATCGACGCATCGGACCGAACCCTACGCCCGCGAAACGTACTCGCCGCTTCGGGTGTCGACGCGAACCCGCTCGCCCTGCTCGATGAAGAGCGGGACCTGAACGATCACGCCGGTCTCGAGCGTTGCCGGCTTCGTGCCGCCGCCGGAGGCGGTGTCGCCCTTGAGGCCCGGATCGGTCTGGCTGACGGCTAGATCCACGGCGCTCGGGGGCTGCGCCCCCGACGGCCGCTCGTCGACGAACAGCAGGTCGACGTCGGAGCTCGGCGGAACCCACTTGAGCGCATCTCCCACGATCGACATCGGGATCTCGACCTGGTCGTAGCTCTGGTTGTCCATGAAGACGGCCGACTCGCCGGACTCATACAGGTACTGCATCTTCCTGCTCTCGGTCCTGACCGGGCGGAACTTCTCCCCCGCCTTGAAGGTCTTGTCGATCACCGCGCCGTCCTCGACGCGCTTCAGCTTCGAGCGGACGAATGCTCCGCCTTTCCCCGGCTTCACGTGCTGGAACTCGACGATCCGGAAGATCGTCCCGTCCACCTCGATGTGGGTGCCGTTCTTGAACTGGTTGGTCGAAATCACGGACCGGGAAGGCTAGCCGCCGCACGGTTGCGAGCGCTTGGGACGAGGGGAACTGCGACCCGCGCCGCCGCAGCAGGCGCCGAGAAAGTGCACCGCCAAGAAGCACAAGAAGAAGAGGTCAGGCTGCGGCGCGAAGAAGAAGCGGAAGAAGAAGCGCCGGGCTAGCCGGCCGGTTGGTGCCGCTCAGCTCGCGCCGCTGAGCTCGCGGTAGAGATCCATCACCAGCTTCCCGACGGTCTGCTGGACCGGTTCCGACAGGCCCTCGCCGACCTCGAAGCTCTCGCCCTCGATCGCGTAGACGATCAGTCGCCCGGGGAGTCGTCCGAGCTCGCGGGCCAGCTCCACCGCCTCCGGGAGCCCCATCGCATGTGTCGAGGGATTGAAGACCTGCGCCGGCAGGGGCGCGTGGGTGACATCGAAGCGGTGGAGCTTCCCCGGCGTCGCCCCGGAGCTGATGCAATCGATCACGAGCGCCTCGTCGACCGTGCTCCAGGCCTCGATCAACGAGGCCGGTTCCCCTTCCTCCTCGATCAGGTTGACCCCCGGCGGATGCGCCAGCCGAAGCCGGCGCACCACCTCGAGCCCCGCGGCGTCGTCCCGGCGGAGGCGGTTCCCGATGCCGATCAGCGACAGCAACCTCGGCTCCTCCCGCTCGAGCTCTCGATCGACACGAACTCCGAAATTCGCCGCAAGGGTCCTGGCCCGCTCGATGTCATCGATGAGATGGTCGCGCTCCCGTTGCATCACGTGCAACACGCCCCACTGCCGCTCGAGGAACTGGCGCTCGTCGCGCAGGAAGGCCGGGTCCATCGGCTGGTGCTCCCGGTGGACGAATGTCCGCGGCACGGGTCAGCCTCCGCCGGATCGGCTCACGCCTGATCTCGGACCAACTTCAGGAAGTGGGCCGAGCAGCTGATGCACGGGTCGTAGTTGCGGATTGCCTGCTCGCATTGCCACTGCAGCTGCTCGTCGGGAAGGTCGACCCGCGGCCGGACGAACTCGAGCAGGTCCTGCTCGATCCGGGCCTGATTCTGGGAGGTCGGCGGAACGATCCGCGCCTCCGCGATCGAGCCGTCCTCCTCGAGCCGGTAGCGGTGCCAGAGCATTCCCCGCGGCGCCTCGCTCCAACCGGTGCCGACCGAGGCCCTCGGCTCCGGCTCCAACGCCGGTGGGTCGGGCCGCTCGTACTCCCCGATCAGGCGAATGGCCTCGTCGAAGGCGTAGAGGATCTCCACCGTGCGGACGACGATCGACTTGAACGGGTTCCGGCACTCGGTCCCCAGGCCGGCTTTCTCGGCGGCCTCGCGCGCCATTTCGGAGAGCTGGGCGGAGTTGAGCGAGTAACGCGCCATCGGCCCGAGAAAGAAGGTGCCTGCCATCGCTCATCCGGGACTGGAGAGCGGTCGAGTGCGGGACCTGCTGTTCGGTGAAGTGCTCCTCGTATTCGCCAGGCGCGATGTCGAGGCCGGAGCTCGAGACGAGGCGCCCGTCCTCGATCGCGTAGCGGTCCGGGTGGCGCAGGGCGACGAACTCGTACTCCTGCTCGAAATCGGGGAAGTCGAGGCCGGCGACCCAGGCCACCGACCGACGCGCCAGCTCCCTCGCCTCCTCGAGGCCGGGCACCAGCGCCTCGAGGTCCGCTCGGCTCGGCGCCTTGTAGAAGCCGCCGACGCGGACGTTGATGGGATGGATCGCCCGGCCGCCGATCGTCCGCAGCAGGTCGTTGCCCATCGCCTTGATCTTCAGGCCGCCCTCGACGACCTCCCGGTGGTCTCGCGCCATGGCCCAGGCCGACTCGAAGCCCAGGAAGTCCGGTGCGTGAAGCAGGAACACGTGGAGCGCGTGGGACTCGATCCACTCCCCGCAGTACATGATCCGGCGCAGAACCCGGATCCGCTCGTCGATCGAGACGCCAAGCGCATCCTCCATCGCGTTGAAGGCGCTGGTCATGTAGGCAACCGGGCAGATGCCGCAGATCCGCGCCGTGATGTCCGGCGCCTCCCTGAAGTCTCGGCCGCGCAGAAAGGCCTCGAAGAAGCGCGGGGGCTCATAGATCTGAAGCTCGACGTTCTCCACCTCGCCGCCGCGGATCCGCACCTGCATCGCCCCCTCCCCCTCGACCCTGGCCAGCGCCTCCGTGCGAATCGTCCGGGTCTCGCCGTTCTCAGCCATCGGCCTCGAGTCGCTCGCCCTCGGAGCGGAAGGGCTCGCGCGCCGCGTGGAAGGTCCGGTAGACGCGCACCACGTCCACCTCACTCATGCCCAGGCCCTCGATCCAGCCAGAGAGGGACGGTGCGTTCGGGGACTCCATCGGCCCGAAGCAGCCGTAGCAGCCGCGGTCGTAGCTCGGGCACAGCGCACCGCAGCCGGCGTGGGTCACCGGGCCGAGGCACGGCGTCCCGTGGGCGACCATCACGCAGACGTTTCCGGCGCGCTTGCATTCGACGCAGACGCTGTGGTTCGCGACCGCGGGCCTGCGCTCGTTGAGGAATGCGCTGATCACCTCGAGCAGCTGATGGCGGTTGACGGGGCACCCCTGAAGCTCGAAGTCGACGTGGACGTTCGCCGAGATCGCCGTCGAGGTCTCCAGAGTGGAGATGTACTCGGGCGATGCGTAGACGACCGAGATGAAGTCCTCGACCTCGGCGAAGTTCCTCAGGGCCTGGATCCCCCCAGAGGTCGCACAGGCGCCGATCGTCACCAGCCGCCGCGACTTGGCGCGGACCTCCTTGATCCGCTCCGCATCCTCGGGAGTGGTGATGGACCCCTCGACCAGCGAGAGGTCGTAAGGGCCCTCGACGGTGCCGCGGGTCGCCTCCAGGAAGTACGCCACCTCGATCTGATCCGGCAGCGAGACCAGTTCCCGCTCGAAGTCGAGCAACGACAGCTGACAGCCGTCACAGGAGGCGAACTTCCAGACCGCGAGCTTGGGGCGCTCCCCCGTCACAGCTCCCTCACCCCCAATAGCGTTCGGATTCGCCCGACCGGGAACACCGGGCCGTCCTTGCAGACGAACCGATGCGCGAGCTGGCAATGGCCGCAATGGCCGATCGCGCACTTCATGTTGCGCTCGAGTGAGACGTGGATGCTGTCGGCCGGCACCCCGCGGTCCTCGAGTGCGGTGGACACGAAGCGCATCATCACCTCCGGCCCGCAGACCATCGCCGTCGCACGGGGTCCCTCGAAACCTGCGATCGGGATCAGCTTGGTGACCAGCCCGACCCGCCCCTGCCAGTCCCCGGTGGCGGTGTCGACCGTGTACTTGACGTCGATTCCGGCCTCCCTCCAGGCCTGGAACTCCCCGAAGAAGAGCATTTCGTCGGGCGCCCGGGCCCCATAGAGAAGCGTCACCGCCCGATAGTCGTCGCGGTTCGAGATCAGGTGCTCGATCGCAGGGCGGAGGGGGGCAAGCCCGATCCCGCCGGTCACCAGAACGACGTCACCGCCCCGAGCCTCTTCAAGCGGCCAGGTGTTCCCGAACGGGCCCCGCACGCCCAGCTGGTCCCCGGGCTCCGCGGCGCAGATCGCCCTGGTGGTCGCTCCCACCGCCCGCACCGTGTGGACGAGGGCGCCGTCGCCGTTGACCGAGCTCACCGAGACCGGCACCTCGCCGGCGCCGAACGCGTAGAGCATCGAGAACTGACCGGGCCGGAAGCCCTGGACTCCCCGCCCTTCGGCGGGCCTCGAGCTCGAGCGTCCACGTGTCCCCCAATTCCTGGCGCCTGTTCGCGACCGCGTACGGGATCGGCAGCATCGGGTCCGTTGTCCTCACGTCAGCCCGGGACATTTCCGTAGACGTCGAGCATCCGGACCCGGGTCGCCTGCAGGCGCTCGACGATGACCGGGATGAAGCGGCGCATGAGCTCGTAGCCAAGCGCGGGATCGTCGTCGGACTTTCCGCGCAGACAGGACGCATCGAAGGCAACGACGTGGGCGGAGCCCAGCGCGCGGGCGTCGAGATGCACCCGGTAGGGGGGCACCAGCCAGGACCAGCCGAGCAGGCCGCCGTCGTCGATCGTCTCGATCGTCACCGCGCCGCGCTGCGGGACGAAGATCTCCAGGGCCACCCGGCCGACGCGAAGCACGTAGAAGCTGTCGGCGGGTTCGCCCTCCCGCATCAGATACTCGCCATCGTCGAAGACCCGGTTCTGCGCACAGCCGGCGATCAGCGCAAGCTGGTCCGGTGACATTCCGTCGAACGCGGCCGTCTCGGCCAGCAGCTGCTCAATCGTCTGCACTGATCTCCCTCCCTTCGCCCGGCTCCGGCCCGATATCCGTCGCGCGGATCGCCGCCGCCTCCTCGGTGATGTCGATCGCGACCGGGCACCAGGTGATGCAGCGACCGCAGCCGACGCAGCCTGAGGTCCCGAACTGGTCGATCCAGGTGGCGAGCTTGTGCGTCATCCACTGGCGGTAGCGCGAGCGAGACGAGTTCCGGACGCTCCCGCCGTGGATGTGGGAATGGTCGAGCGTGAAGCAGGAGTCCAGGAGGCGGACCCGCTCGGCCTCCTCGCCGGCCAGGTCGGTGACGTCCTCCACGGTGTGGCAGAAGCAGGTCGGGCAGACCAGGGTGCAGTTGCCGCAGGTGAGGCAGCGCTCCGAGACCTCATCCCACCGCGGGTGCTCCATGTTGCGATAGAGCAGCTCCTTGATCCCGTCGGTTTCGAGCTCGCGGCCCATCTGCGAGGCGCACTGGTCCACCACCTCCTGGGCACTGCCGCGGTCGGCCTCGCTCGCGACCCCGGAATCGATCGTCGCCAGGAGCTCGGCGCCCTCCTCGCTTCCGACTTCCACCAGGAAGCGATGACCATCATCGTCGAGCAGCTCAGTCAGGGCCAGGTCGAACCCGCTCCGGGCCTTCGGCCCGGTATCCATCGAGACGCAGAAGCAGGTGTTGCCGGCCTTCGAGCAGTTGACGGCGACGATGAAGGCACCGCTCCGCCGCTCCTCGTAGTCGGGGTCGGTGTAGCCGTTGCCGATGAAGACCCTGTCCTGTACGCCGATCGCGGCCAGGTCGCAGGAGCGCACGCCGATGAAGGCGTAACGGGGAGCCTCTCGCTCCTCCTGCTTGAAGTCGATCTTGCCGTCCTCATCCCGCCGCCCCTTCCACAGAGTGAGCCTGGAGGGAAAGAGATGGCTCTTCCAGGAGTTGGGCCCGACGTTGTACGCGAAGAGCGAGCGGTCCTCGCGGTCCACCAGCCGGTAGGTGCCGCCCTCCTGCTCATCGGTGAGGCCTTCCGGCAGATCGGCGGTCGAAGAGATCTCCTCG
>CAWEGM010000002.1:0-11663 GCA_963808565.1 uncultured Solirubrobacterales bacterium
CAGCGGCCTTTGTGGCTCAGCCGGTCCCGACGGCCGTGTCCGCCTGGCTGCCCAGGTCCTTGTTCTCCGGCACGAACTTGCTGGCGATGAAGGTCGCGCCCTGCGGGTCGCCGATGACCGTCATCCGGACCCAGGGGGCGTCGAAGGGCGGGACGATCACCTTTCCGCCGAGCTCGGTCGCCTTCGCGGCCGGGCGTCCGCGTCATCGACCCCGAAGGTGACGCTCCAATGCGCCGGCGTGTCGGGCTGGTCGTCGGGGATCGGGTTGATGCTCGCGACGACGTCCTCGAACCCCTCGGGCCGCCCGCCTCATCGATCTGCTTGCGGATTCCGGGTTAATGCCCTCCAGGTGGTCGCCGTAGCCGGGCAGCGTCCACATCTCGGTCCCGCCGCCCAGGGCGAGCGTCCTCCAGCCGAACACCGAGCCGTAGAACGCCTTCGCGCCGTCCGCGTCGCGCGTGTTGAGGCCGTTGAAGTTCAGCGAGCCATGCTCGTTGACGATTTCCAGGCCCTTGTTCTCCTTCGCCTCCCAGACGCAGAACGCCGCCCCCTCGGGATCGGTGAACACCGCCATCCGGCCGGCGTCCATGACGTCGAACGGCTCCATCACGACGCCCCCGCCGGCGTCGCGGACCTTGGCCGCCGTCTCGTCGGCGCTCTCGACCGCGATGTAGGTGTTCCACATCGCCGTCTGCGGGGCGGCCTCGGGGATCGACCCGACCGCGGCCAGCGTCGCGGCCGCGAGCCGGGCGATGAAGTACTTGCCCTCCGACCCCGGCGGCATCACGTCCTCGAACTCCCAGCCGAAGAGGCCCCCGTAGAACTCGACCGCGGCCTCCGGGTCGGGCTGGCTCGTGTCCACCCAGCAGGGGACGCCGGGGATGTACGTCGCGTTCGGGCACCAGGCCGGGCATGTGTTCGTCGCGTTCGGGCATCGGTTCTCTCCCTTCCGGTCGGTGACGGGTCGGCCACACCCTGGTCACCAGCGCCTCCCGGAGCCGCGCTATGCACAAGACAAGCAGCTCTCCAAGCAGAAGTCGGTCAAGTACTTCTAACAGTTCAGACATCACCAACCCGCTGGAGCTAAGCCGTCCAGCGTCTCGGGCAGGACTGAGCGTTGCAGGGAGCTGGTCAAGTACACCCACTGGCCGGCCCTCGCTTGCGAGACTCCGGGAGTGGCGACCTTCGTCCTCATTCCCGGCGCGGGAACCGACCCCCGCGTCTACGAGGCGACGATCGAGGCGCTGAGCGCGCTGGGCCACCGCGGCCTGGCGCCGGCGCTGCCGCTCGACGATGCGAAACGCGGCGCCGAGCGATCACGCCGATGCCGTCGTCAGGGCGCTGCCCGCTGACGACGTGCTCATCGTGGTCGCCCAGTCGCTCGGCGCCTTCGCCGGCTCGCTGGTGGCGGCGCGCGCGCCGGTGGCCCAGCTCGTCCTCGTCGCTCCGATGATCCCCCGGCCCGGAGAGACGGCGGGCAAATGGTGGGCGAGCACAGGCCACGAGGAGGCGATCGCCGCCCTGCTCGAGCGCCACGGGCCGATGAGCTCGTGGGGCCCCGACGTGATCGCCGAGGTCTTTCTCCACGACGTCGACCCGGGCGTCGCGCGCGACAACGAGCGCTACCAGGGCACCCCCGGAGACGGCATGTTCGGCGAGCCCTGGCCCCTCGAGAGTTGGCCCGAGGTGCCGACCCACGTGCTTGCGCCCACCGAGGACCGGCTCTTCCCGCTCGAGTTCCAGCGCCGTGTCACCCGCGAGCGCCTCGGGCTCGAGATCGACGAGATCTCCGGCGGCCACCTGCCGATGCTCTCGCGGCCCCGCGGGCTCGCCGAGCGTCTCATCCAGCTGGCCCAACGCGGACAGGGCGCAGGGGACCGGGTCTAATCGAGCGAATCCATGCGTTCCGTTCGGGCTGAAGAAAGCCCTAACCCTTCCCTGGCCCAACCCTTGCCCGGCCCTGGGAAGAACTTGGCGCGGCTTGCCGATAGTGGTGCGCGACAACCACTTAGGAGCCACCCACCGGGTCGCCGATCGGGGCCGGCCGAGCCGATCAGCAGGACGGAGATCAGGAAGCCGCCCAGCGCCAAGAACGCATCCAGTGCGAGGCTCCCTCGGGGGCGGATGCGTTCATCGACGGGCTCGAGGCCGCCTTCGGCCTTCCACCGCCGGGAACCCTAACCAGCCGGGGTGGACACCTCCGGCAGGACGAACGACGTGCTCGCTGCGTCGGACCCCTCCTGTGCGATCTCCGGGGCGTGGATCCCGGGCAGCAGCGCAACGTCGAACATCTCCTGGACCGCTCCTCGAAGCGAAGGAACCCGAGGATCTTTCCCGAGGTGGACGTTGACGGCCCAGATGCCGCAGAGGCGCTCGTCGAGTTGCTCTATCTGGAGGCCGCCGAAGGTGGCCGTCTCGCGGACCTGTGAGAGGCCGACGAAGGCGAGGTCCCGCGAAGGCGAGTCCGCGGGTGAATCCGGGAAGCTCGGCGACCGTCTCGAGTCCCGCCGCTCCGGGATCGGCGGCCGACAGCGAGCCCTCCCCGACTCGAGCAGCCACAGGCGCCGTCGTGCCAGCGCGGAGAGTGGGGCATCGAAAGGCCGCGGAGAACCGTTTCGCCCGTTCAATCTCGACCAGGATTCCTCCGCCGGCCTTGTTCTCCCTCCACCCCCCCGGCGCGTTCGTCTCACCGAGCGCCGTTACGAAAGCCGGCTCCGTCGATCACGCGAGTCCGTTCAGGTGGCAGCGATCCTCCTTCGTGAGCGCCGAGACGAACGGTGGCTTCCAGCGGGGGACGAAGCTGTGCTCCGCGTCCAGCGTCGCCAGACAGGAAAAGCCGGTGGCGACCAGCCAGAGCTCGTCCCTGGCGAAAGCGAGCTCGTGGATCCAGATGTCGCCGGTGAAGTGCGAGTTCCGGGGGAGGAAGAAGGCGTCGTGGTTGCCCTGCGGCTCGACCTTGGGGGCTACCGCCGGGACGTTGCGGTAGTCGAGAACCTCCGCGCGGGTGCCGATCGCAATCCGCCCCGGAGCGACCGCTAACCCCATCGGCCGCGAGAAGTCCCGGAAGTGGGTGTTGAGTTTTCCGCGATCGTGGCGCTCGCGATCAGCTTGCCTGTCTGGTAGGTGGATACGAGCATCGAGCCGCCGAGCTGGTTCAGGAACGCGGGGAAGCTCTGGGTGTAGACGCTGCGAAGCGGTGAGTCGGTGGGTGCCGAGCCTTCGCAGTCCGTGGCGGGGTGAGCGGGCGCGCAAGCAGCTCACGCGAGCGTTCGCCCAGCGCCTCGGTTCGCGGCAGCAGGGCGGCCAGGGAGTCCGGCACCTCGCCCGCGCCGCCGCCCTGGGAGACCGCGAGCTGGTCGCGCAGCGTCCGAAGGGGAAGCGTCACCTCGTCGTTCACGTCGATCCCGACGAACTCGCCGACGCGCTGGACCTCGCGCGTCGGGTCGTTCAGGAGCGCCTTGAAGTCCGCCACGCACCAGCGCTCCGGCGGCAGCGCGTCCAGGTCATCGAGGAGGGTGCCGGCGATCCGGAGCCACTGCCCGACGACGATCTCGGGAAGTGGGAGGCCGCTCAGCTCCCGCCACCCGGGAACGAGGGGGAGCGACCATGGGGGCCCCTCCCACTCCGGCAGCTCCGGATACCCGACCCGGCTTCCCGCGGTCCAGACGCGCAGCATCGCCGGAACGACCTCGACCGGATCCCGGTGGATGTAGATGAATTGCGCGTCGGGTGCGATCGCGGCGAGGAACGGGACCCGGAGAGCGTTCCGCGGCTGGCCGTCCACCCAGCGAATCCCGGACGCATCGATCCCCGGCCGGTTGCCCGCGCCGTCCACGAGCAGGGCCTTGAGGCGGCCGCGCAGCTCCTGGACGGCGCGCGGCTCGACGTCCTCGGCGGTCAGGCGGTTGCTGTCCCAGTCGCGATTCTCGGGCTCGAGCTCGAACACGCCCTCCAGTGCACCGGCGTGCCCGCTCGTCCGGAAGATCCCGGGGGCCCGCGCCAGGGAGCGGAACAGCGCCGTCACCCCCGAACGCGGCGGGGCCACTATGAAGACCGGACGCTGGATCATGGAAAGCGCCCGGTCAGCCGAGAACGGTCTCGCGCGTGCCGAGCGCCGCGAACACCCTCTCGGCGACCGCGTCGCCGGTGAAGCCGACCTCCTCGCGGATCAGCGCGGGCTTGCCGTGGGTGACGTAGCGGTCGGGCAGCCCCACGCGCATCACGCGGGCACGCTCGCCCCTGCTCTCGGCGAAGGTGTCCTCGGCGTGCTCGAGCACGCCGGAACCGAAGCCTCCCGAGAGCACGTTCTCCTCGATCGTGACAAGCAGCTCGTGCTCGGTGGCGAGCCGCTCGATCAACTCACCGTCCAGCGGCTTGGCGAAGCGGGCATCGGCGACCGTGGGCTCGAGCCCGCGGCCGCGGAGGATCTCCGCGGCCTCGAGGGCGACCTGGACGCCGTAGCCGTAGCCGAGCAGCGCGACGCGCTCGCCCGGAAGCAGGAACTCGCCCCGGCCGATCTCGATCTCCTTCGGCGCATCGGGCATCGGCGCGCCCTCGGCAGCGCCGCGCGGATAGCGGAACGCGATCGGGCCGTCGTCATGGGCGAGGGCGGTCCGGAGCATGTGGACCAGCATGGCCTCGTCGCGAGGCGCCATCACGACGACGTTCGGAAGGGCGCGGAGGTAGGAGATGTCGAATGCCCCGTGGTGGGTCGGCCCATCGTCGCCGACGAGCCCGGCGCGGTCCATCGCGAAGACCACGTTCAGCTTCTGCAGGCAGACGTCGTGGACGAGCTGGTCGAATGCCCGCTGGAGGAAGGTCGAGTAGATCGCGCACACCGGCTTCGCGCCCTGCATCGCGAGGCCGGACGCGAACAGGACCGCGTCCTGCTCGGCGATCCCCACGTCGTAGTACTGCTCGGGCAGCGCGTCGCAGAGCTTGTTGAGGCCCGTCCCTCCGGCCATCGCCGCCGTGATTCCGATCACCCGGCTGTCCCGCTTCGCCTCGGCGACCATGGCGTCGGCGAACACCGCCGTGTACTGCGGCGGCGCCTTGGGCGGCGGCTTCTCGAGCTTCTCGATCTCCTCCGGGGAGTCGGACTCGCTCACCGGCACGGGCTTGGGTTCGGGTTTCTTCGGGGCGGGCTTGCCGTCGACGATCGAGCCAGGCTTCGCGGCGTGCCACTTCTCCATCCCCTCGAGCCCACCCTCCTCGGCCGGCTCGAATCCCTTCCCCTTCACGGTGTGGATGTGGACGACGACAGGGCGGTCCGCTTCGAGCGCCTGCGTGAGCGCCCGGCGGAGGGCGACGACGTCGTGGCCGTCGATCACGCCCATGTACGCGAGGTCCAGCTCCTCGAAGAACAGGCCCGGCGCCCAGTAGGCCTTGATCGCAGCCTTCACCTCGGGCCCGAGGCGCTCGATCCGGCGGCCGAGGCCCAGTGGAAGCTGCGTCAGCCGCTCCTCGGTCGTCGAGCGGGCCTGGTAGAGACGTGGGTTCAATCGCACACGCTGGAAGTAGCGGGAGATCGCCCCGACGTTCGGCGAGATCGACATCCCGTTGTCGTTCAGGACGATCACCATCGGCGTCTGCAGGCCGCCGGCGTGATGAAGGGCCTCGTAGGCGACCCCGCCGGTGAGGGCGCCGTCGCCGATCACGGCGACCACCTTCCCGTCCTCGCCGATCCCCGCCCGCATCGCCTGCTTCAGGCCGACCCCGTAGCCGATCGAGGTGGATGCGTGACCCGCGCCCATGATGTCGTGCTCGGACTCGAACACCGAGCAGAACGGCGCCAGCCCCTGGTACTGACGGATCGTGCCGAGCCGACCGCGGCGGCCGGTGAGCACCTTGTGCGGATACGCCTGGTGGCCGACGTCCCAGAGGATCTTGTCGCGCGGGGATTCGAGGAGGCTGTGCAGCGCGACGGCGAGCTCGCAGGTCCCGAGGTTGGCGCCGAAGTGGCCGCCGATCTCGCCGATCGTGTCGATGATCAGCTCACGGACCTCCTGGGCGAGCTGCTGGAGCTCTGGATCGGAGAGCTCCTTCAGGTCCGCGGGTCCCTCGATCGCCTCCAGCAAGCCGCGGTCATCGGCACGGGTTGGGTCGTTTGGGGTGTCGGCCATTCAGGTGTGTCGGGTGTGGATGAAGTCGGTGATGCGCGCGAGGTCGTCGGTCTCCGGGCCGGCCTGCTCTAGGGCCTCTCGGGCCTCGGAGTGAGACTCAGAGGCTAGCTCTCTTGCGCGCTCGAGGCCGTAAGCGCTGACGAACGTGAGCTTGTCGTGCCGTTCGTCACTACCGCTGGGCTTGCCCAGCTCCTCGTCCGACCCCGTCACGTCGAGGATGTCGTCGACGATCTGGAACAGGATTCCGAGCTCGTCCGCGAACCGCCGGTACGGGACCTTGGCGGGTTCCGCGACGCCACCGAGCTCGAGCGCCACCCCTACGCTCGCTGCGATGAGACGGCCGGTCTTCAGCGAGTGCATCTCGCGGAGCCGATCGACACTCAGGTTGACGGCCTTGTGCCAGTCACCCTTCGCCGCGGCGTCGAACTCGGTCACGTCGACGTACTGGCCGCCGACCATGCCTCCGACGCCCGCGGCCGAGACCAACTCGCCCAACCCGGCGAGAACGCGCCCCGGATCGCCCTGCTGCTCTGAGCTGAACAGCCTCATCGCCTCGGCGAACAGGCCGTCGCCCGCCAGAATCGCCACGTCCTCTCCGAACTTGACGTGCGAGGTGGGCATCCCGCGGCGGAGCTCGTCGTCGTCCATCGCGGGGAGATCGTCGTGGATCAGCGAGTAGGTGTGGATGAGCTCGATCGCCGCCGCCGCCGGGAGAATCCCTTTGGGGTCGGATCCGATCGCGCGGGCGGTCGCCAGGGCGAGCACCGGGCGGATCCGCTTTCCACCGGCGAGCAGCGAGTACCTCATCGCCTCCTCGAGTCCCGCCGTCGTGGGCGACCGGGAGAAATGGAGCTGCTCGAGATAGGTATCGATCAGCTCCCGAAGGTCATCCGGGTACTTCCCCATGGGTCGATCAGGCGTCGCGGGGCTCGCCCCGGAGCGTGCTCTCGATCGCGCGTCCCGCTTCTGCTGCGAGTTGCGAGGCCTCCCTCACCAGCTCCGCGGCGCGCTCCTCGCTCGGCTCGCCCTCCAGCTCGTCGGCGATCCGCTCGAGCCTCTCCGTCACCGATCCAAGATCCGCTGAGCCCGCTTCCATCGCGGCCAAGGTAGTCGATCGGATGCGCCCACTGGTCGCTGGCCGCCCAGGTCAACTCGACCTCGTACCTTCTTCTCCCACAGCGCGCCCCCGGTGAGGCAGCACCGCGGTCTAGCTCTGCCTGAGCAGACCCGGGACTTCGGCGATCGAGTCGACGATCGCCGTCGGCTCGACCCCTGAGTCCCTGACGAGGTCCTCGCGGTACTTGCCGGTCCGCACGAGGAACCCCGCCAGCCCCGCCTCCATCGCTCCGCCGACGTCGGCCTCGACGTCGTCTCCGACCATCGCCGCGCGTTCGGCCGGGACCCCGAGGTCGGAGAGGGCGAGATCGAAGAAAGCAGGCGCGGGCTTCCCCACCACCTCCGCCTCTCGCCCGCTCGCGTACTCGATCGCCGCAACGAATGGCCCGGCATCCAGGGACAGTCCCTCGGCCGTCTCCCAGTAGCGGTTCTTCTGTAGCGCGATCAGATCCGCCCCCTCCATCACCTGGCGAAACGCCCGGTTCAGCACCTCGTAGTCCCACCTGTCTCCGAGGTCCCCGACGATCACGGCGTCGACCGGTCCGTCTCCCTCCTCGATGCCCTCCAGGTCCTCGCGGAGCTCGTCGAGCACGACCAGCGAAACCGCTGCGTAGCCCGCCTCCGAGCAGCGCCTGGCGGCGAGCGTCGCCGGTGTGAGCAGCTCGGACGGCTCCGCGTCGATCCCGAGCCGCTCGAGACGCTCCAGGATCGATCGTCGCGGGCGCATCGTGGTGTTCGTGACGAGGCGAAACGGAATGCCCTCGTCCCGCAGCGCCGACAGCGCCTCTATGGCGCCGGGCACGGCCTCGTCCTCGACGTAGATGACGCCGCTCAGATCGAGGAGGAGAGCCTCCACCTCGTCGAGCGCGCCCGCCATCAGTCCGCCGGGTCCGGCTGGGCGAGGGCGGCTCCGAGGACGCCGTTCACGAACCCCGGGGCGTCGACCCCGCAATACTCCTTGCTGAGCTCCACCGCCTCGTCGATCGCGACCTCGACCGGGACGTCCTCGCGGTGGAGCGCCTCGTATAGGGCGACCCGCATGATGTTCCGCTCGAGTGGCGCGATCCGCTCGAGCGCCCAGCCCTTCGAGTGCCTCGAGATCAGCTCGTCCAGCTCGTCCCGGTGCTCCTGCACGCCCTCGGCGAGCTCGCGCGTGAAAGGCTTCGCATCGCCCAGAAGCCCCGCCAGCGGACGGCCCGTGACCTCGTGCTGGTAGAGGGCGAAGACCGCGTCCCGTCTCTGGTCCGATCGACGCATCGGACCGAACCCTACGCCCGCGAAACGTACTCGCCGCTTCGGGTGTCGACGCGAACCCGCTCGCCCTGCTCGATGAAGAGCGGGACCTGAACGATCACGCCGGTCTCGAGCGTTGCCGGCTTCGTGCCGCCGCCGGAGGCGGTGTCGCCCTTGAGGCCCGGATCGGTCTGGGTGACGGCTAGATCCACGGCGCTCGGGGGCTGCGCCCCCGACGGCCGCTCGTCGACGAACAGCAGGTCGACGTCGGAGCTAGGCGGAACCCACTTGAGCGCATCTCCCACGATCGACATCGGGATCTCGACCTGGTCGTAGCTCTGGTTGTCCATGAAGACGGCCGACTCGCCGGACTCATACAGGTATTGCATCTTCCTGCTCTCGGTCCTGACCGGGCGGAACTTCTCCCCCGCCTTGAAGGTCTTGTCGATCACGGCGCCGTCCTCGACGCGCTTCAGCTTCGAGCGGACGAATGCTCCGCCTTTCCCCGGCTTCACGTGCTGGAACTCGACGATCCGGAAGATCGTCCCGTCCACCTCGATGTGGGTGCCGTTCTTGAACTGGTTGGTCGAAATCACGGACCGGGAAGGCTAGCCGCCCGCCGTCGCTCGACTTAGTCATCTTCGAGGCCGAGAAGCGCGGGGCGGCTCGCGTGGCGGCGCAGCTCACCCGCCGGATCGCGGACCAAGCGTCGAGCCTTGAGGTCAAGCAAGCCACTCAGATGACTCACCTCGGCGGCCAGCTCGCCATCGGGGCGTCGAAGCAGGTGCTCGACCCGATAGGTCTTCCCCTCACCCCAGATCCAGGAGCACGTCACCTCGACCTCGTCGCCCGCTCGAAGCTCGCTTCGGGAGCGGATTGTTGTTTCGAGATTCACCGGCCCGATCCCGCTGGCTAGAAGCTCCTCGACGCTGAGCCCGGCGGCCGTCATGCAGGCGAATCGAGATTGGTCGGCGTACTGGAGGTAAACGGCGCCACCAACGTGGCGCTGGGGATCGAGCTCATAGATCCGCACTTCCATGCGCGTGCAGAATGGCTCAACACTCATTGTCTCCCCACGACGATTGCTCCGGTTCGATGTCGGGTGGAGTGGTGTCGCTCATGCGACTCGTTCCCGATCCAATGCGAGGAGGCCATTCAGCACCGGGTCAAGAACCGCCGCGCGGGCGTGCTCGGGCTCCAGCCGTGGCCGGTGCGCATGTGGACGTAGGTCCATCCGACCAGGTTGAAGAGCACCGTCGCCGCCTCCAGCGGCTCGACCTCGCGGAGCGACCCGTCCGCGATCCCGTCCCGCAGCAGCCGCTCGAGCGGGTCGGTGAAGACGCTCCGGGTCATGGCCTCCTGCTGGCCCGGCCGGTGAAAGACGCCGTCGCTCTGCGCCCGAAGCGCTACCAGCAGGGACATGTGCGCCTCGGCCGCATCGCAGAGGGCGTCGAGCGCCTGGGCGAGGCGCTCCGCTCCCGATCCATCGCCGGTCAAGGCCGGCCACATGAGCCGGCGGTAGTCCTCGGTCGCGCGCGTGACCAGCTTGGCGAGCAGGCCGTCCTTGGTGACCCCGCGACGGTGCAGGGTCACCCGGGAGACGCCGGCAGCCGCGGCGATCCGCTCCAGCGTCGCCCCGACGTAGCCGTGGCGCTCGAACGCACTCCGCGCAGCTTCGAGGAGCTCTGGATCGGAAGCGGGGTTCGCCATCCCGGGAAGTGTAGCGGGCGTGTAGCCGCTACGCAACACTACTGTTGCTATAGTGCATCCATGCCGCCCAAGATCGGAGACCCAACTGACCATGTCCCTCCTGCGCTGGCTCTACCCACCGCTGATGCTGATCGGCTTCAACGGCGTCGCGATCGCCCTGATCGCCGCCGACGCTCCCACCTGCTGCTGATCCCGCTCCTCCTGCTGGCGATCGGGCTCTCGTTCGCGGTCGAGCGGCTGATCCCCTACGAGGGCGAGTGGAACGAGTCTCACGACGACGCCGAGCGCGACGTCGCTCACGCGCTCGTCAACGAGAGCTTCGCCCTGCTCTCCGTCCTCGCGCTGCCGGCTCTAGCCGGCGTGCTCACGATCACCGACGCCTGGCCCCACGACCTGCCGTTCGTGCTCCAGGTGCTCGGGACGATTCTCGTCTTCGACTTCGGGATCACGATCGCGCACTGGCTCAGTCACCGCTCGGGGGCGCTTTGGCGCCTTCACGCCGTGCACCACTCGGTCAAGCGCTCCTACGGTCTGAACGGGCTGATGAAGCATCCGCTCCACCAAGGAGTGGAGCTCACTTTCGGGATCGCGCCGCTGCTCCTGATCGGGATCCCCGAGCCGGTCGCCTGGGCGCTTGCCTTCACGGTTGCGATCCAGCTCCTGATGCAGCACTCGAACGCCGACTATCGGGTCGGCCCGCTGCGCTACGTCCTCTCACTCAATGAGGGGCATCGCTTCCACCACCTCAAGTGGGCCGGCGTCGGCGACGTCAACTTCGGCCTCTTCACACTGATCTATGACCACCTGCTCCTGCGCTCCTTCTCATATGACCCCGACAAGGTGTTCACCAGTGAGGACCTGGGGATCGCAAAGCAACCGCATTTCCCAGCGGCTTACCTCGACCAACTGGTCGAGCCCTTCCGCCCCTACCGGGCACTGCCGGAGGCATCAGATGCAGGGTCTGGCAGATAGGGTGGCCGCGCGGTGATCAACGGCGTTCACGCCATCATCTTCTCCGAAGATGCGGAGGGCGTCCGCGCGTTCTTTGGCGACGTCCTCGGTCTTCCATCGGTCGATGCCGGAGGCGGCTGGCTGATCTTCGCCCTGCCGCCGGCCGAGCTCGCTGCCCATCCGGCAGATGGGGAGGGTCGTCACGAGCTCTACCTGATGTGCGACGACATAAGGGCCACCACGGAGGAGCTGCAGGCCAAGGGCGTCGAGATCACGAGGGAGATCAGCGACGAGGGGTTCGGCCTGATGACCGCACTACTACTTCCCGATGGCAGCGAGCTGGCGCTTTACGAGCCAAGGCACGCGAGTCCGCTCCTGCCGAACGACTAATGGAATACCGAGAGGGGAACCGCTGGGCCGATCTTTTTTACGACCCGCGGTCTATGTGTGCGTTGATCCGTTACTGAACTGATCGGTGGAGGACATGGAGCGGGAAGGCTAGCCGCCGCACGGCGACGAGCGCTTGGCACG
>CAWEGM010000003.1:0-89200 GCA_963808565.1 uncultured Solirubrobacterales bacterium
CGCCACGTCCGGCACGATATCGCTTTTTCCTAATTGGGATTAGAATTCCTCGGAGAGCGACCCGCGTTCCCCGCAACGCGATGACGAGTCCGAGCCCCGATCACCTCCCGCTCTTGACACGGTAGTCTTAAACCCGACACTGATGACGAAGGCTACGACGCCATCATCGTCGGAGGAGGGAGCAACGGCCTCACCTGCGCCGCGTTCCTCGCGCGCGCCGGCAAGCGCGTGCTCGTGCTAGAGGCCGCGCCGATCGTCGGCGGGTTCGCGACGACCGAGGAGCTGACCCCCGACGCCCCGGGCTTCCGATACAACAAGCACGCGATCGACCTGTTCAGCGGGATGATCCCGACGTCGGTCACCACGGAGCTCGGCCTGCATCGCTACGGCTTTCGCACCATCGTCACCGATCCCTACGCCACCTACCTCGCCCCCGACGGCGACTCGATCTGCCAGTGGCGCGACATCGACCGGACCGCCGCAGAGATCGCGCACCTCTCGCAGGCGCGACGCCGAGCATACAAGCGCTTCGCCGCAGATCCTCGGCGACGCGTGGAACGCCTTCCTGCCGAACCTCCAGGGCAACCCCAAGACGGTCAGGCTGCGCGACTTCGCCTCGGTCATCGGCCGGGCGGCGAAGGGCCGGAAGAGCCTCGGGCCGCGCGGCGAGGATCCTGGTCTCCTCGCCCGCGCAGGTGCTGGACGAATGGTTCGAGCGCGACGAGCTGAAGGTGATCCTCGGGACCTGGGCGGCGCGCGACCGGACAGGTCGAGCTGGAGACCCCGGGATCGGCGGCGGGGATGGCGATGGCCGTGCTCTCGCACCGCTGGGGCTGCTATCGCGCGATCGGCGGGATGGGCGCCGTCACCCAGGCGCTCGCCGCCTGCTTCCTCGACCACGGCGGGGAGATCCGAACCGACACGCCGGTCGAGCGGATCATCGCCGACCAGAACGGCGCCACAGGAGTCGCCCTGCCGAGCGGCGAGGAGATCCGCGCGAAGGAGGTGGTCGGCGCGCTCGATCCGGCCTCGATGTTCTCGAAGCTCGTCGATCCCGGTCTCCTTCCCGAGAGCGTCCGCGACGAGCTCCGCGGGATGACGATCGGCGAGAGCAACATCACGTACTTCACCGGACACGCCGCGCTGAGCAAGCGCCCGCACCTGCCGAAGCACGGCAGGGACGAGGAGATCCTGAAGGCCGGCTACCAGATGCTGGTCCCGAGCTACGAGTCCCTGCGCACCTCGCTCGACGCGGCCAGGCGCGGCGAGATCCCCGAGGAGATCCCGATCTGGCTCTCCTACCCCTCGGTCTGCGATCGGACCCTGGTCCCCGAGGGCTCAGACGGGGAGACCCTGTACTTCATGACGCCGGTGACGCCATACGACCTCGGCGGACGGTCGCGACTGGGCTGACGAGAAGGGCGCCTTCATGAACCGGGTGCTGGACATCGTCGAGGGCTACACCGCCGGGGTCAAGGACAGCGTCATCGACAGCGCCGGGGTCAGCCCATACGACATGTCGCAGTGGACCACCAAGGGACACGCCTGCCACATCGACATGACCCTCGTCCCAGATGGGGCCGTGGCGGCCGACGCCGTCGCTGGCCGGGTTCACGGACCCCGATCGAAGAGCCTCTGGCACGTCAGCGCCGGCTCCTCCCTTCCCTCCGTCAACGGCTGGGGCGGGCGCGCCGCCGCGAAGACAATGCTCAGCCGCCGCCAGCGCCGCAAGCTTGCCAAGCGGGTGCCCCGCGGAGCCAGTGGCCCTCCGCCGCGCCCGACGCCCGAGACCCACCCAGACCGACCGCTCGACATGAGCGTCAGATAGGAGAGAGAAGCCTGTGATCGAGCGCCTCAACTACCTCGCCCTGAACGCCGCCGACCCGAAGGCGGCCGCCAAGGTCGCGACCGAGAAGATGGGCTTCACCCTCGCCCACGAGGGCGACGATGGCACCCAGTACCTGAAGGGTCACGGCGTCGATCCCTACTCGCTCGTCTACAAGCCGAGCGACGGGAACGACGGGATGAATCACGTCAGCTACGTGGTCGCGCGACACCGAAGCGCTGGAGGCCGACGCGAAGAAGCTCGAGGACGCCGGTGTCGAGGTCGAGCGGCTCGACTCCGGCGCCGAGTGGGAGCTTCCCGCCGCAGTTCGCTTCCGGACTCCGGCCGGCCATCTGATCCAGCTCACCACCGGGATCAACACCGACGTGCCGGCGGCACACGCGGCAGACACACCCAAGGGCGCCCCGGCTCCTGTCAATCCCGACCACGTCGGCCTCGGCGCGCCCGAGTTCCAAGCCGAGGAGGACTTCTGGGTGAAGACGGTCGGCCTGCTCCACTCGAGCCGGATCATGGCCCCCGACGGCTCGCAGGTGATGAGCTTCCTCCGGGCTCCGGGCCGCTTTCTCTACCACTGCGTCGTCGTGGTCAACACCCCCGAGCCGGAGATGCACCACTACCAGATGTCCCTGAAGTCGGTGGACTCCTTCTACGAGACCTACGAGGCTCTCAAGGAGAGCGGAATCGACATCCAGTGGGGCCCGCTGCGCCACGGCCCCGGCCACAACATCGCCATGTACTTCCAGGACGGCGCCGGCTACTGGATCGAGTACTCGGTGGAGGAGGAGATCATCACCGACGACGAGCACTACGTCCCTCGAACCTGGACGGTCGACGACCCCCATGTCGTCGACGAGTGGCAGACGGGCCCGCCTCCGCTGGGCCTGATGGGGCCGCCGCCGGGGGAGGAGGAAACCGACGATCAGAAGAAGATCCGCGAGCAGGTTTTCGCCCGCGTCAAGGAGATGGTGAACAAGCGCGTCTACGTCGGGCTGAGCAAGGTGAACATGTCTTCCGGTGGCCCGCCGCCGATCGAGATCGTGAACGAACACCTCGCGTATGCGCTCGATCTCGAGGAGAGGGGGATCCTCTTCGCCGCCGGCCCGTTCGTCGACGACACCGGGGCGATGGTCGGGGACGGCCTCTTCGTGGTGCGCGCCGACAGCAAGCAGGAGGCCGAGGAGATCCTCGCCAAGGACCCGATCCACGTGAACAACTTCCGCAAGTGCACGGTCTACGGCTGGAACCTGCACGAGGGCAAGCTCAACCTCGCCGACGACGCGTCGGAGCCCGACAAGCCGCTGTCGACGGGCGGCTACAAGCTCGAGTAGCGGAACGGGCTAGGAGGCGCGCTCCGCGGCGAGCAGCTCGGCGCCCTGCCGCAGGTCGCTGAGCAGCTCCCTGATCCGCTCCGAGTCGTCCCGCCCGTACCCGCAGTAGTGGGAGATCCCGAAGTCGGGCAGGAACTCGCGTGCGGCTTGACCGCGCCTCGCGATCGCCTCGGCCCCATCACGCTGGCCGATTCCGAGGAACGGTCGCGCGTCGCCGATCTCTAGGTCGGCCAGCGGCGCGAAGAAGTCGCGGTCGGCGTCGGCGATGGCCGGCAGATGCATGAAGTCCACCCTGCGCGGCGTGTTGGCGACCAGAGCGTTGGCGATGCGGACCACCCAGCCGAGATCCTCCGTGGCGACGGTCGGAGCCTGGGGGTGCGTTCCCAGGCAGACGTGGTAGCCGAAGCGCACCTCGTCGGGAATTCCCTCGGCAAGCGGCTCCAGGTACTCGGCCGACGTGTGCTGCTCGAAGGCCTGATCGGCTGAGACCTGCGGGTACCAGGGCATGAACTCGTTGAGCTCGCGGTTGCCGCTCGCCGCGCCGATGGTCTCGCAGACCTCGGTGCAGTAGTCCCACTGGATCGCGAGCTCGTCGGGGGGAATCGCCTCCACCATCCTCCTGATGTCCCCCGTGATCGCGCGCTGCCAGGCGCCCTTGGCGGCGGGCCACTGCTCGGTGTCGCCGAAGAAGGGTGCGACGGCCGCCAGCGGTGTGGGGACCGCGACGTGGAAGCGCACGTCCTCGGCAAGCTCACCACGCTCCTTGAAGCCGCGGAAGATCTCGTAGGAGGAGATCGCCGAGTCGGCGTAGGGCAGGTAGCCCTCCAGACCGACGACGGTGGTGCCGTCCTTGATCCGGTGCGCCCCCATCGGGCCGAGCGGGCTGGAGAAGCCCCCGTCGACCTCCTCGATGTCGGGATGCCGGGAGAAGGTCAGCTTTCCCAGCCCCGCGACCCAGTAGTTCCGCAATCCGACCTCGCCGTCGGGCACCGAGCTGAGCTCGTCGCCGAGGTGCTCGGCCGCCAGGCCCATGGCCTCCTCGACGGTGTCGGTGGGTACGGACATGCTGCCCACAAGGAAGCACTTGGCGTCGCGTAGATCGGTCATAGCCCCTTCTCTCGATTGCGCTTCTTGAAGCGCACGTTCATTCTGGTCGGCCCCTGGAAGAGGATCGCGTGCTCGTTCCAGCGGATGTCGCCGACGACCTCGAGGTCGCGTAGTCGGTTGAAGAGCACCCAGATTGCGATCTCCATCTCGACCACGGCGAGATGCTGGCCGGCGCACGTGTGCGGCCCCCCCGAGAACGAGAGGTGGCGGATCGTCTGCTCGCGGCGGATGTCGAAGCGGTTCGGATCCTCGACCTTGGTCTCGTCCCGGTTGGCGGAGGCGAAGTAGGAGACGATCGGCGTGTCGGCCGGGATCCTCTGGCCGGCGATCTCGACCTCGTGGTCGAAGATCCGGTGGGCGCCCTGCGCGAGCCCGCGGTAGCGCATGATCTCCTGCACGGCCTTCGGCGCGAGCGAGCGGTCGGACAGCATCAGCTCGAGCTGGTCGGGGTGGTCGATCAGGCAGAGGACGGCGTTCCCGATCGCCGAGCCGGTCGTCTCGTGTCCGGCCGCGTAGAGGCCCCAGGCGTTCGCGACCAGCTCCTCCTCGGTCAGCTCGCCCGAGTCCGCCTCGGCGATCAGGGCCGAGAGCAGGTCGTCCCCGGGATCGGCGCGCCGCTCGGAGATCAGCGCCCCGAAGTACTCCTGGAGACCGGTGATCGCGTCGTTGGCCATTCGCAGCTCCTCTTCTGAGAGGGGGAGCCACTGCATCGCCACCGCGAAGCCCTCCATCAGATGCGCGACCTTGCCCTGGTCCTCGCGCGGGACGCCGAGCAGCTGGCTGATCGTGTCGAGCGGGAGCTGCATGCAGTACCGGCCGATCAGCTCGACCTCGCCGTCGGCCTCGAAGCCGTCGACGAGCTCGTTCGCGGTCCGCTCGATCTGCGGGCGCATCGCCTCGACCCGGGGCCGGGTGAAGGTGCGAATGAACGCCTGGCGGATGCGCCGGTGGTCCTTGCCGGTCTTCATCAGCACGAACTCCGAGGCCCCCTTGCAGTAGGGCTGCTCGGGGCCGTTCGGCGCCCGGAGCTTCTGGAACTCCTCGTAGCGGATCTCGCCGTCGGTCGAGGTGATCACCTGGGACGCCGCGTCGTAGCCCATGGCGGCCCACCAGCCGAGCCCCTCGACCGGATGGACCGGGCCGTGCTCGCGAAGCCGCTCGTAGATCGGGTAGGGGTCCTCGATCAACGCCGGGTCGAGCGCATTGAACGCGGGGCACTCCCTCTCCGCCACGCGTCAAGACTAACCCTAACGGCGATTAGATTTCGGACCCGGTGGAGTCGCCGACTCAGCCGAACCGGCGGGCGATCGCGCCGGCGATCTCCGTCGGGGCGTCCTCCTGGATGTAGTGGTTCGCGCGCGGCAGCTCGACCACCTCGTGATCGGCGAACGTCTCCCGCATCCGCGGAATGCAGGCCCTGGCTCGGAAGCCCCAGTCCTTCATCCCCCAGACGAGCAGCGCTGTCTTCGTCGCCGAGCCTCTGCGGGCACCTCGCCGCTCGAGCCGTTCGAGCAGCGGCCGCGCCGCGCGGATCTGCTTCGGCATCTCGGCGACTCCCGGCCTTGCCTCGGGCGAGGGCTGAACCCGCCGGTAGTGGTCCATCTCCTCGGCGGTCAGATTCCGCGACATGAACCTCGGCATCAGCCGCTCGACGAAGAAGTTCCCTCGATGATCCGGCGCTGCATCGGCCCGCTCGACATGATCCGGCTGAACACCTGGAAGAACGGGGTCGCGGGCCAGAACCAGGTGTTGCCCAGGGTCACCCCGCTCACCCGCTCGGCGCGGTCGACCGAGACGCCGGTCCCGATCGGCCCGCCCCAGTCCTGGGCGACCAGGACGTAGCCGTCGAGCCCGAGGTGGTCGACCAGCTCGCCCACAGTCCGGACGTGTTCCTCGATCGTGTAGCCGTAGCCCTCGGGGCGGTCGGACAGGCCGAAGCCGAGGTAGTCGACGGCTATGCAGCGGAAGCGGTCGCGGAGCTCGCTGACGATGTGGCGGTAGAGGAAGCTCCAGGTGGGGTTCCCGTGGCAGAGGAGCAGAGGGGGCCCCGACCCCTCGTCCAGGTAGTGCATCCGCCCGCCGGAGGAGTCGAACCAGCACGACTCGAACGGGTAGAGCGCCGGGTCAGGAGTGAACTCGATCCGCACTGCGATCAGCCTACGGCGCGCCGGCGTGCGGGACCTCGACCGTCGTCGTCAGCAGCACCGAGTCGCGCGCGCCCCTCGCGGCGCTCGCGAAGTCCGGTGTCGCGCAGAGCATGAGCGTGCGGCCGTCCTCCCGCCCAGCATGCAGGCGAATATCGATAGACCGTCGGGCGCCGCGATCTGATCGACGATCTCGCCTCCCGGAGCGAGGCGGCAGCAGCGCGCGCCGACGGCGTCGGCCGACCAGATGTACCCCTCAGCGTCGAGGGTGCACCCGTCCGGTGCGAAGTCCAGCCCGGCCGTCATCTCGGCCATCGACCCCGGCTCCGGGGGGGCCGACATCTCACCCCAGCGGCGGTCCGTCAGGGAGCCGTCATCCGCGACCGTGAACGCCGTGTAGCGCCCGGCGAGGCTCTCGCCGACGATCAACGTCTGCCCGTCCGGAGTGATGACGGTTCCGTTCGGCCCCCAGAGATCGGCGGCGGCGAGGCTAGGCGTCCCATCCGGATCGATGCGCACGAGATTGGTCGGCGCGGGATCGCGTCCCGTCGAACGCGTCGAAGCCGAAGTTGCCGGCGTAGGCGCGGCCGTCCGCATCGACCACCATGTCGTTGAGCCAGCCACCGCAGAGATCCCCGACCTCGGCGTGGACGCTCACCTCGCCGTCCGGCGAGCGCCTCAACACCCGGTGATCGCGCATCGACACGGCGAGCAGCGAGCCGTCGGGCATCCAGCCGGTCCCCGACGCCTGCTGCTCGACGGCCAGCTCTTCCTCGACAACGCCGTCGGTCGTGACGCTCGAGACCGCGCAGCCGAAGAAGTCGGAAACCCACCAGCGCCCGTCGTGCCAGCGGGGCCCCTCAAAGAAGCGACCGCCCTCGGCAAGTGTCGCGGGATCGGTCACCTAATTAGAGTCTCCCGAACCACGGCAGTCTGCGCCACGAGAGGAGATCGCGATGGGTGAGGTCCGCTTCGGTGTGTTCGGAACGATGTATCCCCCCATGGACGCGGCGCTCGAGTCCATGCGGAGGGCCGAGAGGGAGGGCTGGGGCTTCATCGACTTTCCGGACCAGCTGATGTCGACGCACCCGCTCGGGATGCTGAAGCCGCCCGTGGCGGCTGGCGACCCCTCCTCCCCCTCCAGCTTCTACTCGGAGGTCTGGTACGGCTCGATGGAGATGTGCGCCGCTGCGGCGGTCCTGACGGACAAGGTCGAGATCCTCCTCGCCGTGATCGACCCGCTGCGCCGGAGCCCGGCGGTGATGGCGCAGGAGATGATGACCCTCCAGCACATGTCGGACGGCCGGATGACGTTCGCGATCGGGGCCGGAGAACAGAAGCAGTTCGAGCCCTTCGGCGAGCAGCGAGACAAGCCCTTCGGCCGCCTCGAGGAGGCGATCAGGACTTGGACGGCGCTCTGGGACTCCGACGGCAAGCCCATCTCCCGCGAGTCCGAGTTCTGGCCGCTCACCGACGCGATCTTCCCGATCCCGATGCACGAGTCGGGTCGGCCGGGCCTGCTCGCGGTCGGCGGCGGCCCCCGTATCCAGCGGATCGCCGGCGAGCTCTGCGACGGCTGGCTCACCTACTTGCCGGGCGGCTCGAGCAACGACAACGAGTGGCTCGCCGAGTACATCGACGGGATCAAGGCCAAGGCCGATCAAGCCGGGCGCGATCCGGAGAGCCTCCGCTTCAACGGGCAGGTCGTCACCGTTCTCGCCGAGGACGACGACACAGCCTGGGAGCTCGCCCGCAAGCCGAATCCGGGCTGGATCGCCCTCACCGCATCCAGCATCGACGCGAGCAAGTCCTGGGAGAAGCTCGGCTTCGAGCATCCATTCGGCGACTTCCACTGGGCGTCGAACATCAACCCGATGCTCGCCACCCCCGAGGAGGCGAAGAAGATCACCGACGGCATTCCCGACGAGATCACCGATTTTGCCCTCGTCTGGGGCAACCCCGAGCGGGTCGCCGCGCGCGTCCAGGAGATGATCGATGCCGGGATCAACGAGGTCAGCTTCTTCAACATGGCCGCGAGCGCCGAGCCCGAGTACGCGGTGAACTGGCAGACCCAGATCTCCGACGTGGTCACGCGCCTCGGCGGATCGCCGCTGAACGTCGAGGCAGCCGCGGCGACATGAGCGCCGAGACCGACGGCCGGATCGCGATCGTCACCGGCGCGGCGTCGGGCATCGGCCGCGCGGTCGCATCGGAGCTCGCCGCGGACGGCGCGAGCGTCGTCGTCGTGGACATCGACGGCGAGGCCGCCGAGACGGCAGCGGCGGAAATCGAGGGAGCGATCTCGGTTCGCTGCGACGTCAGCGACCCCGGCCAGGTCGAGACCGCCGTCGACACGGCGGTGGAGCGCTTCGGCGGGCTCGACGTGATGGTCAATAACGCGGGAGTCGCATTGCCGGCAGCGCTGCTGGAGACGACGACCGAGGAGGCCGAGCGCGTCATGCGGGTCAACCTGCTCGGCGTCTTTCACGGCATCAAGTACGCGGCCCCGCGGATCGCGGAACGGGGCGGCGGGGCGATCGTCTCGACGGCCTCGGCGGCCGGGTTGCGTGGTGCACCGATTCAGGCCGTTTACGGCGCCTCGAAGGCGGGGGTGATCAACCTGACGCAGGGCGCCGCGGTCGAACTTCGTCCACTCAACATCCGGGTGAACTGCGTCTGTCCGGGGATCGTCCGGACGCCGATGCTCGAGCGGCTCGAGGAGGCGGTCTCGGAGCTGATGCCGATGACCATCGACGAGCTGATTGCAGCCAAGCAGGTGCGGGGCGCGGAGCCCGCCGACATCGCGCGGGCCGTCGCATACCTGGCCTCGGATCGCGCGGAATTCGTCTCCGGAGTCGCGCTGCCGGTCGACAACGCCTTCACCGCGAGCCTCTTCTGAGATGGCGAAGATCGAGATGACGTCGACGGCGGTGCTGCGGCGCTGGATCGACGCCGTCAACAACCTGGACTTCGAGACGGGGGCGGCGCTCTTCGCTGAGGACGCGGTACTCAAGACTCCGCTCCCCATTCCCGGATACCCAACCCAGCTCGACGGCCGCGAGGCGATCTCGGAGTTCCTCGCCATGGTCGGTCAGCTGATGACATCGCTGGAGCTGTCCGATGTCGAGCTCTTCGGCACGGACGATCCCGAGGTGGCGATCGGCACCGCGCACGGCGACGCCGTCCTCCACAACGGCGACGCGTACACGCAGGACTACGTCTTCTTCGTCCGCGCGCGCAACGACGAGATCGTCGAGTACCGAGAATACTTCGACCCGAACCGGGCCGCAGCGGCCCTCGCAACCACCGCGTGACGCGATGGAGGGAGGCGTGAGATGCACCAGATGACTTTTCAGCGTGTGTGTGCCTGGAGCGGGATCGTCTGCGTCACGCTCTTCTTCGCAGCGTTCGTGTTCGCCGGCTTCATCCCACCGTTGAAGCCGCACTCGTCCGCCCAGGACATCGCCGACCACTACCGCGACCACACCACCGCCATCCGGATCGGCGGCCTCTTCATGTTCCTCAGCGGGATGTTCTACGCCGCCTACACCGCAGTGATCTCCGCTCAGATGAGGCGGATTCCCGGTATCCACCCCGCTGCCGTCTACACCCAGCTCGCCGCCGGGGCGTTCGCCTGCCTCACCTTCCTCATCCCCTCGCTGCTGCTCGAGTGGGTCGCGTTCCGGCCGGACCGCGACCCGGTGGACACCCAGACGTACAACGACCTCTTCTGGATCATGCTGGTCATGCCCTGGCCGCCCTTCATGGCCCAGAACTACGCGTTCGCGTACGCGATCTTCACCGACCGGCGCGAGCGGCCGCTCTTCCCGCGGTGGCTGGCCTATCTGAACATCTGGGCCCCGCTGGTCTTCTCCCCGGCGGTGTTGATCCCGTTCTTCAAGGTGGGCGCCTTCTCGTGGGCCGGGATCTTCGTCTTCTGGCTCCCGGGCACCGTCTTCATCATCCAGTTCATCGCGAACGTCACGATGCTGCTGCGGGCGATCCGCAATGAACAGGAGGAGGCCGAGTCGGTGAGCGGCAGAGCTGCGCCGGCTCCGATGGAGCCTGTGGGCGCCGGCACATAGAGTGATGGCGTGATCGACGACCTCAGCGCCTTCATCATCGCCGGGCGTGTCAAGGCGAAGCCCGCGGGCCAGTTCGAGACCGACGAGCGCTCGCCCGCTCAGGGGATCGAGGACGGCGTCGAGGCCGAGCGGATCGGATTTCACCGGGTCTTCCTCTCCGAGCGCTGGAACCTGAAGGAGGCGAGCGTGCTCCTCGCCGGAGTCGGGGCCCGAACCGAGCGGATCGGGCTCGGGACCGGCCTGGTCACGCCGGCGTCGCGCCACCCGCTTCACATGGCGGCGTTCGGGTCGACGATGACGGCGGCCTTCGGCAACCGTGTCGTGTTCGGGCTCGGGCGCGGCGACGCCGGCGTGCTCAAGGGAACCGGATTGCAGGTCTTCGGGTTCGACGCGCTGGTCGACTACGTCGGGATCCTGAAGCGGCTCTGGGCGGGCGAGACGATCTCCTACGACGGCCCCGCCGGCAGCTACGAGCGCACTCGCGCTCGGCGACCTGCACGAGGGCCCGCCGCCGGAGGTGTGGTTCGGGACATTCGGCCTGCCCAAGGCGGCGAAGGCCGCGGCCGAGTGCATGGATGGCGTCCTGCTCGTCCCGAACATGACCCCGGAGGCCACCGCCGGGGCGGTCACCCGGATCCGCGAGGCCTGCGAGCAGATCGATCGCGACCCGGACAGCATCCGGATCGCCCAGTGCGTCGTCACCGCTCCCGAGCTCGACGAGCTCGAGACCCAGCAGATCGCCCACGCTCGCGCCTTCACCTACCTGCAGGCTCCCGGCTACGCCGAGTCGCTCTGCAGGCTGAACGGTTGGGACCCCTCGCTCGTCGGAAAGCTGTCCGAGCACGACCAGATCAAGGGCTCCGACGAGATCGCCGACATGCGCTTTCACCGCAAGGACCTGGTCGAGCCGGCGAAGCTGATCCCTGAGGAGTGGATCACCGAGAGCACGGCGATCGGATCGCTCGCGGACTGCCTCGCCCAGTTCGAGCGCTTCCGCGCCGCCGGGGCGGACGAGCTCGTCACCTACGGCAGCACGCCGGGACAGAACGCCAAGCTCGCCGCGGCGTGGGCGGAGCGCAGCGCCGTGCCCGGCTAGAGCTTCTTGAGCAGGCCGCAGAGCTCGATCATCCGCCCCACCGCGCCCTCGGCGTCGCCGTTCCAGATCGGGACGTAATCGAAGGGGCAGACCGAGTCGACCCCCTCCGCTAGGAAGGGCTCCAACTGCTTCGCCACCTGCTCTGGGGTCCCGATGAACCACGCGCGCTCTACGTGCTCCGGCGTGACGGCGTCGACCAGGCGTCCACCTCGGAGTCGCTCATCCCGTAGGGAAGGAGGTTCCGGTAGTAGGTCCAGTCCTCCGGCAGCGGCAGGGCCAGATGCTCCCCCTCCTCGCGCCAGCGGTGGGTCTCGATCCGCCCGAGCTCACCGGTGATGTACTTGATGATCGGGTTGGCGGCCGCGGCCGCGAGCTGCTGCTCGTCCTCGACCAGCAGGGCGGTCGCCCACAACTGGACCCTGAACTCTGCGGGGTCGCGCCCCAACTCCTCGACTCGCCGGCGCACGTTCGCGATCGCCTCGTGGGTCTCCTCGGGCGTCGCGAAGGCCATCTTGACCGCGGTCGCGAGGCCATCGGCGTGATGCGGCGGCGTTCTCGAGGAGGAGCGAGCCCGCGCCCAATCCCCAGATCTCGGGCTTGTGCTCTCGTGCGCCACCCAGGTAGGCGCCCTTCAGCGTCCTGCGCTTGCCCTCGAAGTCGAACGGACCATCGCTCTCCATCACCTTCCGGTAGATCTGGAACAGGTCCGACATCCGGGAGTTCCCCTGTTTCGTCGGGTGCCCGAACGGCTTGGTCTGCTTCACCTCGCCACCACCGACCTGCAGGACCGCGTTTCCCTCCGTCACGTGCGCGAGCGTCAGCATCGACTGGACCAGCTCGGCCGGCGGCCGCCGGACGCTGTCGGTTGTCAGGTGCAACCCGAGCCCCGGGACGCTGGCGGCGACGTAGCCACCGATCACGAACGGGTCGCACGTCGAGTCGGGGTCGCCCATCATCTGGGCGAGCGGCGTGTTCTCCTGCCGTCCAGAGCTGCTGCGGGATGAAGTTCGCGAGCTGGTCCGGGATCAGCACCGCATCCACCACGCCGCTCCCGTGAAGCGCCCGGCACTGATCTGCGATCGCGCTGACGGGGAAGTGCCGGTCGGTCCAGACCGACCCTACGGTCTCCATCAGTCCTTCAGGGCGTCAAAGGAGTCGAGCTCCGCGATGTGCGGCAGGGCACGGAGGATGATCGCGTCGCCGACGCCGCGGTCGTCGCCGGACCGCCGAGCGACCCGAGCAGGCTCAGCCCCTGAGCGAGCGCCCAGACGATGTTCTGCCGGTAATGGAGAACGCACTCGTCGAAGCTGTAGCCGGACACCCCCTTCTCGACCAGCCGGTCGTAGTACCGGCGCAGCAGCGCCTCCCAGTGCTTCGAGAGGTCGTCGGCCTCCATGCTGCCGGCGAGCAGATTGCCGACGTCCATGCTCGACCGCGCATCCGAGAGGAACTGCCAGTCGACGAACACCGGCGTGCCGTCGTCGTCGAAGAACATGTTGTCGAGCCGGCAGTCGTTGTGGACAAGGGTGTGCGGGCCCTCGCCGAAGCGCTGGACGATCCTGCTCCAGCCCTCGGGTGACTGTGGGACCTGTGCGATCAACTCGTCTGGGAACTCCCCCGAGTAGCGCTCGGCGAAGAGGGGCGCCCCAGACACCATCAGAGTCCCGAGCAGCTGGTTCAGCTGGCCGGTGAACGGACGCGCGAGCCAGTCCTCGGAAAGCTCGTCGGACTCCCAGAAGGCCGCGTGCATGTCGGCGAGGACGTCCAGGATGTTCTCGGCGTCCGTCGACGCTCAACCCCTGGCTCTGGTCCCCGAGCCGCAACCCGGCGAGATCCTCGAGCAGCAGCGGCGTCGTATCGCCGTCGCCGACATAGAAGGCCTTCGGCGCGCGGATCGGGACCCTCTCCGCAAGGTCGGAGTAGAAGTGGGCCTCGCGTCCGAACAGCCCCATCACCGCGTCCATCTGCTGGCGCAGCTCGTCCCGGCCCTTGATCTTCGCGACCAGCGAGTCGCGGGGCCCGACTTGCCCGAGTCGTCGTAGGAGATTTGGAGGCGGGCCATGTCCGTGGTCGCCCCCGCGAACGCGAGAGGGACCACCTCGACCGAGACCACCTTGGCCCCGGTGTGGCCCCCCTCCCTCAGCGCACCGTCGAGCCAGTCGGACTCGATACCGCGAAGGGACTCTGCGACGGCTGCTTCCATTGCCTTTCGGTCGGCGAGCCTATAGGCCTCGCGGCGCGCAACGCCTCCCGGGCCGCGAGTTGTCCGGGAACGCCGCAGATCCCGGCGCTCGGATGGGTGCCACCTCCGCTCACGTAGAGGCCATCGATGGGCGTGCGATATCCGCTCAGCCCCACCGCCGGACGCAACGGCCCGAACCGCATCGCGGTCGGATCGACGTGGTAGACGTTGCCGTCCGGTGCGCGGAAACGCTCCTCGAAGTTCTCCGGCGTCATCACCTGGCGGCCAATCTCGAGCTTCTCCAGCCCATCGAGGAATCGCGAAGCATGCAAGTGGATTGACTCGCCGGCCGGCTCGGCCAGTTCCGACCAGGGCTTCCTTGGATGGGCGGGTGCGATCCCGGTCCAGCTCCAGACCGTGTCCTGACCATCGGGGGCCTGGGAGGGATCGGCCGCGGTCGGCAGGATCGTGATCACCGGCAGCGGGTCCGGCAGCTCGCCGCGCGCGCAGGCATCCCACGCGTCGACGTGCTCCTCGAAGGTCGTGTAGCAGAGAGCAGGTACCCGGAGGTCGACGCCGTCCGTTCGCTCCGCCTGGTGCGCGCTGAGCTCCACGTGCCCGGACAGCGCCAGGTCGAGCTTGAAGGAGGAGGCGTGGGTGGATGACGTGGGGATGTGACGGGCCCGCGAGGTGAGTTTCTCGGAGAGGGCGCCGTCGGGCACCATCTCGGTGAGGACGGTCTTCACGTTGGCTGTGGTGATCACCGCCGGCGCAGTGAGCTCCTCGCCGCTCTCCAGCCTTACCCCTGTGACGCGGCCGCCGCGCACCAGGATCTCGTCGACTGGCGCGGCGCAGTGCACCTCGCCGCCCGCCTCGGCGAAGCAGCGGGCGAGGGCGTCGGTGATCGCGCCTGTGCCGCCGACATAACGGCTGACCCCCGCGCGGTGGAGCAGTCCGAAGTACACGAGCACCCAGGCGGTGCCGTCCTGCGAGATCGGCGCGAAGCAGGGGAGCGCGGCGAGCAGCCCGCGCACCATCCGATTGGTGAAGATCTCCTCGATCACCTCGGCGTGGGATGCCGTCATGTACCGGCCGAGCTTCCCGAGCCGCTGCGGGTGGCGGAGGCTTCGGAGCCCACCGCGGAGGAGTCCACCCGGGGCCGGCCTCGTCGGGTGGGTGGTCATGTAGGGGAGGGTGAAGTTCATCAGCGCGTCGATCTCGTTCGCCAGCTCGAGGTACGCCCTGGCGTCGGCCGGCGAGAACCGCCGAAGCTCATCGGCGGTCCGCTCCGGATCCCTCCAGACACAGAGCGAGGCACCATCGGGATCGAGGAAGGCGTAGATCGGGTCCATCACCACCTCGCGCAGGCCATGACGGGCGAGCTCGAGGTCCCGGGCGATCGAGGTGGCCCGGATCAGCGAAGCGTCCATCGCCCCCTCGTTGACGAGGTGGTGCGGCGCGCCGGGGATCACCGGGTTGGTCGAGGTCATTCCACCGACCCGCTGATCCGCCTCCACGATCAGAACTCGAGCGCCGGCGCGGGCGAGGTACGACCCCGCGATCAGGCCGTTGTGGCCCGCACCGACGACGATGACGTCGGCCGACTGCGTCACGCGGTCGCGCCCACGGCGGGCGCGGACGCCGGTTTCTCGCTCGACTCGGCGACGCGCTCGCGCGATCCCTCGTAGCGGTTCCGAAGCAGGAGGAGGACCATCGTCATCGTGGTCCCCGCGGCGAAGAGGACCACAGGGATCCAGTAGCCGACGATCCCGTTCCATGAGAACGGTCCCGTCTTGAAGAAGACGGCGAGGATCCCACCGGCTCCGGTGAACGCCACCCAGAGATTGGCGTAGGCGGCCCATCGAGGCCAGGCCGGATGCGGGCGCTCGTCCATGAAGCCGGCGACGGCCATGCAGATGTACTGAGCGGAGTAGGTCGGGATCAGGATCGTCCAGACCAGCCAGCCGTAGTCGTTCAGCGCCCGGATGATCTCCGCGTCGATCTCTGGCCGGAAGCTCGCGAGCAGCCAGCCGAGACAGATGATCTGGAAGAAGCAGACGAGGATCGCCGCGCAGGCGAACTGGATCGGTGCGAGAAGCGAGTGCTGTCCCTCGATCTTTCGAATCTCCGACGAGACCACCGCGTAGAACGGCAGCAGCAGGGCCGACGCGAACATCGCCCCGATCACGCCGACCCGGATCGCGGTCCGATCCGCGGCGTAGAACTCGGCGAGCCGCTCGGCGCTCCAGTTCTCGCCCGGCGGGGGGATGAACCCCGCGAGCAGCCCGAACGAGACCAGGAAGCCGATCAGCGCCCCCGCCCATGACCAGATGCAGAAGCTACGGATGGCCCTGACAAAGCGGGCGTGGCGCGCCCGGGGGCTCTCGATGTAGGTCTCCATTCCGCTCCTCCTCGGTCGCCGGAGGGCGGAAGTATACACAGTGTATATCCACCGTGTTTACTTGGCCTCCCCCGCCGAGGCCCCGTAGATCGCCCGCTCCCAGATGCTCACGATCGTGTCGAAGATCGCTCGCTCGTCGGGCAGCGCCGGATCGGCACCGAGGCCGGCGACGTACGTGCACTGGGCCGTCGACCAGAGCAGCGCCGAGGCAAGCTGCCGGGCGTCCGGGCCGGGACGCGCCAGGCCCGCCGCCCGCTCCCGCTCGATCTCCGCCCCCATCGCCTCGCTGAAGCGCTCGAACACGCCGAGCCAGACCTCGCGTAGCTCCGGCACCTCGTGCCAGTGCTCGTTCACCGCCCTCAGGACCAGCCGGTGCTCCACCCAGACGTCCCATCCGGCGTCCAGGCTGCGTCGGAGGGTCTCCCTTCGCGACTCTCCCTCCTCCGTCGTCAGGAACGGCTGGATCACGTTGAAGACCTCGTCCATCACCCGCTCGGCGAGGCGGGTGAGGACCGCGAACTTGGAGCCGAAGTAGACGTAGAAGGTGCGCCGCGAGACGTTCGCCTCGGTGAGGATCTGCTCGACGCTCAGCTGATGGAGTGGAACGTCCGCGAGCAAACGCTCGGTGGCGGACATGATCTGCTGTTCCGCGTCGCTCGTCCCGTCATGTGGGCGAGGACGGTCCGCCATGGGCGCCGAGGATAGTCTGCCGCGAGTGAGCGTCCAGAGCGATCGCGACCGCCTCGGGCGGATCGGTGTCTGGGCCGCGGCCTTCAGGCTCGGCGACCTCGCCGAGGTCGCCGAGGGCACGAAGGAGCTCGAGGAGCTCGGCTACGGAGCGGCCTGGGTACCGGGTGTCGCCGGGCCGGGCACCGTTGCCGCATGCGAGCCGCTGCTCGCGGCAACCGAGCGGATGATGGTCAACACGGGCGTGGTGAACATCTGGGCCGACGAGCCGGCGAACGTCGCCTCCGAGTTCGCGCGGGTCAACGTCGGGTACGGAGGGCGCACGTTGGTCGGACTCGGCATCAGCCACGCTCCCGTGGTCGGCGAGAGCTACCGGCGGCCCCTCTCAACGATGCTCGAGTACCTCGATGCCCTCGATCAGAACGACCCGCCACTCGGAGCGGGCGACCGCATCCTCGCCGCGATCGGTCCGAAGATGCTCGAGGTGGCGCGCGAGCGCTCAGTCGGCTCGCACCCGTACCTGATGCCGCCGGAGCACACCGCGATGGCGCGGGAGGCGCTTGGGGCGGATGCGCTGCTCTGTCCCGAGCAGACCGTCGTCCTCGAGTCCGACCCCGAGAAGGCTCGGGAGATTGCGAGGAAGTGGTTCTCCCACTACAGCGGCCTGCCCAACTACACCAACAACCTGCGCCGGGTGCTCGACCTATCCGACGAGGACTTCGGGGACGGAGGCAGCGACCGGCTGATCGACGCGGCGGTCGCCTGGGGGGATGAGCAGGCGATCCGGAAGCGGGTCGACGAGCACTTCGAGGCCGGCGCCGACCACGTTTGCGTTCAGGTCGTCGCCCGAGCCAAGGACTTGCCGCTTGAGGTGCTGCGCCGACTGTCCCCCGCTCTGATCGACTGAATCAGCGACACTCGGACGGCCCCGCCCAGTCCGGCCTACGTCCCTCCCTCGGAGGCGATGGCCTCGAGCAGCTCGTCCGCGAGCTCGGGGCGACAGATCAGAAGGTCGGGCAGCAGCGGGTCCGGGCGGTTGTAGACGAGCTTCGAGCCGTCGATCCGCGACGCGTGAACACCGTGCGCGAGCGCGACCCCAACCGGCGCGGCCGAATCCCACTCGTACTGCCCGCCTGCATGGAGGTACGCGTCCGCGGTGCCGACAAGGACCGCCATCGCCTTGAAGCCAGCGGACCCCATCGGCAGGAGCTCGGCGCCCATCCGTTCAGCAACCCGCTCCGCGACAGCCGGGGGGCGTGTGCGGCTTACGGCGATCCGCAGTGGGCCCTCGCTGGCGCGGGGGCAGCGTCGCGTCTCCCGCGCTCGACACCATCCGGCCAAGGCCCGGAAGCGCAACCGCCGACGGGCCCGGCGCGCCGTTCACAGCGAGCGCGACGTGGACTGCCCAATCCTCACGTCCCTCGCCGTACTCCCGGGTGCCGTCGAGCGGATCGATGATCCAGACGCGCTCCGCCGCGAGCCGAACAGAGTCGTCCTTGGCCTCCTCCGACAGGACGGGATCGTCCGGGCGGTGATGATCAAGGGCGCGCGACAGGAGCGCCTGCGATACCGCGTCACCGACAGTTCCGAGCTCACGATCCCCGAACAGGCCCGATTCCCGGGTCGCGAGCAGCAGGCTGCCCGCGGCGGCAGCGAGGTCCCTCGCAAGCTCGGTGTCATCACGCCGGCTGGCGGATCGAGGCGTGGAAGCCTTGCTCGCGGTCAATGCCTTCTGCGAAATGTGGGCATAATCTGTCAATACTGGCAGCTTGTGTAGCAGGTGGCAGTTGTACACTCGGAGCATGACGCTCGCCGCCAAGCTCAGGGAGACCCGAAAGCAGGAGGCGATCGACGTGATCGCCAACACGGCGGTCGACCTCTTCACGCGCGACGGATATGAGGCGACCAGTGTCGAGGCGATCGCTGAGGCCGCCGGCTGCTCTCCGCGAACCTTCTACCGGTACTTCGGCACCAAGGAGGACGTGATGTTCTACGACCTCCCTCAGGTGATCGAGGAGATGGACGGAACGATCTCCGGCTACCTCGATCAGGGGCTCGGGCCGTGGGAGGCCGTGTCCGAGACCTTCGTCGAGCTGATCGGCCGCTTCGAGACAGACGACGAGCGAATCCCCACGCGTCGGATGAATCTCTGGCTGAGCGAGCCGACGCTGCGCACCCGCTACATGCAGTACATCATCGACGCCGAACAGGCCGTCGCGAGCTGCCTGCATCGTCACCGCGGAACGACGCCGGAGGAGGATGACCTCCCCGAGTTGATCGGTGTGGCCGCCACCGGCGCGTATCGGGTCACCATCATCACCCACCACCCGACTCGGATGGGCGAGCTCACCAAGCATCTGCGAGACGCCCTCGCCAAGATCGGCGATGGAATCGCGAGGTTTGACCGTTCCAGGCGAGACGGAGTGGCCCCCCGAAAGTCCTCGCCCAAGGGGGCCCGGAAGCGGAAACCGCGTTGAACGACGCCGGCAATGTAGGCGTCAGGTCGCCGCGCCCGCTAGACGAGCCGGGTCGGGGGAGACGGCCCCAGATTCGGGCTCGCTCTGTGCGCTCGCAGCCTCCCGATTGATCGCCTTCACGGTCATGCCGAGCATCACCAGGATCCAGATCCCATACATGGCAAACGGGAACCAGTAGGGGAAGAACCCGTTCCAGGAGAACGGCCCGGTCTTGAAGAACGGGATCAGGTTGTCGGGGATGAAGGTGATCGCGACGTAGAAGTTGGCGTATCCGAGCCACCGCGGATACACCGGGGTCCTGCTGGTGTCCGAGAGGATCGCCAACCCGATCGCGACGAGCCAGGCGGTGAAGGCCACATAGGCGAAGACGAAGCACATCCAGCCGAGATCGTTCATCAGCGCGATCTCCGTCGCCGACCGCTCCGGCCTGAACGCGGCGGTCTGCCAGCAGACCCACGGGATGATGAAGATCAGCGAGCCGGACGCGAAGCACGCGGTCTGCAGGTAGGTGAGAACGGGCGGAGAGCTTTCGATTCGCCGCGTCTGGGCGGAGATCGCGGCCCCGAAGAACAGGAAGAAGATCACCCCGAAAAACGACAGGGCGAGTCCAATGCGAATCGCGTCCGTGTTCGTTCGGTACTGGTGCGCGACCTCGTCCGCCGTCTCCGACGGTAGAACCGGCGAGATGAAGCCCGAGATGGTCAGGCCGCCAAATAGCAGCACGACCATCGGGACGGCGCACCAGATGCACAGCAGCCGCATCTTCCGGTTGATCGACTCCTTCTCGGCCTGCTTGGATTCCATGACTGCGTCCTCCCTAGGACTGGTCTTTGCGGGTGCCGGTGCTCACTCGCTGGGAACGCCGAAGCGCTCCTGGTATGGAGCGAATGCCTTGCGCCCCCGGGCGACCGCCTCGTCGGAGCCGATGCTGAACTGATGCGGCGGGCGGTTGTCTCGCGGGTTGTCCTTCATGAACTGCTCCATCGCGGCGCGTCCCTCATCGGTCAACTCGATGCCGAAGTGCTCGTACATCTCCGCCACCTTCCCGACCGGGTCGGCAACCAGGTCCCTGAAGAGAACGTTCCAGACGCGCTCGGGCGGGACGGCACCTGAGTCGAGCTGCTCGATCACGGCGTTGAACCGCCCCGCCGAGAGCTCGGGGTTGGTCAGGTACTCCATCGAGACACTGCTGAACGGGTGGTCGGTGCGGCCCCACTGGATCGTCCCGATCGTGCTGACCAGCGAGGCGAGGGCCCGGACCGGGTCGCGGTGCGGCCAGGCGAAGCAGGCGTCCGGGAAGACCTCGAGCAGGGGGCCCATCCGGTCGAGGTGCATCGGGTCCTTGAGCACCCAGTGCCGGCGCGGGTTCTTCCACTGGAGGAGCTTCAGCACCCGCTCCAGCCAGCGAAGCGTCGGCCGGATGTCCTGCTGCATCACGTAGGCGTCGTAGCTCGGCACCTGGCCGAAGCAGTCCATCCAGGTGATGGACATGAAGTTCATGGCCATCGTCACGTTGTCCTCCATCGGGATGCCGCCGGCGAACTCGTGCATCGAGGCGAAGGTCGGCGTGACCCGGTTCCACTGGTCGATCAGGGCATGTGCCTTCTCGATTCTCGGATCGGTGTCGTAGGTCGCCGCCTCAGGCGGAGGGCAGGGAAACACCATCTCCCAGTGCAGGGGCGCGCCGTTGTCGGGGTGTGCGTTCGAGAGGTTCTGGAGCAGCGTCGTCCCGGCGCGGCCCTGCCCGACGATGACGATCGGCTGCGTGATCGTCTCGTCCTCGATCTCCGGATGCTTCGAGTAGGCGTCCTCGATCTGCAGCCGGGCCTCGAGCAGCTGGAGGATCTCCGAGCGGGTGCGGATCCTCCCCATCAGGTTGAGCTGGGCCTCCTCCTTCAGCGCCTTGAGGAAGACCTGGAAGGGCTCGCGCCAATCGTCCGCGCCGAAGTCGGTCGAGGCCCGGTCGACTCCATCGCCGAGTTGAGCAGGGACTGCTCGTCGAGCGGGACGATCTGCTCGATCTCCATGCAGTCGCCCTCTTCGTTGATCCGCTGGACCCACTCGGGGCGCTCGGGCGGCTGCCACTCCAGCCTGACATCGGCCTCCGGGGCCGCTTTTTCCTGCGTGGCGGTGTTGTCGCTCATATCTCGTGCCTCCGGTTGAACGATTCGAGTCGATCCGCGAGCTGCTTCTTCCGCTCCTCCGGCGTCACCCACTTGGTTCCCTCAGGGAGGACCTTTGTCGAGGTCCGCGAGCTTCACGACCTCGGACCTCTGCGAGGGGTTGCCTCCGGGACCGTCGGCGCCCTGGGGCAGGAGCTGCCAGCGCTGAAGGAACATCGTGTGGTGCAGTCCCTCGGTGTCGATCCAGTTGTGGACGCCGGGGTCCTGGATCGAGATCACGAGAGTGTGGGTGCCGTCAGCGTTGGCGGACGGCCTGGCCGTTGTTGAGGCTGCTCGTGTGGCTCCAGTAGTTGCCGCTCATCAGCCACCAGTCGTAGAGCGTGAACACCCAGTAGTCGGATCCCTGCGAGCCGAGCGTGAGCACGAATGCCTCGTCGTCCTCGAGGTCGACCCGGCCGCGAAGGGCCTGCTGGGTCGGCATGCCCGCCGAAGTTCGACGTCACCTCGGGCCCCTTGACCGTGTTGGGCTCGAGATAGCCGACCATCATCCGGAACCAGAAGTTGAACGGAACGTCGTCGATGATCGTCCGGAACGCCATCTCCACCTGCTCGTCGACGCTCAGCGGCGGCGCGGTCGGCGGGTCGACGCGCCGGACCCGGTAGGCGTTCGGCCTCTGATTCCAGTCCTTGCGGCTGTCGCGGATGAACAGCCGCTTCGAGTCGGGTGTCAGCTGGAGGTGGTTGGGGCGTCCGTTCGCAGGCTCCCGGTCCATCGTGATCACGAAGGTGCCGTCATCGGCGACTCGTATCTCGCGCCAGGTGAGCCCGCAGACGTTGTGCGCCTGCGAGTGGTTGCTGGTGATGTGGAAGTTGACGTCCTCGATCGCCGGGTCCTGCACCTTGCCGTGGATCTCCATCGGCGAGTTGACGCCGACCGGGATGAAGCTGTAGTGGTTGTCGGGGTTCTCGGCCGTGCCGAGCCCGCGACAGCCGGGGACCTCCATGCCCATCCAGTTGTGTGGCGGCCCGTAGCCGTGGCCGAGCACCTTCGGGTAGTTGGTGTCGTAGTTGAGGGCCAGGAGCAGATAGTGGAAGGTCCACTCCCTCATCTTTCGCTGGATGTCCGCATCCTCTGAGCGCCTCGGCTGGAGCCCTGGCGCCGTACTTGCCGCCGAGGATCCTGAACATCTGCTCCGCCCGGTCCCATGCGGCCTTGATCCGCTCCGTCTCCAGGAGCTCTAGCGCCAGCGACTCCAACTCGCGCTGCTCGACGGTCGCAGTCAGGTTCACGTCCGACAGGAAGAACGAGTCGTCCGAGAAGAGGTCGCTGGAACGCGGCTCCGAGCTTATGGCGGTCTTCTGCATGGTTCTCCTCCCTACTCTCCGTAGAGGTTGATGAAGCCCTCGCGCCGGTAGCGGATCGCGTCCTCGCGCTCATCGGGCGTGACCTTCGGGGTGTCAGCAGGAAGGTGGTCCGTTACCTCGTCGAACGGGACCACGCGCGCGCTCGGCACGATGTCGTCCATGGTCAGGTAGTTGCGAAAGAAGATCTCGCCGTCGTTGTGCCCGGTGGGATCGAGCCAGTTGGCGACGCCCGGGTCGCGAATCGAGACGACGAAGCGGTATGCCCCGTCGGAGTCCTGCAGGGCCTGGGCGTCGTTGAGAGAGGTCTGGTAGCGGCTGAAGGGCAGGCAGCGCGACCAGACGTCGCCCAGCATGAATCCCCAGTACGGGGCGTCTGGCGGGCGCTCGAGCTCGACGACGAGGGCTTCGTCATCGGTGATCGAGAAGACGCCCTGCGCGTAGCGGCTGAACGGGCTCCCGCCCTGAAAGACCAGCCCGGGCGCCAGCGACATCACGTTCACCTTGCCGTCCGATCCCGCCATCGCGAAGTCGTAGAGGCCGAGCGTGAACTCCTTGATGTAGACGCGCATCGTCATCTCTGCGCGATGGATGCGCTCGGCCATGGTCGCCTCGTCGAACTCCTCCAGCTCGTAGTAGTCGGGCCCAACCTGAGTTACGCGCTCGATCCGGTACTCGCCGATGTCCTCGTTGCCGTACCTGGTGATCTGGGTTCTGATGAAGACGAAGTTGCAGTTCGAGGTCTCATCGAGCGGGATCCAATTGCCCTCGGTCTGCGGGCCCCCGAGGGTGATCTCGTAGCTGCCGTCGGGCGCCACCGCCATGTCGGCGAGGTCGTAGTTCCCGGTCGTCTCGCTGCCCTCGACCCCGAGCGGACGGTTGATGACCTGGATGAGCAGAAGCTTGTTGTCCCCCAGGCGCCCGGCGAGCCGGTAGGTCTGCGCGCCGTCGAGGTACATCAACCCGTAGTGCCAATCGGGCCCGACCAGGCCCATCGAATGCAGGTCGTCGTGCCATCCGGAGTTGGTGTGAATCCTGGGCGTGACCAGGCGCGGCGCGACGGCCATGTTGTAGGCGATCGACTGGACCTCCATCATGCAGTGGAACGCCTTTGCTCGATACCGCGGGTGGCGGAACATGGAGCTGTTCTCCAGCAGGCCCCTCATCTCGTCGAGCGTCGCGTAGTAGCTGTCCCACGCTGCGCTCAGGGCGGGGCTGGCCGTGGCAGGGGCGTCCGTCGCCGACGCCGCGGGAGCCGACATGAATGCCTCTCTGATCGGATCCGTCTCCGATTGGGGAATCAGATACGCCGTCGAGCCGGTGTCCGACTCGGTCGAAGAATTGCGGGATTCGTCATCCATGGTGCCCTCCTCAGTCGCTAGACCAACTCCGCCGCGGGATCAGCTGGCGCTCCTCGAGCAGCGTCAGGACCTTGCCCGCCGACTCCTCGGGCGACTGGTGCTCGGTGTCCAGGGTGAGCTCGGGGTCGAGCGGCGGCTCGTACGGGTCGGAGACGCCGGTGAACTCCTTGATCTCGCCCTTGAACGCCTTCTCGTAGAGCCCCTTCACATCGCGCTCCGCGCAGACCTCGACCGAGGCCTTGACGAAGATCTCGATGAAACGCTCGCCCATGACGCCGCGGGCCTCGTCGCGGAGCTCGCGGTAGGGGGAGATCGCGGCGGTGATCACCGGGACGCCGTTACGCGAGAGCAGATCGGCGACGAACGCGATCCGGCGGATGTTCGTGTCGCGGTCCTCCTTCGAGAAGCCGAGCCCCTTCGAGAGGTTCTCGCGGACGATGTCGCCGTCCAGCACCTCGACCCTCGAGCCGCGATCGCGAAGCTCGGACTCGACGAGCTCGGGAGATCGTCGTCTTGCCGGCGCCCGAGAGCCCGGTGAACCAGAGTGTGAAGCCCCGCTCGTCAGCCATTGTCTTCCTTCGTCTCCTTCTTGTATGAGTCGATCAAGATCTGAGCCACCTCGGGGCGGCTGAACTCCTCCGGCGGCAACTCGCCGCCCGCGAGCATCTCCCGCACCTTCGTGCCGCTCAGGAAGACGTGGTCCTCGGCGCCGTGCGGGCAGGTCTTGCCCGAGCCCATTCCCTCGCAGCGGTTGCACCAGAAGGAGTGCTCGAAGAAGAGGGGCTGGATCCCGAGCCGCTCGATCTCGACCTCGTCGAAGATCAGCTGCGCGTCGTAGGTGCCGTAGTAGTCGCCGACGCCCGCGTGGTCGCGCCCGACGATGAAGTGGGTGCAGCCGTAGTTCCGGCGTGCGATCGCGTGGAGGATCGCCTCGCGCGGGCCCGCGTAGTGCATCTTCGACGGGAAGACGCCGAGGATCACGCGGTCCGTGGGGTAGTAGTCCTCCATCAGGACCTCGTAGCAGCGCATCCGCACGTCGGCGGGGATGTCGCCGCCTTGGTCTTGCCGATCAGGGGATGGATGAGGAGGCCGTCGGTGATCTCGAGCGCGCACTTGGTCAGGTACTCGTGGGCGCGATGGATCGGGTTGCGGGTCTGGAAGGCGACGACGCGGCTCCAGCCCCGGTCGGCGAACGCCTTGCGGGACTCCTCCGCCGTGAAGTACCGCGACATGAACGCGTCCTCGTGGTCGGGGAGGGCGTCGACCTCGTAGGTCCCGGCGATGCAGCGGGCGCCCTCCTCGTAGATCGCCGCGACGCCCGGATGCTCGGTGTCGGTGGTCCGGTAGACGTTCTCCGCCTCGGCCTCGAGGTCGCGCTCGAAGACCTCGGTCACGGACAATCGCCCGAGCTCCTTGCCCTCGTCCGAGGAGAGCTCGACCACGTCGCCGTCGGAGGCGTCGAGGTCGGTGGCGAGCGTGATCGGGATCGGCCAGTAGGAGCCGTCGGCGAGGGTCATCGACTCGACGACGCTCTTCCAGTCCTCCGAGCCCTGGGGGCCGGAGAGGGGCGCGAAGCCGCCGTTTCCGATCATCTCGAAGTCGGCGGTCTGGCGGTCGGTGAGCTGGAGCCTTGTCTTGTGTCTGTGTCTGTGTCATGTCCCGGAGCAGTATGGCAGATACTGCCATATATGGCAACTACTGTCAGGACCAGTTCTCGGCGACGCAACGGCGGAGGCGATCGTCGCCAAGGCGGCCGAGAACTACGACGGAATCGACGAGCTCGAGATCGGTCGGCAGGTGCTCACCAACGACGACGTCGCGGAGCGCACCCACGCAACCGGTGGGAACATCACGCATGTCGACATCGTCGATGGGACGGACCGGCCCGATGCGTCCCGCCCGCGGGCTCGGCTGGATACCGGACGCCGATCGACGGGCTCTTCCTGAGCGGCGCCGGAACCCACCCTGGAGGGGGAATCACGGGCGCCCCGGATTACAACTCAGCGCGTGCCGTTTTGCGGGCCCTCAACGGAGGACGCCGCAAGGTTGGATTCGCGGGCTCCTCCGGCACTGATCCGCCAGCGCCCGGGTCGGGCCATGATCCACTTGGCGAGGCCATCGAGGATCATCAGCCCGATCACGCAGGAGAGGGCCGCGCCGCCCCAGCGCCAGAGGTCGGTCGCGTCCGGTGCGTGGAGCGCGGTGTAGACGGGGAGGCCGACCGCGACGCTGCAGGCGGAATCGGCGACGACGGGCAGCAGGATCACGAACGGCGCCCGCCAGCCCTTGAAGTAGCTCGGCGCCTGGAACAGGATCGCCGCGCAGAGGATCGGGCCCGTCGTGTTGATCAGCAGCCAGTAGAGAGGGAAGCCGGCGACCGACATCGGAACGTCGCCGTCCGCGTAGTAGGTGTAGAGGTCGGCCTGGAGCAGTGGGACCTCGATCAGGAGGTCGAGCAGGAACGTGAGCCCGATGCCGATCCAGAACTTCCGCACGGTGAAGCGGCCCTTCTGGAGCTCGCGGAGGAGAGCCACGGGATCGCGCCGAAGAAGATGACGTAGGTCGGGAGGCCCCAATAGGGACCGGGCCGATCGTGTCGATCACGGTGTTCTGTCCCGGCCGCGGGTGCCAGACGAGGCCGAGGATGTCGTCGACCGGCTCGTTGAAGAGGGCGATGCCCGCCGCCGATCATCAGCAGGACGCCGAGCGGCGAGCCGATCCTTCTCCAGTCGCGCAGGCGTAGGCGAGCAGCCGATCGCCACCGACCGTGATCAGCGCGTCCGCCCACACGTGCGCCGTCTCGGGGAAGACCATGTCCTGCGGGCCGAGCGGGAGCGTTGAAGTCCATCGGGTCTCCTACGCGGCGGCCGGCACGGCGGCGCGGCGCGTTGCCGCTGAGCGCCGCGACCAGCTCGCGTGGCCGCGCGCTCACCGGCGACCGTCGCGGTGTTCACGTTTCCCGACGAGTTGTAGGAGCCGGCGAGGTGGATCCTGCTCGTGAGGTCACGGCTCGCGTGGAAGCGGCCGAGCTCCCGGTACAGGCCCGGATGGCTGTAGACCAGCACCGGGTACCAGCGATTCACGCGGACGAACTCGATGTCGTCCGAGATTCCGGGGATCGCCTTCTCGGCGTCCCCGATGACGTTGCGGAGGATCGTCTCGTCGTCGTTGTCGCGGTTCTCGACGGCCCACTCGTTCAGCATGAACAGCGTCGCGAGGCCCTTGTCGTCGGGGCACCGGCCTGGGACCTTGTTGTGCTCGAGCATGATCGCGAACAGCCCCTCGGAGACGGGCCGCGGGACGACGATGAGCGAGGGCTTCAGGTCCGGGCGGCGGCCGAGCGCCAGGTTGATCGAGATCGTGCTCGTGAAGTTGAGATCCCGAAGGAAGCTCGCGCGCTCTGGGGCGAGCCCCGGAACGATGTCGGGCACGCGGTTCCCCATCGAGCTGACGATCGCCCCGAGACCGCGCTCGGTCCGGTCCCCATCCGGGCCCGTGTAGCTCACCTCGACGCCGTCCTCGCTCTCGACGACCTCCTTCACCTCGACGCCCAGCCGCACGTCGTCGATGCCCGCCGCAAGCGCCTCAGGAAACTGGGAATAGCCTTCACGGAAGGCGTACAGCTTCGAGCCGAGCACCTTCTGCCAGAGGAAGAAGAACTCGACCACGGAGATCCGGTTCCCGGGCACGCCCGCCCCCCCGCGGACAACCGGATCGATCAGGTAGTCGTAGAGCTCGTCGCCGAGGCCGCGGCGCTTCGCGTACTCCTCGGGCGTCTCGTAGTCGTGTGCCCCCGCCACCGAGAGGTCCTCGTAGGAGAGGAGCTTCCGGACGCGGAACGCGTCGAGCGCGAGCTTGCCGGCCTTCAGCTTCGAGCGCATTGACAGCAGCGGAGTGCGGGCTGCGTCCAGGGCGAGTCGGTTGGCGCGGAGCATGTGCATCTCCCCGCCCCGCATGAAGCCCATCAGGTAGCTCGCGGGCAGGAGCTGATCCGTGAGGCCGGCCTCGCGGACGAGCTGCATCACAGACTCGTAGGCCTCCGGCAGGATCGTCGTGCCGGCCTCCATCAGAAACCCGTCCCTCTTCACCGTCAGGAGCTGGCCGCCGACGCGGTCGCGTTCCTCGAGGACGATCGGGTCGTAACCGGCTCGCTTCAGGCGCCACGCCGCCGCCAGCCCCGACGGGCCCGCGCCGACGACGAAGATCGGCCGCTCGGCTCCCATGGCCGGAATCATACACACTGTTCGTAATCCTGCACACCGTGTACAGTGAGGATGATGGCCACGGCGAGCCCACTGCAGGTGACCCGGGAAGATCGGCGCGCCCTGCTCAGCAGGCGCCTGGTCTCGATCGTCGAGCCGCTGATCGACTCGGGGGAGAGCTACTCGGAGCTGAGCGTCGAGCGGATCATCCGGGCCGCCGGGATCTCGCGGTCGACCTTCTACACCTACTTCGACGACAAGGCGGACCTGCTCCGATCGATGGCACGGCACGTGGTGGCCGACGTCCTCGGCACCGGCGACTCCTGGTGGAACCTGCCCCCCGACGCCGGGCGCGCCGAGCTGCGCGAGGCCCTGCGGCCGCCAATCGACGCATACCGCGAGCACGCGACCATCCTCGGCGCGGTCGTCGAGGCCGCCGCCTACGACGCCGGCGCCCGCGTCGAGTTCGAGCGGCTCGCGAACGGCGCCGCGGAGGCTCTCGCGGTTCACATCCGCGACTGCCAGCGCGACGAATCGGCGGCGCCTGATCTCGATCCCGATCGGGCAGCCCGGTGGATCATCTGGATGATCGAGCGCGGGCTCTACCAGCTGGTCAGCCCGGCGGACGAGCGCGAGGCGAAGAGGCTGCTCGACTCTCTCACCGATCTGATCTGGCGCGCGCTCTACGCCGGCTACCGGCCGGGGTAGTCGAGCACCCGCCAGATGATCTCGGCGATCGCCTCGGCGAGAGCCTGCTCCGCGCCCTGATCACGGGCGATCTGATGGCAGGAGCGCTCGAACATCCAGGTGAACACCTGCGCGATCATCGCGGGGTTGGCGGGACGGGCGGGGCTTCCCGACCAATGGGCCTCGAACTGGGTGGCGGCTCGTTCGGCGACCTCTCCGATCGCTCCCCGCCAGGCGTCCCTCATCCGAGGTTCGTACTCCGCAAGCTCGATGATCGCGGCGAGGACCGCCTGGTTGGCGACCCAGCGCGCGACGATGTTCCCGATCATCCGATCCAGCGTCGCTCGCTCGAGATCCGGATTCGCGAGCTCGCCCACCCACGCCTCGTCCTTCCACGAGAAGAGGTCCTCGGCGAGCCGGGAGATCAGGTCGTACTTGTCCCGGAAGTGGAGATAGAAGGTTGCGCGAGAGACCCGCGCCTCCCCGACGATCCGATCGACGCTCAGGCCGGCGACCGGCTCCCCCGCCTCGAGCAACCGGCGGGTCGCGGCGAGCAGCTCGCCCTCCGTCGCCGCGCGGCGCTCGGCGCCGACGCGCGCCTGGATCGTGGGTGCCTTTGCGGCCATCGCGAGCAGCCTAGCGATCTCGGCGGCGATATTGCCACTGTGTCCATAACGGGTATATAGTCGCGTCGATGGCAACCCGCCCGGTCCCCAAGGGAGGAACGAAGGAACATCCGATCGAGCGCGCGATCGGGGCCGCCCGGAGGACCCTGAGACCGGAGGAAGAGCGCGCTGCGCCCGACCGCTCCGGATTCGTCGGGATCTGGGCGATCCTCGGCGTCGTCTGGGCCGTGATCGCCGCTCAGACCTTCATCCGCTGGATCGCCTCCGACGAGTTCGCCGCCACACCGGTCCTCGGACCCGACACGATGGGGGACGGCGCGCTCGCCGCGCTTCGCACGATCGAGGTGATCAGCGTGCTCGTCTTCGTCGGCCTCCTCTGGCTGACGGTGGTCAGGCCGCTGCGGCGCGACAGACGGGTCGGTCTCGACGGGATGCTGTTCATCGGCTGCCTCATCGGGGTCGTCACCGACGGCATCCTCAACGAGTGGCAGTACCTGTTCGCCTTCAACGCCAACTCGGTCGATCTCGGCTCCTGGAACGGCTTCCTGCCCCTGGCCGCCGACGACGCGCCGCGATACGGAGAGGCACTCCTCTGGGGGGTGCCGATGTACGTGTACTTCGTGCTCGGGGTCAGCATCGCGGGCTGCGCGCTCGTCAGGGCGCTCCGCCGTCGTTTCCCGGAGATCAGCAACGCGGCCGCCCTCAGCGTCGTCTTCATCGCGGCCTGCGCGTTCGACTTCGTCGTCGAGAACCTGATCATCCAGGGGGCCGACGCGTACGCCTTCGTCAGGACGCCCTCCGAGATCACGCTCTGGGCCGGCGAGGCGCATCAGTTCCCCCTCTACGAGATGGTCTGCGTCGGCCTGCTAGGGGCGATCTTCACCGGGCTGCGGCTGAGCGCCCAGGATTCTCCCGATGGCCTCTCGTTCGTCGAGCGGGGAGTGCACCGGTTGCCGTCCGGCTGGCGCCGCCCCGCCCAGTGGGCCGCGATCCTCGGGTTCGCGGCGACGATGCTGCTCGCCGTCTACCACCTGCCGGTGAACGCCCTCGGGTCGAACGGCGACTCGGTCGCGGACCTCCCGAGCTATCTGATGCCCAGCTAGGCGGCTGAGGCTCAGAAGACGTAGAGGGTGTGCCAGACGACGTCGGCGTCGGCGGCGACGAGCGCGTCGACCTCGCCCTCGGGTGCCGGGCCGACTATGTCTCGCAGCCCGCGCTCGACCATCCAGCCGAGCCAGGCCGCGGTTTCGGGTGCGAGCAGGTCGGGGTCGACGAATCCCTCGCGCTGACCACGCTCGATGTGCTTGCGAAGCCCGGTGATCCCGGACTCGATGAAGCGCGTCACCAGCTCGCGGACGGCGGGGTTGTAGGCGGCCTCGTCGTAGGCCGCCGCGATCAGCGTCGCGTGGGGCCGGTAGACCGCAACCAGCTCGCCAAGCGCGGCGCGCAAATCGTCGCGGGAGATCTCCGGCCCGAGCTCCCACCAGCGGCGAGCAGCCTCCAGCAGCTCGGCGACCACCTGCTCGAACCGGGCCGTGAGGAGATCCCCCTTGTCCGAGAAGTAGATGTAGAAGGTGGCCCGGGAGATCCCAGCCGCCTTCGCAAGTCGCTCGACGCTCACGTCCCCGAGCCCTTCGCCATGCTCGGTGACGCCCTCGATCGCCTCCAGCAGGCGCTCGCGGACCGCCTCCTGTCGCTGCTCGGAGGCCATCAGCGAACCGCCTTCCAATAGATGTCCGTCAGCGCCGTCACCGCCCGGTCCGGGTCCTCGAGTCCCGGACGTCCGACCTCGGAGAGACCTCGCTCGCTCATCCAGTCGAGCCACAGCGCCGCCCGCTCGGCGTCGAGGTCGTTGCGGAAGGCTCCGGCCCGCTGACCGTCGCCGATATAGGCCGCGATCCCGTCGGCGCCGCGCTGCATATAGGCGCGAAACTCCTGGCGCACGCGCTCGTCTCGCGAGGTGAAGTCGGCCACGGCGCGCATCAGCCCCGCGTGAGGCGCGTACGTGTCCACCATGTGCGCGACCGCGTCCCGGAGCTCGTCCTTGCTCGAGCCGGGGGCAAGCATCCACCACTGGCGGGTCGCGTCGATGATCGCGCCCATCACATCGGCTGTCAGCGCCCGGAGCAGGTCCCCCTTGTCCTCGTAGTAGTTGTAGAACGTCGAGCGGGAGATGCCCGCCTCCTCGGCGATCTGCTCGACGCTGATCTCGGCGTAGGTCTCGCGCTCGAGCAGGCGCTCAACGGCGGGAAGCAGCCGCCTCGAGGTCAGCTCGCGCCGCTCGATGTCCTTTCGCTCGAAGCGCGTGGAGCGGCGGCCGCCGGAGGGCTCGGGCATGCGGGAAGGCTACCCAGGTCCTTGCACAGTGTGTCCAATTACGTTACCGTGTCGATGCACACAGTGTCTAGGTCGAGGAGGTCGCGGTGGCGGGATCGGAAGAGGTGCTGACGGCGGAGATCGTCAGGAGCGCGGACGAGCTCACCGCGGAATGGTTCGGATCGGTACTGGGCAAGCCGGTGGCGGAGGTTCAGGTCGAGCCGGTCGAGGGCGGCGTGATCGCGCGGATGGCGCGGGCCCGCCTCACCTACGCGGACGGCGCCGAGGGCCCCGAGTCGGTGATGGTCAAGTTCGCGTCCGACGACGAGGGCAGCTTCGGCCTCGCGGTCGCGACCGGGATGTACGAGCTCGAGGTGAGCTTCTACCGCGACGTCGCGCCACTCGTCAGCGCCAGCATCCCCACTAGCTACTTCGCAGAGCACGACCCCGAGTCGCACATGTTCACCCTGGTGCTCGAGGACCTCAGCGGGCGAACGCGACCGGGTGACGTCCTCACCCTGAGCACGCTGGACGAAGCGGCCGACGTCCTCGGCGGGCTGGTCGGGCTCCAGACGCCCACCTGGAACAACCCCAAGCTGAAGGAGATCCCCTGGCTGGCGGACCCCGCGCGGACGCTCGGCATGTTCGATCAGTTCCCCCTCGGGCTCGACCCTTTCATCGAGCGCTTCGGCTCGGCGCTCGAGCCCGATCACGTCGAGCTCTTCGAGTCGGTCCTGCCCCGTTCCGGCGAGTGGGCGCGGAGCTGGAAGCCGCCGACGGTGGTCCAGCACGGGGACTTCCGCACCGACAACATCATGTTCGGCGAGGCGCCCGGCGCCCCGGCGGTGACGATCATCGACTTCCAGACCGTGCGGCTCGGGCCGCCGGGCCTCGACGTCGCCTACTTCGTCGGTGCCTCCCTTTCGACCGAGGATCGCCGAGCAGGCGATGAGGACCTGATCAAGGGCTACCACGAGAAGCTGCTCGCGGCCGGGGTCGAGGACTTCGACTTCGACGCCTGCTGGCAGTCCTACCGCGAGGGCGCCCTGTACGGAGTCTTCCTGTTCGTCGGCCTCGCCAGCCAGGTCGAGTCCACCGAGCGCGGCGACCAGGTGATCGCCGAGCAGATCCGCCGCTATGCCGACATGGCGATCGACCTGGAGGCACCGGCCGCGGCGGGACTCAGATGAGCGCTCAGCAGGAGAAGCAGCCATCGATGCTCGAGGTGCTGCGGAGCACCTGGGACACCGCCGATCTCTTCGATCAGCTGCGCGAGCACGCGCCGGTCATGCACGTGCCCGAGCTCGACGCCTGGGTCCTCTCGCGCTACGAGGACTGCATGGCGGTGGTGCGCAACACGAAGGCATTCGGCGCCATGCCCCCGGACCTGGTCGGCGAAGTCCCCGACGAGGTCAAGCCCGACCTGCCCCACGGCTATGCACCGTGGCAGCCGGCGCTGGTCAACCAGGACCCTCCCGAGCACACGCGCGTGCGCAAGCTCGCCCAGAAGCCCCTCACCACCAAGGCGCTGGCCGTGCGCGAGGACGAGATCCGCGAGGTCGCCGACGGCCTGATCGACGGCTTCATCGCCGACGGCAGGGCCGACCTCGCGCAGGACTACGCGACGCCGATGCCCGTCCACGTCCTCAGCCGGATCATCGGCATCCCCGACGAGGACGTCCAGCAGTTCCGCGAGTGGACGCTCGGGATCACCGAGCTCTTCGTGCCGTCGATCTCCGACGAGCGCCGCCTCGAGCTCGCCCGCGAGCAGGTCCACTTCACCGCCTACATCGAGGAGGCGATCGAGGCGCGGCGAAGCGACCCCGGCGACGACCTCATCTCCGGGCTGATCCTGGTACAGGAGGAGGGCGAGAAGCAGCTCACCGATCGCGAGATCCTCGGGATCATCGGCCAGCTGATCATCGCCGGCTTCGAGACCAGTGCGGGCGGCATCTCCTTCACGCTCTACAGCCTCTGCCGGCGCCCCGAGATCCTCGACCGGGTGCGCAACGACCTCTCGCTGGTGCCCGCGGTCGTCGAGGAGTCGCTGCGCCGGCTCACACCGGCCCGTGGGCTCGTGCGACGGGTCCACGAGGACTGCGAGTTCGGCGGCCAGAAGATCAAGGCGGGGTCGAACATCTTCGCGCTCGTGCAGTCGGCGAACAACGACCCCGACACGTTCACCTGCCCGCACGAGTTCGACATCGACCGGGACCGATCCGAGATGCGCAAGAGCATGCACTGGGGCATCGGGCCGCACCGCTGCATCGGCATGCCCCTCGCCAAGCTGGACCTGAAGGTGGCGATCGAGACCGCCATCACGAGGCTGCCGAACCTGCGGGTCGCGCCCGACCAGGAGATCGCGGTACAACCGGGGATGATCTTCCACCGCCCGGAACATCTGGAATTCGAATGGAATTGAGGAGCTGAAATGGGCTGGACCGACCAGATCGACGTCGCCGACGAGCATTTCCACCCCAAGAGCGACGACCCCTACTGGAGCGAGAACACCCTGCTCGGGTTCACCGTTCCCGAGCGGAACATGTGCGGCTTCATCTACTACTACTTCCGCCCCAACATGAACCTGGTTGTGGCCGGCCCCGCGATCTGGGACAACTCGGGCGAGGACGTCTACAACTGCCTCTACTACGGCTGGGACCAGCACCTCGCGATCCCGGACGGCGCGGACATGTACGACTTCACGCTGTCGAACTCGCTCAGCGCCGAGATGATCAAGCCGCAGCAGGAGTACCGGTTCGGCTACGACCGCCACGACGTGAAGATCGACCTCACCTGGACGGCGTGGTCGGAGCCGCACTACATGAAGCTGGCCAAGGGCGGCGAGGAAAATCCCGGCATCAAGAACTGGGTGAAGAAGGAGGGGGACTTCTCGGTCGGCCACTACGAGCAGGCCGGCCACTTCCAGGGGACGATCGACCTCCGCGGCGAGCGGATCGACATCGACTGCGGCGCGCTCCGCGACCGCGGCTGGGGCCCGCGCCACGCCGACGTCAAGGACCCCCTCCGCGCCGGGTGGCCGTATTGCTTCGCCTCCCCCGAGAGCGGGTTCCATCTCTACGACCCCCAGACCGAGCTCTCATTCGAAGAGGACACGATCGAGGGGACGACGGAGACCGTGACCACGGGGCTCTATATCCGCGACGGCGAGATGTCGCGTGTCGTGGAGGGCGAGCGCCGTGCCGTGCGCGGGCGCGACGGCCGGGTGCTGACCCAGGTGATCGATTGCGTCGACGAGCTTGGCCGCGAGCTGCACGCCGAGGGGGAGACCCTGAACTGGCTGAAGTGGCCGATCAACAGCGACATCATCAACTGGTGGTCACTGGTGAAGTGGGAGTTCGACGGCCAGGTGGCCTACGGCGAGGATCAGGACTTCATGACCTTCCGGCACTACCGCCGCTACTGGAGGCAGCTGACCGAGAAGGACCCGGGACTCCTGAACTGCCTCCCGACGGCGGCCAGTGATCGACACATCGGCATTCCTCTGGGGGGACCGTCACTTCCCACCCGCCGTCGTCGCTCAGCAGGCGAAGGCCCTCGAGGACAGCGGCGTCGTCGACTTCATGTCGCACTCGACCCAGATGGGCAGCTTCATCCCGCGACAGCTGTGGACGAAGGAGAACTCGCCGATGGCGGCGGTGATCGGGGACCCCGACTCGCTCCAGGACGCGTTCCTGATGGCCTCCTACTCGCACGCAGCGGCGCCGAGCCTCGGGATCTCGATCCTCACCGACGGCCTCCGGATCGGGCCGGCGCAGCTGACGCAGATGATGCTGACCCTCGCCCACATGACCGAGGGTCGGACGCTGATCAACTTCGGGGCCGGCGAGGCCAAGCAGCTCACCCCCTTCGGCTACAAGCGCAGCCGCGGAGTGAAGAGCCTCGAGGACCTGGTACGGGTCTTCAACGCGTTCTGGGAGAGCGACGAGCCGATCGACTTCGACGGCAACCACTGGAAGCTGGATCGCGCTTTCCTCGGCTCAGCCAAGCCGCACCGGCCGATCGTGCACGCGATGGGCGGCGGCCCGATGCTGATGGACGTCGCCACCTCGCATTGCGACGGGCTCTCGACCGCAGCGCCCTGCACCTGGGGGACGCCCGAGGAGGCGGCCGAGAAGATCTCCGAGCTCAAGGTCGAGCTCGAGCGCAAGGACCGTGATCCGGAGAGCTTCGGCTTCGGAATCTTCTGCCCGGTCCTGATCCACGAGGACGAGGGCGTCGTCGACGCAGCCCTCGACAACCCGATCGTCCGCTGGATCGCCGCGACCTTCGGTCGGATCCAGGGAGCGGACTGGGCCAAGGCCGGACCTGGACTCCCCGACCCCCGAGGGCTGGACCTACTACCAGCGCTTTCTTCCGCAGTCGACCGACGATGCCTTCGTCTCGGACGTCCTCTCCAAGACCACGCGGGAGCACGCGGAGAAGGGCTACCTGTGGGGGACGCCCGCGCGCGTCGCCGAGCAGTTGCTCGCCTACGGCGAGGCCGGCGTCACCTTCGTCGCCCCCGCCGACTACCTGCCGGTCGTCAGTGACCCCGAGGATGCGGGCGGGGCGGTCGCGCGCAGCATCACCTGCTTGAAGGCGGTCAAGGCCGCCGAACCCGCGCTTAGGTGATCGGACAAGCCGTGGCTCCCGCGGGCGGCCCGGTCCAGGCCATCGCCCGCTGGACGGCGGCGCTCATTCGGCGGGGACCGCCGCCTCCTGGCGCGCCTGCTTGCGGATCGCTCGATCGAGCGTCCAGGAGGTCGTCGCCATCCAGATCGCGAAGGCCGTGAACGGGACCCAGAGGGCGAAGAGGCCGCGCCAGTCGAACGCGCCGGTCTTGAAGAAGGTGAGCAGCCCGCCGGGAGCCTGGAGGAAGGCGATCCAGAGGCACAGGTAGCCGAACCAGCGCGGGAAGATCGGCTCGCGGGACTCGTCCTGGAGGATCGCCACCCCCATCACCAGGGCGATCGTGATGAAGGGGAGGAAGGGCATGATGAACGTGAACCAGGCGATGTCGTTGATCCCGCGGAGCACGTCGGGATCGCCATCCGGCCGGAACGCGGCGGCGGAGTAGAGGAGCATCGGCAGCAGCAGGAAGATCCAGGCCACCGAGCTCGCCAGCTGCTGCGTCCTCACGAGCGACGGGCTGACGTCTGGGATCCGGCGCAGCTGGGTGCCGACGGCGGCCATGAACGGGCCCCAGAGGCCGAAGGCGACGAACGAGAAGAGCAGACCGGCACGGATCAGGTCGGTGTTATCGCGGTAGAAGTCGGCGACCTCCTGCGGGGAGTCCTGGGGCGAGATCGGCGGGAAGATCCCGCAGCCGAACAGGCCGATCGAGAGCAGGACCATCATCGCCACGCCCGACCAGGCGCAGAAGAGCTCCGTCCCGAGCTTCAGTCGGCGTTGTGGCTGGGCAGGACGGCGGCACCTCAGTCGCCTGCTCTGTCACCCGGGTGGCCATCGACTCACGGCATCATAGACGCTCTGTGCATCATGATGCACAAGCTGTCTAGGGCAGCGCGGGCACCTATCGAGTAGTCTTGGCGAGACGGAACGGTTCCGTTTCGCCTATGGCAACCCCATCGACCTCACCCCCGGCAAGCGAAGGAGCGCGCAGCCCGCGGCTCGACGACTCCCTCGACCACTCGATAGTCGAGGCGGCGGCCGAGCTCCTCGCGGAGGTCGGCTACGACGCGATGAGCATGGACGCTGTCGCGGCACGCGCCGGCGTCGGCAAGGCGACGATCTACCGCCGTTGGTCGGGGAAGGCGCCGCTCGTGCTCGACACGGTCCGCGCCCGTGGCTTCCAGCTCGAGGACGTCCCCGACACCGGCGCGCTGCGGGATGACCTGCTCGCCCTGTTCCTCGAGCTCCGCTCGCTGCTCGACCAGCAGGCGCTCGACCACCTGAGCGGCGTACTCGTCGCGATGCGGAGGGACCCCGAGCTCGGCGTCGCGGCGAAGGACCAGTTCGTCGCCGCCTGGGCCGGCGCGATCAGGGAGATCGTCGAACGAGCGGTCGCTCGCGGCGAAACTCCCTCCCGCGATGAGCGCTTTCTCGAGCTCTTCGCGAAGACGGGGCCCTCCGTCGTCGGGCTCCGCTTCCTGATGGACGACGGCCCGGTCGACGAGCAGTTCATGACCGACCTCGTCGACGAGATCCTCCTCCCGCTCCTCGGGAGCCCCTGATGGAAACCGCACCCGCCGCCACACCCGCACCGACCGACGTCGGCTCGTTCGAGGGCGATCCCCGCCGCTGGTGGGCGCTCGCGGTGCTGCTGCTGGCGCAGGTGATGATCATCCTCGACATCGCGATCGTGAACATCGCGGTGCCTTCCGCGCAGGCGGACCTGCGGATCCCGGCGGCGGACGTTCAGTGGGTGGTGACGGCCTACCTCCTGCCATTCGGGGGGCTGCTGCTCCTGGGCGGCAGGATCGCCGACTACACCGGCCGCAAGCGGGTCTTCTGCGTCGCGACAGTCGGGTTCGCAATCGCCTCGGCGGCCGGCGGTCTCGCCAACGAGGCGGGGGTGCTGTTCGCAGCGCGCGCCTTCCAGGGGATGTTCGCCGCCGCGATGGCACCCTCGCTGCTCTCGATGGTCACGCTCGGCTTCCCGAGCGGACACGACCGGACGAGGGCGTTCTCGCTGTATGGAGGCGTCTCGGCCGCGGGCGGCGCGCTCGGCCTGGTGATCGGCGGGCTCCTGACCGAGTACCTCTCGTGGCGCTGGAGCCTGCTGATCAATGTCCCGATCTCGGTGATCGTCGTCCTCGCTGCGCTGCCGCTGCTGCGGGAGAGCCGCGCTGCGGGACGGACCACCTACGACGTGATCGGGGCGCTGGCTGGGACCTACGGGCTCCTCGGCGTGATCTACGGGATTGCGAACGCGGCCGAGGAGGGCTGGGGGGCGACCGCGACCGTCCTGCCGATCGCCGTCGGCGTCGTGGTGCTGGCGGCATTCCTCGTCTGGGAGGCCCAGGCCGAGAACCCGCTGCTGCCGCTCGGGATCCTGCGCGACCGCACCCGCGCCGGCGGCTTCCTGACCATGGCCGTCGTTTACGGGCCCGGGACGGGGATGACCCTGCTGCTGCTGCTCTACCTGCAGGGGCCGGGAGGCGAGGACGCGCTCACGGCCGGCCTTCACTTCCTTCCCATCCCGGTGACCGCGATCTTCGGCGCGTTCGCGTCGATGAAGCTCCTGCCGCGAGTACCCCCGCGCGCGATCGTCGCCGGCGGCTCCGTGCTCGCAGCTCTCGGCCTCGCGTATCTCACCCAGGTCGACCTGGGAGCCAGCTTTACCCGCGACATGCTCCCCGGCTTCGTCCTGTTCGGGCTCGGAAGCTCGGTGATGTTCGTGGCCGGCAACGCCATCTCTCTCGCCGGGGTCCCGGGAAGGGACACCGGCCTCGCAAGCGCCCTGATCAACACGATGCAGCAGGTCGGAGCAGCACTCGGGGTCGCGATCTTGAGCACCGTCGCCTCGAACGCGACCTCGGACTACGTCGCGGAGCACGGCGCGGGATCGCTGCCGGAAGGGATCGTGTATGGCAACGACCTCGCCTTCGCGATCGGGGCGATCCTTCTCCTCGGGACCGGACTCGTCGCCGCCCTCCTGATCAGAGGGGACGAGCCGGCGCTCGAGCCGACCGGAGTGGCGCCCGAGATCTCCGATCTTCCTGTGTCCAGGCAGCCGGTCGCGGCGATCAGCGGCGACCAGCCGACCGGGTGAAAAAGAGGGGCGGCCGCCTTTCGGCGGCCGCCCCTCCACTCGGCCTGCTCAGCAGGCGAGGCAGCGGTGCTGCGTTACTTCTGCTTCGCGGCGGTTGGCACTTGCCGGCGCTCGTCTTGATCACCTGCGTTCCGAACGTATCCACAACGGTCATCTGGAAATCACGCGAACCCTTGCAGTTCTTGCTCGTGAACAGGTTGAAGGGCTTCGCGCCCTTCTTCTTGTTCTTGACCTTCACGTTGTTGAAGATCTGCGAGCCGCCCAGGAGGGCGCCGTCGGCGCCCGGGAGCGGGTGCTGGATGTTCTCCGGCACGGGCCAGGTCATCACGGTGTGCCCAGCCGCCTTGGTCAGGGGGACGGGCAGGGCGCCCAGGAACCCGAGGCTGCCGCACTGCTCAGGCGGTCCGTCGAGCACCAGGGTGAACTCGCCCGGCTTGCCGTTGTAGAGGTCCATCGTCTTGCCACCGCAGAACGTGTTCGGTCCCTCCGCCAGACCCGCGGGGCCGAACATCGCGCCCGGGACGGGTCCGTTCCCGAGATGGGATTTGGGCGGACAGGGGGCGACGGACCTGGCGTCGTTCACCTGGTCGGTCGTACAGACCGGGATCTTCTTCTGATTCACGGTCACGCCCTCCCAGTACCACGACCAGCTCTGCGGGGTCGCGGGACGGAAGGCGGGGTTCGCGAGGTTGGTCGACGTCAGTAGCCAGCTGCCGCTGAACGGCGCCGGGGCCGACTTGCTGCCGCCCGCCTTGCTGCCCGTCGCCGTCACGCCCCACGTAGACTGGGTCGAGACCGCGTGGGCGGTCGTGGCCAGGCCCAGGGCAAATATCGCCCCCAGCGCGAGGCCGAGTGTGAGTCTCCTCATCCTTGATTCTCCTCTCGTATCACTTGGTACTTGATCCTGTGTCCATACAGGTTGTTCAGCCGACCCTAACAACTCATGGCAGGGTCGGAAGTTGCGGGAAAAGTCCCGCGCCGGCCCCAAGCAGCTGGCCGAGAGGCGTCTGCGCGCTGCACGGGGGTGCGGGCGGGTTCACCGGATTCGGATCCGATGGCACGTCGGTCATGTAGTAGTCGAGGACGTTGTTGAAGATGTCCGGCGAGAAGTCCGGGCTCTTCGAGGGCAGCGGCCGGTTGACGCAGAGATAGCTGCCGAACTGGGGAAGGCCGCCGGGGAGGTCGAGCGCGCTCCCCGGAGCCGGATACGGGTTCGAGCGGCTGGTCCCGAAGCGCTGCGGGAACGCCCCGAGGGCCTCGAGGCTGGTGGGCAGCGCGGCGCGCGCATAGTGGAGCTGGCCGGGCGCCCCCACCGGCTTGGCGGTGCCCTGGCTCGCGGAGCCGACGTTCGCGGCGACGCCGGTGAGCTCCCGGCGATAGCTGTTGGCGTAGTTGATCACCGGGATCAGATCCCCGAGCCATGGCGTGGAGCGCTCGAAGAGCGGGGAGAGCCGGTTGATGAAACGGTTGAAGGCGGGAACGCCCCGCTTGGACGCCCGGGTGAGCGGCCGGATCCCCCTCATCAGCCGGCGCAGGTCGGGCGCGAACGCGTGCAGGTACCGGAGCCCGGGCGATAGCTCGCGCGCCGCGGGGATGAGCTGCTTGATCAGGGGCGTGGTGTCGTCGGAGAACTCTGCGAAGCGCACGGACGTCACCTTGGTCTCGTCGATGAAGGTCGGGAGGATCCGGATCGCGTCGGCCAGCTCAGCGTTCCTCGCGCCGATGGCACGGAACATGCGCGCGGTGTTGGCCACCAGCCCCTGCAGCTGCCCCTGCCGCTCGGTGACCGCGTTCAGAGCGTCACCGCCGTCGCGGATCAGGCTGGCGGTCGCCGCCGACTGCTCGTTCACCACCTTGAGCGCCGTGTCGATGTTGACCGCGAACGAGGGAAGCGTCGAGGCCCAGTAGTTGAGGGATGCGGCAGCCTCGTTGAGGGCGATTCCCTGGTCGGAAAGCAGGCTCGTCAGCGCCGCCCTGGTCGGTGGATCGAACGTAGAGAGGATGTCCTCGAAGACCACCGACTCCTCGATCTGGCCGTCCGGCAGCCTCCCTCCCTCGGGCACCTTCGGCGCATCCTTGGAGCCCGCCGAGAGCTGGATGTAGGGCTCGCCGAGCGGGCTCTTCTGGCGCAGGACCACGTGCGTGTCGGCGGGGCGCGGGGCGAACTCGTTGTCGATCTCCATCTCGACGATCGTCTGGCTCGTCTCCTCGTCCAGCTCCACGTTCTTGACGCTGCCGACGTCGACGCCCGCGATCCGAACGTCGGTGTCGGTCACCAGCCCCCCGGCGTCGTCGAAGGCGACCTCCATCCGGTAGGACTCGGGCTTCAACGGGATCGGGCCGCCGAACTGGATCCACATGTAGAGGGTGGCCGCGAAGCATGCGCCGACGAACGTGATCAGCGCGATGATCGCTCCGATGCTGGGGCGCTGGACGATCACTTGCAGACCACCAGCCGATCAGGGAGATTCGCGAGCTTCGTGATCGAGGCGAGGATGGGGTTCGCCACCTGGACCGTGTTCAGGGCATCGAGCTGCGGGCAGGTCAGCATCGCCATCCCGCGGGCGGCGGCGCCGTGAGCATCCTGCAGGCTGAGCACCGAGGGAAGGTTGTGGAAGAGCCAAGCTCCCCAGAAGAGGTATCCCTCCTCCGAGCCGGCCGGGTTGTTGCCCAACGCGTTGAAGAACCGGGCGAAGACGCTGAGCGTCCTGTCGAGGCCCGGGGTCGACGCCGCGATCTTGGTAACAGCGGGCTTCGCCCGCCTGACCACCGGCGTGGCGACGCCCGTGAAGGGGCGCAGCTGGTTGCTGATCACCGGCAGGGTCTGGGTCGCGAACGGGCGGAGGGCGCGCTCCGCCGGCGCCAGGTTGCGCGCGAACCCGTGGAGCTTCGAGGTGGAGATCCCGAGCTGGCGACCGAACTCGATCGTGCCCGCGAGCGCCCGGTTGACCTCATCCAGGGTCCCGGGGAGCTCCGACAGGGCGGCCTGAAGCCGCGTGTCCTGGGAGCCGGTCGCCTCGAAGGTCTCGTTGGCGCTCCGGACGAGGGTGGCGATATCACCGTTGACGGCCCCGAGCTGGGTCATCACCCCGTTCATCCCATGGATGACGTCCTTCAGGTTCTCGCGGCGCTTCCCGAGCTCCGCGGTGAGGGTGCGCGCGTCCTCGGCGAAGGGATCGAACGCCCGCAGGGTCCGGCTCAGGTCCGCGACGGCGCTCGGGTCCGGGACGCCGTCCTTCGAGTCGGCGGCGCCGAAGCCCTCGGCGGCCCCGGCTAGCAGCAGTCGGAGATAGCTTCGCGTGTCCGTGTCGAGATTGGCGAGGATCTCCTGGACGTCCACGGTCGGCTGGGTCTGGGACACCGGGATGCGCCCGTCAGCCTCGAGCTCGCCGGCCTCGGAGGTCCCCGGCTCGAGTGCCACGAACATGTCCTTGAGCGCCGTTCGCGGTCGGACGAGGAGCGTCGCGTCGTTGTAGATATCGAGGTCCTCTTCGTCGATCGTCATCGTCACGTCCGCGACCCTGCCGTTGAGCTCGACGTCCTTCACCACGCCGACCTCCACACCCGCGACGGACACCGGCTGGGCGGTCCCCGGCAGGAGGCCGCTCGCGTCCTCGAACTCGGCGACGAACTCGCGTTTGTCTGCCCCGCCCGGGAACCACGAGGGGGCGCCGCTGAACTGGGTCTGGTTGGAGAGGATCCAGCCGACGACCACCAGGCCCGCGGCGGCGGCCACCGCGATCACGATCGCGTCCCGGCGGTATCGGGTCAGGGCCACCGCCAGGAGGTGCTTCCAATGCGCCAAACCGCGCTTGCGGTTCATGGCCCAGCTCCTGTGCGCGCGGAGTTCAGGTCGGGCCGTGGGTTGCTGTGGCAGTCGGCATCGAAGTTGACGGGCGGCAGGCTGTTCGTGAAAGCGGGCCGGGTCCCGAGCGGAGGCAGAACGGCATTGGCGTGCGAGATCCCGAACCCGGGCAGGTTCGCCGTCTTGATCGGGAAGGCGCCGCCCGCGACCGTGCTACGCCCGTAGTGCCCGTTGCCGTCGAAGTTCTGGGTCGCGCTGGCGAGGCCGGTGAAGGTCTGGAAGAACTCCTGCTCGGCGGTCGGCCCGGAGGGCTGCGGGGGATCGTTGATCACGACCTCTCCCGTCGGGAGGATGTTCTCCGTCCAGCAGCGGGCGATCCGGTCGAGGTTCCCCAGGATCGGGACGAGCTTGTCGACCACCTTGGCGCTGTTCCGAACGGTCGGCTTTAGGTACTTGAGCAGGGCGCCCGCCTCGCGCCGACCGAGCAGGGCCGTCGTCTCGCCGACCCATGGCGTCATCGCCACGATCGTCCCTGGCAGCTCCTCCACCCCTGGGGTCAGCTCGCGGGCGAGCAGAGTCGTGTCCGGCAGCGCCCGCTCGACCTCGGCGAAGGCGGCCTCCGCGTTGTGGAGGACGGGGTCGAGGAGCTCCACCGAGCGGCTGAGCTCATCCTGCCGCGAGGCCATCGCCGCCATGGTCCGGTTGAAGTTGGTGACCAGGTTGGCGAGTGCGTCCTGGTCGCTCGCGAAGCCGCTGAAGGTCTGCTCGCTCCCCTGAACCAGGCCGGAGAGGTCGCCCTCCTCCTGTCCCTGGAGTCCGGAGAACACCTGCGAGAGGCCCCGGAATGCGTGCGGCGCGTTCTCCAGCGCCTGATTTACGGCTTGCGCGGTCGACTGACCGCCCTCGGTGCTGGTGAGCGTCTGGCCCAGGCCCTGAACCAGCGTCCGCAGGTTGTTCCGCGTGTCCGTGGGCAGGTCCGAGAGGACACGATCGATCTGCACGGGGCCCGTGGTCCGGTCCACGCCGACCGTGTCGCCATCGCCCAGCTCCTCGGCCCCGGGCGACCCCGGATCGAGGTCGATGTAGAAGTTCCCCTCGAACACGAGGCGCGACTTGATCGCGACGGTGGCGTCCGAGTAGATCGTGGGCGCGCTGTCCTCCAGGTTCATCGTCACCTCTGCCGTGTCCCCGTCCGCATCCTTCACCGAGGCGACCTCGCCGACCGGGACGCCGGCGACCCGGACCTGCGCTCTCGGCTTGATCTGCGACTCGGAGCGGAAGATCGCCTTCAGTTGATCCGGCTTGCCCCCCACCGGCCCGGTCCCGAAGAAGCCGAGGAAGAGCGCCAGGATCAGCCCGCCGACCCCGATCGCCGCCCAGACCGTGAGAGGGACGCGTGAGCGCTCCAGCCGCCTCATGGCGCCACCGCCGGATCCTCGGTGACCGTCTTCTGCTGGCCGGGGACGTTCCCGATCAGCGGCCGGTTCTGGACGTAGGGCTCATTGCCCCCCTCGCACTCGTACGTCTGGCCCGGACCGCCGAAGTTCGGATACGGGTTGGTATGGACGGGGCCGATGGCCTTTCCGGCACTCGCCTGCCAGATTCCCGCGGAGGGGCCGCGCTCGCTGTTCCGCGTGGTGTCGGTGACGACCGCGGTCACCCGGAACGGGGTGCCGGTCCCAACCGGCTCCCTGCTGAGACTCGCCAGGTTGCGGAACAGCAGGGAGTAGTAGTTGCAGGTGGTCTCCGCCGGCGTCAGGAACGCGATGAGCGGCTCGAGCGCATTGAAAGTATCCGCAAGGCGCAGCTGGCCTTCGATGACTATGGGGACCTGGGCGTAGTCCGCGAGGTTCCGGGTCAACGAGGCCGCCCGTTCGCTGAGACGCGGGACGAGCGGGAGATTGCTCGACCCGGCCTCGAGCGCGTCGGCGAGAACCGGCGCCGTCTCCGGCAGGAGGGCGGTGCCCGGCGCGAGCTCGTGCATGAGCTTCGCCGACGCGGCGATCACGCGGCGCTCCCGCGGGAGGGTCTCGGTCAGCGTCCCGAGCAGGTCCGGTGACTTCGCGATCGCCTCCCCGAGCTGCTCTCGGGAATCGTTGAACGCCCGGAAGGTCGAGTCGAGATCGGTGACGAGCCCCGGTATCACGGGCGAGACCGGCGCCAGCTCGGCCGCGAAGCGGTGCAGGCCCTGGACGAACCCCGCGAGGTTGGTGCTCGGAGCGTTCAGGATCCGCATCGCGCGGTCGGACTCCTTCAGGGTGTCCGGGAAGTGCTCGAGGAACCCGTTGAGGTCGGCGCCTCGGCCGGCGAAGCCGACGCCGAGCGCCTCGAAGGTGGTCCGCGTTCCCGCCCTCGCCGGCTCGGTGAAGGTGTTCAGCACCTCGTCGATGTCGGTCACCGGGTCGCTGTCCGCGTTGTCGGCGAGCGAGACGGAGGATCCATCAGGGAGGGTCCGGTTCGAGGTGCCCGGCCTGATGTCGACGAACTTCTTGCCGAGCGCGCCGAGGAGGCGGACCGAGAAGGTCGAGTCGGCCGGGAGGGGCCCGAAGCCGTCCTCGAGCGCCAACTCCATCTCGGCGGCCTCCTGATCGTCCTCGAGCGCCACCGCCCTCACGTCGGTGACCAGGCCGATGCGGCGCCCCGAGACCATTACGTCTGAGCCGGCGGTGAGCTTCCCGGTGGTCGGGAACTGGACCGTCAGGTTGTATCGCGGGATCAGCGGAACCCCCCTCGTCGAGCGGAACGCGACGAACACGCTGATCAGGATCAGGACCAGAGCGACCACTCCCATGATCGCCCTGTGGCCAGTGACCTGTCCCGGCCGCCGGGTCACTGCCCGCCCCCCATCAGGAAGTCGAAGAGGGCTCCGGCCGCGCCGCCGGCCGAAGTGGCGGCGCTCGGGCTGGACGACGCCGAGCTCGCGACCGGGCGCACGATCTCCCTCTCCCCGCCCCAGTTCGCATCGCAGGTGGGGAAGCCCCTCGTGGTGTACTCGGAGCAGGCGCTGGAGAGGACTTCGACGCGTGCATAGTGACCGGCTTCATCAAAGCCGTTGGTGGCGCTCGCCCCGGTGTAGAGCAGCTCGAGGAAGCGCTGGCGGAACTGGTTCTTCTTCAGCTTCAAGCTGAGCTCCCCGAGATTCGCGGCCACGGACTTGAGGGGGTCGGCGTACTTGTTGGCGGCCTCGATCACCGGCAGCGTCCGCTGGAGGTCGGGGCCCGCGGTATCGGCGAGATCGCCGAGAGCGTGGAGGGCCGGGATCCCCTTGTTGGCCACCGGCTCGAGCTCGTGGATCGCCCGTCCGAGGTCCGCGCCCGACTGGCCGAGCTGGGTGAGCACCGGGGTCCCCTCGCGGGTGAGGCGCGTGAGATCTCGCGCGGCGGGCCGCAGCTCCCGGAGGAATCCGGGCAGCCGCTCGATCGAGGCGGCGATCGCCTCGCTTTGCTCGGCGGTGGTCTCGGCGGTCCCGGCCGCGTTGGTGACGAAGCTCGCGAGCTCCTGCTGCTTCGAGGCGAGTGCGGTGGCGACGGCGTCGGCGTCCGTCGCGAACTGCGCGAGCTGACGATTCTGGGCCGCGAGGATCTTGAACACGCGGTCGGTCTGCTCGAAGGCGGGAGCGGAGCGGTGGATCACCTCATTCAGCTCGTCGCCGCGCCCCGCGAGACCGACCCCAAGCTCCGACAGCATCAGCGCCAGCTGCTGGCCGGTCGGGTCGCCGTAACTGTCCAGGACCAGGTCGAGGTCGACCGGGGTGCTCGTGTTCTCGACGGGGAGCAGATGCTTCCCCGAGTCCTCGCTGAGCTCGGGTGACTCGGCGGTGCCGGGATCGCACTCGATGAACTTGACCGCGAGCAGCCCCTCGGAGCGGATCGTGCAGTGCGCGTCCGCGTGGAACGGCGTGAAGTCCGACTCCGTGACAGTGAACGTGGCCGCAGCCTTCAGGTCGTCGGTCAACTCGACGCCGTCGACCACCCCGACACCGGCGCCCGCGATCTTGACCTGCTCGCCCTCGGCAAGGAAGGCGGCATTGTCGAAAATCCCCTGAACCTTGTAGTCGCCGCCATCGTCATCCGACTCGGCCGCCACAAGGACGATGACCGCCAGGAGAGCCACCACTATCAGGGCGATCCTCCTCATGGGCCGGGCGGGGTCAGGGCTGGATTGCAGCCGGGGACCGTGACCGGGAGGGACAGGTCGGGCGCGGGCGGAAGGGCGCCGCCCGGGCAGCGGGCGCTCGTGCCGAGCTCGAAGTCGTTCAGCCTGATCGGCGACGGCTGGGGCTCGATCTGGTTGAGGCCGAGGTTGTAGTGAACCGCGCCGAGCACCGGGAGGCGCCGGAGCGTAGTGGCCGTTCGCGTCGTAGTGGGCGGCCAGGTCGTTGACGTTGGCCACCGCTCCGAAGATGTCGGGCGTATACGCGCGGAAGAGGTCGATCGTCTCCTGCGAGGAGTTCATGAACGCGATCGTGTCCGGGATCGCGTACGAGGCGGTCGCGTCAAGCGGCTGGGAACGACCGAGCAGGTTGGTGAGGTCGTTCGCCTTCCCCTTCGTATTGACGATCGCGGCGGCCTTCGGGACCGTCGCCTTCGCTCGCTTCAGGAGCGGCCGAACCTGAGCGAGGAAGGCCGGGAGAGTCCGGGTGTCCTCCTTCGCGGTCGCGACGAACGGATCGAGGTCGTCCATCGCCTCGCGCAACGCGACGAAGGTGGTGTTGGACCGTCTCAGCGTGGCCGGGAGTTGACCGACCGCTCGCTCGAGGTGGATCGCCTGGTCGCCGAAGGCCTTCGTCGTCGCGTTCGTGTTCGAGATCAGGTCGACCAGGTCGTTCCGCCGGGACGTCACCGCCCGCGCCGTGGCCGAGGCCTGGTCGAGCAGGCTCGCGAACGCGTCCTGGTCCTTCGCCAGCTCTCCCAGGACCTTGCTGCTGCCCGCGAACGTGGGGCCGATCCAGTGGATCGTCTCGTTGGCGTTCTCTGCCTGGCCGCTGTACAGCGCCGCCCCACCCTGGATCAGCTGCTGCAGCCCGAGACGGGTGCTGCCGTTGAGCGTGTTCAGCAGCGCGTCGAATTCGACCGGGGAGGTCGTGCCGGTGAGCCCGATCCTGCCCCCGTCCGGCAGGGACTCGGATTCGCCCGGCGGCGGCTGGAGGACGATGAACCGGTTCGCGATCCCGAAGAGCGACGTCTGGCGGACCGCGGCCGTCGTCCCCTCCGGAATTGGGGCAGTGTCGTCGTCGATCTCCATCGTGATCTCGGCCGTGCCGTCGTCCGAGAGCTCGATGTCGCTGACCGCTCCGACCTTGGATGCCCCGATCCGAACGTCGTTGCCCTTGATCATCTGGCCGGCGTCGTCGAACTCGGCCGTGACCGTGTAGTTGCTGCCGCCGCCCAGCCCCATCAGCAGGACCACGACGGCCACCATGACGACGCCCAGTGCCGCCAGGGCTAGCCCGCGCTTGACGTCCATGGGGCCGCTCACCCCCCGATCGGGGCTCTGGGGTCGGTGCCCCAGAAGACCAGGGTCCCGAGCATCCCGATCACATGGACCCCCACGACGTTGAAGACCATCGACTTCGCGGCGGCGTTCCCCACGCCGACCGGGCCCCCGCTGGCGGTGAAGCCGTAGTAGGCGCCGACGAGGACGATCATCGTCGCCATCGCCATGGCCTTGATCAAGCTGAATAAGAGGTCGGCCGGGCTCTGGAAGAACCAGAAGATCAGGTTGTAGCCGCCGGGCGCCGTGTCCCCGACGATGAAGATCACCCCGATATAAGAGGCGAGGTACGACGCCGCGAGCCCGATCATGTAGATGAACGGGATCACCATCCAGCAGGCGAGCAGCCGGGTCGCGCAGAGGTAGACGAGCGAGTCGATCCCCATCACCTCGAGCGCGTCGACCTCGTCCCCGACTCGCATCGCGCCGATCTCGGCGACCAGCCCGGTCCCGACTTTGGCGGCGAACATGTAGCCGAACGCGTATGGACCGAGCTCGCGCAGGTCGCAGAGGGCGGCGAAGATGCCGGCGTAGGAGGGAGAACCCGTCGCGCGGTTGAAGAACGCCGACTCGATCCCGCAGGTCGTCCCGGTCGTGAACATCAGGACCACGACCACGAACATCGAGCCCGTGATCAGGATCCCGGCCTGGCGAATCGCCTCGCCGATGTAGTGGAAGACCTTCAGCGTCCAGGTGTCCCGAAGAACGTAGGCGGAGAAGCGTGTGACCTCGCCGGCGGTGGTCGTGCCGGGGATCCGTGACCTCAGCTTCGAGGGCTTCGCGCTCACTTCAGGGCCACCACGTCGGGGTGGGTCGCCAGCAGCATCTGCGTGAAGACGACGTTGAAGGCGAAGACGACGAGCAGCTGGATGACGACGGCTTGGTTCACCGCTCGCCCGACTCCGGCGGCTCCACCTGAGGCGGTCATGCCCTTGTAACAGGAGACGATCGCGATGATCCCGCCGAAGCACGCCGTCTTAACCAAAGATCCCCATAGGTCGGTGACCGTCGCGTTCGCGAGCAGGGTCGAGACGTACGAGGACAGCGACCCGTTGAGGACCAGGGTCGCGAGCGCACCGCCGACGATCCCGAAGATCACGGCGAAGACGTCGAAGATCGCGGTCATCACGACGAGCGCGAGGAACCGCGGGACGACGAGGTTCTTGATCGGGTCGACCCCCATGACCTCGAGCGCGTCCAGCTCCTCCCGGATCTTCCGGGCGCCGAGGTCGGCGACGATCGAGGCCCCGCCCACCCCCGCCATGACCACGGCCGTGACGAACGGCCCGAACTCCCGAATCGACGCGATGACGAAGAGGCCGCCGAGCCGGTCGAGCACCCCGAAGAGCTGGAGGAAGTTGCCGCCCTGCAGGCCCGGCGCGCCAAGGCCGAACACCACCGCCGTGACCAACAGGGGGAGCCAGACGTGCTGGAAGAGGAAGACGCACTGCCGCAGGAACTGGTTGCCATAGATGTACGGGGGCCGGACCGCGGAGTCCACGGTCTTCGCCGCCAGGATGAGCATGTCCCCGCCCTGCTCCATCATGCCCCGGCCAGACGCGCCGGCGCGGGTCATTGCGTTTGCCGCCATCAGACCCGCCCGCTACCGCACGGGTCCGCCGGCCGCGCGGCCGTCGCTGCCGGGCGCATTCGAGATGCCTGAAGCTTGGTCAGCCCATCTTGGGCTTGACGCCAATTGGCCGTTCCGTGGCCTATGACTCTCTCCTCTCGGGCTTCCCCCGCCCCTCCGGGCATCCCGACTGTACTTACAAGCCGGTTACAGGCCTATCCCCCAACCTGGTCATAAGGGATGCCCGGTTGGGTCGCCGTGCCTGGACAGCGTGTCAGCCTAATCCGTGCTTAACACGCCTGGAGCCCTCGGTTGTCGCCTGCGGGCGGCTGCGACCGCGCCCGAGACCACGGGATACACTCTGTAAAGACATGCTGTCCGGCCCGGAGCGCGCCGGTTCCGGCTGATCCACAACGAGCTAATGGGCGTTAACAGAGAGAGAACCGAGGCCGCGCGCGGCGAATCCGCCCTACGACGGCAGCTCGTTGCTCGACCCCGCCGGCACCTCGTCCACGGCGGGAACCGCGGCGGGCACCTCGCGCCGGTCGGATCCGCCCAGCGCCGCCGCTGCTCCGTAGGCCATGTCCGCCAGAAGGTCGGGGAGCCCCTCGGTCCGGCGTGCGCCCCGGGGCCAGGTCCCGATCGAGTTCAGCATCTGCAGGATCGCGAAGGTCGCGCTGGTCCTCTCCTCCTCGGAGCGATCCGGGAAGCAGCGTCCGAGCACGTTGATCCAGCGTTCGATGTAGGGTCGCTCACGCCTGTGATGACGCCTCTGGAAGGGCTCCGCGAGCGAGCGGTCGTCGCGGATCAGGATGCTCGCGAGCTCCTGATGCTCGTAGACGAACTCCGCGTGGGCCTTCGCGAGGAACGCGAGCTCCTCCCAAGGATCGTCGAACTCGCGGTCGCCGACGCGAACGAGCAGGGCGCTGACCGCCTCGTCGAAGAGCGTCCCGAGCAGCTCGTCCTTGCCGCTGAAGTGGCGGTAGATCGCCGGGCCGGTGATCCCTGCCGTCTCACCGACCTCGTCCATCCCGACGGCGTCGAACCCCCGCTCATGGAAGAGACGCTGCGCCGCGAGCAGGATCTTCCTGTCGCGCTTCACACCGCAACGGTAGCGCACGTTCACAACCGATCCGGAGAGGGCTGAGTCGTGCAGCTTCGAAAGGCGCTCGAGGAGGCGATGCTCCAAGGGGGCTCGCAGGTCGAGCGCCTCGGATCCGCAGGCACCAGTGTCACGTTCCTCGTCGCCGACGCCCCGAAGCGGTCGGTCACCCTGCTGCTCGATCGCAGCCCGCCGGAGGTCACCGACGGCGGCTCGCCGGCGGAGATCACCATCGAGCTCGACAAGAAGCAGGCGGAGGGGTTCGCGCGCGGAGAGCTGGCCCTCCCGACGAGGATCGCGAGCGGGGAGATTCCCTACACCGGCCCGGTGCGGAAATACCTCAGCCTGGATCCGATCGTCCGCTCGCTGCTCGCGCGGGTGAACGAGCAATGAGCGCAATCCCTCCCCCGGCAAGGGCGTTGGATGCGATCCTTAACCCATGACCGAAGCCGAGGCGGTTGAGAGTTACGTGGATAGCGCCGCCCGTCTGGGCGAGCTCACCGGGCTACAGCGCCGCCTGAGCGCCGCGCCGACTCTCGGGGCGCTCCTCGCCCGGGCGGCCGTCGAGGGGAGCGCCATGTGCGGATTCGACCGCGGCGTCGTCCTCGCGGTGAGGGAGGGCCGGCTGTGCGAGAGCGGGATGGATGCTCTCGACGATCCCGCCTCGGACGAGCTCCGCAGGCGCAGCCTGCCGATCGCGATCCCGCTGTCCTCCGGCTCCGAGGAGATCGAGGTGATCCGGCGGGCCGAGGGTCAACCGGGGCGAGCGTCGAGGTCATCGCTTCTGCGCGACGAGCTCGGGCTGCGGGAGTACGCGCTGGCGGCGATCGTCCCCGAGTCGCGGGCGGTCGCGCTGCTCGTCGTCGACCGCGCCGAGCCGGCGGTCGACGAGGATGACCTGCGGGCGGTGGAGCTGTTCGCGCATCTGCTGGCGGTGGCGGTCGAGCGCGTGGTCCTCCGGCTCAGGATGTCCGAGCTCTCCACCGAGTTCAGGCATCTGACGGCGTCCGCTCACGCGCTGATCAAGGAGGCGCTCGAGGCACCCGTCGGCCTCACCACCGACTTCGGACACGGTCCTGTCTTCGCGACCGCCGGCCACGATGCGTCCCTGTCCGGCGGGCTGAGCGAGCTGCTGAGCGACCGGGAGCGGGAGATCGCCGCGCTGATGGTTCGCGGACGCTCCAACCGCGAGATCGGCAAGGAGCTGCACCTCTCGCCGGAGACGATCAAGGCCCACGTCGCCCGCCTGGTCCGGAAGCTCGGCGCGTCGAACCGCGTCGAGGCCGTCGCCACGTACGTCAGCCTGGCGCGCGACGACGGCGAGCTCTGACGCCGCCGTCTCAGTGAACGATCGGTAACATTCCGCGCGTGGAAGCCGCAGTCGCCGACCTGACGAACGAGCAGCTCGACCTTCGCGAGGTCGCGGCGAAGATCGGCGCCGATCGCTACGCGAAGCACGCACAGGAGTGGGACCGCGACCGCACTCCCTTCCCCGCCGAGGAGAAGCTCCGGCTCGGTGAGCTCGGCCTGCTCGGCGTGGCCCTGCCCGAGGAGTACGGCGGCGGTGGGCGACCGCTGCTCGATGCCCTGATCGTGATCGAGGAGCTCGCCAAGGCGACCCCGCTCGCGGCGTGGCCGACGTTCGAGGCGTCCTGCGGTCCCGCCCGGGTTATCGACCTGTTCGGCACGGACGAGCAGAAGGAGCGCCTGTTGCCGCCCGTCACCCGGGGCGAGGTGACGATCGCCGTGGCGATCTCCGAGGCCGACGCCGGCTCGGCCGCCACCGACCTCGCCACGAACGCCAAGGTCGAGGGGGACGAGATCGTCGTCACCGGCACCAAGCGCTGGTGCTCCGGCGCGGGCCACGCGGAGCAGTACCTGACCTACGTGCGGCTCGGCGACGAGAGGGGCGCAGCCGGGATCGGCGCGGTGCTGGTCGACCGGGATGTCGACGGTCTCAGCTTCGGCCCCCAGGAGCAGCTGATGGGTCACCGCGGGGTCCCCTCATGCGACATGTTCTTCGAGGACGTCAGGGTCCCGGTCGAGAACCTGATCATCGAGAAGGGTGGCTTCAAGAAGCTCTTCACCGCATTCTCGATCGAGCGTCTGGGCAACTCGACGATGTCGCTGGCGATCGCGCAGGCCGCCCTCGACAAGACCGCCGCCTACGTACAGGAGCGGAAGCAGTTCGGCAAGGAGCTCGCGGAGTTCCAGCTGGTCCAGGCCTCCCTTGCCGACATGGTGATGCAGGTCGAGGCCGCGAGGCTGCTGATCTACAGAGCTGCGCAGCGCGCAAGGTCTGGGCCTCCAGTTCCGCTTGAGGCCTCGGTCGCCAAATGCTTCACGAACGAGATGGCGAAGCGGGTGACCGACCTGGCGATGCAGCTCCACGGCGGCTACGGCTACTCGGCCGAGTACGACGTCGAGCGCCTGCACCGCGACGCTCATGGCTGGGCCCTCGCCGGCGGGACGCCCAGCATGCAGCGAATCCGGATCGCCTCCGAGTACCTCGGCCGCCGCTTCGATCAGCGCGCATGAACTGGCCCCCAACCGGGTGGAATCGCACCCCCAACTCGTCAGATTCCGCCTGCGACCGGGGCGAAAAGGTTGATTTCCCGCTAAGACTTGGGGCTGGGGTATGTCAAGACAGCTTGTCAGGATAGGCTGACGAGCTCCGGTCACCGACCAGGGGACCCGGGAGGAATGAGAAAAAGGCTGCTACTCACGATCGCCCTCGGCGCCGCGCTCGCGATCATCGCGGCGGGCACCGCGACCTCGGTCACCGTCGACGGCCTCCAGGTGGACGCCCCGACCGACCAGGTCCTGCCCGCCTGCTCGAACCTCTCCGACGACGACGGCGACGGCGCCACGGACCTCGGCGACCCCGGCTGCTCGGACCCGCTCGACTCCGACGAATACGACGCCCCCGAGCCCCCGCCCCCCTCGAGCGGCGGCGGCTCCGGCTCCTCGGGGCGGCGGCGACACCACCACCACCACCGCCCCCGCCCCCACCACCACCGCCGCCGCCCCGAAGGGCCCGGGCCCCGCCGCCAAGGGCGGCTTCTCCGGCGCCCCCGCCGGGAAGGGGATCTTCGGCGCCCAGCGGAAGCAGGGGAAGGGGACGAACGAGCTCGCGAAGGGGGAGCGCCGAAAGATCGAGCGGCCCGCGCTCCGAAACCCGGACGGCTCCCCCGCGATCACCAACCCCGGGCTCACGATCGCCTCCTTCGGCCCCGCCCCGATCGGGGTCCCGAACCCGGTGATCGACGCGTTCGAGATCCCGCCCTTCCTCCTCCCGATCTATCAGTCCTGCGGGACCGAGTACGGGATCCCCTGGCAGGTGCTCGCCTCGATCAACAAGATCGAGACCGCCTTCGGGACCAACCTGAACGTCTCCTCCGCCGGGGCGATGGGCTGGATGCAGTTCATCCCCCAGACCTGGGAGGCCTACGGGACCGACGCGAACGAGGACGGCCGCAGCGACCCCTACAACCCGCTCGACGCGATCTGCGCCGCCGCCCGCTACCTCCGCGCCGCCGGCGGCGCCGAGGACCTCCGGACCGCGATCTTCGCCTACAACCACGCCGACTGGTACGTCGATGAGGTCCTCCTTTACGCGAACCAGTACGGGAAGCTCCCCGACGCCCTCGTCGGCTCGCTCACCGGCCTCACCGAGGGCGCCCACTTCCCGGTCGCCGCCGATGCCCGCTACGCCGATGACATCTCCGACGCGGTCGCGCTCGAGCGGGCGACGACGCCGCGCCCCGCCCCCGGGAACGCCGCCGACGTGATCTCCGGCTCCGCCGCCCGGCGGGCGATCAAGATCTACGCCGCCCCCGGCTCCCCGGTCGTCGCCGTCAACGACGCGGTCGTCCGGAAGATCGGCGAGTCACCGAAGCTCGGGCGGTTCGTCGAGATCTCCGACGTCTACGGCAACACCTACACCTACGCCGGGCTCGGCGAGGTCTCCCGGCTTCACCCGGTCGCGAAGGAGCGGGCGCTCACCCCGGCCGACTTCAAGCAGGTGCGGCCCGACGACGCCGCCCCGAAGGCCCCCGCCACCGCCGGCGATAACTCGAGCCGGGAGGGCGAGCGGAAGCCCGCCGCCGCCCCCGATCGGGGCCCCGCGAACGCCGAGCGGATCCGGTCCCGGCTCTTCGCCCTCCCCGAGCGGGCGGGGAACCCGGGCGGCCTTGAAGGCGAGCTCGACGCGCTCCTCGGGGAGCGGGTCCCGGGCTATGAGACCTTCAAGGCCGCCCTCGCCGAGGGCTTCCGGTTCGACCCGAAGACGATGGAGCTCCGCCCGCTCAAGGTCGGATCCCACCTCAGCGGGGGATCGGTGATCGGCCGGATCGGGAAGGGCGCCGCCGAGCCCGCCCATCTCGAGTTCGCGATCCGCCCCGCCGGCCGGGGCGCGCCGACGATCGACCCGAAGCCGATCCTCGACGGCTGGAAGCTGCTCGAGACGACCGCGATCTACCGCGCCCAGGGCCGCGACCCGTTCGGCGCCGACGCCTCGGTCGGCCAGGTCCTCATGATGTCGAAGGCGGCGCTGATGCAGCGGGTCCTCGCCGACCCGCGGATCTCGATCTATGAGTGCGGGCGCCGGGACATCGAGACCGGCCAGATCGACCGCCGGACCCTGGCGATGCTCGAGTACCTGGTCGCGAAGGGCTACCTGCTCACCGTCACCTCGCTCAAGTGCGGGCACTCCTACTACACCGCCGGCGGCTCGGTCTCCGCCCACTCCTACGGCGCCGCCGTCGACATCGCCGCCGTCAACGGGATCCCGATCGCGGGAAACCAGGGGCCGGGCTCGATCACCGAGGCGGTCCTCCGGGACCTGATGGCGCTCCAGGGGACGATGCGCCCCGCCCAGCTGATCTCGCTGATGGAGCTCGGGCCGCCGACCTTCGCGCTCTCCGACCACGCCGATCACATCCACGTCGGCTACACCTTCGCCGCCGCCGACGCCGGCGCCCAGCTCAACCAGATCCTGAAGCCCGAGCAGTGGGAGCGGCTGCTCGAGCGGCTCGGCGAGATCCCGAATCCGGACGTCCGCGCGAAGCCGTCGGAGGCCTCGCTGCCGAGCGGCGAGCGGGCCTCAGAGGCTCACTCGGGCGAGTAGTCCCCGGTCTTCCGGTCCCGAACTGCGCATCCGAACACGATGTAAGATCGGCGGCTGCGGCGCGTTCAAGCGAGCGGAACGAGAGGGAGTGAGATGGCCACAGCCACCAGCACCACCACGAACGGCGCCGCCACGACCGCGGCGGCCGATCTGATCGAGGTCACCAACCCGGCGACCGGCGAGGTGGCCGGCACCGTTCCGAAGCTCACCCCCGAGCAGGTCGCCGACATGGTCGCGAGGGCCCGCGCCGCCCAGCCCGCCTGGGAGGCGCTGGGGTTCCGCGAGCGCGCCCGGATCTTCAAGCGCGCCAAGCAGTGGATGCTCACCAACCGCGAGCGGATGGCCCAGACCATCATCAGCGAGACCGGGAAGACGTACGAGGACGCCGGGCTCGAGATCTCGGTCGCGATCGAGTCGTTCGGATTCTGGGCGAAGCAGGCGGAGCACTATCTGAAGGACGAGCGCGTCCGCACCCGCTCCCCGATGCTGCTCGGCCGGAAGATCGTCGTCCGCCACGAGCCGCTGGGCGTCGTCGGCGTGATCGGCCCCTGGAACTACCCGCTCGTGAACGCCTTCTGCGATGCGGTTCCCGCCCTGATGGCGGGGAACTCGGTCGTGCTGAAGCCGTCCAGCGATACCCCACTCACCTCGGTCCTCACCGGGGAGATGATGCGTGAGTGCGGCCTGCCCGAGGACGTACTTCTGATCGCGACCGGCGGGCGGCACGCCGCTGAGGCGCTGATCGACGAGGCCGACTTCGTCATGTTCACCGGCAGCACCGAGACGGGCCGCAAGGTGATGGAGCGTGCTGCGAAGTCGCTGACCCAGGTCTCCCTCGAGATGGGCGGCAAGGACCCGATGATCGTCCTCTCCGACGCAAACCTCGAGCGCGCGGCGAACGCCGCCGCCTACTACTCGATGCTGAACAGCGGCCAGGTCTGCATCTCGGCCGAGCGCGCCTACGTCGAGGAGCCGATCTACGACCGCTTCGTCGAGATGGTCACCGAACTGGTGAAGAATCTCCGCCAGGGCAAGCCAGGCGACCCGGGGACCGTCGAGGTCGGAGCAATCACCACGCCCTCCCAGGTCGACCTGATCGAGTCACACGTGAAGGATGCCGTTGCGAAGGGGGCTCGCGTCACCACCGGCGGCAATCGCGGCGAGGGACCCGGCGACTACTTCGAGCCGACCGTGATCGCCGACGCGGACCACTCGATGACCTGCATGACCGAGGAGACGTTCGGCCCCACCCTGCCGATCATGAAGGTGCGCGACGCCGACGAGGCGGTCCGGATGGCGAACGACTCGCCCTTCGGCCTCCAGGGCTCCGTCTGGACCGGCAACAAGAGCCGCGGCGAGGAGATCGCCCGGCGTGTCGAGGCCGGCGCCGTCCTCGTCAATGACGCGATGATCAACTACGCGGCGTTCGGGGCACCGATGAGCGGCTGGAAGGAGTCGGGCGTCAGCGGGCGGCACGGAGCCAGCGGGATCCGCAAGTACTGCCGGACCCAGACGATCGTGACCAACCGGTTCCCGCTGAAGAAGGACATCTTCATGATGCCCTACTCGCCGAAGACCACCCGGACGCTGAACCGGGTGACCGAGCTGGTCCACAAGCGCCGCCGCCACCGATAGGACGACGGCGACGAAGCTGGACCCCTAGCCCTCCCTGGGGCCCGGGGTGAACCGGATCGGCATCGAGGTGTGCGCGTTCGCCCAGTTCGACTCGAGCCGCTGGGGCTCTCCGGCGAACTCGACGTTCTGCATCCGGCGAAGGATCTCCTCGAACGCCACGCGCAGCTCCTGCCGGGCGAGTCCGGAGCCGAGGCAGAAGTGGCGGCCGCCGCCGCCGAACGCCTGGTGGTCGACCGACTCGCGGGTGACGTCGAAGCGGTGCGGGTCATCGTTGACCGACGGATCCCTTGACCCGGCCTGGTACCAGATCATCACCTTGTCGCCCTCGCTGACCGGGCAGCCCGAGACCTCGGTGTCCTTCGTCGCGGTCCGGCAGAAGTAGTTCACGACCGTCGTCCAGCGGAGGATCTCCTCGACCGCCCCCTCGATCCGCTCGGGCTCCTTTTGGAGCAGCTCGAGCTGATCCGGGTGCTCGAGGAGGGCGCGCATCCCCCCGGCGAGGGTGTTCCGGGTCGTGTCGTTCCCGGCGAAGGCGAGCAGGCCGAAGAAGACGAGGATCTCCTCGTCCTTGAGGCTCTCACCGTCGACCTCGGCGTCCGCCAGGGTCGTGACGACGCTCTCGCCGCCCTCGGCCTTCTGGCGCTGGATCTGCTCCATCAGGTACGGCGCCATCTCAACCATCACCGGGTTCGCGCCATCCGGCTCGCCGGTGATCACCGCCTCCTCGATCTGCTGGATCCATCCCTCGAAGGTCTCGATGTCGTCCGGCGGGATGCCCATCAGGTTCATCAGGACGGTGAGCGGATACGGAACGGCGATGTCCTTGACGAAGTCGCACTCGCCCGCCTCGATCACCTGGTCGATGTGATCCGTGATGATCGCCCGGACCGTGTCCTGGCGCTTCGCAACCGAGTTCGGAGTGAACGCGCTCTGAAGGATCTTCCGGTACTTCGTGTGCTCGGGCGGGTCCTTGTAGAGCAGCAGGTTCTGGGTGAGGGCGAGATTGAAGACCTGATCGCGATGGGGAAAGATTCCCTCGCGGCTCGAGGAGAAGGTGTCGGTGTCGCGGCTGATCGCTGCGATGTCCGCGTGACGGCAGACGGACCAGAGCTGGTTCCCCTCGGGCCCCTTGCCGGTGTCGACCGCCGCGCTCTCCTCGCGGAGCTCGTCGAAGAGCTGGTGCGGCGGGCCATCGGCGAACGTCGAGTGCTCGGTCAGCTCCGTGGCTTCCGGGGCGACCTTCTCGCTCATCGTCTCCTCCTCGTGAATCGCACCGTCCCGGGCATTATGCCCGAACACGGCGTCTGAACCGATCGGTTCACTTCCATCGTCTACCCCGGAAGCTCGTCGAAGGGAACGCCCTTGTCGGCGCGGGGCTCCGGGGGCAGGCCGAGGACACGCTCACCGATCGTGTTCGCGAGGATCTCGTTCGAGCCGCCTGCCGAGCGCAGGCCGGGGGCGAAGGATGTGACCTCGGCCCACGGGCCGCCGGGTTCGAGCGCCGAGGGACCGAACAGATCGACGCCGAGCTCGCCGGCCGCGATCGTCGCCTCGACCAGGGTGATCTTCTCCAGGCCGGCCTCGGGCCCGGGCGCGATGCCGGACTGGAGTCCGAGCAGCGTCTCGGTGGAAGCGGCACTGAGGGCGAGCAGGTCCGCGCCGAGGTCGGCGAGCCGGCGGCGGACCCGGGGATCGTCGGTGGCGCCTGCCTGCTTCACCGCCTCCACCACCGGGACCAGCCCGACGCCGAACGCGCGAGCGTGTCCCGAGATCGCGAGGCGCTCGAACATCAGGACCGTCAGGGCGACCTTCCAGCCGTTGCCCTCGCCCCCGATGACCGCGTCGTCGCTGAGCTCGATGCCGTCGAGAAAGACCTCGTTGAAGTGCGCCTCGCCGTTGATCTGGCGGAGCGGCCGGACCTCGATCCCCGGCGAGTCCATCGGGACGATGAACATCGTCAGGCCCTTGTGCTTCACCTCGCCCGGATCGGTCCGCGCGAGCAGCATCCCGAACGAGGCGAACTGGGCGTTCGTGGTCCACACCTTCTGGCCCGAGATCCGCCAGCGACCGTCCTCGGTCCTGGTCGCCTTGGTCCGGATTCCCGCCAGGTCGGATCCCGCCGCGGGCTCGCTGAAGAGCTGGCACCACACCTCGTCGGCGTGGAGAAGCGGTGCGAGGTGGCGCTCATTCTGCGCGTCGCTCGCGTGAACGATCATCGCCGGACCGAGCATCCCCACGCCGATGAAGTCGAGAATGCCGGGAAGATTCTCCCGCTCGAGCTCCTGCTCGACGATCAGCTGCTCGATCGGGCCGAGCCCGCGGCCCCCGTGCTCCGCCGGCCAGGTGACCCCCACGAGCCCGCCCTCGGCGAGCTTTCGCTGCCAGGCTCGGCGCGGCTCGACCGGGCCCTCGTCGCCGTTCGTCGATGGCGCCTCATCGGCGATCGACTCGAGGTACGAGCGCACCTCGCGCCGGAAGTCCGCCTGGGTTTCGGTGTCCTCGACTCTCACGCGCCTCCCACGACGACCGCGTTGGTGAGGACCGGCGCGTCCCGTTCGACGCACCGCGCCGCCAGGTCGAACCGGCCCTCGCTCTCCCAGATCGAGACCTCGAGCGTCTCGCCCGGGTAGAGGATGCCGGCGAAGCGCGAGGAGTAGCGCGCAACCCGGGTGACGTCCCCGCCGAGACAGCTGTCGACGACCGCCTTACAGGCGATCCCGAAGGTGCAGAGGCCGTGGAGGATGGGGCGCTCGAAGCCGGCGCGGCGGGCGAACTCGGGGTCGGAATGCAGCGGATTCTGGTCCCCGGACATCCGGTAGAGCAGCGCCTGCTGGGGCAGGGTGGGACGAAGCTCGGTCCGGTCGGGCGGGCGGTCCGGTGCTCCGTGCGGGGCCGAGCCGCTTCCATTCCGGCCGCCGTTCTCGCCGCCGAACCCTCCCTCGCCCCGGAAGAAGGCGCTGAAGCGGTTGGTGAACAGCGGCTCCTCGTCGTCCGCGAGGCGCGAGACGGTCTCGATCAGCACGATCGCCCCCTTGCCCTTGTCGAGGATGTCCGTGATCCTGCCGCTCGTCCGCACCGATCCGTTGGCCGGGAGCGGGGCGTGGATCACGAGCTCCTGCTCGCCGTGGAGGAGCTGGCCCAGGTCCACCTCCATCCCCGGGAGCGAGAGCGTCTCGAAGAGGGCGCCGAGCGCGGGCAAGACGGCGTAGGAGGGGAGCACCTTCGGCTCGGGCTCGAGCACGTACTCGAGCTCCTTGGGATCGTCGGGCGGATCGCCCGCGCCGACCGCGAGGTTGTAGAGGGCGATGTCGCTCGGGCTCCACGAGGCGGTGAACTCGGGCAGCTCGGCGCCACGGACCTCCTCGACGGCGATCGGCATGCGAGAAGCCTATCGGACATTGTGTCTGTACGGAGCGTCAGGTCAACGAGCCTCGCGGCTTCGCTCCAGGGCCGCCCCAACCGTCCCGGAAATGAGAACGCCCCGCAAAAGCGGGGCGTTTTCAGGGTGCTACAGGGAGGAGAGATATGTTGTTCGGACCGGCCTATGTGTTGGCCACCGGCTGAACTTCTCGGGTGGCCAGAATGCTTGGCTGATCCACGAGTCAATCTACGCGGGGGCCCTCCCGATTGGAAGCGCTCGGCCCCGATTCGTGGGTCGAGTCGGTTATGGAGCTCCAAACCTCCGGTTAGGAGGTGTGTGATGCTCCTCACACTCAGCGCCGGCGCCGCCTGATGAAGCCGATGAAATCGCGCTCGTAGCGCTGAAGCGACGAGAGCGAGCGGCAGATCACCACGAACCGGCGTGGAAAGGCGAGCCCCTCCACCGGCCGACGGTAGAGCCGGTCGCGGCCCTCGCTCAGCGAGAGCGCAGAGAGGAGGACGGGGGCGGAGCGCTGCAGGGCCTCACGCTTGGCGACGGCGGTGCTCGCCGCCTCGACGAGCGGCTCGGCGAGTGTCAGGCCCCTCTCGGCCAGGACGGCCTCCACGCACCGCCGGACATGGGCGTCGTGGTCCCGCATGATCATCGGCGTGCTCAGGAACAGGTCCTGAGGGATCACATCGCGGCGGTACCAGGCGTGATCCTGGGGGACGGCGACCACGACCTCGTCCTCGAGCAGGTCGAGCTCCTCGAGGTCGTCGCCCGCGCCCTCCCGGCCGGGACCCGCGGCCGCGATCCCGATCGTCGCCCTTCCCTCGCCCACCATCGAGCGCACGGCGCTCGAGTTGGCGATCGTGAGCTGCACCGGTGGCCGGCGCGCACCATCCGCCTGGTAGGCGACCAGCTCGGGTGCGAGGAAGAACTCGGCGATCGTGTGGCTGACAGCGAGCTGGATCGCCGGCTGCTCCCGCGGCGCGGCGTCGAGCAGCTCCTCGACGACCTCGGCCTGGTCCAGCAGGCGTCGTGCCTCTGGATAGAGCCGCCGCCCCGCCACAGTGGGAACGACCCCGCTGTGCGATCGCTCCAAGAGCTGGGTCCCGGCCGCGGCCTCGAGCGAGCGCAGCCGCTTGGAGAGCGCCGGCTGGCTGATCTGAAGCGACACGGCCGCCCTGCCGAGCGTCCCGAGGTCGTACGCCGCGCAGAAGGCACGCAGCTCGGCGATCTCGGGGCCGCGGATCGTCCCTCGTCCCGCCCGCCGGCGGCTCGAGTCGGTCGCCATGCCCGAATGGTGGCGTAAGCGCTGTCTAGGCGCGCCGGGAGCGCTCGCGCTCCGGGGCCGCGCCGTTGGCGGCAGCGCCGGCATCCACGGGCGCGCCCACCGCGTGGGCGCCCCCGTCCACGTGGATCAGCTCGCCGCTGATCGCGCGGGAGCGCGTCCGAGAACAGGAAGCAGACGGCGCCGGCCACCGGCGCGGGGTCGGCGGGGTCCCATCCAAGCGGGGCGCTCGCCGGCCAGAGCGCGGCAAGACCGTCGAATCCGGAGATGCCGCCCGCCGCCGGCGATGAGATCGGACCGGCGGAGATCAGGTTGGCGCGGATCCCACGTGGCCCCAGCTCGCGCGCGAGGTAGCGGTTGACGGCCTCGAGCGCCGCCTTCGAGACCCCCATCCAGTCATACGAGGGCCAGGCGACCGACGCGTCGAAATCGAGCCCGACCAGGCTGCCGCCGCTCTCCATCAGCGGAGCGAGATGCCGTGCCAGGGCCTGATAGGAGTAGGCGCTCGTCCGGAAGGCCTGCTCGGCGCTCTCCGCCGGCGTCTCCAGGAAACCGCCGCCGATCGCGTCGTCGGGGGCGAAGGCGATCGCGTGGAGCGCGCCATCCAGCCCGCCCCAGCGCCCCTCGATCTCGCGCCGCGAGCGCGGCGAGGTCGGACTCGGAGTTGACGTCGAGCTCCAGCACGTCCGGCGGACTCGGGAGCCGGGACGCTGCCCGCTCGGTCATCCGGCGCGTGCGGCCGAAGCCCGTCAGCAGGACCTCGGCGCCCGCCTCCTGCGCCTCTTTCGCGACCGCGAAGGCGATGCTCTTCCGGGTGAGGACCCCGGTGATCAGGAGCCGCTTCCCGGCCAGCATCAGGCGAGGAACCGGCCGTTCTCGATCGGCGAGAGCTCGTCCTGAAGACCGGGCGCCTGCCCGTTGGCGACCGCGACGGCCGCCGGGTCCTTCCCTTCGACACCGGGCTCGCGGCGCCAGAGGACGGCGATGTCCATCTTCGCGACGAGCTCGTCGGCCTGGTTCACGATCCGCACGCCGAGGGTGACCAGCCCGGCGTCGGAGCCGAGTGGCCGGAGGTCCGTCACCTTCGCCTTGACCCTGATCGTGTCGCCGAGGCCGACGGGGCGCTTCAGGACCGCGCTGTCGATCGACCGCAGAGCCATGACGACCCGAGGGTCGATCGGGAGCAGCCCGATCGAGTAGGAGATCACCAGCATCCCGTGGGCGATCCGGCGTCCGAACGGGCTCTCCGCCGCCCAGGCGGCGTCGGCGTGCTGCGGGTGCCAGTCGCCGGTGAGGGAGGCGAATGAGACGACGTCGTACTCGGTGACGGTGCGGCCGGACGACTCCATCGAGTCGCCGATCTCGAGCCCGTCGAAGTACGGCGGCCGCTCGCGCCAACCGACGCCGTCGTGATGTCCCTCGCCGATCAGGGCCGGATCGGCGGGGTCTTCCCCGTCGCGCATCGCGTCGACTGTGTCCGTGTTCACCAGTGTCTCCTTCCGGGTTCGGTTCCGTCGAGCACCGAGAGCGCCCAGATCAGGCGGTCCCGGGTCGCGCCGGGCTCGATCACCTCGTCCACGTCTCCGGCCGCAGCCGCGACGTCCGCGCGAAGGTGCTCCTCCGCGTAGGCGGCGGCGAGCCGGTCTCGCTCGGTCTCGGGGTCTCCGGCGGCCTCGATCGCGCGGCGGTGGACGATTCCCACCGCCTGCTTCGCGCCGAGCACGCCGATCTCGGCGCTCGGCCACGCGAGGACGAGGTCGGCGCCGAGCTGCCGTGAGTTCATCGTGATGAAGCCGCCGCCGTAGGCCTTTCGCAGGACGACTGTGACCTTCGGCACCGTCGCGGCTGAGAACGCGTGGAGCAGGCCGGCGCCGTGCCGGATGACGCCCTCCGATTCCTGCCGGGTTCCGGGGAGGAAGCCGGGGGTGTCGACCAGGACCACCAGCGGCAGCCCAAAGGAATCGCAGCGGCGGATGAACCTTGACGCCTTCTCCGACCCGGCGGAGTCGATCACGCCACCGAGGTAACGCGGCTGATTCGCGACCACGGCGACCGGCTGGCCATTGATGCGGGCGAACGCCGTCACCATGTTCCGCGCCCACTTCGGTGAGAGCTCGAGCATCGCGCTCCGGTCGGCGAGGCAGCGGATCACCGAGCGGACGTCGTACACGCGGCGCTGGTCGCCGGGAACGACGGTGCCGGGATCGCGGACGAGGGGCTCCTCCGGCAGGATCGGGTTGGGTCGCTGTGACGAGCTCTGGGGAAGATGGGCAAGGAGCTCACGGACCAGTTCGGCGGCGTCCCGCTCGTCGGATGCGACCAGATCGCAGACGCCGTTCCGCGAATGAACTCGAGTGCCGCCGAGCTCGTCCATGCTCACGCTCTCTCCCATCACCTCCTCGACGACGCCCGGGCCGGTGAGGAACAGCCGCGACCCCTCGCACATCACGACGAAGTCCGTGAGTGCGGGCGAGTAGGCGCCGCCGCCGGCGGAGGTGCCGGTGATCACGCTGATCTGCGGGACCCGCCCGGACAGCGCCACGTGCCTGCGGAAGATCGCTCCGTAGCCCCCGAGCGCGCCTGTGCCCTCGTCGATGCGGGCGCCGCCCGAGGCGATGAAGCCGACCACCGGCGCCGCGGCCCGATCAGCGAGCTCCAGCACCCGGACGATCGTCTCGGCCTGTGCGGTCCCGAGCGATCCTCCGGCGAAGGACTGGTCCTGCGCGTAGCAGTAGACCGGCCGGCCGCCGACCGCGCCGGCGCCGGCGACCACGCCGTCACCGGGAGCCGATCGCTCGGAGCGCGACGCGATCGAGGTGCGGAGCAGGTCGAGCGAGCCGGGGTCGCACAGAGCCTCGAGCCGCTCCAGCGGAGCGAGCGTCTCGCGCTCCTCGGCGGCGGGCCTGCCGTTCGATCTCTCGGCCGTGGCAACCGCAAGCTTCATAGCGCCGCCCTCGTGAATCGGCCTCCGCTCATGCTCCGGCCTCTATGCACAGGACCACGTTGTGGCCGCCGAACCCGAACGAGTTGCTGATCGCCACCGGCGCATGTCCGTTCAGGGAGAGCTCCTTCGCCTCCAGCGGCACGTAGTCGAGGTCGAGATCCTCGTCTGGCTCCTCCAGGTTCAGCGTGGGCGGGGCGACGTGCGCGCGCAGCGCCTGGAGCGTCGCGACGGCCTCGACGGCGCCGGCGGCGCCGAGCAGGTGGCCGATCGCCGACTTGGTCGAAGAGGTCGGAAGCCGCATCGCGTCCTCGCCGAGGGCCGTCTTCAGGGCCTCTGTCTCGGAGCGGTCGTTGAGCGGCGTCGAGGTGCCGTGTGCGTTCACGTAGATCAGGTCCCGCGGCGTCACCTCGGCGTCGGCGAGTGCCTTGCCGATCGCCCGGGCGGCTCCCTCGCCATTCGGCTCCGGGGCCGTGAGGTGATGCGCGTCCGCGGTCGCCCCGTAGCCGGCCAGGTATCCCAGGACCGGGGCGCCGCGCGCCTCGGCTGCTTCGGCGTTCTCGAGGATGAGGACGCCGGCGCCCTCGCCCATGACGAAGCCGTCCCGGCGTCTGTCGAACGGACGGGAGATGCCGGACTCGGAGGTCGCCCCCATCTCTCCGAACGCGGCGACCGCGAGTCCGGTGATCGCCGCCTCGCTTCCTCCGGCCACGCAGACGATGGCGTCGCCGTGCTCGACCATCCGGGCACCGGCTCCGATGGCGTGCGCGCCGGCCGCGCAGGCCGAGACGGTGCCGAAGCACTGCCCGCGGAGGTCGTGCTCGATCGCCAGTGCGCCCGCGGCGGCGTTGGCCATCATCTGGGGCACGCACAGTGGCGAGACGGAGCCCTGTCCCTTCTCCAGGAGGACGGCGTGCTCGGTCTCGATCGTCCCCAGCCCGCCGACTCCGGTTCCGATGACGCATCCGAGCTCGTCGCGGTCGTGCCCGGCGTCCTTCAGGCCGGCCTGCTCGATTGCCTCCGCAGCCGCCACCACGGCAAGCTGCGTGAAGCGGTCGGTGCGCCGCGCCTGCCGGCGGGTCATGTGATCGGTCGGCTCGAACTCGTCGGCGCGGCCGAGACCGTCCTCGATCCCGGACCGTCCCGCGACCCAGCGCTCGTGGAGCGCCGTGGCGCCGACGCCCAGTGGGCTGACGGCCCCGATGCCGGTGATGGCGACTCTCCGGCTCATCCCTGGCGGGCGGCGACGAAGTCGACGACGTCCTGGACGGTGGCGATCTGGTCCATGTCGGAGTCCTTGATCTCCACCCCGTACTCGTCCTCGACGACCTGTGCGAGCTCCACCAGGTCGAGCGAGTCGATGTCGAGGTCCTCGAAACGCGAGTCGGTCTTGACGTTCTCCGGCTCCTCGCCGAACTCGACGAGAGCTGCGATCACCTTCTCGGTGACCTGGTCCTTGGTTGCGGTGGTCATTGCGCTCCTTCCTTAGTTGCTTTCGTTCAGGCGGACATGCCGCCGTCGACTGCCAGAACCGCCCCGGTCACGTAGCTGGCCTCGTCCGAGGAGAGGAAGCGGATACAGGCCGCGACCTCCTCTGGTGTTCCGGCCCGCTGCGCGGGGATGGCCTCCAGCAGAGGGGTGTTGGCGCCGTTCGAGGTGATCTCCCGGGTCATGTCGGTCTCGATCAGCCCGGGGGCGACGGCGTTGACGGTGACGCCGCGGCGTGCGACCTCGGCGGCGACGGTCTTGGTGAAGGCGACCAGTCCCGCCTTCGCGGCGGCATAGTTGGCCTGGCCCGGGTTCGCGCGATTGGCGACGACGGAGGCGACGTTGATCACACGGCCGAAGCGCTCGCGCATCATCGAGCGGACGACGGCCCGGGTCAGCCGGAACGCCGCGGTCAGGTTGACGTCGAGGACGCGCGACCACTCCTCGTCGCTCAACCTCATCGAGAGGCCGTCGGCGGTGATCCCGGCGTTGTTCACCAGGATCCGGATCGGCCCTGCCTCCTCGGCGAGCTCCTCGAGGATCGCGTCGGTCGCGTCCGGGCTGGAGACGTCGGCGGGGAGCGCGAGCGCGGTGCCGCCCAGCTCCCGGATCTGGGAGCAGACCCGCTCGGCGCCCTCGGCGTCGCTCCTGTAGTTGATGCCGACGGCCCAGCCGTCGCGGGCCAGCGCGGCGGCGGTCGCGGCGCCGATCCCGCGGGAGGCGCCCGTGATGAGCGCGCATCCACCTCGGGTGGTGGCGCCGTTCGACGCGGCTCGCTCGCTGCTCTCGGCGGTTCCGTTGGCGACCTTGTCGGGACTCACGCCGCCCCCTCCCACTCGACCAGGCCGGCACCCCAGGTGAGGCCGGAGCCGAATGCACCCAGCAAGACCCGCGAGCCCGGGCGAAGCCGCCCGTCCTCGGCGGCCTCAACGAGCGCGATTGGGATGCTCGCGGCAGAGGTGTTGCCGTACTCGGAGATGCAGTCGACGACGCGATCTGCCGGCAGGCCGAGCCGCTCGCCGATGGCGGAGATGATCCGCGAGTTCGCCTGGTGATAGACGAAGAGGTCGATCTCGTCCAGCGCGAGGCCTCCGTCGGAGACCACCTCCTGGGTGACGCTCGTCATCGCCGCGACCGCGGCACGGAAGGTCGCGCGTCCGTCCATCCGGATCAGCCGCTCCTCGTGACTCGCCTGGATCAATTCGGCTTGATCGCCGGCCGAGCGCAGGACGACGTTGCCGATCTCCCCGGGTCCGTGCCCGGTCAGCACCGCGGCACCGGCGCCGTCGCCGAAGAGGCCGGCGGTTCGCCTGTCCCCGTAGTCGGTGACACGGCTCATCAGCTCCGCTCCGATTACGACGGCGGCGCGTGCCCGCCCGGTCTCGACCTGGCCGGCCGCGAGCGACAGCGCCGATAGAAAACCTGTGCACGCGGCGCCGACGTCGATCGCCCCGGCCGAACCCGCCCCGAGGCGGTCGGCGACGAGCGGCGCGGCATGCGGCTGCAACTGGTCGGCGGTGAAGGTCGCGACGAGGACCAGGTCGACGTCGCCGGGGTCCGTCCCGGCGAGTTCCAGAGAGCGCGAGCCCGCCCGCGCGGCAAGGTCGACGAGGTCCTCATCGCTGGCGCGGCGACGGCGATTGACGCCGGTCCGCGAGCTGATCCACTCGGAGTCCACTCCCAGCGGCCCGGCGATCGCCGCGTTTTCCACGACCTGCTCCGGAAGGGCTGTGGCGATCGCGGCGATTCCGGGCCTGGCACTCTGGCGGTGGCCGTTTGTGCGAGGGTCCTCCGAGGCGGTAGCCGAGGAGGAACCCGTTATACGAGGGCTGGTGGCCGTCTGAGGGATGGTCGCGCGAGCAATCAGACCGTGCGCGTCATCGAGACCGCGGTCGAACTCCCAGGCGATGCCGCGCGGAGGTTGGATGGCGTCAGGCAAGGGCCCGCTCCCGGGTGGCGAGGGTCTCGGTCTCGGCGTCGTCGATCGTCCGGCGGACCAGGCCCGCCAGGACCTTGCCCGGGCCGACGTCGACGAACCGGGTGACGCCGTGCTGGCGGAGCTTTCGCATCACGTTGATCCAGCGGACCGGGCTGGTGAGAGAGCCGGCGAGCGTCTCGCGGACGTCGCCATCGAAGAAGCGGGTGGTGGTCGACGAGACAACCGGGGCGCTCGACTCGCCGAAGGAGACGTCCAGGAAGGCGGCGCGGAAGACCGGGACCGCGGGCTGCATCGCCTCGGTGTGGAAGGCGCCCGCAACCGCCAGCCGCTTCGCGCGGGTCCCCTCCCCCTTCGCGGCGGCCTCGGCGGCCTCTATCTCGGGGAGCGGCCCGGAGAGCACGAACTGCTGGGGCGAGTTCTCGTTCGCGACGGTGAGGCCGTGCGCCGACGCCAGCCCTTCCGCCCGCTGCCGGTCCGAGCCGACGGCGAGCATCCCGCCTGGTTCGCCATGACGGGCGGCGTCGTCCATCGCACGGCCCCTCGCGGCGACGATCCGAAGCCCATCGGCGTCATCCAGTGCGCCCGCTGCCGCCAGCGCTCCGATCTCGCCGAGGGAGTGCCCCGCGAAGTATTCGGCCGTGGGCCTGCCGAGCTGCTCGTAACCGGCGATCGACGCGCAATAGACCGCGGGCTGGGCGAACGCCGTTCCGTCGGAGATCCGCTCGAACGGGTCCTCCCCGATGAGCTCCATGGCGAGATCCAGGAGGTCGGGGCGAACGCTCGCGACCAGATCACGGCTGGATGCGTCGCCTACCCCCTGGCCCGGAAACAGGATGGCGGTCGGGGCGGTCGCGGTGGAGGCGTCCATACCTAAAGGACTAAACCCCGCCCGCCGGGCCGTGAAGGGGGTGGACCGTGGTCCCCCCCGATCGGGGGGGTTCAGGGGGACTGGTGGGGGGCGGTGCTCAGCGCCTGCGGGTGGCGCGCCCGCTGAGACCCAGCTGCTCCGCCCGCCGGGCGGCCTCGGCCCGGTTGCGCACGCCGAGCTTCCTGTAGAGCGCGGTTGTGTGGTCCTTCACGGTGTGCGGCGAGAGAAACAGGCGCTCCGCGATCTCGCGGTTCGTGGCGCCCTCGCCGATCAGCTCGAGCACCTCGCGCTCGCGTGGCGAAAGCGGCGTCGCGGGGCCGTCGGACTGCCGTGCGTAGACGGTCATCCCGCGACCGACCATCCGGACGGCGTTCGCGACCTCCTCGGCGGTCCAGTCCTTCGAGATGAAGCCCGAGGCTCCGGCGGCCTTGGCGGCCTCCGGCGAGATCCAGCCCGCGCCCGAGATCAGCAGCACCCGGGTCTTCGGCGAGACCTCGCGAAGGGCGTCGCAGAGCTCGGCCCCGGAGCGCTCGCCCAGGAAGAGGTCGACCAAGGCGACGTCGGGAGCGGCGGTCCCGGCGATCTCGAGCGCCTCGTCGGGTGTCGAGACGGCCGTGCAGCGGCCGATCCAGGGCTGGCGGCCGAGAAGAAGGCGAAATCCCCACTGGACCACCGCGTGGTCGTCGACGATCAGAACGGACAGCTTGGAACCGTTCAGCTGTTCGGCAGCACCAGGCGAACCCGCCACTGATCCTCCTCCCGGCCGTACTCGAGCATTCCACCTCGCTGGAGCGCCTCGTATGAGGCCAGGCGCAGTCCCATTCGGGATCCCCCGGCCGACCCGGGGCTTCCGGCCGACATGAGGCCGTCGTTCCGGACCTCGAGCCTGAAGACGTCCTCGGGGGCGTCGATCGTCACCCTCACCTCGCTCGGCTCGGCGTGCTTCTCGGCGTTGCGAAGCGCCTCGTTCAGGACCGAGACCGCGAGCGGCTCGAGCGGCTCGGGAACGCTGGCGCCCTCCGCCCAGTCCACCTCGAGCGGCAGGCGCTTGTACTGGCGGCCCAGACGCTCGAGCTCGGAGCGAAGAGTTCCCTCGTGGAGGTCCATCAGCGAGGTGCCCGATGACCCGATCAGCGCCTCGCGCAGATCGCCGAGGGCGCCCTCGATCTCGGCCGCGCAGCGCTCCCTGTCCTCGTCGGCGAGGGGGCGATCGGAGCCCAGCGCCAGCGAGACGCCGAAGAGCCGTTGCGTCACCCGCTCGTGCACCTCGCGGGCGAGCTCGATCCGCTCGGACAGGCGCCTGCCCCGCTCGAGTTCGCGGGTCGCCTCGCGTACGTGACTCGCGAGCGCGGCGGTCCGGCCCAGGGCCCGCATCGTCACCCGGTCGGTCTCGCTCAGGTCGAACGGTTCGCCGTCCCGGTCGGCGAAGATCACCCCCATCCACCGGCCCGCCGCCGCGACGGGGGTGCAGGTGAGCTTGGTGATGCCAGGCAGGTTGCTGTAGCGCGCGGGCACGTCGTTGGCGAGGTCGGTCGTCTCGACCACGGCATCCTCCGCCAGCGCGCGCTGGGCGATCGGCGTCTCCTCGAGGGTCCCGTAGCCGTGCGCGATGAACTCGCGGAACACGCCGTGACTCCCGGCCGGCAGCACGAGCCTGCGCTCGGAGTCGTAGAGGAAGAGGACGGCCCGCTCCATCGAGGTCCGCAGGCAGACGGCTTCGCAGATCTGGTCGTAGAACTCCTCGAGCTCGCGCTCCTCATCGAGCTCGACGAGGAGCTGAACGACGACATCCAGTGCGTCTGTGCTTAGCGATTCCTGCTTGCTGATCACTGCTGGCCTATCCCCTGGAGGGACCCCAGGTTACGGACTCAAGGAATCCAGGCAGGGGCCCGATGGAAAACGGCGAAGAGATCATCGGAATGCCGCCCACGACACAGAACCTGAACGCCCGGCTCTCGTCCTCGGTGTCCGCACCGAGGCGCCTGGGTGGCCCGAGGATCACCATGACTCCTCCCCCGATCCAGAGCTCGGCTCCTCCGGTCCGGATCGTGGGAGTGCCGGCCCGCTACCGCGGCGGCTACCACCTCTCCGTCTAGGAGATCATGCGGGCGATGCGAGCCCGCTCTGCCGCAGTCGCACTGGCCCTCAGCGGCCTCCTCGCCCTTGCGGGAGGTTCAATCGCCGCCGCCGCGCCGAAGGGAAAGGGCGGAGCCCCGAAGGGCGGCGTCTGGTCCCAGCGGGTAGGTGACGCGACCCAGTTCCTGCGGGGTCGCGAGGGAAGCGTCTCGTTCGCGGTGGTCGACGAGCGGGGTCGGACCCACGGCTTCCGGCGCGGGGCCCAGCACTCGTCGGCGAGCGTGGTCAAGGCGATGCTTCTCGTCGCCTATCTCGACCGCAGGGACGTCCGCCGCCGCCGTCTGCGGCGATCGGAGAGATCGCTGCTCGGGCCGATGATCCGCGTCTCGGACAACGACGCGGCGAGCGCGATCTACGAGCGGGTGGGAGAGCGCGGGCTCAGCCGGCTCGCCCGCCGCGCCGGGATGCGCCGATTCGATCCCAACCCCGTCTGGGGAGGCTCGCAGATCACCGCGCGTGATCAGGCGCGATTCTTCTTCCGGATCCGCGGGCTGACGGCCGAGCGCCATCGCAAGTACGCGCTCGGCCTGCTCCGGCGGATCGTCCCGGGCCAGCGCTGGGGAGTGCCGCAAGTGAGCCCTCGCGGGTGGCAACTCCATTTCAAGGGCGGCTGGACCCCGGCCGACGGCGGCTGGCGGGTGCACCAGGCGGCGCTGCTCGTCAACGGTGGACGTCGCCTCTCGATCGCGGTGCTGACCGACGGCAATCCGAGCTTCGAGTACGGCGCGCAGACGATCGCCGGCCTGGCCGCGCGCCTGCTGCGCGGCATTCGCTGACGTTCGCCTCTCAGGCCGGCGCGCCCTCGGCGAACTGGTAGCCCACCCGCCGCACGGTGAGTACGAGCTCGGGGTTCTGTGGGTCGCGCTCGACTTTCTGGCGGAGGTTCGAGATGTGGACGTCGCACGCGCGGACATCGCCCTTGAACTCCGTCTGCCAGAGCTCCTCCATGATCTCCTTGCGGGAGAAGACCTGCCCCGGGTTCTCGGCCAGGAGCCGGAGCACCTGGAACTCCGACCGCGTCAGGTTGATCGGCTCGCCGCGCACGGTCACGAGGTGGCGGGCGAGGTCGATCGAGACGGGCCCGGCGTCGATCGCCGTTCCCTCGACGCCACTCGAGCGGTCGAGCTCGCGGCGACGAAGCTGCGCGCGCACCCGACCGAGGAGCTCGCGGACGGAGAACGGCTTGGTGACGTAGTCGTCCGCGCCCACCTCGAGTCCGACGACCTTGTCGACCTCGGCGTCCTTCGCGGTCAGGAGGATGATCGGCACCGGGCTGTGCGCGCGAACCTCGCGGCAGATGTCGAGGCCGCTCTTGCCCGGCATCATGATGTCGATGATCAGGAGGTCGAAGTTGTCGTCCGAGAGCGTGCTCTCGGCCTCCTCCCCGTCGGCCGCGAGCGTGACGTCGAAGCCCTCCTGCTCGAGCGCGTAGCCGACGGACTCCCGCACCGAGAGCTCGTCGTCGACCACGAGTATCCGGCTCGCTGCCGGAGGGGCCGCGGTCATGCGACTGGTGTTGGGGTCGGCTTTGCCACCCGCAGACGGACCCAGAAGGTTGATCCCGCCCCCGGCTCGGAGCGAAGTCCGATCTCGCCGCCCATCACGTCCACCATCCTCTTCGCGATCGAGAGCCCCAGGCCGAATCCCTCGCCCTCGAGCGTGCCCGAGCCGCGGTAGAAGCGCTCGAAGACGCGATCCTGCTCCTCAGCTGGAATCCCCTCGCCGGTGTCCTCGACCTCGATCGTCACGGACTTCTCCTCGCCTCCGAAGGCGCGAAGAGTAATCGTGCCGGGCGCCTGCGTGTGCGTCGCCGCGTTCGTGAGCAGTCCGATCATCACCTGGCGGAGCAGCACGGGATCGCCGTCAGCCACCAGATCCCGCTCGATCTCGGTACGGATCTCGACTCCCTCGGCTGTCTCGACCGCCCCAACCGACTCCTCGGCGGCCACGGTCACGTCCACCACCTGGGTGGGATCGCGCTCGCCTGCCGCTTCGACCCGGGCGAGGGTGAGGAGCGACTGCGTCAGGCGGGTCATCCGCTCGGCGTCGAATGCGAGCCGGGTGATGAATCGGTCGCGCGCATCCGGGTCGTCCTTCGCGCCGCTCTGAAGCACCTCGATTCCGCTGCTGATTGCCGCCAGCGGATTTCGGAGCTCGTGGGCGGCGTTGGAGACGAACTCCCGCTCCGCCTGCTGCCGCTTCAGCTCCTCGGTCCGGTCGCGGACGACCATCAGTACCGCGTGCTCAGCGGGAACCCTGCGCGCCTGTACCCCGTACACGCGGCCGTCGACGTTCAGCACGGGGGTCTCGTCGGAGCCCTGGTCTGCCGCCCGGCGCAGCGACGGGATCAGCGCCGTGGCCGGCTGTCCCTCGCGGACCAGCCTGCCGGCGGCGGGGTTGGTGAAGCGGACCTGGCCGTCCTCGCCGACGACGATCACCGCCTCGGTGAGCCCGTCGAAGATCGCCGAGAGCCTGTCCCTCTCGGTCGCGAGCATCGAGAAGGTCTCCTTGAGCTCCGATCGCATGGTGTCCAGCGAGCGGGTGAGGTCGCCGATCTCGTCGCTCGCGCCCGACGGCAGAGGAGCGTCGAAGCGGCCGGCGGCCATCTGCTCGGCGGCACGCGCAAGCCGTTTCACGCGGATCGCGATGAGCGAGGAGACGATGAAGCCGATCAGGATCCCGATCGAGATCGCGATCAGCAGGGCGCGGATTCGGTCGCCCTGGAGCTGATCGAACGCTCGGGTGAGCGCGGGAGGCGGCTCGGCGCGGACGATCACCGCCCCGCGCACCAGCTTCTTGCCGAAGACCGGAGCGGCGGCCACGGTCAGGTTGCCGGGATGTGTCGCCGCGTAGCGGCGCCCGTCGAGCGCGACGCGGACGGCGTCCCCCTGCTGCGGAACGCTCGCCAGGGTGTCGAGGTTCTGGCCGCCGGCCAGCGGGTTCCCATGCCGGTTGAGCCCCCAGGCCTCGAGGGTCTCGGTGTTGGTGGCGGCGAGCTCGGCGGCGACCTGCTGCTTGTCGAGCTTGGCGAGGCGGTCGGCGAGGCGCGAGGTCTTCCCGACGGCGAGATCGGCGGACTCGCTCTGCAGCGTCCGGCCCGAGGAGTCGTCGACGAAGACGTAGACCGCTGCGGCGGTGATCAGGGCGACCCCGGCGAAGGCGGCGCCGAGCCAGAGCCGCATCGGGATACGCCGGCCGAACTCTCCGCGGCTGGTCTTTTCACTGCCCATCGTGCTCAGATTGTTACCGCTTGCTCACATATGTGTGACATGCGAGCACCGCGAACTTCTTGTGGGGACCGATCAGCCGCCGAGCACGGCCGCCAGCCGCAGCCAGAGCGCCTCGAGCGCCAGCTCCTCGGAGACGTTGACGCGAAGGCGACGGCGCGTGTCAAGCACCCACTCGAGCGCGGTCCGGGCGTTGGCCGGGTCGAGGCCCTCGGCGTCTTCGGCAAGCTCGTTGCGCCGGTCGGCATTGAGGACGACGTCGGGCGCGCCCGAGGCGACGGCGGCGAGATCCCGGTACCAGGCGCAGATGAGCGCGAGGCCGAGGTCGAGCGTCTCGGTCCGCGCGCGCCGCTCGGTTCGCTTCACCTGCTCGGTCGCCTCCCGGGTGAGCTTTCCCGCACGGCCGCGCCTGCGAGCCGTCTCCGCCTCCTCCACCAGTCGGCGCTCCTCGGCCGCGCCGGCCTCGGCCCCGCCCTCGCCGGCGGCGTCGAGAAGCTCGCGCCACGGCTCCGCCGGACCCCCCTCGGCGAGCGGCGCGCGGGCCGCGGCCTCGGCCGTCGCGCGGAGGGTGGCGCCCCGCTCGTCCAGAAGGACCCGAGCGAGCTCGATGTCGCCGCCACTCAGCCGCGATGCGGCCGCTCCGGTCTCGCCGAACCCGAGCACCTCCTGAACCGCGTCCGGGGCGAGCGGCCCGAACTCGACCGGGGTGCAGCGGGAGAGGATGGTGTCGGCGAGCAGCTCCGGCTCGGAGCAGATCAGGATCAGGTGTGCGAACGCGGCCGGCTCCTCGAGCGTCTTCAAGAGCGCATTCTGGCTCTCGTCCCGCAGGTCCTCTGCCTCCTCGATCACGAACACACGCCGCTCCCCCTCCGCCGGGCTGAGGTTGGCGGCCCGAATCACGGATTCCCTGACGTCCTCCACGAGATGCTGGGCTCCCGGTGGCCGGAGCCAAACGAGGTCCGGGTGTGGCGAGGGATCGAGCATCGCACGACGCCGGGCGTCGTCGGGATCGGGCGCGCCCTCCGCCAGCAGCTCGGCCGCGAACGCCCGCGCCGCCGCCGCCTTCCCGGAGCCGCTCGGCCCGCGGAAGATGTAGGCATGCCCGGGCGAGCCGAGCGCAGCGGCAAGGGCCGCACGGGCGCGAGGCTGGTGGCGCGTCGCTTCGGCGAGCGTCTCGGGAACGGCGGCGGCGATCATCGGGGGACGCTCGCTCCCTGCTCGCTCACCGCGGCCAGCACCGCAGCGTGGACGGCGTCGCGGTCGCCCTCGGCATCGATCACGCGCACCCTCTCGGGGTGGCGTCGCGCGACCTCGTCGTAGCCATCCGCCACCCGGCGCTGGAGGTCGATCCCCTCCTCCTCGAAGCGATCGGCGGTGCGTCGCCCGATTCGCTTCGCGGCGAGCTCCGGATCGATCCGGAGCAGCAGCGTCAGGTCCGGCCACACCCCGCCCGTCGCGAGGTCGCAGATCTGCTCGACGCGCTCGATCCCGAGGCCGCGCGCGACGCCCTGATAGGCGACGCTCGAGTCGCTGAAGCGGTCGCAGACCACGTCCCGGCCTCGTTCGCGAGCGGGGGCGATCACCTGCGCGACGAGCTCGGCGCGGGCGGCGCAGAAGAGAAGGAGCTCCGCCAGGGGATCGAGGATCACGCCGGGGTCCTTGATCAGCGGCCTGATCCGCTCCCCGGCCTCGGTGCCGCCCGGCTCCCGGACCATCAGGACGTCATCGCCCAGCACCTTCGCGAGCAGCTTCCCCTGGGTCGTCTTCCCCGAGCCGTCTATTCCCTCGAGTGAGATGAACACCTGACCCAGGCTAACCGGGGACGAGGATCGTGCCCCGCGCGGAAGCAGGGTTTTGGCGAGCGGCCCCGGATAGGCCGCATCTACCGCACGAAGGGAGAAGCTGACGAGGGCGGCCGATGGCCGCCCTTTTTGCGTGGGTGAAAGAATCCGGGGATCGATCACCGTTGGGAAGGGGAGAAATGATGGAGGCGAAGTCGACCGATCCCGCCGAGTTCCGAGAGGGGCAGCGAACCCAGTGGAACAGCGCGGCGAGCGGGTGGAGGAAGTGGAACGAGTTGATCGACGCCGGAGCGAGCGGCGTCAGCGAGCGGCTGGTCGAGCTCGCCGAGGTGAAGCCCGGTAGCCACGTCATCGACATCGGGGCCGGCTACGGCGAGCCCACACTGAGCGCCGCCCGGGCCGCCGGGCCCGAGGGCCGCGTGGTCTCGACCGACATCTCCGCCGAGATGCTCTCCTTCGGGCGAGAGCGCGCCGAGGCCGCGGGCCTCGAGAACATCGACTTCGTCGAATCGGACGCCTTCTCGCTCTCGTTCCCGGAGGGGACATTCGACGCCGCGCTCTCGCGCTGGGGGATCATCTTCGACCCCGACGGCGAGGGAGCGGCGGGGGCCGTGCGTGCCCTGATGAAGCCGGGCGCCCGAATGGCGATCTCGTCGTGGGGAGAACCGGAACGGGTGCCGTTCCTGTTGATCCCGATGCGCACCGCGATGAATCGGCTCGACGTTCCACCGCCCCCGCCCGGTACGCCGGGCCCGCTCTCGCGGCCGACGCCCGACGCGATCGGCGGCCTCCTCGAGGGCGGCGGCTTCTCGGACGTCGAGGTCGAGCAGGTCGACGTGACGTTCGAGTTCGACTCCCCCGAGGACTTCACGACCTACGTCAGGGAGATCGCGCCGCCGATCACGGCGATGCTTGCGCCGCATCCGGCCGACGTCCAGGAGGAGACGTGGGACGCGATCACCGAGGCGGTCCGCGAGGAGGCCGGTGGCGACGGCCCGTTCACCCTGAAGAACCTCGCTCTGCTCGCCTCGGGCCGGGCGTAGCGGCCGCTGCTGACCGCCCCGCTGGGCGCCCTAGCTCTTGGTCGGGGGCTTCGCCCCCGAGCCGCGCTTCGCCCGCGAGCGTGAGCCGTTCTTCGCGCCGCGAGCCCGCTTCACCTTCGTCGCCGCTGCCTGTCCGGCGACCTTCTCCGCCTCCTTGACCGCATCGGCGTCGTCGGTTCCCTCGGGCGCCCCGCCGTCCTCCTTCGCCGCCTCCTCGGCCTCCTTCGCGGCCTTCGCCTTCTCGCGCTCCTCTCGGCGCCGCTTCATCTCGGCCATCGAGGGGCAGTCGTCGTTCAGGCAGAGCTTCCAGGGACGCCCCCGCCAGGGGACGACCTGTAGCCGGGGGGTGCGGCCGCAGACCGAGCAGACCTCCTCGATCTTGTAGAGGCCGCGGACGCGCTGCGGCAGCGGGAAGGTCTGATCGCAGGAGTCGGGGGAGTCCGGGTTGTCCCCGTCCCAGCCCGAGCAGCCCACGAAGCGCTTGCCCGATTTCCGGGCCCTGATGATCCGAAGCATGTTGGGGGAGCCGTCCTCCTGCTTGCGGCCCTCCTCCTGGCAGACGATGCAGGGCCCCAGCACCCGGTCCTGGTCCATGCCCGCCCAGATCTCGCGGGCGAACTTCCGCCATTTCGCGTCCTCGTCCTCGGTCTTGACGTCATCGCCCATCTCGTCGAACGCCGAGCGCAGCATGTCGCGGCTGTCCTTGAGCACCTCGTCCTTGGTCATCTCGCCGGCGGCGATCTGGTCCATCTCCGCCTCCATCTCGGCGGTCATGTCAGGCGTCGCCATCCGGGGCACGTAGTGCTCGAAGGCCTTCGACATCGCGATCCCGGTCTCCGACGGCTCCGGCGGGTTGCCGAAGACGTAGCCGCGGTCGTACAGCTTCTGGATGATGTCGGCGCGCGTGGCCTTGGTCCCGAGGCCCCGCTCCTCCATCATCTCGATCAGCTTGCCCTGGCTGATCCGCGGCGGCGGCGGGGTTTCCTTCCCCTCCAGGTCGACGCTCTCGATCGCGAGCTCCTGGCCCTCCTCGAGCTTGGGGATCTCGGTGTCCGCCGAGCGGGCGTAGTGGTAGATCGCGGCGAAGCCCGGGTCGACCACGACCGAGCCGCGGACGAAGTAGGTCTCCCCCTGCACATCGGAATCCTTGTCACCGCCACTCGATGCAATACCCGACCCGGGCGCTGTGACGATGTTGGCCCGGGTGCCCTCGCTGATCATCGGAGGCGAGAAGGTCGCGAGAAAGCGGCGGGCGACCAGCTCGTACACCCGGCGGTGCGCCTCGGAGCGCGCCTCCAGCCGGTGCGGGTTGACCGCCTGGGTCGGGTAGATCGGCGGATGGTCGGTCGTCTCCTTCTTTCCGCGCGTCGGCTCGAGCGGGCGACCGTCGAGCAGGAACTCCGCGGCCTTGAAGTCGTCGATCTTCACCAGGGCGTTGATCAGCTCCTTGGAATCGAGCGACTTGGGGTAGACGGTGTTGTCGGTTCGCGGGTAGGAGATGTAGCCGTCCATGTAGAGGTCCTCGGCGATCCGCATCGCGCGGGACGGAGTGATCCCCAGCCGGCTGGACGCGTCGGTCGTGAAGGCCGTGGTGTTGAGAGGGGTCGGCGGCTTGCGCGTGTTCTTCCGCGCGGTGATGTCAGCGACCGTGCCGGGAGACTGGGAGTTGGCGACGGCCGCCTCGGCCTCCTCCTTCTTCCAGAACTTGTCGGCCGTGTGCTCGGCGACGAAGCTCCCGTCGGGGTGGCTGAAGGTCGCGGTGACCTCCCAGAACGGCTCCGGCACGTGGGCGCGCCGCTCGAGCTCGCGCTGGACGATCAGCCCGAGGGTCGGGCTCTGGACGCGACCGACCGAGAGGAAGTTCGAGCCGAAGCGCCGCGTGGCGGTCGAGACGGCGCGGGTCAGCGTCGCGCCCCAGATCAGGTCCATGTCCTGGCGGGCGGCCCCGGCGTTCGCGAGCGGATACGAGAGCACGTCGAGGTTCGCGAAGGCGCGCTCGATCTCGTCCTTGGTGAGCGCGGAGTATCGGGCGCGCTTCACGGCGGACCCGCTGGCGCCGCCGCTTCCCCCGTTCACGTCCAGCTCGGCAAGCTCCGGGTTCGACTCGAGGACCTCCTGGAGCGCCTCGAGGCCGATCAGCTCGCCCTCGCGGTCGAAGTCGGTTGCGATGATCAGATCGTCTGAGTCCTTCGCCACCTTCTTGAGGGCGCGGACGACGTTCTTGTCCGTGGGTTCCTTGATCAGCTCCGCATCGATCAGATCCCGCGGGTTGGTCTGCTGCCAGTTGTTGTAGGACTCCGGGAAGGCGGGATTGAGGACGTGGCCCTTGAGGCCGATCGTCATGTGCTCGCCGTCGCCGTCCGACCACGTGTAGAACGGGGTCTTGTAGGAGGCGCCCTCCTTCGCGGTTCCCCCGCTCAGGATGTCAGCGATCTTCTTTGCGCTGTTGTTCTTCTCGGTGACGATCAGTCGCATATCCGCCTCCACGGTAGCCGCGACTCAAGGTGCCCCCCTGGCGTATCTCCAAATCTCCTCACAGGACGATGCGGCGGCGAGCGTAGCAGGGGCTCCTGCGCAGGCGGCGATTTTCATGCGCAGATGTGCCTACGGCGTTGCGCACATAAGCTGCGTATTCAGGGATGAAATCCGTGGTCACAGGCGGCGCAGGGTTCATCGGCTCGCACCTCGTCGATGCTTTGGTCGAGCGCGGGGACGAGGTCCTCGTGATCGACGATCTCTCCACCGGCAAGAGCGAGAACATCGAGTCGGCGGTGCTCGGGAGTGCGACGCTCGAGGTGCTCGATATCACCGGCGGCAGGCTGCTGCTGCCGGCGATCGAGAGCTTCGAGCCCGAGTCGGTCTTCCACCTTGCGGCGCAGATCGACGTCCGGAAGTCGATGGCGGACCCGACCTTCGACGTGCGTCTGAACGTGCTGGGCACGGTGAACGTGCTGGAGGGCGCGTCGCGCGCGGGTGCGAGCAAGTTCGTCTTCACTTCCAGCGGCGGCACCGTCTACGGCGAGGGAGTCGGACGCGAGGAAGAACTGCCGTTCGCCGAGAGCGCGCGAAACGCGCCGGACTCCGTCTACGGCGAGAGCAAGCTCGCGGCGGAGGGATACGTTGACTACTACGCGCGGAACCGGGGGCTCCCCGGCGCCATTCTCCGGCTCGCCAACGTCTACGGCCCGCGACAGGACCCCGCCACGGAGGCGGGCGTGATCGCGATCCTCTCGGAGATCGCCCGAGACGGACGGCGCCCCACCATCTTCGGCGACGGCAAGCAGACGCGCGACTACATCCACGTCGACGACGTGGTCGCAGCCCTCCTGGTGGCGGAGCGGTCCGACGATCCGGGGCCGTTCAACGTCGGCACCGGAGTGGAGAGCACCGTCCTCGACCTCGTGGAGAGGATCGGCAGGCTCTCCGGGCGCGACGACTTCGAGCCGGACTTCGCGCCGGTGCGGGAGGGGGAGGTCTTCCGGAACGTCCTCGACACGCAGCGCGCCTCAGCGAGATCGCTCGGGGTGGCAGCCGGAGCTCAGCCTGGAAACGGGCCTCGAGCGGACGCTCGGAGCGGTCTAACCTCTCGTCCATGCCGGCTCAGGCCTTCGAGGGCAAGGAGTGCGTCTGCCAGTTCAAGCGCGGGATCTGCGACCAGACCTGCGTGCGGGACATGCTGGATACGCCCCTCTATATGGCGTGCCTGAAGCTGAAGGGGCGTCGCTGCCTGGTGGTGGGCGGTGGCGAGGTCGGACTGGAGAAGGTGGAGGGGCTGCTCGCGTGCGACGGCGACGTCACGCTCGTCGCGCCGGAGGCGGTGCCCGAGCTCGTCGCCTACGCCGAGGAGGGCTCGATCCGCTGGGAGCGGCGCAGCTACGAGCCCTCTGACCTCGAGGGCTCCTTCCTCGCGATCGCGGCCACCTCGGACACAGACGTCAACATCTCGATCTCGGAGGAGGCCGAGCGCCGCGCAATGCTCGTCAACGTGGTGGACGTGCCGCCGCTCTGCAACTTCATCCTCCCGGCCATCGTGCGGAGCGGGCCGCTCGCCATCGCGATCTCCACCGCCGGGGCATCGCCTGCGCTCGCGAAGCGGATGAAGCGGGAGATCGCCGACGCCTACGGCGAGCCGTACGCGCGCCTGGCCGTGATCCTCAACGACCATCGCGGCTGGGCGAAGGGGACGCTCCCTACATATCAGGACCGCAAGGAGTTCTTCGAGGGGATCGTCAACGGCGACCCCGACCCGATCGACCTGATCAACGACGGCCGCGAGGCCGAGCTCCAGCGGCTGATCGAGGCGGCGAAGGAGCGGTTCACCGCCGCGCTCGGCGCGTCGGCCTAGCCCTTCGTCCCCTTCGAGACCAGGTACTCACCGTTCGAACGGTAGGTCCCGTCGTCGGCCTCGTTCTCTTCGTTGTAGATCCGGAGGATGTCCTCCCGCAGCGCCTCCCACTTGCCCTGGGGTTCGAGCAGCGCGCGGGCGGCGACGATCGGCGGCAGGTCGCGCTCGTACTCGGCCATGAACTCGTCCACCGAGTCGCCGACGAACTCGACGGTCGCCGGCTCGAAGGCAAGCTCGACGCCTGTGCCCTCGAAGATCTCGCGGACGTGGTCCTCGTTGCCCCACAGCACGGGCGGTTCGAACCCCTCCGGGGGAGGGGGCATGTGTGACGCCGTGGTCATGAAGAACCTTCCGATCGTGCCCTCCGGCGTCCATGCGCAGACGGCAATCCGCCCCCCGGGCTTCAGCACGCGCGCGATCTCCTCCGCAGCCTTGCGATGGTCGGGCGCGAACATGCAGCCGAAGACGGAGATCACGACGTCGAAGCTCTGATCGTCGAAGGGCAACTGCTCGGCATCGCCCTCCACCCATTCGATCTCCACTCCGGCATCGGCGGCCAGCCTGCGACCGGCTTCGAGGAGCTCCGGGGTCAGATCCAGCCCGGTGACCGCGGCGCCCGTCCTCGCCGCCGGGATCGTCGCGTTCCCGGTCCCGCAGGCCACATCCAGCACCACGTCCTCGTCGCTCACGCCGGCGGCCTCAACCGCGGTGGTGCCGGCGGTGGCGATCCGCTCGGCGATCGAGGGGTAGTCCCCCATCGCCCACATCGCCTTCTGCTGCTGCTTCATCTCGCTCAGCTCGGCCATCTCCGTGTCCTCCTCGCCGTTCGCGGGCCGCTTCCGGCGAACCGTCTCACAAACGGCCGGGCCGTTACCCGGACGCTAGGCCGCGGGGAGCGCGTAGATCGCAACCGCGGCGTACTGGACCGCGGCGGCCGCGATCACCAGCACGTGAAAGATCTCGTGGTAGCCGAAGACCTCGGGGCGGGGATCCGGCCGGCGGCGCGCGTAGATGACCGCGCCGGCGGTGTAGAGCGCTCCGCCGAGCGCGAGCAGGGCGACGCAGCCCGGGCCCCCCTCGGTCCACAGCTGCGGCAGGGTGACGAGCGCGACCCAGCCGGTCGAGATGTAGACCACGGCGCTGAACCACTTCGGCGCCTCGTCCCACAGCAGGTTCAGGACCATCCCGCCGGCGGCAGAGGCCCAGACGACTGCCAGGACCACGTCGCCCAGCGTCCCGCCGATCACGAGGAGCGCGAACGGCGTGTAGCTGCCCGCAATGAAGACGAAGATCATCGTGTGGTCCAGGCGGCGCATCCAGCGCCGGCGCTCCGGGGTCCAGGTGACGCGGTGATAGAGGGCGCTGGTGCCGAGCATGGCCGAGAGCGAGAGGGCGTATACCGACATCGCGATTAATCGCCTCGGTCGTGTCCGCGGCGAAGACCAGGGCCGCGCCGGCGCCGAGGGAGAGGAAGAAGGCCCACTGGTGGGAAACGCCGCGAAGCCGCGGCTTCTGGCTGAGCTTGTGGGCGGCGGCGTGCGCCGCCATCGCGGCGGTTTCGCGCGCGGTTGCCACCTGCCGGCCGGCGGCGTCGCGCGCGGCACCCAGCCGCTCGCCCGCCTCGGCGCGCGCATTGCCGAGTCGCTCGCCGGCCTCGGCCCGGGCGTTGCCGATCCGCTCGCCGGCCGCCCCAGCGGCATCCCGCGCAGCCGAGATCGGGTCCCGGCCCCTCGGTGCTTGATCCCCAGCGGTGCCCATTGGCTTCGAAACCTTAGCCGCGCTCGAGCCCCGACTCGCCACCTGCGTGTAAAACGATCTGGGACTTTGGTGCATAACGGTTTGGATATATAGCTAATTGGTTATACTGCCCCCCATGGCGACCGCGACCACCTTCGATGTCCTCGCCGAGCCCACGCGGCGGCGGATCCTCGATCTGCTGCTCGACGGCGAGCGCTCGGTCGGCGAGCTGGTGAAGCGGCTCAAGCTGAGTCAGCCCGGCGTCTCGAAGCACCTTCGGGTGCTGCGGGACGCTGGCCTGGTCTCGGTCCGGACGGAGGCCCAGCGGCGGATCTACGGGGTCAGCCCTGAGCCACTTGCGGAAGTGGCCGAGTGGCTCGAGCCTTACCGGCGGCTGTGGGCGGATCGCCTGGACGCTCTCGAAAGACATCTCGATGAGGAGGCTTCATGACTTCACGCACTGGACAGGACCGGCGGGATGGCGAGCTGGTTGAGCTGGATCGGGACACGGTCGGCGTCCGCTTCGAGCGCCGCCTCGGCCATCCGCCAGAGCGAGTCTGGCGAGCGATCACCGAGCCGGAGGAACTGGCCGCGTGGTTCCCGGACACGATCGAGGGCGAGTTCGCCCCCGGCTCCGAGGTCCGATTCCCGAAGTTCGTCGAGATGGGACTGCCGGCCGTCGGCAAGGTCACGGAGTTCGACCCGCCCCGGCTGCTCGCCTTCAGCTGGGGCACCTCGGTGCTGCGCTTCGAGCTCGAGCCGGCCGGCGAGGGCTGCCGGCTGGTCTTCACCGACGCGCTGCCGCGCGAGGAGAGCGCCAAGAACGCGGCCGGCTGGGAGGTCTGCCTGGACGGCCTAGAGGCTCTACTCGCGGGCGAGGGGGCTACCCAGGAGGCCGGTGACCACTGGACCGAGCTCCATGAGCATTACGCGGCGGAGTTCGGGGTGGATCCGGAGGTCGGCCGGCGGGCGATGCGGGAGTACGCCGAGACGCAGGAGCGTTCCTAGAGACGAACACCGGCAATGAGAGGGCTACGGGCCTTTCCGGGTTCGTGGAAGGTGGGCCGGTCTATGGCAAGGAAATCTGACCACGTTCCGGGGTGGAGCCGCTCCTGCGTCGCACTGGACGCTAGATGTAGTGCCCTCTTCACTGCCACAGTTCGTCGAACACTAGGGCTAGCTACAATTCCACAAGTGAATTGTCCCCAGTGCGACCAGCCGAAGACGAGTACGCTCGAGACCAGGCGAGCGGAGGACGGGGCCGCGGTCCGGCGCCGGCGCCACTGCGCCGAGTGCGGCCATCGCTTCACCACCTATGAGCGAGCGGTGGCGGAACCGCTTGCGGTGATCAAGCGCGACGGCTCCCACCAGCCCTTCGACCGGGAGAAGTTGCTCGGCAGCCTCATTCGGGCGACCCACAAGCGGGAGCTTGACCCCCGCAAGCTCGGCCTCATCGTCGACGGGGTCGAGGCGGAGGTTCGGGACGCCGGCGGCGAGCTGCCGGCCGAGCGGATCGGCGCCCTCTGCCTCGAGGGGCTGGCCGAGCTCGACCGCGGGGCCTATCTGCAGTTTGCGGGAACTCTTCCGGACGGCCCTCCGGAGGTTTCAGAAAATCCCCGCAAACACGGAGCAACCGGGGAGCCGGTTTCCGTCCGAAGCGCAGAGGATGCTGCAGTGCTCACCCCAAAGAGCAATCGAGAGGAGAAAAGCTGATGGCCAGGGCCACTTCGAAGCCAGCAAGGACAACCGAGAAGGGCCTCGTCATCGAACGGCGATTCTCCACCGCAGGGGTCGATCCCTACGACGAGCTCGAGTGGGAGCGCCGCGACGCGATCATCGGCGATCCCGAGAACCCGGCGTTCGAGCAACGCGACGTCGAGTTCCCGAAGAGCTGGACTCAGAACGCGACGAACATCGTCGCCCAGAAGTACTTCAGGGGACAGCTCGGCTCCCCCGAGCGCGAGACTTCCGTCAGGCAGATGGTCAGCCGGGTCGCCGGCCGGATCGCGGAGGCCGGGAGCGAGGCCGGCTACTTCGCGAGCGATGCGGACGGCGACACATTCGAGGCCGAGCTCACGTCGATCCTCGTGAACCAGAAGGCCGCGTTCAACAGCCCGGTCTGGTTCAACGTGGGGCACAAGCCGCCCGGCAAGGAGCAGGCGTCGGCCTGCTTCATCCTCTCGGTGGAGGACGAGATGGACTCCATCCTCTCCTGGAACACCAAGGAGGGGATCATCTTCAAGGGCGGCTCCGGCTCGGGAATCAACCTCTCGAAGATCCGCGGCTCGATGGAGCCACTCTCCAAGGGCGGGATCGCCTCGGGCCCGGTCAGCTTCATGCGGGGCGCCGACTCTTGGGCGGGCGCGATCAAGTCCGGGGGCGGCACCCGCCGCGCGGCGAAGATGGTCGTCCTCGACGTCGATCACCCGGACGTCGAGAAGTTCATCTGGTGCAAGGCCGATGAGGAGAAGAAGGCCGCCGCGCTGAAGGCCGCCGACTTCGACATGCGCCTCGACTCGGAGGCATTCGCGTCGGTCCAGTTCCAGAACGCCAACAACTCCGTCCGGGTGACGGACGAGTTCATGCAGGCTGCGGCGAACGACGAGGACTGGGACCTGGTCGCCCGCGTCGACGGCAGCGTGACCAAGACCGTCAAGGCGCGCGAGCTGCTCGACCAGATCGCGGACGCAGCCTGGCAATGCGCCGATCCCGGCGTCCAGTACGACTCGATCATCAACCGCTGGCACACCTGCCCGGAGTCGGGGCGGATCAACGCATCCAACCCCTGCTCCGAGTACATGCACGTCGACGATTCCGCCTGCAACCTTGCGTCGCTCAACCTGATGAAGTTCCGCCGCGCCGACGGCAGCTTCGACGTCGAGGACTTCCAGCACGCCGTCGACATCGTCTTCCTGGCGCAGGAGATCCTGGTCGGCTTCTCCAGCTATCCGACCGAGGACATCACCCGGAACGCCCGCGCCTTCCGGCAGCTCGGCCTGGGCTACGCCAACCTCGGCGCCCTGCTGATGGCGAATGGCCTTCCGTACGACTCCGATGAGGGTCGGGCGGTGGCGGCGTCGATCACGGCGCTGATGACCGGCCGTGCGTATCGCCACTCGGCCGAGATCGCGGGGGCGATCGGCCCGTACGACGAGTACCCGAAGAATCGCGAGCCGCACAACCAGGTGATGCGGATGCACCAGGCCGCCGCCTACGAGATCGACGATTCACTGGTCCAGGAGCCGCTGCTGCATGCGGCGAGGGAGAGCTGGGACGAGGCCGTTGCGCTCGGGGAGCAGCATGGCTACCGGAACGCCCAGGCCACGGTGCTCGCGCCCACGGGGACGATCAGCTTCCTGATGGACTGCGACACGACCGGGATCGAGCCGGACTTCTCGCTGGTCAAGTTCAAGGAGCTGGTCGGCGGCGGGCAGATGAAGATCGTCAACCGCTCGGTCAACCTGGCGCTCGGGACGCTCGGCTACTCGGACTCGGAGATCGAGCAGATCGACGCCTACGTCAACGAGCACAACACGATCATCGGGGCGCCCGGCCTGAAGGACGAGCACCTCGCGATCTTCGACGTGGCCGTCGGCCAGCGATCGATCTCGCACACGGGCCACATCGACATGATGGCCGCCACCCAGCCGTTCATCTCCGGCGCGATCTCGAAGACGGTCAACCTGCCTGAGTCGGCGACCATCGCCGACATCGCCGATGCCTACAGCTACGGCTGGGAGAAGGGCCTGAAGGCCCTGGCGATCTACCGCGACGGCTCGAAGACGGCGCAGGCGCTGAAGACGGATGCCGGCGAGAAGAAGTCCGAGCCCGCGGAGACGGTCGCACCGCCGGCACGCAAGAAGATGCCGAGGGAGCGCCAGTCGATCACCCACAAGTTCACGGTCGGCCAGCAGGAGGGATACATCACGGCGGGGCGGTACGACGACGGCTCGCTCGGCGAGATCTTCCTCACCGACATCGGCAAGGAGGGCTCGACGATCAAGGGCCTGATGAACGCCTTCGCGACGGCCATCTCGATCGGGCTCCAGTACGGCGTGCCGCTCGAGGTCTTCGTGAACAAGTTCAGCTACATGCGCTTCGAGCCGGAGGGGATCACCCGCAACCCGGAGATTCCGTTCGCGAAGTCGATGCCCGACTACATCATGCGCTGGCTCGCGAGCCGGTTCGTCCACGACGTCGACTACCTCGAGAGCCTCGGGATCCTGACCGACGAGGTCCGGGCGAGGAAGGAGGCGCAGCAGTCGCTTCCGATCGACGACACCGCGGCCCCGACCAACGGCGGCAACGGAGGTGCGAACGGACACGGGAACGGCTCAGGTGAGCCGCAGGCCGAAGCGAAGCCGGCCGCGTCCGCGATGACCGATACGCCCCCGGTGGTGCCGGCGAAGATCAGCGCCGATCTCGATCTCGGGCCGGTGTGCGATCAGTGCGGCGGCATGATGCAGCGGACGGGCTCCTGCTACACGTGCTCGTCCTGCGGCAACAACACCGGCTGCGGCT
>CAWEGM010000004.1:0-53967 GCA_963808565.1 uncultured Solirubrobacterales bacterium
CATGCCCTTCTGGAAGTTCACCGCCTACACAGCGGCCGGCTGCATCCCATGGGTCCTGCTGCTCGGAGTGATCGGGGTCGAGGTGGGCTCCCGCTGGGAGGAGTGGCGGGACAAGCTGCACTACTTCGACTACGTCGTCATCGCGGCCATCCTCGGCCTGATCGTCTACTTCCTGATCCGTCGGCGCCGGGGCGGGTCGCCGACCGAGGATGCCTCCGGCCCCCGCGAAGCCGAGCCCGCCACCGATATGTGAGGGTGCTCCTTATGCGAGGGTGCGCGACAGCGCAACCCGTGAGATGGATGAGGAGCAACCCGTTAGATAGTGGGCCCTCGAGGGCGATCGTCCTCGGCGCCGTGCAAGGGCCTGCCGAGCTGCTCCCTGTCTCGAGCTCCGCACACCTCACCCTGATCCCATGGCTAGCGGGCTGGGACGACCCGGGTCGCGATCCCGAGCTGCAGAAGAGCTTCGAGGTGGCGCTGCACGGCGGCGCGGCGGCCGCCCTTCTCGTCGGCCAGCGGAAGGTGATCGCACAGGAGCTGCGGAGCTTCGATTCCCGCAAGGCGGCGGTGCTCGCCCTCTCGTTCCTGCCCCCGACGCTCTGCGGAATCGCGTTCGAGCGTGCGATCGAGCGGCGGCTGGGCGGTCCGCTCCCCACCGCGATCGGGCTCCTGGCCGGGTCCGCCGCGATGGTCGCCGCCGATCACCGTCCTCAGCGTCGCTCACGCGGTGAGGCCACCCCCGCCGATGGGCTTGCGCTCGGCCTCGCCCAGGCCGCGGCTCTCGCTCCCGGCGTGTCCCGGAACGGAGCGACCCTGACCGCCGCGCGACTCCGGGGATTCACCCGCGAGCACTCCAACATGCTCTCCAGGACCGTCGCCCTTCCGGTGATCCTCGGCGCCGCCGCGCTGAAGGGAGTCCGCCTCAGGCGGAGGGGGCTGCCTCCGGGCGAAGGGGTCGGGCTGGCGGCCGGAACCGCGACCTCCTTCGTCTCGACCCTCGCGTCGCAGGCCCTGATCAAGCTGGTGGAGCGCGACAGCGCCCTGTGGCCGTACGCCGCCTACCGGGGCGGCCTCGCGGCCATCGTCCTCGCGAAGCTCCGGCGTCGCAGGCCGAGGGAGCTCGGCCCGACACCGAATGGCTTCACCTCCTCCAACGGCCGGAACGGTGCCGTGGCGGCCGTGGCGGGCCGGCTGACCCGGCCCAGGGCATGAACGACGACGCGTACGCGCGAGCCGGGGTCAGCCAGGATGATGCGGACGCCGCGGTGGCGGCGCTCGTCGCCGCACTCGGCGCCGCCGCCCCGGCGGAGAGCCGCCAGGTGCTTCGCAGCGGCCACTACGCGAACGTAATCCGGCTCGACGACCGCACCGGGATCGCCCTGAGCACGGACGGGGTCGGGACGAAGCTCGTGTTGGCAGAGCGCCTCGATCGCTGGGACACGGTCGGGATCGACTGCGTGGCGATGAACGTGAACGACGTGATCTGCGTCGGAGCGGAGCCGCTGGCGATGGTGGACTACCTGGCGGTGGACCGAGCCGATCCGGCGATCGCCGGGGCGATCGGCGTCGGGCTGGCTCGCGGGGCCGAGCGCGCCGGGATCGAGATCGTCGGGGGCGAGCTCGCGCAGCTTGGGGAGATCGTCAACGGGCTCGACCTCGCCGGTGCGTGTTTCGGGGTTGTCCCGCTGAACTCCCTGGTGGTCGGCGACGCAATCCAACCGGGGGACGCGGTGATCGGACTGCCCTCCTCCGGGCTTCACTCGAACGGATACACCCTGGCCCGAGCCGCGCTCGACGGCATCCCTCTCGACGACGACCGGCTGGGCCGTCCTCTCGGCGACCTGCTCCTCGAGCCGACCGAGATCTACGTCAAGCCGGTTCTCGATCTGCTGCGCTCCGACGTCGAGGTGCGCGGACTCGCCCACATCACCTCTGGCGGCCTCGGCAACCTCCTGCGCCTCGGGGCCGACGTCGCCTATGAGATCGACTCGCCGCTCCCGGTGCCGCCGATCTTCGAGCTGATCCGGGAGCGCGCCGAGGTGAGCGACGAGGAGATGGGCGAGATCTTCAACATGGGCTGCGGTTTCTGCGTCGTCGTCGCAGCGGCGGACGAGGCGGCCGCGCTGGAGGCGCTGAGACGCCGATACCCCGACGCGCGCCGGATCGGTCGGGCCGTCGAGGGGCCGCCCGCGATCAAGCGCTAGTCAGGCCGGCTCCCAGAGGGTGCCGGTCAGCACGGGGACCGGCTTGAGCTTCCAGTCGCGCGCGAGCGTCCATAGCTCCGCTTCGACCACGGGCCGTGGGCGCCCGGAAAGGACCTCCAGCTCCTTCGTCGCGCAGCGGCCGAACGTGGCGATCGCGTCGAGCGGCTCGAGCGGTCCGCCGTTGGTCCTCTTCGCTCCCGCAGCGAGGGCCGCGTCGAGAAGGACCGGAGGGTCGCTCGCGAAGCCGCTGACGTAGCGGCGGGATCCATCGGCGGCGACGATCAGCGCCGAAGGAAAGCTCAGCCGTTCGCGTTCCCCGATCCGCGCAACCGCGCCCGCGTCCCGAGCCGCGTCGGGCGGGTTGCGGGTCTCTTCGAGGTCGGCGCCGAACGCCTCGGTGATCGCATGCGAGCGAAGGTCGACCTCGAAGCGGGCCCGATCGATCCCGGCCTCGCCGGCGGCGGCGATCAGTGAGTCAGCGTGGTCCAGCTTTCGCCGCTCGACCATGATCCCCTCACGCAGCCGCCTGAGGTAGCGGTATCCCGCCTCCCACCCCTGCTCCTCGGCCGCCTTCACGGCCTGGCAGGCCGGGTAGGTCGAGTCGAGAGGGTTCTTGGTCCAGATCCGCGGGTCGAGGGGCATCCTGCCCTCCGCGCCGTCCTCGAGCCAGTGGGAGATCACACCGAGGATGTGCTCGTCCGCGTAGCGGCGGGCCAGGCCACCCATCACCCAGACGAACTCGAGCTCGCCCTCGAACTCCCACATCAACCGGCGCAGGGCCGGCTCGGCCGCCCAGGACCATGGACACGCCGGATCCGTGTAGAAGCGAACTTGGACGGTCATCATTGTGGAGGTGGGCTCGCAGCGGCGGGACGAGCGGGAAGCGAAAATACACACGATGGAACGCTTGAGCTCCACGGTGCTATCGGGCCGCTACCGGCTCGAATCGAAGCTGGGGTCGGGCGGGATGTCGACCGTGTACCTCGCGCTGGACGAGGTGCTCGACCGCCCCGTCGCGATCAAGCTGCTTCACCGCGAGATCTCCGACCAGGAGGACCAGCTCGAGCGCTTCCGCCGCGAGGCCCGAGCGGCGGCGCGGCTCTCCCACCCGAACCTGGTGAGCGTGATCGATGCGGGCGAAGACGAGGGCCGCCCGTACATCGTCTTCGAGTACATCGAGGGCCGCACCCTCAAGCGCCGGATCCAGGACGAGGGCGGGCTCCCGGTTGATGAGGCCGTCGCCTATGCGATCGAGATCGGCCGGGGGCTGACCGCGGCCCACGCCCGGAAGCTCGTACACCGCGACGTCAAGCCGCAGAACGTGCTGATCGACCCTGACGGCCGCGCCAAGGTCACCGACTTCGGGATCGCGCGCTCCCTCGAGTCCGAGGGCCTGACCGCGACGGGAAGGGTGCTCGGAACCACCGACTACGTCGCCCCCGAGCAGGCGATGGGCGAGGACGTCGACGAGAGATCCGACGTGTACTCGCTGGGAATCGTCCTGTACGAGATGCTCACGGGGGACGTCCCCTTCCGGGCGGAGACGCAGGTCGGCGTGGCGATGAAGCACGTGAACGAGCCGCTGCCGGACGTCCAGTCGAAGCGGCCGGAGGCCTCGGCGGCTCTCGCTGCGGTGATCGACCGCGCGACGACGAAGGACCCGCGCGATCGCTACTCGAGCGTCGCCGAGATGGTCCGGGATCTCGAGACGACCCTCGAGGTGGAGGCTGCCCGCCGTGGCGGGACGACCGGGGAAGCGACCAGCGTGCTCGAGTCAGTCCCGTCATCCCGGCGGCGGCTTGCGAGGCGGGGCCGGATGTCCGGCCTGGGCTTCGCGATGGCCATCATCGGGGTCGCCCTGATCGTAGCCGCGCTCGTCTTCGGCGGGCAGGAGCTTGGCGGCGATGACGCACCGGGCACCGGAGGCACTGAGATCAAGCTGCCGAGCGGCGCCGCAAGCGAGTTCGATCCCACCTCCGAGGGCGGCGACGGCAGCGAGACGGAGAGCCAGGATCTGGCGATCGACGGCAACCCGACCGGTACGAGCTGGGAGACCGAGCGCTATGTCACCGTGGACTTCGGCGGCTACAAGGACGGGGTCGGCCTCGTGCTCGACGCCGGGAAGCCAGTCGAGGCGAGGGAGATCGAGATCCGGAGCCCGGTCTCCGGCTGGGACGCCGAGATCTACGCGGTCAACGGCCCTCCAGCCGAGGACCTCGAGGGCTGGGCGCGGCCGATCGCGAGGGTCGCCGACGGGGGCAGCCGCGCGGCGGCGACCCTGCCCGGCAATCCGGCGCAGTCGTTCCTGATCTGGATCACGAAGCCGCCAGCCGACGACACCGGGCAGTACAAGATGGAGATCAGCGACGTGCGGCTGCTGACCTAGAACTCGAAACTCTTCGCCGCCTCGTACCGCTCGAGCGCGAGCTCCACCAGGCGATTGCATAGAGCCGGGTAGGCGATCCCGTCCGCCTCCAGCAGCTTTCCGTAGACGCTCGTCTCCGTGAAGCCGGGGATCGTGTTCAACTCGTTGACGAGGACGTCCTCGCCATCGACGAAGAAGTCGCAGCGTGCCAGCCCGCTGCAGCCACAGAGGGTGAAGACGCGGCGGGCGAGCTCACGCACCCGCTCGGACGCACTCTCGGAGATCCCGGCAGGCACGATCAGCTCCATCCCTCCCTCGCCGTACTTCGCCTCGTAGTCGTACCACTCGGCGCTCGTCGTGACGATCTCTCCAGGGGGAGACGCGAGCGGGTCCTGGTTCCCGAGGAGCGAGCACTCGATCTCCTTCCCCGGAGCTGGTGCCTCGACGATCACGCGGGGATCGTGCCGTCGGGCCTCCTCCACGGCACGATCGAGCTCCTCGTCACTCGATGCCGGCGAGATTCCGACGCTCGATCCGAGGCGGGCCGGCTTGACCCAGAGGGGGCGCCCGAAGCCGGCGACGGTCTTCCGCCAGCCGTCCTCGCCCGCGCCGACGAAGTCGACCTGCGGGATCCCGTGCTGAGCGCCGAGCCGCTTGAACACGAGCTTGTCCATGCATACCGCGGACGCCTCGACGTCGGACCCGGCGTACGGGACGTCGAGGACCTCGAGCAGGCCCTGGACACTCCCGTCCTCGCCACCCGGCCCATGCAACACCGGGAATGCCACGTCGGCCTCCAGCAGCCCGCCCGCCGGAACCAGGCTCACCGGCTCGCCGGCGGCGGACCAGCTCCCATCCCGGGCGATCGTCACCTCGACGGTCTCGTGGCCCGCGTCGCGCAACCCCGCGGCGACCGAAGCGGCCGAGCGCAGCGAGACCTCGTGCTCGCTCGAGGTCCCGCCGCCGAGCACCGCGACCCTCATGGCGTCGTGGTGGTCGTCGGTGGAGTCGCCGAGAGCGCCCCGACCGAGATCGTCACCGTGTCCGCGCGCTGGGCGCGCGCGCCTCCCGGCGGGAACTGGGAGAGCACCAGGCCGACCTGAGTGGAGTCGTCGGTGGTCTCCTCGCTCACGGCGACCACGAATCCGGCCTTCTTCAGGGTCGTAACCGCGGTCTTCCGGGGCTCGCCGATCACATCCGGTACGACGATCGCGCCGGAGGAGACGAAGATCGTCACCTGCGATCCGCGGGGGACCTGCTGGCCGCCGCCGGGGCTCTGGCCGATCACCTCGCCCTGCGGCTCGTCCGAGTCGCGCTGCACGATCGTCCCCGCGAGCTCAGCCTCCGCAAGGGCATCCAGCGCCGCCTGGTCATCCAGGCCGACCACGTCAGGCACCTCGACCCGGTCCGACCCCTTGGAGACCAGGAGGGTCACCGGCTGCGCAGTGGAGAGCTGCGTACCCGATGCGGGCTCTGTGCCGATCACCTGTCCGCGCGGGACCAACTCCGAGAAGCGCTCGGCGACCGTGACCTGAAAACCGGCACTTTCCAGGCGTTTCTTCGCCTCGTCCCGGCTCAGCCCGACGACCTGCGGGACCGAGGCGATCGCCGGTCCGGAGCTGACGCTGAGCGTTACGGTCGAATCCTCCTCGGCCTTGCCGCCACCGCGGCTCGTGGGAATCGGGTCCTGCTCGACCACCTGATCGCGCGGCGCGGCGCTCGGCACCGCCTTGATGGCCACATCGAAGCCCTGGTTCTCGAGGATCTCGGTCGCAGTGTCGACGTCCTTGCCGATCACATCCGGTACGGCGACATCCGATGGGCGGGTGAGCGCAAATGCGACCAGCCCCGCCACCAGCGCCGCGAGGATCGCGAGGATGATCCAGCGCCGCCGCCGTCGGCGTTCGTCTTCGTCCCGCCAGTCCTCGTAGTCCTCCTCGTCGGCGAGCTCCGCCTCGCCCGCCGGCGACACCGCGGCGAACGCGGCTGTGTCCTCGGGCCGCGGGCGGTCGGGCGCCCGCTCGGCCGCATCAAGGCCGCGAAGGAATGCGTCCGCGTCCGCAAACCGGGCCTCGGGATCCTTGGCGAGGGCCCTCATGACGACCGCGTCGAGCGCGGGCGGGACCTCCGGGTTGATCGCGCTCGGGCGCCGGGGCGTCTCCGAGACCTGCTTGAGGGCCACCGCGACGGCACTGTCCCCCTCGAAAGGGACCTGTCCGGTGAGCGCCTCGTAGAGGATCACGCCGATCGAGTAGATGTCCGACCGGGCGGTCGTCTCCTTCCCCTGGGCCTGTTCCGGGGAGAGATACTGCGCCGTCCCCATCACGGACCCGGTCGCCGTGATGTCGGAGTTCTCCCCGCCCCTGGCGATCCCGAAGTCGGCGACCCGGGCTCGTCCCTCATCGTCGATCAGGACGTTCTGTGGCTTCAGGTCGCGGTGGACGATCCCCTTGCGGTGCGCGAAGCGGGCGGCGCCGAGGATCTGCCGGGTGAAGTCGATCGCGTCCTTGATCCCCATCCCGCGGCGGACCAGGTCCTTGAGCGAGGGGCCATCGACGTACTCCATCGCGATGAAGTAGGTGTCACGGAAGACGCCGCGGTCGAACACCCCGACCACATTGGGGTGCTGCAGGCCGGCCGCGGCCTGAGCCTCGCGCTGGAACCGCTCGACGAACTCCTTGTCCTGCGCGAAGCGGTCGTGGAGGATCTTGATCGCGACGTCGCGGTCGAGCTCGGTGTCCTCCGCGAGCCACACGTCCGCCATCCCGCCGGAGCCGATCTTCCGCTTGAGGTTGTAGCGCTCGTCCACGACCGTTCCCGTGCGCAGGCTGGCCATCTACTGCCCCCCGTCCTGGAGGACCGCCTCCATCACCGCCTTCGCGATCGGCGCGGCGACGGTCCCACCGAAGCCAGACGTCCGCTCGACCGTCGCGGCTACCGCGATCTTCGGATCGTCCGCGGGAGCGAAGCCGATGAACCAGGCCTGGTTGATGCCCGCGCCGACGTCGATCTCGGCGGTCCCCGTCTTCCCTGCGACGTCGATTCCCGAGAGGGCTGCCGCCGTCCCGGTTCCCTCCGCGACGACGTTCTGCATCATCTCGTTGATCTGGCGGGCGGTCTCCTCGCTCATCACCCGGCTCTGCCGCGCCGGATCCATATCCGTCTCACGCCCATCCGGATCGATCACCTTCGACCACAGGCGCGGCTCCATCAGCTCGCCGTCATTGGCGACCGTGGCGGCGACCTCCGCCATCTGCAGCGGGGTCACCCTCAGGCGCTCCTGGCCGATCGCCACCCGCCCGATGTCGATGTTGTCCGAGCTGTTCAGGAGGCGATTTCCTTCATACACCCCGCTCGTCGCGAGCTGGAAGCTCGGGTAGTCGAGCCGCGGCTTCTGGTTGAAGCCGTAGCGATCCATGTACTTGAACATCGTCTCGGAGCCGAGCTGCTCGGCGGCCTCCGCCCACCAGGTGTTCACCGAGTTCGTTAGCGCCGTGGTCATATCGATCTCGCCGAACTGCTCGCCGCCGGCGTTGTTGAGCGGCGCGCCGGAGATCACCTTCGGCGACTCGCCGCTCAGGGTGGAGTCGAGGTCGAACTCGCCGCTGTCGAGCGCCGCCGTGGCGGTCACGACCTTCATCGTCGACCCCGGCGGATAGCCCGCCTGGGTCGTCCGGTTGAAGAGCGGTGCGGTCAGGTCCTTGTTGAGCTGCGGCAGCTTGGTCGGGATCTGGTTCGGGTCGTATTCGGGGATGCTCACCATCGCGCGGACCTCGCCCGTCGAGGGGACGATCGCGACCACCGCGCCGCGTTGGCCGCCGAGTCCCTCGACCGCGGCGCGCTGTGCGCCGGGATCGAGGGAGGACTGGACGTTGTCCCCCACCTGCGCCTGCCCCTGGAGCTCGTCCAGCACCGTCAGGAACTCGGTCTTCTCCCCGATCAGCTCGTCGTTGTGGGCGAGCTCGAAGCCGACCTGGCCCTGCTGCACGAAGCTGTAGCCGATCGGGTTTCCGTACAGCGAGCCATCGGGGTAGCGGCGGACATAGATCCGGTCGTCTCCCTTACCGCGCGGCACCGACCGCGCGATCACCGACCCGTCCGAGGCGAGGATGTCGCCGCGGTCGATCTGTTGCTGCTCGAGCAGGGGGCGCTGGTTCGCGGTGTTGGCCTCGAGCGAATCGGAGTCGAACACCGCCCAGTAGGAGGTGAAGCCGAAGAGCAGCGCGTAGAGCGCCACGACGACCCCGAAGAGCTTCACGATCTGATTGTTCATGCCTGCGCCCCCGCCTCCCACTCGAGCCGGGCCCGGCGGCGCGCCTTGTCGGAGATCAGCAGCAGCAGCGCGAGCAGGACGAAATTGGCCACGATCGAGCTGCCGCCGTAGCTGATGAACGGCAGGGTGACGCCGGTCAGCGGGATCACCCGGGTGACGCCGCCGATGATCACGAAGGCCTGCAGCGCGAGGATCGCGGTGAGACCGGTCGCCAGGAGCTTCGAGAAGCCGTCCTCTGCAAGGATCGCTGTCTTGAACCCTCGCTCGGCGATCAGGATGTAGATCAGAACGACCGCCGCCCCCCCGAGGAGCCCCAGCTCGTCGACGATCACGGCGTAGATGAAGTCCGTATGGGGTGCCGGGAGGATCGCGTCGCAATCCGGGAAGGCGACGCCCGGCGGGCAGTTGCTCGCCTGCCCGGGCAGCTGCACGAGCGACTCACCGAGACCTCGCCCGGTCAGGCCGCCGTCGGCCTGCGCGAACAGTGACTGGGCCACCTGGTAGCCGCCGCCGCTCGCATCATCGAAGGGGTCGAGCCAGATGTCGAACCGGTCCTGGACGTGTCCCACCGTGTTGGCGAAGAACCACGCGCCGACGAGGAACATCGCGAGGCCGACGACCACGAACGAGATCCGCGCGGTGGCGACGTAGATCATCGCCAGGAAGGCGCCGAAGAACATCAGCGAGCTGCCGAGGTCGCGGATGAAGACCAGCATCACCATCGCGGCACCCCAGACGACGAGCAGAGGGCCGAGGTGCTTCAAGGGCGGAACGACGATGCCGGCGATGTTTCGGGCGCCGACCACGAGGACCTCGCGGCGCTCGTTCAGGTAGCTGGCAAGGAAGACGACGATGCAGATCTTCGCCAGCTCCGTCGGCTGAAACGAGACCGGGCCCAGGTCAACGCTGAGGTAGGCCTCGTTGGTCGTCTCGCCGATGCCCGGTAGGCGCGGCAGGAGCAGCAGGCCGATCCCAACCAGCGCAATCAGGTACCGGTAGCGCTCGAGCACGTCGTAGTCCCGCAGGAAGATGATCGTGGCCGAGAAGAGGACGAGGCCGAGGACGAACCAGTTGGCCTGGTCGCGCGCGAGGCCCTCGTCCAGCCGGTAGAGCATCACCACTCCGAACCCCGCGAGCAGGGCCACCAGCGGGAAGAGGAACGGGTCCGCATCGGGCAGACGGATGCGGATGATGATGTGGGTGGCAACGCAGAGGGCGAGGAAATAGCCGCCGTAGAAGAAGCTCAGGTTGCCGAGCTCCTCGGAGTTCGTGATCAGGACCGCGGTGAAGCCGGCCGTAACCAGCAGCGCGACCGGGATCAGCGCAAACAGCTCGCGGGTGCGGGCGCTCAATTCCCCTGCGCCCGCTTCGACTTGCGGGCGGCGGCCTGCTGCTGCTGCGCCGCCTTCTCGGCCTGTCGCTGGGCGGCCTCCTGGGCCGCCCGCTGCTGCGCGCCCTCGTTGCTGTTGATGTCAGCGATCAGATCGGTGGCGTCACCCTCGCCGCGGAGGTCGTGCTCGGTGACGGCGCGCTGACGCTCCTCGGAGAGGGTCCCCACCTGTACCGGAATCCAGGACTGCTCGGAGTAGAGATCGATCCCGAACGGGAGCTCGTACGGCAGGCCGCGGTAGACAGCGACGTTGCCCTGGTCGTTGACCCCGAGGAAGTAGATGGAGCGCACTGCCAGGAAGGCCCCGCCCACCACGATTGCCACCACGGCGGCGATCGCAGCGATCCGGATCGCGCGGCGCCGCCGCGAGGGCCGGGGCATCGGGCCCCGTCCGCGCATCCGGTCGGTCGCGGCGCGGACCCGCTCGCCCGTGAGCCCGGCCTGCTCGGCCGTCCGGGAGATCAGCGTCGCACCCTCGTCGGCCTCCTTGGATCCCTCCTCTGCGACCCTGAACGCCACGGCGGTGATGTTGTCGCGGCCGCCGCCCCGGTTCGCCGCCTCGACCAGGCGGTTCACGGCCTGGCGGAGGCTGCGAGAGCCCACGAGGATGTCCCGGATCTCGTCGTCGCTCACCATCGTCGTCAGGCCGTCGCTGCAGAGAAGGAAGACGTCGCCGTCGCGCGCGGGGAAGGTCATGGTGTCGACGTTCACCTTCGGCTCCGGGCCTAAAGCACGGGTGATGATCGATCGCTGCGGATGCTCCTCCGCCTGCTCCTCCGTCAGGCGTCCCTGGCGGCGCAGCTCCTCGACCAGTGAGTGGTCCTTGGTCAAGCGCTGCAATTCGCCGCTCCGCAGCACATAGGCGCGGCTGTCTCCGACGTGGCTGAGGGCGACCTCGTCGTCCTCGAGCATCGCGGCCGTGAGGGTGGTCCCCATCCCGGCGCGGCTCGAGTCCTCCTGCGCGAGCTTGTTGATCTCGCGGTTCGCCTCCTGCGCGATCTCCTCGAGCTTTCCCTCGGCCGCGCCCTCGCCCTCCACCCCCTGCTCGAAGGCGCCGGCGGCAATCCGCGAGGCGACCTCCCCGGCCTGTGCCCCGCCCATCCCGTCGGCCACCGCGAACAGCGGCGCCCGTGCGAAGTACGAGTCCTCGTTGGCGTGCCGCTGGCGGCCGGTGTCCGTCTTGTATGCCTCTTCGACGACGATCAGCATCAGGAGACCTCGAAGCGGAACTCAGTGTCTCCGATCCGGATCATGTCCCCGGCGCTCAGCTCGGCCTCGCCGTGAAGGTCGCGGGAGTTGAGCAGGGTGCCGTTGGTGGAGTTCATGTCCTCGACGTAATACGCACCGGAGCGGTCGAATACGCGGGCGTGGATTCCCGACGCATATCGGTCATCGAGCCGGATGTCGGCGTCGGCCGAGCGGCCCAGCGAGACGCCGCCGAACAGGTCGAAGTGCTCACCCCGCGAGAGCCCCCCTCCCTGCTCCACGACGAGGAAGGCGTCGATCGCTCCGCGATCGCCCCCGTGGACCTCGTGGTAACCGGTCTCGTACCCCGGCGAAGCGACCCCGCGAAGGTCGCGCAGCGCCATCCGGATCACCCAGAGCAGGAACAGGTAGAGCACGGCAAGGAAGCCGAACTTGAGCGCCACCGCTAGCGGCTCGAGGTCGTTCACTGCTCGATATCGAAGGAAAAGACCTTGGTTCCCAGGGTGATCTCGTCGCCCGGCGAGAGCCGCGCGTTCGCCACGCGACGGCCGTTGACCTTGACCCCGTTCGTCGAGCCAAGGTCGACGATCTGCCAGTCGCCGACGTTGGAGCGGCGCAGCTCGGCATGCTTTCGCGACACGTTCGGATCGTCGATGATGCAGTCGCACTCCTTCGAGCGGCCGAGGGTGGCGGTGGGCCCGTCGAGCACGTAGCGGCGGTCGTCGAGTGCGACGATCGCCCGGGTCTCGGAATATGCGGCGTCGGGCCGGCGCTTGGAGCGAGCCTTCTCCGCTTCCGTGGCTGAGTAGACCATCGTGTGACCGTGCTCGCCCTGGGTTGGCTCGGCTCCCTGGCGCTGCGGGGGGCGAACCAGGCGCGTCTGAATGCCGAACTCGCCGAGCCGGAGGCGATCGTCCTCGTCGAGGTTGACGACCGGCCGTGTCAGCAGGTCGTAGTCCTGGTGACGAGCGTGCTCCAGCAGGTGGCCGCTGAGCTCCTGGGCGAGGGAGGACTCGTAGTCCTTGAAGCGCTCGTAGTCCTCGGGGCTCAGCCAGACCGTGTACTCGTTCGGCACGTAGACACGCTGGACCGAGGCGGTCTTGTGCGCATCCATCTCCTTCGCGAGCTTGCGCGCGATCTCCACCGGCTGCACGCCGGAGCTGAAGGCGCGGCTGAAGACGCCCTCGACAAGGCCCTCTATTCGGGCTTCAAGGTTCCGCAGAACGCTGATCTCGTACTCCTACTCTCTCGATTGCTTGCGCGGGCATACGCGCCGAGGCCGCTGCGGAATGCTAGTTGACTGACCCCCGACCGCTGTCTGCCTGGGGACGGCCGTGACCAAGCGATCGTCGGACGCAGTGCGAAGCCCTTGCTCAGTGGGCCGCCTGATTCATCGCCGGACCCCCATGGGCGTGCGGGGGCGTCGCCGCTGCCTGCCGGCGCACCGCGATCGCGGCGAGGACCGCTGCGAGGAGGGCGGCGAAGAGGAGTCCGGGCGGGCTCGTGCCGCCTGCCACCAGGCGCATCGCCGAGATCAGGCCGGCTGCCCAGACCAGTGCCCCAAGCGCGTCGAGCACGGTGGTCGTCCCTCGCACGAGAATCGGCAGGGCGAGAGCCGCCAGCGCCCAGACAGCGGCCGCGCCGAGCACGGATGCGGTGAGCAGGGGCGCGAGGACGTCCGTCGAGCGCGGTCGTGGCCGACCCCGTCCAGCCGGCGGGGGGATCCGAGTCCGGACCGAGCAGGAGGGTTCGCTGGGCGAGCAGCTCGCATGCCGCGAGCCACAGGTAGCCGATGGCACCCAGGAGCGCGCGGCCGGCCGCTCCACGTGTGAGCCCGGCGAGCGCGGGATAGACCGGTGCGAGGCCGATCAACCCGAGAAGCGGCGCGAGGGCGGGCAGCGCTATCGCCTCGGATGCGATCACGGCGGCAAGGAGGGGAAGCGCGAGAGCGGCGACGAGCAGCGCCGAACCAGGGTCCCCCGCGCCGATCAGGAGCCAGAGCAGAACGAGGGCGAGCTCGAGGGCGAATGCCGGCCGGGGGCGCCCCAGAGCGAGCAAGCCGGGCCCGATAGCAGCGGCAAGGAGCGGCAGGGGGGCACCGGTCACCGCGAGAGCACCGATGGCGAGCGACGCGACGCCGACCGCGGGCGCCAACCGGACCAGGTTCGGACGCGTTCGTTCGACCCCGGACGGTTCGCCGTCGAACGCCATCGTCGCGGGCAGCGGATCGCCGTCGAGCTCGCGCGAGTTTGCCTCGAGGACCGCCTCGAGCTCCGAGGCCAGCGGCCGTACGTCCGGGTCGGGATCGAGGCACTCGTCGATCGTCTCGGTGAGCGGGGCCGGAAGCTCGGATCTGATCGCGCCAAGGGGGACGATCGGCTCACCGATCGCTCTCGCGGTCGCGGCGGGTCCGTCGCGGATGAGCGGGTGCTCGCCGCAGAGGCATTCGTACAGGGTCAGGGCGAGCGAGTAGACGTCCGCCGCCGGCCCGGGCCGGAGCCCGTCGGCCTGTTCCGGCGCCATGTACGCGAGCGTGCCGACCACCGCTCCCGTGGCGGTCAGGGTCCTCTCCCCCGCGATCCTGGCGATCCCGAAGTCGACGAGCTTCGCCTCGCCAGAACCACGCGCGCCCTCGCACACAAGGATGTTCTCCGGCTTCACATCGCGATGGACGACGCCCGCCCGGTGCGCGTGGGTGAGCGCTGCCGCGGAATCCGCTCCTACCCGCGCGACCAGCCGGTCGCTGAGCTCGCCCCTGCGACCGAGGACGCGGAGCGTCTCGCCCTCGATCAGCTCCGAGACGAGAAACGCGCGCCTGCCGTCCGTCGCGAGCTCGTACAGGGTCGCGATGTTGCGGTGGGTGAGCCGGGCGACCGCCTGGGCCTCGCGCGTCACCCGCGGCGCGCCGTGCTCCTGGTCGATCACCTTGACGGCGACCGGCCGCTGAAGCCGTTCGTCCCGCGCTCGGTAGACCGTCCCGAATCCGCCGCTGCCGATTCGGTCCTCGATCACGAACCTCCCCAGGATGTGCTCGCCCACCATGGCGGCTTTGATTTCCACGCACACGCGCCTTTCCCTGCGGCCACGGGTCGCGTGTAAACGTCCCGCCACAGCGCTGTTCATACTGTCGCGCGGTTTGGCATTCCTCGACGAGGAACAAGACGACCGCGTCGTCGCGGAGGAACCGGAGCGCCCAAGGCGGCGCGCCGGAGGACGCCAGCGACGCCGGCAGCAGTTCCTGGTTCGACGCCTGATCGGCGTCGGCGTCGGCCTGGCGTTCCTGATCCTGATCGTGATCGCGTTCCGCGGCTGCCTGGAGGCGCGGTCCGACCGGGGCCTCCGAAACTACGCCACCGACGTCGGGACGATCATGCAGGAGTCCCAGCAGCGCGGCCAGGACTTCTTCGAGCTCCTGAACAGCCCGAGCGCGGCGGGGAGCGTCGACGCCAGCAACCAGATCCGAGGGGATCGCGACCTCTCGCAGAGCCTCCTCGACCGTGCCGAGAATCTCGACGTGCCGGGTCAGATGGACGATGCGCAGGCCTCCGTCATCCAGACCCTGACGCTGCGGAGAAATGCCCTCGACGTGATCGCGAGCAATCTCGCGAACGCAACGGCGGATGCCCAGACCGCGGATGCGATCTCCCAGATCAGCAACCAGATGGGAGCGCTCTACGCGAGCGACGTGCTGTGGGCGCAGCTCGGGGCGCCCGAGATCAAGAGTGTCCTCGAAGACGAGGGCGTGGACGCGCCGCCGTTGCCGCCGGGCAACTTCATGCCCGAGAACGCGACCGACTTCCTCGATCAGGCCGAGCTGGTGACGAAGCTGAACGGGATCGTCGGCGAGCCGACCACCGGCGGCACCCACGGACTCGCGCTCTACCAGACGTCGATCGGAGACACGACCCTGTCGGCGGACTCGACGACCACGGTTCCGAGCGACGCCCAGGAGCTCGCGATCGAGGTGCAGAACCAGGGGGACAGCGACGAGACCGGCATCCAGGTCGAGGTCTCGATCAACGGAACGGTCCTGAACGGCACTCTTCAGGCTCTCGACGCCGGCGACATCAGCACGGTGAAGGTCCCCCTGACCACCAAGCCGCAGCCCGGCGCCGAGACGACGATCGAGGTGGTCGTGAGCCCCGTGCCCGGCGAGCAGGTCTCCGACAACAACTCGGCGACCTACAGTGTCGTCTTCGAGTGATCGCGGTCGCGGGGAGCGGCGAGGCGCCTCGGTAGCGGTGCGAATCGCCTATCTCGGCCCACGGGGGACCTTCAGCGAGGACGCGCTTCGGGCGGCGGTCGGTGACCAGCCGGTCCAGGCGATCCCGGCGGCGTCCGTGTACGAGGCGATCGTCGCGGTCCAGCGCGGTGATGCCGACCGGGCGCTCGTCCCGTTCGAGAACTCGATCGAGGGCGCGGTGAGCGCGACGCTGGACGCGCTCGCGTTCGAAGTCACCGGGGTCACGCTGGTCGGCGAGTACGACCTGCCGATCCGTCACTGCCTGATCGCTCGCGAGGACGTTCCGCTCGAGCGGATCGAGGTCGTTCTCTCCCATCCTCAGGCGAGTGCTCAGTGCGCTCGGTTCATCCGAGAGAACCTGCCACAGGCGGAGGTGCGGGCGGCGCCCAGCACGGCGGAGGCCGTTCGGGCCGTCAGCGAGACCCGGGAGCCGTGGGCGGCCCTCGGCGCGGCGTCGGCCGCCGAGCTCTACGGAGCCGCAGTGCTCGGCCAGGGCGTGGAGGACGAGCCGGACAACGTCACGCGATTCGTCTGGGTCGCTCCGGAGGGAGTCACGCCGTCCGGCGCCGGTCCGTGGCGCACCTCGCTCGTCTTCTCGGAGCTCGGCGAGGATCATCCGGGTGCGCTCGTCGAGGCTCTCGGCGCCTTCTCCGACCGGCGGGTGAATCTGACCCGGATCGAGTCCCGCCCGCTTCGGCGGGGACTCGGCCGCTACCAGTTCTTCATCGACATCGAGGGGGCGCTCGGCGAGGGGCGGATCGGCGAAGCGATCGAGGCCCTGCGCTCGAAAGCCGAGTCGGTGCGGATCCTCGGGAGCTGGCCGATCGAGGCGCCCCCGGGCGTGCCGGGCTGAGCGAGCGAAACGCTTCGGGCTCGGCGGAGCGCTCCACTACAATCGCCCGGGACATGGGCAATGGGGCCGCCACGCGCGAGGCGAGCGTGCTGGCAGATGGCCGAGCTTCCGAGAACGGCCACGGAGCCAGCGACACGAACGGTCACGTCACGGGTCGGACGAACGGCCACGTGAGCGGCCGGAGGAACCGTCACGACCCTGTCCATGGCGCCGAGGGAGACGGCGAAGTAGCGGTAGCGGCCGCCCGCCGGCTGACGCGCGGGCGGGTGCTGGTCCTCAACGCAAGCTATGAGCCGCTCAACGTCTGCACGGTCCGCCGCGCCCTCGTCCTGATCCTGAAGGAGAAGGCGGAGGTGCTCGAGCACGGGGACGGCGTTCTCCGCTCGGAGACGATGCGGTTGGACTGTCCGGAGGTGATCCGGCTGGTCAGCTTCGTCCGTGTCCCGAGGGACATCCACCGGCGGCGGATCACCCGCAAGGCGGTCCTCGCCCGCGACGGCTGGACCTGTCAGTACTGCGGTAACAGCAAGCCGAGCCTCACGGTGGACCATGTGATTCCGCGCAGCCGCGGTGGCGAGTCGGTCTGGGAGAACATCGTCGCGTCCTGCGCCCCGTGCAACCGCAAGAAAGGCAACCGCCTGCCGCAGGAGATCCGCATGCACCCGCGCCGAAACCCGCGACCCCCGGGACCTACCGTCTTCATCAGAATCGCCGCGCCCCGCACGCCGGTGGCGTGGGAGCCCTACCTGATCGCCGCCTAGCGCCGCGGGTCATTTGGCGGGTTTGTCACCGTATGGGTGACTAACCCGCCACTGCGCAGCGATCGCGCGGCTACTTCCTACGCCGCCTCTTCGCTGCCGACTCCGCCCGCTGCTTGGCGGTCGCCGTGTGCTTCGGCTTGATCTTCGGCCGTGAGCCCGACCCGCTCGGGTTCGGTCTGGGTTTCGCGGCCGGCTTCGGCTTGGCGGCCGGTTTCGGCTTCGCCGCACGCTTCGGCTTGGCGGCCGGCTTCGTGGCGCCCCCGCCGCTGCTCCTCGGCTTGCTCGGCTTGGCTTTGCCCTTCGCCGCGCCACCGGAGCTGCGCTTGGCCGGCGCCTTCGTCACCTTGGCTTCGCCGTTCCCGGCGGCCTCTGCGGCGGCGGCCTCCTCCGCGACGCTCTCCGCGGTCGGCGCCTCCTCCTCGACCGAGGCGGATGCCGGGGCGGCACCGTTGCCGTTCTGGTCGGTGGACTCGACGACAAGCGCCACCGCGCTGACGCGGTCGCCCTTCTTCAGGTTCATCACCCGCACGCCCTGGGTGGCGCGACCCATCTTCGAGATCCCGGAGACGGGGGTCCGCTGGACCATCCCGTTCTGGGAGATGAAGATCAGCTCCTGCCCCTCGCGGACCACCCGGGCGCCGGCTAGCCCGCCCTTCTTCGCGGTCAGCTTCGCGGTCAGCACGCCCTTGGCCCCCCGGCCCTTCACCGGATACTCGACGAGCGAAGTGCGCTTCCCGTAGCCGTTCTCGGTCACGACCAGCAGCTCGCCCTTCTTGTCGTCGGAGCCGACGACGTCCAGGGCCAGGACGCGATTGTCCTTGGCGGAGACGTTCATCCCCTTCACGCCCGCGGTACCGCGACCCATCGGCCGCGCCTGCTTCTCGGCAAAGCGCGTCGCGTGACCGGACTTGGAGGTCATGATGATGTCGTCCTTGCCCGAGGTCATCCGGACCCGGACGAGCTCATCGCCCTTCTTGATGTTGATCGCGATGATCCCGTCGGCGCGGATCGGGGTGTCGTAGTCCTTGAACGGGGTCTTCTTCACCATCCCCTGCGCGGTTCCGAAGACGAGGAACTTGCCCTCGGAGAAGTCCCGGGTGGGGATCACCGCCATCACCCGCTCCTTGTCCTTCAACGGGAGGACGTTGACGAGGGCTCGGCCTCTCGAGGCGCGCGTGCCCTCGGGCAGCTCGTAGACCTTCAGCCGGTAGACCTTCCCCTGGTTGGTGAAGAACAGGAGGTGATCGTGCGTCGAGCAGACGTGGAGGTGCTCGATGTAGTCGCCCTCCTTCAGGTTCATTCCCATCACCCCGCGGCCACCGCGGCGCTGCTGGCGGTACGTGTCGAGCGGTGTCCGCTTCGCGTAGTCAGAGGCGGTGATCGACACGACCATCTGCTGATCCGCGATCACGTCCTCGATGTCGAGCTCGCCCTCGGAGGCCGTGATCTGGGTTCGGCGATCGTCGCCGTACCGCTCGGCGATCTCGGAGAGCTCGGTCTTCACCAGGCCGAGCACCTTCATCTCGTCGGCGAGGATCGCCCGGAGCTCCTTGATCAGCTTCGTCAGGTCCTTGTGCTCCTGCTTGATCTTGTCGGCCTCGAGCGCGGTGAGGCGCTGCAGGCGCATGTCGAGGATCGCCTGCGCCTGCGCGCGGCTGAGCTTGAACTTGTCGATCAGTCCGTCGCGCGCGGTATCGGGATCCTTCGAGCGGCGGATCAGCCTGATCACGGCGTCGAGGTTGCCGAGCGCGGTCAGCAGTCCCTCGAGGATGTGCGCGCGAGCCTCGGCGCGGGCGAGCCGGTACTGCGTCCGCCTGGTGATGACCTCCTTCTGGTGGCCGACGTACTGCTGGATCAGCTCGCGCAGCCCGAGCTGGCGGGGAACGCCGTCGACCAGCGCGACCATGTTGATCCCGAAGGCCTGCTGCATCGCGGTGCGCTTGTAGAGCTGGTTCAGCACCACCTGCGCGGGATCGCCGCCGCGCTTCAGCTCGATCACGAGCCGCATGCCGTTGCGGTCCGACTCGTCCCGCAGGTCCGAGATCCCGTTGATCTTCTTGTCGCGGACGAGGTCGGCGATCTTCGTGATCAGGCCGCCCTCGCCGCCCTTCTTCACCATGAAGGGGAGCTCGGTGACGATGATCGCGTCCCTGCCGCCCTTCATCGGCTCGACGTGTGCCTTCGCCCGGATCTTGATCGAGCCCCGGCCGGACCGGTACGCGTCGCGGATCCCCTGCGTCCCCATGATCGTCCCGCCGCCCGGGAAGTCGGGGCCCTTGATGTGCTTCATCAGGCCCTTGAGGTCGATCTCGGGATCGTCGATATAGGCCTTCACCGCCCCGATCACCTCGCGGAGGTTGTGGGGCGGGATGTTGGTCGCCATCCCGACCGCGATCCCAGTGGCGCCGTTGACCAGCAGGTTCGGGAAGCGCGCGGGCAGCAGCACCGGCTCGCGGGTCGACTCGTCGTAGTTCGGACCGAAGTCGACCGTGTCCGCGTCGATGTCGCGGAGCATCTCCGTGGCGAGGGCCCCGAGGCGCGCCTCGGTGTACCGCATCGCGGCCGCCGGATCGTCGTCGATCGAGCCGAAATTGCCCTGGCCGTCGACGAGGGGGTAGCGCAGGGCGAAATCCTGCGCCATCCGGACCAGCGTCTCGTAGATCGCGGAGTCGCCGTGCGGGTGGTACTTGCCCATCACCTCGCCGACGATGAACGCGCACTTCCGGTACGGCCGGTTCGGCTGCAGACCGAGGTCGTGCATCGCGTAGAGGACGCGGCGGTGGACGGGCTTCAGCCCGTCCCGGACGTCGGGGAGCGCCCGGCCGACGATCACGCTCATCGCGTAATCGAGGTAGGAGCTGCGCATCTCCTTCTCGAGCTGCCGCTCCTCGATCTTGCCGTGGAGAACTTCGTCGAGGGTCTGGTCTCCGTCAGCCATCGCTCACCTCCCCCTTACACATCCAGGAACCGGACGTCGCGGGCGTGCCGCTCGATGAACTGCTTCCGCGGCTCGACCTTGTCGCCCATCAGGTCGGAGAAGGTCTGCTCGAGCCCGCTCGCGGCGGCCTCGTCGATGCTGACGCGCTGCAGGGTCCGCGTCTCCGGATCCATCGTCGTCTCGCGGAGCTGCTCGGCGTTCATCTCGCCGAGGCCCTTGAACCGCGAGAGGGTGATCCCGTGCCGCGCGAGTTCCAGGATCTCCCGGCGGAGCTCAGAGAAGTTCTCGGCCTCGGCCTCGCGCTCGTCGATCGAGACGACGAACGGCGGCTTGCCCATCACGCTGACGACCTTGGCGTAGGCGTCGACCAGCTCCTTATAGGGCTGGGAGTCGAACAGGGCCTTCGGCAGCTTGTGGTCGCGGGCCAGGCCGCTGCGCCGGTGCGTGCCCTTGACGGCGAGGCCGGTCGACTTCTGCTCGAGCAGCTTCGTCTCGTAGGGCCGGTCCTTCGGGTCACGTGCCTTGAACAGCTTCGCCGCGGCCGCCATCGACTTCGCTCCCGCCTGAAGCAGGTGGGCGTCGGAGATGAAGTCGATCGTCTCGTGGCCGAACTCCGCCCGCAGGGTGGAGCTCCAGCCCTCGACCGCCTTGAAGTGGCGGTTGAAGTCCTGCCAGCGCCGCTTGGTGAGCTGCTTCTGCTTGCCGTCCGAGTCCATCACCTGGAACTGCTCGATCTTGTCCGCGAGCAGCAGCTCCTCGAGCTCAGACTCCCGCTCGACGTAGATCTCCTTGCTCCCGTTCTTCACCTTGTAGAGCGGCGGCTTCGCGATGTAGACGTAGCCCTGGTCGATCAGCTCGGGCATCTGCCGGTAGAGGAACGTCAGCACCAGGGTCCGGATGTGGGCGCCGTCGACATCCGCGTCCGTCATCAGGACGACCTTGTGGTAGCGGAGATCCTCGACCTTGAACTCGTCCTGCACCCCGGTCCCGATCGCCGTGATCAGAGCCTGGATCTCGGTGTTCGAGAGGACCTTGTCGATCCGGCTCTTCTCGACGTTGATGATCTTCCCGCGGAGGGGCAGCACCGCCTGCGTGTTCCGGTCGCGACCCTGCTTCGCGGAACCGCCGGCCGAGTCGCCCTCGACGATGAAGAGCTCGGCGAGCGCCGGGTCCTTCACCGTGCAGTCGGCCAGCTTGCCCGGCAGCATCGAGTTCTCGAGCGCCGACTTGCGTCGCGTCAGATCGCGGGCCTTGCGGGCCGCGTCACGGGCGCGGGCCGCCTCGACGGCCTTGGTCAGGATCCGCCGGGCGTCCGCCGGATGCTCCTCGAGAAAGTCTCCGAGCTGGCGGTTGACGACCTCCTTCACCAGGCCCTCGATCGGCGGGTTGCCGAGCTTGGTCTTGGTCTGGCCCTCGAACTGCGGATCGGAGAGCTTCACCGAGACCACCGCGGTGAGACCCTCGCGCACGTCCTCGCCGGAGAGATTCTCGTCCTTCTCCTTGATCAGGTTGCGCTTGCGCGCGATCGCGTTCAGCGTCCTGGTCAGGGCTGCCCGAAACCCGGAGAGATGGGTGCCGCCCTCGTGGGTGTTGATGTTGTTGGCGAAGCTGAAGGTGGACTCCTGGTAGGAGGAGTTCCACTGAAGCGCGACCTCGACCTGACCCTCGTGGGTCTGACCCTCGAAGTAGATGACCTTCTTGTGCAGCGGATCCTTGGACTCGTTCAGGTACTTGACGAAGTCCGCGATCCCGCCCTTGTACAGGAACTCGACCTGCTGGCCGGCGGCGCGCTCGTCGATCAGCTCGACCTTCAGCCCCCGGGTCAGGAACGCGGTCTCGCGGAGGCGCTCGGCGAGCGTCTCGAAGTCGAACTCGACCTCATCGAAGATCTCCATGTCCGGGACGAAAGTGATCGTGGTCCCGGTGCTCTTCACCGGGCGGCCCTTCTTGAACTTCGTGACCGGCTTGCCGCGCTCGTAGTCCTGCTCCCAGACATAGCCGTCGCGCCAGACCTCCAGGTGGAGCTTCTCGGAGAGCGCGTTGACGACGGAGACGCCGACGCCGTGCAGGCCACCGGAGACCTTGTAGCCGCCGCCGTCGCCGAACTTGCCGCCGGCGTGCAGGGTGGTCAGCACCACCTCGGCGGCGGGCTTGTTCTTCGCCTTTTTCATCCGCTCCACGGGGATGCCGCGGCCGTCGTCGACCACCGTGCAGCTGTTGTCCGGATGGAGGGTGACGGTGACCTTCTTCGCGTGTCCCGCGATCGCCTCGTCCACCGAGTTGTCCACGACCTCGTAGACGAGATGGTGGAGTCCCCTCGGACCCGTCGATCCGATGTACATCCCGGGACGCTTGCGGACGGCCTCGAGCCCCTCGAGGACCGTGATGTCCTTCGCGCTGTAGGAAGAGCCACCGCTCTTCGCCGTCTTCCTTCTGCTGGCGCCGCTCTTCTTCGCGGTGCCGTTCGTGCGTGAGGAGCCCTTCTTGCTCGCTCCTCCGTGCTGGGAGGTCTTCGCCACTCAGCTTCCTTTCGGTTCAAAAACAGTGCCTCGACCTTCGTGACCCGGCTCGGAAAGTCCTTGCGGACAGAGGGTCGAGGCCTCACACAAGTTCACATAAGTTTACCAGCCGAAGGGCGCGGAACTTGCACCAAACCACCATGAATTCCCTGCAAATCGCGAATAAGTCTAAGCTCAAACAGGCTCTCCTGACGCGGTGAACCGAAGTCCCTCGATCGCCGTCCCCTCGGGGAGCTCCGCCCGCACCTTGGCGAGGATCTGATCGCGCAGCAGATCGAGCTCCTGGGCCCAGGTCGCCGCGCGGCAGGCGACCGTGATCATCCCGGATCGCTCCGCCACCGGGGTGGCCTCGCGGGCGATCGCCTCGCCGACGGCCGCCGGCCACGCCCGCTGGACCGCCGCCAGAGTCGTCGCGGGCGCCGCACGCTCGAGCGCCGCGCCGACGGCGGCTGCGATCGGCCTGGGAGCGCGCCGTCCCATCACGCCGCCCTCAGGGCCGGCATTCCGGAGACCACCCCGTCCGAGACCGCGATCGACGTCGCGGTGTCGGCCGGGACGTGCGCCGCCTCCGTCGCGGTCACCATCGCCTGCCCGGCGGCGGCGAGCAGCTCCACCAGGAGCCGCCGATGCGCGGGGTCGAGTTCGCTCATGACGTCGTCAAGGAGCATCAGTGGAGCGGGCCGGCCGGCGTCGAGCAGGGCCGACCGCTCGGCGAACAGCAATGCCAGCAGGGCCAGCCGCTGCTGGCCCTGGGACCCGAACCGCCGAACCGGGCGGCCCCCGAGTCGCAACTCGATCTCGTCGAGCTGGGGCCCATAGGAGGTGTACGCCCGGCCCAGGTCCACGTCGCGGCGGCGCCCGAGCTCTGCGGAGAGCTCGGCCCGGTCCCCCGGCGCGCGGGGCCGATAGGCGATCTCCGCGTCCCGGCCCAGCCCGAGGGCGGACGCGAGCTCGGCGAAGGGCCCGGCGAGGACGTCAACGGATGCGGCTCGGGCCTCGATCAGAGGCTCAGCGTCGCTTGCCAGGCGCTCGTCCCACGAGGAAAGCGACTCCACCCCGCCGAGACCGGCCCGGATCCTGGCGACGAGCGCGTTTCTCTGCGCCAGCGTGCGCCCGAACCGCCGCCTCAGGTCGGATCGAGCCGGCCAGAGCACGCCGCAGAGGCGATCGAGGTGGGCGCGCCGATGGGCGGGGGCGCCCTTGACGAGCTGAAGACGATCCGGATGAAAGACGCTCACCAGCGGCCGCTCGCCGGGTTCGCCGGTGAGCGGACTTCCGCCCAACAGGTGACGCCGTTCCCCGGAGCGATCGAGCGATGCGAGAAGACGCCCCACCTGACCGGTCAGCTCCAGCTCCACGCGGGCGCCGCCCTCCTCGAACCGGATCATGTCGCGGTCGTTCCCCGTGCGGAACGACCTGCCGGTCAGACCGAAGTAGACGGCCTCGAGGAGATTGGTCTTTCCGCCTCCATTCGGGCCGTGGACCACCACGATGTCGCTGCCGAGGCGGGTCCGCGCGTCTACGAGGTTCCTGAAACCACGGCACTCGACCGCGTCGACGAGCATCGCCTCACACGTTCAGCCGGATCGGCATGACCAGATAGCTGAAGTCATCGTCGTCGGCCGGCTCGAGCAGGCCGGGTCGCAGCGGGGAGATCAGCTTCAGCAGGACCTCGTCGGAGTCGATGCTCTCGAGGCCGTCGCGGACGAACTCCGGGTTGAACCCGATCTCGAGGAGCTCGCCCTCGTACGGAGCCGGCAGGGCCTCTCGTGCGTCACCGAGATCCGGCGTCTCCGCCGACACGACGAGCTCCCCGTCCGAGAACGAGAGCCGAAGCGCAGCGTTCCGCTGAGCGAGCTGCGAGACCCGGCGCGTCACCTCGAGCAGTTCGCCGCGCGGCAGCTTGACCTCGTGCTCGTAGGACTCCGGCAGCAGCTGGGAATGGTTCGGAAACTGACCATCGATGAGGCGGGAGCTGAGCGATACCGGCCCGACCCGGAAGATCGCCTGGTTCCGCGTGAGCCAGACGCGAAGCGGGTCGTCGCCGCTGACCTCGGCGAGACGCGCGAGCTCGCGCAGCGCCCGGGCCGGGACGTTCGCCTCGAGCCGCTCGGGCACGCCCGACTCGAGCTGAGTCCTCTTCACGGCGAGTCGGTAGGAGTCGGTCGCGACCATCGTCAGCTCGGAGCCCTCGACCGTCACGAGCACTCCCGTGAGGACGGGCCGCGCCTCGTCCCGGGAGGCAGCGCGGGCGACACGGTTGATCGTGTCCCGGAGCGGCGCGGCCGGGAGCTCGACCGGATCCCCCTCCGCGTCCGGGAACCGCGGAAAGTCGTCAGCCGGGAGAGTCCGGAGGTGGAAGCGCGAGGAGCCGGCGCTGATCTCCACGTCCCGCTCCGCCTCGCGAAGCGCGAGCGTGACCGAGCCCTCCGGGAGCGAACGAGCGACCTCGACGAGGAGCCGGCCGGGGAGGACGACGGAGCCCCCTCCCTCGACCTCGCCGTCCAAGCCGACCTCCAGGCCGAGCTCCATGTCGGTGGCACGCAAGCGCGCGCCACCGTCGTCGGTGGTGAAGAGGATCCCGGACAGCGCCTGCAGCGCCGCTCGCGCCGACACCGCCCTGGAGACGACGAGGAGCGCATCGAGAAGTGCTTGGCGGGAAGTTGTGATCTTCATCGTTTGTGATTGAAGGTGGTTAGGAGTAGTAAGGGCTGTGGATGGTGTGGATATGTGGATCGATTCTTTCAGTCGGTTCGGTCACGACCCATCTCGCCCGAACGAAGCTGGTCCTCGAGCTCCTCGAGTGTGCGGGATAGGCGGGCATCCTCGAGGGCGCGGGCCTCCACCTTGCGGATCGCGTGGATCACGGTCGTGTGATCGCGCCGGTTGAAGGCCTGCGCGATCGCGGGGAGGGAGAGGTCGGTGTGCTCGCGGGTCAGGTACATGGCAAGCTGCCTGGCCCTGGCGATCGGCGCGGCTCGGCTGGCGGAGAGGATCTCCTCGACGCTGAGGCCGAGCTTCTCGGCGACGGCGGCCTGCACCTGGCGGGGGTCGATGCCCTTGCCCGGGGCCGGCGTGACGGCTTCGGAGGGGATGGCGCGGTTGACGGCGTCCGCATCGAGATGCGATGCCGTGAGTGAGGAGAGGGCGAGAACCCGCGTCAGCGCGCCCTTGAGGACGCGAAGGTTCGCCGAGGTCTTCGCAGCGAGGGCGCGGAGCGCGTCGGGAGGCACCTGCTCCGACTCCTCGCGGGCGAGGCTTCCGAGGAACAACAACCGAGTAGCGAGGTCGGGAGGCTCGACCGGGACGGTCAGGCCCCATTCGAAGCGGTCGCGGAGGCGCTCGGCGAGGGCGGACAGCTCGGCTGGAACTCGGTCCGCGGTCAGGACGAGCTGAGCCCCGCCCTCATACAGGGCGTTGAAGGTGTGGAAGAACTCGTCGGCGGTGTGTGCCTTTCCCTGGAGGAACTGCACGTCGTCGATCAGGAGGACGTCGGCGCGCCTGTAGCGCTCCTTGAAGGCATCGATCGCGGAGCCGTGGAGGGAGGTGACGAATTCGTTCGTGAACGACTCGGCGGTCGTGTAGTGGACGACGAGCTGAGGGCTGTGGCGGGGCAGGTAGTTCGCGATCGCGCCGAGCAGGTGGGTCTTCCCGAGACCAGGCGGCCCATGGAGGAAGAGGGGGTTGTAGGCCTCGCCGGGCGCCTCGGCGACCGCGAGCGCGGCCGCGTGGGCGAGCTGGTTGCCAGGGCCGATCACGAATCGCTCGAAGGTGTAGTCCGGGTTGAGCGCAACCCGGCAGGCGGCCTCCACGGGGGCTTGTCCCCGCCCCTCGCCGGCGGGAGAGTCATCGACCAATTCGACCTCGCGGACGCCGATCGCGGCGCGAAGCGCTCCCGCCCGCAGCAGGTCCATGTAGCGTCGCCGGACCCAGCGGGTCACACGCCGAGGCCCGGTCAGGTAGAGCGTGGGGCCCCGCCGGGAGACGGGAGTCAGGGGGGCGAACCACAGCCGGTAGGTGTCCGCGTGCATCGAGGCCGCCAGCTCGCGCTGAATCGTGCGCCATGCCTCGGCGATCTCGCCACCCGTCTCGTTCACCTGCCCCGGTACCTGGTCCTCCTTGTCTCCGCAGCTCGCGCGGGCACTGCCCGGGCGCGATCATAGGCTCGGCTCCCGCAACGGAAGTGGGCCCGGCGATGGGCTCCGTGCAAAACGCGATGAAAACCGAGGGACGTCGAGCAGTGCGGCCATCGGCGGGGGGAGCGGGCCCGCCACGTATACTGCCGTGCCCCTCGCCCCTTCCCCTCGGGGCCGATCCGATGAAGCGGACCTATCAGCCGAAGAAGCGCAAGCGAGCCCGGACGCACGGGTTTCGGACGCGAAGCCGGACGCGCTCCGGCCGAGCGATCCTGAGGCGCCGGCGACAGAAGGGCCGCAAGCGCCTCACCCCCTAGGCCTTGGCGTCCAAGGGCCGTCCCGATGCGCGCCGCCGCCGCCTTTCCCGAAGCGGCGACTTCGATCGTGTCTACCGCGAAGGCAACTCGCGCGGCAACCGGTTCCTCGTCCTCTACTCGTTCCCCCGCGGCGAGGACGAGCCCAACGCCCCCGCGAGGCTCGGCCTGTCGGTCGGTCGGAAGCTGGGCCGCGCGGTCGTCCGCAACAAGGTGAAGCGGGCGATCAGGCAGGCGTTCTGGGATCTCGACGAGCTGCAGCCCGCCGGGCACGACTACGTGATCGTGGCGAGGCCGGGCGTCGAGGAGCTGCTCGACCGGGAGGGCCAGGAGGGGATCCATGCCTCGCTGTCCGAGCTTCTCGCGGACTCGCGGGAGGACCGTTTGTCGTGAAACGGTTTCTCACCGCGCTCGTTCTCGCTCCGATCCGCGCCTATCAGCGCTGGGTCTCGCCCGCGCTTGCGCCGCGGTGCCGCTACTACCCGACGTGTTCCGCGTACGGCACGCAGGCGATTCGCGAGCTGGGGCCGATCCGGGGCTCGATCCTGGCGGCCTGGCGCCTGCTCCGCTGCAACCCGTTCAGCCACGGCGGCATCGATGAGCTGTCCGACCGCCGCTTCTTTCGCGACACCCCGACCCGCTCCGAGCGTGCGGCGATGGCACCGCCCTCGGGCCCGGCCGAGTTGACGTAGCGAGACGACCGTGTTCCTCCACGCCGCGATCCCCGTCATCCAGCAGCTCGCCGACCTGTTCGACGACCTGATCACCTGGATGTACGACGACCTCGGGATCGCCTGGGGGATCGGGATCATCCTGATCACCTTCATCTCCCGCATCGTGGTCCTCCCCTTGACGATCCGCTCGATGAGGGGGATGCGCGAGCTCCAGCAGGTCATGCCGTACATGAAGGAGCTCCAGGAGAAGTACAAGGACGACCGCCAGCGCCTCCAGCGCGAGCAGATGGCTCTCTTCCAGGAGCACGGTGTGAACCCGCTCGCCTCCTGCTTTCCGCTGCTGCTCCAGATCCCGGTCTTCTTCGCGCTCTACACACTGCTCAACTCGCAGTCGTTCAAGGACCAGCTCGAGGCCTCCGGCCAGGCCGGCTTCCTGTTCGTCGAGGACCTCGCGGCGAAGCCGGAGGGGGCGGAGACGATCGTCCTCGTCGTCCTTGCGGTCGCCTCCTCGTTCGCCCTGATCCTGCTGAATCCGAACCCCGGGACCGGCGGCAACCAGCAGCGCTACCTGATGGCTGGGTTCTTCGCCCTGATCACGGTCTTCTTCATCCCCAACGCCCCCGCGGGCGTCGCCGTCTACTGGATCGCGAGCGGCTTCTGGGCGCTCGCCCAGCAGACCGTGATCCACTTCGTCTGGCCGCTCCAGCCGGTGCCGACGCCGGAGGAGGTTCGCTCGGCGAAGCCGCCCCCTCCGCCGCCTCGCAAGAGGAAGCGCAGGCGCTAGGGCCGCGTCTGCTCACCCCGTCCCTAGACTGCTCCGCGTGATCGACGGAGGCGAAGGCTCGACCGCGGTGATGCCGGAGGCGCCCGCCGAGCGCGTGCGCGTGCTCCTCGAGAAGATCCTCGAGAGCCTCGGCCTCGACGCGTCGGTGTCGGTCTCGGAGGCGGACGAGGAGATCCACGCGGACATCGAGGGCGAGGATGTCGGCCTGCTGATCGGCAGGCACGGACAGACGATCGACGCGATCCAGCTGCTCTGCTACCAGGCCGCCTACCGGGGCCGCCAGGACCGAAAGCGCGTCTCCGTCGACGCCGCGGGTTACCGGCGCCGCCAGAGCGAGTCACTGCGCCGCCGCGCCGACATGGCCGCCGACGACGCGGTCCGGCACGGGGAGGCCGTGGAGATGGACCCGATGGGCTCGAACGACCGCCGTGTCGTACACGAGCATCTCCGCGACCGGCCGGAGATCGAGACCTACAGCGAGGGCGACGAGCCGAACCGCTACGTGGTCGTCGCCCCTCTGCTCTCGGATTGACCGCGGCCTCGCCCGCCGAGGAGCCGGCGCTCGAGGCCCTGCTGGAGCTGCTTGCAACCGACGCGGCGCCCGTGTCCCGGGCGAGTGCTCGCGAGGCTCGCGATGTCCACATCGCCGACTCGCTCAGTGGGCTGGAGGTGGAACCACTCCGCGAGGCGAAGCGGGTGGCGGACCTCGGTAGCGGAGCCGGGCTTCCAGGCCTGGTGCTGGCGGCCAAGCTTCCGGACGCGCAGGTCCACCTGATCGAGTCGCTGCGACGGAAGTGCGACTTCCTTCGCGCCGCGATCGAGCGGATGGGGCTGGGGAACGCGAGCGTCGTCTGCGAGCGCTCGGAGGTCTGGGCCGGGGGAGAGGGCCGCGAGGCCTACGACGCCGTCTCCGCTCGCGCCGTCGGAAGCCTCGCGACCCTCGCCGAGCTCGCCTCGCCGCTGCTTCGCGACGGGGGCGTTTTGGTCGCGTGGAAGGGAGCCCGCTCGCGCGAGGAGGAGCTGGAGCTGGCGCGATCCGCGCCGGCCCTCGCGATGGAGTCGCTCGAGGTGAGGCCGGTCGAGCCGTATCCCGGGAGCCGCGATCGACACATCCACCTCCTCCGCAAGAATGGACCGACTCCGAACGGCCTGCCGAGAAGACCCGGAATGGCAGCGAAGCGCCCGTTCGGATCCGAACGGAACGGAACCGAACGAAGATCGGACTGAATGGGAACGGTTTACGCGATCGCGAATCAGAAGGGCGGCGTCGGCAAGACGACCACCGCGGTGAACATGGGCGCTTGCGTCGCGCGGGACGGAAGGCAGACGCTGATCGTGGACCTCGACGCGCAGTGCAACGCGACCGTCGCGCTCGGCCTCCCGAAGGACTCGTCGCCCTCCGCATACGACTGCCTGGTGGGGGAGGTCTCGGTCGCCGAGGCGGCTCGGCCCGCCGGCCCCGACAACCTCTGGGTCGTCCCCGCGCACGTCGATCTGGCCGGCGCCTCAGTCGAGCTGCCACGCTCGGACGGCTACGAGACGCGGCTTCGCGAGGGGCTCGGGCCGGTGCGAGAGCGCTTCGCGTACACGCTCCTCGACTGCCCGCCGTCGCTCGGCCCGGTCGCCGTCAACGCGCTCGTCGCGGCGGACATGGTGATCGTGCCGGTCCAGGCCGAGTACCTCGCGCTCGAGGGGCTCGTCCAGTTCCTGGACACGCTGAAGCTCGTGCAGCGCGAGCTGAACCCGTCGCTGGGGCTGGCGGGCGTCCTGATCACGATGCACGACGAGCGAACCCGCCTCTCGCACGACGTCGAGCGAGAGCTGAGGGAGCACCTGCCGGCTCGGGTCTTCAAGACGGTCGTTCCGCGCAGCATCCGGGTCGCCGAGGCGCCCAGCTACGGGATCCCGGTCCTGGAGCACGACCCGAGGTCATCCGGGTCGAAGGCGTATCGCGCGTTCGCCGACGAGGTGCTCGCGCTTGGGGTCGCAGATGGCTGAGCGGAAGAGGGGCATGGGGAGGGGGCTCGCCGCGATCCTGCCGGAGACCTCCGCCGGCGGACCCGAGCTGCGCGAGCTCGCGGTAGGGGAGATCGAGCCGAACCCCGACCAGCCGCGGGCGACGTTCGACGCGGCCGCCCTGGACGCTCTCGCCGGGTCGATCGGGTCGGTTGGCCTGCTCCAGCCCCTGATCGTCCGGCCGATCGCCGAGGACCGCTACGAGCTCGTCGCGGGGGAGCGTCGGTGGCGGGCGGCGCAGAAGGCGGGGCTCGATCGGGTGCCGGCAGTGATCCGGAGCTCTCCCGAGGACGAGCGTCTGCAGGCGGCGCTGATCGAGAACATGGTCCGCGAGGACCTGAACCCTGTCGAGGAGGCCAGGGCGTGTGCCGCCCTGGTGGACGACCTCGGGATCTCGAAGGAGGAGCTCGCGCGTCGCGTCGGCCGAAGCCGCGCGGCGATCTCGAACCTGATCAGGCTCCTCGACCTGCCCGACACGGTCCTCGGGCTGCTCGAGCGCGGCGATCTCACCGAGGGTCATGGCCGCGCCATCCTCCAGGTGCGCGACCAGGACGCCAGGTCCAAGCTCGCGAAGCGCGCGGCGGCGGAGGGCTGGTCGGTCCGCGAGACGGAAAGACACGCGGATCACGGAGGCGGCCGCCGCAAGAAGGCGACGAGCGGCGGACGGATCTCCGCCGAGGAGCGGGCCGCCATGAGCGGCGCGGAGGACCTGCTCGGCGCGGCGCTGGGGCAGGACGTCCGCGTCCGACGAGCCGGCGACGGCGTGAAGGCGGAGCTGCTCTTCGACGATCTCACCGAGCTGGAATCCCTCGCCAAGCGCCTTCGCAAGCGCTCCTGATCCGAGAGCTAAGATGCGAGGGGGCCCCGAGAGGGGCCACCCGTTCGATGGGACTCCGGGCGATTAGCTCAGTCGGTTAGAGCGCTTCTCTGATAAGGAAGAGGTCCCTGGTTCGAGTCCAGGATCGCCCATAGAATCGCGCCGAGATGGAGGGCGCGACGAGCTTCGAGGAGGCGCGAGCGGTTGTCGAGGCGGCCGGGGAGGCGCTCAACCGTGCCGACCTCGAAGCGTTCGAGGCGCTCCTCGCCGATGACGTCGAGTACGTGATGCGCGACGGCGTCGACCATGGCCCGCAGAGCGTCGTCGACTTCTGGCGTCCCCAGTTCGAGCGGTTCAAGGTCGAGCTGGCGCCCGAGAGGATCATCGACGCGGGGGACGGCACGGTGCTCGTGCTGCAGACGGTCACTCGCCGGAATCTCCAAACCGGCGAGGTCGAGCTTCGGGCCTGGCCTGCCGCCGTCTTCCGGGTCCGCGAGGGGAAGATCGTCTTCCTCGAGGGGTATGGGGACCGGCGGAAGGCGTTTACCGATCTCGGGCTCGAGCCGGAGTAGCCCACGCCCCGCGATCGGAGCTGACGCGCTCTGGAGTGCTTCGGGCCGCTCCTATAATCCGGGGCCGACCCCCGAGGAGACCTTTCGTGCAGCGGATGACCATCTACGGAGTGAGCTTCGACATGGTCGGCAAACAGCCGATCGTGCTGCTGAAGACGGTCGACGGCAACAAGTTCCTCCCGATCTGGATCGGGCACCCGGAGGCCGCGGCGATATTGATGAAGCTCCAGGGGGCATCCACCCCGCGGCCGATGACACACGACCTCCTCTCGGACGTCCTCGACCAGATCGACGCGAAGTGCGAGAAGGTCTCCGTCACCGAGCTCCGCGACAACACCTTCTTCGCCTCGATCACGATCTCGATGAACGGCTCGGAGCTCGAGATCGACTCCCGTCCGTCCGATGCGCTCGCGCTCGCGGTGCGGACCTCCGCGCCGATCTTCGCGGCCGACGAGGTGATCGAGGAATCCGCGATCGAGTTCGAGGGAGAGGAGGTCGAGGACACCGAGCAGGTCGTCGAGAAGTTCAAGGACTTCCTCGACAACGTCACGCCCGAGGACTTCGCCTCGGGCGAGGACGAATAGGCGCCCCGGCCGATCGGGCTAGACGAGGGTCGCTTCGGAGGCCGGTCGCTGGCGCGCCGAGGCAAGGATCCGGTCGACCAGCTCGGTGAATCCGATCCCGGCCGCCTCCGCCGCCATCGGGAAGAGACTCGTGTCGGTGAGCCCGGGGATCGCGTTCACCTCCAGCACCTGGGGCCCATCGTCGGCGAGGATCAGGTCGACTCGGGCGAAGCCGCTGCAGCCGAGCGTCTCGTAGGTCCGGCTTGCGATCTGGAGTACCGCCGCTGTGTCGTCACCGAGGTCCGCGGGACAAACGTACTCGGTCCGGCCGATCTCGTAACGGGCCTCGAAATTGAAGAAGTCCTCCTGTCGCGGGATCGCCTCGACCACCGGCAGCGGCTCCGCGCCGAGGACGCTCACCGCCAGCTCGCGCCCCTTCACGTAGCGCTCCAGGAGGACCCGCTCGTCGTAGGAGAAGGCCGCGACCAGCGCCTGCGGAACCTCATCGCGCGAGGAGGCGAACTCGACCCCCAGCGAGGACCCCTGGCTGGCCGGCTTCACGACGAGTGGGAAGCCGAGCCGCGACTCGATCTCCTCGAGCGTGTCCGCCGCACCGAGCTCGCGGAACGCCGTGTCGTTGAAGGCGGCCCATCCGGGCGTGGGGACGTCGGCCGTCCGCATCTCGTGCTTGGCGGCGACCTTGTCCATGCAGAGCGCGCAGGCGGCGACCCCGGGGCCGGTGTAGGGGAGCCCGAGGATCTCGAGCAGCTCCTGCACCGTCCCGTCCTCGCCGCCCGGCCCGTGAAGCGCGATGAAGACGACCTCCGGCCACTCGGCCCGGAGCCTGGCGACCAGGTCGTGACCCACATCGATCGGGATGGATTCGTGTCCGAGTTCCTGAAGCGCGTCCTCGACCCGCGCGGCCGAGCGCAGCGACACGCCCCGCTCCAGGGAGCTGCCGCCCTTGAGCACCGCGACCCTCATCGGCGCCTCGGCATCGGGACGACGTCGCCGCCGGGCGTCTCGTCCGGCCCGGCTGCCTCTTCCGTTTCAGCCCGGTGCTCACCGGTGATCGTCTCGTACAGGGCGACCTGCTCGGAGACGACCGAGCCGATCCGGCGGATTCCCTCGCGGAGCTCGTCCTCGCCCGAGCCCGAGAAGTTCAGCCTCATCGAGGAGGCCGCCGCGTCCGTCGACGTAAGCGGCGCGGCCGGGGACGAAGGCGACGTTCTCCCGCAGCGCCTTGGCGAGAAGGTCGGTGGTGTCGATGTAGTCGGGCAGGGTCGCCCATACGAACAGCCCGCCCTCGGGGTGAGTCCACTCCGCCTGCGGTGGGAAGTCGCGCTCGAGCGCGTCGAGCATCGTGTCGCGGCGCGAGCGGTAGATCTCGATCAGGTCGTCGATGTAGGAGCGCCATCTCTCCTCCGCGAAGTACTCGCGAACGAAGTACTGGGTGAGCGTCGAGGTGCAGAGGTCCGCCGCCTGCTTCCCGAGCCCGATCTTCTCCAGCACCGGCGGCGGCGCGGCGACCCAGCCGATCCTGATCCCGGGCGAGAGGATCTTCGACAGCGTCCCGATGTACAGGACGTAGTCGCCGCCGTCGAGGCTGTAGAGCGTCGGCTGCGGCTCGCCGTCGTAGCGCAGCAGGCCGTATGGGTTGTCCTCGCAGACGAGGACCTCGTGCTCGCGCGCGATTTCGACCAGGCGCCGGCGCCGCTCCTCGGACATCGTCACCCCGGCCGGATTCTGAAAGCTCGGGACGGAGTAGATGAACTTCGGTCGGCGGCCCGCGGCGGCGAGCGAGGCCAGCAGCTGCTCGAGCTCGTCGATCCGCATGCCCTCGTCGTCGGTGCTGACCTGGTGGACCTCGGCTTCGTAGCTGCAGAAGGTCGGGACGGCGCCCGGATAGGTGGGGGCCTCGCAGATCACCGGGTCGCCCGGATCGACGAGCGTCTTGGTGATCAGGTCGATCGCCTGCTGACCCCCCGTCGTCACGAGCAGGTCCTCGGTGTCCGGCGACATCCCCTCCGCCGCCATGACGCTGGCGATGCAGGCCTTGGTCTCCTCGAATCCCTCGGTAGGCCCGTACTGGAGCGCCTCGGCCGAGGACTCGTGGGCGATCCGTGTCATCTGCGCCGCGAAGCTGTCGGAGGGGAATGTCGAGGTGTCCGGGAGGCCTCCGGCGAGAGAGATCACCTCGGGCCGGGCCGTGATCGCCATCAGGTCCCGCATCGCGGACGAGCGCATCACCTGCGTCCGCCGGGCGAACAGCCCTGTATACCGCTCGAGGTCCCGGCTGGTCGTATGGGCGCGACGGCGCCGGCGGGACTCGCTGTCGCCCGCGCCTCTCGGTCTCCGGTCCGGATCGCTCATCGCCGGGGAAGTGTTGCGGAACGCGGCCGCCCGGGCGCAATGATCCGACACATCACGGGTCGCGCTGGCGCGCGCCCTCGCATCTGTAGCCTCCCGCCCCGTGTTCGAAGCAACCTGCGAGGGACTCGGTCTTGCGGTGGCGGCGGGCCTGATCATCGGGGTGGTCCTTCCAGCGGTGATGCCGACCTGGGGGGTGATCGTCGCGGCGGCCCCCCTCGGGGTCCTGGCCGCCGGCGCTGCCCTGAGCGGTGCGGATGAGGCCGTCTGGCCCGCGCTGCCCGTGGGCGTGGTCGGCGCGGGATTGGCGGCGATCCTCAGCCGGGACGTCGCGGCCGGGGCGCAGCGACGGGCCGGCGACCCCGGGGCCGCCGGGGGAGGGGAGGCGTTCAGCGGCGTCACGGCGATCGTCGTGATCGCGGCCGTGATCCTCGCGGCCGCAAGTCTCATCATCAGCCCGATCTCGCTGGTCGCCCTCGCCGCCCTGGTCTGGCTATGGAGCTCTCGCCGCCGCCGGGAGGCGCGCAAACACGAGGGCCTCCGGGTCCTCAGGTAGTGCGATCGAGAGTGGAAGCGATCACCTAGCCGTGCCGCGGAAGCTCGTCCTCGTCGTCGTCGATGCGATGCACCCCGAGATGCTGTTGCGGGCGATCGAGGACGGCGGGGCGCCGACGTTCGGGGCGCTCCTCGAGCGCGGCAGGATGGTGAGGGACTGCGTCTCGAGCTTCCCTTCCGTGACCCCGGTCGCCTGCTCGGAGATGATGACTGGGACCGGACCCGGGGGCCACTGGGTGATTGGAATGAACTGGTTCCACCGCCTGGAGCGCCGGTACATCGAGTACGGCTCGTCGTTCGAGGCGACGCGGACGTTCGGCCTGTTCCGGGCGATGTACGACCTCGTCTACAACATGAACCTCGACCACCTGAGCTGGGAGGCGCAGACCGTCTTCGAGCGTCTCGGCGACGCCGGAATCCGCACGGCGGCCACCCCGTTCCTGATCTACCGCGGCAGGCACCGTCACAAGCTGGGTCTGGAAGGCCTGGTCAGGCGCGCCGCCGCCGCGGCCAACTTCAGGCACGCGGTCTGGGGGCCGGACGAGTTCTTCTACGGCGACATCTACGCGAGCCGCGCCACCGGCTGCGGACCCACCTTCACCCGCCCCGGCACCAGGGACGAGTACTCGGCCTGTGTCGGAGAGGAGCTCGTCAGGGAGGGCGCCTACGACTTCTTCCTCTTCAGTCTTCCGGACAACGACTTTCACTCCCATCGGCACGGTCCCGAGGCCCAGGTGGACTCGATCGCACGGGCGGACGGGTCGTTCGCGCAGATCGTCGAAGCCGGAGGCGGGCTCGACTCGTTCCTCGAGGAGCACGCCGTCGTGCTCACCTCCGATCACGCCCAGACCGCGGTCGAACACGCCCTTCCCATCGCTGACGAGCTGAGCCAGGATTGGGCTGTGCTTCAGCCGAACACGGACCGGCCGGAGGAGGCGGAGATCGCCGTCAGCCCGACCTCGCGCGCCGGAGCCGTCTACATCCTCGACACCGGTCGGCGGCACGCGGGGACCCACGAGCGGGTCAGGGCGCGGCTGCACGATATGAAGGGCGTCGACCTGACCGCCTGGCTCGCCGGGGATGACGGTGCCCCGCTCCTTCGGGACGGGGTCGGCCTCGGAGATCCCAGCCGAGTGCAGGCCATCGTCGAGCGCAACGGATTCGAGTTCCGGTTCAGGCCCCAGGGTCAACTGCGGGATCTGCGCGGCAACGGCTGGTCGGCAAGCGGCGAGCCCGAGGCGCTGGCGGCCGATGTCACCCAGGGGCGCTTCCTCTCCCAGGAATACCCGGATGCTCTCTCGCGGCTTTGGTCGGCGCTGACTTCTCCCCATGCCGGCGACGTCCTGATCTCCGCTGCGGACGGCTACGAGTGCGTCGACTGGGGCGGCATCAGCCACGTCGGCGGTGGCAGCCATGGCTCCCTCGGGCGCGGCGACTCTCTCGGGCCTGTCGTCTTCACCGGCTGCGGCCCGGAGCATCCCGAGCGGAACCCGCAGTGGGCCCTGAGGGACCTGGCCCCGGTGATCCTGGAGCACTTCGGCCTCGACTCGCCGAGGCCCCAGGGATGAGCCCTCGCGTTCACACAGCGCGGCGGATCGGCCGCGGTACGCGGAAACCCGAGAACTGGGTCCAGCTCTTCCAGTTCGGTCTCGTGGGGGCCTCGGGCTATTTCGTGAACCTTGCCGTCTTCGCCCTGGCGGTCGGCCCGTTCGACCTGCACTACATCCCGGGTGCCGTGATCGCGTTCTGTGTCGCGGTCACCAACAACTTCTGGTGGAACAGGCACTGGACCTTCGACGCGAGGCATCGTCACGCCGGCTTTCAGGCGGTGCGCTTCTTTGCCGTCAGCGTCGCCGCCCTGGTCGTCAACCTGATCGCGCTCGAGCTCCTCGTGACCGGAGGGATGTCGGACCTGCCCGCCCAGGCCCTGGCGATCGCGATCGCGATGCCGTTCAACTTCATCGGCAACAAGCTGTGGACGTTCGACTAGGGCCCCGCCGGGCACTGGTCCGCCTCCTCGTCCTCGCCGCCGTTACGTTTGCGGCTCTCGCAGTGCCGGGTGGCGCGAGCGCCCAGCATCAGGCCCCGATCCCGGAGTCGAAAGCGATCGAGGTCGCGAAGGGGGACTCCAAGGCACAGGAGGCCCTGCGCGAGCACCCGGACCTCGCTCCGTCCGCGACGCGGAACGAGACTTCCGGCGATTGGGAGGTGGGGTTCTTCGCGGAGGGCGATCAGCTCGTCCAGGTGGTCGTCGACGACGTGAACGGGACCGTCGTCGAGTCGTGGAGCGGGCACCAGGTTGCGTGGAAGATGGCGCGCGGCTATCCCGGCGCTTTCGGCAGGGCGGTCAACTCGCCCTGGGTCTGGCTGCCACTGTGCCTCTTCTTCGTCGCCGGCCTCTTCGACTGGCGCCGGCCGTTCCGGCGTGGCGCACCTCGATCTGCTCGTGATCGTCGCCGGTTTCGGCGTCTCCCACTACTTCTTCAATCGCGGGGAGATCGGCCTCTCGGTCCCGCTCGCGTATCCCGCCCTTCTGTATCTGATGGCGCGGGCGCTGTGGATGGGATTTCGCCGCAAGCGGGGCGGGTGGCTCCGGCCCTCGATGCCGATCGCCGTACTCGCGGTGGCGACCGTCCTCCTGGTGGGCGGGCGGATCGCCCTGAACGTCGTCGATTCGAATGTGATCGACGTCGGCTTCTCCGGCGTGATCGGCGCCGACAGGATCGCCGACGGAGACACCCTCTACGGGAACTTCCCGGAGAACGACCGCTCCGGCGACACCTATGGCCCTGTCGCCTACTACGTCTACGTCCCGTTCGAGCAGGTTCTTCCCTGGAGTGGGGCGTGGGACGAGCTCCTGGCTGCCCATGCCGCCTCGATTTTCTTCGACCTCGGGACGATGGTCGGACTGTTCCTGCTCGCGAGGCGGCTCCGTGGTGGTCGCGAAGGGAATGCGCTCGGCGTCCTTCTGTGCTTCGCCTGGGCGGCCTGCCCGTACACCGCCTACGCGCTCGAGTCGAACACGAACGATGCCCTCGTCTCGCTGACCCTGGTCGCAACGCTTCTACTTCTCGACTCGGCCCCCGCTCGCGGAATCGCGCTGGCGCTGGCCTCGATGACGAAGTTCGCGCCCTTGGTGTTAGGCCCGCTGTTTGCAACCTATGGCGCCACCGAGAGGGGGCCGAGACCCGTGGCCCGCTACGCGCGCGTCGTATTGCCGTTCGCAGCCGCATTCGCGGTCACGGTGCTGGTGGTCTCGGCCCAGGCGCTGATCGACCCGGGCCTCGACACCTACTGGCACCGGACGATCGCCGAGCAGGGCGGCCGCGACTCGCCTTTCAGCATCTGGGGTCAGGAGCCCTCGCTCGGCTGGCTCCAGGCGGTGGTGAAGGCGCTGGTGGTCGGCCTCGCCGTGGCGGTCGCGTTCGTTCCCAGAGCTCGCGACGAGATCACGATGGCGGCCCTGGGCGCCGCTCTGATCATCGGTATGGAGCTGACGATCGACCACTGGTTCTACCTGTACGTGCCGTGGTTCCTGCCGTTTTTCCTCGTCGCCGCCCTCGGCGGAGCGACGATCCAGCTAGGTCGCCGGGACCATCAACGGCTCGATCGAGCGGGCTAGCCCGTCGTCGCCTATGTCCACCGCGGCACCCATCAGCCAGATGTCCTCCTCCGCGGTCTCGAATCGGATCGGCATCTGCGTCCGGAACGCCTGAACCGCCTGTTCTCGGCGAACTCCGATCACTCCATCCCGCGATCCGGTCATGCCGACATCGCACATGTGCGCGGTCCCTCCGGGCAGTATCCGCGCGTCGGCGGTCTGCACGTGGGTGTGGGTGCCGAGCACCGCCGCCACCCGCCCATCGAGGTGCCAGCCCATCGCGACCTTCTCGCTGGTCAGCTCGGCGTGGAAGTCGACCACGATCGCGTCGGCGGAGCCCTTGATCGAGTCGAGCAGCTCGTCGATCAGGGTCCAGGGCGACCGCTCGACCCGCAGGTACATCTGACCGCTGAGGTTGATCACCGCGACCCTCATCCCGGCCGCCTCGACGATCGTGTGGCCGCGTCCCGGGTTCGATGGGGCATAGTTCGCGGGCCGGACGACCCGCCGCTCGGAATCGAGGTATGGATAGACCTCGCGGTGGCGGTAGGCGTGGTTGCCGAGCGTGATCACGTCGGCCCCCGCCTCGAACAGATCCTCCGCGGTGTCCTTGGTGATCCCGACGCCACCCGCCGCGTTCTCGCCGTTCGCGACCACCAGATCGGGCATCCGCTCGGCGCGAAGCCGCGGGAGCGCCGCCGCGAATCCCTCCCGGCCCGGCTTCCCAACGACGTCCCCTATGAACAGGAGCCGCATCGGGGGCGGAGCCTAGCCGCTAGCTTTCCGCGCGATGAGCGAGAAGCCTCCGCGGGCGCGACGGCGCCGTGCCGCCCCCGTGCTCGAGGTGGACGGCCTCACGAAGTACTACGGCGACCGTGCCGCCCTGCGCGACGTCAGCTTCGCCGCCGAGCCGGGTGAGCTGCTGGCGGTGCTAGGCCCCAACGGGGCCGGGAAGACGACCCTGCTCTCGATCCTCGCCGGGATCACCCAGCACGACTCGGGTCAGATCCAACGCACCGACGGCGAGGCCGGCTGGGTCCCGCAGCAGAAGGGCCTCTATCGCCGGCTCACGGTCGAGGAGAACCTGCGCCTCTTCGCCCGGATGGAGCGAGCCAAGGACATCGAGGCGATCGTCGAGCGGATGCTCGATCAGACGGGCCTCGAGGAGCGGCGGCACGACCAGATCGTCCACCTCTCCGGGGGAAACCAGCAGCGGATCAACATCGCCATCGGACTGCTCGGCGATCCCACGGTGCTGCTTCTCGACGAGCCGAGCTCAGGCTTGGATCCGAGCCAGCGGATCCGGCTCTGGGAGTTCGTCTCCGCGCTTGCGAAGGGCGGAACCACGGTGATCTACTCGACCCACCAGATCGAGGAGGCAAGCCGCTACGGCGACCGCCTGGTCGTCCTTGCCGATGGCGAGACGATCTTCGACGGCCCCTTCACCCAGCTCCGCCGCGCCGCCGGCCCTCGGCCGAAGGGTGCCCCGGCCGACCCGGAGAGCGACTTCGTCCGGTTCCTCAGGAGCAAGGGCCACTGATGCGCTGGCTTCTGCTCAAGGATCTTCAGCTCCTCCGCCGCTCCCCCCTGATCACGGCGCTGCTCGTGATCTACCCGATCGTGCTGGCCGTCCTGATCGGGCTCGCGATCTCGCGCAGTCCCGAGAAGCCCACGGTCGCCTTCCTGAACGAGATTCCAAAGGGGCGCTCCCTCGACCTCGGGAGCAGCCAGGGCTTCAGCCAGGAGCAGGCCTACCGCCAGCTCTGCGGGAAGATCGAGTGCGTCCAGGCCTCGAGCCGCGAGGAGGTAGAGCAGAAGGTCGAGGACGGCGAGGTGCTGGGCGGCCTGATCCTCCCCGAGGACTTCCTCTCCAACCTCCAGGCCCAGCTCGCGACGACCGGAACCGAGCCGGCCAGGGTGGACGTGATCGTGAACGAGGACGATCCGCTGAAGGCGGAGCTGGTCGACGATCGGATCAGCTCGCTGTTGACCGAGGCGAATCTCAGGCTGTCGGACCGGATCACCCAGGTCGCCGCCCAGTACCAGCGGATTCTCGCCGAGGGCGGCGAGTTCGAGGTTCCGCTGATCGGTCAGACGGTGGAGGTACTCGGGCTGAAGCGGACCGAGAAGCTCCTCGCGTCGATCGAGGCGGATCTGCAATCCGGAGCAGCGCGCGCAGGTGGAGCAGATCCGCATGTTCACCCGGCTCTCCCGGGAGAACCTCGACCTCGCGGACAAGTTCCTCGACTCCGTGAGGCAGCCGATCGCGGTCGACAAGCAGGTGATCGCGGGCGACATCCCGCCGCTCGATACGTTCGCCGTCGCGGTGGCCGCCGCCGTCACGCTGCTGTTCGTCACCGTCCTGCTCGTCTCCGGCTCGCTTGCCCTCGAGAGGGAGGAGAACACGTTCACCCGGCTCGTCCGCGGGCTGGTGTCGCGCACCGGGCTGCTGCGTGGAGAAGGCCGCGCTCGGAACCGGCGCGGCGCTGATCGTCACCCTCCTCATGCTCCTCGCCGATAACCCCGTTCCAGTCGATCGAGTGGGATCGCATCCACCTGATCGTCCCCGCGATCCTGCTGGCGGGCGCGGCGTCGTCGGCGCTGGGCCTGGCGATCGGCGCCGCCGCCCGCGAGGTGCGAGCGAGCGCCCTGCTTGCGTTCGCGCTCGCGCTGCCGATCGCATTCATCTCCCTGGTCCCTTCCGGGACGGTGGGCGAGGGGCTGTACGACGTGATTCGGCTGGTCGCGGGCGCCTTCCCGTTCCGCCCGGCCCTCGACGCGCTCTCGGGTGCGCTCGCCGCATCGGGTCCGGACGTCGGGCTTCCATTCCTGCACCTCGGGTTGCTCACTCTGGGCTATCTCGTGCTGCGCGGCGCCTCGCCCTCCGCCGGTCTGCCTCAGCTAGCCGCCCTAGAATCCGGCGCATGAGCTTTCCGGCGACCCGCCTGCGCCGGCTGCGCAGGACGAAGCCCCTCCGGGACCTGGTTCGCGAGACCGAGCTCACCCCGGAGCACCTGATCCAGCCCCTGTTCGTCACCGCCGGCGAGGGGGTGCGCGAGCCGATCCCTGAGATGCCCGGCATCGAGCGACTCTCCATCTCGGAGACCGTGGCCGAGGTCACCGAGCTCGCCGCAGCGGGCGTGCGCGCCGTCCTCCTGTTCGGGATCCCAGCCAACAAGGATGAGGCGGGAAGCGAGGCCTATGACGACGAGGGCGTGATCCAGATGGCCCTCCGGGCGCTGAAGGAGGCGCATCCCGGAGATCGTCGTGATCACCGACGTCTGCCTCTGCGAGTACACCTCGCACGGGCATTGCGGCGTGATCCGCGAGGGCGAGGTCGACAACGACGTGACCCTCGAGCTGCTGGCGAAGACCGCGATCACCCACGCCGCCGCCGGCGCCGACGCGGTCGCCCCGAGCGACATGATGGACGGGCGGGTCGGCGCGATCCGCTCCCAGCTCGACGAGGAGGGCCACTCCGAGGTCGCCGATCGTCGCCTACAGCGCCAAGTACGCGTCGGCCTTCTACGGTCCGTTCCGCGAGGCGGCCGGATCGACGCCGGAGTTCGGCGACCGCCGCGGCTATCAGATGGATCCCGCGAACGCCGAGGAGGCGGTGCGCGAGGCGAAGCTCGACCTCGAGGAGGGCGCCGACGTGGTGATGGTGAAGCCCGCGCTGCCCGTACCTCGACGTCGTCCGGCGCGTGAAGGAGCGCGACCGGCGCTCCGGTGGCCGCGTACCACGTCTCGGGCGAGTACTCGATGCTGAAAGCCGCGGCCGAGAACGGCTGGATCGACGAGCGGGCTGCGGCGATGGAGTCGCTGACCTCGATCCGGCGCGCCGGAGCCGACATGATCATCACCTACTTCGCGAAGGACGCCGCCGCGTGGCTCGCGTCGGAGGGCGCGCGCCGGTGAACCGCCCCGCCGACGGGATCACCACGGCGGCGGTGAAGCCGAAGCTCCGCTCGCGCGAGGGCGGGGCGGCGGTTCCACTCGACGAGGTGGACAAGCGGCTGATGAACCTGCTCCAGTCGAGCTTCCCGCTCGCAGCCGGAGCCCTTCGACCTGATCGCGGCCGAGGCCGATCTGGAACCGGATGGAGGTCATGGAGCCCGGACACAGCGGCTCCTGGACGAGCGGATCATCCGCGAGATCACCCCGATCTTCGACACCCGGGCTCTCGGCTACAGCTCGATGCTGGTCGCCGCGAAGGTCGACTCGGAGAACCCGCACAGCGCGGCCCAGATCATCAACTCGCACCCCGGCGTCTCCCACAACTACCTGCGCACCCACGAGTTCAACCTCTGGTTCACGATCGCGACGCCACCGGACTCGCGGCCTCGGGCTCGACGGGACGCTCGACGTGCTCCAGGAGCTCACCGGAGCCGAGTCGATCCGTCAGCTCCCCACGCTCCAGCTCTTCAAGATCAACATGAACCTGGAGATGGAGGGCGGGACCGAGGAGCTCGCCAAGTCCGTCGAGGCGGCCCCGCCGCGCGAGCTCGAACGACAGCCATACGACGAGACCGACGTCGCGGTGATCCGTGCGCTCCAGGGGCCGATGGAGGTCACCGAGCGGCCGTACGACGCCGCCGCCGAGCAGGTCCGGGAGGAGCACGGACGATCTTCCTCGACCACCTGCGCCGGATGGTCGACCGCAAGATCCTCCGGCGCGTCGCGGCGATCCTCTACCACCGCCGCGCCGGGTTCTCCGCCAACGGCATGGGCGTCTGGCGCGTGCCCGAGGAGCGGATTCTCGAGGTCGGCGCACGGATGGCCGCGGTCCGCGGCGATCTCGCACTGCTACCAGCGGCCGACGTACGCGGATTGGCCCTACAGCGTCTTCACCATGGCGCACGGGCGCTCGAAGGAGGAGTGCGACGCGATCCTCGACGGGATCGCCTCGGAGCACGACCTGCACGGCGACGACCGCGCCGTCCTCTACTCGTCGACCGAGTTCAAGAAGATCCGCCTCCACTACTTCACCGACGACTACTCCCGCTGGGAGGCGGAGCACAGCTGACCCGCTCCTCCGAGCTCTACCGGCGAGCGCTGGAGGTGCTCCCCGGGGGGTGAACTCCCCGGTCCGGGCGATGCGGTCGATCGGCCGCGAGCCGATCTTCATCGAGCGGGGGGAGGGCGCCTACCTCGTGGGACGTCGACGGCAACCGCTACGTCGACTGGGTCTCCTCCTGGGGGCCGCTGATCCTCGGTCATGCCGACCCGATCGTGGTCGAGGCGATCCAGAGCGCCGTCGAGCGGGGGACCAGCTACGGGGCGCCGACCGAGGGGAGGTCGAGCTCGCCGAGGAGGTCGCCGACTCGGTTTCGAAGCGTCGAGATGATCCGGATGACGAGCTCCGGGACCGAGGCGACGATGTCGGCGCTGCGTCTGGCGCGGGCCGCCACGGGCCGAAGCACGATCGTGAAGTTCGCCGGCGCCTACCACGGCCACGTCGACGGCCTGCTCGCCGAAGCCGGCTCGGGGATGGCGACTGCCGGCGTGCCCGCGAGCCCCGGGGTGACCGAGGCACAGGCATCCGACACCGTGATCGTCCCCTGGAACGACGAGGACGCGGTCTCCGACGCGATCGCCGCACGAAAGCCGGCCGCGGTGATCTGCGAGCCGATCCCGGCGAACATGGGCGTCGTTCGTCCGGACTCCGGCTTCCTCGAGCATCTCCGGGACGCCACCGCGGAGGCCGGAGCGCTCCTGATCTGCGACGAGGTGATCAGCGGCTTCCGGGTCGCGCGCGGCGGCGCCCAGGAGCTGCTCGGGATCGAGGCCGACCTGACCGTGATGGGGAAGGTGCTCGGCGGCGGGCTCCCGGCCGCCGCCTACGGGGGCCGTCGCGAGCTGATGGAGCGGATCGCCCCTGCCGGCGACGTCTACCAGGCGGGAACGCTCTCGGGTAATCCCCTCGCGGTCGCCGCCGGCCTCTCGACTCTTCGCCGGCTCGACGCCGCGGCCTACATCCGGCTCGCGGCGACCACGGAACGACTCGCGACCGGATTCCAGGAGGCCGCCGGGGACAGGCCGGTCCAGGTGCGCAGCGCTCCCGGGACTGCTGACCGTCTTCTTCAGTGAGGACCCGGTTCGGGACTTCGCCGGGGCCGCCGCCAGCAACACGGCCGCATACGGGCGGTTCTGCCGAGCGATGCTCGATCAGGGCATCTATCCGCCGCCCTCGCAGTTCGAGGCCTGGTTCCCGTCGCTCGCCCACGATGATCGGTCGGTCGAGCTGACGCTGACGGCCGCGGAGGAGGCCTTCCGGCTCGCCTTCGCATGAGCTTCCGAGCCCGGGCCGCCCGCACTCTAATCTCGCGGCCTCGGATGGCGCCGACGGACCCACTCGCATCCCTCGCGGCGCTTCTGCGCGAGGGCGAGAACGTGATCTCGCCGTACGTCCGGACTCCGAGGAGCCGGCGGCGCTGGGCACTCCTGGCGGCCGCCGGACCGCGCGCGGCCGATGCGCCCGACGAGTACGTCCTCCTGGTCGAGGCGATCCGCGAGGGCTACCTCCTGCACTACGAGACGCCCACGGCTGATCCGGGGCGCGGATCCGACCTCCGCCTGCTCGCGGGCGACTACCTCTACGCCCTGGGCCTGGAGCGGCTCGCCGCTCGCGGTGACCTCGAGGCGGTTCGGGAGCTGGCGGACCTGATCAGCCTCGAGGCCCAGCTCCATGCGGAGAACGGGGCGTGTCCGGCGCCGATGCAGGCGCGTGCCCTGTGGCTCGCCGCGACCGTCGCAGTCGCCGTGGGGGGCAGCGCCGCAGCACGAGCAGGCCAAGGAGTCGCTGCGCGCGGCGAGCGCGGCGCGGCTGCTCGGCTGATCGAGACGCGCGGCCGGAACGGCCCGCCGGGCGGGCATCGGCGACGCGCTGGACCGCGCAGCCGAGTCGATAGGCTTCGTCCGAGGACCTCTCGAATCGTGGCTGACGAGGGAAACGACAAGCAGGGGGCACCGGACGGTCTGCCCAGCCCGACCCCGCCGGGCTACTTCGAGGGCGAGTCGATGACCCGCCGCACCGCCCTGACCGTCGGGGTACAGGCTGTCGGCGGCCTCGCCGGCGCTGGCGGTCGTCCTCCCCGCGATCGGCTTCTCGGCCGCGCCGCTCTTCGAGGAGCGAGACCGAGCCGCTGGCAGTCCGTCGGCCCGATCTCCGACTTCAGCCCGGACACCTACCGCCCGGTGGTGATCACGGCCGTCCCGGGAATCGGCGAGACGGGGAAGACCACCGCCTACATCCGCCAGGGGAACCCGGAGATCACCGAGGGCCAGGACAAGTACCCGGCCGAGAGCCCGGACGAGTACATCGCGATCTCCACCCGCTGCGCGCACCTCGGCTGCCCGGTGCGCTTCGTCGAGGCCGCCGGCAACTTCATCTGCCCCTGCCACGGTGGGGTCTACGGCTTCCTCGGCGAACGGATCGGCGGTCCGCCGGTCCGGCCGCTCGACCGTTTCCAGACCCGGGTCACCAATGGCCAGGTCGAGCTCGGCCCGCGGTTCAGCGTCACCAACGGCCTCGACCCCGTCCGCGCCCGCGACCCCGGCGAGTTCACGGGCGGGGTCTGGGAGTACCTCTATCCGCCGCGGCCCTCGGTGCCGCCGCCGCCGTAATCGTGCCCAAGCTCCCCGTACCAGCACCCCTGCGTCGACCCGCAAAGCCGGGAGAGCGGAGCAACGGCGCGAACGGCCAGGGGGCCGGTCGACGTCGCCAAGGAGGCCGGCGGGGACGTCGTCGGCTGGCTCGACGAGCGGACCGGCAGCAGCAGCTTCCTCACGGGGTTGCTCTACCGAAAGGTGCCGAAGGGCACCAACTGGTTCTACACGCTCGGGCTCGGCGACCCTGTTCGCCTTCGTCGTCCAGGCGCTGACAGGCGTCTTCCTGGCGATGTACTACACGCCCTCGCCCGAGGAGGCCTACGGCTCGATCACGCACCTCACGAACGACGTCTGGCTGGGCGAGTTCGTCCGCGGCATGCACAAGTGGGGCGCCTCGGTGATGATCATCCTGATCTTTCTCCACATGGGGCGGGTCTTCTTCTTCGGCGCCTACAAGTACCCGCGGGAGCTCAACTGGGTGATCGGAGTGGTCCTGCTGATCCTCACCCTGATAATGGGGCTCACCGGCTACCTGCTCCCGTTCGACCAGCGCTCCTACTGGGCGACGATCGTCGCCAACAACATCACCGGGACGGGCCCGGTGCTCGGGCCGTACCTGGCCGACTTCCTTCGCGCCGGCCCCGAGATCGGCGCCACGACCCTCTCGCGCTTCTATGCGATCCACATGCTGCTCGTCCCGGGGCTGATCTTCGCGTTGATCGGAGCTCACCTCTATCTGGTCGTGAAGCTCGGGACGACGGCGCCGCCCTGGTTGCAAGGGAGACAGGCCAAAGTCGCTGCGCCAGGAGGAGGTCGGGTGAATCGCGCCGAGAAGGAGGCCTACCTCCGCGAATACGAGGCGCTGAAGAAGAAGGGCAAGCCGTTCTTCCCGTACGCGGTGATGAAGGACTCGATGATGATGCTGATCGTCGTCGCCGTGATCATCGCGATGGCGATCATCCTCGGCGCCGAGCAGGGCCCGAAGGTCGATCCGACGACGACGACCTATGTCCCGCGCCCCGAGTGGTACTTCTTCTTCCTCTTCGAGCTCCTCCGCGTCCTGAAGCCGCCGTGGCTGACGCCGATCGCCACGGTCGGCATCCCGACCCTCGCGATGGTCGCTCCTGCTGCTCCTGCCCTTCTATGACCGAAATCCGGAGCGACGGCTGGAGCGACGGCCGATCGCGGCCACTGCCGGAATCCTGACGATCATCGCGATGGCATACCTCACCTATCTGGGCGCGACCGCCGGCACGCCGACCGAGATCGACCTCGAGGTGGCCGCGGATCTGGAGCCGGGCAAGGAGGTGGCCGCGCAGTCCGGGTGCCTGGCCTGCCACAAGATCGGCGAGAACGGGAACAACGGCCCGGGGCCCGAACTGACCCACATCGGTGAGAAGCTGCCTCAGAGTGCGATCGAGCGATCGCTCGAGGTCGGCCCGGGGATCATGCCCTCTTACTCGAATCTCTCTCCGCAGAAGCAGGAAGCCCTTACGGCCTTCCTGGCTTCTCTCAACTGACGCGGGGCCGGTCCCGGGACATCCGCCGGGGGTAACCTCGCCCTTCGTGACCGCCTCCCCCGACACCCAGGCCGGGCCCGAGATTCCGCGGAGGGACTCCGAGCAGTTCGCGACCCAGGTGCGGGGCATGTTCGATCGGATCGCGGGTGTCTACGACGTGATGAACTCGGCGATGACGGCGGGGCTCCACCACCAGTGGCGCGAGCGGGCGGTGGACCGCGCCGAGGTCGGTCCCGGCTCGGATGCGCTTGATCTCTGCTGCGGCACCGGCGACCTCGCCCTTGCGCTCCGTCGCCGGATCGGCCCCGACGGCCGGGTGGTCGGCGCCGACTTCAGCGAGCCGATGCTCGAACTGGCCCGCCGGAAGAGCGGCGAGGAGAAGCTGCCGGTCGAGTTCGGGTGGGCGGACGCCCTCGAGCTCCCCTACGGGGACCGGAGCTTCAACACGGTCACGGTCGGGTTCGGGGCGCGGAACCTCGCCGATCTCGAGCGCGGGCTCTCGGAGATGGCGCGGGTGCTCAGGCCGGGAGGCAGGCTGGTGATCCTGGAGATCACGCGTCCCCGCCGGGAGCCGCTCGCGAGCTTCTATTCCCTTTGGTTCGACCGGCTCATCCCGGTCCTGGGGTCGGTGGCCGGCGATTCCGAGGCCTACAGCTATCTCCCGGACTCGGTCCGAAGCTTCCCGGCTCCCGAGGAGCTCGCTGCGATGATGGATGCGGCCGGGTTCGAGCGAATCCGCTGGCTGCTGCTGGCCGGAGGGATCATCGCCATCCACAGCGGGATCCGGGTGGGATGACCCGCTCGTCCATTCCTGCCCCGGTCACCGCGGTGATGGACACCGCAGGCACTTGGCTGCCGGAGCGCATGGCGGAGGTCGAGGAGCGGCTCGCGGAGGTGGCGATCGGGCACGGGACCAGCCTGGGGACCGAGGCGGAGGCGACTCTTGCGGCCGGGGGCAAGCGACTGAGGCCGCTGCTGGTGCTGATCGCCGCCGGCGACTCTGCGGCCGACCGGGCGGTGCGCGCCGCCGTGGCGATCGAGCTGGTCCACATGGCGACGCTCGTGCACGACGACGTTCTCGACGGCGCACCGGTGCGGCGCGGACGCCCCACGGTGGTCGCCCGCTCTGGAAGAGACCGCGCGGTCGCGGTCGGCGACCTGCTGCTCTCTCGCGCGTTCGCCGAGCTCGCCGTCCGCGGGGGCGAGGCCGAGGTGGAGGAGCTGAGCTCGGCGTCGGTGGCGCTGGCTCTCGGGGAGCTCGCGCAGCGCCATGACGCATTCGATGTCGATATCGGTGAGCGCCGCTACCTGCGAGCGCTGCTCGCTCAAGACCGCGCGCCTCTTCGAGGCCGCCTGCCGGGTGGGCCGACTCGCATCCGAAGCGCCCGGGACCGAGGAGCTCGCGGCGTTCGGCCGCGACATCGGCCTCGCCTTCCAGCTCCTGGACGACGTCCTCGACGTCACCGGTCCCCCCGAGCGGATTGGAAAGGCCCGCGGAACGGACCTTCTCGACGGGACGGTGACGCTTCCCCTGATCCTCGCCCGCGAGCTCGATCCGGAGCTCGCCTCGATCGACCTGCACGGCCTGGATTCAGTCCAGGCAGAGGCGATCTGCGACCGGATCGTCGCGAGCGGCGCGCTGGACGATGTGCGTGCCCGCGCACGCGACGGGATCGAGAGGGCCAAGCGGATCCTCGAGGCGGATGCCTTCACCCCCGAGGAGCGCCAGCTGCTCGGGCTGATCGCCAATGGGGTGGTCGAGCGGTATTCGTGAAGCGGCGCCCCGAAGGCGCCGTCTTCACGAGGGAGGAGCGGTACTGCTGACTGGAAGCCGCGATCGAGTTCCTCGTCGTAGCGATCGACCTCGGGCTGGGAGTAGCTGTTGCGGCCGCGCCCGCCCGATCTTTAGGCCGAATAGTGAGGTTTTCGCCATTTCCCCGGATATCCCGCAGGCAGCGGCTTCGAAGGGAATCGCCCGTGGCGCCGCCAATAAACTGGATCGATGGTCCTCAGCGATCGAACGATCAAGGAGGAGATCGCCGCCGGCAGGCTGGTGTTCGACCCCTACGACGAGAGCCTCGTACAGCCCTCGAGCGTCGACATGAGGGTGGACAGCAGCTTCCGGGTGTTCAACAACTCCCGCTACCCCTACATCGAGGTGCGCGAGCCGATGGAGGACCTGACGTCGCTCGTCACCGTCGAAGACGACGAGCCGTTCGTCCTCCACCCCGGCGAGTTCGTCCTCGGTCAGACGCTGGAGCGGGTGCGTCTCCCTGACGACCTCGTCGCGCGGCTCGAGGGCAAGAGCTCACTCGGCCGCCTCGGCCTCGTCATCCACAGCACGGCGGGATTCGTGGACCCGGGGTTCGAGGGGAACCTGACGCTGGAGCTCTCGAACCTCGCGAATCTCCCGATCACGATCTACCAGGGGATGCCGATCGGGCAGATCTCTTTCATGCGGATGGACGGGCCGGTGGAGCACGCCTACGGCGCGCGTGAGGCAGGCAGCAAGTACCAGGGCCAGGCGGAGCCGACGGCCAGCCGGTTCTACCTGAACTTCTCTAAGAATGATTCGGGCGGCGGCAAGGCCGGCACCAAGCGATAGCCGAAAGGGATTCATGACCCCCGCCTGCCGCTAACATCCGGTCGATGCCCAACATCGGACCACTCGAAATCGCCGTTGTCCTCATCATCGTCCTGATCATCTTCGGGCCGAAGCGCCTTCCGGAGCTCGGCCAGTCGATGGGACGGGGGATCCGCGAGTTCCGCCACTCGATCTCCGGCGACAAGGACAAGGACTCCGCCGAGGAGAAGCGCCCCGAGCTCCAGGCGAGCGAGACCGCCTCCACCGCGACGTCGACCCCGTCGGCGACGACCGAGGCGACGCCGACCCAGCCGGCGACGGGCGAGACGGCCGCCAAGCCGGCAGAGTCCGTCGAGGGCGAGGTCGTCACCGAGAACAAGGGGTAGCCGGCAGTGGCCCGGCTGCGGCCGGTCGGCTTCGAGGACCGGCTCACGCTCGTCGAGCATCTCGATGAGCTTCGAACGCGCATCATCATCTCCATCCTCGCCTTCGTCGTGGCGTTCGCCCTCTGCTTCTGGCAGAACGACCGGCTCCTCGACATCATCAACGCGCCGCTTCCCGACGACCGGGTTCCGATCACCTTCGGGGTCGCCGAGCCGTTCACGACAAGTGTGTCCGTCAGCGCCTACGCGGCGTTGGTCATCGCGCTGCCGGTGATCCTGTACCAGGCCTACGCCTTCGTGCTTCCGGCGCTCACGGACCGAGAGCGTCGCGTCGTCGTCCCGTTCCTGCTGATGGTCCCGGTCCTCTTCATCGCCGGAGTCCTGTTCGGCTACTTCGTCGTCCTGCCCGCGGCGACTCAATTTCTTTTGAACTTCAACGAGTCGGAGTTCCAGATCGAGGTGCGGGCTCGCGACTACTACAGCTTCGTGACGACCACCCTCGGGCTGATGGGCCTGATCTTCCAGACGCCGGTCGGGATCCTCGCCGTCACCCGGCTCGGGATCGTCACCCCGAAGCAGCTCGCGCAGAACCGGCGCTACGCGATCCTCGTGATCGCGGTGATCGCCATGCTCCTGCCCGGCACCGACCCGATGACGATGCTGCTCTCGATGATCCCGCTCGTGGTCCTGTTCGAGGCGAGCCTGATCCTGGCACGAATCTTCGACCGGCCTCCCGAGCCGGCTCTTGAGCCGGAACCGCTCGCCGTCTCAGAGCCACCCTCCGGTGGACCGGCCTCCGAGCCGCCGCCGAGCGGACCCGCTTAGCGTCCCGCTTAGCGTCCCGCTTAGGTGACCGTCTAGGCTTCCGCCTCGTGCTTTTCGACCTTCAGACCGGGCGTCGCCGCCGCGTCGTCCAAATCGTCTTCGGGACCCTGGCCGCCGTGTTCGCGATCAGCTTCGTGTTCTTCGGCGTCGGCAGCGGTACAGGCGGCGGGATCGGCGACCTGTTCGGGGGCGGGGGCGGGGATGCTCCGGACAACCCGTTCAAGGAGGACATCGAGGCGCAGGATCAGAAGCTGGTCGTCAATCCCAACGACACCGTCGCGCTGGCGGAGCTCGTCCAGCTCCACTACTCCGCCGGGGTGCAGAACGTCGACGAGAACGGGGCCCTGACGAGCGACGGCGAGCAGGAGCTCCAGCAGAGCGCCGACGCCTGGAACAGGTACCTGAAGGCGAGCAAGTCCAACATCGATCCCGGTGTGGCCCTGATCGCGTACCAGACCTTCGATGCGCTGGCGGCGACGGCTTTCAACGAGGCCAGAACCGCGACGACCGGGCCGGACGCGCTCACCGAGGTGAGCGCGGCGGTAGCGAACTGGAAGGCGGCCGCGGACACGCAGCGCGTCCTGATCGTGAAGCAGCCGACCAGCGCGAACTACACGCGACTGGCGTATTACCTCTACCTCGCCGGCGACAAGGGCGGCGGGGATCAGGCGGCGACCCAGGCGCAAGGGGCGCAGGGCGGGAATGCCGGAGGAGATCCAGACGCAGCTGAAGAATGTGGAGCAGCTCGGGACACAGCTCCAGACAGCGATCGCCCAGCTGACCAAGGAGCAGCAGGCATCCGGCGGTGCGACGGGCGGCGGTGCGACGGGCGGGGACAACCCGCTCGGCGGACTGGGCGGCGGCCTCAGCTCGGGGGGCGGCCTCTAGCGGCCCGTCCGGTGCGCTCGGCGGGTCCGCCGGGAACCTCTCGCCCCTTCCTATAATTCCGCCCTCCCAGGGCCGTTAGCTCAGCTGGTAGAGCAGGAGACTCTTAATCTCAAGGTCACAGGTTCGATCCCTGTACGGCCCATTCTCAAAGGTGCTGCATACGGCGCCTTTCCGGTGGATTCGTAGCGATGCCGGGGATCAGCTTGACCGTCGACTGCAACCCTTTTGCAACCCTAGGCGTCCAGCACGAGGCTCGCGACCTTACCCGAGCGCGAAAAGCGAGCGCAACCTCGAGGAGTGCCGCGCTTGTCGAGCAGGCGCTTGCATCTCGCGCCAAGCGGCAGTGACTGCTCCGCCTGCTCCCGCTACCCGGTGGCGGCTTGGATGAAGCGGCGATTCGATTCCACGTCCGCGAGGGCCCAAGTGCAATCTCCACTCGATCCTGGGCACGACCCCGCGGGGAGCTCGAGCTCTGGCCGCCCCCCGCCGAACACGACCACCACGCCATTCGAGTACGTGACAGCCGCTAGGTGGATGGAGCCGAGGGGCCCACCGACCTGCTCGATGCCCTTGTACTTGATGTCCTCGACCGTCGCGTCTGCGAACGACTCCTGAAACGCCGCCGACGCCGGGTCAATTCGTTCGCAGAGTGGCTGGCCCATGTACCCGTTGCACTCCCTGACAGCGAAGAGCGATGCCCATGTGTTGGCGTCCCGCCTGAGCGCCTGCATCAGCTCCGGGGAGATCGGGGGAGGTTTCGCCTCCGTCGTCGTCTTCGGGAAAATCTCGCCTCCGCCGTGGTGTCCGGGGGGACTTTCGCCTCCGCCGGGGTGCCCTCATCGTCGTCGCCTCCGCAGGCGACCAGCCCGAGCGCCCCGAGTGCCAGCAGCGAGAGCGGTAGTGCAGCTTCTTCATCGGTGTCCTCCTCATTGCGCTCCTCCTTTGCCGTGCGCCACGGCTATTTCCTGCCGCGAAGGCTGCGCTCCGCGGGTTTCAGCCCCG
>CAWEGM010000005.1:0-88503 GCA_963808565.1 uncultured Solirubrobacterales bacterium
CGATGCTGATCTGCATCTTCCTCGGGCCGCGCTTCATCGAGTACCTGCGGCTCAAGGAGTTCGGCCAGCACATCCGCGAGGAGGGCCCCGAGGAGCACCACGAGAAGGCGGGGACACCGACCATGGGCGGCCTGATCATCTTCACGGCGATCTCGATCCCGTACCTCGTGCTCTCGGACCGCGATACGCAGAGCCTCGCCGTCTTCGGGGTGGCCCTCGGATGCGCGGCGATCGGGTTCGGCGACGACTACCTCAAGATCGTCAAGCGCCGCTCGCTCGGCCTGTCCGCCCGCTCGAAGCTGCTGCTCCAGCTCGGCCTCGCTCTCGGCCTCTGGTACGTCGCCAAGCACGAGGTCGGACTGGACTCGAGCCTGGAGCTGCGCGTCTCCGACGAGGCGCTCGACATCCCGGACTTCCTCTACCCGGCCGTGATCTTCCTCGTGCTCGCCGGGGCGAGCAACGCCGTCAACCTCACCGACGGACTCGATGGGCTCGCCGCGGGCTGCTGCGCCATCGTCCTCCTCGCCTACACGTCGATCACCTTCATCACGGCGGGCGAGCACAACCTCTCGCTGCTCTGCGCGTGCCTCGTCGGCGGATGCATCGGATTTCTGTGGTTCAACGCCTTTCCGGCGTCGATCTTCATGGGGGATACGGGCTCACTCGGCCTCGGCGGGGCGATCGGCGCGATTGCGGTGATGACCCAGACCGAGATCCTCCTGATCATCACCGGCGGGATCTTCGTGATCGAGGCGCTCTCGGTCGCGCTACAGGTCGCGTTCTTCAAGATGTTCCGCCGCCGCATCCTCCTCATGGCTCCGATCCACCACCACTTCGAGCTGATGGCCTGGTCGGAGACCAAGATCATGCTCCGCTTCTGGATCATCGCCGGCGCGTGCTCGGGGATCGGTTTCACCCTTTACCAGCAGTCGATCGGGCCATAGGGTGGTGGTCCAACGGACAGGAGGTCCGCAATGGCAACCAAGCAGGCCACGTTAGTTCCGCGCTTCGCCGGCGAGGGTTACGGCCCCGGCGACACGGTCAAGGGGGTGCTGGAGGCCGAGGAGCCGGTCGAGAAGCTCCGGTCGATGAACGCCTATCTCAAGTACATCGACCGTTCGCCCGACTTCGCCGGGGCGACTACGAACGATGCGATCGAGCCGCTGCACGAGGGGCCGCTCGACCGTGGGCAGGAGATTCCCTTCGAGCTGCGACTGCCCGATGACGCTCTGCCGAACTGGGATGACCCGGCCACCGAGGGGATGGGAACGCTCACCTGGTCGCTCGTTCTCGAGACTGACATCGCCGCGGGCCTCGACAAGACGATCACCTGGGCGGTGCCGGTGAATCCCGACCTGAGCGCCTGGCCCGGGCCGACGTTCCCTGCCGAGCCGAGGATCAAGGGCTCCGGGAAGTGGGACGTCGAGATCGCGGCGAGCCCCTTCGCGCTTCGCCGGGGCGATTCGTTCGCGCTGGATGTCGCGATCGGCGACCCCGATGCCAGTCGGAGCACGCTCGAGGTCGGTCTGTTCTGCCAGGTCGGATACGACGTCGAGGTGACCCGTAACCGCAGTGATGGAGACACCGACTACGTCCGCGAGACGCAATGGGCGGACCTGGTGAAGGAGCCCGCGCAGATCGACCCGGCGTCACCGACCCAGCAGGTCGAGTTCCAGATTCCGGCGGACGCTCCGTTCACCTATGGCGGCAAGGCGCTCGGCATGGTGTGGATCGTGGTGGCGCGCGAGTCGCGCCGGTTCCGCTCCGATCCGCGCCGAATCGCCTACCTGGAGGTCCGGCCCTAGAGCGGCTGCAGCGGTCCGCGCTTGGTGCCGTAGCATCGCCCCTTCGGATGAGCGCGATCACCGACCTCTTCGCCGGTGTCCCGGTATCCGATCTCGACGCCAGCATCGATTGGTACACGCGGTTCTTCGGCCGACCCCCGGACCATCGCGTCGGGGAAGAGGTCCTCTGCTAGGGGTAGACGCTTGCGAGATCGTCGGTGGCCGTCATCACCTGGGTGAGCTTGGTGCGCTCGAATGCCTGTCTCACCCCGGCGGGGGGGATGACGACCGCGAACTCCCGACCCCCCTCCTGGGCGCGGAGGTGGGCGGCGGCAACCACCCCCATGCCACTCGAGTCCATGAAGCTCAGCTTGCTCAGGTCGATCACGAGTAGCTCGGGTTCATCCGCCTCGACCTTGGCGAGCGCTTCGGTCACCTGGTCGACGACCTGAAGGTCGAGGTCGCCGCGGATCCTGACGAGGGCGCTCTTGCCCTCGGTCTCGGTCGTGAGCTCAAAGTTGAGCACGACGCCCGCCGCTCTCGATCCTCTCCGACATCCCGAGGCAGTATCCAGAAGAAGTCGCCGTACCCGCCGCGTCCTCGCTGATCCGGTTCTCGCGGAATTCGAAGACGTCACAGAAGAGCGCGTCGTTCTCGATCGCTCCGTCAAAGGCCTCCTTTCCGCTCTAGCGCTCCACGACCTGCTTCCTGGCGCTCACGGGCCCGCAGCCTGGCGGCAGGCAGGGGGACGCCTGGCGTTAGCGAAGATCGTTATGTGAACCAGACCGGCCCGAATCGGATGGCGGCTGATCGCCGCCCCCTCAAACCTCGTCCACCGTTGCCGCGCGGCCCCTACCTGGTGGTCGGGCTCGCCCGATCCGGCGCCGCGGTCGCGCGGCTGCTCGCCGCGCGCGGCGAGACCGTGATCGGGGTCGATTCGGGGTACCCGAGGGAGGCGGAAGGGCTGGAGGGGGCGGGCGTCGAAGTCCATCTGGGCGTGGATGGAACACGGCTGCTTACGCGTGCTCGAACGCTGGTGAAGAGCCCCGGCGTCCCTCAGGACGCCCCGGTGGTCGCGGCCGCGCGCGAGCGGGGGATGGAGGTCACCGGCGAGCTCGAGCTCGCTTGGAGGCTGATCCCGAACGTCTTCTGCGGGGTCACCGGGACGAACGGCAAGACGACGACGACGGAGCTGATCGGCCACCTGTATCGGACCGCCGGCAGGGCGGTCGCGGTGGCCGGAAACGTCGGTACCCCTCTGGCGAGCCTCGTCGGCGAGGTAGACCCGGAGGCGACGGTCGTCTGCGAGTCCTCGAGCTTCCAGCTCGAGGACTCCTCGCTGTTCTCGGCCGAGACCGCGGTCCTGGTCAACGTCGCGCCGGACCACCTGGACCGCCACGGGACCCTCGATGCCTATCTCGACGCGAAGCTCCGGATCTTCGCCAACCAGGGAAACGACGACGTCGCGGTTTTCAACGGGGACACGCCCGAGCTGCGTGACCGGGACATCGGCGGCTGTGCCCGTAGGGTGCGCTTCTGCCCACCATCAACGCCGGCCACAAACACCGCCGGCGAATCAACGGCGGCCGACCCGGACTGCGAGGTGAGCGTCGCCGACGGCGTCATTTTCGCCGACGACGAGCCGCTGATCCGGGCCGACGAGCTGCGCCTGCTGGGCGCTCACAACATCGAGAACGCGATGGCGGCGGCCGCAGCGGCGCTCGCGTCCGGTCTTCCGCGCGACTCGGTCGCCGACGGGCTGCGGAGCTTCGAGGGTGTCCCGCACCGGCTCGAGCGGGTCGCCGAGATCGATGGGCTCCTCTACGTGAACGACTCCAAGGCGACGAACGTAGCGTCGGCGGTCGCGGCGCTCGAGTCGTTCGACGGAGGCGTGCATCTGATCGCCGGGGGACGGCCGAAGCAGGAGAGCTTCGCGCCCCTCGTCGAGCCCGTCAAACGGAGCTGCGTCGCCTGCTATCTGATCGGCGAGGCGGCGGAGCGGCTGGCCGAGGAGCTCGCGCCGGTCGCCGAGGCCGGCGTCACGATCGAGCATTCCGGGACCCTGGACCGGGCCGTCGAGGCGGCCTCGAAGCGGGCGAAGTCTGGAGAGGTCGTCCTGCTCTCGCCGGCGTGCGCGAGCTTCGACGCGTTCGAGGACTTCGAGGCGCGCGGCGAGCGCTTCCGCGAGCTGGTGGAGGGACTTCGATGAGCCTGCGCCGGGGCGAGCGGAAGCAGCGGCAGCAGCCACCGCCGCTGGAGTACTCGCTCCTGTTGACCGCGACGCTCTGTCTGCTCGCATTCGGCGCCGTGATGGTCTTCAGCGCAAGCTCCGCTCGCTCGCTGCTGACCGGAGAAGGGAACGGCTTCCACTACCTCGAGCGCACGCTCGTCTTCGGCGTGATCGGCCTCTGCATGATGAGGGTGCTCGCGCTGCGGGGGCTCGCCGCCGCGCGGACCCTCACCCCGCTCATGCTCCTCGCCTCCTTCCTCCTGCTGATGGCGGTCCTCGCTCCGGGGGTCGGGCAGACCGTCAACGGAGCCCAGCGGTGGATCGGGGCGGGCGCCCTCCAATTCCAGCCATCGGAGCTTGCGAAGCTCTCGCTGGTCCTCTACGGCGCCCACCTGCTCGCGGCGGAGCCGCGCCGGGCGCGCGATCTGCGCGGGCTCGCCCCCTACCTGCTGGTGGTGGGCGGCGCCCTTCTCCTGATCTCGATGCAACCGGACCTTGGTACCTCGATCATCATCGCCTCCGCGGTCTGCGCGGTGCTCTTCCTCGCGGCGGTGCGGGCGCGGACGCTCGCACCGGTGGGGCTCGCGATCGGCCTGATCGGGTTGACGATGATCGCCGCCAATCCCTACCAGCAGGAGCGCCTGACGGGGTTCCTCAACCCCGGTGCGGACCCGGGGGGCGGCGGGTTCCAGAGCAAGCAGGCGACGATCGCGGTCGGCTCCGGCGGAATCTTCGGCGTCGGCCTCGGCGAGAGCGTGCAGAAGGCCTCGTACCTACCCGAGGCACACACGGACATGATCGCCGCTGTGATCGGCGAGGAACTCGGTCTCGCCGGGATGTTCGTGCTGATCGGGCTGTTCGGAATGTTCGGCTACGCCGGGCTACGGGCGGCCCACCGGGCCCGCGACCGGTTCAGCAAGCTGGTTGCCGGCGGTCTCACGTCGCTGATCCTGGCTCAGGCGGCTCTGAACCTGTTCGCGGTGCTGGGGTTGGCTCCACTCACGGGCGTGCCCTTGCCGTTCGTCTCATACGGCGGGACGAGTCTCGTGATCACGCTCGCCTCGGCGGGCCTGATCCTGAACGTCGCGCGGCGCCCCGCGAAGCAGGCCGCAGGCCGGCGGCGCTCCGGCCGCGAGGGCGGCGGGTCACGTGCGCGACGGTCCCCGGCCGGGGGCCCTGCGAGACTGCGCGTGATCGGCGGCGGTAATGCGAGGGTGCTCGGAGCGAAGCGACGAGCAACCCGTAATGGGAATAGGAGAAAGCGCGTAGCAAGTGGCACGAGTCGTGATAGCGGCCGGCGGCACGGCGGGGCACGTCGTGCCGGCGATCGCCGTCGCCGACGCGCTTCGCGCTGAGGGCGCCGCGGTCAGCTTCCTCGGGACCCGCGACCGCGCCGAGGCGGAGCTGGTTCCGACGGCCGGGTACCAGATCGACTTCCTCAGGGTGAGCGGGCTTGACCGACGAAATCCGCTGAAGGCGGCCGCGGCGGCGTGGCAGGCCGGGCGTGCGGTCGGCGCCGCACGCCACGTGCTCGAGGCTCGCGGTGCGGACGTCGTTCTCGGAGGCGGAGGCTACGTGGCCGGGCCGGTCGGCCTCGCCGCGGTCCGGATGGGCCTTCCCCTGGTCCTCACCGAGGCCGACAGCCGCCTGGGCCTCGCCAACCGCCTTCTCGGTCGTCGCGCCCACCGCATCTGCCTCGCCTTCCCGATCCCCGGGCGCGATGGCGGGCCCTATCTCGTCACCGGCCGGCCGGTCCAGCGGGCGGTGCTCGAGGCCGATGCCGCGACCGCCCGCAGGCGCTTCGGCATCCCCGAGCCCGCCGACTGCGTCACGGTCGTGGGCGGCAGCCTCGGGGCGAGGTCGATCAACATCGCCGCCATCGAGGCGTTCGCGGGGGCCGAGCACGGCCTTCCGCACGACCACGTCGGCCAGCCGTGGGTCCTCCACATCGCGGGCCGCCGCGACTATCCGGAGCTTCGGCGCCTCTGGGAGGAGCACGGGCGCCCCGAGAGATACATGCTGATCGAGTACGAACCCGACCTCGGCGACGTTCTGGCCGCTGCGGACATCGTCGTGGGCAGGGCGGGCGGATCGGTGATGGAGATCGCCGCGGCGGGCCGCCCCGCCATCCTCGTGCCGTACCCACACGCGACCGGGCACCACCAGGACACCAACGCGCGGTGGATGGAGAAGGGGGGCGCGGCGGTGGTGATCCCCGATCGCGAGCTCACCCCCGAGCGGCTCCAGGCCGCGATCTCCGAGCTCCTCTCCGACGAGGATCGCCTGCGCGACATGAGCTCGGCCGCGCGCCATCTCGCGAAGCCGGACGCCGCGGAGCGGATCGCCCACGAGGTGCTCGCGGCGGCGGAGGAGGGATGAGACCGTGAAGGGCCGCCGGCTTCACTTCATCGGGATCGGCGGAGCCGGGATGAGCGGGTTGGCGCTCGTATCGGCGCGCCTGGGCGCGGAGGTCACCGGCTCGGACAGGGCGGAGTCCTCATATATCGAGCGGCTCCGCGCCGCCGGCATCGTGCCGACCCTCGGGCACGACGCGGAATCGGTCCCCGCCGACGCAGATGTGGTGGTCTCGACTGCGATCGCCGAAGACAACCCCGAGCTCGTCCATGCGCGCGAGCGCGGTCAGAACGTGATCCACCGGGGCAAGCTGCTCGCCGAGCTCTGTGACCGGGGGCGTCTGCTGGCGATCGCCGGGACTCACGGCAAGACTACGACTACCGCGATGTGCGTCTGGGCGCTGCGGGCGACGGGCGCCGATCCGTCCTTCTTTCTCGGGGGAGAGCTGACCGGGGCCGGCCCGAGCGGTGAGCCGGCCAACGCGGCGCTGGGGGAGGGCGAATGGGTGGTCGCCGAGGCGGACGAGAGCGACGCGAGCTTCCTTCGGCTTCGGCCCGAGGTCGCCGTCGTCACGAACCTCGAGCTCGACCACCATTCCCGTTGGTCCTCGCTCGCGGAGCTCTCCGAGGCGTTCTCGGCGTTCGCGGCTCCCTCCGCCGCCCTCGTGACCGGAGCGGATGTCCGGCTGCCGGGCCAGGAGGCGCAGAGAGTGGTCCGGTTCGCTCTCGAGCCTCGTGCCGGGGAGCCGCCCGTGGACGCGGATCTAGTCGCGACCGGGATCGAGGCGACCCAGGGTGGCGGCACCCGGTTCCGCGCTGTCGGCGCGGGGATCGACACCGCGGTCGAGCTCCGAGTCCCGGGGCGGCACAACGTCGCCAACGCGCTCGCGACGCTCGGTGCGCTGGCTGCCACCGGGGCGGATGCGGAGGCCGGCGCCGAGGCGCTGCGCGACTTCCCGGGCGTCGCGCGCCGGATGGAGGCGAAGGGCGAGGTGAACGGCGCCAGGATCTATGACGACTACGCCCATCACCCAACGGAGGTCGCGGCGACGCTCGAGGCCGCCCGAGAGCTCGCCCCGCGGCGACTGATCGCGGTGTTCCAGCCCCACCTCTATTCGCGGACCAAGGCCCTCGCCACCGAGCTCGGGGCGGCGCTCGCGGCTGCAGACGAGGTCGCCGTGCTCGAGGTGTACCCGGCCCGGGAGGAACCGGTCGGTCCACTCGCCGGCGTGAGCGGTCTGATGGTGGCCGAGGCCGCCTCCGACCACGCGCGCGGCGGGCGGGTGTGGTGGCTGCCCAGCGCGGACGCCGCAGTCCAGGCACTGGGGCCAAGGCTGGGGGATGGGGATGTGCTGATCACGATCGGCGCCGGCGATATCAACAAGCTGGGCGAGGCTCTCGTGAACGGGGAAGCACGGTGAGCGGGCGCAGGCCGGCGGGCGTCGAGGACGACTACCCGCTCGCGCGGCTCACCACGATCAGGGTGGGGGGCCCCGCAGATCACTTCGCGAAGGCGGAATCCGAGGAGAAGATCGTGGAGCTGCTCGCATGGGCCGATCGCGAGGGCCTCGCGATCGGGATCGTCGGCTCGGGCTCCAACCTGCTGGTCGCCGACGAGGGCTTCCGAGGGCTCGTTCTGAAGCTTGCGGGGGGTCTCGCGACGGTCGAGCGGGACGGCGTCCGGGTGGTCGCCGGCGGAGGCGCCAGGCTCCCGTCGGCGGCGGCACGGGCGGCGGGGTGGGGGCTGACCGGGCTGGAGTTCGGCGTCAACATTCCCGGCACCGTCGGGGGTGCTGTGCGGATGAACGCCAACGCCTATGGAGGCGAGCTCGGCCGGGTTCTCGAGTGGGTGACGATCTGCAGGGCCGAGGGAGCCGAGCGTCGCATACCGGACCAGCTCGGCTTCCGCTACCGGGGCTCGGAGATCGCCGATCGGGAGGTGGTCTCGCGGGCAGGCTTTCACCTCGAAGAGTCGAATCCGGCTGATGTGAAGTCAACGATGGCCGACATGCGCACACGGCGGAAGGAGGCCCAGCCGTCCGGGATCAAGACCTTCGGCTCCACCTTCATGAACCCGGAGGATCCGCGCGCAGAAGGACGCTCGGCAGGCCAGCTCCTCGATGAGGCCGGCTGCCGCGGACTCCAGGTCGGCGGGGCGCGCCTGTCGCCGAAGCACGCGAACTTCGTCGAGAACGCCGCTGAAGCGACGACCCAGGACGTGCTCGCCGTGATGGCAGAGGCCCGCCGCCGTGTACAGGAGCGCTTCGGCGTCGTCCTCGAGCCCGAGGTCCAGGTGCTGGGCGACGTCAGCTGGCCCGAGCGATGGCAACTCGGGCGCTGAGCGGAACCGGGCCGCTTCGACGCCACGGCGGGCGCATGCGCGCCGGCTCACGTCGGCGGGCCGGCACGCGTCGGCGGGCCGTCTCGCGCGGCGAGGTCCTGCGCCGCCGGCTCATCGCCGGGGCCGTGATCGCGGTCGCGCTCTACGCCGGATACATGCTCTGGTTTCGGAACCTGTCCTGGTTCTCGATCGACGAGGTGCGCCTGACGGGGGCCACGACCAGCCAACGCGAGATCGGCGAGGCCGTCGCCCAGGCGGCGGGAGGGATGACGACGCTTCACCTGAAGGACGACGAGCTCGCCGCGGCCGTCGCGCAGTTTCCCACGGTGGCCTCGGTCAGGGCGGACAGCGACTTCCCGCACGGCCTCGAGGTGACCGTGCGCGAGCGCCTCCCGGTCGCCGTCGCAACGGTCAGGGGGCGCCAGATCGCGGTCTCGCCCGACGGCTATCTGCTCGTCGGCCTCAGCGTTGACCCGAAGGAGCTCCCGCGAATCGAGGGCGCCTCGGCCGCCGGCGCCCGCGTGGACGAGCGCTCCGGTGCGCAGGCCACGATCCTCGGGGCGACCCCCGACGCCCTCCGGGAGCGACTCGAGGGATCCGCCTGGGAGGAGGAGGATGGCGGGGTCGTGGTCGACCTGGAGGGGGCACCGGCGCTGCTCTTCGGCGACGGGTTGCGCGCCGAGGACAAGTGGTCCGCGGCCGTCGCCGTCCTCTCCAGCGAGGAGCGGGGATCGCCGTCATATCTCGACGTGAGCGTTCCGGAGCGCCCGGTGTCGGGCGGCTGAGGAACCTGCAACGCCAAATTCATCGATCGGGGCCGGGGGGACTCTCGAATCGGACGTCGAAAAATGGTCCTGATGGCCGCTCCAGAAATCCGCAAATTGCAGGGATTTTCACCCCCCTCAACCAACCCTGGACCTCGACCTCGACACGAGACTCACCCCACTGAAAGTCTCAAGCGAGACTTGAGGGTACAGGCTTGCGCACGCCCGGAAAGTGCGTACCCTTTGCCCTGATTCAGTTCATCGCCCTCGATGGGGCTCGGAGTAGGACCAACACATGGAGACTTCATACCTGGCCGTGATCAAGGTCGTCGGTGTCGGCGGCGGCGGCTCCAACGCCGTCAGCCGGATGGTCGACGCGGGCCTTCGTGGCGTCGAGTTCGTCGCCGTCAATACCGACGCGCAGGCACTTCAGGCCTGTGACGCCGATGTCAAGATCGGAATCGGCCACAACCTGACAAAGGGCCTGGGTGCGGGCGCCAATCCCGAAGTGGGTGCGGGCGCGGCGGCAGAGTCCCGCGACGAGATCAAGGATGCGCTGAAGGGCGCGGACATGATCTTCATCACCTGCGGCGAGGGCGGCGGCACCGGAACCGGTGCGGCCCCCGTGATCGCCGAGATCGCGAAGCAGGAGATCGGCGCCCTCACCGTCGGCGCTGTCACCAAGCCGTTCGAGTTCGAGGGCAAGAAGCGGATGGCCCAAGCCGAGGAGGGAATCGACCGCCTGCGCAAGGAGGTCGACACCCTGATCACCGTCCCGAACGAGAAGCTCCTGCAGATCGTCGAGCGGCGGACCACGATCCTCGAGGCGTTCCGCGAGGCCGACGACATCCTCCGGCAGGGCGTCCAGGGCATCACCGACCTGATCACGATTCCCGGCCTGATCAACCTCGACTTCGCCGACGTCCGCCTGGTCATGCATCAGGCCGGCTCGGCGCTGATGGGCGTCGGCAGCGGCACCGGTGAGAACCGTGCCGTCGAGGCGGCCAAGGCCGCGATCACCTCGCCGCTGATCGAGGAGAAGATCGACGGCGCGAAGGGAATGCTGCTGAACGTGACCGGCGGCGAGGACCTCGGCCTCTTCGAGGTGAACGAGGCCGCGCGCCTCGCGATTCAGGCCGCCGACGCGAACGCGAACATCGTCTTCGGGGCAGTCGTCGACTCCTCGATGCACGAGGAGGTCCGCGTGACCGTGATCGCGACCGGCTTCGAGGGCTTTGAGATGATCGCCAGGGCGCCCGAGTTCACCGCCCGGTCGGCCGAGGCGCGTCGTCCTACGCCCGCCCGCGGGGGCCGCGAGACGCTCAGCGACCTCCGGATCTCGGAGTCGGAGATCGACGTTCCGGACTTCCTGAAGTAGCGACTGAGTGCATCCGGTTGAGCGCCTCGTTGTTGCGGCGCAGCCGGGCGATCAGCTCCCCTTCGGTCAGGCCCATGCCCGGCAGTATCGTGCGGGGACGTGGAAGCAGGGACGCTGAAGAGGACTCCCCTCTACGACGCCCACGTCGATGCCGGCGCGAAGCTGGTCCCGTTCGCCGGGTGGGAGATGCCGGTCCAGTACGACGGCATCCGCGAGGAGCACCTTCGCGTCCGGAGGGCGTGTGGTGTCTTCGACGTCTCCCACATGGGCGAGATCGAGACGGAGGGGCCCGGCGCGGCGGAGCTGCTTCAGCGGCTGCTCACGAACGACATCTCGAGGATCGCGGTGGGCGGCGCCCAGTACGCCTGCCTGTGCCGCGAGGACGGCGGCGTGCTGGACGACCTGTTCACCTACCGGCTCGACGAGGACCGCTATCTCACCGTCACCAACGCCTCCAACCACGAGCGTGACTTGGAGTGGTTCGAGGCACACGCTGTCGAGTTCGAGGCCGAGGTTCGCGACCGGATCTCGGACTACGCGATGCTCGCCGTCCAGGGGCCCGAGGCGCGTGGCATCGTCGCCGGAATTGCCGAGGGCGAGCTGCCGGCGCGATTCAGGACCGCCGAGCTGGAGGTCGCCGGCGCCCCGGCCCTCGTTTGCGGCACCGGGTACACGGGCGAGGACGGGGTCGAGGTGCTGATGGCGCCCGACGACGCCCGAAGGGTTTGGGACGCGCTGCTCGACGCCGGCGCCGGCCCGGCCGGACTCGGCGCCCGGGACACCCTTCGGCTCGAGGTCAACTACTGCCTGTACGGCAACGACCTCACCGAGGAGCGGACCCCGATCGAGGCAGGCCTCGGCTGGTGCGTGAAGGAGGAGACGGGATTCGTCGGCTGCGAGGCATGCCGGCGGGTCCGGGAGGAGGGGCCGCAGCAGATCCTGCGGCCGTTCGTGATCACAGGAGCGGGCATTCCCCGCCAGGGGAACCCGATCCTCAAGGACGGCGAGAACGTCGGAGAGGTGACGAGCGGGACGCTGTCACCCTGCCTCGAGGTCGGCATCGGGATGGGGTACGTCCGAAGCGGCGTGGCGGAACCCGGGACGCAGATCGAGATCGACGTGCGCGGAAAGCGGCGGCCGGCGGAGGTGCGCAAGGCACCGCTCTACTCGAAGGATTAGGTTTCCGGCGTGGCCGAGGAGACGTACCCCGAAGACCTTCGCTACCACCCCGAGCACGACTGGGTGCGGATAGAGGGAGACCAGGCGACCTTCGGGATCACCTGGTACGCGCAGGACGCACTCGGCGAGGTCGTCTTCTTCGAGCCGCCCGAGGTCGGCACGGAGGTGAAGAAGGACGAGTCCTACGCCGAGGTCGAATCGGTGAAGGCGGTCTCTGACGTCTACGCGCCGCTCTCCGGCGAGGTGACCGAGGTCAACTCGGCGGTCGCCGAGAACCCCGAGAAGATCAACGAGGACCCCTACGGCGAGGGCTGGATGGCGAAGGTAAAGCTCTCCGATCCGTCCGAGGTCGATGCGCTGATGGACGCGGCCGCCTACAAGAAGATGCTCGAGGAGTCCGACTAGCCGCCTCTCGGCCCCCGCTCAGCCGATCAGCGCCCGGGCCCCCGCGGTCAGGGCCATCGCCACCACCATCGCCGCAACGATGCTGCCGCGCAGGAGGAGGACGGCGCCGGCGCCCGCAACCCCCAGCGCCCGCTCGTCCAGGGTCAGCTCGGATCCCTCTCCGCGGAACGTCTCGGTCACCACCAGCGCCGCGAGCAGGGCGGGCGCAAGCAGGCCGATCACGTTCATCGCGCTTGCGGGGAGCCGACGTCCTCCCAGCGCCACCGGGCCCGACGCGCGAATCGCGGCAGTTGTGACGATGAGCCAGCCGACCAGCACCCACTCCTCAGCCAACTGGATCCCCCTCGATCTCAGGATGCTCCCCCGCGCGATCATGTGGCACCCTGCCTGCCCGGCGCCCGAGCCCGAGCAGCGCCGCCGCTCCGGCGGCGATCACCGGTACCCCGGCGGGCGTGAGCGGCGTCAGAACGAGCGCCGTCCCCGCGCCGAGCGCCGCGACCAGCACGGCGGTGCGGTCGCCGCGCAGTTCGCCGCCGAGGAGAAGTGCGAGGAAAAAGGCGGGGAAGAGAACGTCGAGGCCGAGGTCGGCGGGATCGCCGACCACATCGCCGGCGAAGGCACCGATCGCCGTCCCCCCCACCCAGGCGGGATAGGAGGGCAGGGTGGCGCCGACCAGGAAGTCGGGGTCGAAGCGACCTCCACCGCGGCTCGCCATCGCCCAGGAGGCGTCGATCATCGCCTCCCCGTATGCGGCGCGGCGAAGCCAGCCACCGCGCAGGGACGGCGCCAGTGCAATCCCCATCGGCAGGTAGCGGGCGTTCAACAGAACGGCGGCCGTCACCGCCGCCGCCAGCCCGCCGCCCGCACCGAGCACCGCCACCGACCCGAACTGGGCCGAGCCGGCGAAGACGAGCGCCGACAGCGCGAGGGTCGCCCCGGCGCCGACAACGGGCTCCGCGAGCACACCGAACGAGATCGCGACCAGTGCGACTGCGATCGCGACCGGTGTTCCCGCGCGGATCCCGTCCTTGAGCGACTCGCGATCCATACCCGCGCACTGTAGGACGAGCGGGCCTGTGCTTCGCGCGGCCCGAGGCACGGGGAAATGGGCCTCGGGGCCGGTCACTACGATGAGTCGTCTGTGAGCCGGTACACATCAGCGACGGACAAGGACCGCCAGGAGATGCTCGACGCGATCGGGGCCGGCTCGATCGACGAGCTGTTCGAGGACATTCCCGAGGCCCTTCGGCTCGATCGGCCGCTGGATCTGCCCGACGGGAAGCCCGAGTCCGAGGTCTACGACCGCCTCGCCGCGCTCGCGGAGCGGAACGCGCATGCCGAGGTCGAGACGAGCTTTCTCGGGGCCGGGATGTACGACCACTACGTGCCGGCGATCGTCGACGCGATCACGAGCCGATCCGAGTTCCTCACCCCGTACACGCCGTACCAGCCGGAGATCTCCCAGGGCGGGCTACAGGTGATGTTCGAGTTCCAGACGGCGATGTCGGAGCTGACCGGGCTGCCGGTGTCCAATGCCGCGCTCTACGAGGGCCCCTCGTCCGTGGCGTCGGCCGCCTACCTGGCGATCGGGGCGACCGGGCGCACGAAGCTCGTCGCCTCCCGCGGTGTCCATCCGCACAGCCGGGAGTCCCTGGTCACCTACGGCGCCGGATACGGCTCCGAGCTGATCGAGAGCCCTCTCAAGGACGGTGTCACGGACGCCGCTGCGCTGGCCGAGGCGATCGACGACGAGACCGCCGCCGTCTTCCTCCAGCAGCCGAACTTCCTCGGCGCCGTCGAGGACGTCGTGGCGCTCGGCGCCAAGGCGAAGGAGCACGGTGCGCTGGTAATCGTCGCGTGCGATCCGATCGCTCTCTCGATCCTGAAGCCGCCCGGGGAGTGCGGCGCGGACGTCGCGGTGGGTGAGGGACAGCCACTCGGGAACAGGCTGGACTTCGGCGGGCCGTCGTTCGGGTTCTTCTGCGCGACTGAGGAGCACATCCGGCGGATGCCGGGCCGGATCGCGGGCGAGACGACCGACGTCGACGGCCGGCGCGGCTTCGTCCTCACCCTCCAGACGCGCGAGCAGCACATTCGGCGCGAGAAGGCGACTCACAACATCTGCACCGCCCAGGCGCTCAACGCCCTCGCCGGGATGATCCATCTCGCCTGGCTCGGCAAGCGCGGGTTCGTCGAGCTCGGCGAGCTGCTCGTCAGGCGGACGGCGTACGCGCGGGATGCCCTGGCCGCACTCGACGGGGTGGAGCTCCTCCACGACGCCCCCGTGGTCAGGGAGTTCGCCGTCTCGCTCGACGCCCCGGTCGACCAGGTGCTCGAGCGGTGCGCCGCGGAGGGGATCTGCGCGGGGTATCCGCTCGGCCCGCGAGTACCCGGAGCATGAGAACGGCCTGCTCGTCGCGATCACCGAGCGCCGAAGCCGCGCCGACATCGATCGGCTGGCGGAGGTCCTCGGCGCCGCGGTCGCGGACCTGCGAGAGGCGAAGGTGGCGGGGGTCGCATGACGGACCGGGCGCCGACCACGGTCGACGGCGGCACCCCCATGCAGCGCGGGGCCGCGACGACGATCTACGAGCGCTCGATCGAGGGCCGCCGCGCCGCGACGATGCCCGAGGCCGGAGTGCCCGAGCGTCCCCTGGAGGAGCTGATCCCGAAGGCCCTACTGCGCGAGCGTCCCGCCGAGCTCCCGGAGATCTCCGAACCGGAGATCGTCCGCCACTACAACCGGATCTCACGGCGGAACTTCGACCTCGACACCGGCTTCTACCCGCTCGGCTCGTGCACGATGAAGCACAACCCGAGGCTCAACGAGCGGGTCGCCGCGCTCCCCGGACACGCCCGCCTCCATCCGGCGCAGGAGCCGGCGCGGGCGCAGGGGGCCCTCGAGCTGATGTGGTTGCTGCAGCGTTCTCTGTCGGAGATCTGCGGGTTGCCGCACGTCAGCCTCCAGCCCTCCGCGGGGTCTCACGGGGAGCTCGCGGGGCTGCTCCTGACGCGCGCCTACCACTCCGATCGCGGCGAGAGCCGGACCAAGGTCCTCACCCCGGACACGGCGCACGGGACCAACCCGGCCACGGTGACAATGGCCGGCTACGAGGTCGTGAAACTGGCGACGAACGAGCGGGGTGGGATCGAGCTCGACGACCTTCGGGCGAAGGCGGGCGATGACACCGCCTGCCTGATGCTCACGAACCCGAACACCCTGGGTCTCTTCGACGAGAACATCTCCGAGATTGCGAAGATCGTGCACGACGCGGGCGGCACCCTCTACTACGACGGCGCCAACCTGAACGCGATCATGGGCCACTCCCGGCCGGGCGACATGGGCTTCGACATCGTCCACGTCAACCTCCACAAGTCCTTCAGCCAGCCGCATGGTGGCGGCGGTCCCGGGGCGGGGCCGATCGCGGTGTCCGAGCGGATCGAGCCCTACCTGCCGCGTCCTCAGGTGGTCCGAAGCGAGGGCCGGAACGGGGGCGAGCCGCGGTTCGGCCTCGACTTCGAACGGCCGAAGTCGATCGGGCGGCTGCGTGGATTCCAGGGGAACTTCGGCGTTTTCGTCCGCTCGTACGCCTACATCCTCAGCCTAGGCTCGGACGGGCTCCAGGAAGCTTCCGAGACCGCCGTTCTCAACGCGAACTACCTCCTCGCCCGGATGAAGGGGGGCAAGGGCGGCCGGTACACGCCCGTCGCCTTCGATCGCCGCTGCATGCACGAATTCGTCCTCTCCGGCGCGCCCGCGAAGAAGGAGCTCGGGATCAAGACGCTCGACATCGCCAAGCGACTGCTGGACTACGGGCTGCACCCGCCGACCGTCTACTTCCCGCTGCTGGTCGACGAGGCGCTGATGATCGAACCAACCGAGACCGAGACGCGGGAGACATTGGACTCCTTCGCGGAGGCGATCGAGACGATCCTCGACGAGGCCGAGGGGGACCCGGAGATCGCCCGCGGTGCTCCCTATACGACCCCGGTCCGGCGGCTCGACGAGGTCGCCGCAAACCGCAAGCCGGTGATTCGCCAACCGCTGTAGCGCCCGAGGCGCCGACCGCTCCCCTTGCATCCTGGCGATCGGCGCCCCATGGGCGTCAGGCGGGCGATGCACCAACTGATACGGCGCCCGCTTCAGAGTGGATCACTGCGGGTTACTTCAGGCGTCGGTCTCGGAGAGCTCGCCGACGTCGGGGAGCTTCTGCTTCACGGAGAGCACCGGCTGGAACAGGTCGCCGTCCTTGTCGACCCGCTTGATCGCGTCCGGAATCTCGAATCGAAGGTCGTCGGCCTTCTTGCGCCTTGCGGCTCGCTCGACTTCCTTCCAGCGGAGTGGCATCGAGGCGGTCGGGTACTCACGCGCCCGCAGCGAGTAGACGGCGATCGTCGTCTTCTTCTGGTGGTTCTGGCTCCAGTCGACGAACACCTTGCCCCGCCGCGACGCCTTAGCCATCTTCGAGACCACCTGCTTCGGCGTCTGCGACTCGAGCAGCTGCGCGACCGCCTTTGCGAACGGGCTCGTCTGCTCGTAGGTCACCTTGGTGTTGAGCGGGACGTAGACCTGGAGGCCCTTCCCGCCGGAGACCTTCGGGAGGCACTCCATGTCGAAGGCGGAGAACAGCTCGCGGAGGCGAAGCGCCACCTGGCAGCACTCGACCAGTGCCGCCGGCTTGCCCGGATCGAGGTCGAAGGCGAGCACGGTCGGCTGCTCCATCCGGTTCGCTTTGGACAGCGACGGGTGGAGCTCGAGCGCCGCCAGCTGCGCCATCCAGCTGAGGGTGGGGAGGTCCTGGCACATGCAGAAGTCGATCTCCCCGGCGCGCCGGTCCACGTAGATTGGTGTCGTCTTCACCCACTCGGGGCGGTGCTTCGGGCAGTTCTTCTCGAAGAACGAGGTCTGCGGCTTTCCGACTCCCTCCGGGAAGCGGCGCAGGGTGAGCGGGCCGGCCGCGCAGGTGCGGGAGCATCGCGTCCGCGACCCGGGCGTAGTAGTCGATCACCTCCGCCTTCGTCGTCTTGGTCTTCGGGTAGAGGACCTTGTCGAGGTTGGTCAGCTTGAGCTTCCGCCGACCGATCGTTACTTCCTTCCCGGCGGCTATGCCTTGGCCTTCTTGCGGGAGGTAGTGGTCTTCTTGCGGCCGTTGGGGCTCGACTTCGCCTTGGAAGCCGACTTCTTTGCGGTCGAGCGCTTGGCCGGGGCCTTCTTCTTGCCCTCGCCGTCCGCCGCGGCCTCCTCACCCTTCACGGCGGCGAGGCTGTCCTCGAGGGCCGCCATCAGGTCCGGGGCCTTGGTCGGCTTCGGCTCCTCGGTCGGGGCGCTCACGACCTCCTTGCCCTCGGCCTTCCGCTCGAGCAGCTCCAAAAGCTCCTCGCGGTACTCGTCGCGGTACTTGTCCGCCTTGAAGTCGGTGCGTCAGCGACTCGATCAGCTGCTTCGCCATCTCGACCTCGCGCTTGTCGGGCTTCCCTGGCTTCTCCTCCTCGAAGACCTCGCCATCGAGGTCCTGCGGAGAGGTCACCTCGTCGTGGAAGCGCATCGTCGCCAGCGTGAGGACGTCGCCCATCGGCCGGATCGCGGCGAGGTGCTCCTTGTTCCGGAGCACGAAGCGGGCGACCGCGACCTTACGGGCCTCCTGCATCGCCTGGACCAGCAGGCCGTAGGCCTTGGCTGCACCCTTGTCGGGGCCCAGGAAGTAGGGCTGCTCGAAGTAGATCGGGTCGATGTCGTCGAGGTCGACGAAGTCCTGGATCTCGATCGCGCGGGTCCGCTGCGGCTCGAGCTCGGCAAGCTCGTCCTTGGTGAGGACCACGTACTGATCGGGCGCGTACTCGTACCCCTTCACGATCTTCTCGTAGGCGACCTCCTTGCCGTCGGTCTCGGCGACCCGCTTGTGGCGGATCCGCGACCCGTCGCCCTCACGGAGCTCGCGGAAACGCACCGTCTGCTTCGAGACGGCGCTGTAGAGCTTCACGGGCACGTTCAGCAGCCCGAAGCTGATGGAACCACTCCAAATCGCCCTAGCCACGCTCAATCACCTCGATCCGAATCCTTCGACATCGTTCAGGTTACCCCTGGGGCCGTGCTTGCAACCGGGCGCAAGATTGCGTCCCCTGCCTGTTTTGACCTGGATCCGATGGCGAAACTCATCGCGCTCACGGCGTTTCGCGCACAACCTCGCGCGGGTCCTTGTCGTCACGCATTCCCTTGAACGCCGGCTGGCGAAGGGTCCCCTCGTTGGTCCACTCGCGTCCACGAGACCTCGCAGACGAGCTCGGGCTCGCACCAGACGGCGAGTTTGGCCTTGGGCCCGTCGGCCCTCCGACGTCGAAGGGGCTGTCGGGCCGCTCGCGCTTGCGAAGCTCCCTGGTCAGGAAGTCGAGATCGTCCTCCTTCAACCCCGAGCCCACTCCCCCCGCGAAATGGAGCTTCTGCATCTCGCCCCTCCGGAGCTCGGAGCGGCGCTTGTCGTAGTAGCCGACCAGCAGCGAGCCGACCCGCTTCGCCCGCCGGCCCTCGCCGGGGATGTAGCCGCCGATCACGAACTCCTGGCGCTGCCAGACCCGGGTCTTGATCCACTCGCCGGTTCGCTTCCGGGCCGGTAGGGGCTGTCGCAGCGCTTGGCGACGATCCCCTCCAGCCCCTGACGGCGCGCCGCCTCGAGCAGGTCGGCCCCGCCGCCATGGCGGTGGCGCGGCGTCCGCCAGCGCGGCCCCTCCAACCCGAGGCCCTCGAGCAGCTCGCGGCGCCGGGTGTAGGGAAGGTCGCGCATGCAGCGGCCATCCAGATGGAGCAGGTCGAAGACCATGTAGTCGACCGGCGTCTCCCGCATCCGGTGCTTGACGGCGGCCGAGGATGTCAGGCCCATGCGGCTCTGGATCAGCTGGAAGCGGGGCCGGCCCTCGGCGTCCAGTGCGACCACCTCGCCGTCGAGGATCGCGCGGCGGTCCGCGAGCTGCTCCGCGATCGGCTCGAGCTCCGGGTAGCGGGCGCTCACGTCCTCACCGCGGCGGCTCAGCATGCACCAGCGCCCGCGGTCGGCATAGCCGAGTGCGCGGATCCCGTCCCACTTGATCTCGTAGGCCCAGTCCTCGCCGTCGGACTCGGGGACGTCACCCGGCTTCGCCAGCATCGGCTCGAGCCGGCTGGGCATCTTCTCCCGCGGCGCTCCCTCGACGGTGGATTTCGTCTTCGTCTTGGCCACGGCACCGATTATGCGGTGCCCTTGAACCGCGTCGGATAATCGAGCGGTGCTGTTCGAGCTGGAGAACGTCACCTACTCGCGATCGGAGAGGTCGTGCTCCAGGACGTCAGCGCCAGGATCCCGGTCGGGGCGAGCTGTGTATTCGGCCCGTCGGGCAGCGGCAAGTCGACCCTGTTGCGCCTGCTCAACCGGCTCGCCGATCCCGACTCGGGGCGGGTCCTGTACCAGGGAGTCGACGTCCGTGAGAAGGACCCGCTCGCTCTCCGCCGCGAGGTGAACCTCGTCCCGCAGCTTCCCGCGCTGATGGACGGGACCGTCGCACGAGAACATCGCCTACGGCCCGCGCCTCGCCGGTCACAGCTTCGACACGCGCAGCTGCCTCGAGCTGGCGGGCCTGTCACCCGATTACGAGAGCCGCGACGCGTTGAAGCTCTCGGTCGGGGAGCAGCAGCGGGTGATGCTCGCCCGGGCGCTTGCGCTCGAGCCGCGGGTCCTGCTGCTCGACGAGCCGACGTCGGCGCTCGACGAAGCCGCTCGCAACGCGGTCGAGGCGACGCTGCGGCGGCTGCGCGCAAGGACCGCGATCTCGCTCGTGCTGGTCACCCACGACACCGAACAGGCGCGGCGGCTCGCCGAGTACGTGGTCCGGATCGAGGGTGGGAGGGTGACCGGGCAGGGCCCATCCGACGAGGTCCTGCCGAGCGGGGGGAACCGGTCGCCGCCACGGAGGAGGCGTCGTGACGGTCCCGGTCGCGGCGAGCTCGATCGATGTCTCGCTCGGCGAGGTCGCGGCCTCGCTGGTCCTCGTCGCGATCGCGATCGTCGCCTCGCGCTCGTGGCACGCCGGGCTCGAGGAGGACATCGGCATCGCCGTCATCCGGTCGTTCATCCAGCTGACCGCGATCGGCTACGTGATCACCGTGATCTTCGACGAGGACTCCTTCCTGCTCGTGGTGGCCCTCATCTCGGTGATGGTGGTCTTCGGCGCCCTCACCGCCCGGAGCCGCGCGCAGCTCGTGCCTGATGCCTTCTGGCCGCTGCTCGTCGCGCTCGGGATCGCGGCGGCGGGCGACGCTCGGTCTCGTCGTAGCGCTCGGCATCTTCGATGCGACCCCGCGCTATCTGGTCCCGGTCGGGGGGATGGTGGTCGGCAACTCGATGACGGCCGCGGCGGTCGCCCTCAACCGCCTCGGCGAGGACGTCGCGGATCAGTCCAGGCGGATCGAGGCCAGTCTGGCACTCGGCGCCACCTCGTCCCAGGCGATGATCCCGCTCATCCGGCGCAGCCTGCGCTCGGGGATGATCCCGCTGGTCGACTCGACGAAGACCACCGGCCTGATCTTCTTTCCGGGAACGATGGTGGGGATGCTGCTCGCCGGGGCGGACCCGACCGATGCCGTTCGGCTCCAGCTCATCCTCCTCTATGTCCTCGTCGGCGCCGCGTCGATCGCCGCGCTGGTCTCGATCACCCTCGCGCGCCGGAACTTCTTCACCCCGGCGCATCAGCTGCGCGAGCCGCCGCCGCCGTAGGGCGCTGCACCCGTCCGTAGACTCGGTCGGGTCTTGTCCGATGCCCGCCGCAAGCGGCTGACCATCGTCGCCACGATCCTCGGGTCGACGGTTGTCTTCCTGGACGCCACGGTCGTCAACGTCGCCCTGCCGGCGATCTCCGACGACCTCGACGCCGGGCTCGCCGACCAGCAGTGGGTCGTCGAGTCGTACCTGCTCGCGCTCGTCGCCCTGCTGCTGGTCGGGGGTTCGCTTGGTGACCAGTTCGGCCGTCGGCGGATCTTCATCCTCGGGCTGGCTCTCTTCGGGATCACGTCGATCCTCTGCGCGATCGCCCCGTCGAGCGAGGTGTTGATCGGTGCACGAGCGCTCCAGGGGTTTGCCGGCGCGCTCCTCGTTCCCGGATCCCTGGCGATCCTCGCGGCGACATTCGAGGGGGAGGAGCGAGGCCGGGCGGTTGGGACGTGGACGGCTTGGACCGGGATCGCGACCGTGATCGGCCCTGTCGGGGGCGGCCTCCTGGTGGAGGCGATCTCGTGGCGGGCGATCTTCTGGGTGAACGTGCCGCTGGTCGCCATCACCATGTGGGTTGCGCAGCGGAACGTCCGGGAGACCGTCGATCCGGAGGCGGATCGCCACATCGACTGGGTAGGAATCGGCCTCTCGGCCCTGGGCCTCGGAGGCCCGGTCTACGCCCTGATCCAGCAGCCGACCCATGGGTGGAGCGATCCGACGGTGTACCTCCCGCTGATCGGCGGGATCGTCCTGTTCGTGCTGTTTCTCGTCTGGGAGTCGCGCTACCGCCACGCGATGCTCGACCTGAGCCTGTTCCGGGTGCGGAACTTCGCGATCACCAACCTCGAGACCCTGATCGTGTACGCAGGGCTGATCGGGGCGCTCTTCTTCATCACCCTCTATCTGCAGCAGACGGCCGGCTATACGCCGATCGAGGCCGGGTTCGCCATCACTCCGATTTCACTGATTCTGTTCGCTCTCTCGCCCCGCTTCGGGAAGATCGCGATGGGGATAGGACCGAGGCTGCCGATGTCCGTGGGGCCGGTGGTGGGCGGCGTGGGTCTGTTGCTGATGATGCGGGTCGGCGCCGATCCGAACTACGTCACCGAGGTACTGCCCGCGGTGATCATCTTCGGGCTCGGCCTGTCGGCGACCGTTGCGCCGCTCACCGCGACCGCGCTCAACTCCGTTCCCGAGCACCAGGTCGGGATCGCTTCGGGGATCAACAACGGCGTCTCGCGGGTGGCCGGCTTGCTCGCGATCGCGATCCTCGGTGCGCTGATCGCGGGTGTGTTCGGCTCGCGGCTCGACGACGAGCTCTCTGGTACCCAGCTCTCGCCGCAGGGCCGTCAGGCCGTCGAGGAGGCGAAGGACCTCTCGCTGGGCACCCCCGACACCGCCGGACTGCCTCCGGACGAGGCGGCGAGGATCGAGGCGGGCGCCGACGATGCCTCCGCCGATGCCTTCCAGATGGCGATGGGCGCGAGCGGCATGCTGATGATCATCGGCGGAGTGATCGCCGGGGTCGGGCTCCGCAACCCGGAGAGGGAGAGCGAATACCCCGCTCCTCGGGCTCCCACGGCCGGGGAGTGCGCGCGCTGTCCGAGTCACCTGCGCAACCGCCCCGAGCCCGAGCCCGCGCCCGCGCCTGAGCCGGTGTCCGTGTAGCCCCTCCGTTTACGCTCCGCGCCGTGCGCATCTTCAGCGGTATCCAGCCGACGGGTGGAAAGCACCTCGGCAACTACATCGGAGCGATCCGCCAGTACGTCGAGGGCCAGGATCGGGGCGATCCGGCGATCTACTGCATCGTCGACCTTCACGCGATCTCCGTCCCCTGGGATCCCGCGGAGCTGCGTCAGAACGTCCACGACACGACGGCGATCCTGCTCGCGGCGGGCCTCGATCCGGAGCGATGCATCCTCTTCCGGCAGTCCGACGTCCGCGAGCACACGGAGCTCACCTGGTATCTGGCGGCCCTCACCGCGCACGGTGACCTCAACCGGATGCACCAGTTCAAGGAGAAGTCCGCGAAGCAGCGAGAGCTGGTCTCCGCCGGCCTCTTCTTCTATCCGGTGCTCCAGGCCGCCGACGTCCTCGCATACAAGGCCCAGGACGTCCCGGTCGGGGAGGACCAGCGCCAGCACATCGAGCTGATGCGCGAGATCGCCCGCCGGTTCAACGAGCGCTTCGGTCCGATCCTGGTCGAGCCCGAGCACCGGATCCCGGAGGTGGGGGCACGGATCATGGACCTCCAGGACCCGACCAGCAAGATGTCGACGACCGGAGGGAGCGAGCAGGGCACCGTGCTGGTGCTTGACGACCCGAAGACGGTGACCAAGAAGATCAAGAGCGCCGTCACCGACTCGGGCTCGGAGGTGAAGCGGGGCGAGGGCAAGGAGGGGATCGCGAACCTGATCGAGATCCTCGCCGTCGCGCGGGGGATCACGGAGGAGGAGGTCGAGGCGGAGTTCGAAGGCTCGGGGTACGGCGACTTCAAGGGCGCGGTCGCCGAGGCGGTCGTCGAACTCCTCGCGCCGGTGCGCGAGCGCTACGAGGAGCTGCGACCCGACGAGGCCGCGCTCGAGGCGACGCTCAGCGCGGGAGCAGACAAGGCCCGAGAGATCGCCTCGGGGACTCTGGCCGAGGTGCGTTCCGCGATGGGAATCGGCCCGGCCTGAGCCTGGTCAGTTTTCGTCATTGACTCGGGCCGCTTTCCGGTAGCCGGGCCGGCGTCTAAGGTGCGCGCGTGACCTCGGTCTCCGAGCTCGATCTCGACCTGGACGTCTTCCAGGGGCCATTCGACCTGCTGCTCGCGGTTCTCCTCCGCGAGGAGATCTCGCTGTCCGAGGTCCCGCTCGGCGAGATCGTCATCGCCTATGTGGACCACCTCGGCGAGACGGGCGACCTCGATCTCGAGGCGGTGACCGAGTTCCTCGTCCTCGTCGCCGCGCTGTGCGAGCTCAAGTCCCGCCTGCTACTGCCGCACGAGGAAGGCGACGAGGAGCTCGGGCCGCAGGAGGCCGCCGACGAGCTGCTCGCGCGGATGCTCGAGTACCGGCGATACAGCGAGGCCGCGAAGATGCTGGACGAGCGTCTCGAGCGTGAAGGAGGCGTGATGTACCGGGCGGCCCCGCTCCCGGCCGAGCTTCGCCGCGCGGCCCTGGAGGCCGCCGTCAAGGTCTACGAGCCCGATCGGATCGGGGTCGCACTCGGCGACCTCCTCACGATTCCGCCGCCGCCGGATACCCGCCACATCAGGTCGACGGTTTCGCTCCAGCGCCGCCTCAGCGTGCTTCGAGACCTGGTGCGGAAGCGGGGAACGCTCGACTTCGACCAGGCATTCGGCAAGGAGGACCGATTCACCCAGGCGGTGACCCTGTTCGCCCTTCTCGAGCTCTACCGCCGCGGGGAGGCGACCTGGACGCAGAAGGAGACGTTCGGGCGGATCGAGGTCGAGGCGCTATGAGCGGCGATCGCCTCGGGACGATCGTCGAGGCCCTCCTGTTCCTCTCGCCCGAGCCCGTCTCGGCGGCGGAGCTGGCCGAGGCGATCGAGGTGGATGAGGACGCGGTCGCCGAGGCGATCGACGCGCTCGAGCGCCGGCTGGGGGACGATGAGCGAGGCGTCCAGCTGCGCAAGGTCGCCGGCGGCTATGCGCTTGCCGCTACATCCGAGGCGGAGGACGCCGCTCGCCGCCTACTCGCCGAAGCCCCGGACCCCGCCGCTCACCCCGGCGCAGGCCGAGGTCCTCGCGATCGTGGCCTACCTCCAACCCGTGTCCCGGCCGGAGGTCGCCCGGATTCGCGGCGTCTCCTCCGACTCAGCGGTCGGCAGCCTGATGGAGCGGGGGATGATCGAGGAGCGGGGGAGGACGCAGTTCGGCGCGGTCACCTATGGGACGACACCGCTGTTCGAGAAGCTCTTCGGCCTCTCGGGGCTCGACGCCCTCCCCGATCCCGCCCAGTTCGATCCGACCCCGGAGGACGAGCGCGAGCTCCGAGAGCGGCTGCTGAAGGCGGGCGAGCAGCGGGCAGAGTGAGGGGCAGGGCCCTCCTAGCGGGCCTGGCGGTCACCGCCCTCGCCGCCGGGATCGCCGCCGAGGTTCTCCTGCCGGAGGGATCCGGCGCCGCGCCGAGCGAGCGGCGCGTGATCGGCCAGTCCGTCCGCGGGAAGCCGATCGTGGCGCGCAAGTACGGCGATCCCGCCGGCTCCCGCGTCGCGCTCGTGGTCGGGGTGATCCACGGCGACGAACGGGGCGGCCTCCGAATCGCGGATGCGATCGAGAGCCGAATCGGCGACCCCGCTTCGCTCCAGGGCACTCAACTCTGGCTCATCCCGAGCGTCAACCCCGACGGGCAGCGGATGCACACGCGGAAGAATGCCCGAGGGGTCGATCTCAACCGGAACTTCCCCTATCGGTGGAGCGCCGGTCCACCGCGGTCGAGCGGCTACTACCCGGGGCCCCGACCCGCGTCGGAGCCCGAGACGAGGGCGGTGATGAGCTTCTCCCGCCAGATCCAGCCCGATCTCTCCATCTGGTACCACCAGCCGTGGGGGGCGGTGCTCGCGTGCCGGGGCAGGCCGCAGCTCGCCGCCGAATACGCAAACCTGGTCGGGATGCGAACCAGTTGCAGGGGCAAGGGCCTGCGCGGGACGGCGATCACCTGGGAAATGAACGAGGTCCCAGGGAGCGTCGCCTTCGTCGTGGAGTTGGAGGGCGGAAAGATTCGCGGCCAAGCGGCGGATCGCCACGCGCGCGCGGCGCTCAGGCTCGCCGAGGGAGCAGGCTGAGGTGAAGGTTCGCTTCGTCGCGCCCATCGTCCTGGTTGCCGTGGCGCTCACCGCCTGGACCGCACCGGGCGGTCCGCAGGCGGCGTCGACCGCCGCTTCGACCAAGCCGCCGATCCGGAAGATGCTGATTCCGTACACGAAGAAGCGGAAGCGCGACATGGCCGCCTATTCGAAGCGGCACTACGGCGCCTCGAAGTGGCGGCTCGTCGACCCGAAGCTGATCGTCATCCACTACGCGGTGGCGGGCAGCATCCGCACGATCTTCAACACGTTCGCCCCGAACCGCCCTGACGTCGAGTTCGGGGAGCTTCCCGGTGTCTGCTCGCACTTCGCCGTCGGCGCGGGGGGTGGAGCCGTCAAGTTCGTGCCGGCCTCGACCCGTTGCCGCCACGTCGTCGGCCTGAACCACGTCGCGATCGGAATCGAGCACGTCGGCTTCAGCGACGCGGACATCCTCAACCGTCCCGCCCAGCTGAACGGCTCGCTCCAGCTGACGCGGTGGCTCCGATGCCGGTTCGGGATACCGATCGAGGGAGTGATCGGGCACAACGAGAGCCTCTCCTCGCCCTATTACAAGGAGCTCGATCCACGCTTCAAGGGCAAGACCCACGGCGACTTCAACCACGCGTCGATGGAGCGGTACCGCGGCGAGCTCGAGAAGCTCGGCGCCTGCTGAGTTCGATCCTGGGAGCCAACCGATACCTCTGGCCCAGGACATGCGTCACGTCGGGCCTCGGTGAGAGACCCCGGCGGTACTTCGAAGGACGCAGTCGTCGTTCCGAACTCTCCCTACCCGCTGCACGACGCGAGATACTGCGTGGGCGACGTCGGAGGAGAATCCCGACAAGGAGGAGCGAGCGATGGAGGCGACGGTGCATCGGCCCGATGAGGGAGAGCGGATCGGCGGTCCGACCACGGTCATGATCAAGGCCACAGGCGCCGAGACCAACGATTCCTTTTATCTCGGCGAGGTTGTGGTGGAACCAGGCTTTGCAGGCCCGCCACCACATGTCCATGAGCGCCTGCACGACATGTTCTACATCCTCGAAGGCACGCTCACGATGCGCCTCGGCGACGAAACGACCGAACTTCCGGCGGGCAGCTTCGTCTGCGTGCCGCCGGGCGTCGTCCACACCTTCAGCAATCCAGGCGAGACCCCCGTTCGGGTCCTCAACTTCAACACGCCCGCGGGTTGGGAGAACTACATGCGTGACCTTGGCGCGGCGCTGTCGCAGGGGTCGCCGAGTCCGGAGGAGATCGGTCGAATCGCATCTCGCTACGACTTCCAGGTCGTGTAGGCCCTGGAAGCCGCAGGGCTGCGGGAGTAGGCGATGTCGGAGGAGAACGTGGAGAACGTCAGGCGCGGGATCGGTGCCTGGAATCGCGGCGACCTCGACGAGTGGCTTGCTGGCTTCGCCCCCGAAGCGGAGTTGCATACCACCGCCCATTTCCCGGATCGGGGGGTCTATCGGGGGCGTGCGGGGCTGGAGCGGTACTGGACCGAAATCCGGGAGGACATCGAGGAAATCAGCCTTTCGATTTCCGACTTGCGGCCTATAGGCGACAGGGTGTTTTTCGCCGTAACGGGCCGGGGCCAAGGCAAGCTGAGCAAGGTGCCGGTGGAGCGGCCGATCTGGTTCGTTACGACGTTGCGCGACGGACTGGCCGTGCGCGTCGAGACTTACGTCGACCCGAAAGAAGCCCTCGAAGCCGCCGGGCTGCGGGAGTAGGGCGTGGCGTCTGGGAACGTCCCAGGCGCCACGTTTTTTTGGGAGCGTTGCTCCCGCTCACTGTCCTGCTGCGCTGCGCAAAAACGTCGTATGCCCGGCGCGAGATACTGCGTGGGCGATGTCGCAGGAGAACGTCGAAGCCGTGCGCGACGCGGCTGCCGCCTTCAACCGTGGTGACCTGGATACCTGGTCCGAGTTCTGGACGGACGACATCGACTACCGGGCGGTCGAGGGCGCACCCGATGACCATGGCCCGATCCACGGCAGGGACGCCCTGCGCGCCTACGCGCACGACTGGCTCGACACGTTCGACGACTTCAGGCAGGTGCCTGTCGAGCAGATCGACGCGGGAGACGACAAGGTCATCGTGGTCTTCAAGATCAGCGGACATGCCAAGCTCAGCGGGGTCGAGACGGATCTGACTTATGCCGCCCTTTACACGTTCCGAGACGGGAAGATCGCGCGGGGCCGCGAGTACTGGACACGAGACGAAGCCCTCGAAGCCGCCGGGCTGCGGGAGTAGGCGATGTCGCAGGAGAACGTCGAGATCGTGCGCCAGGCGCTGGAGAAGTGGAACCGGGGCGATCCCGACGCGGTTTCGGAGTTGATGGACGACGACATTGTCCTCCGAATGGCCGAGGGTTGGCCGGAGCGCGTCTACTTCGGGAAGGCCGCAGCCCGCTCCTTCATTGTCGGCTGGATGGAGACAGTGGGGGGAGAAATGGTGGTCGAGGACATGATCGACGCGGGCAACGCCGTGGTCGTGCGACAGCGAGCGCACCTGTCTGGCGTTCAGTCGGGCATCGAGGGAGATCAGCGATCCACCTCGATCGTGACCTTGAGAGAGGGCAAGGTGGTGATGGTGGAGTTCTTCTGGGATCACCAGGAAGCCCTCGAAGCCGCCGGGCTGCGGGAGTAGGCGCTCTCCCGGCGGGATTCTTCGGGTTCCTCGGAGGACTGGTGTTGATCGCGATCATCGGGATCCTCGGCGTGATGCGTAGCGGTGGGGACGGCGCCCCTGCAACGGCCTGACCGCACTGCGCCCCGCTCTCACTGACGGGGCGGGGCGCAACCCGCGGCGGCGACAATGGCCGGGTGAGACTCGCCAAGTACCTCGCCCACGCCGGGATCGCGTCACGCCGCGCGGCTGAGCGTCTGATCGCGGGAGGCCGCGTGCGCGTGGGGGGCGAGGTCGTCAGGGATCCGGCGCGTGATGTCAGCGAGGCCAGCGGCGTCGAGGTCGACGGCCGGCCGGTCATGCAGGAGGAGCGGGAGGTCTGGGCGGTCAACAAGCCGGTGGGGGTCGTCTCCACGGCGCGCGAGCCGGGGCCGCGCCGGGCGGTCACCGAACTGGTGGATTCGCCGCGTCGGCTGTACCCGGTCGGCCGGCTCGACGCTGACTCGACCGGCCTGATCCTGCTCACCAACGACGGCGAGCTCGCCAACCGCCTCACGCATCCCCGGTACGGCGTGCCGAAGACCTACCGTGTCGTGCTCGACCGGCCGCCGGCCGACCGCGACCTCGAGCGGCTTCGCGCGGGGGTCCGGCTGGAGGACGGGATGACCGCCCCGGCCGAGGTGGAGCGGCGCGGCGAGCATGAGATCGACATGACGATCAGGGAGGGGCGGAAGCGCCAGGTGAAGCGAATGGCCGAGGCGATCGGCAACAAGGTCTCGAGTCTCACGCGGGTCCGGTTCGGGTCGCTCGAGCTCGGCGGGCTCCCCAGCGGGGAGGCTCGCCGCCTCGAGCGGGGAGAGGTCAGCTCCCTCTGGGAAGATTCCGCGCCATGAGCGACGATCTCCGCCTCTGGGCGGTCAGGGGAGCAACGCGCGCAGGCGCAAATGACCCCGAGAAGGTGATCGGCGCGACCCAGGAGCTGATGCACGAGCTGATGAGCCGGAACGGAATCGGCCCGGACGACATGGTCAGCTGCATCTTCACCTCTACCCAGGACCTGAACGCCGAGTTCCCCGCGGCGGCCGCCCGGCAGATCGGTTTGGAGTCGGTGCCGCTCCTCTGCGCCCAGGAGATCGACGTGCCGGGATCGATGCGCTCGGTGATCCGGGTGCTCGTCCACTACTACGCCCCGGCCGACCGGGCGCCCGCCCACACGTATCTCGGCGAGGCGGAGGACCTTCGCAGCGACCTGAGGGCGGCTCAGTAGCGCGTGCCACGGATCCGGGAGGCGACCTCCGACGATACGGAGGCGATCGTCTCGGTGACCGAGGCCGGCTGGCGGACGGGCCACCGCGACATCGTTCCCCGCGAATACCTCGAGCGACTCCCCGTGGACCGCTGGAGGCACGAGGTATCGGTCGGGCTGCGACGCCCGGTGGCCGACGCGTTCACCTACGTGGCGGAGATCGATGGTGAGCTCGCCGGCTATTGCTACGTGGCGGCTCCGTCGCGCGAGCCCGAGCTCGGCCCAGGGACGGCCGAGGTGGTCGCGCTCTACGTTGCGCCCCAGTCCTGGAGCCGTGGATCCGGGGGCGCGCTGATGACCGCTGCGATCGAGCGCCTCCGAGAGCTCGGTACGCGGATGCGGTCCTCTGGACATTCGCGGCAAACGAGCGCGCGATCGCGTTCTACGAGCGGCATGGGTGGCAACCCGACGGGGCCGAGAAGCCTCACCCGGCGAGCGGCATGCCGACCGTCCGCCTTCGTCGCACGCTTAAACGGCGGCCACAAACACCGCCGCCGAATCAACGGGCACGAACATCGCCGCACAATCCCCGCCACAATGGCGGGCGATGAGAGTGACGTTCGCCGACAAGCTGACGCGGCTCCCCGCCTATGAGCCGGGAACCTCGCTCGAGGACGCGAAGGCGCAGGCCGAGACCGCGGATGCGGTCAAGCTCGCCTCGAACGAGTCGCCGTTCCCGCCGCACCCGGACGTGATCGACGCAATCGCAAACGCGGCGGCGGACCTGAACCGATACCCCGACCCGGACGCCCGGGCGCTCCGGCGCGGCATCGCCGATCGCTACGAGACGGATCCGGCCAGGATCGCGGTGTCGAACGGATCGTGCGAGATCCTCCTGGCGGCCGCGTTGGCCCTGTGCGAGCCCGGTGACGAGATCCTCTACGCGTGGCCGTCGTTCTCGATCTACCCGTACCTGCCGGCGCTCTCCGGCGCCCGCGAGATCACCGTTCCGCTGACCGGCGGCTACGTCCACGACCTCGACGGAATGCTCGAGGAGGTCACCGCTGCGACCCAGCTCCTGATCGTCTGCAACCCGAACAACCCGACGGGGACGTACCTGCCCGCCGAGCGGATCGGCGATTTCCTCGACTCCGTCCCCGCTCGCGTCACGGTGATCGTGGACGAGGCCTACGTCGAGTACCAGACGGTCGACGATCCCCACGCGACGATCGACCTGCTCGGCAAGCACCCGAACCTGGTCCTGCTCCGCACGTTCAGCAAGTGCTATGGGCTCGCCGGGGTCCGGGTCGGCTACGCGCTCTGCTCGCCGCAGTTCCGGGAGGCGGTGGACGCTGTTCGCCAGCCCTTCAGCGTGAACTCGCTCGCCCAGGCCGCGGGCACAGAGGCGATCCGCCACCAGGACGACGTCGCCGACCGGGTGGAGAAGAACCTCGTTGAGCGGGTCTTCGTCGAGGAGGCCCTCGGCGAGCGCGGCTTCCATACCGCGGAGTCGCAGGCGAACTTCTCCTGGATAGATCTCGGCGACCTCGACGAGGGGGAGGTCGTCGCCTCGCTCACCCGGGCCGGGGTCGCCGTCCGCCCTGGCACTCCGCTCGGGGGACCCGGCCACATTCGGGTCACCTACGGCATCCGGGCCGAGAACGAGCGCTTCCTCAGGGCGCTCGACGAGATCGCAAGCTGACCTTCGACAGCCCCCGTGTCGTCTGCTTCAATGTTTCGAGATGAAGCGCGGCACGCACACCGCTTCGCCCTCGAGCCGCTCCGCGGCTCCCACGCGTGCCTATTTCTACTTCTGGCGATTTAGCTAGGCGTCCGGCCCGCGGCTGCCACAGCCGCACCTGCAATCAAGGACCGGGCGCCTCAAAGAATCCGTTCTTGCGCGCGGACGGGCCCGTGCCCAGGAGCACCGCCAGACCAGTAGAAAGGAGGGACACCGAGAATGAATCTCAACATGAAGGAACTACCGAGACAGGACAGCGACCGCGTCCGGGACCGCCGGATCGAGCGCGCGGTCGCGCTCGTCTCGCCGGCCGAGATTCTCGAGGACCTGCCGCTCGGACCCGCGCGGGAGGACGCTGTGCTCCGGCACCGCGCGGAGGTGAAGGCCATCCTCGACCGCGAGGACGACCGCCTGCTCGTGGTGGTCGGTCCCTGCAGCGTTCACGATCCGGAGGCGGCGCTCGACTACGGCAGTCGCCTGGCCGCGAGCGCCGCCGACATGAGCGGCGATCTCTGCGTTGCGATGCGCGTCTACTTCGAGAAGCCGCGGACGACCACCGGATGGAAGGGGTTGATCAACGACCCGCACCTCGACGGCTCCAGGGACGTGAACACCGGGCTCCACATGGCGCGGCGCCTGCTGCGGGAGGTTCTCGACCTGGGCCTGCCGATCGGCTGCGAGTTCCTCGACCCGATCACGCCGCAGTACATCGCCGACGTCGTCGCGTGGGGCGCGATCGGCGCCCGGACCACCGAGAGCCAGATCCACCGGCAGCTGGCGTCGGGGCTCTCGATGCCGGTGGGGTTCAAGAACGGTACGGCGGGCAGCATCCTGCTGGCGGTGGACGCGGTCCGCGCTGCCGCCGGGCCGCCACGCGTTCGCCGGCGTCGACGTCAGCGGGACGCCGGCCGTCCTCTACACGGAGGGCAATCCCGACTGTCACGTGATCCTGCGCGGCGGCAGGGGCGCGCCCAACTACGGGCCCGTGGGAGTCTCGGAGACCCTCGCTCTCCTGCAGGGCGCGGGCCTTCCGGAGCGGGTGATCATCGACGCCTCGCACGACAACAGCGGCAAGGATCACGAGCGCCAGCCCAGGGTCGCAAGCGAGATCGCCGACCAGGTCGCCGGCGGTAATCCGGCGATCGTCGGCGTGATGATGGAGTCCTTCCTCGTGGCCGGAAGCCAGGAGCTCACCTCGGGTCAGCCGCTGGTCTACGGCCAGTCGATCACCGACGCATGCATGGACTGGGATACGACCGTCCTCGCTCTGGACCGGCTGGCCTCCGCGGTACGCAGGCGGCGCGAGGCCTGACCGGATGGCGATCGCCATCCTCGGCGTCGGCCTGATCGGCGGCTCGATCGGGCTGGCGGTTCGGGCGAGGCTGGGGAGAGAGGTGAGGGGGTTCGACCCCGATCGCCGGCTGCTCGACCTCGCAGTCGAGTTGGGAGCGATCGACAGCGCGCACGATTCGGTGCGCGGGGCGGCGGAGGGAGCGGACCTCGTGTTCTGCGCCGCTCCGGTGACGGCACTTCCGGGCGTGGCCGCCGAGGCGCTCGACGCCGCTGGGCCGGAGTGCGCGGTGACCGACGTCGGCTCGGTGAAGCGAGACGTGATCGGTGCCGTCGGCGGCGACGGCGCGCTTCATCGGGGGTCACCCGCTCGCTGGGGCCGAGACGGCCGGCGTGGAGAATGCCCGGGCGGATCTGTTCGAGGGCGCGCGCTGGTACCTCACGCCGACGGCCGGTACCGTCGGCCTGCTGTATGACCGCGTCCAGCGGGCTGTCTCCGAGATCGGAGCGAGGCCGCAGGCGATCGAGGCGGAGGTCCACGACCGGCTGATGGCGTCGATCAGCCATCTGCCGCACGTGGTCGCCAACGTGCTGGTGAACCAGGCGGCGACCGCCCTGAGCGAGGAGGCGGAGCACCTCCCCGAGGTGGGCCCCAGCTTTCGCGACGCGACGCGGGTGGCGGGAGCGAACCCCGCGATCTGGGGGGACATCTTCGCCGGGAACCGCGAGGCGGTCGCCTCGGAGATCGACGCCGTGGTCGCACGGCTCCTGGAGGCGGCCGAGCTGCTCCGCTCGGGCGACCGGGACGAGGTGCGCTCCTGGCACGAGCGAGCGGGCAGGCACCGGCGCGACCTGATCGAGTCGGAGATCGCGGGCGGCCCCCTGCACGAGCTGCGGGTCAGGGTCCCCAACCGTCCCGGAATCGTGGCCGAGATCGCCCTCGCGCTCGGGAGGGCGGGAGTCAACATCGAGGACATGGCGCTGTATCCGGCCGCCGATATGACCTCGGGGGCGATCTCGCTCTACATCGCGGGTGACGAGGAGGCGATCCGCGCCCAGGAGCTCGTCCGCGACCTCGGCCACGACGTCTCGCGCGCCGAATGAGATTCGAGCCGGGCGGCCCCCTCTCCGGCGAGCTCCGGCCGCCTCCCGACAAGTCGGTCTCTCACCGAGCCGCGCTGTTGGGGGCGATGGCGGACGGTCCGACCAGGATCACCGGCTACCTCGACTCGGCCGACACCCGGGCGACGCTGCGTGCGGTCGCGGCGGTCGGTGCCGACGTCCGTGAGGGGCAGCCCGATGAGCACGGCGGCCTGTTCGTCGAGATCGAGGGCGCCGGGCTCCGGGGCCCGAATCCCGCGGGCATCGACGTCGGGAACGCCGGCACCCTGCTTCGGATCATGCCGGGCTGGCTCGCCGGTCAGGGCGGGGGGGAGTGGACGCTCGACGGAGACGAATCGATCCGGCGGCGGCCCGTCGACCGCGTCGCCGACCCTCTCGGCCTGATGGGCGCGGATGTGGACTCCCGGGACGGGCTGCCACCGCTGCGGGTGCGCGGCGCCCGGTTGAGCGGGATCGACTACGAGCTGCCCGTCGCGAGCGCCCAGGTGAAGTCCTGCCTGCTGCTCGCGGGATTGCTCGCCGACGGTGAGACGACGGTTCGGGAGCCGGCGCCCACGCGCGACCACACCGAGCGGATGCTCGCGGCGGCAGGCGCCCACATCCGCCGCACGCGGGACTCCGTGACGGTCGCGCCCGTTGAACGCCTCGAGGCCGGGGACGTGCTCGTGCCGGGGGACTTCTCATCCGCGGCGTTCTTCCTGGTCGCCGCGCTGCTCGTCCCTGGGAGCGAGATCAGCCTGCGCGAGGTGGGAATCAATCGCAACCGGATCGGGCTGCTGGCGATCCTCTGGCGGATGGGAGTGACGATGGGGGGTTCGCACGAGAGGGACCGGGAGATCACGATCCACGACATCCGCGAGCCGGGTCCCGAGCTGATCGCGACCCTCCACTCGCGCCACGCCACCCTCACGGGCGCAACGATCACGGCCGAGGACGTCCCGGCGGCCATCGACGAGCTGCCACTTGTCGCGCTCCTCGGGTGCTTCGCGGAGGGGGAGACCGTCGTCGGAGGGGCGGCGGAGCTGCGGGCAAAGGAGTCCGACCGGGTCGACGGAGTGGTCCACGGCCTCGCCGGCCTCGGGGCGGAGATCGAGGGTCGCCCGGACGGGTTCGCCGTCAGGGGAACGGGCGGTCTGCGCGGGGGACAGATCGACGCGCGGGGAGACCACCGTCTGGCGATGCTCGGTGCGATCGCCGGGCTCGCCTCCGAGCAGGGCGTCGAGGTCAGGGACTTCGACGCAGTCGATGTGAGCTACCCGCGCTTCGAGAGCGACCTCCGGTCGCTAGTCGGTTCAGGCCAGGCGGGGGCGGGATCGGCTACTGCGCCTTGATCCACTCGGTCCGGACGCCCTGACCCGGGAAAACGTAGTTGACCGGCTGAGGACGTGCGCCGGTTACTCGTTCCGGCGGCTGGGGTGGCCGTCCCCGGGCCAGGGGGCCAGCACCAGGAGTATCCGCGAGTCCTCGAGCGCCGTGACCTCGTGCCGTTCGGCGGGGTCGAACACCGCGAGGAGGCCGACTGGGCCCTCGGCGGAGCCTCCCTCGGGCGTCGTGATCCCGAGCATTCCCTTCACGACCAGCACCCAGGCGCGCTCGTGCACCTGGTGCTCCTGGAGCTGCTCGCCCTTCGGAAGGTTGATCACGATCGCGCGGCCCTCTGACTCCGAGTCCAGGACCAGCGGCTGATGCGGCTCGACCTCGAGTTCGTTCAGGTTCCAGCTCTCCATCGTGGCGGCACTCTATATCCGAGCAGTGCGCCGGGCGGGTTGGCCATCGGGGGGGAGGGGGTACCCCTAGGCTCCGCCCTATGGTGATCGCGATCGACGGCCCCGCCGGGGCCGGCAAGTCGACGGTGGCGAGGGGTGTCGCGGACGCCCTCGGCTTCACCTACCTGGACTCTGGCGCCATGTACCGCTCCGTCGCCCTGGCGGCGCTGGACCGCGGGATCGACGTCGAGGATGCGGAGCGGCTCGGCGAGCTCGCCTGGAGCCTGAACATCGGCTTCGACGGGGATTCGATCATGCTCGACGGGCGGCCTGTCGGCGGAAGGATTCGGTCTCCCGAGGTGACCATCGCCGCCTCGCACGTCTCGGTCCATCCCCAGGTCCGGCAGGCGATGGTGAAACGACAGCGCGAGTTGATCGCGACTGGCAATTACGTCGCCGAGGGCCGGGACATCGGCACGGTCGTCAGCCCGGACTCGCCGCTCAAGGTCTTCCTGACCGCCGGCGAGGAGGAGAGAGCACACCGGCGGGCCCGGGAGACCGGGGAGTCCGTCGCCACGGTCAAGGAGTCGATCGGCAGCCGGGACGAGCGCGACAGCACCCGGCGACATGGTGCGCTTCGCGCCGCGCAGGATTCCGTCGAGGTCGACACGACGGATCTGAGCGCCGATCAGGTCGTCGATCGCATCGTGGAGCTCGCGCGCGAGCGGGGGCTGGGATGAGCGCCGGGGCGGCCAAGCCGGTCCGTCGCCGCCCCGCGGTGGCGGTGGTCGGCTTCCCCAATTCGGGGAAGAGCACGCTGGTGAACCGCCTGGCGCGCGCCCGCGAGGCGGTCACTGACGCTGAGCCGGGTGTGACTCGGGATCGCAGGGCGCTCGAGACGGAGTGGAACGGGCTCAGCTTCGATCTGGTCGATACCGGCGGGGTCGACCTCGCAGACTCCGACGCGCTCGCCCGAGCGGTCCAGGCGCAGGCCCGCGCGGCAATGGACGAGGCGCAGGCGATCGTCCTCGTCGTGGACGCCCGAGCGGGTCTTGGGCCCGGAGACACGGAGCTCGCCGACCTCCTCCGCCGCTCGGACCGTCCCGTGCTGGTTGCGGCTAACAAGATCGACCGCATCGAGGACGAGCACCTCGCGGCTGAGCTGAACGCGCTCGGCCTCGGTGAGCCGCTGCCGGTGTCCGGTGCGCATGGGCTCGGCACCGGCGACCTCCTGGACCGGGTCGTCGACGAGCTGCGGGCGACGGAGCCGGCGGGCGACCGCGATGACGAGCAGCACGTCCCGAGGATCGCGATCCTCGGACGGCCGAACGTCGGGAAGTCGTCGCTTCTGAACGCCATCCTCGGCTCCGAGCGGGTGATCGTCTCCGATCGCGCGGGAACGACGCGAGACCCGGTGGATATGGAGGTGGAGGTCGACGGGAAGCGGATCGTCCTGATAGATACCGCCGGCCTCCGCAAGCGAGGGAAGGTCGCGGGGCCGATCGAGTACTACTCGCAGCTGCGGACCGAGCGGGCCGCCGAGCGCGCCGACGCGGCGATCGTCGTCTGCGACGCGACCGAGGGGCTGACGGCCGAGGATCTGCGTGTCGCCGAGGTCGCGATGCGCGCGGGCTGCGCGACCGTGCTCGCCCTCAACAAGTGGGACCTCGTCAGGGGAAAAGCCGGAGGAGATGCCGGCGAGACGGAGGACGGTGGCCGGCAGGAGGTCGACCTCGAGGACCTCAGGGCGAGGGCGAACCGGAAGCTTCGCCTGCGGCCGCCGCTCCTGACCTGCTCTGCCCCAACCGGTCGCGGGGTCGCGACCGTGCTTCGGCAGGCGATAACGCTTGCCGAGCGTGCCGGCGAGCGGATTCCGACGCCGGAGCTGAACCGATTCATCGCCTCGGTTGTCGCGGAGCGCCCCCCGCCCCAGCGTGGCGGACGGCGCCTTCGCCTGTACTACGCCGCGCAGGTCGGCCGCCGGCCACCCCGGTTCGCGTTCCAGGTCAACGACCGGAAGCTGATCTCCCGCGACTGGGCGTTCTATCTCGAGAACCGCCTGCGCGAGACCTACCGCCTGGAGGGAATCCCGCTGGTGATCGACTACGTGCCCAGGAAGGGACGGCGCGACCGGAGCGTCCAGCGGGCGGGCCGGGTATAACCGGCAACTCGTGAGATGGCCTCGACGGCGCGGCTCCGGGGGCGGGAAGTTCTCCGGCGCCAGCGGGACAGACAGCGGGAGCAGCGCCACTGCGGGTAGCGCGAGCGCGGGAGAGAGCGGCGCCCCCGCGGAAAGCCCGAGCGCGGGAGAGAGCGACGCTCCCCCGCAGGGCATAGGGGAAAGCGAGAAGCCCGGCCGGAAGGCTCGGTTCCGCCGCCGCCGCCGGTCGCTGCCCAGGCCCAGTCTCTCCCGTCCGAAGCTCGCGAGGCCGAGACTGCCGAGCGTTCCGATGCCGCGAGTTCCCAAGCTCCCGAAGGTGAGGCCACCGAAGCCGCCTAAGCCGGCTGGCGACCTCTGGTTCCGATTCACCACCCGCATGCGGGCGATCGGCTACTGGCTTCGCGAGAAGGCGCAGAGCGTGGGGGCGTTTCTCCGGCGCGGGGGTGGGCGAGTCCGCGACTGGTGGGCCCGGCAGTCGCGTGCGGCCCGGATCCGTCTGTTCGCCGTCGCCGGGGTGCTCGTCCTCTATCTGGTCATCAAATTCATCCCGGTGGCCGGGGTGCCGTGTGAGGTTTCGGCGGCGAAGGAGTGTGCGCCGCCGAACGACACGATCGCGTTCGTCCCCGAGGCGGCGGCGATGTACGCGCACGTGACGGTCAACAGCGAAAGCCATCAGGCCGAGCTCGCCGAGGATCTCAACGACCGGCTGCCCGGGCTCTTCGCGATCCTCCAGCAATCGACCCGTGCTCTCCCGAGCGCGTCCGGCAAGGCCATCGACGTCGGCGGCGCGCTCCTTCCGTTCGCCAAGGACGATGTCGCACTGATCGTCGTCCCCGGACCGGGGAAGACGACGAGCTCCGCCTACGTCGTCGGCATCGACGACCAGAAGAAGGCCGACGAGTTCATCGCATCGATCGCGCCGGTGGGTAAGCCCACCGCGGGCGACCAGCAGGGCTCCCCGCTCAGCATCTACCCGGGCGGGTTCGCGACGGCAAAGGTCGGCGACCAGCTCCTATTCGGCGCGGAGCCTGCGGTCCGGGCCGCCCTGGACGCCGAGGCCGGCAGGGCCCCGAAGCTCGAGGACTCCGGCCAGGATCAGCTGCGCGACGATCTCCCCGACGTTCGCCTCGCCGAGGTGTATCTGTCACCGGTCGGGGTGCGGCGCTCTCTCGTCGGGCGGACCGCGGGGGCCACCCAGCTGGACACGTTCGTCGACTACGGCGCCACCACCGGGATGGCCGCGTCGGCGACGTTGAAGGACGACGGAATCGAGATCAACCTGGTGAGCGGCCTGGATCCGAAGCTCGAGCAAAGGAGCCCGACGGTGTTCGCCGACCTCCCGGAGTTCCAGCCGGCCCTCGCCGACGAGTTCGGCCCGAGGGCGATCGGCTACGTCGGTGTGGGGGAGCTGGGACCGGCGCTCAACCGCGCCCTGACCACGGCCGGCGCCGGGGCGCAGGGCCTTGCGGGCTCGCTCCGTCAGCTCGCGCAGAGGCTTCAGCAGGAGGCGGGAATCGATCCGCTCAAGGACCTCCTGCCGGCGCTCGGTGGACAGGCGGCACTCGCCGCCGAGCCGACCGACAGTGTTCCGTTCGCGACGCTGATCATCGAGGGGGTGGACGAGACGAAGACCACCGAGGCTCTGGCGGCCCTGCAGGGGCCGATCATTCGCGCGCTCCGCACCGGCGGCCCGCAGGTTCCGGCGTTCCAGACGGAGGAAGAGCGGGGCGTCACCGTGTACTCCGTCTCGGTCTCGCCCACGGTGACCCTCTCCTACGCCGTGTTCGACCGAAAGCTCGTCGTCTCGACGCAGCCCGCGGGCGTGTCGCAGGCGCTCGCCGGGGGCGACGGGCTGGCGGGCACCGACGCGTACGACGAGGTCCGAGACGAGCTCCCGGGCTCCGTCTCGGCGCTAGTCTTCCTCAATCTCGAGGAGCTGTTCGGACTGGCCCCACTACAGGAGAGCCTGGCGGTGAATGCCCTATTCGCATCGCTCAGCGAAGATATCTCTCGCCTAGGCTCACTCGGCGTGGCGGTGAGAGGGAGCGAGGAAGAGCTTCGTTCCGAGCTGTTCGTGGCCATCGACGACTGAGGCGCTGACAAATCATGGAAAGGCTTTCAGAGAACGAGTTCCTGTTCACCTCCGAGTCCGTGACGGAGGGGCACCCCGACAAGGTGTGTGATCAGATCTCGGACGGCGTCCTCGATGCCGTGATGGGTGACGACCCGATGGGCCGGGTGGCGTGCGAGTGCCTGGTCAACACCGGGCTCGTCGTCGTCTCCGGCGAGATCACGACCGAGACCTACGTCGACATCCCATCGATCGCTCGCGAGACGATCCGCCGGATCGGCTACGACGATCCCCGCTACGGCTTCGATCACAAGGCGTGTGCGGTTCTGACCGCGATCGACGAGCAGTCGGCGGACATTGCGCAGGGCGTCGACAAGGGGCTCGAGCAGCGGGAGGGTGATTCCTCGGACGAGCTCGACTCGGCGGGGGCGGGCGACCAGGGAATGATGTTCGGCTACGCGAGCCGCGAGACCAAGGCGCTGATGCCGATGCCGATACAGATCGCCCATCAGCTCGCCCGGCAGCTGGCCGAGGTCCGCAAGGCCGAGGTGATCCCCTACCTCGGCCCGGACGGCAAGACCCAGGTCACCGTCCGCTACGAGAACGACCGGCCCGTCGAGATCGCCAAGGTCCTGATCTCGACGCAGCATCGGGAGGAAGCCGGCGAGCAGATGATCCGGAACGACCTCTGGGAGCATGTGCTGGAGCCGGTGCTCCACACGGAGTACAAGGAGCTCTTCACGGAGAAGGAGCTGCTCGAGAACTTCCTCGTCAATCCAACGGGCAAATTCGTGATCGGCGGACCGGTCGGCGACGCCGGTTTGACCGGGCGAAAGATCATCGTCGACACCTACGGCGGCGCCGCCCGTCACGGCGGCGGAGCCTTCTCCGGCAAGGACCCTTCGAAGGTCGATCGCTCAGCCGCCTACGCGGCCCGCTACGTCGCGAAGAACGTGGTCGCCGCTGGTCTTGCGGACCGTTGCGAGGTGCAGGTCGCCTACGCGATCGGCGTCGCTCACCCCGTCTCGGTCATGGTCCAGACCTTCGGCACGGGCAAGCTGGCCGACTCCGAAATCGCCCGCCTCGTCGAGGAGCAGTTCGACTTGCGGCCGGCCGCGTTCCGCCGCTATCTGGACCTCCACCGCCCGATCTTCCAGAAAACGGCAGCCTACGGCCACTTCGGCCGCGAGGACGCGGACTTCACCTGGGAGCGGACGGACCGGGCCGATGCGCTGCGCGAGGCCGCGGGCCTCGGGACGAAGACCGAAGCTCCGGCCTAAATGAGAGGGTGCTCCGAGGCGTAGCCGAGGAGCAACCCGTTTAGCGAGGTTCCGGCTCCCCCTGAAGGCCGCTGATGAGATGCGTGGCGCGGTCCACCTGCTCGACCACCTCTTCCGGCTGCGCCACTCCGGCGAAGGTGAAGTTCGATTCGTCGGTGCCCGCGGTCACGAACACGACGTCGCCGATCTGCATCAGCCGCTCGTAGGCGCCCTGGTTGAAGTTGACGTTCTGGACGCGCTGCAGGCGTGTCTCCTGGACGTTCCGGCTGATGATCCCGCGCTTGATGTTGAGGCGGCGATCCGTGATCGTGTAGACGGTCGCCACCCGCTTTACGAATCCGGCCAGGATCGCGATGCCCATGACGATGGCGAAGGTCAGGACGCCCAGGGCGGCGCCCTCGTTCAGCAGGGCGGCGAGAACGCCTGCCCCGAGCGCGACGAGCGCTCCCTTCAGGTAGAACCCGACGATCGCCCGCCACGACGGGTGGCCCTGATAGATGACTCTCTCTCCGGACTGAAGGTCCATTGGCCGGGAGGCTATCGCTGGCGCTGCTTTGGGCTTGAAGATCTTCCGGAGCGTTGACGCCGCGGCCGGCCATAGCCTGGAATCGTGATCGCAAAGGTCGAGCCCCTCCTCACCACCCGGAGCGTCTCCGGCCCATTCGACTATCGGCTGCCCGAGGCGATGGACGGGGTCGACGTCGGCTCGGTCCTTGTGGTCCCCTTCGGCCGCCGCAGGGTGCTCGGGGTCGTCATCGGGCTCGCCGACCGCAGCGAGCTGCCCGCCGGTCGACTTGCCGAGCCGCTCGAGGCACTGGAGGCGGGGGTCCCCCCTGAGCTGGTGGAGCTGGGGGGCTGGGTGGGGGAGGAGTACTGCTCGACGCCGGCGCGCGGCCTCGGGCTGGTGCTGCCGCCGGGAACGGGGACCGGAGCGCAGGCGCGACGGGTCCGGCCTCTCGTCGAGCTGGAGGTCGAGGCGACCACGGCCGGGCGCGCGGCGATCGACGGGGGCGAGCGCCTCGGCCTGCGGCAGCGGGCGGTGCTCAGGGCTCTGTCGGCGGGGCCGAAGCCCGCCCGCCGGCTCGCCGCGACCGCCGGGGCGGACCGGGCGACGGTCCGCCGCCTGGAGGCGCGTGGGCTCGTCGAGACCCGCGAGGTCGAGCGGCGGCGGCACCATCGCTCGCCCTCCGTCGGCGCGGTCCGCGAGGGAATCGAGTTGACCTCGGATCAGCGGAGAGCCGTGGCGGCGATCGCCGCCGCGGACGGGCATCGCGAGTTCCTCCTTCACGGCGTTACCGGCTCGGGCAAGACCGAGGTGTACCTGGAGGCGGCGCGGGCGGCGCTCGAGCGCGGGAGGGGGGCGATCGTGCTTGTCCCGGAGATCGCGCTCACCCCGCAGACGATGGACCGCTTCAGGCGCCGGTTCGGCGACGTCGTCGCCCTCCTCCATTCCCGGATGCCGGCCGGAGCCCGCTACGACGAGTGGCGGCGGCTCCGATCCGGCGAGGCCCGGATCTGCGTCGGACCGCGTTCGGCCGTGTTCGCGCCGGTCGCCGATCCCGCCCTGATCGTCGTCGACGAGGAACACGACTCCTCCTACAAGCAGGAGGGGGATCCGCGCTATGACGCCCGCGAGGTGGCCCGGCGGCGCGCCGACGAGGCCGGGGCGGTTCTCGTCTGCGGGACGGCGACCCCGCGACCCGAGAGCTGGCACCGGCTCGAACGACTCGAGCTCCCACAGCGGGTCGACGGCCGCGACCTTCCCCCCGTGGAGATCGTCGACATGCGTGGGGGGATTCCGGGTCCCTTGCACCCCCGCACCCGAGAGGCGTTCGCCGAGGTCGCCGACGCCGGTGGCAAGGCGATCCTTCTGGTCAATCGGCGGGGTTGGTCGACACACCTCACCTGCCGTTCCTGCGGGCACGCCTGGGAATGCCCGGAATGCGACGTGTCGCTGATCCTTCATCGGCCGGCGGCGCGGACGCGAAGCGGAGCAGCGGCCGACGACGCTGGGCTCCTGCGATGCCATCACTGTGGCTATGCCGAGCCCCGGCCCGAGTCGTGTCCGGAGTGCTCGTCGGTCACGATCGCGCGGGTCGGCGCGGGCACCCAGCGGGTCGAGGCCGAGCTCACCGAGCTGCTCTCGCCCCTCGAGGTCTTTCGGCTCGATTCCGACAGCGCCGTGGGCGGCAGGCACGCCGAGGTGTTGAGGCGCTTCGAGCACGCCGACTCGGGGGTGCTCGTCGGGACGCAGATGGTCGCGAAGGGGCACGACTTCCCCGACGTCACGCTCAGCGTCATCCTCGATGCGGACGGCGCGCTGCGGCTGCCGGACTTCCGATCCGAGGAGCGCACCTTCGCTTTGATCACCCAGCTCGCCGGACGGAGCGGACGCGGAGCCGCGGGCGGCCGCGTTCTCGTCCAGGCGCTGGCAACGGGCGCGCCGAGCATCAGATACGCGGCCCGCCACGACGCATCCGGCTTCCTTGCCGAGGAGCTGGAGCGTCGGCGGGCCCTCCGCTACCCGCCGTTCTCGCACCTGGTCGAGGTGGCGATCGCGAGCGAGAGCGAGGAACGGGCCCAAGCGTCGGCTGAGCGCGTCAGGGAGCTGATCGCCGAACACCTCGGCGCCGACGACGACCTGCTCGGCCCAGCGCCGCTTTTCCGCCTTCGGGGCCGTCACCGGCGCCGCCTTCTGCTCAAGTCCGGACACAGGCGTCACTCCGTCGAAGCCGTCCGCGCGGCGGTGGGGGAGGCCGTGCGCGGCCGCGCGCTGCGGGACGTGGCCATCTCGGTCGACGTCGATCCGCAGTAGGCGCCGGACTAGACTCGGAGCCGTGACCGAGGAAGCGACCAATACCCGTGTCGAGGAGCTCGACGGGGACCAGCCGATCGAGGCCGAGGCCCCCGAGGGCCTGGATTCGGAGACCCTCGAGCGGCGATCGGCCGCGCTCGCGCAGGTCGTCAAGTTCGGGGATCCGGTGTTGAAGTCCGCCGCTTCGCCGGTCACCGAGTTCGACGACGATCTCGTCGCCGAGGCGGAGCGGATGATCGGCCTGATGCGCGACGCGATCGGGGTCGGTCTCGCCGCGACGCAGCTGGGCACCCTTCGGCGGATGCTCGTCTTCCAGGTCGGCGCGGATGCGGAGCCGACAATCCTGGTCAACCCCGAGATCGAGTGGCGCTCCGACGATGGCGTTACGGCCGAGGAGGGCTGCCTCAGCCTGCCCGGGGTCGTCGTCGACGTCGAGCGCCCCCTCCACGTCAGGGCGAAGGCCGCCGATGTGCGCGGCGAACCGCTCTCCATCGAGGCGTCGGGGCTCGAGGCGCGCGTGATTCAGCACGAGATCGATCATCTCGACGGTGTCCTGATGCTCGATCGCACCGAGCGCGCCCAGCGGAAGGCCGCGCTCAAGGCGCTCCGCGAGGGCGGCACCTACGCGCCCGAGCGTCCGGACGAGGAGGGGCCCGGGAACGGGGACATCCCTGAGCGCTCCGATGATGCGAGGGCGCCCGACGGCGCGACCCCTGGCACCTCGGGGGAGTGACCCCTCTCGGAGTTCGGCTTGAGGACCGTCTACCTCGGCACTTCGGAATTCGCAGCTCAGGTCCTGAGAAGGCTCGCCGATAGCCTCCACCGGCCGGCGCTCGTCGTGACGCCACCGGATCGCCGGCGCGGCCGCGGGAGGAAGATGGCGTCCCCGCCCGCGGCTGAGGCGGCGCGCGACCTCGGTCTCGAGCTCAATCAGACCGCGGATGTGAACTCGCCGGAATCGATCGAGGCGATCAGGGCGGTCGATCCACAGGCGATCGCGGTCTGCGCCTTCGGCCAGCTGATCAAGGAGCCGTTGCTCGGCGAGTACGCGATGCTGAACGTGCATCCGTCGCTGATCCCGCGCTGGCGGGGTGCCGCGCCGATCGAGCGCGCTCTCATCGCGGGAGACCCGAGCACCGGCGTGACGATCATGCGCGTGACGGCGGGACTCGATTCCGGGCCGGTCGCGCTGACCGAGGAGATCGCGATCGCCCCTGACGACGATTACGAGTCCCTCTCGGCAAGGCTGGCGGAGCTGGGCGGAGAGTTGCTGGTCCGCGCCATTGATGCGCTCGCGGCCGGGGAGCTGGAATTCTCAGAGCAGGACGAGGCCCGCGCGACCTACGCCGAGAAGATCTCCCCCGACGAGCGCCGCCTCGACCCCAGCCGGCCCGCCGACGAGCTGGAGCGACTGGTGCGGGCGCTGACCCCGCAGGTCGGCGCGTACCTCGAGCTCGAGGACGGCGAGAGGCTGGGGGTGCGCGCGGCCAAGGTCGTGCCGGGGAGCCTTCCCGTCGGAGCGCTTCGCGGCGAGGACGGGGAGCTTGTCCTGGGATCCGCCGATGGCTCACTTCGCCTGGAGACGGTCCAGCCCCCGGGGGGCAGGCCGATGCGGGCGGAGGATTTCCTGCGAGGGCACCCACTGCCGTCACGGGCGCGATGACCCCTCGCTACTCTCGTCACATGGCCGACAGTGTCGACACGGGAGGACGGGCCGAGGCACCGGAGCGCCGGGGCGCGCTCCAGCGACCCAACTGCCCCGGCTGCGGCGAGCCGTGGCTACGCCCTGCCCAGCTCCCGGGACGGTTCGTCTGCGTCTTCTGCCTGCGCCGCTTCGAACTGGTCTCGCAGTGCCCGAACTGTGGGGAGCACCAGACGATCAGCCGGATGAGCCGCACCGAGGACATGAAGTGCCAGCACTGCGGCCATTCCATGCTGCGCAGCATCTAGATTCCGCTGGGATGGAAGCGGCCACCGACGCCTCGATCACGCCGCGCGAGCTGTTCAGGAGCAAGCGCGTCGCCCCCTCCATACTCTCTGCCGACTTCTCTCGGCTGGGTGCACAGATCGAGGAGGTGATGGCGGCGGGGGCGCGCGTGATCCACGTCGACGTGATGGACGGGCACTTCGTCCCCCCGATCACGATCGGGCCGCTCGTCGCGGGATCGATCTCCGACCTCGTCCACGGCGCGGGCGGCGCCATCGACGTCCACCTGATGATCGAGCGCCCCGAGGATCACATCGACGAGTTCGCGAAGGCCGGGGCCGACTGCATCACCTTCCACGCGGAGGCGACGCCCCACATCAACCGAACCCTCAACGCCGTCCGCGAGCTCGGCTGTCTCGCAGGGCTGGCGATCAACCCGGGCACGCCGGTGAGCGCAGTCAGCGAATCGAGGAATGAAGCCGACGTCTTCCTCTGCATGACCGTCAACCCGGGGTGGGGAGGGCAGCCCTTCATCGCCGACAGCCCGGACAAGGTCCGGCGGCTCGCGAAGACCGTCGGGGACGGCACGATCGAGGTGGACGGTGGAATCGATCCCGGGACTGCTGGGAGCGTCGCCGAGACCGGCGCCCGGCTCTTCGTCGCTGGGTCGGCCGTGTTCGGAGCGGACGACCCAGGCGGGGCGTACACGGCGATCGCCCAGGCCGCCGGCGCCGTCTAGGCGAGTCGCTAGCTGCCCTCGTCGGCGGCCGCGAGCTGAAGCTCCAACTCCTCGGTGGACCCGGGCCTTACCCGCTGCTCGTCGCCAAGCAGCGGCTGCCGATAGAGCCAGTAGAGCAGCGTGCAGAGCAGAGCGGCGGCGCCGAGATAGCCGACCTCGACTCGGGTGAAGTCGTCGTCGATCAGTGGGATCGCGGTCCAGATGACGAAGAGGATCGCGCAGGCCACCCAGCAGGACGAGGCGCGGCGGACCTCGCCGCGGGCAAGGGCCGCCTGGTTCAGCGTCGCCGCCGAGAGGTACAGGCCCATCCCGATGCTGACGATCACGAGGTCCTCCCGCTCGTAGGTGTGCTTATCCCCGAACGCGAGCTGCATCAGGTCGGGCCCTGCGACGAGCATCGCCGCTACGACGAGCCCCGCGAAGCCGGCGATCGCCAGGATCGTCACCCGGACCGAGGCGCGGAAGTCCTCCTCCTGGCCCTGCGAGCCCAGGCGCGTCAGGTGGGGGAGGAGGCTGGTCGAGACAGCCTGGAAGAGCTGCAGCGGAGCCCGCGCGATCATCAGGACGTTGAAGATGAACCCGGCCGCGGCGGCCCCGGCGGTCGCGTTCACCAGCAGGGGCCCGGCGTTCAGGAAGGTCTGCTCCGAGAGCATGATCAGGAAAACTGCGGCCGCGAACCCGCCGCCCTCCGCCAGGGTGAACTCGCTCCCCCTCGGTCCGTCTCCCGCCGGCGGCTCCGGGTCGCGGGTGACGGCGGCTCCGCGGCGCAGGAAGGCGAACGGCACGACGATCAGCGACAGCGTCGGGGCGGCGACTATCCCGAGCGCGACGGCCGTCTGCCCCGAGGCGATCCCCAGGGCGACCGCGAGCGGGAACGCGGTGCGCGAGACGGCCTCGCTGATGATCAGGAGCGCGTAGAGGCTGAGTCGGTGGCTGCCGGCGAGGAAACCGCGGGCGAAGTAGCTCGCGCCGTAGGCGGTGATCGCCGCGACGCCGATCCAATACAGGGTGGAGTTGCCGTCGAGCAGGCCGTCCTGGATCGGGCCTCGAAGGGCGATCGCGACGATGTCGAACCCCGCCGCGATCCCGAGCTGGATCGTCGCGGCGACCCGGATCGTGCGGCCGATCGGCGCTCCCTGGGCGAGGTTCTCGGAGACCGTCCGCGAGAGGAGCTGCTCCACGGGGCGCTGGAGCACTGAGACGACGATGAAGACCGCCGACCACAGGACCGCCACCTGCCCGTATTGCTCCGCCGAGAGCTCGTGAGAGGCGAGCGCGAAGAAGAGGTAGGTGATCAGGCCGGTGAGGCCAACGCCGATCGACAGCAGGCTTGCGCGGCGCCCGTAGCTCCGCGCCTCGCTGCTGGCAGGTCCCGTCGCCATAGGCGGGCAGCCTACGCATGAAGGTGCGGGTTCCCGGCTTCGCCATCAAACGGGTCGCGCTGGCGCGCGCCCTGCTCTCCCCGTAAACGGGTCGCGCCCGCGCCCTCGCATCTGAGTACCCTCGCATCTACAATCCTGGCTGACTGACCAGTCAATCGGTCGACCCGTACCGTTAGGAGCGGAACAATGGCCACGGTCGGCACCCAATCCACCTCAACCCACCTGCGTCGCGCCCTCGAGCTCGCCGAGGGAGGCCGCGGCCGGGTCAGTCCGAACCCGATGGTCGGAGCCGTGCTGGTGCGCGATGACGGCGTGATCGGCGAGGGCTTCCATGCCCAGCTCGGCGATCTCCACGCCGAGCGGGCCGCGATCGAGGATTGCCGCGCTCGTGGCGAGGACCCCGCAGGCTCGACGCTCTTCGTCACCCTGGAGCCGTGCGCCCATACCGGCCGCCAACCCCCGTGCACCGAGGCGATTCTCGAGGCGGGGATCCGGCGCGTCGTCTACGCGTCCGAGGACCCGACCGAGAAGGCCGCGGGTCGCGGCCCGGGGATGCTCAGGGACGGCGGGGTGGATGTCGAGCTCGCGAACGGGCCCGAGGCCGCCGCCGCCCGGCTCCTGAATCAGCCGTTCCGCAAGCATGCGCGCACCGGGCGGCCGCTGGTGACCTACAAGGCGGCGATGACCCTCGACGGCCGAGTCGCGTCGCCCACGGGCGATTCGCGCTGGATCTCCAACGCCGAGAGCCGCGAGCTGGTCCATCGCTGGCGCGAGGAGTGCGACGCCGTGGCCGTCGGGATCGGGACAGCTCTCGCCGACGATCCACTGCTCACCGCGCGGCTCGAGGGCGACGCCCGCCAGCCGACGCGCGTCGTCTTCGATTCCGGGGCCCAGCTCCCGCTCGATTCCGCGCTGGTCGGCTCGATCGACGAGGCGCCCCTGATCGTGGTCTGCGCCCCCGAGGCGGCGTCCGCACGCCGCGACGGCCTCGAGCGGACGGGGGCAGAGGTGATCGTCGCTCCGGGCCGCAACCCCACCGCTCGGCTGGTCGCCGCGTTGGACGAGCTCGGACGGCGCGAGATCCAGGATCTGCTCGTCGAGGGCGGGCCGATGCTCGCCGGTTCGCTTTTTGATGCCGGCGAGATCGACGAGATCCGCCTGTTCGTTGCCCCGATCCTGATCGGCGCAGCCGAGGCTCGCGCGGTCCTCGAGGGGGACGGCGTCGCTCGGATCGCCGACGGCGTCCGCCCTCTGGCGACCGAGCACCATTCGGTCGGAGAGGACCTTCTGATTCGCGCCCGGCTGAGGGAGTGGTGAGGCGGGCGCGATGTTCACCGGGATCATCGCGGAGCTCGGACGAGTGGGGACCATCGAGGCCTCCGAGGAGGGAGGCCGCCTGCGCATCCACGCCGACCTCGCATCCGAGCTCGAGACCGGGGACTCCGTGGCCGTGAACGGCGCATGTCTCACGGCGACCTCGACCGGCGACGGCGCCTTCGAGGCCGACGTCATGCACCAGACGCTCTCGCTCACAACCCTCGGCGGGCTCGAGCCCGATGCCGCCGTCAACCTCGAGCTACCGCTCCGGCCGACGGACCGCCTCGGAGGGCACGTCGTCCAGGGGCACGTCGACGGCACCGGGACGGTCGCGTCGATCTCGGCCGACGGGTTCGCGAAGCGCGTTCGCATCGAGCTGCCCGAGGACCTGCTCCCGTATGTGGTCGAGCACGGCTCGATCGCGATCGAGGGAGTGAGCCTCACCGTCGCCGGGGTGAACGGTGGCTCCCTCGAGGTCTCGCTGATTCCGGAGACACTCGAGCGGACGACGCTGGGGCGGCTCGAGTCCGGCGATCGGGTCAACATCGAGTGCGACGTTCTTGCCCGCTATGTCGGTCGGCAGCTGGCGGGCGCACCGGGCGTGTCACCATCATGAAAGGGTTGCTCCTGGCGGAGCAGGACCCTCGCAGAACCGGGTTGCTCCCGGCGGAGCACCCTCGCACCACAAGGAGTAGGTAGATGCCGAAGCACACCGAGGAGCAAGCGCTGACCGAGGACAGGACCGATATCCCCTTCGCGACGATCGAGGAGGCGATCGAGGACATCCGCCGCGGGCGGATGGTGGTCGTCTGCGACGACGACAACCGCGAGAACGAGGGTGACCTGACGATGGCGGCACAGTTCGCCACTCCCGAGGCCGTCAACTTCATGGCCACCCATGGACGCGGCCTGATCTGCCTGGCGCTGACGGACGAGCGCTGCCACGAGCTTGGGCTGAACCTGATGGCCGCCAAGAACGAGGCGCCGTTCCAGACTGCGTTCACGGTCTCGGTCGAGGCGCGCGAGGGTGTGACGACCGGCATCTCCGCCGCCGACCGCGCGCGGACGATCCAGGTCGCGATCGATCCGCACTCCCGGCCCGCGGACCTCGTCCAGCCGGGCCACGTATTCCCGCTGAAGGCGAAGGAGGGCGGCGTCCTGCAGAGGACGGGGCAGACCGAGGCGGCGGTCGATCTCGCGCGGCTCGCCGGGCTGATCCCCGCCGGGGTCATCTGCGAGGTGATGAACGACGACGGGACGATGGCTCGCGTACCCGACCTCGTCGGCTACTGCGCGAAGCACGACCTCAAGATGATCACCGTCGCGGACTTGATCGCCTATCGCCGCCGCACCGAGGAGCTGATCGAGCGCGTCGTCTCCACGAAGCTCCCGACGGCCTTCGGTGAGTTCAGCGCCGTCGGCTACCGCTCGCTGATCGACGACAAGCACCACGTCGCGATGGTCAAGGGAGAGGTCGCCGGCGCGGAGGACGTCCTCGTCCGGGTTCACTCCGAGTGCCTGACCGGCGACGTCTTCCACTCGCTGCGATGCGACTGCGGCGAGCAGCTCGAGTCCGCGCTGGCGATGATCGAGCGGGAGGGGAGGGGCGTTCTGCTGTACCTCTCACAGGAGGGGCGCGGGATCGGGCTGCTCAACAAACTGCGCGCCTACAGGCTGCAGGAGGACGGCCTCGACACGGTCGACGCCAACCTGAAGCTGGGGCTCCCCGCCGATCTCCGCGACTACGGCACAGGGGCTCAGATCCTCGTCGACCTCGGACTGTCGAGCATTCGGATCCTCACCAACAACCCCAAGAAGATCCTCGGGCTCGAGGGCTACGGCCTCTCCGTCACCGACCAGGTCCCGATCCAGTCGGTTCCGAATCCGCATAACGAGGCCTACCTCAACGCGAAACGGGAGCGGATGGGACACGCGCTCCACCATCAGGGTCTTCCCCTCGACGAGCAGCTGATCTACGAGGAACACCGGAAGGACGAGGAGAGCCGGCAAAAGGACGGCGAGTAGACCCGGGCGGTTCCGGATAGGTTCCCGGCTGGTGGCGGATCCATCCGAGTCAGAGTTCGCGATCTGCGTCGCGACCTTCTACGAGGACCTGGCCGAACGGCTGGTGAACGGCGCGGTCGAGGCCTTCAGCGAAGAGGGGGTTGCGCCGACCTCCGTCCACACCCACGAGGTCCCGGGCGCCTTCGAGCTGCCGCTCGCGGCGAAGCTCTGCGCGGAATCCGGGCGCTTTGACGGCGTCGCCTGCCTCGGCGTGGTGATTCGCGGCGAGACCAACCACTACGACTACGTCTGCGCGGAGGCAGCTTCCGGGATCCAGCGCGTCCAGCTCGACACCGGTGTCCCCTGCGCATTCGGGCTGATCACGTGCGACACGCGCGAGCAGGCCGAGGCGCGAGCCGGCGGTGACAAGCGCGACCAGGGCCGGAACGCCGCGATCGCGGTGATGCGGATGGCCGCGCTTCGAAGATCGTTCAGCTGAGCCGGGCGAGCGCGCGCCCCCTCGCTACCATGCCCGAACTCATGGCCAGGGTTTGTCACAGCTGCGGAAAGCGCCCCGCGTTCGGGAACTCGCGCAGCCACTCGATGGTCGCAACGAGGCGGCGCTTCAACCCGAACCTCCAGAAGGTCCGGATCCGTGCCGAGAACGGCGCGACGCAGCGCGTCTACGTCTGCACGCGCTGCCTGAAGTCGAACAAGGTCACGAAGGCCGCGTAGTCTCTTTACGGCTTGGCCACCCCGGTGGCCGCTAGGGTTCCCGATTCCCTTGGCTGATCCCCCTTGGCTGATCCCTCGATAGAGCGCTTCCGACGCGTGGTTCGCGCCGCCGCAACCCATCTCGAGGAGCGGCGGAGGGAGGTCAACGACCTCAACGTCTTCCCGGTCGCCGATGGCGACACCGGCGACAACATGGCGCTCACCCTGCGGGCCGTCAGCGACGAGCTCGACCGCCTGGATGGCCAAATGGTCGACGAGATCGGCCGCACCGAGCTGGTCAGCGCGCTCGCGCGCGCGGCGCTCATGGGGGCGCGCGGCAACTCCGGCGTGATCCTCAGCCAGATCGTTCGCGGCGCCGCCGAGGAGCTCGCGAGCCGCCCGGGCGAGCTGGTGGACCCCGTCCTGGTGGCCGCGGCCTTCGCCCGCGCCGCTGACGCCGCCTATGAGTCGGTGAGGGAGCCGGCGGAGGGGACGATGCTGACGGTGTTCCGGGAGATGGCGCACTCGATCTCCCGGCGCCTCGCCCACATGGAGGGAACCCGGCTCTCCCGCGACACGACCGACGCCGAACAGGACGCGCTCCTCGCTGACCTCCTCGAGGGCGCCGTTCGGGACGGGGAGCAGGCGGTGGCCCGGACACCCGAGCAGCTCGAGATCCTGCGCGAGTCCGGCGTCGTTGACGCCGGGGCGCACGGCCTGGTCGTGATCCTGGCAGGCGTCGTCGCCGGCCTTCGCGGCGACATCGATGCGTCTCCGGCTCTTCCCCACTACGTGCCCGCCGCGGTTACCCGCCCGCATCACGAGGACAGCCGCTACCGCTACTGCACGAACTTCATCGTCACGGGGAGCGGGCTCGAGGGCCGCTCCTTCGTGCCGAGGCTCGAGGAGCTCGGGGACTCGGTGCTCGTCGTCGGAGACGACGTCACCCTGAAGGTTCACGTTCACACCGACGAGCCGGAGAGCGCGATGGCGGTGTTCGAGGGCGCGGGGTCGGTCTCGCAGCTCGACGTGGCCGACATGCGCGAGCAGATCGCCGAACGCAGCGCGCGGCTCCAGGTGAGCCGCTGCGCCGCGGTCGCCGTCGTCGCCGGGCACGGAATGCGTGAGCTCTACGAGGGGCTCGGCGCCTTCGTTGTCGACGGCGGCGACACCTTCAATCCCTCGATCTACGACCTGCTCGCGGCGATCCACGAGGTGCCCGCCGAGGAGGTGCTCGTCTTTCCGAACAACACCAACGTCGTGATGGCCGCCGAACGCGCGGCGGAGCTCTCCGACAAGCAGGCGAGGGTCGTGCCGTGCACCTCGCAGCAAGCAGGCCTGGTTGCCCTCGTGGAGCTCAACCCCGAGGCCTCCGTCGAGGAGAACGCCGACCGCGTCGCGAGCGGCCTTCGTGAGATCAGGGCGGGCTCCGTCGCCCCGGCCGCCCGCAACGACCCGCAGGGCAGGTTCATCGCCGGGGACGCCGTCGGCTTCGTAGGTGAGGAGATCGTCGCCTGGGGCGGAGCGGGGACGACCCTTGCCCAGACCATAGGAATCCTCGGCGACCGGGCGGAGATCCTGACCGTGATCGGCGGGGACGCCGCGCCGATCCCGCTCGACGAGATCGAGGCACACGTCCCCGACGGCGTCGAGCTCGAGGCTCACTTCGGTGGACAGCCGCACTACTGGTGGCTGCTCGCCGCCCAATGACATCCCGCTTACCCGACCGTCCAGACGCCTAGCCTCTGCGGGCAATGGAGGCAGCGCGCGATCCTGGGCACACGAGCATCGATGCTCCCCGGGCATTCGCCACCGGGGCGCCCCTGGGAAGGGACGAGCTCCTCGCGGCGCCGCTCCGGTCCTCGCCTCGGCCGTCGATCCTCGACGCGCCGATCACGACGCTGAAGGGCGCTGGACCGAAGCTGAGCGCCGCCGCGGCTGAAATCGGGATCGGGAGCCTGGGGGATCTGCTCCGGCACCTCCCGCATTCGCACCGCGACCGCGCCGACCCCGTAGGCCTTGGGCAGCTGAAGCTGGGGGAGGAGGCGACGGTCGAGGTGAAGGTGGCCGGGCGGGTGAAGCTTCGCCCGACGCGCCGGCGCCGGCTGACGATTCTCGAGGCCGAGGTCGCGGACGCGAGCGGCCGGGTGAAGGCGGTCTGGTTCAACCGGGCATGGCTCGCCGACCGGCTCGGCGAGGGCGCGAGGCTGCTTCTTCGCGGCAAGCTGGAAAAGCGCGGGTTCACGGTGGCCGAGCACGAGCTGCTCGACTCGGACGACGGCCACCCAGGTCTCCACACAACCGGGTTGGTTCCGGTGCATCCCGCCTCCGAGCGGCTGCGGCCCCAGAGGATCCGCGAGTGGGTGTGGCAGGCGATGCCCCAGGCCCGCCATGCGATCGAGCCGTTGCCGGGAAGGCTCCGCGCAGAGCTTCGGATGGCCTCTGCGGCGGATGCGCTCAACGCCGTGCATTTCCCGGCCGAGGTTCATGCGGCCGAGGCGGGGAGGGAACGTCTCGCGTTCGAGGAGCTCTTTCTCTACCAGGCCGCGCTCGCGGCGCGGCGCGGTCGACGGCTGGCGTCGGGACGCGGCCCGGAGTTGGCGAACGTCGGCGAGGGAGCCGGCGAATGGCTCGACGCTCTCCCCTTCGAGCTCACGGCTGATCAGCGCACAGCGATTGCCGAGATCGACTCCGACCTCGCCGGCCCGCAACCGATGCAGCGGCTGCTGATGGGCGAGGTGGGCTCCGGCAAGACCGTCCTTGCGGTCTACGCGATGCTCCGGGCCGTCGAGGCCGGCCACCAGGCGGCGTTGATGGCACCCACGGAGACCCTCGCTGAGCAGCACTTCCGGACCCTCGAGACGCTGCTGGCTCCGCGGCCTGTCGCGGCCGGGCTGCTCACCTCGGCGGCGAGCGGCGGGCGCCGGAGGGAGCTGCTCGAGTCGCTCGAATCGGGGGCGCCTCAGATCGTCGTCGGAACGCACGCGCTGATCGAGAGCGATGTCGAGTTCGCCTCGCTCGCGGTCGCCGTCGTCGACGAACAGCACCGCTTCGGTGTCCGCCAGCGCGCGGCCCTCGATGAGAAGGGCCCCGGGAAGCGGCTGCCGCACGTCCTCCACATGACCGCCACCCCGATCCCGCGCACGCTCTCGCTCACAGCCTACGGCGACCTCGACACGACCTCGCTGCGGGAGCTGCCGAGCGGCCGGCGGCCGATCCGGACGAGGGTTGTCGGGGAGGAGGGGCGGGCCGAGGCGTATGAGTTCATCCGCGCTCGTCTCCGAGAGGGACGCCAGGCCTACGTCGTCTGTCCCCTCGTCAGCGAGTCGGAGGAAATCCAGGGTCGGGCGGCGGAGGCGGAGGCGAAGCGGCTGGCGGCGGGCGAGCTGCAGGACTTCCGGATCGAGCTCCTCCACGGCCAGATGTCCTCGGAGGCCAAGGCGCGGGCGATGGACCGGTTCGTCTCGGGCACCGCCGACGTCCTCGTCGCCACGACGGTGATCGAGGTGGGGATCGACGTCCCGAACGCGACGGTGATGCTGGTCGAGGGCGCGGAGCGCTTCGGTCTCTCCCAGCTTCACCAGCTCCGCGGCCGAGTCGGCCGCGGGGAGCACCAGTCCTTCTGCATCCTCTTCGGGGACCCTGAATCGGATGTCGCGCGTGCCCGCCTCGACGCGATCGAGTCAGAGTCCGACGGGTTTGCACTGGCCGAGATCGACCTCTCGATCCGCGGCGAGGGCGAGATCCTCGGCACGCGGCAGCACGGCCTGCCCGGGTTCCGGGCGGCGACCCTTCCTGAGGACATGGGGCTGCTGCTGGAGGCCCGCAGGCGCGTGATGGACCTGCGCGCGGGGTACGGGTCGCTGGAGGACGCGGCGACCGGGCCGCTGATGGACGAAGCGCGCCGCCGCTTCGGCGATGAGCGTGTCGAGCAGATCGCCGCCTGATGAGAGGCTGTGGCGATGGCGGACCTGCGGATCACGGGCGGAGAGATCGGCGGCCGGCGGATCCGGGTACCCCGCGGGGACGTGCGCCCCACGACGGAGCGAGTCCGTGAGGCCCTCTTCTCGATCCTGGCCGACGTCTCCGGTGCGAGGGTCCTGGACCTCTACAGCGGGAGCGGAGCCCTCGCCATCGAGGCGCTCTCCCGCGGCGCCTCGGAGGCGACGCTCGTGGACACGAATCCGGCGGTCGCGCGCGAGAACCTCGATTCGCTCGGCCTCTCGGACCGGGCGCGCACGGTCCGTTCCGACGCGATCCGCTTCCTGCGGCGGGCGGAGGCGGGATCCTTCGACCTCGTTCTCTGCGATCCGCCTTATAGACTCGCCGACCGCCTTGGAGCCGACCTCGACCCGGAGATACGACGAGTGCTCGCGAAGGGAGGGAGGGTGGTAGTGGAAACCTCCCCCCATGCGCCGCTTTCGCTGACGCTGCCCCTTCTCACGGAGCGCGCCTACGGCGACACCCTCATTCGAATCCATGGGGAGGGGAAATGAGCCCGGACGGCAGGATCGCCGTGTGCCCGGGGAGCTACGACCCGGTCACCAACGGGCACCTCGACATCATCACGCGCACCTCGCGCGTATTCGATCGCGTCGTGGTGGGGGTCGTGAACCAGCCGGTTCGCAAGCAGCAGACGCTGTTCACGGCCGAGGAGCGCCAGGCGTTCATCCGCGACGCGACCGCCGATCTGGGCAACGTCGAGGTGAAGATCATGTCCAACCTGCTGGTCGAGTTCGCCAGGGAGAACGGGGCGAGGGCGATCATCAAGGGACTCCGGGCGATCTCCGACTTCGAGTACGAGTTCGAGATGAACCAGCTGAACCGGAAGCTCGCCTCCGAGATCGAGAGCATGTACATCTTCGCCTCGGCGAACTACAGCTTCCTGTCTTCGACCGGCGTGAAGGAGATCGCGACCTTCGGTGGGGACGTGGGCGACCTGGTCCCGGCACCGGTTGCAAAAGCGCTTGCGGAACGGCTTGCACGCTGAGTGGGCCGTGCGTGGGGGGTGGGCAGGAGATTGCAGTTCCGCGAAGAAACGCAACCCGAGGCCGGTGGTCTGGCCCGATGCGTAAGCTTTAGCGACCGCTGATGGACGTACTCGTTCTCATCGACAAGCTCGACGACCTGGTTCACAACGCGCGGCCGGTGCCGCTGACGGATCAGGTGCGCGTGGACCGCGAGGAGATCTATGACCTCCTCGACCAGATGCGTGCCACGATCCCGGAGGAGATCAAGCAGGCGCGCTGGATCGTCAAGGAGCGCCAGGAGATGCTCGCCGAGGCGAAGCGCGAGGCCGAGCGGATCGTGAAGGAGGCGCGCGAGCAGCAGGCGCGCCTGGTCGCGAACGAGGAGATCACCCGGCAGGCAGAGCGCGCCGCCGAGGAGATCGTCGAGGAGGCCCGCGAACGCGAGCGCGAGATCCGTCTCGGCGCCGAGGACTACGCGGACGACATCCTCTCGACCCTCGAGGTGAACCTCCAAAAGTTCCTCCAGGCGGTGCAGCGCGGTCGCGACCGCCTCCAGGGCCGCGAGCGCGAGCCCTCCGAGATCGGCTGACGCTCCGGCCGGACCCGCCTCATGACCCGCGCAGTCTGCGCGGGCGGCCCTCTTCGTGAAAGGCTGGCCCTTCTCTACTCCAAACAGGGGAGGTTTCGATGAGGAAGACGATCAAGTACTCGTCGCCTGGGCTCGTTCTGGCCGCAGTGGCGCTCGTGGTCGCATTGGGCGGTACCTCGGTCGCCGGCGGCGGGGCGCAGACCTCGGCCAAGGCGATCGCCAAGGTCAACCAGGTGAATCAGTCGATCACGGTCCCGCCTCAGAGCTCCAACGTGGGAGTTCTGGAGGCGACGGTGAACTGTCCGAACGGCACCACCGTTGTCGGCGGCGGTGTCACCCTTCCGAGTGGTACGCCGGCGACGGCGACCGACATGTTTGTGGCGGAGTCCGGCCCAGCTGGCAACGGATGGCGGTTCGCGTCGACAACGACCGAAAGGCGAGGGCCCTACGGCAAGCGCGACCTGTCTCAAGAGCAGGCTGAAGGTGAGTAGCGACTCGCAGAGGCTGGGACAGAGCCTGACGCCCTCGGGCCGCGAGCGGCCCCCGGCGGGGGCCGCTCGCCGATCTAGAGCCGGTTTCGTGCCCGCCCGGCGCGGCCCGCGTCGCTCTTCTCGTAGAAGCGCCCGAGGAGCTCGAGGGTCTCCTCGGGTCCGCGCAGGTGTAGGCGTTCCACGCCTCCGCCCGCAGCTGCTCGTCCAGCGTCTTTCCGACCATGTCCAGGATCGTCTCCTTCGCCGAGCGGACGGCGCGCTGGGAGTTCCGGAGGATCTGACGGGCGACGGTTTCCGCCTCCTCCATCAGTTGCTCGTGGGGAACCACCCTGGAGACCAGGTTGCATTGCAGCGCCCGCTGCGCATCGATCGGCTCGGCCGTTAGGAGCATCTCGAGTGCGATCCCGGTTCCGCAGGTGTTGACCAGGCGGACGATCCCGCCGTCGCCGTGATGGAAGCCGCGCCGGGCCTCGAACGAGCCGAACATCGCCCGCTCCGAGGCGATCCGGATGTCGCATGCGAGAGCGGTCTCGAGGCCTCCTGCGAGCGCCCAGCCGTTGATCGCGCCGACGATCGGCTTGTAGATCCGGTGCATTCCGCGGGTGAAGCCGTTCAGGCCCAGCTCCGCGATCTGGCGCAGGTCGTCGGGCTTCTGGTCGGCGATGATCGGCGGGATGTACTCCTTCAGGTCGGCCCCCGCGCAGAACGCTTCGCCGGCGCCGGTCAGGATCGCGACGTCGACCGAGTCGTCTTCGGCGAAGTCGGCCCATGCGGCGATCATCGCCCGGTGGACGTCCGGGCTGACAGCGTTCCGGGCGTCGGGGCGGTTGATCGTCACGTAGGCGATCCGGTCGTGCTTCTCGTAGAGGACGACGCCCTCATCGGCCGACGGCGGTGGCCCGGGCGTTTCCGGATTGTGGTGGGTCATCTCCTCCTCCTTAGTAGGTCGCTCTGACCACCGCGAGGTCGTCCGCGCGCCACGTCACCTCGCCGCCGCCGCACCACTCGGCCAGCTCCTCGGCCGTGTCGGGGAAGTCGACGCCGGGGTCGATCGCGGTCACCTGCGGATTGGTCTTGACCACGTCGCCGATCACGAGGGAGCGCGCGTGCTCGCGAACGCGCCGGAAGAGCAGATGCTTCTGGTCGTCGGTCAGGTGGTGGACCGAGAGGACGGAGATCACCAGATCCCACGGGCCGTCCGGGAGCGGGTCCTCCATCCGCGCGAGCTGAACGTCGTCGTACTCCTCGCGGAGCCTATAGACCATGTTCGGGTCCGAGTCGAGCCCGATCACCCACGCGTCGGGGTAGGCCTCCAGCAGGTGCCGGGTCGTCTCGCCGGTGCCCATCCCGAGCTCGAGCACCCGCTCGGGCGCGAAGGGAACGGCCTCGATCGCAGCCCGCTGGAGCTCGTCGTACCGCGGGATCTCGGCCCGGATCTCCTCCAGGTACGTCACCGGGTTCCAGTGGAATTGCGCGCTCAATTCGGCTCGCTACCCTCGGAGCGAGTGTATGCGGAAGGCGGAAAAGTCGATCTCGAGAGGCTTGCCCTGTCCTCGGGGCAGGCGCGCGCGCTCGATCTCGAGGTGGGGCTGGAGCCGATCCACCTCGGAGGCCAGGACTATCGCCCGGCGGGCGCGGTTAGCGAGGCGCGCCTCGACGTCTCCAGGACGAGCGCCGGATATGCGCTGCGCCTCCGGTTCTCCAGCGACCTGAGCGGTCCGTGCGTCCGCTGCCTGGAGGACGCCGCGACCACGATCGAGATCGACGCGCGCGAGGTCGACCAGCCGCCGAGCTCGGACGAGGAGCTCCGCAGCCCCTATGTCACGGACGGCGACCTCGACCTCGAGCGCTGGGCGAACGACGCGCTCGTTCTCGCGCTGCCCTCGCAGCCGCTCTGCCGTGAGGACTGCGCCGGGCTCTGCGCAGTGTGCGGGCAGTCGCTCAACGATGCGGACCCCGAGGCCCATCGCCACCAGCAGGGTGGCGACCCGCGCATGGCGAAGCTCAGAGAGCTGAAGCTGGAGGAGTAGCTGGGCGGCTCCTCGCGCGGGTGGCGTCGGGTCGCGAACCGCGGCGAGCCCGTCGAGCCGCGGGCGCGACCCGGCGACAGGACCCGCGCGCCGAGCCTCCCGGCTACCATCTCGCCCTCATGGCGGTCCCCAAGAAGCGACAGTCCCGGACGCGGCGCGACAAGCGGCGCGCCCAGCACAAGGTCTCGGCGCCACGCCTGAATGAGTGCCCGCGCTGCCACAGCCCGCGCCTTCCGCACCGTGTCTGCCCGACCTGCGGCACCTACGCAGGGCGCGAGGTGGTCAGCCACGATGTGCCCGAGTCGACCGCCCAGCCCGAGCAGCCCTCGCCCCAGGACTAGTGCCCTGGGTGGAGCCTGAGCGCCCACCGGTCGCGCTCGACGGGTACGGGGCCGATGGCGGCCCTGAGCTGGTGCTGGAAGGCGCCCGAATCGCGGCACACGACGGCATCCCGATCCGCGTCTTCGGACCCTCGTCGCTGGAGCCACCACCCGGGGTGGAGCTCGAGCCGACGACGGACTGGATAGGGAACGAGGCGGAGCCCGTCGCAGCGGTTCGCTCGGCCCCGGACGCCTCGGTCGTCCGCGGGGCGCATGCTGTCTCGGATGGCGCCTGCAGCGCGCTGGTGAGCGCCGGATCGACCGGCGCGCTGATGACCGCGGCCCTGTTCGCGATGAAGCGGGCGCGGGGCGTCCACCGACCGGCCCTGGCCGTTCAGATTCCCGTGCCACACGCCGAGTGGCCGCCTCTCGTCTTCCTCGACGCCGGGGCGAACACCGACGTCCGCCCGCAGCACCTGATCCAGTTCGCGTTCATCGGCTCGGCCTTCTGCCGGGTCGTGCTTGGGGTGGAGGATCCCCGGGTCGCGCTTCTCTCCGTTGGGGAGGAGCAGAAGAAGGGCCGAATCGACGTCGTCGAGGCGCATGAGGCCCTCACCGAGGCGACCGGGATCCGCTTCATCGGAAACCTGGAGGGCCGCGACCTGCTCACCGGCGAAGCCGAGGTGGTCGTCACCGACGGCTTCACGGGCAACGTCACGCTGAAGACGCTCGAGGGGACGGCGCGGGCGGTGGCGGACGCGGTCCGCTCGGCCGCGCGCTCCGGGCCGATGGCTGCGGCCGGCGGCCTCCTGCTTCGCCCGGCCTTGGGAGGGCTTCGGCGGAGCATGGATCCGAACTCCGTCGGGGGGGCGATCATGCTCGGCCTGCGCGGCGTGGCCGTGGTGGCTCACGGAAGCTCGAGCCCCGAGGGGATCGCGAACGCGGTCCGCCTCGCCGACCACGCCGTTCGCGAGCGCGCCGTCGACCGTACGGCCGAGTTGCTCGAGGCCTCCGGCGTGACGAGGGAGAGCCTTCGCGAAAGAGGCGAGGGTGCTCCGCAGCGATAGCGAGGAGCAACTCGCCGGATGAGGAGACGCAAGGGAGATAGGCGATAATGGCCGGGATGGAGCGCGATGAGGTCATGACGCTTGTCCGCAATCACCTCAGCACGGAGCTCGAGGTGCCTCCGGAGAGGATCGAGCCAGCGACGAGGTTCCGGGAGGACCTGGACGCGGACTCGCTGGACCTCTACGAGCTGGTCATGGAGCTCGAGGACCGCTACGGGATCCGTGTGAGCGAGGAGGAGGCGGCCGCGATCGATACGGTCGGCGACGCCGTCGACTTCGTGTGCGCGCGAGATCCGAGGGTGCTCCGAGGCAATGCCGAGGAGCAACCCGTTAGCGGAGACTGAGTGGGGGGACGGACGGCCTGAGCAGATGACAACTGGCACCGCCTCGCTGGCGGAGCTGTTCGAGGACACCCCCGAAGAGCTGCGCCGGCAGGCACTCTCGCATTCATCCTGGGTCGAAACGCGCACGCAGTCGTACGGGCGTCTCGCCTTCCTGGGAGACAGCGTCCTCGGGCTCTCGGTCGCATCCCGGGTGTTCGCCGATCACCCGGACGCGGACATCGGCGAGCTCACCAAGATCCTCAACCAGGCGGTCAGCGGCAGGGCATGTGCGGAGGTGGCCCGCAGGCTCGGGCTGCCGGAGATGCTCAGGGAGCGCGCCCCCGAAACCGGCGACGGGCTTCCAGTGGACACGCTGCTCGCCTCGGAGAGGACGCTCGCCTCGGTGTGCGAGGCGGTGATCGGCGCCTGCTATCTAGCTCATGGCTACGAGCGGACCTCGAAAGCGGTGAACGAGGCCTTCGCCGAGGAGATCGCGCACGCGACGAACGAGCGCCTCGACTTCAAGTCGGAGCTGCAGGAGCGCCTGGCCCGGTGCGGAGACATCGTCAGCTACGAGGTCGCAAGCGAGACGGGACCGGCGCACGACCGGCGCTTCGAGATTCGCGCGACCGTCGGAGGCGACGAGATCGGCACGGGGTCGGGCAGGAGCAAGAAGGAGGCGGAGCAAGCCGCCGCGCGCCGCGCCCTCGAGAAGCTGAAGCAGTGAACGTGCCTGCTGTTGCGTCCGGCCCGCACGGGAGGCTTCCAGGGGCCGTAACCCTGCCACCCTTGATTTCGACATGTACCTGAAGGCCATCAATCTGAAGGGGTTCAAGTCGTTCCCCGACCGCACCCGGCTCACATTCTCGCCTGGGGTGAGCGTGATCGTGGGGCCGAACGGGTCGGGCAAGTCGAACATCACCGACGCCGTCCTGTGGGCGCTCGGCGAGCAGAGCCCCTTGGCGATCCGCGGGCAGCAGATGCGCGACGTCATCTTCGCGGGGGGAAGTGGACAGTCCCCCCGACGGTTCGCGGAGGTCGAGGTGGTGATCGACAACACCGAGGGACGCGCCGACAGCGAGTTCTCGGAGATCTCGATCTCGCGCCGGATCGAGCGGAACGGCGATGGCGAATATCGGCTGAACGGCGCCCGCTGCCGGCTCGCGGACATCGTCGAGGCGCTCTCCGACACGAACATGGGACGCGAGGCCCACTCCGTGATCAGCCAGGGGCGGGTGGAGTCGATCGTCAACTCCAAGCCGCGGGACCGCCGCCTGTTGATCGAGGAGGCCGCGGGGCTGGGCAAGCACAGGAAGCGCCGCCACAGCGCGCAGCTCAAGCTCGACCGGACTCGCGACAACCTCGAGCGCGCGCTGGACGTCGAGCGCGAGGTCCGATCGCGGCTTCGTCCCCTGAAGCGCCAGGCCGAGGCGGCCGAGCGCACGGCGAAGCTCGTGAGGGAGTCGAGCGAGCTCAGCGCGAGGATCGTCGCCGACGAGCTCCGGGACCAGCAGGGGCGGCTTCAGGAAGCCGAGGCAAAGCTGATCGAGGTGCGCACGCGGCGCGACTCGGTCGAGAAGCGCTTCGAGGAGGTCAGGGGGCGGAGGACCGCGATCGAGGAGCGGATCGCAGCCGGCGAGGAGGGGCGCCGACGCCGGGCGGAGCTCCTCGCCGAAGCGAGGGCCGCCACTGAGCGGGTCCGCGCGAGGGCGGAATCGGTCGAATCGGCGGAGCGGGAGCTCCGAAGCAACCTTGGACAGTGGCAGCTACGGCTCGAGGAGCTCGACGCCGACCCGGGAGACGGCGCCGTCGCCCAGCGCATCGCCGAGCTCGAGGCGGAGCTGGCGAAGCTCGAGCAGGGCGCCGACTCCGAGACCGCCGAGCTTCGAGAGCAGGCCGAGCGGGCGGAGCGCCGCCGGGCCGACGCGCGGGCCAGGGTGGAGCCGCTGGAGGCCGCGGCCGAGGAGGCCCGCGCCTCTCTCCGGCAGGCGACCCAGACGCACGAGAGGTCCCGCGCCGAGGCGGTCAAAGCGTCCGAGCGGCGAGCGGCCCTCGCGGGCCAGCTCGCCACCGTCGAGGCGAAGCTCGCGAGTGCGGCAGTCGAGGGCGAGCACGAGGCCCTCGCCGGGATGCTCGAGGCCGGATCGGGGCTGGAGCGCGCCGTCTCGGCTGTGCTCGGGGAGCGACTCCGGGCCTCGATCGTCGATTCGCTCGGGGAGGGCCGCAAGCGGGTCTCGGAGGCGGACGGGGCGGCCCGGACGTTGATCTCCCAGGGGCCGAGTCCGGCGCCGTCCGTAGCCCCGAAGGAGGGCGCGCGGCGACTCGTCGACCTCGTGGAGGCGCGCGGGGTGGCCGGGCCGGTGACCGAAAGGCTGCTGGCCGACGCGTGGCTGGTCGACGACCTCGAGGATCTCGCCGAGGGCTTCACCGGCATCGCGGTCACGGTCGACGGCGAGGCCTACGACGCTGCGGCGGGGGAGATCCGGCGTCTGCCGAAGGAGGGCACTGACCCGGCGCTCGCGGCCCGCTCCGAGCGCGAGGAGCTGGCCTCCCGCCTTCGCCAGCGGGAGCAGACCGAGGAGCGGGCGAAGGCGGACCTCGAGCGCGCCGACACCAAGCTCGAGGAGGCGCGAACGCGCGAGGACTCCGCCCAGCGAGAGCTCCGGGACGCGCGCCGAGAGCTCGATGAGGCGACCGAGGAGGCGAGCCGCACGGTCTGGCTTGCCGAGCGTCGTGCGGAGCGCGGGGACGGTGAAGGAAGGTCGGCGGCGATCCAGCGGGCCAAGCTCGAGGCCGAGCTGACCGCCGAGCGGCGCCATGCCGAGGCGGCCGAGCGGGCACGCGCGGCACGCCTGCGGGATCGCCAGGAGCTCGAGCGTCGGATCGCGCTCGAGCGGGAGACCCTGCCGGCGCTGGCGCGGGCCGGCGAGGCGCTGCGGCGCGTCGCGGAACGGCTGGAGACCCGCACGGCGGCCCTGGGTGTCGGCGACGGCCACGGCGAGGGCGAGATCGCCGCCGAGTTGCGCGAGTGCTCCCAGCAGGAGTTCGGGCTTCAGGGCGAGTTGCGCGAGGCGAGCGAGGCGATGACCATGGCCGAGGTCGAGGCGACCCAGCTCCGGGGGCAGCGCGACGAGACGGTGGCGGAGCTCGAGCGGCTCGGGTCGGCGCTGGAGGAGAAGCTCGACACGGCCGAGACCCCGCTGTCCGGTGAGGATCGCGAGGCGATCGAGGCGAGGCTGGCCAGACTGGAGCGCAACCGGGAGCAGATCGGGCCGGTGAATCCCTTGGCCGCCAGCGAGTACGCCGAGGCGCGCGAGCACGTGACCGAACTCGCCGAGCAGCGGAAAGATTTGGAGAAGGCGATCGGCGAGCTGAAGGCACTGATCCGCCGCACCGACCGCGAGATCGCGGCCGCCTTCGAGGAGACCTTCGAGGCGACGGCGCGAGGCTTCGAGGAGATGGTCGCCTCGCTCTTCCCCGGGGGTCGCGGGCGACTCCGCCGCGTTGACGTCGAGACCGGGCCGCGCCCGTTCGCAGGGCAGAACGGCGACGTCGCCGCGGAGGAGGATCCCGACGAGGAGCTTGCACCGCCCGACGACCACGGCGGTGTGGAGATCGAGGTGACCCCCGCCGGCAAGTCGACCCGGCGCCTATCGCTGCTCTCCGGTGGCGAAAAGTCCCTCGTCGCCCTGGCGTTCGTCTTCGCCGTCCTGATGGCGCGCCCGTGCCCCTTCTACATCCTCGACGAGGTCGAGGCGGCTCTCGACGACATCAACCTCGATCGCTTCCTTCGGCTCGTCCGCCGGTTCGCCGAGCGCTCGCAGTTCATCGTCGTCACCCACCAGAAGCGGACGATGGACGCCGCCGACATCCTCTACGGGGTGAGCATGGGCGGCGACGGAATCACGAAGGTCGTTTCCCGGAAGCTGCCTCGCGATGAGCTCGGCACGGGATTGGAGCCGGCCGAGCCGCCCGAGGCCGCCGAAGCCGCCGCCTAGTCCGCGCTCGCTCCGATCGAGGGCACCGCCCACGCGAGGGCGAACGTCAGGCCGACGACCAGGACCAGCGCCCGGCGCGTGGCGAGCTCTCTCCGAAGCCTCCCGCGCTTCATCCAAGGCGAATATATGCGCAACGCTCCGTCGCGCCAAGTGGCGGACGGTACCCTCCGCCGCCTTGGCGGTCGACTGGCAATCCGCATTTGACCTCGGGAACGGGGCGAATCCGAGCGAGACTCCCGAGGAGGACCGGGCGGGGGTCTTCAGACGACTGCGCGCGGGGCTCTCTCGCAGCCGGAGGGCCCTCACCGCGGAGCTCTCCTCGAGCTTCACCGAGCGGATCGACGAGACGACGTGGGAGCGCCTCGAGGAGGCGCTGATCCTCGCCGACGTCGGGGCGAAGACGACGGCCGAAGTCGTCAGGCGCCTCGAGGACCAGGTCGAGGCGGGTGAGATCGCGAACGGCGAGACTCTCCGCGAGCGGCTGATCGAGGTCCTGGCCGAGACGGCGACTCCCGCGGACGGACGCATCCAACTGAGCGAGCGGCCGGCGGTGATGATGGTGGTCGGTGTGAACGGCACAGGCAAGACCACGACGATCGGCAAGATCGCCTGGCACCTCCAGAAGGAGCTCGGCCTGGACGTGATCGTGGCCGCCGCCGACACCTACCGGGCGGCGGCCGTGAATCAGCTCGCCGAGTGGGCCGATCGGGCCGGGACGCAGATCGTTCGCGGAGCCGAGGGTGGGGACCCCGGCGCGGTCGCCTTCGATGCGGTTGGCGCGGCCAAGGGTCGAGGGGCCGACGTCGTGATCTGCGACACGGCGGGCCGGCTGCACACCCACGGCAACCTGATGGAGGAGCTCTCGAAGGTTCGTCGGGTGATCGCCAAGCAGCTGCCGGACGCGCCCCACGAGACCCTGGTGGTCATCGACGCCACAACCGGCCAGAACGGCATCCGGCAGGCGCAGGAGTTCGGCAAGGCCGTCGAGGTGACCGGAGCGGTGCTCACAAAGCTCGATGGCAGCGCGAAGGGCGGAGTCGCCCTGGGGATCGCTTCCGAGCTCGGCATCCCAGTGAAGCTGATCGGGATCGGAGAATCCCTCGAGGACCTTCGGCCCTTCGACGCCGAGCAGTTCGCACGGGCCCTGATCGAGGAGTAGACCGGGCTTACCCGCGCTGCAAGCTCTCGCACGCGCGCGCACGGGTATCTTGGTCAGGCTCTGTCTGATGCCAGGGGGAGGCACAAAGTTCCTGGCCCTGCTCGGGGTCATCTTCACCACGTTCGTCGCGCTGCCGGCGACGGCGAGCGCCGGCAGCGCCCACGTCGCCGCGCTTCAGGTCGCGATGCGGGCGCTGGCGCTCTACCCCCATCCCATCGACGGCGTCTCAGGTCCGTGGACGCAGCAGGCGGTCCGTACCTTCCAGGGCCAGCACCGGCTCGCCGTCGACGGCGTCGCGGGTACCCAGACGCGTGCGGTACTGGGCTGGCGGGGCAAGCCGTTGCTGGGTGCTCGACCGATGCGCATCGGCAAGCGGGGTTGGGACGTCGCGGCGCTCCAGTTCCTGCTCAGCAGCCGCGGGTTCGGGCCGGGGGACTTCGACGGTGGTTTCGGCCCGAACACCGAATCGGCCGTGCGCCGCTACCAGGCTGCCGCCGCCCTCACGGTGGACGGGATCGCGGGGCCATCCACGATCGACTCTTTGCGCGGGACGACGGTGGTTTCAGCTCCAGGCGGTCCGGTCCGCTTCGTCCGGCCGCTGCCGGGTCCGATCGGGGACGGCTTCGGCTGGATCCCCCCGGGGCGCAGGCACACCGGTATCGATTTCCCGGCCGCCAAGGGCACCCCGATCGGCGCCGGCGGCCGTGGGACGGTCGTCTTCGCCGGCTTCAACACCGGTGGGTACGGGAACCTCGTCGTCGTCCGGCACCGGCTCGGATTCGAGAGCTGGTACGCCCACCTCTCGGTGATCGCGGTGTCAGCGGGTCAAGCGGTGGCGGGCGGCAGCACGCCTCGGCTACGTGGGCTCGACCGGCCACTCGACCGGTCCGCACCTCCATTTCGAGGTGCGCCGGTTCGGTACGCCCATCGATCCCGTTCCGCTCCTGATCGGATACGTGCCGCTCTCCTACCAGGAGGGGCAGGCGAGCGCGGCAAGCGGCGGCGCGCCGGCCCGGAGTGCGGGCAGGAAGCAGCGGCGATGCCGCCCGAATGCCGACGCTCGCAAGGGGCCGGACACCGATCCCCTCACCGCTCGGCTCGACCGCTGCCCCAAGTAGCGATCCCCCGTACGCGGGCGATCGAACGGGCTCTAAGCTCCTCTGAGGTGTTCGACCAGCTCTCAGAGCGACTCCAGACCGTCCTGAGCGGCGTCCGCTCGCGCGGGAAGCTCTCGGAGGAGGACGTCAAGGCCGCGCTTCGCGAGGTCCGTCTCGCGCTGCTCGAGGCCGACGTGAACTTCAAGGTGGTGAAGGACTTCACCGCCGCGCTTCGCGAGCGTCTCGCCGGCGAGCAGGTCTCGGAGGCGCTCAACCCCGGGCAGATGGTGATCAAGGCCGTCAACGACGAGCTCACGGAGCTGATGGGTGGCGCCGGCAGGGACCTGGTCTTCGCGCCTCGAGGGGCCGACCGTCGTGCTGATCGCGGGCCTGCAGGGATCGGGGAAGACGACAGCCTGCGCGAAGCTGGCGAAGCTGCTGAAGAAGCAGCACAAGGACGTCGCCCTCGCCGCATGCGACCTACAGCGCCCCGCGGCGGTCGAGCAGCTGGAGAAGCTCGGCGCCCAGGCGAAGGCCCACGTCTACTCCCAGCCCGGCGAGACCGACGCCGTCAAGGTCGCCTCATGGGCCCGCGAGGAGGCAAAGCGGGAGAACCGCGACGTTCTGATCGTCGACACCGCCGGCCGCCTCCACGTCGATCAGGAGCTGATGGACGAGCTCGCGGAGGTGCGGAAGGTGACGAAGCCGCACGACATCCTCCTGGTTCTCGACGCGATGACGGGCCAGGATGCGGTCAACGTCGCCGAGAGCTTCGCCGACGTCGGCCGACTTCGACGGGGTGCTGATCACGAAGCTCGACGGCGATGCCCGCGGGGGCGCTGCGCTGTCCGTCCGCGCCGTCACTGGGAAGCCGATCATCTACGCCTCGACCGGCGAGAAGCTCGACGAGATCGAGCGCTTCCACCCGGACCGCATGGCGGGACGGATCCTCGGAATGGGCGACGTGATGTCGCTGATCGAGAAGACCCAGGACGAGTTCGACGAGGACCAGGCGGCGGATCTCGAGCGCAAGATCCGAAAGCAGCAGTTCACGCTCGACGACTTCCTCACCCAGATGAAGCAGGTCCGGAGGATGGGGCCGCTCGGGAATGTGATGAAGATGATGCCGGGGATGGGCAAGGCCATGCGGGGGATGGGCCAGGTCGACGAGCGCGAGCTCGACCGGGTCGAGGCGATCATCCTCTCGATGACTCCGTACGAGCGGGCCAACCCCACCGCGATCAACGGCTCCCGGAGGAAGCGGATCGCCACCGGATCAGGGACGACGGTCCAGGCAGTCAACCGCCTGGTGAAGCAGTTCGGCCAGATGAACAAGCTGATGAAGCAGCTTTCCGAGGGCAAGATGCCCGACCCCCAGCAGCTGATGCGGGGGATGCGGTAGCCGGACCGCTCCCGCTAACCTGCCGGACCTCATGGTCCGAATCAGGTTGAGAAGGGTGGGTGCCAAGAAGAACCCGATCTGGCGAGTGGTCGTGTCCGACCAGCGCTCGCCGCGGGACGGCCGCACGATCGAGACGATCGGGCAGTACAACCCGCAGCCGGATCCGTCGCTGATCGTGATCGACGAGGATCGCGCTCGACACTGGCTCGACAAGGGCGCCCAGCCCACGCGCACCGTCGCGACCCTGCTTCGCACCAAGGGCATCGCGGCCACGCGGCCGCTAGGCCGCGCAATGCGCGAGCTGCTGGAGTTTCTCGCCCGCTCGCTGGTTTCCGACCCGGACGCGGTCCAGGTCAACGAGGTCGAGGAGATCGAGGGCGAGATCGTGCTCGAGCTCGAGGTCGCCGATGACGATCTCGGCCGCGTGATCGGGCGGAGCGGCCGGGTCGCAAACGCGCTTCGGGCGGTGATGAAGGCTGCGGCGGCCCGCGAGGACAAGCGCGTGGTCGTCGACATCCTCGACTAGTGCGCCTAGACGTATTCACGCTCTTCCCCGAGCACTTCGACTGGTTCGTCCGGCAGCGCCATGTCTCGAACGCGCTGGCGCACGGGACGGAGCTGCGCTTCCTGAACTATCGCGACTCGACCCCGCTGAAGGCGGGCCAGGTCGACGACTCGCCGTACGGCGGAGGGGCCGGGATGGTGATGCGCGTGGACGTCGTCGACGCCGCGCTGCAGGCCGCGTACGGCTCCGATCGCGACAACGTGCGCAAGATCGCTCTCGCCCCGTCGGGGCGCTTGTTCGACGAGGCGATCGCCGACGAGCTCTCGCAGGAGCCGCACCTGGCGCTGCTCTGCGGCCGTTATGAGGGCTTCGACGAGCGGGTTGTGGAGCACCTCGCCGACGAGACCCTCTCGATCGGGCGCTACGTGCTCGCGGGCGGCGAGCTTCCGGCGATGGTGGTCTCCGATGCGGTGCTGAGAAAGCTTCCCGGTGCTCTCGGTGACGCCGGGAGCGCGATCGAGGAGTCGTACAGCGCCGCGCTCGAGGGTGCACCCGAGTACCCGCACTACACCCGGCCGGCCTCCTACCGCGGCTGGGACGTCCCCGACGTGCTGCTCAGCGGGGACCACGGGCGGGTCAGGGAGTGGCGGCTGGCGCAGGCTCGCCGCCGGGGAGACCAGCACTAGCATCAACGGCCGCCACAAAACCCGCGGCCGGACCGACGCGAACACCGCGGGCCGGATGTACCGCTAGCATTCCGCGTCGCGGCGCGCGCCACGGGCACGCGCTTTTTTTCAGTCTTCCGCTCGGGCGTCGCCTTTAGGCATAGCTCAGGCCGGACACTCAGCATCCCCAACACACCACCCCCCTCCGCATGAGCACAGTCATCGAAAGCCTCGAGAAGCGAGCACTCAAGAAGCGCCCGAAGTTCGCCGCCGGCGATCGCGTTCGCGTCCACTTCCAGGTTGTCGAGGGCAACCGCAAGCGGACCCAGGTCTTCGAGGGCATCGTGATCAAGCGGCAGGGGAGCGGGGCACGCGAGACCTTCACCGTCCGCAAGCAGTCCTTCGGCGTCGGGGTCGAGCGGACGTTCCCCCTGCATTCGCCGAAGATCGAGAAGCTGGAGGTCGCCGCCCGAGGTGACGTCCGGCGGGCGAAGCTCTACTACCTGCGCGACAAGGTGGGGAAGAGCGCGCGGGTCGCCGAGCGTCGCTGGGGAATCAAGGACGAGATGGTCGTCGCCACGGAGGACTCCGAGGCCGTCGACGCCGAGGGTGTCGCCGTGAGTGAGGCCGAGGCGGAGGTGGTCGAGCCCGCAGAGGGTGAGTCTGAGCAGACCGCCGCCGAGGGCGAACCCTCGGCCGAGTCCACGCCGGAGGAAGAGGCGCCGGGCCCAGACTCGCAGCCCGCGGGCGAAACCCCGGATGACGGGGAGGAGCCCGCCGGGAAGCCGGCAGAGGAGCAACCCGCCGATGGGGGTGGGGAGGAGGCACGGTCCGAGCCCGAGGGCCAGGACGACGCCTCCACCGAAAAGGCAGAAGACTGAGAGTCCCCAAGCCCCACACCACCCAGGGCGCGCTCGTCGAGCTCGTCGTGATCGTCGCGCTTGCACTCGGCCTGGCGCTGGGGATCCAGGCCCTGATCGTCAAGCCGTACCAGATCCCATCGGAGTCGATGGAGCCGACGCTCGACGTCGGTCAGCGGGTTCTCGTGAACCGCTTCCTCTATCGCTTCAAGGATCCGCAGATCGGCGACATAGTCGTCTTCCACCCCCCGAAGGGCGCCGAGAGCGGCAATTCATGCGGCGACCCCACCACGGGCGCGAACGGAAGCAGCGGCAGCGTCTGCGCGCTGCCGACGCCCGAGAAGGCGGATGTCAACTTCATCAAGCGGATCGTCGCCGGGCCGGGGGACACCCTGGCGGTGCAGGACGGCCATCCGGTGGTGAACGGAGAGGTGGCGGAGGAGGACTTCATCAGGCCATGCGCGCCCGGAGGAGCCTGCAATTTGCCCAAACCCATCACCATCCCGCCCGACCATTACTTCATGATGGGCGACAACCGTGGGGCGAGCGACGACAGCCGCTTCTGGGGACCCGTCCCCAGGGACTGGATCATCGGGGAGGCCTTCGCCACCTACTGGCCCCCCGACAAGGTCGGGGTCTTCTAAGGCTGCAGGAGGGAGGCGGAAGCGCCGGACCGCGGCGCGCCTCTTCCGCTTCGACCGCTCCTTCGGGCGCCGCTTCGTCGCCGGGGTTGACGAGGCCGGCCGCGGATCCCTGGCAGGCCCGCTGCTCGCAGCGGGCGTCCTGATCGACCTCGAGCGGATCGGGCGCTCTGAGCGCAGGGCGCTTGCGCGCCTCGACGACTCGAAGCAGAAGACCCTCGAGGAGCGCGAGGAGCTCTACCCGCAGGTGATCCGGGCGGCGGCGTGCGTATCGGTCTCGGTCCGCTCGGTCCGCTGCATCGACCGGAACGGTCTGCACGTCTCGAACCTCGCCGCCCTCACCGACTGCATGCGGGCGATCGCCCAGGAGGATGCGACCCGACTCGTCGACGGGTTCCGGCTGCCCGCGTGTCAGCTCGAGCACACTGCGGTCGTGGAGGGAGACGCGCGCAGCGCGGCGATCGCGGCGGCGTCGGTGATCGCGAAGGTGACCCGCGACCGCTACATGCGCCGCGTCGCGTCCCTCTATCCGGCCTGGAGCTTCGAAGGCAACGTCGGCTATTCGACTCCGGAGCATCGTGACGCGATTCGCGAGCACGGGATCTGCCGGCTGCATCGCCGTTCCTTCGCGTCGGTGGCCTACTCGCAGCTGGGGCTGGAGGTCGCAGGCGTCGAGGAACCCACGCTCGAGGAGAGCTCAGAAGGCATTGCGGATGTGATCGACATCCGCGAGGCCATTCGCGCCGAAGCTGACTCCGACGACGTCGAAGCGATAGCCGGCGACGCCTGAGGGCCCGCGCCGCTCGGCGAGCCACTCCCGGGCGAGGCGGCGGATCTTGAGCTGCTTGGCTCGTCCCACCGCGTGAGCCGGGCGCTCCGGTCCCAGGCGGGATCCCTCGCGCTTCGCCTTCACTTCGACGAAGACCAGCGTCGTTCCGTCGAGGCCGATCAGGTCGATCTCCCCCGACGGCAGCCGGACGTTCCGGTCGAGGATCGCCCACCCCAGAGCGGCGAGCCGGTCCGAGACCAGGTCCTCCGCCGCTCGTCCCAGCCGCTGGCGCGCGAAGGTCATTCCTCGACGCTATGGCCGGCGCGCACGCGCGACGCGCGCGAGTCGCAACCGTCCGGTGACGAGGGTGTCACGATCAGGGCTCGCCCCGCGTCACGGGCCGATCTACGGTCGAGGCGTGCTCGCGATCGCCCGCACATTTGCGCTGGTCGGCGTCGACGCCGAGGCGATCCACGTCGAGGTCCACGTCACCAGCGGGCTCCCGAGCTTCACCGTCGTCGGGCTGCCGGACACCGCGGTCCGCGAGTCCCGCGAGCGGGTTCGCTCGGCGCTCGTCAACGCCGGGTTCGAGTTCCCGCAGCAGCGAATCACCGCGAACCTCGCCCCGGCGGACCTCCCGAAGGCGGGGCCGGCATTCGATCTCGCGATCGCGGGCGCCCTCCTGGTTGCGACCGGGCAGCTGACGCGAGGCGTCCTGGAGCGGCACGCGCTCGCCGGCGAGCTGGCGCTCGACGGCGCAATCCGGCCGGTCGCCGGCGCCCTCGCGATGGCGGAGGGCGCGAGGGGGCTCGGGCTCGGAGGGATCGCAATCGCTGCCGCGTCCGCCTCGGAGGCGGCGCTGGTCGAGGGTGTCACTGTCACCCCGCTCGAGCATGTCTCCCAGCTCCGGAAGCTCTCGGACGGCACCCTGGAGCCGCTCGCCGCGGATGTGGGGAGGATCGAGGTCCGGAACCCGCCGGAGGAGGCGGACCTGTCCGATCTTCGGGGGCAGCCGGCACTCCGCCGGGCCCTTGAGCTGGCGGCGGCCGGCGGGCACAGCATTCTGCTTGTGGGGCCGCCGGGGGTCGGCAAGACGATGGCCGCACGGCGGCTTCCCGGCCTGTTGCCTGCGCTCGGCCGCGAGGAGCTGCTCGAGGTTGTGCGGATCGAAAGCGCCTGCGGTGCGGGACGACTGAACGGGACCGCCGGGACGCGCCCCTTTCGCTCTCCGCACCACACCGCGTCGGCGCGGGCCCTCGTCGGTGGCGGGTCGCCGCCGCGGGCCGGCGAGGTGACGCGCGCCCATCGAGGCGTGCTGTTCCTGGACGAGCTCGGCGAGTTCCGGCGTGACGCGCTCGAGGCGCTCCGGCAGCCGCTCGAGGAAGGCCGGGTCACGGTGGCCAGGGCCAGTGGGACGATCGCGCTCCCGTGCCGCTTCCAGCTGGTGGCCGCCTCCAACCCGTGCCCCTGCGGCCACGGGCCGGACTCCGGAGAATGCGACTGTCCCCCGACCGTGATCGCCCGCTACGAGGCGAAGCTGAGCGGCGCGCTGGCGGACCGGATCGACCTCTTCCTCTCACTCGGCCGGCCCGGCGCCGAGGATCTGGCGCAGGGACCGGGCGAGACATCGGGGGCGGTTCGCGCCCGGGTCGAGCAAGCCCGCCGGCGCCAGGAATCGAGGCTGGGTGATGGCCGCTGCAACGCGGAGATGACCGCCCTCGAGGTGCGACGCACCGGCAGGCTCACCGCGGCAGCGGACTCGAGCCTCGCCGCCGGTCACCAGCGGCTGCGGCTGAGCGGTCGAGGGTGGGACCGGATCCTTCGCGTGGCCCGGACGATCGGCGACCTCGCGGGAGCGGACCGGATCTCGGAAGAGCATGTGGCCGAAGCGCTCAGCTTTCGCCGGCGCTCATGAGCGATGCGCTCGGCGCCTGCGAGCGCTGCCTGCGTCGAGCCTGGGCCGTCGCGGGGCTCTCGGCGCGAATCGAGCGCGCGATGGCCGCCGCCCCGCGAACGCGAGCCGGTGAGCTGCTCGCCCTCGGGGAGGAGGACCTTCGGCGCGCGCTGCCCCCCGCCGAGGCATCGATCCCCCCGAGCCCGGCGAGAATGCGCGACGCCCTCGTGAGGGCCGACGTCTGGGCCTGCTGCCGCCACGAAGACGGCTACCCCGAGCAGCTGCACGACCTCGACCGCCAGGCGCCTGCGGTGCTGTTCGGCCGAGGCGACCCGGCGCGGCTCGGGCTCCTCGTCCGGGGAGGCACGGTGACGGTCGTGGGATCGCGGCGGCCGAGCGCCCATGGGCGCGATACCGCGGTGCTCCTCGGGCGAGAGCTCGCGGCCGCCGGACTTGCGGTGGTGAGCGGCATGGCCCTCGGCATCGACTCGTGCGTCCATCAGGGAGCGATCGAGGCGGGGCTGACGGCGGCGGTCCTGGGTGCCGGCTGCGATGCGCCCAGTCCGCCGAGAATGCGGCGGCTCTATGCGGAGATCGTCGCCCGAGGCATCGTGCTCAGCGAGCTGCCGCCGGGGGTGAGCGCTCGCCGCTGGACGTTTCCGGCGCGAAACAGGATCATGGCCGCGCTCGGGGCCCTGGTCGTCGTGGTCGAGGGACGGTTGCGCTCCGGCTCCCTGATCACGGCCGAGCTCGCGCAGGACCTCGGCCGCGAGGTGGGGGCCGTCCCGGGACGGGTTCGTACCTCCTCCGCGGCTGGTCCCAACGAGCTTCTACGCGAGGGAGCGCATGTGGTCCGCTCGGGGCAGGACGTTCTGGACTCCCTGCTCGGGCCCGGCGCCGAGGGCGCCGGTCCCGGTCGCCCCGGAGATCTCGGGCCGGAGCTGCTCGGTGTCCTCGAGCTGGTCGAGGGCGGGGCGGCCACGCTCGATTGCGTCGCACGTGAGGGGGAGATTCCCGCCGCCACGGCCGCCGCCGCCCTCGCCCGCCTCGAGCTGATCGGGCGGGTCCGCACCGACTCAACCGGGCGATATCGGCCGACCCCCGGCTAGCCTTCGCCGCGTGAGCGAAGATCGCCCGCGAACCGCGATGACCATCGCCACCTCCGACTCGGGAGGAGGCGCGGGGATTCAGGCGGACCTGAAGGCGTTCGCGCGGTGCGGCGTGTACGGGACCTCTGCGATCGTCGCACTGACCGCCCAGGACACGCAGAAGGTGGTCTCGGTCCAGACCCTGCCGCGGCAGTTCATCCTCGACCAGGTGAGGGCGGTGGCGACTGACATCGGCATCGACGCGGTGAAGATCGGAATGCTGTTCGATCAGCCCACGATCGAGGCAGTGTCCGAGGCCCTGAACCTCGTCGGATCGGCGCCGATCGTGGTCGACCCGGTGATGGTCGCCGAGAGCGGCGCCGTCCTCCTGAAACCCGAGGCGGAGCAGGCGCTGGTCGAGATGATCCTGCCACGGGCCACTGTGGCGACGCCAAATGTGCCGGAGGCGCGCGAGCTCACCGGCCTCGGCGAGGATGCCTCGCCCGAGGAGCTCGCCCGAGCGGTTCGCGCGCTCGGCCCGCGGGCCGCCGTCGTCACCGGTGGGCACACTGCGGACGGCGCCGATCGCTTCTTCGACGGCGAGACGGAGGAGACGATCGAGGGTCCGCGCCACCCGGGCGGCGCCACCCATGGGTCGGGTTGCACCCATTCCTCGGCCCTGGCGGCGCGCCTCGCGCTCGGCGACACGCCGCTCGAGGCGGCGAGAGCGGCCCGCGAGATCGCGGCGGAGGCCGTGCGGAACGGGCTTCGCGGGATCGGCGCCGGCGCCGGCCCGGTGGACGCGCTCGGCATAATCGAGGAATGAAGCTGCTTCGAATGACGCCCGGGAAGGGCGACGTGCTCCTGGCCGAGGGCGATCCCAAGGTCGCCGAGGACGAGGAGCGCCTGATCGAGGAGTTCCGCCGCCAGCTTGACCTCGGCATGTGGGCGGCGGTGCCTCTCGATGGCGAGGCCGGCCGTCGCGAGGCGACGATGGTCCGCGACTTCTCCGAGATCCCCGCCACCGCGGAGCGCGTGATCTTCTTCCCGCAGGCCGCCGGGGGTCAGGGCGGGGTTCTCGCGGACGAGCAGCGCGCCAAAGAGCTCCTTCGCTCCGTCGTGGGAGATCGGGACGCTGATCTCTACGAGCAGCTCGGTTTCCTCGCCGTCGAGGGTGCGGATCCCGGTTATGGCTACCTGATCTATCCGCAGCGGCCCATCGTCTCCTACGACACCGGCAGCGGCGAGCCGCTGAGCGAATACTGCGTCAAGTTCCGCGAGAGCGACCGCGTGCGGCTGCCCGACGCGGACGATGTCCTCGCGAAGTGGATGGCCCTGCAATGGGATCCGCACCACCTCCTCGCGATCGCGGCCCTCGATCGACCGGGTACGCAGCTCGATCCCTCGATGATCAGGCGGGACGTCGCCTCGCTGCGCAACTGGCGGTCATGAGCACGCCGGCGAAGGAAGCCGCGGAGACGAACGGAGCCCCGCGCCCGCGGTCGAGCGTGGTCTTCGACGGGCCGGAGCGCGCGTTCGCCCGCGCGTACATGAAGGGCATCGGGTTCGACGACGACGACCTCCGGCGGCCGACCGTCGGAATCGCGAACACCTGGATCGAGGCGATGCCCTGCAACTTCCACCTCCGCGGGCTCGCCGAGCACGTGAAGGAGGGCGTGCGCGCAGCCGGCGGGACGCCGCTCGAGTTCAACTCGATCGCGATCTCCGACGGGATCACGATGGGGACCGAGGGGATGAAGACCTCGCTGGTCAGCCGCGAGGTGATCGCCGACTCGATCGAGCTGACCGTGCGCGGATACCAGTTCGATGCGGTGATCGCGCTCTCCGGCTGCGACAAGACGATCCCGGGATGCGTGATGGCCCTCGCCCGCCTGGACGTCCCCTCGCTGATGCTCTACGGCGGCTCGATCCTGCCCGGGCGCTGGCGCGGCAAGGACGTGACGATTCAGGACGTCTTCGAGGCGATCGGAAAGCACGCGACCGGCGAGATGTCGGACGACGACCTCCATGAGCTCGAGGGTTGCGCGAGCCCGGGCGCCGGAGCCTGCGGCGCGCAATTCACCGCCAACACGATGGCCTGCGCGTTCGAGGTCATGGGGATCACACCGATGGGCTCGGGGATGGTTCCCGCGGTCGCCGGTGCACGCCAGCTGGTTGCCCGCGAGTGCGGTGAGCTGGTCATGAAGGTGCTGGAGGAGGACCTCCGCCCGAGCCAGATCATCACGAGGGAGTCGCTGGAGAACGCAATCGCAACGGTCTGCATGTCCGGCGGATCGACCAACGGGGTGCTCCATCTGCTTGCGGTCGCGAACGAGGCGGGAATCGAGCTGACGATTGACGACTTCGACCGGATCTCCCGGCGCACGCCACTGCTGGGCGACCTGAAGCCGGGTGGCCGCTTCGTCGCCAAGGACTTGTTCGAGGCGGGCGGGGTTGGCCTCCTTGCGAAGAGGCTGAACGAGGCCGGGGTGCTCAACCGCGACGCGATCACCATCACCGGCCGGACGATCGGCGAGGAGGCCGGCGAGGCCGTCGAGACGCCCGGCCAGGAGGTGGTCCGTCCGCTGTCGGATCCGCTTAAGCGCACCGGCGGTTTGGTGATCCTCCGTGGCAACCTCGCTCCCGAGGGCTGCGTCGTCAAGGTCGCCGGCGAAGAGCGTCGTAAGCACACCGGCCCGGCACGGGTCTTCGGCTCGGAGGAGGAGTGCTTCGCGGTGGTCGAGCAGCAGGGGATCAACCCCGGCGACGTGGTCGTGATCCGCAACGAGGGTCCGTCGGGCGGGCCCGGGATGCGCGAGATGCTCCAGGTGACCGCCGCTCTGGTGGGCGAGGGGATCGGCGACCAGGTCGCGCTCCTCACCGACGGCCGCTTCTCCGGCGCCACCCATGGCCTGATGGCGGGCCACGTCGCGCCCGAGGCGATCCGCGGCGGCCCGATCGCCGCCGTCCAGGAAGGCGATGAGATCACGCTCGACATCGACGCGCGCCGCCTCGACGTGAACCTCTCGGACGACGAGATCGCGAAGCGGGTCGCCGCCTACGAGGCGCCGGAGCCCCGCTACCGCCGCGGTGTCATGGCGAAGTACGCGGCGTCGGTCTCGAGCGCCTCGGAGGGTGCCATCACCGGCTGATCGGGGCGCCGTCCAGGCCGCGCCCGGAAACTCGTGTTGAGCACCGCGTTGCCGCCTCCCCGTCTCTCCGCTAACTCAGCGTCCCGTTCCGCTCCAGGAAGTCCTGGACCTCCCGGTTGAAGCGGACGGGCCGCTCGAGCTGTGGCACGTGCCCGCACTCGTCGTAGATCACCAGCTCGGCGTTGTCGCCGATCCGCTTCTTGTAGGAGAGCGCCGCCGGGACGGGGACGATTCGGTCGTTCCGGCCCCAGACGATCAGCGTCGGCACCCCGATCTCCTCCAGCCGGTGCCTGATGTCATACCCCCAGAGCGTCGTCAGCGCGTCGTAGTAGCCAGGGCTCTGCAGGGCGGCGACGGTGTTCTCCCAGAGCAGCTCCCGCGGAAGCGAGTTCGGATCGTGAAAGACGCCGCGAAAGGCGCTCTGGCGAATCCGTGGCCGGCGAATCCCGGCCATGGAGAACCGGAACGCGAGCGGCGCGGCCGCCCTTCCCACCCGGCCGAGCGCGGCCGCCGGCTCACGACGGGCCCTCGCCCAGGTGATCCCCGCGGCCGAGACGAGGACGAGTTCGTCGACCCGCTCGGGCTCGGTGATCGCGACCTCCGTCGCGATGAAACCGCCCATCGAGTTGCCGATCATCGAGCAGCGCTCCAGCCCGATCCGCTCGCAGAAGTCGCGGACGAAGCGGCCGTACGCCGGAATCGTGATCTCCCACGGGGGCATCGGGCTGGAGGCGAAACCCGGCAGGTCCACCGCAACGACACGGTGCCTGCGCGCGAACACCGGCAAGCTCTCGAGCCAGTTCTGCCACGAGCCCGAGAGCCCATGGACGAAGAGCACCGGCGTTCCCTCGCCCATCTCGACGTAGTTGACGCGCGCGCCCACGACGTCGACCTGGCGGCGGTGCTCGCTCCAGTCGATCCGGAGCCACTCCGGATCCGGATTTCCGTACGGGTCGGGACCGTCCGGCGGGGTGGGGGGAGGCAGCTCGGCGCGTCCGGAGGCGAGACGCCAGGCGAATGTCGCGTCCCTCGCGATCCGCCGGAGCTCATCGCGGACCGGATGGGTGCCCGAGGCAGCCTGCTCGCCTTGGGCCTCCGCCTCTGCGGTCGCGGTCCGGCGTCCACTCATGCGTAACCCGTTCGCTCCAGAATCGGGATCTCGCGGATCTCGCGACTAGGCACGGAGGGGGCCTCTCACGCACGAAACGTACCGATTCGACCCGGTTATCTCCGGTTGTTTCGCTGTCTCACTGGCGAACAAATGGCGAACGGGGAACAGGGACAGGCGGGTCGAGTTGCGTGGTGAGGCAACTGCGGTTTCGCAATGCAGGTGAACGACCGCGAGCAGCGTAAGTGGTTGTATGGCCGTCATAAAGCCTCCTGACCCGCTGGAAGAGCGGGAGCACGTCGACGAGATGCTGCTGCAAGAGCTGCAGCGCGTGGACGAGCTTCTGCTGGAAGAGCTGGAGCACGTGGACGAGATGCTCCTGCGGATCTTGGCCGCAATCGACCGGATGCCGGAGCGAATCGCGTCGACCATCGGGAGGAAGCAGCTCGGGTCTGTGTCAGGCAATGGGACGAGGGCAGCCGACCCAGCGCGGAGCCGGGCTTCCATTCGACCGTTCGACCCTTATGCGACGGACGAGGTCGAGGTCGAGGCAGCCAACGACAAGAAGTCAGCGGCTAGGCAGGTGGCCAGTAAGGTGCAGAGCTGGGTAGCAGCCGATGGCCCAGAGCGGGAGGCGCTCAGATTCGCGACCCTCTCGCTCGCGGTCGCCTTGCTTGCTACCGCCATCGCTGTGGTCGGCTTGATCGTTGCTGTCTTGCACTAGCGGGCTTGGCATCCCTCGTCGGTCAAGGGCGTGCTGAGCTGGGAGTAAAGTGGAGTCTGAGTCGAGGCGGCGGGCGGACGCTCTTTACTCCCCTGACTGACGTTCGCCTCAGACAGACCGTCTCGTCTTGCACAGCGGCGGATAGGGCGGCCGGATTCCTTCTCCCACTGGCCGCCCTTCCCCGCTGGCTTCGAGGGCCTGGACCGCTACGGCAACCGGATGCCGGGTTCCGAGGAGGCGGCTGGGGCGCGCGGTTTACGCGTACCCCATCCGCTCCAGAATCGGGATCTCGCGGATCTGCGGTGGTTGGAGGTGGTCCCAGAGGATCCCTCGCGGTCTCGGGTACTGGCGCTCCACCTCGATCACCGCGCGCGGCGTCGCGACGAGGTCCACCGGCAGGTCGTGTGCGGTCGTGCGCAGGTGCTCCCGAAGGATCTGAATCGGGTGAACCGTCGTCGCGACGGTGGTGTGGTCGTCGATCTTCCCCGCCTCGATCAGGAGCCCGTACTCGAGGTCGGAGAACCCGCCGCCCTTGCCGACCCGTGCCCCGCTGAGGTTGACGGCGACCGAGCCCGTGAGCACGAAGTCGATTTCGGGCAGGTCCTCGTCCGCGACCACGCGCCCGTGGCGCATCGCGCCCTTGATCGTCGCCGCCTGACGCAGCTGCTTCGCCGAGAGCTTGCGCGGGTCGAGCAGCCGGAAGGGATGCGTGTCGCGCAGTCTCGGCACCGCCATGATCAGGATCTTGCCCTCCTCCAGGGCGATCCGGCGGACGTGGGTCTGGGGCGAGTCGGGGTTGACCTTGATCACGCGAGCTCGCTTCCAGACGCGGTTCCCGGCGAGCTTCTCCGCCGCCAGCTTCGCGCCGGCGAAGTTCGGGATTCGCCCCTCGGCGCCCGGGAATCGCGAAACCCCCTCGCGGTCCATCCGCTTCCAGACATCCCGGCGAACCTGCTCCTTGGTTCGCATCAGAGGGTCCCTTTCGCCTTCCCAGCCACCGCCGAAGACCCTATGTCAGCAGGTCCTAGGCTTGGAGATCGCCCTCGTGCGGCGCCGCCAGCTCCGCCGAGACGGTACTCAGTTATGAGTAGGCAAATGTAAACGAGCCGTTGACGTGGATGACCGTTCGGGGCGATCCGAATCCGCAAAGCGAGTTGCGTATCGTGCGCCGGGTAGGAGTCGACGGTTCCGATTCGTAGAATCAACCGTGGCGGGTAAGGCAACGACTCAAATGCGCTCACGGCTGAAGATCCACCAGAAGATGTTGATCGCGGCTGCCGCCGCGGTCACAATGCTGCTGCTGCTCGCGGTCGCGGTGTGGGCCTATGACGACTCGCAGAGCGAGCGGATCGCGCCCGGGGTCACGATCGGCGGTGTCGACATCGGTGACCGCGATGCGGACTCGGCGAGGAAGATCATCAAGAGGGAGGTGGTCGCACCCCTGAAGGAGCCGGTCGTCGTCAGCTACGAGGGCGAGGAGTACACCATCGGCCCGAAGCAGCTCAAGACCAGCGCCGATATCGACGGCATGGTCCAGGACGCGATCGACGCCAGCCGCGACGGCGGGATCATCGAGCGGATATCCCGTTACGCGAGCGGCTCCGAGGTCGACGAGGACATTGAGCCGCGGGTGGACTACGACCGTGGAGAGGTGAAGCAGTTCGTCCGCGAGCTCGAGGAGAACATTAACCAGGAGCCGGTCAACGCCAGCATCGTCCCGAGCGAGGGCGGAGAGAAGCTCCGCCCGGAGTCCGGGCACCCCGGCGTCGCACTGCAGACTCGGGAGATGTACGAGGCGATCAACGACGCCGCCGCGTCACCCGGCCGCGACGCGGCCGTCGAGGCGGTCGTCGTGAGCACGCCTCCCGAGATCACGAAGAAGGAGCTGGCGAAGGCGTATCCGACCTATCTCACGATCGACCGAGGGAGCTTCACGCTCCGACTGTTCAAGAATCTGAAGATGAACCGGGAGTACACGATCGCCGTGGGGGCGGCCGGGTACGACACGCCGACCGGGCTCTACTACCTCCAGACCAAGGAGGTCAACCCGACCTGGCACGTACCGGATTCCGAGTGGGCCGGCTCGCTCGCGGGCCAGGACATCCCACCGGGCCCGGGCAACCCGCTCGTCGCGCGCTGGATGGGGATCTATGACGGCGCCGGGATCCACGGGACCTACGAGACCGGCTCCCTCGGCTCCGCCGCTTCGCACGGGTGCATCCGGATGGGCGTCGACGACGTCGTCGAGCTGTTCGACAAGGTCTCGGTCGGGGATCCCGTCTACATCCAGTAACGGCCGGCCGTCGCCTGGCTGCGGGCCATGTGCAAAAGGGGTCCCTCGGTGCGCGGCGAAGTCATGTACATGGGTGAGGCGGCCCAAGAGTCCTCCCTGAGTCAGCCCTGGCGCGAGGCGCTGCGCGCGTTCGACCGGGACCTCTCGGTCCGGGCCGCCGCGGAGGGGACCCGCCGCGGGTACTCGAACGACGTCGGCCAGCTGGCCGCATGGGCCGACGCCCACGGCAAGGCACCCGACGCGCTCGGCCACCGTGACCTGCGGCGGTTCGCGGCGGAGCTCTCGAATCGCGGCCTCTCGAAGGCGGGGGTCGCCCGCAAGCTCGCCGCGATTCGCTCGTTCTATGCCGCGTTGCTTCGCACCGGAATGGTGGCCGCCAACCCCGCCGACCTGATCGCCTCGCCGAAGCGCGAGAAGAAGCTGCCGAGGGTGTTGAGTCGCGACGAGATGGCGAGCCTGCTCGACCGGATCCCGACCCGCACGTCCCTGGAGCTCCGCGACCGCGCGATGCTGGAGCTCACCTACTCGTGCGGGCTGCGGGCCGAGGAGGTCATCAGCCTCAACCTGGACTCGCCCGATTTCGACGGCGAGCGCCTGCGGGTGGAGGGGAAGGGATCGAAGACTCGTCTGGTTCCCATGGGGGAGCCGGCCCAGCAGGCGCTCAGGCGATACCTGGAGCGCGGCCGCCACGCTCTCGTTGGCGCGGGTTCCGAAGATGCCCTCCTCGTCTCCAAGAGCGGCAGGCGGCTGCACCCCTCCGACGTTCGCCGCCGGCTGCAACTCTGGGTGCGCGAGGCGGCGATCGCGGGTGGAGTATCTCCACATGCGCTTCGGCACTCGTTTGCGACGCACCTACTCGAGGGGGGCGCCGACCTACGCGCGATCCAGGAGCTGTTGGGGCACTCCAGCCTCTCGACGACCCAGATCTACACGCAAGTGGAACCATCCTGGCTCCAAAGCCAGTACGCTCGGAGCCATCCGCGCGCTTGAGGAATATCCCCGAGTGCAGGTGAAAGGCAGATGGAAGCTGAGGAGTCCTCGGCGTGACCGAATCGAGGGTCTCCCAGCTTCACTCGAAAGCCGTCCTGCGCCTGCGCTCCCGCCTCAAGAGCTCGGGTTGAACCGGCCCTGACGTTCACATAGGGTCCGGGGTCCAATGGGTCACAAGGCAGCGGACCGGATTCGAAACGTCGCGCTGATCGGCCACCGAGGCAGCGGCAAGACCTCGCTCCACGAGGCGTTGCTCTTCGAGGCCGGTGTGGTGAACCGTCTGGGCAGGGTCGAGGACGGCACGACCGTCTCCGACTTCGAGACCGACGAACAATCGCGGGAGATGTCGATCGGGGCTGGCCTCGCGTCTTTCGAGTCAGGCGACCGCAAGATCAACCTGATCGACACTCCGGGTGACCCGAGCTTCATCGCCGACACGATCGCGTCGCTACGGGTCGTGGACGCCGCCGTCGTGGTCGTGAACGCGGTGATGGGGGTCGAGGTCCACACCGAGCGGCTCTGGCAGCGGGCTGATGCCGAGGGCCTGGCGCGCCTGGTGTTCATCAACATGCTCGACCGCGAGCGGGCCGACTTCTTCCGCGCGCTCGAGTCCCTTCAGGGGGCGTTCGGCAACCACGTCGTCGCCACCGAGATCCCGATCGGGAGCGAGCACGAGGTGAGCGGCGTGATCGACCTGATCGACATGAAGGCCTTCGTTGCGCAGGGTGAGGGAAAGGGAGCCCCGGAGCCGCAGGAGATCCCCGAGGAGCTCGCCGAGCAGGCGGCCGAGTACCGCGAGAAGCTGATGGACGAGGTCGCGGAGAACTCTGACGAGCTGATGGAGCGCTACCTGGAGGGCGAGGAGATCTCACACGATGAGATCGTCACCGTCCTGAAGCGGGGGGTGACCGACGGGAGGATCTTCCCGGTCACCTGCGGGGTCGCTACCAAGAACCTAGGCACGACGCGCCTGCTCGCGGCCTTGGTGGAGGACCTGCCCTCTCCCGCCATGCGCGGGGCGCTCACCGCCATCGGCGACGACGGCGAGGAGGTCGAGATCGCCCCCGACGAGGACGCGGAGCTGGTTGCCTATGTCTTCAAGACCCTCGCCGACCCCTATGCCGGGCGCCTCAACCTCTTCCGTGTCCTCTCCGGGGTCGTCAAGGGCGACTCCCATGTGACCAACGTGACCCGAAGGGCGAAGGAGCGGATCGGCCAGCTGCTGGTCTCCCAGGGCAAGGAGCACGAGCAGGTCGACGAGCTCGGTGCGGGCGACATCGGCGCGGTAGCGAAGCTGAAGGAGACGCGGGCCGGCGACGTGCTCGCGGGCAAGGACACGCGGATCTCGTTCCCGCCGCTCGACCTCCCGGCACCGGTGATGGCATTCGCGTTCGAGCCGAAGACGAAGGGGGATGAGGAGAAGGCGGCGAGTGCGATCCGGCGTCTCGAGGAGGAGGACCCGACCCTCGACGTCCACCGCGATCAACAGACCGGCGAACAGATCATCGCGGGCCTCACCCAGATCCACGTCGAGGTGATCGTCGATCGGATGAAGGAGCGGTTCGGAGCTGAGATCGACCTGCACCCACCGCGCGTGCCCTACCTCGAGTCGATCCGGAAGCCCGCCAAGGCCCACGGCCGCTACAAGAAGCAGACCGGTGGCCGCGGCCAGTTCGGCGACTGCCACATCGAGCTCGAGCCCGGCGACCCTGGCACGGGCTTCGACTTCCTCGACGAGATCAAGGGCGGCGTGATCCCGAAGGGCTTCATCCCCGCGGTCGAGAAGGGCATCGCCGAGGCGATGCAGCACGGCACCCTCGCGGGCTATCCCGTGAAGGACGTTCGCGTCCACCTCGTGGACGGCTCCCACCACTCCGTCGACTCCTCGGAGATGGCCTTCAAGATCGCCGGATCGATGGCCTTCAAGCAGGCGATGGAGGACGCCGACCCGGTGCTGCTCGAGCCGATCATGCTCCTCACCGTCAGCGTCCCCGAGGACGTCGTGGGCGACGTCGTCGGAGACCTCAACTCGCGGCGCGGCCGCCCGCTTGGAATGGAGGCGAAGGGCTCGGCGACGGAGATCAAGGCCGAGGTGCCGATGGCCGAGGTGCTCGACTACGCCCGTGACCTGCGGCAGATCACGGGCGGCCGGGGCGACTACACGATGGAGTTCGCCCGGCACGAGGAGATCCCGGGGCACCTCGCGCAGAAGGTGATCGCCGAGGCAGGCTCCGAGGAGGAAGTCCGGGCCTGAGTTAAGCCCATGGGCCGACGCCGGTCACGCGGTCGACCTCGATATGGGTGATGTAGCCGGGCGGCGGGTCCGGCATCGGCCGGAACTTGACGTCAGGACCGAGATAGGTGTGACCGAGCTCCTCCAACAGCTCCTGCGCGCCGCCCTCGGTCACCCGGGCCCGCCCGTGGATCACGAGGTAGTGCTGGAGGCCCAGGCCCGTCTCCCCGGGCGCCTCGATCGACAGAGCGACGCGCGGATCGCGCTCGATGTTCCGCAGCTTCTGCAGATAGGGGAGGTGAGCGCAGACGATCTCGTCCCCGTTGAGCCCGACCCAGACGCAGGTGACCTGTGGCGATCCGTCCTCGTTCAGGGTGACCAGGTGCGCCAGGGCGTCGGACTCGAGGGCGTCTCGCGCGCTGTCGGGGATCGCCGCCACCGCGGGCAGCCTAGTACGGTGCCGCGCGTGCCCGGCCCGAAGAAGGTGATCGTTCACGTCGACGGCGGCGCCAGGGGCAACCCGGGGCCGGCCGCGGTCGCCGCGGTCGCAACGGATCCCGAGACGGGGGACGTTCTCGCCGAGCGCAGCGAGACCATCGGCGACGCGACCAACAATGTCGCCGAGTACCGGGCGGTCCTACTCGGGGCCGAGCTGGCTCGCGAGCTTGGGGCAGACGAGATCGAGATGATCGGTGACTCCTCGCTGATCGCGCACCAGGTGCGTGGCGAGTGGAAGGTGAAGGAGCGGCATCTGCAGCCGCTCCGCGACGAGGCCCAGAAGGCGCTGGAGCGGTTCGGGAGCTGGTCGATCAGGAACGTCCCCCGCGAGGAGAACCCCGAGGCGGACCGCCTCGTGAACGAGGCTCTCGACCAGTAACGATCGGTTCTGGAGGCCGGCACCAGGCGTGATATCAGTGCTGAAGGTCCGCGATTCCTTCGAAGCTAGAATCCCCCAACGCGCGGCTGTAGCTCAGTTGGCTAGAGCGTCTGCTTGCCATGCAGAAGGTCGTGGGTTCGAATCCCATCAGCCGCTTCTCGCGGAATCCCGCTCTAGGGCGGGATTTCGTCGTTCAGGCAGGCGCCAACGGGAAATCGAACCATCCCCTCACATCGCCGTGTGCGTCGTCGGCGGGGGATAGGAGGGAGTGTGCGAGGGATCGCTCTCGGCCTGGCGCAAGTGCGGGCGGGCTCTCCTTTCGCGCCGGGGGGGAGATGCCTAATAGGGTGAACCGGTGCTGAATCAGGTGGCCGACGGCGTCTGGGTCCGGCAGAGCGAGTGGGTCTGGACCAATTCCATCGCGGTGCGCGGGGAGGATGGGTTGATCCTGATCGATCCCGGCATCGATGGCTCCGAGCTGAACCAGCTCGCCGATGACCTGGACCGGCTCGGCATTCCGGTGGTCGCCGGGTTCTCCACCCATCCCCACTGGGACCACCTGCTCTGGCATCCCCGGTTCGGCGACGTGCCGCGCTACGCCACCCCCGCCGGCGCCCACGCTGCCAGCGAAGCCCGAGAGCGGGCCCAGAAGATGGCGGCGGAGAGCGCGTCGGGCATCCCTCTCGAGCTGATCGGGCTCGTCGCCCCGCTGCCCGCGGACGGCGGACCCGTGCCGGGCGAGATCATCGAGCATCAGGCGCATGCCGTCGGCCACGCCGCGATCCTCCTCGCGGACCGTGGCGTCCTGCTCGCCGGCGACATGCTCTCCGACGTCCTGATCCCGCTCTTCGACCCTCGCCAGTCCGATCAGGTGGGCGCCTACGAGACGGCACTCGACCGGCTGGGTGAGGCCGCCAGGCACGTCGATGTCGTGGTCCCCGGCCACGGCGCCGTTGCCGAGGGTCCCGAGGTGGCGGCCCGCCTCGCCGCCGATCACGCCTACATCGACGCGCTACGGCGAGGAGAGGAACCTGCCGACGCGCGTCTGGGGCCGGATACGGACTGGCTCTCCGGCCCCCACCAATCGAACCTGGAGCAGGCCCGAGGGCGGTAGGACCCAACGTCCTGCTGCGCGAGGACGGCGGGTTCGCCCT
>CAWEGM010000006.1:0-90070 GCA_963808565.1 uncultured Solirubrobacterales bacterium
GGTACATCGGTCGGTCCACGCGCGATCTATTCGCGCGCTGGAGCGGTTTGGGGCGCGAGGCGGTCGGCCGTCAGCCGGAGGGGCAGACCTCGATGTAGTCGTGCTCCGGAGCGATCTCCTCCCACTCTTCGGGCGTCAGGTCGCCGCCCATCAGCCGGCAGGCCTGCCGCCTCCAGGCGGCGGGATCGACCTCCCAGCGGATCGCGCGCCCGGCGTCGGATACCACGAAAAGGCGGGCGCCGTCGGGGGTGAATCGCGCCGTCACCGGCGTGTCTTCGTCCGGTTCGGCGGTCGTGGCGGTCAGGCGGGGCCCGATCGGCTCCTGCGAGGCGACGTCCCAGAGCGCCGCCGTCTGGTCCGAGTGTGAGGTCGCAAGTGTGTGCCCGTCCGGGGAGAACTCCACTTCGAGAGCGGACGCGTTCCCGAGAGCGAGCGGACCTCCCACCCGCCGCCAGCCGTCGGTCGCCCAGAGGAGCGCGCCGCCGTCGACCTCGCCACCCGCGAGCAGGCTGCCGTCGGGGGAGAAGGCAACCGAGCGGACCTCGCCGTCGGTGGAAAGCCTGGCAACCCGCTCGCCGCTTCCGACGTCGAGTATCTCGACTCCGTTGGGACCTTCGCCGGAGAAAGCACCGAACGGAATCGCCAGCTGCGAGCCGTCCGGGCTGAACGCCAGCCCGAGCACGGAGGGAGGCAGGCGCAGCGGCGGTCGAAGCAGCTCGCGCCGGCCGAGGTCCCAGATCCGCACCGCGCCCCCCGCCTCCGCCGCGGCGAGCAGATCGCCCTGGCCGAAGGCGAGCGCCGAGACGGTTCGCGGGTTGAGCTCAGCTCCGAGGGCCCCGGGGAGCGCGAAGGAGCGCGCCGAGCTGCTCTCCCGACTCGACGTCCCAGACCCCGACGCCGCCACCCTCTCCCGCCACCGCCAGCCGACGTCCATCGGCTGAGTAATCGATCGCCACCGCCGCCCTGCCGGGGAAGGCCTCGAAGCTCGCCGTCCTGCGCAGCGTCTCGGCGTCGATCAGCTCCACCCGGCCGTCGAGCCTCGCGACGGCCAGGGCGCGTCCGTCGGGGCTGAGCGCGAACGCAGGCGGACCCTCCTCCCGGGCTCCCAGCCGCCCAATCCCCTCGGGAACGGGCGCCCGAGCCGGCGGTCCCCGGCCACGTCCCAGACGATCACGCGGCCGTCGTTGCCGGCCGTATACAGGGTGCGTCCGTCAGGGCTGAAGGCGTGCTGCTCGTTGGTGCCCACGTGGCCCTCGAGGGTTTCGGTCGGGACCCCCTCCTCGACGTCCCACAGGATCACGTTCCCACTGTCCTCGGCGGTCGAGAGGGTACGCCCGTCGGGGCTGAAGGCTCGGGCCCCCAGGTGCCCCTGGCGCGACAGCGTCCGCACCCTTCCGGAGGCGAGGTCGAGCAGGCGAAGGCCCCCGTCGGCGGCCTCGATCGCGGCGGTGCGCCCGTCGGGGCTGACGGCGGCCACGCAGCAGACGGGGTAGCGGCGGATGACGCGAAGAGTTTCCGCGTCGATCGCCTTGACCCCCCGGTCGGTGGAGACCAGGAGGCGCCCATCCGGGGTCATGATCGCGGCGCGGGGTCGTCGAACTGAGCGGCAACGCGGACGGGCTTTCCGAGCGGCGTGCCCCGGCGGGCGTCGTACCGACGCAGGAACAAGGGCGATCGCGGTCACCGCGGGAGTAGGGGACGAACAAGCTTCGTCCGTCCGGAGCGTAGATGACGACGCCGAAGGGCGCGAACCCTTGGCCGGCGGCAAGCGAGGTCGAGCTGCGCACCCGCCCGGTAGCCGCGTCGAGAATCTCCAGCGTTCCCGTTGCAGAGCTGTCCTCCGCGACGGCGAGCGAGTCGCCCTGCGGATCGAAGGCGATGCGATAGGCGGTCCCGGGCGCCTGATGATCGCCGACTACCTCGTGGGTCTCGGTGTCGAACAGGGTCACGGTACCGTCGGCGTCGCCGACCGCGACGGTTTCCCCGTCGGGGCTCAGTGCGAGCGTGTCGAGCACCTCCTCGCCGCCGGGGCGGAGGACGCCGATCGCCGCGGGGCTGCGAAGCAGCGTCGATAGGAGGCTGGAGCGGGTGGCGGCCGAGTCGTCGAGGGCGACGCCGGCGCTCGCGAGCCGCAGCGCTTGATCGAGGCGCTCCTCGGTGAGGGCCTGGGCGCCGAGGCGCTCGGCGTCGGCGACGGTGGCGGCGCTGCGCGCGCCCTGGCGCTCGGAGAGCGCGATCGCCCCGGCGACCACGGCGGCGGCGAGCAGCACGCCGACCCCGGCGAGCAGCGTCCTGCAGGCGGCGGTTGGTGCGCCGCTGGCGCTCGGCCTGACGCTCGCTGGCGGCCCGGCTCTCCTCGAGGAAGGAGCGCTCGAGCTGGTTGAGCTCCGTATCGTGCTCGGCGGCCCAGTCGAGCGCCGAGGCGAGCCGGGCGCCGCGGTAGAGCTCGGCCGGGTCACGCTCGGAGTCGCGCCACTCGCCGGCCGCACCGATCAGGTGCTGGTGAAGGTGGCGACCCTCGGCGTCCTCGGCAAGCCAGTCGCTAAGGCGCGGCCACTCGCGAAGCAGCGCCTCGTGGGCGACCTCGGCCGCCCCCTCGTCGACGGTGAGCAGGCGGCTCTCGGTCAGCACGGCGAGGGCCCGGGCGGCGTCCTCGTCGCGGTCGAGCTCGAGCTCGTCGAGGGGAACGCGGCGGCGGACGAACCCCTCCGCCTGCTCGTCGTCGGCGCCGGCGAGGCGCAGCAGCATCGGGCGCGCCCGGAGCCGCTCGGCCGGACTGAGGCGCTGGTAGGCGTCCTCGGCGAGGCGCGCGACCGCGCCGCTGACGCCGCCGCTTCGCTCATAGACCTCGTAGCGCAGGGTGCGGCCGTCGCGCCGCTGCCAGAGCTCGACCAGGGCCGCGGAGAGCAGCGGCAGGCCGCCGGGCTCCTCGGCGACGTCACCGACCAGCGCCGAGACCAGCCGCGGCTCGACCCGGAGCCCCGCCCGCCGGGCGGGAAGCTCGATCGCCCGGCGCAGCTCGTCGCGGCGCATCGGCCCGACCAGGAGCTGGTTGGCGCTGACCAGGGTCGAGAGCTCGGCGTGCTCGGCGCAGCGCGCGTAGAAGTCGCCGCGGATCGCGAGCACGATGACGAGCCGCTCGTCGGGGTCACCGGCGCCCTCGACCAGCGAATCGAAGAACGCCTCCCGCTCGGCCCGGTCGCGGCAGGCGACGAAGGCCTCCTCGAACTGATCGATCAAGAGCACCAACCGCTCGCCGTCGGGCAGCCGCTCGAGCGCGTCGGCGATCCACGGCGCCGCGCCCTCGTCTCCCGCCTCGGGCACCGCCCGGGCGAGGGCCCGCGAGAGCTCGGCCAGCGGGCGCGCGCCGGGGCGCATCACCGCTCGGCGCCAGCCCTCCGAGCCCGGGACGACGCCGTCCGCCAGCGCCGGCAGGAGGCCGGCGCGCACGGCCGAGGACTTGCCGCTGCCCGAGGGGCCGACGACCGCGAGCAGGGTCGAGCCGACCAGGCGGGCGACGAGCTCTGCGACCAGGCGCTCGCGGCCGAAGAAGTACTCGGCATGAGCGGCATCGAACGGGGCCAGGCCGCGGTAGGGGCAGATCTGCCGCTCGGAGGGGCCCGGCGGCGCGTCGGGCACATAGAACGCTCTCCGCTCTCGGACTAGCTGCAAGTCCACGACGCTCCCGGCCAGCTCGGCCTCGGTCGTGCGAAGGCCGGGTCGCTCGCTCATCGCACGGCCGGCCGTGGTCACGAGCCGCTCAGCCGCCTCCGCCCGCGCCCACTCGTCCGCGGCGCGGTGGATGCGAAGCGGGACCCCGGCGCTCTCCACGATCAGGGTCTCGAGGGGCATCGCGACCCCCTCGGCGGGCGCAGTAGAGGGCGGCGATCTCGGCCGTCGCATCCTCGTTAAGCGGGTCGAGGCGCAGGCGTTCGGCGACACCGCTCTCGAGCAAGCCGGCGAAGGCGGGCGGGCCCTGCTCGCCGTGATGAAGGACGCAGACCATGAGCGGCCGACCCTCGGGCGCGCGGGCGAGCGCCGCGGCGGCCTCGAGCACGCTCGGGGGGGCGTCGTCGGCGTAGTCGAACACCAGAAGCGTCGGTCGGTGGCCCGTGCCGGCCTCCGCGACGGTCGCCAGCGCCGCCTCGGCGACCTCGCCACCGCCGGCATAGAGGACCGCGGCGCCCTCTTGCTGGACCTCGGCCGCGAGTTCGCCCACCAGCCGTGTCTTGCCGATCCCCGCCGGCCCCCAGACCATCACGCAGGCAATCCGGCCCTCGCGCGCCCGCGCCCAGCGCCTGCGCAGCCAGTCGAGCTCGCGCTCGCGTCCGGCGAGGAGCGGCGAGCCCCCCTCGAGCTGGACCGGCAGCTCGACGATCGGCGGCGGCGCCTCGAGGGCCGGGTCGTGGGCGAGGATCTGCTCCTGCAGGCGCTTGAGCTCGGGGCCCGGCTCGACCCCGATCTGCTCGATCAGCGCCGCGCGCGCCTCGTGGTAGGCCTCGAGCGCCTCCGACTGGCGCCCGTCGCGATAGAGGGCGAGCATGCGCTGCGCGTGCAGGCGCTCTCGCAACGGCTCCTCGGCGATCAGGGCCTCGAGCCGGGCGACCACCTCGGCGTGGCGCCCGGCGGCGAGCTCGGCATCGATCGCTAGCTCGATCGCCCGCATGTGAAGCTCCTCGAGGCGACCGATCTCCGGGGCGGCGAACGGCTCGGAGGCGACGTCGGCGAGCGGGGCGCCGCGCCAGAGCTCGAGCGCGGCGCCGGCTAGGCCGTTCGCGCCGGCGCCTGTCGGCTGGCGAGCGGCCTCCTCGACCAGGTCCTCGAAGCGCAGCGCGTCGACCGCCTCCTCCGCCACCCGGAGCTCGTAGCCGCGACCCCGGCTGACGATGCTGGCCCCTGCGCCGTCGGAGGCCAATGCCTTGCGCAACTCCGAGACGTAGGACTGGAGGTTCTTGGCGGCGCTCGCCGGCGGGTCCTCGGCCCACAGGCCATCGATCAGCTCGTCGGCGGCGACCGTGCGGTTGGCGCGCAGCGCGAGCATCGCGAGCACCCCTCGCGGCTTGCTTCCTCTGAGTGGTAACGACCGGCCGTCGACGAGCGCATCGACGCGGCCGAGGACGCGGATCTCTACGGCCAACTGCCCCTCTTTCCGGAGCGACCGTACACCACCGACGATCTAGGCACCGAGACCCAGCAGCGATCGAACCGGATGATCGCGCGGCCGCACGGTACTCGCCCGTCTACTCGCGCGAGTCGTCGGTGGCGCCGGAGAGGTCGCCTCCGCCCACTCCAGTGCGCGGCATCGCCTGCGTCACCGTTTCAATGGTTCATATCTGGAGGCCGGCCTCGCTCCCGCTCTCGACGAACACCCGGGGTCAATTTCTCCTCCGACATCGCCCACGCAGTCTCGCTACGGCGTTTTTGCGCGGCGCAGTGGCACAGTGAGCGGGAGCACGCTTCCAAAAAAAACGTGGCGCCTGGGACGTTCCCCAGACGCCACGCCCTACTCCCGCAGCCCGGCGGCTTCGAGGGCGGCCGTCACTTCCCGCACCCGGTAACGAGAAGGGCCGCCGAGGCGGCCCTTCCATTCAGACCGATAGCCTCGGCGCACCGGGTCGTTCCTACTTGACGAGTGTGATCGTGCGCTTCGCGGTCGCCACGTTGCCGGACGTATCCGTCGCCTTGACGGTGACCTTCGCCTTGACGTTCTTGCCCTCGGCGAGCGCCTGGCGGACCTGCTTGCGCTGTCGGTCGTTCCTCAGCTCCGGCCCCGTCTGTGACCGCTACCGGGCGTGATCCCGGGCACCTCGCCGGCCTGACGTCCCAAGGGACGGCCGGGAGAGCTTGTCCTTGTTGACGTTCGTCAGCCTCCCCGTGGCGCGTGCGGTGCACCACCGGTCGCCACAGCTCGCCTTGACCTGCAGGTCGCAGCGCTGCCTGTCGCAAACGACGCCTGATCGGGCGTTCTGGGGGCTCTGCTTCTTCGGCCCCGAGAGCCGCAGGTCCGGCGGGACGCTATCGCGGCGCTCCCCGTTGCCCGTGAGCGCCATCGTCGGCCCTCCGGGTCCGGTGGTCAGGGTGCCGGGCCTGGGGCCCGTGCGCTCGCCCGTCGGGGTGAAGGTGACCGTGATCAGGCAGGCGCCGCCGATCTGGTAGGCACCAGCCGACAGGGTCGGTGGGCAGTTGTTGGTCTGGGCGTACTCGCCGGGGACGCCGATCCTGGGGCTGAAGGTGTTGCCGCCGGTGCCGCCGTGAACCCCCAGCTCGAATAGCTGCGAGGTGCTCGTTCCGACCAGGTGGTAGCCGAAGTCGAATCTCGCTCGGGCCGGCGACCCAGAGCAGCGCTCAGGTCCCGGGATAGTAGTCGGCGGCGTCGATTGGAGTGGGCAGACCCACGTGGCATACGCGCTCGTGCCCCCGGGCGCCCAAGAGGCGCTGCTCGCGGTGGCGGCCAACAGCGCGACGGCGAGGCTCAGCGCGAGGATGGCGCCGGGAACGATTCTGCGCTTCATGCGCCCTCTTCCTCCAACCCGTGCCCGGGTAGTGATCGTGTGCGCCCTCATTTCGGGCCTCCTTCGAGTCGTGGCGTCGGACCTCCCAACGAGTCGAGGCTCCGGTGCCTGTTTGACGGCCAGAAGCCTCCGACACGGCGGTACATTCTCGGTACATTTGGGCCGGGCTAGGCGTGGTCTAGGCGTGCGAAGGCGCGAACCGTCAGCCCGAGCGGCGGCTGGGCGGCGAGGGTGCTGCGAGTGTGGTGCGTGCTAGGGATGGACTTCGCTCTGTCGTTCGCGTTGAGCGGGGAGTGCTTGCGGCTCGGCCTTCCTGCTCTGCCGTGGTCCGTGGCTGGCTACTGCACCGCCCGAAGAGGGGGGCTGGCGAGGGCTTTCTGCTGTCCCTTGTGGTGTTCTAGGGTCGGGCGTCTGTCGTGCACGGGCTCAGTCTGGGTGAACGACCGATGGGGTCGCATGGTCGATGGGCTGCTCCGTGCCGTGATCGGTGCAGGGTGAGCGTGGACAGTCTGCTTGGGGGTGTGGGGTCTCCTGTCACGGGTCGAATCGCTCCGCCCTGGCCTGCCAATCGCAGGGGTTCTCAGAGCCCCGAATCGAGCATGCCCGCAACGGTAGCCTCGGCGGGGTGTTCGACCACGTCGCAATCGCCGTCGCGGACCTTGCCGCGTCCGAGCGCTTCTACCGCACCGTCCTCTCCGTGCTGGGCGCCGAGCCGAGTCACGCGGACGCCGAGCTCGTCGAGTGGGCCGACTGGGACATCGGGCCGACGGACCGCGAGCACCCCGTGACCCGCGGCCTGCACGTCGGCTTCCGAGCGCCGTCCCGAGAGGCCGTGGACGCCTTCTGGCAGGCGGGGATCGACGCGGGTTACCGCGACGACGGCGCGCCCGGGCCGCGCACGGTCTACGGCCCGGACTACTACGGCGGCTTCCTGCTCGACCCGGATGGCAACAGCGCGGAGGCGGTGCACACGGAGCACGAGGACCCCGTGCCCGACGGCCGCGTCGACCACCTCTGGATCCGCGTCCGCGACCCCGCCGCGTCCAAGCGCTTCTACACGACGATCGCCCCGCACGCCGGGCTGCAGATCGGCGTGGACGAGCCGGACCACGTCCAGGTGGTCGGCGAGAACTTCAGCTTCTCGCTGATCGACGACGAGCGGCCGCTCACGGAGCACGTCCACCTCGCGTTCCCGGCGCAGGACGACGCGACCGTGCGGGCGTTCCACGCCGCCGCGCTCGCCGCGGGCTACGAGGACCACGGCGGTCCCGGCGAGCGCGCCGTCTACCACCCGGGCTACTACGGCGCGTTCGTCCTGGACCCCGACGGGCACAACGTCGAGGTCGTCAACCACAACCGCTGAGCCATGGCCGACGCCGCCGCCTGCCACATCTCGCAGGCCAAACGTTTCAGACGGTTGGGGGCGTTTGGCTGCACGGGTCGGGCTCATTGCCCGTGCTCTTCGCGCCTTGTAGATCCGCAGGCACTCGGCCCGCGTGTAGCGCGTCGAGCACTTGAACACGCCGTAACTCGAGCTGCACCCGAACTTGCCGGCGGGCCTCCTCCGGACTCAGGGGCGTGCGAAGGAATCCCGGCAGCCCACGCAGATAGCGCACGGCGAGCCGGGCATCTTCGAGCATCTCCTTCGCCACGGGCGACATCGTGACGGACCCGAGGCCGTCGCTAGGCTCTCGTCACCACACCGGCGCCTTGGCGGAGTGGCTACGCAGCGGCCTGCAAATCCTCGCCCCAAAGGTCGCCGTTCTCGCCTTGGGATGCGGGATGCGGGATGCGGAGCTTCGGAGGTCCGCCCGGATGCCGTCCGATTGACGGCTACGTGGTGGACTAAGAACACGTCGCGACAAACCCGCGTGGGGTTCCGCAGATCAGAGTGGGGCAGCTGACCGGATACCCCTTTGCATGGAATGTCATGAGGGTCCCGCTCCTCTGAACTGAAAAGGGGCCTCCGCCGCGCTCACTAGAACCGCGGTTGGCAACTGCCATTCCAGCGAGGAGAGGAGACCCGGCATGAACTATGTCGGAATCGATTGGGCCTACGGGCGCGCGGCCTTCTGTGCGATGGGCGAGACGGGCGCGATCGCCGCCGAGGGAGTGATCGCGGCCAACGAGGACGGGCTGGCGAGGCTGGTCTTGGAGCTCGGCAGCGAGGTCTCGGGGTGCGTGGAGATGATGAGCGGCGCGGTCTGGGTCCGCGACCGGCTCGAGGCCGCGGGCTGGGAGATGAAGGTCGCCCACGCCCGCAAGGTGAGAGACGTCGCCCCGCTCGCCTGCAAGACCGACAGGATCGACGCCCGGGTCCTGGCCGAGCTCTGCCGGCGGGACCTTGTCCCCGAGCTCTGGCTGCCTTCTGCCGAGGACCGGGCGATCAGGGAGCGGCTTCGCCGACGGGCCCACCTGGTGAAGGTCCGGACCGCGGCGCGCAACTGGATCTTCGGCCTGCTCACCCAGTTCGGTCTGCGGATCTCCCATGCGCGGCTTCGAAAGCCCGACGGGATCGAGCTGCTCTCCCGCCGCGGGGTGCCGGAGGTCTGGCGGGCCTCGATCGCCGAGCTGCTCGAGCTCGCCGAGGAGATGGACCACCGGATCATCCCGCTCGACCGTGAGCTCGCTCCGCTCGCCCGAGCCGACGAGCGCGCCAGGCTGCTCGGGACGATCCCCGGGATCGGGCCGCTGCTCGGCCTCACCTTCGCCGCCGAGATCGGCGAGGTCTCCCGGTTTCGCTCCCCGGGCAAGCTGATCGCCTACGCCGGCCTCGCCCCGAGGGTGAGCCAGTCCGGCGAGCGCTCTCAGACCGGCGCCCTCTCCAAGGCGGGCTCAAGGACGCTTCGCTGGGCGGCGGTCGAGGCGGCGAACCAGGCCTGGCGGCCATCCAATCCCTGGCACGGCCACTACCTGCGGGTCACCGCGCGGCACGGCAAGAACCCGGCGAAGTCGTCGGTCGCCCGCAAGCTCCTGATCGCCGCCTGGCACATGCTGAGCCGCGGCGAGCCCTTCAAGCCTCCCGCGACGAGAACCCTGCCCCGGCGAGCTCCTGCTGCTTTCTGACCGCCCGACGGTCCTGCATGGAATTGAGCGGCCGAGGCAGCTCCCAGGAACGATCTGCGCCCCGAGCGCCGAAAGAGAAATGAGCACACCTCACCAACCAGCTGGGAGCGGCACGAGCACACCGATCACCCGAGGACGGTCACCCCCTTGACAGCTCGGGTCTTCTTCAAAGAGAAAGCAGGAGCCTGGCAGCTAGCTCCCGCTTTTCGCGCAAGGGAGCAACGAGCGGAAGCCCCCGGCGGGGCTCGACTCCCACCGGGGGCCAGGATCAAGGCGACAAGTCGCACCTCTGAGGCTATCCAGCGGCTCCGTCATCTCCGGCTTCCTAGTAGGCAGCTGCCTGAGCGTGGAATAGGCTGCGCTTCTTGAAACCCGCACAGGTCTATGAGACCACGATCTTTGATCGGGAATCCGGAGCTGGGCTCACCTTCGTCACACTCCCGCTCGCTGCGCTCCGGTACCCCAATCCGAGCGAAGCGTTCGAAGGTATATCCACAGTGTTGAAGTTCCAGCCTGTCGAGGGGTTGATTTTCGGTGAGGAACGGGAACGCAACCGGCTTGCAGCAGCCCTGGACGCAATGCTCGCGTATCCCTTTGAGGTGAGGGCGTTGGGGGAACGCGTGCCCCTGTCTGAGTTCGCGGCATACATCGCTAACGAAGCCACGATTCCGATCGAGCAATCCTCGGTCGGGGAAAAGACGCTGGTGGAAATTCTTTCCAGCGGAGGCGTGGCCTATGGGATCGCCCGGGGGAGACCGCTGACGATCCTCATGGGTCTCGGCGCGATCATCCTGATCGGTCCCGCTGAGGTGATTGGACAGTGGGGAACCGCAAAGCTGCGCGAGCTGCTGGACGTTCACGAACCACCCGACTAGCCCGGCCGTCAGCTCCCGCTTGAAGGTGGCTGTATGCCTTCGCGACGGTTGCTGCCTAGGGGGCGTTTAGCCCAGTGCTGGTGGCACTCGCGGGGAGTTGCGCTTTGCATGGAAAGCAGTAGTTCGATCAGCCCACTCCTGCATTTCGCGCGAAGCGGCAGCGAGGATCTCGAAAGACTTCCGGCCCGGAAGATGCGAGGGTTTCCTTCGTGAACAGTCCCCACGGCACCCTTCGTAGCTCTGGGGGACGGTCTCCGCCATGATCGTCGGACTCGCCCTCGCCCTGGCCTGCGCGGTGGCGACGAGCGTCTCGTTTCTACTCAAGCACCGCGGCGCGGTCCTCGCCCCACCCGTGCGGGTCCGACACCCGCTGCGAAGCGCGGTCGATCTCTTCGGCTCCAAGTGGTTCGCGGTCGGCTGGATGGTGGCGGTCGGCGCCTGGGTACTTCACGTCGGCGCGCTCACCCTGGCGCCATTGTCGATCGTGCAGGCCGTCCTCTCCGGCGGGCTGGTGTTCCTCGCCGTCTTCGCCGAGCGCTTCTTCGGCTTCCGGCTCGAGCGCCGCCAGTGGGCCGGCGTGATCGTCACGGCGGCGGGGCTTGCGGTCATCGGACTGACCTCGGGGCCGGACGACGATCCGCCGGGGTACGCACTGGCGGCATTGATCACGATCGAGTGTGGCGTCATCATCGTAAGCGGCGCGGTCGCCGCGATCTCGACCCACCGCCGCGTCTCGCCCGCGGTGCAGGGTCTGCTCCTCGGCGCTGCCGCCGGGGCGCTGTTCGGCGTCTCCGACATCGCGATCACGTATCTGGCAGACGCCGTTGAAGACGGGGTGCTCAAGCTGATCAGCCCGTGGACCATGGCAGCCCTCGTTGCCTCGGTGGGTGCCTTCTACGCCTCGGCCCGTGGACTTCAGCTGGGGCCGGGCGTAGAGGTGATCGCGCTCACCTCGGTTGCGGCCAACCTCATCGCGATCGTCGGCGGCATTCTGGTCTTCCGTGACCCGGTCGGCACGGGGGCGCTCGAGATCACCGGGCGAATGCTCGCGTTCTGTCTCGTCGTCGCAGGGGCGGCTCTGATCCCGGCTCCAGTCCGCGCCACCGACGCAGCGTCTGATGCCCCTGGGGAGCCGAGGACGGTGGCGCCGGTGTAGAACCGGACCGTCTGTTCTGGCCGCAGGCCGGGCGCGTGACCTCCTCGGGCTGGATCACCGTCACCGCGCCCGCCGCCGCTTGTCGGGCCTTCTCTCCCGCTGCCACCGACGCACCTCGCGGGCTTCCCATACCGGCGTTGCTCGAAGGCGGACGACTGGCTCGGGGAAGTCCGGCCGTTGGGTCCAGCGGAGCGCCTGGCGGCGGGACGTGTCGAGCATCTCCGCTACCTCGGCGAGTCCGAGTAAATCGGGCTCGGGCACGCCGTCTATGATAGGGACAATCAGGAAAGTGCCCCCGCCGCCGCGCAAACGGGTTCCTTCATACAAACCCGCGCAGTGCCCCGAACAGCGCGGCGTCCCGTGCAGTTGCGAAATCGCTGCTTTGGACGAGAAGCAGCTATCTCGCTTTGCATGGAAAGCAGCGCTTTGCAGGACCTGACCTTTCGCCTAACGTCGTTCGACATGTGCGTCGCCTACACCCGGAGCGCCGCCGTCGTCTTCGAACCCCGGGTCCCCTAGGAGCAACGACATGCTGAAGGTATTCGCCTATCTCACCAAGCGGGAAGATCTCGAAACACAGGAGTTCATCGACTACTACGAAAACCACCACGTCCCGTTGGTCTTCAGTCTGGCGTCGGCTCCGCCGCTGGTATACAAGCGCAACTACCTGGTGCGGGGTGATGAGTTCAACCGCGAAGACGACACGATCGACTTCGACGTCATTACCGAGCTGGTCTTTCCTGACCGAAGCGGGTTCATCAAGTGGATCGACGACCTGTCGGTCGACGCCATCGGAACCGACGAAGAGAAGTTCCTCGATCGATCGCGTACGAGGGCGTACGTCATCGAGGAGCGGGAAACCACCGCATAAGAAGCGCCTGCCGCTCCGCTTTGAGACGAGAAGCGGCGCTTTGCATGGAAAGCGGCACTCGCGTGGCGAGATACTGCGTGGGCGATGTCGGAGGAGAACGTGTGAGGTCATCAGACGTGCGGCTGACGCCTTCAACCGCGGAGACATTGACGGGATGCTGGAGGAACTGGACTCCGAGATCGAGTGGCACCCCTTGCTGCAGGTGCTGTTCGGAGGGGAAGCGACGGTGTATCGGGGACACGAGGGCACCCGCGAGTTCCAGCGAGACCTTGACGAGGCTTTCACCGAGCTTCAGGTCGAGCAGTCGGAGTTCCGGGACCTCGGTGAGCGAGTCATCGCTATCGGTCACCTCCGGGGGCGCGGCAGGGAAAGTGGCGCTACGACCGAGACGGCCATCGTCTGGTTGGTCGATTTCAAGAGCGGCAAGGCGGTCCGGGTTCGCGAATACCTCGATCCCAAAGAGGCCCTCGAAGCCGCCGGGCTGCGGGAGTAGGCGATGTCGCGGGAGAACGTCGAGATCGTGCGAGCCGCATACGAAGCCTGGAACGCAGGAGACACGGTTGTTTTGAGTGATCTGTACGACCCCGACGCCATCGTGCGGCCGGATAAGAATTGGCCGGAGCAGGGGCCTTTCGTGGGACGGAAGGCGTGCATGGACTGGTTTGAGCAGCTCCGCGAGGCATTCGACGTCGACGCCCTTGAACTGATCGACGGCTTCATCGACGCCGCCGACCGAGTTCTCGTGAGGCAGATCTGGCATGGCCTGGGGCGTGGCCCTGAGTCGAACATGGAGTTCACGGGCGTCTTCACCGTGCGCAAGGGCAGGATCGTTCTTGCGGAATTCTTCTGGGATCACCAAGAGGCCCTCGAAGCCGCCGGGCTGTCGGAGTAGGCGATGTCGCGGGAGAACGTCGAGAACATGCGCAGGGGCATGGACGCCTGGAACCGGGGCGACCTCGACGGGTGGCTTGCTGGCTTCGCCCCGGAAGGGGAGCTGCATACCACCGGCCGGTTCGCCGATCGGGGCGTTTACCGGGGGCGCGCTGGGCTGGAGCGATACTGGACGGAAATCCGGGCTGACATCGAGGAGGTGAAACTTTCGGTGCCCGACGTGCGGGCTATCGGCGACAAGGTGTTCTGGGCCGTGACGGGCAGGGGCCGCGGCAAGCGGAGCGGGGTGCCGATGGAGGCGCCGCTCTGGTTCGTTGCGACATATCGCGACGGAGTGGCCGTGCGCGTCGAGACCTACGGCGACTCCGCCGAGGCTCTCGAAGCAGCCGGGCTGCGGGAGTAGGCGATGTCGGACGAGAACATCGCGATTGTTCGCCGAGCCTACGAGGCGTTCAACCGGGGTGATCAGCAGGCGATGGTCGCCGACCTCGCGCCTAACTTCGAATACGCCACGACAGGCGCGATTCCCGGCATGACCGGCGTCTACCGAGGAGTCGAGGGGATCCTGGGGTTTCTCGAGTGGATGCGGAGCGAGTTCGAGCGTCCGCGCATCGAGGCCCACGAGCTGGTGGACGCGGGAGACGAGGTGGTGGCCGGGGTGACGCTGCGTGGCCGCGGCAAGCAGAGCGGCGTGGGAGACGAGTTGGGACGTCTGGCACGTCTGGACCATGGAGCACGGCAAGGTCGTGCACGGGCAGGCATTTACGAGCAGGGACGAAGCCCTCGAAGCCGCCAGGCTGCGGGAGTAGGCGTTACTTGGGCTACTGACCCTCTCAGTCGTCTGGGCGGTTTCCTGTTGGGATCACTCCCAGCGCGAGATACTGCGTGGGCGATGTCGTCTGCGGGGTCGGAGTTTCTTCAGGCGTTTCGAGAGGGTTTCGAGCAAGGGACTCGAGCCTGGAACGCCGGCGACATCAAGGTCGCCTACGCCGCTCTTCCAGATCAGCTCGAGTACCGACTTGCACCAACCTGGCCCGAGGCTCGGGTACTGCGAAGCCGGGACGAGGTGATCGACTTCTTCGAGAGTTTTCTGGAGACCTTCCCGGATGCGCGTACCGCGTCGCACAAGTTCCTCGAAGGCAACCACGGGGCGGTGGTCGTCGGCTTTCGGGTCACGGGGACGGGACGAACGTCCGGTGCGGAAGCCGAGATGGAGATTTGGCAGGTCTGGGAAGTGCGGGACCAGGACGCGTTGGCCGTCGCAGGCGTGACCGAATTCACGGATCGGCGAGAGGCTCTCGAAGCCGCCGGGCTGCGGAGTAGGGGATGTCGCAGGAAGACGCAGACAGCATCCGTCGCGCCTATGAGGTCTGGAACGAGTCGGGTCCGGTGGCGTGTGACGGACCAGTTCTGGGCCGAGGATGCCGTCTACCGCGAGGGACCGGGCTGGCCCGATGCCGGTGTCTACAAGGGACGTACAGCTGCGCTCGCCCGCATGCAAAGCCTGATCGACCTGGTAGGCCCCCTCGAGGTGCGCCTCGACGATCTTGATCGAGGTGGGCGATGGCCGGTTCGTCGCCTGCACGCGCATGGTCGGGCAGGGGGAGAACGCGCCGTACACGCAGTCCTTCGCCGTCGTCCACCGGCTGCGAGATGGCCTCATCGTCGAGGCCGACTACTACCTTGACCGCGAGCAAGCGCTGCAGGCCGTCGGGCTGCGGGAGTAGGCGATGTCGGAGGAGAACGTCGAGATCGTGCGGCGGGCGTTCGAAGCCTGGAATGAGGGCGGCCCGGAGGCCGTCAAGCAGTTCATGGCGGAGGAGTTCGAGCTCCACGACATCCTCCAACCCTTCCCGACCCGCGGGTGGGGCGGGGCAGGGATGGCGTCGCTGCCCATTTGACGGATCAGGTCAAGGTTCTCGGCGACATGAAAGTAGACCATCGTCGATGTGAGGGCGCGGGGTGGGACAGTGGTGGTGCGGATGGAGGTGACCATCCATGGGGCTGAAAGTGGCGTTGACGTTCCCGGAGAGCTCTCACAGGTATCCGAGGTCGCGGATGGCAAGGGCGGCGATCATACTGCCGTTCTTGAAGACGTAAGGCACTAGGGAATCGATGCCTGTAGGGCTGCAGGATAAAGCGCTTTGCACCAAAAGCGTTAATCATTAGATCTGCCTCTGCCTTCGCCAGTAGACCGAATAGGCGATACCCTGATACGTTCTGCAAATCACACTATCGAGACAACGGAGCCGTTTGAGCGCGCCCCGAATCTGCTCTGTGGCTCTCCTTCTCCAGGACCGGCTCATGCTCGAGCCAGAGGACGAAGGCGTGAAGCGCAGAGCAGCCGCACGTCCATAGAGAGCTCGCTCGCATAGGCCATCAGCACCTCCACAGGGCTGCCTCGGCCAGGCGATCCCGTCCTCAAATCGCGCGATCGTCGCCTGGTTGGCCTCAATCGCCGCCGGTTTCCGAGGGCGCCCCCGATACGGTTAGCCCGGTGCCCACGACTCCTGCTTTTCAGCAATGACCGTTCGCCTCGACTGGGACGGCAAGCCAACAAAGGTTGACCGGCTCAGCCTGCCTTTCCAAACCGTTGAGTCGATCAACGAGTCCAGGGCGACGCGCGAGAGAGATGCTGGCGCGCTGTTTGGGTCAGATGGAAGGGTCTGCACCCGCAGCCCACCGAGCTCGAGCGCAGGTGGGGAGAGGCGAAGCGTCAGGGTCGCTATCGCCGGGAGGCCGTTGATCGGCTGGCTGGGGAGCTCGAACCCAAGGACTCGCAGCCGGAGCCGGTCGGCAACGGCAGCGATGCGCTGATCGACGCGGCCTCCCGCCCGAGGACAGGATCGCTGTCCTGGATGGGCAGCAACGCCTGAGAAGCAATCGCTAGTCGGGTGGCTCGACCGTGACTTCATCGGCAGCCGAGTTGGCGATCGAGCCGATCAGCGAGCGGGTGACGCCGCATTCGCTGCGGCGCACTTACGCGAGCGTTCGCGCGGCCAGCGGGGATGACCCGGTGTACATCGCCGAGCAGCTTGGAGACACCGACCCGCGTTTCACCCTCACGGCCGACACGAAGGCGGTCAAGCGGCGCTCTAAGCTGTCCGGCGTGTACCTGGCCGAGTACGAAAAGGCGCTTGCCTGGGCCGCCCTGCCGACGCCCGAACGGGCACTAACGGGCACTAGGACGCGCAAGGCGCCGAATCGAGCGGCCGAGCGACACGCGGAAATGGCTTAGACAAGCCAACCCGGCGCCTTGGCGGAGTGGCTACGCAGCGGCCTGCAAAGCCGTTTACACCGGTTCGATTCCGGTAGGCGCCTCTCCGCGAACCCCCGCTGGCGCGGGGGTTTCGTTGTTAGGAGGCGCTTCGCTGCCCCAAGCCGTGGGCCTGATATGGGCCGATTTCCTCCGACATCACCTCCTCCCGCAGCCCGGCGGCTTCGAGGGGGCGGCGCGGAAGGCCTAGAGGCAGATTCCGCGCCGTCCCGGCCCTCCCGCGACTAGTTGCAGGTGTTCGGCAAGCGCTGGGGTCCGATCACCTCAACTCCCAAACGACCTAGGAGCGTGGATGGCTACTACTCAGACCCGCCCGTTCTCGATGCTCCGCGAGCGGTCGGCGCGGCACACGAACCCATCGCCCACCTTGGGCATCGCCTTGGCATACACGCGACCGCCCTCTGGGGCGAACACCTCCCAGTTCCACCACGCTGATTGTCGCGACTTGGAACTTGCTTACTGGTCGTGCCGAGCTCGCGATCCGGCCCGCGCCGCTCCCTGAACAGGACCACACGTCGCCGACTCCATGCATTTCCTGCCGCCTCCTGACTTCAACCCGCCGTGCCAAAGGGCACCACGGTCCGTACCGCGGTTCGTGGGTGATCGTCAGCTTCGTGCCGTACTCGACGACGCCCGGGGCCGCCGCCGCCTCTGCGCCTCACGTCTGCGCCCCCAGCGCGATCACGCCCGCCGCAGCCACGCCGATCACAAGCGCGAATCGCTTGCCCATCTCGTGCTTCCCTTTCGTGTAAGCCCTCATTTCGGTCCTCCTTCGAGTCGTGGCGTCGGACCTCCCAACGAGTCGAGGCTCCAGTGCCTGTTTGACGGCCAGAAGCCTCCGACACGGCGGTACAGTCTCGGTACATTTGGGCCGGGCCAGGCGTGGTCTAGGCGTGCGAGGGCGCGACCCGTCCGGCCGAGGCGCCGCCGAGCACGATTGCCTCGACGTCTTCTACTCCGACTTCGCCCTCGCTCGTGGGAGCACGGCGTTTTTGGCGGGCGCAGTGGCACAGTGAGCCGAGAACGGCTCCCTAAAAGTCCCGCGCCTACTCCCGCAGCCCGGCGGCTTCGAGAGCCTCCGCCTCCGTCGAACAGTTGCGCCACCAGACGCACTTTCCGTCCCGCCATCTGATCGGCTGCCAGAACGGATCGACGACAGGCGTTGTGCTGCCAGCGCCACGTCCCCAACCGCGGATGTGGCCGAGCGTCACGTCTCCGAGGTCGCGCAGTTCCTCGATCTCGATGGTGTAGTCGGGGAAGGTGCCGAGGAAGTCGTTCCACCAGCGGCGAAGGCCCTCGTGCCCGTGGTAGCCGCCCTCCATGGCGACCAGGCGCGATTCGACCTCCACCTCATCGTCGATCAGAGCCAGAAAGGCGTCCCAGTCGCGCCGGCTGAAGGCGTAATAGGCTCGGTGGGCCAGCTCGACGTCTTCTCCTCCGACATCGCCTACTCCCGAGAGCGCTCGGGCGCGAGGCCGAGGTCGGCGAGCGCGCGGTCGCGGTCCCAGTACCCCACGAGCCTCGTCACCTTGCCGCCGCGGAACTGGAAAAGAAGGGCAGTGGTGGCAGAAATCTGGTCGAGCTTCAGCCCACTTGCCTTCCCGCGCCCGGTGGAGTGAGTGAACACGAGCACACGCTCGCTATCGAACTCGCGGTACTCCTCGACGTCGGTGCGGACATCATCCCAGGCGCTCAGGAATCCACGGTAGCCCTCCGCCATCCCCGCCAGCCCCCTCCAACTGCCAGGGCGTGGGTTCGTCCGCGATCACGAATTCGATCTCGGGATGCGCCCACTCGACGGAGCTGTAGTCACCATGCCCCCAAGGCGCGCAGATCGCCCGGACCAGCTCCATTCTTCTCCTGCGACATCGCCCACGCAGTATCCACCGCAAAGGGGCGACGGTAGCCGCCCCTCCGCGAGTGTTCTTAACCAGGTAGGTTTCCTAGTTTACAACTTGCAGCCGGGCTCGTCGACCGTCTTCCCCGGCGGGTGGCACTTCGCGCCACCATCTTGCGGTCCCTTGCTGCTGTTGCCTGGACCGAAGTCCGGGTCCCCGACGGCCGCCGCCGGAACCGAGAGCGCGAACCCTCCGGCCAGCAGTACCGCTGCGATCTTCTTGCGCAATTGTTCCTCTCCTTCCCCCGGAGGAGGTTGATGCGCTTTCGTCCAGGCTACTCCAAAGCTGCGGTCCTCGGGGGTAGGGGAGGCATCTTGGATGAAAACCGCTGGATCAAAAAACCGCCGGGGTAACGAGGTCGCGTAAAAAAGTCGTAGGCACGGATCATGCGCGGGCAGGCATACGGACAGGGGCCTTCAACGCCCATTTCCCCCTTTCCGAGGGGAAAAGTGGCAAAGCACGAAGCCAGCGGGCTTACGGACGGGGTGTTCCAAGCGACAACCTGCCCCCCAGGGGGTATTCGCCCTGGCCGTTAATCGGAGCCCCTCACGTAGCCGCCGGGCTACCTTCCACGGTACCTAGCTCCCTGCCCTTCGCCCAGGAACTAGGCGAAGGGCAGGGGCTGGAGCACACGATCCGATCTCTCGCCGCCATCGGCACTAGCGGGCTCTTCGACGCTGAGGGCCTGCGACCACCCCGGGATGAGGCGATAGCGATAGGCAAGGGCAGACAGCTTCGAGAGGGAGGCGACGACGAGGACTCGGGTCGGGTGTAGGCTGCCCACGAGCAGCAGAGGGAGGAGCGAGATGCGCCAAGGGTTCGCAAGCAAGGGCGTGCGGGCCAGCCGGGGACGCCTTCTCAAGCGCTTCGCGCTCGCCGCCCCGCTCACGGCGCTGTCACTGGCGTCGAGTGCCTCCCCGGTCAGCGCGTCGGTGGTGATCGGGCAGGTCGGCGCGCCCACCGCAGCCGATGCCTGCGACATCTCTGACAACCTCCAGCCGACCGTTACCTCCGGCACCTCCTATGTGGTTCCCGCCGTGGGCACGATTACCTCTGGGAGCCACCGGGCCCGCAGCGGGACCCTCGGCGGGCCGGTGGCAAAAATGAAGGTGTTCCGTCCGCTTGGCGGCCCTACATACCAGGTCGTGGACGGGGACGGGCCGCGCCCTCTGTCTCCCGGCCTCCTGAATACCTTCGCTACCAGCGTCCCCGTGATGCCCGGTGACGTGATCGGGCTCTGGGTGCCGATGAGACCCGCCGGCGACGCGATCGGCTGCAGCTTCCCCGTTCTCGGCGATTCGTTTCTGAAGAGGTCGGGCGACCTGGCCGATGGACAGTCTGAGACGTTCGCCGCGAGCGCGTCCACCCTCAACCGGCGCGTCAACGTGGCGGCCGTCGTCTCGCCCTCGAACTCATTCACCCTGGGTGCCCTCAGTCGCAACAAGAAGAAGGGCACGGCGACGCCTGGACGGTCAGCGTCCCCAACCCCGGCGAGCTGACCGGTTCGGGCAAGGGAGTCAAGGTTGCGAACTGCCGCGCAGAGATCAGCAAGACCGTCAGCGCGCCCGGTGAGGTGAAGCTGACGATCAAGGCGAAGGGGAAGAAGAAGGGGACGCTCAATGAGACCGGCAAGGTCAAGCTGAGGCCCAAGATCACCTACACCCCTACCGGCGGCGACCCGAGCACGCAGTCGGTCAAGGTGAAGCTGAAGAAGAATCTCTGAGCTTCGCGGCACCCTGGGTTTTCCCGCGTCCCCGCAACGCGGCGCGCCTGCGGCGGCGGGCTCCAGCGTTGCGGGATTGCGGGGCGGCTGGCGGAGCCGCAATGAGCTACAGAAAGCACTACGTCAAGGTCTCTCTCTCGGATCAGGGGGCCACCCGTCTCGACGAGCCCCGGGGGCCGAGGAACCAGGTCTGATGATTCGCCTACTCCCGCAGCCCGGCGGCTTCGAGGGCTTCGCCCTTCGATCGAAACCCGAGTGTCGCTCGCACGATCCGTCCCTCGCGCAGCTCGTACATGTCGAACTGGTGGGTGTCGACCAACATGCCGCTGCCCTTGCCCTGTCCGAGCCAGTGGACGGCGCAGATCACGACGTCACCCCTGTCCATGTATTCATCGACATCGGCGCGGAATTCATCGAAGGCTTCCGTCCAAAGGGTCCACACCTCACGGATTGCGGCCCGGCCCTTGACAACGCCGGATTGATCGGGCGCGTTCGCCAAGTCCCGAAGCTCGGCATCCGCGGCAACGACTTCAAGGAAGGCATCGAGATCGCCCTCATTGAAGGCCGCGTTCCCCGCCCGCACGATCTCGACGTTCTCCTCCGACATCGCCTACTTCCGCAGCCCGACGGCTTCGAGGGCCTGCCTGCGTTCGGTGAAGGCTGCCCGCTTTCGGATCTTCCCATTTTCGAACCAGTACGCGGAGAACACGCGCATCTCGACTTCGACCCCACTTTCACGCCCTCGACCGTGGAGCAGCTCGGTAACCACGACCACGTCGTCTCCCTCGTGGAGGACGTCGTCGAGCGACACCTCAAACTCCTCCCAGGCGGACCAGATGACCTCCATCCACTCCTGAATCGCCTCGGGACCTCGGTACATACCGTCGACACCGGGAAAGGCGCCGGTTGCCCCCCACTCGACATCGGGAGTAGCCATCTCCTCAGAGAGCTCCAGGAGCGCCGATTCGTTGCCACTGTTGAAAGTCTCGTAGCCGCGCCTCAGCAGCGCGAGCAGCTCCTCCGACATCGCCCACGCAGTATCTCGCTATGCGTGCAGCGGGTAGGGAGGGTTCGGGATGACGACTGCGCCTTCGAAGTGATGCCGGGGGCCGAGGCGGAGGCTGCGAGTCTTCTCGACGCGTTCCTCAGAGGACGTACTCGCGCCGGGCAACGTTGAAGGCATGCGCGGCCACCGCGCGGCCCACCCTAGCTACGGACGACAGCAGGTCAGTACCTAGGCGCCTGCCAGGGACTCAATCCGCCGACGGGGGCTGGTCCTGTGCGTGGCGATGCTCCTCCATCGCCGCACGGAGGCGACTCGCAGCCTCCGGTGCCTGCTTGTCCAGCTCCCAGACGTCGGGCTTGAAGAAGGCGAGCGCCTTCACCGGAGAGGTGGCGATGACGGAGGCGATGCGACGACCGGACGCGAGAACGGCAATCTCGCCGACGACGTCGCCCGGCCCGAGGTCGCCGATCTTCTCGCCCTCATGCGTGGCCTCGACGGTGCCGGTTTCGATCAGGAAGAGGGAGTGGCCGAAATCGCCCTCGGACATCAGGGTCTCGCCGGCGGCGAACTCGCGCTCGGATGCCACACGTGCGACCGCGTCGAGGTCCTCATCGGGACACCCGGCCAGAGCCGACAGGGGGGCGAGCCGACTTCGATCCACGCCGCGATCATATCGGCGCCCGCCTGGAGGGGTCATTGCATTCTGTAATCCCCAATCGCTGTGATAGACCGGATGCCGCTTCGGCTGTCCTCGAATCCATTGCGGGCGGGCAGGGAGGGGGGGGGGGAGCAGGGGCGGGCGGGCCAGGGGCGGGCCGGGGCGGGCAGGGGGAGCGGGCCGGGAGCCCTTTAGGATCGGAGGCGGTGTTCCTGCTCGCGATGATCGCCCTCGCGGTGTTCGTGCTGCCGCCCTGGCTGGGACTCGCGGCGGTGACGATCGGGATCGTGGTCGAGGTCGCCGAGGTCGGCTTCTGGATCCGGTTCCTGCGCCGCTACCGGGTGCGGACCGGGGCGGAGGGGTTGATCGGCGAGACCGCGAAGGTGGTGGAGGCCTGCGACCCGAGGGGCCGGGTTCGCCTTCGGGGCGAGATCTGGCACGCGACGTGCCGCTCGCAGGCGAAGGTGGGAGATCGCGTCACGGTCACAGCGGTCAACGGCCTCACCCTGGAGGTCGAACCCGTGCGCGACAGCTGAACGGAAAAGGGCCCCGGTGAGGGGGCCCTTTTGTTCCGAAAGGACGTGCCGCCGGCAAAATCCCCTTCACCGGCCCGTCGGTCCTTCAAGTCTCTTGGCTCATAGTCGGCCGCTTCGCAGCTCAACTTGAGCCTGTTGGTTGACACTAACACTTGTAGCGGCCGAAGGTTGCACTTCTTTCGCGGATGCTGCGAAAACTTGCATTCCCCAAGAGTGAGCAAATCTTCAAGGACATTGGCCGACCAGCCAGGATAGGATGCGCCGAATGCGGTACCTGATCACAGGCGGGTCCGGATACATCGGCGGGCGGGTCACGGACGAGCTCTCGGGCCGCGAGGACACCGAGAAGATCGTCGACGTCGATCTGCGCCCGCCGCCTCGCTCGTGGCCAAAGACCGAGTTCGTCAAGGCCGACATCCGGGATCGCGAGAGGATGCAGGAGCTTCTCGAGCGCAACGAGATCGACTCGCTCATGCATTTCGCCTTCATCCTCAATCCGATCCGAGACGAGGCGAAGATGTACGACATCGACGTCAACGGCACCCAGGCGGTCCTGCAAGCGGCCGCCAACGCCGGCGTCAAGCAGGTGATGGTCACCTCCTCGGTGGCTGCTTACGGCGCTTTCCCCGAGAACCCAAAGCCGATCGCCGAGGACTGGCCGGTGCGCGGTGTGCCCGACTTCTCCTACGCCAAGGACAAGGCCGACGCGGATCGAATCTGCCAGCTTTGGGCCTTGGAGCATCCAGACTGCGTGATGACGATCGTCCGGCCGGCGATGGTCTTCGGGCCGAATGTCGACAACTACTTCATCCGCAGCTTCGAGAACAACCCGTTCATCCCGCTCCTCGACGGGGTCGACGAGGAGTTCCAGTTGGTCCATGAGGACGACGTCGTCTCCGCGCTGATCGCCCTCCTCGACGGGAATCACTCCGGCGCCTTCAACCTCGCCGGCGATGGGGTGTTGACCTGGGCGCGCGCGGCCGAGCTCCTCGGGAAGAAGACGCGCCGGATCTCACTGAAGAACATGAAGCGGATCAACGGAGCGATGTGGAAGCTGCACGTCCCTCGCACCGAGGCGCCCGCCGGCAACCTCGCCTTCCTTCGCTACCCATGGGTGATGTCGACCGAGAAGCTCAAGTCGACCGCTGGGTGGCAGCCGCAGTACGACGCCCTCGAGACCTTCAAGATCACGCTGCGATCACGGGGCCTGTTGCCCGACTCGCCCACCGTGGTCAAGCCACCGACCGCCCCGGTCGCCTAGCCTCGCGGCCCTCCGGGCCGCTGGTACCTTTCTTCACCCGGGGCGCTTAGCTCAGTTGGGAGAGCGCCAGCTCGACAAGCAGCTACGGGGTTCCAGACGACTTGGCTTAGGGGAGCCGGATTCCCCGCTACACGGGCAATTCCGGCCGTCCATTCGCAAGGAAAATCAGAATTCAAGAGAGGTCGGGCCCAGTCTCGGACTCCGCCCATCCGGGGGTTTGCCAATGCGCCCCCTCATTCAGCTTCGGCCATTTACGCCATCCTGGCTGGCCTGTCGTCAGGGGATCACGATCGTGAATCCGACGTCGTCGGCGAACGCCGCCGCGCCGCCAGTGTCCGGGATCCGCGCGGTGACCACTCGGAAGCCCCCGGTGGTGGGCCCACAACTCAAGGTCTCCTGGGTCATGGCCGATGCGTTTCCCTCGGGTTCGGAGGTTTTCTCCCAATCGACCGTCACCGCGGCTGGCGTCGCCTCTGCGCTGATTCCCGAAGCGGTGACGCAGTATTGGCCGGTTGCGAGGCGCACCGCGCTTAAGACGCCCTTTGACTCGTCTAATTCGCAGACGTCCGTCAGGTCGTCGCAATCGAGGGGATCTACCGCGGCGTAGGCCCGCGCCGTGCCATCGGTGCCGTTGACCCCGTTGACCCCGTTGACCCCGTTGGTGCCGTTGGCGCCCGGGGGACCGGCGGGTCCCGTCGCCTTCGCGATCTGCTTCGAGACCTCCTTCTTCACCAGCTTCTTGAGCGACGGCCCACCGATTGCTGGCGCGGCTATCGCCAGCGCCGCGATCAGGGCGAGCGCGATCGTGACGTGGCTCCACCCGACTCTCCTCATCTGACCCTCCTTTGTCTCCCTCTGCTCCCGCCTCGTGCGGGCTGCTGCTCACCTTACGCGCGACACGAACACGGAAAGGAACCCATTGAGCCTCACCGCCCCCAGCGGGAAACGTCATCACGTTCTCTGACGAGGACGACACCGCGACAGTCCACACGCATCAGCGCCGGATCATCACGAAACTTCGAAACAGCCCCGCGGCTTCGTGCCTCGCGGAAGAAACGCCCTAGCTCTTCAGTTTCGTCTGCTTCGTCTGCGAGCCCGGTGGCCCGCCCACGGGTGTGTAGACGGCTTTCACCTTGAGTTTGAGCTTGCCGACGTCGGCCAGCCTCCCAATGCTGGCCTTGGTCAGCTTTAGCGTCAACAACACCTGCTGCTTCGTGGTCGCGGTCAGGGTCTTGGTCACCGCCTTCAGGCTCTTCTTTGCCGCCGCCGATGCCAGTGCCGGATCCGAGGGCGACCCCACCTTCAGGGTGCCGGAGCCCGGAACGGTCGCGGTTATCTTGACCTTGGTATCGCCCTTCTGCTTCAGCTTGTCGATGGTGACCATGCTGGGGCACCCGTTTGCGGTTCCCGGCGTGCCCACGCACTTGTCCTGGCTCTCGTCGCCGAAGCCGTCCTGATCGGCGTCCGACTCGAGGACGGCGGAGACGTCGATCTGGACGTCGAAGGCGGGCGTGTAAGTCGCCGTGGTCCCGGCAGGCGGATCAAAGACTGGATCGCCACATTCAGAGCAAAGTTGGTGGGCGTTGAAGCCCGAAGCAGTCACAAGGAGTCGCAAGCCAGCGGTCGAATCGCTGTAGAAGTTGCCCAGAAGGTCGCCCGCCCTCACCGAAATCCGGGTCTGGAAGGTGTTCAACGTACCCCCGGTCGGGGTCTCCAGCCGGCTGTCGCCGACCGTGGTGAAGTCATCGCCGCCCGCGGGCCGAACGACCTTCAGCTTCAGCTGCGGGAAGAAATCGGCGGCGGCCTCAAAACTCCAACTGGTGATTACGCCGTTCGTGGGAACGGTGTAGCTGTTGGCCTGCGAACTCGACTGGATGAGGGTTCCAGGTCCGCCGAATAGATCGGTAGGCGTAAAGGTCGATCCGATCGTGACTGCCGCCCCAGCGGACGAGGGGCTTGCGCACAATGCCAAGGCCGTGGCGCTCGTGAGCAGGGCCGCCAAGCGAATCCCGCGGATAATTCTCATCCCCGAGAACACACCGACGCTGCGTTTCATTCCGGGCTCCCGACTTCAGGGTGGGCCTGCGCCTGTTAACGACTGTCTCAAACGGTCCCGTGGCGTGTCAAGCGTGCGTTCTGCCGTTTGCGAAGACCACCGCTATCCATGCAAAAGCGCCGCTTCTCGTCCAAGCGGCTATTCCGAGAGTCCTCGTCCCGCCAGACGAGACTTCCACTTCACGCGCGAAGGGAGTCAGAGGGTAATCTTGCGACCGAAGCCGAGGCCATCCAAACCCATGGGACTGGAAGCGAGATCAGCTCAGCGTCGACGGAAATGATTCAGGTCGGTGCCCTCAGCGTGGGCTTCCTGGTTGAGGCCGCCGATTCGAATGGAAGCGCGAGCGTCTTCGAGTGCTTCGTTCCCGCCGACAGCAAGATGCCCGCGCCGCACAGTCACGACGCTTTCGAGGAGACGATCTACGGACTCGAGGGCATCACGACTTGGACGGTTGACGGTCGGACGCTCGACATTCGCCCTGGCGAAGCCTTTTGCGTACCTCGCGGAGCGGTCCATGGATTCGAAAACCACGGGACCGAAGACGCCAAGTTCCTTGCGATCTCCAGCCCCGGTCTAATGACGCCCGACTACTTCCGTGAGATTCACGAGGTGCTGGCGTCGACTCCCGGGGGCCCGCCGGACATCGCGATGATCGCGGAGGTCATGCGCCGCCACGGCCTAACGCCAGCGCCACCCGCCAACTGACGCGCCTAACTTGGTCTGGGTGCCGTGCTCGCCGATTAGGGATGCGAACGAGACTCTGGACGAATTTGGGTATCGAGCCGAGCAGCGCGAAGGTGAGCCCGCACGACCTCCGACGCAGCTTCGCTCCGCTGAGGCTCGCGGCCGGGACGATCCGTTCCGAGTCTCCGAGCAGCTAGGGCACTCCAGCTCCAAGATCACCTACAGCGTCCACCACCGGGCGGTCAAACGCCGCGATAAGCTGAGCGGCGTCTACGCGGAGCAACACGACCGAGCCCTTGATTGGGCACATATAGACAGAATCGGCGGCGGGGACCTTGTCAGCCTCGCCGATGCCAGGACTGCCAGGGCGTCAGAAACCGCACAGGCAAGCCATAATCTGAACACCCCGGGCGCTTAGCTCAGTTGGGAGAGCGCCAGCTCGACAAGCTGGAGGTCACTGGTTCGAGCCCAGTAGCGCCCACTGGTTTCACCCGCCCAAGGGCACCCGCGGCGATGCAGAGCTCAGACCGGACCACGTTCGATGAGTTGAAGGCATTCGGCCGCTATGCCCGCCGACTGCCGTCCTTTCTGAAGCAGACGATGACGCCGGAGATCGTCCACCACTTCTCGGTGAAGGCTGGCTCGTCAGTGACGAGCTCGCAGGCGGGCGTTTCGAGCGCCATGGGCGAGGAGCGGATCGACCTCTTCATCCATGACACCGTCAAGACCCCCGAGCACGGCTTGCCTCACGGTTCGCGGGCGAGGCGGTCGAGGAGTTCGGCGAGGCCGTCCGGATCCTCGAGCATCGGGAAGTGACCGCCCGGGATCTCGATGGGCTCGACGCCCAGCAGCTCGGTGGCCATGAAGCGCTCCCACTCGGGCTCGAAGAGCTCGTCCTCGGCGGCGTAGACGAGCGCGGTGCGCACGTCGGGGTGGCCCTCCAGCGGAAACGCGTCGGCGGGCGGGGCGAGCGGTCGCAGCCCTCTCGCGGCCGCGGCGGCGGTGGCCTCTGGGAGGCGCGAATAGAGCGTTCCGGTCGCCTCATCGCTCTCCCAGACGCTGATGCCGTCGGAGCGGTCGGCCGGGAACGGAATGCCCTCACGGAACATCCTGGGCGCTCCCGGGGGCGGATCGAATGGGCCCAGTCGAGGGCAGAGATGAATGAGAAGCGAGTCCGGGTACGCGGCCGCGACGATGGCCGCGTAACCCGAGGCCGCCGAGTGGCCGACGACGAGCACCCGGCCGCCGACGCCCTCCAGCGCGTCGAGCGCCGGACGGGCGCGGGCCTCGAATCCGGCGGCCGGGTCATGCAGCGGGAGATCCGGAGTGAGCACCGTGTGACCGAGTGTCCGCAGCGGCTGCGCCAGCGCCTCCCAGCAGGATGGGCCATGCCAGCCGCCGTGGAGGAGGCAGAACGTCGCCACGCCGCGGGTGTATCACGGCGAGGTCGAACTCGGCGCTTCCTACGAGTACGAGTCCCAGTAGAGGAGCTCGGGAAGCGGGTCGTACGGGGCGCCGCCGACGTACCAGCCCGGAGCGCTCCAGCGCTCGAAGTGGAGGTGACACCCCTCAGCGGAGCCCGTGGCTCCCACCCTGCCGATCTGCTGCCCCGCGTAGACGGAGGTGGCGGCGGGGGCCCAGCTCGTGGTCTTCAGGTGCATGTAGACGTAGTCCGTGCCGGTCAGGCTGCCGTGGATCACGACGTAGTAGCCGGCGCCGGAAGCCTGGTACGCGTTGGTGCTGACTGTGCCGGTCTCGGTTACGTAGAGCGGCTCGCCGCAGGCCGCGGCGACGTCCTGGCCCTGATGCGTGTGCCCCGCCCGCGGTGCGCCGAAGCGGGAGCCCGCGCCGCCGTAGTCGTGAGTACCGGGCACCGGGAAAGCGCGCAGGTGCATCCCGAAGGGCTGGGTCTGGCCGCCTGTCACAGACGCACCGGCGCTACCGTCGTCGGAGAGCTTCAGCAGGTAGGTCCCGTCAGGAACGGGAGCCCCGGCCATGCCGTTCCAGGAAATGGTCCGCGTCTCGGCTGCGCCGAACTCCACGGGAATGTTGAGAACGACGCCGCCGTTCGCGTCCAGCACCCTCACCTCGGCGGTGCCCGCCTTCCGCGAGGCGAGGGTGAGGCCGGGGGAGGTGTAGCCGGCGACGTAATAGCCGCCCATCACCCGCCTTCCCAAGAGGAGCTTCTTGATCTTCTTCGCCTCCTTCTTGGAGACCACTCCATTCACGGGCCAACCGCGCTGGGACTCGAAGGTCATGACGCTCCTGCGGGTGCGCTTGCCGAAGGCGCCGTCGATCCCGGTGGCTACGCCCAGCCGGGTCAGGGCGCGCTGGAGGAAGCGGACGTCCTTGCCCTTCGTTCCAGGCTTCAGCACGCGGGCGCCGAATGGGAAGGAGCGCTTGCCCTTGCCCTTCGCCGCTGTCCCGGCCGCCGGCGCCAGGGCCGCCAGGACCGCGAGCGCGATCACCGCGCATACGAACGATCTGGGTCTGCCCGTACCCATTTCTCTCCTAACTGGAGTACGCCGGCCGAGTTGCGCATCCCTGCATGCTGGGCGGCAACGCCCATGGCTAGCCTTACCGCCGTGAGCGAGGGGAACCTCAAGGTGAAGCTGCCTGACGGCTCGGAGCTCGAGCTGGAGCCGGGCGCGACGGGTGCCGATGCCGCCGCCGCGATCGGGTCCGGGCTCGCGAAGGCCGCACTCGCCGTGAAGGTCGACGGCGAGCTCCGCGATCTCTCGGCGCCCCTGAACGGCGGTGAGTCGATCGAGATCGTCACCGACCGCAGCCCCGAGGCGCTCGAGCTCCTCCGCCATGACGCCGCCCACGTCCTCGCCGAGTCCGTCCTGGATCTTTGGCCGGACGCGAAGATCTCGATCGGGCCCCCGATCGCGGACGGCTTCTACTACGACATCGAGTTCCCCGACGGCGGTCCCGGCGAGGACGATCTCGCTCGCATCGAGGAGCGGATGACCGCGCACGTGAAGGCCGACGAGCCGTTCGAGCGCCGGGAGCTGTCCACAGACGACGCGATCGAGCACTTCCGCGAGCAGGGCCAGGACTACAAGGTCGAGCTGATCGAGGACCTGGTCCGCGACGATGGGGCAGAGAGCGTCTCGCTGTACCGCAACGGGCCGTTCGAGGACCTCTGCCGCGGCCCGCACGGGCCGTCGACGGGCCGAATCGGCGCGTTCAAGCTCACCTCCCTCGCCGGCGCCTACTGGCGAGGGGACGAGACGCGGCAGATGCTGACCCGCATCTACGGCACCGCCTTCCACGACCGCAAGGAGCTCGAGGCGCATCTCCGACGGATCGAAGAGGCTCGCGAGCGGGACCACCGGAAGCTCGGGCCACAGCTCGACCTCTTTCAGCTTCGCCCCGAGGCGCCGGGCATGCCCTTCTGGCTCCCGAACGGGACGGTGCTGCTTCGCCTGATCGAGGCGGAGGTGCGAAAGCAGCTGGACGCCCGCGGCTACCTCGAGATCAAGACCCCGCAGGTGCTGGATGTGGAGCTCTGGCACCGCTCGGGCCACTGGGACAACTACAAGGAGAACATGTTCTTCACCGCCCCGGCCGAGCGCGAGCGTGGGGAGGAGCGGCAGTACGCGCTGAAGCCGATGAACTGCCCGGGGGCCTGCCTCGTCTACGGCGCCGAGCGGCACTCCTATCGCGAGTTGCCTTTGAGGCTCGCCGAGTTCGGCCTCGTCTCGCGCTACGAGCGCGAGGGCGTCCTGCACGGGCTCCTGCGGGTCCGCGCCTTCACCCAGGACGACGCGCACGTCTACTGCACCCTGGACCAGGTGACCGACGAGGTCGACTCGATCTGCGCCGGGATCGATGAGCTGTACCAGCGCTTCGGCTTCGAGGACGTGCGGGTGGAGCTGTCGACCCGGCCCGAGAAGTCGATCGGCACCGACGAGCAGTGGGAGGGCGCGGAGTCGGCACTGAGGGACGCCCTCGAGCGCCAGGGGCGTGAGTACGACGTCAGCCCGGGCGAGGGCACGTTCTACGGCCCGAAGATCGACTTTCACGTCACCGACGCGCTCGGCCGCTCCTGGCAGTGCGGGACCTGCCAGCTCGACTTCCAGATGCCGGAGCGCTTCGAGCTCACCTATACCGGCGCCGACAATGCCGAGCACCGGCCGGCGATGATCCACCGGGCGCTGCTCGGCTCGATGGAGCGGTTCGCGGGGATCCTGATCGAGCACTACGGCGGGCGATTCCCGCTGTGGCTCGCACCGGTCCAGGTGCTGGTCCTCCCGGTCGCAGACCGGCACAACGAGCGGGCGGCATCGGTCGCGGAAGGGCTCCGCTCGCGCGGATTCCGGGTGCGGACCGACGAGCGAACCGAGTCGGTGGGCCGCAAGATCCGAGATGCCGAGCTCGCGAAGGCGCCGTACATGCTCGTCGTCGGCGACAAGGAGGTCGAGTCGGGCGCCGTCTCGGTGCGCCACCACGACGAGGGAGACCTCGGGCCGATGTCCATCGGCGATCTGGCCGGCAGGCTGGAGCGGGAAATGACCGGCGCCTAGGCGTTTATACTGGCTCCAATGCCGGGCACCCACATGACGCAGCGCGCCTAAGCGCCCCGTGCCCGCCTCCCCGATCCAATCTCTCTCATCCGCTTGACGAACTACCTCATGCGCAGCTAGTGGCGGTCTCTCGCTTCGACCGCCGGCCACCCGAGCGCGACTCGACTCGGATCAACGAGCGGATCCGCGTCCCCGAGGTGCGCCTGATCGACGAGAACGGCGAGCAGGTCGGGATCATTCCCACCGCCGAAGCTCTGGAGCGGGCCCGCGAGCGCGACCTGGACCTGGTCGAGGTCGCCCCGCAGTCCAAGCCGCCGGTCTGCCGGATCCTCGACTACTCGAAGTACAAGTACGAGCAGGAGCAGAAGGCGAAGGCCGCCCGCAAGCACCAGCAGCAGGTGAACGTCCGGGAGATCAAGCTCCGGCCGAAGATCGCCCAGCACGACTACGAGACCAAGCGGGGGCACGTCAAGCGCTTTCTCCGCAATCAGGACAAGGTGAAGGTGACGATCATGTTCCGCGGGCGCGAGCAGAGCCATCCCGAGCGCGGCCGGATGCTGCTCGACCGGTTGCTGGAGGACGTCTCCGAGATCGCGACGATGGAGCAGGAGCCCCTCCAGGAGGGTCGCAACATGACGATGCTCCTCGCGCCCACCCGCGCCGCCGGCCAGGAGAAGGAAGCCGCCGCCAGCTAGTAGAGCGCCGAGCGATCGAGCTCGGTGACGGACGTCAGGCCGGTCAGCGCGAGGGCCGTGTCGATGTCGGCCTGCATCACCTCGAGGACATGGCGCACCCCCGCTTCCCCCCGGGCCGCCGCCGCCCACGCCCAGGCGCGTCCGATGAGTACCGCTCGGGCACCCATCGCCATCAGCTTCACCACGTCCAGCCCGGTGCGCACGCCCCCGTCGGCCAGCACCTCGAGCTGGTCGCCGACCGCATCGGCGACCGCGGGCAGGGCGCGGGCGGTCGATGGCACCGAGTCGAGCTGGCGGCCGCCGTGGTTCGAGACGATCACGGCGTCGACCCCGACCTCGGCCGCGCGCCGGGCGTCCTCGGGATCGAGCACCCCCTTCACTGCGAGCCGACCGGGCCACCTGTCCCGCACCCAGGCGACGTCCTCCCAGGTCACGCTCGGGTCGAACTGCGCGTCGACCCAGTCCCTGAACGCCTCCGGCGAACGGGCGTCCGGAACGGCCTTCTCGAGATTGCCGAAGGTCGAGCGGCCGTCCGCCGAGTGCGACCGTGGCGATCCAGCGCGGATGGCTCAGGAGATCCAGCGTGCGGCGGAGCTTCGCCCGTCGGTTCGGTTGGCCGACCACGGCGTTGCGCGTGTCGCGATGCCGGGCGCCGACGACGGCGAGGTCGATGGTCAGGACCAGCACGGGGGACCGGACTGCCTCCGCGCGGGCGATCAGCTCCTCGGCGTAGCCCCGGTCCCTCATCACATACAGCTGGAACCAGGGCGGCGTGGTCGTCGCCTCGGCGACCTCCTCGATGCTGCAGATCGAGACCGTCGACTCGACGAAGGGCACACGCATCGCCTCCGCAGCGCAAGCCGCCTGCACCTCGGCACGCGGCGCGAGCATCCCTGCGAGCCCGACGGGAGCCAGCACGATCGGGAGACCCAGCTCCTGGCCGAGGACCATCGTGGCCGGATCGCGGGCGCTGACGTTCCGCATCACGATCTGGCGCAGCTTCACGGCCTCGAGGTCGGCGACGTTCTCGCGCATCGTCACCTCCTCGTACGCGCCGCCGTCGACGTAGTCGAAGAGCTGGCGCGGCAGTCGTCGCCTCGCGAGCTCGCGATAGTCGAGTGCGGTGGCCGGAGCGAGGCCCAGCGGGCGATCGGCGGCGAAGCGCATCGGCGCGGATTGTCCCAGCAGCCCGGAATGGTCTGCTTCAATAGTCCGCTCGATGCCGAAGATGAAGACCCATTCCGGCGCCAAGAAGCGCTTTCACAAGACCGCTACGGGCAAGCTGCGCGGCAGGCGGGCGAACTCGAGCCACATCCTCGAGAAGAAATCGCCCAAGCGCAAGCGGCGACTGGGCCGGCCCTCGGAGATCTCGAAGGCCGACGCAAAGCGGATCAGGAAGCTCCTCGCGGGTGGTGGCCGCTGATGCCGCGCGCGACGAATGCCGTCGCCAGGAAGCGTCGCCGGAAGAAGGTGCTCGACCGGGCCAAGGGCTACTACGGCCGCAAGCACTCGAGCTACCGGCTCGCGAACGAGCAGGTGATGCGCTCGGACGCCTACGCGTACCGGGATCGGCGTACCCGCAAGCGGGACTTCAGGCGGCTCTGGATCACGCGGATCAACGCCGCGGCCCGGCGCGAGGGGATGAGCTATTCGGAGCTGATCCACGGCCTCCAGAAGGCCGAGGTCGAGGTGAACCGCAAGATGCTCGCCGACATCGCTGTGAACGACCCCGATGGCTTTCGCCGATTCGTGGAACTCGCCCGGGAGGCTGCCGCCACCTAGCCGAAGGCAGCCAGAGTGAGATTCCCCGGGCGGTCCGCGAAGCGGCCGCCCTTTTCATTTGATGAGCGAAATTGACGATCACGAGCCCGCACAACGAGAAGCTGAAGCTGGTCCACAAGCTCGGACGCCGCCGGGCCCGCGACCGCGAGGGCCTGTTCGTCGGCGAGGGCGAGGATCTCCTGGCCGCGGCGCGGGCCGCCGGCGCGGACCCCGTCGAGCTGCTGACCGCTGCGGGCGAAGGACTCGGCGGCACCGAGGTCGAGCCGGATCTGCTCGCGCGGTTCTCAACCCTCGGGTCGGGGACCCGGGCGATCGGGATCTGGCGGCAGCGGTGGGCCGAGGAGTCGATCGCGCCGTGCGTCTACCTCCATGGCATCTCCGACCCCGGGAACGTAGGCGCGATCGTTCGGACGGCGCTCGCCCTGGTGGGCGGGTCGGTCGTGCTCGGCCCTGACTGCGCGGATCCCTACGGACCGCGGGCGGTCCGGGCGAGCATGGGCGCCGTCTTCGCCGAGCCGCTGCTCCGCGGCGGGATCGAGATCACGCCGACCCCGAGGGTGGCGCTGGTCGCGCACGGCGGCGAGCCGCTCGACCGGCTCGAGGGTGCGGCCACAATCTGCCTCGGGGCGGAGCGCGAGGGGCTGCCGCGGGAGGTCTTGGAGAAGTGCGATGTGAAGGTGACGATCCCTCTGCGCGAGGGCGTCGAGTCGCTCAACGTCGCGGCGGCGGCTGCGATCTCCTTGCAGCGGATATGGTCGCCGCCGAGCCACGGAGCTGCCTGACGCATGCCCAGTACGACCGATCGGATAGAGGAGCTCAGAAGCGAGGCGTCGGCCGCAATCGGCTCGGCGTCGAACACCGCTGAGCTCGAGGAGCTCCGCGTCCGCTACCTCGGTCGCAAGGCGGAGCTCACCGGGATCCTGCGCGGGATCGCCGAGCTGCCCGCGGAGGAGCGAGGGGCGGTCGGGAAGGCCGGGAATCAGGCCCGGCAGGAACTGGAGCGGCTGCTGGAGTCCCGCAGCTCAGACCTCGACGCGAGCGAGCTCGGGGCACGGCTGGCCGAGGACTCGATCGACGTGACGCTCCCCGGGTCGCCCCCGGCGCCGGCGGGGGCGATGAACCCGCTGATCCGCACCCAGCGCGAAATCGAGGACCTCTTCATCGGGCTCGGCTACCGGGTCATGGAGGGACCCGAGGTCGAGCTCGACTACTACAACTTCACCGCCCTCAATCATCCGCCGGGGCATCCGGCGCGGATGGCGCAGGACACCTTCTACGTCGACCCAGCGACCCTTCGGAAGGATCTCCGAATCCCCTCCAACGGGGAGGAGCTGCCGCCTGGGCCTGAGGACGTCGTCCTTCGGACCCATACCTCGCCGATGCAGGTGCGATCGATGGAGTCGCAGCCGCCTCCGATCTTCATCATCGTCCCGGGTCGCTGCTACCGCTCCGACCCGTTCGACGCCACCCACAGCCCGATCTTCCACCAGGTCGAGGGGCTCGCGGTCGGGCCGGACATCACCCTCGCGGATCTGAAGGGAACGCTCGACGCGTTCGCAAGGGCGATCTTCGGCCCCGATCGCGAAACCCGGTTCCGGCCGGATTTCTTCCCATTCACCGAGCCGAGCGTTCAGGTCGACGTCTCCTGCTTCCGCTGCGGCGGTACGGGAACGCTGGCCGACGGCTCTCGCGACTCGATCTGCAAGGGCACCGGCTGGATCGAGATTCTCGGCGCCGGGATGGTCAACCCCAACGTGTTCGGCTTCGTGAAGGAGAATGGCTACGACCCCGAGCGGATTCAGGGGTTCGCCTTCGGGATGGGGATCGAGCGGATTGCGATGCTCAAGTACGGGGTCCCCGATCTGCGGAAGTTCTTCGAGAATGACGTCCGGCTTCTGGAGCAGTTCCGATGAGGGCCCCGGAGTCCTGGCTCCGCTCCTACTGCGATCCGGATCTCTCCGTCGAGGGGCTGGCGGAGGAGATCGCGATGCACAGCATCGAGGTCGAGCGGATCAGCCACTTCGGAGCCCCCTCACCCGACTCGTTCGTGGTCGGGAAGGTCCTGTCCGTGGACGCCCATCCCGACGCCGAAAAGCTGAGCGTCTGCGAGGTCGACGCGGGCGAGGGCGGCCGGATCATCGTCTGCGGGGCCCCCAACGTGGCCGCCGGGCAGACGGTGCCCGTGGCCCTGCCCGGCGCGGTCATGCCCGACGGGGCCAAGCTCGGGAAGGCGAAGCTCCGCGGCGTCGAGTCCGACGGGATGATCCTCTCCGAGGCCGAGCTCGAGATGGGGGACGACGCGGCCGGGATCGCGGTCCTCGACGACGGCGTCGCCCCCGGCACGCCCCTCGGCGAGGTGCTCCCGGTGTCCGAACCGGTGATCGAGCTCGAGCCGACCTCCAACAGGGTCGACTGCTTCGGGGTCTACGGGATCGCGCGGGAGGTGCACGCGATCACCGGGGCGAAGCTCGCGGAGGCGCCCTGGGAGGGCGACGCCGAGGCGACCGGCGAGGGGGAGGTCACCGACTACGCCTCGGTCACCGTCGAGGTCCCGGAGCGCTGCCCGCGCTTCACCGCCCGCGTCTTCACGGACGTCCGGGTCGGGCCCTCGCCGCTCTGGCTGAAGGCGAGGCTGCTCGCCGCCGGGATGCGGCCGATCAACAACGTCGTCGACATCACCAATTACGTGATGCTGATGACCGCCCAGCCGTCGCATGCGTTCGACCTCGACAAGGTTCCCGGCGGCGAGCTGATCATCCGCACCGCGAAGCCTGGAGAGAGGATGACCACCCTCGACGGAGTCGAGCGAGCCTTCGACGAGGAGACGGTCCTCGTCTGTGACAGGAACGGTCCCTCCGGCATCGCCGGGATCATGGGTGGCGCCGCATCGGAGGTATCGGAGGAGACCACGAGGGTGCTGCTCGAGGTCGCGACCTGGGACGGCGTGAACATCCTCCGGACCTCGCGCAAGCTCGGCCTCCGCTCCGACGCCTCCAACCGGTTCGAGAAGCAGCTCCATCCCGAGATGGCGCTCCGCGGGCAGCGGGTCGCCTCCAGGCTGCTTGTCGAGCTCTGCGGCGCGAAGCTCGTTCCGGGCACGATCGATGTCGCCTCCGACGTCCCGGAACCCCATCGGATCGCGCTGCGGCCCGGACGGGCCGAGCGCCTGCTGGGGATGCGGATCACCCCGGAGGAGTGCGTCGCGTACCTCTCGCGCCTGGATTTCGAGCGTCGACCAGGAGGACGACGACATCGAGGCGACCGTCCCCGTTCACCGGCATTACGACGTGACGAGGGAGGCCGACCTGATCGAGGAGGTCGGGCGAATCCACGGCTACGCCGAGAACCTGCCCTCGACCCTTCCGGCGACGAGCGGCCAGGCCGGGGCGCTCAGCCGCGAGCAGCGGCTTCGGCGCCGAGCGGAGGACGTGATGCGGGATCTGGGCTTCGATCTGGTCGTCAGCCTCAGCCTCACCGATCCGGGGATGCCGGGCCGGCTCCTGATCGGTGAGGGCGATCTCCGGGCGGAGCCGATCCGGGTCTCGAACCCCCTTTCGGTGGAGCACTCGGTCGAGCGCACCGCCGTGATCGGGTCGCTGCTCGACGCGGCGCACTACAACGTCGCCCACGGGGCGGAGCGGGTGGCGCTTGCCGAGTCCGCACGCGCCTATCTCCGGGAGGGCGAGTTGCCGCAGGAGGGGGTGCTGGCGGGCAAGTTCGTCGGCGAGCGGCCCCCGCCGGCGTTCGAGCCCGGGCGGATGGCCTGTCTCGCGACGGGTCCGCTGCGGTCCGGGGGCTGGAGGGCGGAGGCGGTGAGGTCGGACTTCTATGCCCTCAAGGGCGTGCTGGAGGCGCTCGCCGAGCAGCTCGGCGCGAGCGTTGAGGTCCGCGCCGGAGAGGAGCCGTTCCTCCATCCCGGAAGGAGCGGGCGGGTCATGGTCGCCGGCCAGGATGCGGGCTGGATCGGCGAGATCCATCCGCTCGTCTGCCGTGAGTGGGATCTCCCGGCCGCCGCCGGCTTCGAGATCGACCTGGCGCCGCTCGTTGCCGTCTCGCCGTACGGCGGCGAGGGCTACGAGGACGTGATCTCCTATCCCGCCGTCAACCAGGACGTCGCGGTCGTGGTCGACGAGTCGGTCTCAGGAGCGGACGTGCGCCGGGCCGTGCTCGATGGGGGCGGCGACCTGCTCCGTTCGGCGGAGGTGTTCGACCTCTACCGGGGCGAGCAGGTGGGAGAGGGGAAGAAGAGCCTCGCACTCCGGCTCAGCTTCAGGGCTCCGGACAGGACACTCACCGACGAGGAGGTCGCGGAGCGCCGCTCGGCGATCGAGGCCGCGGTCGGGAAGCTCGGAGGGTCGCTCCGTGAATAGGGTGCTCGTCGCCGGAGCTTCGGGCTATGCGGGCGCGCTCGCCGCCGAGCTGGTCAGGCGGCATCCGAGCCTTGAGCTCGCGCGAGTCACGGCCCGAACCGATGCCGGTAGACGGCTCGACGAGCTCTATCCGCAGTACGAGGTCGACCTCGTGCTCGAGGAGCCCGCTGCCGAGCACGGGGAAGACGTGGACGCGGCGATCGTCGCGTATCCGCACGGCGCGGCCGCCCCCGTGGTCGCCGCGCTGCGGGAGCACGGGGTGAAGGTTGTGGACCTGTCCGCCGACTTCCGGCTGCGCGACCTCGAGACCTATCGCCGGACCTACGGCGAGCATGGTGCGCCGGAGCTCCTGGCGGAGGCCGTCTACGGGCTCACGGAGCTCAACCGCGAGGCGATCGAGGGGGCCGATCTGGTGGCCAACCCCGGCTGCTATCCGACCGCGAGCCTGCTCGCGCTGGCGCCGCTGGCCGCCGAGGGGCTGCTCGAGGACGTCGTCATCGATGCGAAATCCGGGGTGACCGGCGCCGGGCGGGCCGCCGAGGAGGAGATGGCGGTGGTGAAGGAGACCGACGAGACCCGGCCGTACAAGGTCGTCGGGCATCGCCACACGCCCGAGATCGTCCAGGAGCTCGCGCACATGACAAAACGGGTTGCTCCTGGCGGAGCACCCTCGCATGACGGCGCCCCACCTGTTGGTCTGACCTTCGTCCCCCACCTGATGCCCTACGACCAGGGCGAGCTGGTGAGCTGCTACGTCCGGACGAGCGAGCCGCTCGACGCCGGGCGGCTCCTCGCGCTGTACGAGGAGCGCTACTCGGCAGAGCCGTTCGTCGAGGTCACCTCCGATCCGCCGGGGGTGAGCGGCGTCCGCGACACGAACGCGTGCCGCATCCATGTCGCCCTCGACGAGGCGTCAGGCCGAGCGATGGCCTTCGCGTCGATCGACAACCTCTGGAAGGGCGCGGCGTCGCAGGCGATCCAGAACCTGAACCTGATGCTGGGCCTGCCGGAGGGAGAGGGGATCTCCTGAGATGGACGCGGCCACTCACACGTTCTTTCGTTCGCGGTGGGTAGAGCGCCCCGAGGGCATCGAGGAGCTCGACCCCGCCCAGCTCGCGCCCGGGTTCCGGGCCGCGGGCGTCGCCTGCGGGCTGAAGGGCGGCGGGAAGACAGACGTCGGTGTGCTGGTCTGCGACGAGCCCGGCGTCCGCTCGGCGCTCGCCCTGACCCGGAACGCAGCGGCCGCTGCGCCGATCCGGGTCTGCCGGGACGAGTGCGACGGGGGCGCGATCCGGGCGGTCGCGGTCAACTCGGGGAACGCCAACGCCGCCACGGGTGAGCAGGGCTACCTGGACGCGCTCGCGATGCGGGACGCTGCCGCGAAGGGGGTTGGGGTCGAGCCGCGCACGGTCGCGGTGGCTGAAACGGGAACGATCGGGGTCCCCCTGGACACCGACGCCGTCACCACCGGCGTGCGGGACGCGGTCGAGGGGCTCGCTCCCGACGGAGGCCTGCGCTTCACGGAGGCGATCATGACCACGGACGCGGGGCCGAAGCACTGCACCGTGCGGGCCGGGGGTGTGACGGTTTCCGCCCAGACGAAGGGGGCGGGGATGATCGAGCCGGGCTTCGCCACGATGCTTTGCTTCGTGCAGACCGACGCGGAGATCGCGGATCCGGATACCGCCCTACGCGACGCGCTGGCCGGCTCGATGGAGCGGATCACCGTCGACGGGCAGCTGAGCACGAACGACACCGTGCTGCTCCAGGCGACCGGTACGGCCGGCAGCCCGATCCCGGGCGGCCTGCTCGACGCGATTCTGCGTCAGCTCGCGCTCGAGATCGTTGCCGACGGCGAGGGGGCGACCCGCGTCGCCCGGGTCGAGGTGCGGGAGGCGGCCTCGGAGCCCGAGGCTGAACGGGTCGCGCGAGCGATCGCGAACTCTCCTCTCGTGAAGACGGCCCTCTACGGCCGCGACCCCAACTGGGGCCGGATCGCGCAGGCTGCCGGGATGGCGCTCGGCGGCGAGGAGCTCCCCGAGCTGGGGCCCGATCGGATCGAGGCGGCCGAGCTCGGCGGCGAGGCGGCGGAGATCGAGCTCTCCGTCACGCTCGGCCGCGGCGATGCGAGCGCACATGTCTACTTCAGCGACCTCACCCACGAGTACGTCCGGATCAACTCGGAGTACACGACATGACGGCATCGATCGAGACGCTGCTCGAGGCGCTTCCCTACATCCGGCAGTTCCACGGCCGGACGATCGTGATCAAGTACGGCGGCGCCGCGATGCGCGACGACGAGCTCCGCGAGGCGTTCGCGCGGGATGTGGTCCTCCTCAAGTACGTCGGGATGAACCCGGTGATCGTCCACGGGGGTGGCCCCGAGATCACGGATTACATGGAGCGGCTCGGGATGGAGGTCAAGTTCGTCGAGGGCCTGCGCGTCTCGGACGCCGAGACGGTGGAGGTGGCGAAGATGGTCCTGCTGGGCAAGATCAACTCCGACATCCTGGTCCGGCTCAACCGGCACGGACAGCCCGCCGTCGGCCTGGGCGGCGAGGACGGCTCGCTGTTCGAGGTCCGGCCCGTCGCGCAGTCCGCCGATGTCGGCTTCGTGGGCGAGATCGAGCGGGTGAACGTGGACGTGATCGACCACATCGCCGAGGACTACGTCCCGGTGATCGCCTCCGTCGGCACCGACCGTGAGGGCCACTCCTACAACGTGAACGCGGATGAAGCTGCTGGGAAGGTCGCCGCCGCGATGCCCGCCCACAAGGCCATCTTCCTCACCGACGTCGACGGGTGGCTGCGCGACCCCGACGAGCCTTCGTCACGGATCTCGCAGGCGACCGCCGACGAGGTCCGTGCCGCGCTCGACGGGGTCGCCGGCGGGATGCGGCCGAAGCTCTCGGCCTGCGTCGAGGCGATCTCGGGCGGGGTGGAGGCCGCCCACATCGTCGACGGCCGGCGCCCGCACTCGCTGTTGCTCGAGCTCTTCACCGACGCCGGCATCGGAACGAAGATCACCGCATGAGCCTGAGTCTCGCCGACCTGCAGGAGCTCGAGTCACGCTGGGTGATGCAGACCTACGCGAGGGCTCCGGTGGAGTTCGTCCGCGGCGAGGGCGCGAGCCTGTGGGACTCGGACGGCAGGGAGTACCTCGACTTCCTCTCCGGCATCTCGGTCGCCTCCGTAGGTCACTGCCACCCCGCCGTGGTCGACGCCGTCCGCGAGCAGGTCGGGACCCTCACCCACACCTCCAACCTCTACCTGACCGAGGGAGGCGTGCGTCTCGCCGAGCGCCTCTGCCGCTCGAGCCTCGGCGGCAGGGCGTTTCTGTGCAACTCCGGGACGGAGGCGAACGAGTGCGCAATCAAGCTGGCCCGGAAGCACGCGCACGGCCGCGGCATCGCGGAGCCCGAGATCGTCGTGCTGGAGGGGGCCTTTCACGGTCGGACGATGGGCTCGCTCTCGGCGACCCCCGGCCTGTCGAAGAACGAGAGCTTCTCGCCGTACCTGCCGGGCTTCCGGGCGGTCCCGAAGCATGACCCCGGCGCGCTGACCGATGCGGTCGGCGAGAGCACCGCAGCCGTGATGCTGGAGCCGATCCAGGGGGAGACCGGGGTTCACGTGATCCCCGACGAGGTGATCGTCGCCGCCCGGGAGGCATGCGATTCCGCCGGCGCCCTGCTGCTCTTCGACGAGATCCAGACCGGCATGGGGAGGACGGGATCGCTCTGGGCCTACGAGCAGCTTCCGGCTCGCCCCGACGTGATGACGACGGCGAAGGCGCTCGGCGGCGGGCTCCCGGTGGGCGCCTGCGTCACGAGCGAGGCGACGATGGACGTCCTGGAGCGCGGCGACCACGGTTCCACCTTCGCCGGCGGTCCGCTGATCGCCGCGGCGTCTCTGGCCGCGCTCGACGTCGTCGACGATCCCGAGCTGCTCCGCCGCGTGCGGGAACTCGGTGGGGAGCTATGCCGCGGCCTCGAGGAGATCGGCCCGATCGTCGAGACGCGCGGCCGCGGCCTGATGATCGGCGCGCGGCTCGAGGGGGTTGACGCCAAGGACGCCGCGGCGCGCCTACTGAGCGAGGGCCTGATCGTGAACCCGATCGGCGAGGACGTGCTGCGGTTGCTACCGCCGCTCGTGATCGGCGATCCCGAGGTCGATCAGGCGCTCGGGATCGTCGGCCGGACCCTCGGTTAGAGTCGATCCGTGGACACCAGGACCCGCTGGATCGTCGGCATCCTGCTCGCGCTGGTGATCGGCCTCGGCGTCGGGCTGGTGATCATCGCGGGCGACGATTCGGAGGACTCGACGACGGTCACGATCCAGACCGCGCCCGAGCGCAGCGAGAGCAGCACGCGCTCGGTCCCGACCTCCACCGGGGACACCGGTGGCACCCCTGCCCCGCCGACAACCACAAGTGGCGCGACCGTGGGCGGACAGGGCGGGCTCTAGGCGCTTCCCACTCCGTCCGACTGCTCGACGGGAAGCTCGAACCACACGTGGGTGCTTCCTTCGTAGACGGCCCATTCGGCCGTCAACTTGTCGACCACGTCCAACCCCAGCTTCCCGGCTTCGCTGGCGGACATGATCTGCGGAATCGCCGTGGCCGGATTGCCCTGATCCGCCACCTCGCCGCGAATCGACTCGCCGCCGCGGACCAGGGTGACCGTGATCGGTTTCCCGGGGCCATGCTCGACGGAGTTGTTGACGAGCTCGGTGACCACAGTCACCAGATCGCTGAGCGTGTTGGGCGGGAGCGCCTCGGAGAAGCGCTGTCTGATCGCGCTGCGGGCTCGGGAGCCCGCCTCACGACTGGGCGTGAGCACGAGCCGGAATTCTCCCGGCGGCTCTGCCCTCTTCTTCTCGTTCATATCTCTGGGACCCATCGAATGCGCCGATGAGCCGAAGGCACAAATGTACTGCGAAGCGGCTAGGGCGCAACCCATCGGCCCTCGCCGCTCAGGGCGAAGCTGTCGATCCGCGTGAGCTTCGCGAACACCGCCCAGCGCTGATCGGCGCTGTAGAGGGGGTGGCAGGCGGTGAGAACGAGCCGCGGATATCCCACGGGTTTGATGATCTCAACCTGGCCGGGATCGACCACCTCATGCTTCTCGACCACGTAGGTGAACGCCCCGTAGGGCATCTCGATCCTGATCTCGTCCCCATCCTCGATCTCGTTGATCTTGCGGAAGGGCGCGAGGTAGGTGGTCCGGTGCCCGGCGATCGCGACCGTTCCCGGCTGCCCCGGGATCGAGGTCGACTTGTAGTGGCCCGGTCCCTTCTGAAGCGAGGCGGTATCGGTGCCCTGGACCACGACCATGTCGACGCCGATCCGGTCGATATCGATCCGCCCGATCGCCTCCCCGTCCTTCATCCTCGGCTCGAAGCGATCGGCGAGGATCCTCGCCCTGGGCGCGTCTCCGGTGACGCCGGCGACGGCGGCCAGGTCCTCCGGCGTCGGATAGTCCGCCTCGAGCTCCCTCAGCTCGTCCTCGGCCTGTCCCTGCTTGATCGAGCCGTACGCGGCGGACAGCGGCTCCTGCCAAAGCAGGGTGAGGCCGGCGTCCGCAAGCACGACCAGCCCCGCCGTGATCAGCATCGTCGAGACGATGCGCGTCAGTCGATGCACGGGCCTGATTCTCGCAGCGCCGCGCAAACAAACACGCCACACTTTCCCGCTCAATGGACTCCCCGAAGGACGCGCCTCGCATCGCCTCCTACCAGGCCGACCCCTCCCGGGTGGGGCGCGTCCTCCTGCTGTACTCGGGCGGGCTCGACACGAGCGTGATGCTGAAGTGGATCCAGGAGCGCTACGGGGCCGAGATCGTCACGCTGACCGTGAACCTGGGCCAGCCGGGAGAGGATTGGGACGTCGTCACCGGCAAGGCCACGGAGCTCGGCGCCGTCGAGACGGTCCTCGTGGACGCACGCGAGGAGTTCGCGCGGGACTACGTCCTGCCCGCGATCAAGGCGAACGCCCTCTACGGCGGGGGCTATCCGCTCTTCACTGCGCTGGGACGGCCGCTGATCGGGAAGCTTGCGGTCGAGGCCGCACGCGAGCACGGATGCGACACGATCGCCCACGGCTGCACCGGCAAGGGGAACGACCAGGTGAGGATCGAGGGCACGATCGCCACGCTCGATCCCGAGCTGGGGATCATCGCGCCGGTCCGCGAGTGGCAGATGGGGCGCGAGGAGGAGATCGCCTACGCCCGCGCGCACGGGATCCCGGTGAAGGGCGGGACGGAGGTCTCGCCGTATTCGATCGACGACAACCTGTGGGGCCGCTCCTCGGAGGGCAGGACGATCGAGGACCTGGACGAGCCGGCGCCGGACGACGTCTTCCAGCTGGTCACGCCGCCGGAGATGGCACCCGACGAGCCCCGGACGGTGACCGTCGGGTTCGAAAAGGGGTGCCCGGTGTCGATCGACGGGGAGCGCCTAGGCCTCGTCGAGCTGCTCGAGCGGGCGGGCGAGATCGGCGCCCTGAACGGGGTCGGGATCGTCGACCACATCGAGGACCGCGTTGTCGGGCTCAAGGTCCGGGATATCTACGAGGTGCCGGCGGCCGCGATCGTGCTCGCCGCTCATCGGGAGCTGGAGAAGCTCGTCTGCACGATCCACCAGAACAACTTCAAGGGCGCACTCGAGAGCCACTGGGCCTACCTCTGCTACGCCGGGCTGTGGCTCGAGCCGCTGCGCCGCGACCTCGACGCCTACATGGACTCCGTGAACGAGTACGTCACCGGGGAGGTCGCGCTCAAGCTCTACCGGGGGTCGGTGACACCCGTCCGCCGGAGCTCTCCGTATGCGCTCTACGACCGTTCGCTTGCTTCATTCGGGGAATCCGGGGGAGACTTCTCCCAGCACGCGAGCCCGGGCTTCATCGAGCTGCATACACTCCAGAGCCGGCTCGCCCACCGCATCAGAAAGGACGCGAAATGAGTCTGATCTACGAGCTGATCGGCCGCATGGTGGTCGGGTTCATCCGCTGGCGCTACGGCCGCGAGATTCGGATCGCCGGTGCGGCCGCCGTCACCCTGGGTGTCCTCGGCCTCGGCGCGTACGTCGCGACCCGCGACAACGGGCCGGACGACGCCTGAGCTGCACGATTCCTTGCAACCCCGGGCCCCGATCAGGCGCCCGCGACGGGGCCGACGCGCCTGTGCAAGCGTCCGCTAAGTTTCCGTAATCCGAGGGTGCTCCGAGCAAAGCGAGGAGCAACCCGTTTCATGAAAGAGCCGAATCCCGATTTCGGGAGCGGGGGACCCATACGTCATCCCCGGGGCGAATCGCCGGCCACAGCTCCGGCGTAACGCGATTCAGCGTGAGCCCGTCAGCTAACCCCGCAGGCATCGAAGGAGATGAGCGCAGTCGCGAAATCCGAACGGAGGTCTGGGTGCGAGGGTGCTCCGACAATGCGAGGGCGCGCCGAGAGGCGCGACCCGTTTCAAGTTGGAGGAGCAACCCGTTGCATGTCGGTCCCGAGACGCCGCCGGATGGCCACCGGCGGGGCACTGGCGACCGCGATCGTCGCCGCGATGGGTCTGAGCCTGGCGGGTGCAGCCGACCCGTCGCTGAAGGACCGGATCGAATCCGCGCGCTCGGATGCCGGATCGCTCGACGACCGGATCGACTCCCAGAGCGCGCGGATCGCCGCCCTCACGGTGGACGCCCGCGAGGCTGGCGCGCGGGCGATGGTGCTGAACGCCGACATCGAGCGCGCCGAGGATCGCGCCCATGAGCTCACCAACCAGCTGACCGGGGCCGAGCGCGATCTTGATCGGGTGCGGTCGGAATACGGGACCGCGGTCGAGGCCCTCGAGCGCCGCCTCGTCGCGATCTACAAGTCGGACACCCCGGACTACATCGACGTCGTGATCAGCTCGGACGGGTTCGAGGACCTCTCGACCCGCACCGACTATCTCGACGCGCTCCACGATGCCGATCGCCAGGTGGCGGACCGCGTCGCCTCGCTGCGTGACGAGGTGGAGGGCCGGTACCACGCGATCGCTGAGCTGAAGCGGAACGTCGAGGCGGAGGCCGGCCGGCTGGCCTCGGCTCGCAGCGATTTCCAGGCGAGCGAGGCCGAGGCCGAGCGGGGGATCGCCGCGGTCGCCGAGGCCCGCTCGCAGACGCACGCGGACCTCTCGTCGGTACAGGGCCAGATCGACCAGCTCGAGGCTGAGCAGGCTGAGCAGGCGGCGCAGGCGGCGCAGGCGGCGCAGGAGGGCGCCCCGCTCTACGCCGGCGGTCCCTACGCGATTCCGACGTACATCGTCATGTGCGAATCGGGGGGCAACTACCGGGCTCTGAACCCGTCGACGATGGCGGGAGGGGCCTACCAGATCATCCCGTCCACCTGGCGCGCCTACGGTGGCGAGGGCTACCCGCACCAGGCTCCGAAGGCCGAGCAGGACCGGATCGCGGGTGAGATCTGGCGAGACTCCGGGCCGAGCGCCTGGAGCTGCGCCTAGCCACCCGGCCAGAGCGTTCCTTAACCCTGCGGCAGGTTTTCGCCGGCCTCCGACGGGGGACCACCTTCCGTAGGGAAACCCAGGGACCGGATGAACCGAGGGATCGGATGGCGCAGGAGAAACGGATAGAGCACGGGTCCTGGTGGGCCGTGGTGAAGCGCGCCGTCGAGGAGTTCAGGCAGGACAACCTCACCGACTGGGCGGCCGCTCTCACCTATTACGGCATCCTCGCGATCTTTCCAGCGCTCCTCGCAGTGGTCTCCGCGCTGGGGCTGATCGGCAGCAATGCGACTCAGCCCCTGCTCGACAACCTCGAAGCGGTCGCGCCGGGGCCGGCGCAGGAGATCGTCACCAGTGCTGTGACGAACCTGCAGAAGAGCCAGGGTGCGGCCGGCTTCCTGTTCGTATTCGGGCTTGCGATGGCGCTCTGGTCCGCGTCGAGCTACGTCGCCGCCTTCATGCGCGCCTCGAACGACATCTGGGATGTCGAGGAGGGGCGCCCGATCTGGAAGACGGTGCCAACGCGGGTCCTGACCACGATCGCCCTGCTCGTGATGCTGGCGCTGGTGGCCATCGGGGTGACCTTCACGGGCGGCCTCGCGGAGGCGGCGGGAGACGTGCTCGGCCTCGGAAGCACGGCCGTTCAGGTCTGGGGGATCGTGAAGTGGCCGGTGATCATCCTCGCCGTCATGACCATGCTCGCCCTGCTCTACTGGGTCGCGCCCAACGTGAAGCACCCCGGGTTCCGATGGATCAGCGCCGGAAGCGTCGTTGGCGTCCTTCTCTGGATCCTCGCGTCGGCGGCTTTCGCGATCTACGTCGCGAACTTCTCCTCCTACAACGCGACCTACGGTGCGCTCGGCGGCGTCATCGTCTTCCTGATCTGGCTGTGGATCACGAACATCGCCGTGCTGCTCGGTGCCGAGGTGAACGCGGAGATCGAGCGTGAGCATCAGATCGACGAGGGGATGCGGCCGCCTGAGCGCGAGCCGTTCCTGGAGCCTCGCGACACGCGGAAGCTGGAGGTGGAGTCGTGAGCAAGCTCCTCTTCATCCCCTTCAGCATCCTCGGCGGGCTGATCGCCGGGCTGGTGGGAAAGAAGGCGTTCGAGGGCGTCTGGGGGATGATCGACGACCAGGAACCACCGGAACCGGAGCACCGCGAGATCGACTGGCGGAAGCTCGTCCTCGCGTTGGCGCTGGAGGGTGCGATCTTCCGGGCTATCCGCGGCGTGGTCGACCACCTGAACCGGCGGGCCTTTACCCGCGCCACCGGGCAGTGGCCCGGCGAGGAGCGGCCCGAGCCGGAATAGCGCACCACCCGCTCGTTTAGAGGGGGTCCCGAACCGGGTACGCCCCTCGTGGATGGGAACCACTGAAACAACGAGTCGGGCCGGGGAGGGAATCCTCGACGAGTCGCAACGGGAGAAGCGCGAGGAGATCATTGAGCTGTTGAAGCGCGCGTACTGGATGGAGATCGAGACCGTGATGAGCTACCTCGCGAACTCGGTCAATCCGGACGGCGTTCGCGCGCAGGAGATCAAGGAGTCGCTGGAGCAGGACATAACGGAGGAGCTCGGCCACGCGAAGCTGTTCGCCGAGCGGGTCAAGGAGCTCTACGGCGTCGTGCCGGGCTCACAGGAGTTCGAGGCGGAGCAGTCGTACCTGCAGCCGCCCGACCACCAGACCGACGTCGTCTCGGTGATCCGCGGCGTGATCGAGGCCGAGACCGGCGCGATCGAGCACTACACGAAGATCGTCGAGAGGACCGACGGCGTCGACCCGGTCACCAACGACATGGTCATCGACATCCTCCACGACGAGCAGGGCCACCGCCGGCTCTTCGAGGGATTCCTGCGCGAGTACGAGGCCGAGGGCCTCGCCTGACTCCGCGCCAACTCGCGCTCGAGCACGTCGAACGACCAGAGCTCGATATCGGTCCCGACTGCTCGAACTCGTCGAAGCGCTCCCGCGGGACCGTGATGGCGTTGATCTTGACGACGCTCATGGGGGCCATCTTGCCAGTGCCGGGTTCGGAGTGGACTAACCCGCGGTAGACGCGATACTGCCCAGATGTCCGAAGCGAACCTCCAGACCGTGCGCAGGGCCTTCGAGGCCCTGAACGAGCGGGGCCCCGAGGGGCTCGTCGAATACGTCGCTCCCGACGGCGTGGCGTACACGGCGCCGGAATGGATCGAGGGGTCGGAGTACCGCGGTCACGAGGGGATGCGCTTCCTCATCTCCGTCTGGACCGACAACTTCGACGAGTGGGAGATCGAGAACATCGAGCTTCGGGAGGCGGATGACTCCGTCGTCGCCCTGTTCGAGCACGGAGGCAAGGTGAGGGCCACCCAGACGACGGTCACGCAGAGGATGGGCGCCGTGTTCTCCGACTTCCGACCCGACGGGAAGGTCGGGCGGGCCCACTTCTTCCAGACCTGGCGCGAGGCCCTCGACGCCGCGGGGCTCTCCGAGCAGTCCGGACGGGATTAGCTCGGGCCTCAGCCCTGCTCCTCAGCGCGTTCCGTCGCCCGTTACGCCCGCTTTGCGGCTACCTCTCCCGCCTTGCCGCGCTTTTCGACGATCCAGAAGTGCTCGTATTCCGTGACTACCTCTTCGACGCCCGATTCCACGTGGTCGGCTGTGTGCCCGGGCGCGACAGCGAAGCGCTCCGGCCGCGAACGGACCTCCTGCCATTCCTCCCTGGACAGCTTTAGGCGGACGACGCAATCGATTCGCCAGCACTCACATCGAAAGCCTGCCACGGGAACGCCACTGCTGAGCCAATCGTCCCTGCTCCTGTTGAGGTCCCGGCAAAAGGCCTCGTTTTCCGCGATGCGCTCCTCCAGCGACATCGCCTACTCCCGCAGTCCGGCGACCGTGAGGGCATCGCCTCGATCTGTGAAGGTCGCGAGCCGAGTTGTGGCCATCCTTGCCTCCGTCCTAGTCTTGAATCTGAGGGTTTCCCAGTTGCATGGAGCGCCAGCGGGCAATGGGTAACCGGGGCTTTCGAGTGATACCTCTGTGGCGGGGGATCAAACGGGCCACGAGGACTCACGCCAACGTCTCGCTGGTGCCGGTTATGGCCAGCAGCCTTGTCACGACGTCGTGCCTCGAAGGGATGAAGGTGAGCGCTCTAGTCGGCGATCTTCCTCAGGTCCTTCGGCCGATGGAGGAGCTGGAGGAGGTGGTCGTCGATCGCGGCGAGCCCGCCCTTTCTCATCTTCACGCGCGATCCGGTGACGAGGGCGATCGCGCTCGAGAAGTCCGGCTCGTGGCCGACCAGCATCACCTCGCCGCGGCCGGCGGCGATCTCCAGCGGGTCGAAGTCCCCGCCGGCGAGCCCGTCGTCCTCCTCGACCGGAATCCCGAGCGCCTCGCACGCGAGCTCCGCGGTTCGCTTCGCCCGGATCTTCGGGCTGGTGATGCAGACGTCGAGCTCGACCCCCAACGCCTTCAGGGCCCTGCCCGCGTCGCGTGACTGGCGCTCGCCCTTCTCGGTCAGGTCGCGGTCCGCGTCGGGCTTGCCGCTCACGTGCTCCGCGTCGCCATGCCTGAGCAGCCAGATCACCTGGACCATCTTGCCGAACTTCCGGGTAGATGCGACTCCGGTTGACGATCCGGGTTATTGGGTACGCCAAGCTCGGAGGGCCACAGGGACCAAATCAAGGATGAGGAGGTCAATCGTGATCAGGGGGAAGCTGGGTTTCATGGTCGCCATCGCCGCGGCCTTCTTCGTTTTCGCACCGTCCGCCTCGGGGCAGCAGTACGTCGCGGGGTCGGACGGCTCGGGCGATCCGTTCTTCCCGCAGGCCGGAAATGGCGGGTATGACGTCGGCCACTACTCGCTCACGCTCGACTACGATCAGCCCGCGAACGTGCTCAGCGGCACGGCGGTGATCCAGGCCACCGCAACCCAGAACCTCCGCCGCTTCAATCTCGACCTCCGTGCTCACTTCGTCGTCTCGAGCGTCACCGTTAACGGGGTGCGCGCGAAGATCGCTCGACCCGGCGTCCAGGAGCTGGCGATCACGCCGAGCTCCGGCCTGGATGCCGGCTCCCCGTTCATGGTGGAGGTGATCTACTCGGGCCGGCCGCGGCCGATCAAGGACCCGGACAAGTCGATCGAGGGCTGGATCCCGACCGATGACGGCGCCTTCGTCGTCAACGAGCCGCAGGGCTCCCCGGGCTGGTACCCGGTGAACGACAGCCCGCGCGACAAGGCGACCTACGACTTCACGATCAGCGTCCCGGCCGGCAACGAGGCGATCGCCAACGGCGAGCTCCAAGGCGACCCGGTGACCGCGGGTGGGCGGACGACCTGGCGCTGGGCCGAGAACAACCCGATGGCGCCGTACCTGGCGACGGCGACCAATGGCGACTTCCTGACCGACTTCTACAGCGCCAATGGCCTGCTCTTCTACGACGCGGTCGACCCGAACACCCGGCGGCAGCCGGCCGATCCGCCGAATCCAACGCTTGCGTTCCAGCGGCTCGACCCGCAGCCGGAGATCGTCTCCTTCTTCTCCGGGCTCTATGGGCCCTACCCGTTCAACAGCGGCGGGGGGATCGTCGACTGGGCATTCGAGGTTGGCTACGCGCTCGAGTCGCAGACCCGCGCGAACTATCAGCGCATCCCATCCGCGACGACGGTGATCCACGAGATCGCCCATCAGTGGTTCGGGAACGCGGTGACGCCGGAGATCTGGCCCGACATCTGGCTGAACGAAGGGTTCGCGACGTTCTCGGAGTGGATCTACGACGAGATGCATGGCGGCACGCCCGCCGGCGACACCTTCGACGATCTCTACGCGACCCCGGAGGATGACCCTGATTTCGAGGACCTCTGGTTCCCGGCCCCGGCCGCACTCGACCATCCGCGCCAGCTCTTCCACACGCCGGTCTATGACCGCGGGGCGATGACGCTGCAGGCGCTCCGGGAGAAGGTCGGTGACGTGTTCTTCTTCCAGACCCTGCGCGACTGGTACGCCAGCAACAAGTACGGCAACGTCACCACGGCCGACTTCATCGCCCTCGCCGAGCAGCGAGAGTGGACAGAACCTGGACCAGTTCTTCCAGGTCTGGCTGTTCGAGGAGGGCAGGCCGACGAGCTGGTAGCGGCGGCCAACGCCGCCTTGGCGCTTTATTCACCCCCTTGGTGAATAAAGCGCCGGCGGAGATTTCGTCCGGCGAGAGCGGGATTCGTGCGTATTTCGTATCGACTCCGTCCGCGCTGCTCGGAATGATCGACGGGTGAGCAAAGGCGCGGTCCATCTGCACGTCCACAGCGAGTACTCGCTGCTGGACGGCGCCTGCAAGATCGATGCGCTCGCGGCCCGTGCCGCGGAGCTCGGGATGCCGGCCCTCGGGCTCACCGATCACGGGGTGATGAACGGGTCGGTCGAGCACTACAAGGCCTGTGTGGCGGCCGGGATCAAGCCGATCATCGGCGTCGAGGCGTACCTGGTCGACGACCGGAAGGTCACGCCGACCCAGACGAGGTACGAGCGCAACCACCTGACGCTGCTCGCCTCCAGCGACGCGGGCTTTCGCAACCTGGTCAAGCTGAGCTCTGCCGGCTTCCTCGAGGGCTTCGCGCGCGGGAAGGCGAACGTGGACATGGAGCTGCTCGCCTCGCATGCCGAGGGGGTGATCGTCCTCACCGGCTGCCTGCAGTCCCGCTTCTGCCGCCGGCTCGTCGAGGACCGCCCGGACGACGCCAGGGCGCACGTGGACGACCTGATCCAGGCCTTCGGGCCCGAGCAGGTGTACTTCGAGGTCCAGCGGAACGGGGTGGCCGAGCAGGACAAGGCGAACGAGGGAATCGCCCGGATCGCGAAGGAGCTCGGGCGCCCCTGGTGGCCACGGCCGACGTCCACTACCTGAGGCGCGAGGACTACGACAGTCACGCCGCCCTGCTCTGCGTCCAGACGAAATCGACCCTCGAGCAGCCGAAGCTCCGCTTCGACACCAACGAGTTCTTCCTGAAGAGCTCGGAGGAGATGGCGAAGGACTTCTCCGACATGCCCGAGGCGGTCGCGAGCACGCTCGAGATCGCGGAGCGCACCGACCTGGAGATGGAGCTCGGCCAGCTCCTGCTCCCGCGCTTCCCGACGCCCGACGGGGTGGAGCCGGGAGAGATGCTTCGCGAGCTCGCGATGGATGGCCTGCGGCGCCGCTACGGCGACCCGATCCCTGCCGACGCGCTGGAGCGCCTCGGCTTCGAGCTCGGGGTGATCTCGGACATGGGCTTCGAGTCCTACTTCCTGATCGTCTGGGACTTCGTCCGCTACGCGAAGGGGAACGGGATCGCGGTCGGGCCGGGTCGCGGCTCGGCGGCGGGCTCGATCGTCGCCTATGCGCTGGAGATCACCGACATCGACCCGCTCGCGAACGACCTGCTCTTCGAGCGGTTCCTCAACCCGGGGCGGAAGTCGATGCCGGACATCGACATCGACTTCTCGGTCCGTGGCCGCGAGCGGGTGATCCGCTACGTCGCCGAGAAGTACGGGCGCGAGTGCGTCGCGCAGATCATCACCTTCGGCAAGATGGCGCCGCGCGCCGCGACCCGTGACGCGGCGCGCGTGCTCGGCTACGACTACGCCACCGGCGACAAGCTCGCGAAGCAGATCCCCGAGCCGATCCTGGGCCGGAACCCGAGCTTCGAGGACTGCCTGAAGCCGGGCGAGGAGCTCAAGCGCACCTACGACACCGACATCGACGCTCGACGGATCATCGACACCGCCCAGGGCCTGGAGGGGATCGTCCGCAATCACTCGATCCATGCAGCGGCCGTCGTGATTGCCGACAGGCCACTCCAGGAGATCGTTCCGCTCCAGCTCGCGGAGGACCGCGGCAGCGGGAACGGGAACGGCAACGGGAACGGCAAGGCCGAGCGCGCCTACAAGACCGTCACGCAGTACTCGATGGGCCCGATCGAGGAGATCGGGCTGCTGAAGATGGACTTCCTCGGGCTTGCGGAACCTCGACGTGATCGAGGACGCGATGACGATCATCGAGCGGTCTCGGGGCGAGAGGATCGACATCAAGGACATCCCGCTCGACGATCCGAAGACCTTCCAGATGCTCTCCCGCGGGGACTCCGTCGGAGTCTTCCAATTCGAGTCCGACGGGATGCGCGACGCGCTCAAGACCGTTCGCCCGACGGAGTTCCAGGACCTCGTGGCGCTCGTCGCCCTGTACCGGCCGGGGGCTATGCGCTACATCGGCGACTACGCGAAGGGCAAGCGCGACCCTTCCTCGGTGGGCTACCGCGATCCACGGCTGCGGCCGATAACCCAGTCCACCTACGGCTGCGTGATCTACCAGGAGCAGCTGATGGAGATCGCCAAGCAGATGGCGGATTTCTCGCCGGCCGAGGCGGACGACCTCCGGAAGGCCGTCGGAAAGAAGAAGCGCGACCTGATGGCGACGATGAAGGACAAGTTCCTGGAGGGTCTCGCCGCCTCGACCACCGACCGCCGCGTCGCCCAGGACCTGTGGTCGCTGATGGAAGCGGCCGCCGACTACTCCTTCAACCGCTCACATGCCGCCTGCTACGCGCTGATCGCCTACAGGACCGCCTGGCTCCGCGCCAACTACCCGGCGGAGTACATGGCTGCCCTGATCTCGACCGTGATGTCGACGAAGGACAAGGTCCCGTTCTTCGTCAACCGCTGCGCCGAGATGGGGATCGAGGTGCTGCCGCCCGGACGTGAACAGCTCCGACCACGGCTTCGTCGTCTCCGGGAACAGCATTCGCTTCGGGCTGGACGCGGTGAAGAACGTCGGCCACCAGGCCGTCCAGGCGATCCTCGACGCGAGCGAGAAGGGCGGCGAGTTCACCTCGATCTGGGACTTCTGCGAGCGCGTCGACACCCGAGCCGTGAACAAGCGCGCGGTCGAGTGCCTCGTCAAGTGCGGCGCCCACGACTCCACCGGCGCCTCCCGCAGGGGGATGCTGGAGGTTCTGCCGAGCGCGACCTCGTTCGGCCAGAAGGCGCAGGAGGACTCGCGGATGGGCCAGGGCTCGATCTTCGACCTCGGCGGCGGAGGCGCCGACGCCGGCGAGGCGTCCGTCGCAGCACCATCCGCCGATCCTCGCCGAGGAGTTCGACCAGCGCGAGTTGCTTCGGCTCGAGAAGGAGACGCTGGGGACGTTCCTCTCCTCCCACCCGCTCGCCGAGGTGAGGGAGGCGCTCGAAGGCCCGGGTCGACTGCTCGCTCTCGAGCCTCGAGTGAGAAGCAGGACGGCTCTTGGGTGACGGTGGGCGGAATCGTCACCGAGTTCAAGCGCCACAAGTCGAAGAACGGATCGATGATGTCGTTCGCCACCCTGGACGACGTCGAGGGACAGGTCGAGATGCTGGTGATGGGCAAGGCCTACGAGGCGTCGATCGAGTTCCTCGCGGCCGACGCGATCGTCATCGTGCGCGGGGCGCCTGGACCACAAGGGCCGTGGGGAGACGAAGCTGGTCGCGCAGGAGCTCGAGCAGTTCGAGCCGACCGAGGACGAGGTCGCGAAGGCGCGGCGCGCGCCCGGCACGGACCGGTTCCGTGATCCGAAAGATCGACGCCGCCCGATTCGGCGTCGGCGGTCGAGGACACTGAAGACGATCTTCGGGCACTTCCCGGGCGACTCCGAGGTGATCCTCGAGATGGAGACCCGGGAGGGAGTCCGGCGAGCTCAGGTTCGGCCGCGACTACCGGGTCGAGCCCTCGGCCGGCCTGCACGCCGAGCTCGACGCGCTGCTCGGGAGCACCGCGCGGGCCGCCTGAAGCGCCGGCGAGTTAGCAGATTTGACCCCATCCGCGCAAGGGCTCGGGTGGATCCCGGTTCCCCAACCCGCCGGTGCCGGCGTCCTAGACTGAACCCCGTGCCGAGGCAGACACAGGAGAGGAGAAGCACCGCCGGCGAGTGCCGTCAGTGCCGCACGTACTGCGACAAGCTGATCGACCCGGCCGGCTGCCTCGAGATGGGCTGCCGGTACCTCTACACCTACGAGGACGCGCGCACCGGGGGCCGCTATATGGGCTGCATGAACAAGGTCTTCGCGGCCGAGATCGACTTCGACCTGTTCCTGCTCGCCGAGCGCACCCGCGACGGCTTCGGCGGGATCAAGATGACCGGCGAAGCGCTGCCGCACTGCCAGTTCACGGTCGAGAAGGCCTACGAGGGCGGCGGCCCGGGCTACGAGTGCGTGAACAAGCGGTTCTTCGACGCGCCGGACGGTCACCCCGACGTCGATCCGGGCGTTCGACCTTCGAAACACGCTCACCTGAGCAGCCCGATGCGCCTCCGCTTCGTACGGGCCCTGACCCTCGCGTGCGTGGTCGCCTCGGCGTCCCTCGGAACGGTCGGGTGCGGCGGGCGCCGATGCCGCCCTCTCGCCCGAGGACGTCGCAAACCAGCTCACCGCGAACGACACGGCGCTGCGGGGGGCGATCGACGGATGGCGAGCCGGCGGCGACCCGCCGGCGGTCCTCCGCCGGGGGAGGTCGTCGTCCGAAGCCGCCTTCCTCCAGGGGATGGTGCGCTACCTCGCCCGGCACCCAAATGTGAGCGCGCGAGGTGATTCCGATGCTCCAGCCGAATCTGGCAGCGGAGATCCGACGGCTGACCGCGGCGAGCCGCGACGCTCATCCGGCTGTCGGCGGGCTATCCGCCGAAGAAGTTCAAGGTCGGGCCGCGGCCGCCGCTCTCCGACCTGGTCGAGCCACTACGAGCGAGGCGAAGCGAAGCCACGGACATCGATCCCCACTACCTCGCCGCGATCCATCTCGTCGAGACGAAGTTCGGCCGGGTGAAGTCGAACAGCGTCGCCGGGGCGCAGGGCCCGATGCAGTTCATCCCCTCCACCTGGAAGATCTACGGCCGCGGCGGGAACATCCAGCGACCCGCATGACGCGATCCCGCGGCGGCCCGGCTCCTGAGGGCGAACGGCGCGCCCGCGCGCTATGGGCCGGCTCTCCGCGCCTACAACCCCTCCGGGCTCTACGTCGACGCCGTCACCCACTACGCGAGGCTGATCGCGCGCGATCCCTACGCGCTCGTACTTCCTCTACTCCTGGGAGCCGTAGCCGGGACTCACGCGAGCTCCTCGAGGATCCGACGGTTGGCTCGGTCGCCCGACGCTGTCAATCCGAAGAAATCTCAATCCCTCCGGATCGCCTCCCGCCACAGCCGGCGCGTCAGCTGGACGTCCTCGCGTGAGGGCGCGTGACCGTCCTCGCCCGGCCCCTCGAACACCGCCGGCAGCCTCCTGGAAGCCGCGGCTCACCGAGGAAGGCGCGAATGCCCTTGCGTCCGATCTTCCCCTTGCCGATCGGCGGTGTGGCGGTCGCGGTTCGAGCCCCGCTCGTCGCGGGAGTCGTTCACGTGCAGAAGCTTGAGCTGCTTGAGGCCGACCTTCGCGGTCGATCTCGTCGGCCAGATCTCGCTCATCGCCCTCCGGGGTGCGCACGTCGTAGCCGGTTGCGTGCAGGTGGCAGGAGTCGATGCAGAGGCCCAGGCGCTTCGGCCCGCCGGTCTTCTGGATCAGCTCGGCGGTCTCGTCGAAGTCCCGGCCGAGGAGCTGCGGCGACCCCGCGGTGTTCTCGTAGATGATCGGGCAGGACTCCGAGCGCGCCAGCGCCTCCTTGATCAGGTTGATCGCCCGCTTGCGCGCGTTCGTGCGCGTGTCGTCCTTGAGGGCGCCCGGGTGGACGACGACCCCGAGCGCGCCGATCCCGTCACCGACCCGCAGCGCGTGGGTGAGCGAATCGAGCGACTTCCTCCGCATCTCCGGGTCCTTCGCCGCTGGGTTGATCAGGTAGATCATGTGGATCGCGGCCACCTTCACGCGTGAGGCGTCCATCGCCTTCCGGAAGGCGGCGAAGTCGGCCTCGGTGTAGCGCGTCGGCCGCCACATCCGCGGGCTCTGGTTGAAGATCTGGATCGCGTCGCAGGGCCGCTCCTCGGCGCGCTCGATCGCCCGGACCAGGCCACCCCCTGTGGAAACATGGGCGCCGATCAGCATCGTGAGCTCAGATCCATCAGTCCCCGTTCGAGTCCGCTTCGCCCCGTCGCCGACGGGGGCCCTGCACATCGGTGGGGCGAGGACGGCACTGTACAACTGGCTCTACGCGCGCGGACGGGGAGGAGGCTGGTCCTGCGGATCGAGGACACCGACCGTGAGCGCTCCACCCCCGAGAACATCGAGCAGATCCTCGATGCCCTGCGCTGGCTGGAGCTCGACTGGGACGAGGGGCCGATCAGCCAGGCCGAGCGAGCGGACCGGCACCGCGCGCGCGTCGAGGAGCTTCTCTCCTCCGGGCGTGCCTACCGCGACTCCGCCACCGGCGAGGACGTCGCAGCGTGGAAGAAGGAGCACGGCAACCGCGGATACCGCGGGGAGCCGAGCGACGATCCGAATGCCGCGGTCCGCCTGCGGGTACCGGAGGAGGGCGACACCGTCGTGCGCGACGAGATCCGCGGCGAGGTCGGGTTCCCGAACGAGAGCGCGGACGACTTCGTGATCGCGCGGGCGGACGGGTCCCCCCTGTACAACCTCGCGGTCGCCGTGGACGACGCCGAGATGGGGATCACCCACGTGATCAGGGGCGACGATCACCTCTCGAACACGCCGAAGCAGCTGCTGGTGATGGAGGCGCTCGGGATGGACCCGCCGCGCTACGCGCACCTGCCGCTCCTCCACGGCCCCGACGGAAAGAAGCTCTCGAAGCGGCACGGCGCGGCGAGCGTCCAGGAGCTCCGGGACCGCGGATATCTGCCCGCTGCGGTCCGCAACTACCTGGCGTTGCTCGGCTGGGGGACCCAGGACGACACGACGATCATGAGCACCGATGAGCTGATCGAGCGGTTCGACCTGGAGCAGGTCGGCCGCTCATCGGCGATCTTCGACGAGCAGAAGCTCAGATGGCTGAACGGCCGCTTCATGCGGGAGATGGAGCTGGACGAGTACACCACGGCGGTCGCTCGCCACCTCGGCCGCGAGCCGGACGAGCGGCTCCGCGCCGCGGCCGAGATCGCGCAGGAGAAGGCGCAGACCCTCGAGGAGGTCTGGCCGCTGATCGGGTTCCTCTTCGAGGAGCCGGAGATCGATGAGAAGGCCTGGCGAAAGGTGATGAAGGACGGGGCGCTGCCGCTGCTGAGCGAGGCGCTCGAGGCCCTGCGGGGCACCCAGTCCTTCGCGGCCCCCGAGCTCGAGACCGCCCTCGGCCGGATCCTGGCCGAGCACGACGTAAAGCCCGGCAAGCTCTATCAGCCGATTCGCGTCGCGATCACAGGCACGACCGTCTCCCCCGGAATCTTCGAGTCACTCGCCGTTCTCGGGAAGGATCGCTCGCTGGAGCGCATCGAGCGGGCGGTCGACCGCCTCTCCCACTGATCGTCCAACCGTTCGCCTATCTCTCCGCGAGCACCGTCCGGTACGGCAAGCTGGGAGCGCTCGATCGCGCCCAGGCCGTGCTGATGGCTACCGAGCAGGGCTGGATCTAGGAGCTCCTCCTCTCGCGTCGACCTCGGCCTCATCGGCGGGCCGGGGTCGGCGTGCGCGCAGGAGCAGGACGGCGAGAGCGATCCCGATCGCGTCGACGAGGACGTCGACCGGGGTGCCTTGCCGCGTTTCGACGAAGCCCTGGTGGTACTCGTCGCTGCAGGCGTAGACGAGCGCGATTCCAGCCGCGACCGCCACGGGACGCCGCACCGCGCCGGCGAGCGCCCATGCCCAGAGCGCGGTCAACAGCGCATAGCCCCCGATGTGCCCGATCTTCCGGAAGACCACATCCCACCAGTCGAGCCCCTCATCGGCCCGCTGCGAGGAGAGGTAGAAGATCAGGCCCATCAGCGCGAGCGGCGCGATAGCTCGCAGCAGCGCCCGGCGGGTGCGTGAGTTCAACCTCGGACCTCCCGGCCCGGTAAAAGGGATGTCGTGATCTCCGTCACTTCGAAGTCACGTTACGCGGTGGTGGCGCTCGCCGAGCTCGCGCGGGCAGGCGACAGCCCGATGCCGATCGGCCAGGTCGCCGAGCGCCGGGGCATCCCGGTCCAGTTCCTCGAGCAGCTCTTCTCGACTCTCCGTCGCGCCGGGATCCTGGTCAGCCATCGCGGGGCGAAGGGCGGCTACACGCTCGCGCGCCCACCCGAGGAGATCAACGTGCTCGAGGTGGTCCAGGCACTCGACGGCGTCGTCGGCCAGGAGGGAAAGGAGGCCGGCGGAATTTGGGAGGAGGGGGTGGAGGCGCTCCGCGCCACCTTTCGCTCCACGACGATCGCCGACATCTCCCGCCGCGAGGCCGAGGACGCCGGCGCGGGCATGTACCACATCTAGCAGCGGTCCCGGCCCGAGCCGGATTCCGAAGCGGTTCGGCGCTGCGCGCGAGTAAGGGCAGCTGGCGATCCTTGTTCGCCAGTGTTCGCCAGTGCGGCACCGAAACAACCGGTAATAACCGGTTGGCAGACCGGAGAACCGAGCGCAGGCCAGACCCGCCTGCTCTTCGCTTTGAAAGAGCGGGATCCGGCTTGCCTATGCGAGAGGCGCCTACCGGAATCGAACCGGTGTAAACGGCTTTGCAGGCCGAACGTGGGGTTGCGCGGTGCCGCGTTTAGCCCTGCTCAGGGGTGCCTTCTTGCCCTGAGTTGTCCCTAGTTGCGTTCATATTGGTACCCGGATTGGTACCCGCGCGGCTGCCCGCCGGGGCCGAGACTACGACCTGCGCCGCTTTACCACCTTGCGCACCGATGCGGGCAGCGCCCTGCCGATCCTCGCGCGGGCGCGCGCACGAATGCTGGCCGGCGCCGGCCAGGTGAGCTCAGGCCAGCCCCAGTCAGGGGTGGCGTCGAGCAGTGGTGCGGAGAGGTACTCCTGCCGCGTTCCTTTGATCGCTACGAACGTGAGGCGGTCGTCGCCGCGCTGCGGTACGGGTGGGTTGTGACACTCGTAGACGGACGTGAATCCCGCGTGAGCGAGGAGGTCGTACAAGGACTCGCGGGTCAGCCAGACGCTCCTCGGGTTGTCGATGGAGGCCCAAACGGCCTTTTCCTTCTCTTCGGCCGTGGCTTCCGGCGGGTGCTCGTTGAAGAACCTGCCCCAGTACTCCTTGCCCTCGTGGGCGATCGAGATCTTCGCGGTGTGGCTTATGTGCGTATCGATGATCAGGCAGCGGCGGGTGACGTCGGCCATCTGGTGCACGAACCGGAACAGATCCGGCGCGTCGAGGTGGTAAAGGATTCCCAGGCATAGGACAACATCGAAGGATCCGTATCTCTCCGAGCTCAGGTTGCGCACGTCGTCCTTGACGAACTCGAGGTTGTCGATCCCTAGCGTCTCCTTGGCGAACCGCGCTTTCGCGATGTTGGCTTCGCGCACCTCAACGCCGAGCACGTCCGCACCGTGCCGCGCGAACTCGATCGCGTAGAGCCCTTCGAGGCAGCCCAGATCCAGCACCCGGGCGCCCGCGAGCGGCCGGCCCAGTACGTCGGTAGCTGCCTGGAGGATGCGCCGGGCGACAACGTCATCGACGCGAACCTGCTCGCCGATGGTGTAGACGCCGCCGCCGAGGTGGATGTTGTGGCCGGTCCACTCGCCGTGGCGCTCGACGACCTCTCTCTTACGCGCGGCGACTGTGTCGACGCTGGAAGCCGCCGCCGACGGCGGTGACCCTCTCTCCTCACTGGTGCGATGCACTCCCTTACGCTAATCGACGCTGGGAGCTTTTCGTCGTCATGCTTCCTCCTTCTCCGGCTGTCGCCCATCCAAGCGTCGCGAACCTGCTCCCATTGGCGCAGGACCGCCGCCCGACGCACCGAAGGGCCGGCCTCAGGCCAGCCCTCGGGGTGGTGCGTGACCACATCGGGGTCGCAGAGGTGGCGCACGTTGGAAGCGCTCGAAGCCGCCGGGCTGCGGGAGTAGGCGCGGGACTTTTTAGGGAGCCGTTCCCGGCTCACTGTCCTTCCGCGCCGCGCAAAAACGCCGCGACCGATCAGGGCAGTGTGCCCTCCTCCGGCGCGAGATACTGCGTGGGCGATGTCGGAGGAGAACGTAGAGGTCGTGCGCAAGGCGATCGCCTACGAGTACTACGGGGTCGGCGACCGCGCCGAAGCGGAGGCGATCTTTGATCCCCAGGTCGTGCTGAATCCGATCGACGAGAGACCGTCGTCCGGCCTGGTTGCGATGCGAGCCGACATGGAGCGGTGGGCGAGCGCCTTCGACGAACTCAAGGTGACGTTCGAGGAAATCATCGATGCCGGGGATCAAGTCGTCGTGGTCGCGTATCACCAGGGGCGAGGCCGGGGAAGCGGGGTCGAGGTCGATACCCGCTTCTACGAGGTCTATACGTTGCGCGATGGCAAGGTCTCGCGTGTGGATGAGTACACCGAGCGTGCCGAAGCCCTCGAAGCCGCCGGGCTGCGGGAGTAGGTCACTCGAGCGAGTTCGGCCGTTCTCCAGCTCGGTGGACTCGACCGCATCGCCGAGCCGCTCCCGAGGCAGGTGCAGTCAGACCGGGCGATAGACCAGGATTACGACTCCGGTGCCCAGCGTTCGGGACTCTGCGAGCTCCAAGTTGCGGGTCGGCACCCCCTCAGCGAAGAGCCGGGTACCGGTGCCGATCACGAACGGATGGATCCAGATCCGGTACTCGTCGATCAGATCGCGTTCCATCAGCGTGGCCATCAGCCCTGCGCTGCCGTACGTGACGATGTCGCGACCCTCCTGGCGCTTTAGCTCGGCAACCGCATTCCCGACGTCGCCCCGAAGCAGGGTCGCGTTCCATTCGAGCGGCTCCTCGAGCGTCCTCGAGGCGACGAACTTGGGCATCTGATTCAGGGTCTGGGCATATTCACCCTCCTTGACCTGGGGCCAGAATTCCTTGAACACCTCATAGGTAACTCGACCGCAGAGAAAGGCGTCGCTTTCACGCAGATGCTCCAGGGCATAGCTCTGGGCCTCCTCGTCGAAGTAGCGATTGCCCCATCCGCCCTCCTCGAGCTCCTGGAACCCACCCGGGTCCTGGATCACGCCATCGAGCGTGACCAGGGTCGAGACATTGAGCTTGCGCATTCTTGTCCTCCTACACGAGCTTCGACTTGATTTCGGTGAGGTCTCCCAACTAGCGAAGGCCCTCGATCAGCTCGATGAGGCGCCTGGGCTGCTCCGAGGTGGCGAGGTGCCCACCAGGAAGCTCGGTGAACTCGACCGCATCGCCGAGCCGCTCCCGAGCCAGGCGCAGTTGCCGTGCCTCGAATCGGTCCTCGCTGCTGCCGACGACGTGGAAACGCACTGCCCCCCGAAGCTCCGCGGCGATGCGCGCGAGATCCCAGCGGGCGGCGTGCTCATGGTGCTCGTCGACGTAGGCGGCCGTGGCGGGCAGGACGCGGACCCCGTCGCGCCGGCTGATCGCCTGATAAGCCTGCTCGATCTCGGCCGCGGTGACGCGATAAGAGCGGGAGAACACCGACCGGAAGATGGGAGTGAAGGCGCGCCTCGAGTGCTGCCCGACCCACGTGACCGGACCGCCGGAGCGCGACTTGAACAGCGGCGTCGTGAACCAGGGGTGTGTGTGGCCGTCGGCGAAGAGGCCGCCGTTCGCCAGTAGGCAGGCAGGGATCACCGTTCCAGGATCCTCGCCCGCTCGCCGCCGCTCGATCCGCCTGGCAAGGAGCTCGAGGCAGACGATGCAGGAGTAGTCGAAGGCGACGACGACGGTCGCCTCGACCGACCTTGCGCGCCACAGCGCCTCGACGAGGTCGGCGCGCTCGTAGGTCGAATACGGGTATTCAGGCGGTTTGTCGGAATCGCCGTGCCCGATGTAATCGAGGAAGAGGCGGTCGGCGTCGCTTCGCTCGGCGAGCTCCGCCTCCACCTTCGCCCAGCCGAAGGACCCATCCGGCCACCCTGGGAGGAAGGTCAGCGTCGTGCCGCGGCCCGAAGCGTGCCGGACGAATACACGCAGCGGGGAGCGCTCATCGAAGGTGGCGCGCTGGGGATCGTAGGGCAGGCGTTCGCCGCCCGAGAACCATTCCTCTGCGCTGACTAGTACGTGCTCAGCAAGATCCACTCGCTTCGCTTTCTTGGGGTGCGCGACGAATCGGGGCCACTGGGAACCGAGTCGCCAAGGAGGAAGCCCAATGAAGATGCGGGCGCCCAGCCCCGACCTCGCCTTTTTTGGATTGCTCGCGAAACGATAGTATCGATATGAGAGCGGCGGTTGTACTTGTGTTCCGCGTGGCCGCAATCGTGTCGCCGTCCTCCCCCGGATTCGGTTCCGGACACGCCTGATCGCCCGGGTAGGCCGGTGCCCGCCGTTCGCAATCATCTGGGAGTGGCTGAAGAACCGGTCTGGCTGATCACGGGTGCATCGAGCGGCTTCGGGCTGGCGATCGCAGAGGCGGCCCTCGAGCGTGGTGACCGCGTGGTCGCGACCGCGCGCCGGCCAGCCGCGATCGAGGGCTTTGACGAGGGCGAGCAGGTCGCCCTGGTACAGCTCGACGTGACCGACCCAGAGCAGCGCCAGGCGGTCGTCGACGCTGCGATCGACCGGTTCGGCCGGATCGATGTCCTCGTCAACAACGCTGGGCGCACCCAGGTCGGGGCCGTCGAGGAGACGACCGATCAGGAGCTCCGGGATCTCTTCGACTTGCACTTCTTCGCGCCGGCTGCGCTGACCAGGGCGGTCCTGCCTCAGATGCGGAGACAGGGCTCCGGCACCATCGTGCAGATGTCGAGCGTCGGCGGCCAGACCACGGCTCCGGGCTTCGGGGCCTACTGCGCGACCAAGTTCGCGCTCGAAGGACTCACCGAGACCCTCCAGGAGGAGGTGGCGCCGTTCGGGATCAGGACGATGATCGTGGAGCCCGGTGCCTTTCGAACTGGACTCTTCCGCAAGGACGCGGCGTACTTCTCGGCGGATATGCCCGAGTACGAGGAGACCGTGGGGCCGACCCGTGCCTACGTGCGTGGCGAGCACCTCAAGCAACCGGGCGATCCGGTACTCGCGGCGCGGGCGATCCTCACGGCGCTTGATTCGGACGACCCGCCGCTACGGCTGGTCCTCGGTTCGGATGCGATCGGGAACATCCGTAACCGCTTCGAGCGACTGCAGGGCGAACTCGATAGCTGGGCGGAGCTAGGCGAGGCGACCGCGATCGAGGACGAGCAAGCGGCTTCCTGACTGGTGCGCCGAGCAGGGTCGGACTGGGTTAAGGGCGGCTCTGTCCGATGAATCCCGGCGCTTTTCTGAGTCCTGTATGGCGGAATGCAAGAAAAGGAGGATGAGATGGCAAGGGTGGTCGCTGACATGTCGATGTCCCTGGACGGGTTCGTCGGCCGGACTGCGTCCGGTTAGGATCGCCGCGATGGGTGTGGAGGATCGGCGGCGTTGGTTAGCCACCTACGTCCTCTGCGTGGGGATGCTGATGATCGTCCTCGACGCCACGATCGTCAACGTCGCCCTCCCGACAATCCAGGAGGACCTTGCCTTCTCGCAGAACGACCTCGCGTGGGTGGTCAACGCGTACCTGATCGCATTCGGCGGGCTGCTCCTGCTTTCGGGTCGGATCGGTGACCTGATTGGCCAGCGGCGCATCTTCCTGATCGGCCTCGGAGTGTTCACCGGCGCCTCGCTGCTCTGCGCTCTCGCCCAGAGCCAAGGTGTGCTGATCGGCGCCCGTTTCGTTCAGGGCGTGGGCGGGGCGCTGACTTCCGCGGTCATCCTCGGGATGATCGTGACCATGTTCCCGGAGCCCCGCGAGCAGGCGAGGGCGATCGGCGTCTACACCTTCGTCGCCGTCGCTGGCGGCTCGATCGGGCTGCTGCTCGGCGGCGTGCTGACGGAGACGATCAACTGGCACTGGATCTTCTTCGTCAACATCCCGATCGGCGTTGCGACCGCGCTGGCGGCGATCAGGCTCGTTCCCGACCGCGAGGGCATCGGCCTCACCGCGGGCGCCGACCTCCCCGGGGCGGTGCTGCTGACCGGCGGCCTGATGCTTTTCGTTTACACGATTCTCGGCGTGACCGAGGAGGGCTGGGGGTCGAGCCAGACACTCCTCTTGGGAGCGATCTCGATCGGCTTACTGATCGCCTTCGTTGCCCGCCAGGCGCGGGTGGCGAACCCGTTGATGCCGCTGCGCCTGTTTCGCTCGCGGCAGGTCTCCGGGGCGAACCTGGTCCAGGCGCTGCTGGTGGTCGGGATGTTCGGGATGTTCTTCCTCGGCGCCCTCTACATGCAGCGGATCCTCGGCTACGACGCGCTGCAGGTCGGACTCGCATACCTGCCGCTGACAATCGTCATGGGCACCATGTCCTTCCGCTTCACCGGGCAGCTCAACCTGAAGTACGGGCCGGAGGCGACGCTCGTCCCCGCAATGATCTTCGTCGTCGCCGGGCTGCTCTGGCTGGCTCGGACGCCCATTGAGGCGAACTACGTCTTCGACCTCCTGCCCTCGATGATCCTGATCGGCCTCGGGGCCGGGCTCGGCTTCCCCTCGCTCATGACCCTCGCGATGGCGGGCACCACCGAGAGCGACTCGGGACTGGCGTCCGGGCTCGTCAACACGAGCGTCCAGGTGGGTGGCGCGATCGGCCTCGCGATACTCGCCACGTTTGGGACCGAGCGCACCGAGGGACTGCTCGCCGACGGCGAGCCGGCAGCGGAGGCGCTCAACTCCGGCTATCACCTCGCCTACCTCATCGGCGCCGGGCTGGTGCTCGTCGCGATCGCCGTCGCGTTCACCACCCTGCGGGCGCGGATTCCGGGCCTCGCTCCCGAGCCGGTACCCGAACCTGTCCTTGAACCGGCCCCAGCGAGTGTGGGCGAGCCTGCGCCTGCAGTCGTGGCCGCGACTGCCGAGCGGCCGGCGTTCACGGCCCGCCCGCTGCCCGCCTCTGTGGCCAACCCGTGCGAGGAGGCCGGCATGGGGGTCACGATCGGCTGTGGCGGGTGCGCGGGCTCGGCACCGTAGAGCTGGACGCTAAGGAATGACCAGCGACTACGCACCGACTCCGGTAGAGGACTTCCTGGATCCCGACGATCCGACGCTCTTCCCCCGGCTCACACCGGCGCAGATCGAATACCTGGCTGAGATCGGCAACCGTCAGACGTTCGCGAGGGGGGACGAAGTCTTCGAGCACGGCCAGCGCGAGACGCCCCTCTACGTGGTCCTCAGCGGAGCCTTGGACATCATCGACCAAGCGCCGGAGGGTGACCGCTACTTCACCCAATGCCGGGAGGGGACCTTCGCCGCCGATATCTCGATGTTCACGGGCGAGCCGACGCTCGCCGCCGGCTTCGCGGCCGAACCGACATCGCTTCTGGCGCTTCCGCCCGAGGACGTGCGTCGGGTCGTCGCGACCGCGGCCGAGCTCGGCGACCTCCTCCTCCGGACGATGGTCACGCGCCGGGAGTGGCTCCAGGGTCGCGGCCTGGGTCAGCAGCGCCTGATCGGCTCACGATGGTCGGGCGAGGCGTTCGCCGTGAGGGAGCTGCTGGAGCGCAACCTCGTTCCCTTCACCTGGCACGACCTCGCCACCGACGAAGAGAGCCGGGTCCTGCTCGAAGGCCTCGGCATCGGCGATGCCGACTGCCCCGTCCTGGTCCGTTCCGACAGCGTCATCCGGGAGGCGACGGTGACCTCGGTCGCCGATGAGCTGGGCCTCCGCGCTCAGGTCGACGGCCAGCGCTTCGACGTCGTCGTGCTTGGAGGCGGCCCGGCCGGGCTTGGCGGCGGCGGTGTACGCCTCCTCCGAGGGTCTCGGCACGCTTGTGGTCGAACGCTTCGCCCCGGGCGGTCAGGCGGGCACGAGCGCTCGAATCGAGAACTACCTCGGCTTCCCCACCGGCCTTACCGGCTCCGAGCTCACCCGACGAGCGACGCTCCAGGCGCGCAAGTTCGGCGCCGTGATCTCCAGCGTCCACGAGGCATCTCAGGTCTCAGAGCCAGAGGCCGGAGGCCTGCGCGAGATCCGGCTTGCCGACGGTCAGCGCGTGCGGGGCCGATCCGTGGTCCTGGCACCAGGTGCGGACTATCGTCGGCTCCCGGCCGAGAATGCGGATCGATTCGAGGGTCAGGGCCTGTATTACGCGGCGACCCACGTCGAGGCCCAGCAATGCTCGGCCGAGGACGTCGTTGTGGTCGGCGGAGGAAACTCGGCCGGCCAGGCGGTTGTCAAGCTCGCCGACCACGCGCGCGAGGTCCACGTCGTCGCCCGGCGGCGGCTCGAGTTGGCGATGTCGCGCTATCTGGTCGATCAGATCGAGGCCAAATCGAATGTCCGCGTCTGGTCCGGGTGTGAGGTGCGAACGCTTGAGGGGGACGAGAAGCTCGAAGCTGTCGTGATCTCGGGTGCGGGGCCCGATCGCCGCGTCAAGACCTCGGCGGTGTTCGCGATGATCGGCGCCTCTCCGAGGTCCGAGGGGCTGGTCGACTACGTCGGCCAGGACGACAAGGGCTTCGTGGTCACCGGCGAGGAGGCGCGCCGTCACCCGGACTTCTCCCGACACTGGAACGGGGCGGACCGAGGCCCGCTGATGCTCGAGTGCACGCGTCGCGGAGTGTTCGCGATCGGCGACGTACGCAGAGGCTCGACCAAGCGCGTTGCGGCGGCCGTTGGGGACGGCGCGTTGGTGGTCCGTTCCATTCACGCCTCGCTCGATCCGCGCCAAACCTAGTCGAGCAGCAGACGGCATCTGAGCTGCCCCGCCTTCCACGAGTACCACCCTTTTTCCATGGGCTGGCGCTGCCGCCCTTGGGGTGCTGCGGGACCTCGTCGAGGCCCTAGCTAAGAAGCCTGCTTTTCCAGCTTGGGGGCGATCGCCACCTGGTAGACCTCAAAGATCGAGCGTCCCCTCGGTCCGGTGGCGGATTCGAGTCGCGTGGAGGACTCCCGCTCCCACGCCTCGCTCCCCCGAAGTGACTCGAGGGAGTCCCACAGGAACACCCCGAAGACCTGTCCCCTGACCACACTGAATCCGACGAGGCAGCCGCTGAACCCGGCCAGCTCCGTCAGCAGCGGTGCCCGCTCCCTCTTGAAAACCTCGAGACCGTCATTGACCCGTCTCTTGCTGAGGGCGCTCCAGCGAACCAGTCGCGCATATCCCGGATCCGCGGGCCCCGTCAGCTGCGTCGCCACCTCGTAGCGGTTGACCACACGGCCGCGCCCCGCTCCTGCGCGCCTTGTCGCTTCGGTGCGAACCCGCTCCTCCAGCGTCTCGCTCGCTTGTAGGGCTTCCTCGGTTTCCCACAAGGTGACCGCCGCCGCTGTTCCGTCATCCCGGTTGACCCCGAAGAAGATTGATCCATAACCGGGCGCTTCTTCCAACTCGGGCAGCGTCTCCGTTCGAAACCACCCAAACGATGACTGAAGCTGATCCCAATCCATCCCCTCGTACCTGCTCAGTCGAGCGTGCACAGCAATCAATCTACCCCCACTCGACCGATCCGAGCGACCTGACCATGCTCCTCAGGGGGAACTGCGACACGCGCCGTCGATCAAGCGCCTGCGGACGATCTCGCGTTTACGGGCGACCCTCGACCATGTCCCCGCGCGCTCGCCAGCCGACCGAGCGGAGTAGGCTTCTTCTAACTGGCCCTGCGGCCAATAATCCTGGCCAAGAGCGGTAATACGCCGATACGCGATCTACGCGACGAGGCAACCCACTCTGAGATGTACAGGATCGACTGCGGGGCCAGCCGTATATCGAGCCCCGAAAGCGTTCAAGGCAGCGGAGTGAGAAGCCGTTGCATCCCGCGTAGCGATGCGGGTTGGGCAGCTCTGTACCTCGGACTGTCTCTCGCCGGCCCCACTGAGGCGGCGGACCTGCTCGACGCCTACCTGAAGCGGGCCGACACGCAGGCGCGGCTGGCAAGCATCGAGCAGCTCTGAGGCGTTCAAGGCTTCTCTTCCGGATGTGCTTGCGGTGCAAACACCGCGGGGGCCGCCAAGAATATTCGTGGCAAATTCGGTCACTTTGGAGTATTGACATGCAAACCAAGCCGGGGGAATAGGGTGGCGTTGAGTCCATAGGGGTCTCGGTCCGCCGGATTTGGCTGACCGCAAAAAACAGGCGTCGGGAGAACGGGCGTCGGGAGAGGGAGTACTAGATGAGTGATCGAATTCTTGGCCCATCCGGAAGCAGGCGCAGGCGCGCTGTCGGACTATAGGAGCAAGCGGCGACGCCGAGTCCTCCTCGGGACTTTGGCCTCGACCGTTGCGCTGGTGGCTTTCCTGATCTCCAACGCGCTGGCGGTCCACGACTTCGACTTCCAGCTCGACGGCGACGTCGTTGCGAGCACCGGGAGAGGTCTCCGATTCGATTGGGCAAGCTTCTTCAGTGCGTCGACGGGACAGCATCTTCACGCCGCGTGGACCCGATGATCCACGCCCAGGATTCACCGCCTCGAGCTTCGATCAAGGACTTCGAGTCGACGGGCACCCCCGCACGCCTCGTTCGGCACGTCTGACACCACCACCTTCGCGACGGGCAGCAAGGACACCCTGCCGATCACACTCCCCCCGGCGGTGGCAGTGCAGTGCAACTCGACAGCAACGTCAACAGCAAGATCGACATCATGAACGCCTATGCGGTGACCTACACGGACCCGACGCCAACGCCGGCGACGAGATCCTCTACTTCGGCCTGGAACGCAACACCAACAACGGCGACGCGAACGTGGCCTTCTGGTTCCTGCAGGACCAAGTCGACTGCAGTCCCGAGCGGCACCACACCGTTCACGGGCCAGCACCAGGACGGCGACCTGCTGGTCGTCTCCGCCTTCACCAGCGGCGGCGACGTCACCGATGTCGACGTCTACCGCTGGAACGACCCGACGCCGACGACGATGACCCCGGCTCCCTGCATCCGACCCCGGTCATCACGGGCGGGGGCCGACTGCAGGCGACGACCCCTCGGGGGACGCGATCGATTCGTGCGGGATTGTCAACACGCGACGCCCACGCATCACGGCACTCCATGGCTCACCGCGAACAAGCGGACGGCGTGCGGCCACAACTCGACGCGACCGAGTTCTACGAGGGAGGCGTCAACCTCACGGACAACGGCCTCGGTGGTAAGTGCTTCAACACGTTCCTCGCAGACACCCGCTCCTCGTCGTCCTTGACCGCGACGCTGTTCGACTTCTCCCGCGGCCAGCTCGGGGAGTGCGCGGCAACGATGACGACGAAGGTGGAGACGTCGCCGGCGCCAACGTCAGCCCCGGGCTACCCCGGTCCACGATACGGCGACCGTGACGGGCAACAAGGAGGTCACGCCGACCGGGCCGTGACGTTCCATCTCTGCAGTCGCACGTGCGACCGGACGCTGCGACGACACCGGCGGCAACCGGGCTGGTTGGCGACCCGGTCGCGCTCGCAGCGAAACCCCCACGCCGACTCTCAGCGACGCCAGCGCGCGGTCGGCCGACGTGAACACGGCCGCAGCCCGCTGAGCCCGGGCCGGTACTGCTTCCGTGCCAATGGCCGGGAGACACCAACTACACCACGCGCTGGAGGTGTTCGGCCCGACGGCGCGGACGAGTGCTTCACGGTGAAGGACACGTCGTCGATCACCACGGCGCAGAACTGGCTCCCAAAGGACAGCGCAACGGTTATCGACGGCAAGCGGCTCCGCTCGGGAGCGGGACCGTGACGTTCAGCCTCTACGAGACCGGCACATGCGCCGGCCCAGTGGACGGGACGTTCCCGGATAGCGTCGGACGCCTCGGGCGCCGCAGTAACTAGCAACAACACCTACTACACCGCGAGCAAGGTGATCTCCTGGTCGGCGGTGTTCACGCCGACTGACTCGAACGCCGTGGGTGGTTCGACCACGACGAGCGTGCGAGAGGTTCGACCTGAGCATCAACAACAATACGGGTCCGTTCCCGCCCCCGCCGGCGCCGTAACGGCTCGGCGACAGGAAGCAAGCGAAAGAGAGGCCCCGGCGAAAGCCGGGGCCTTTTGCTGTTGACTCACGAAACCCGGCTTCCGAGCCTGGCTGCGTGCACTGGCGGGGTGCTGACTGGCGCACCGACTGGCGAACAAGTGGCGCACCAGACCCCGCAAACCGCATGCCAAGCGGAATTGCCCCCCTCGCGGCCGCATGTACCACATCTAGAGATACGGGTGGCGGAACTGCTCCGGCGCAATAGCTCAGATCGACTTCTCGACCTCGCAAGCGAAGGTGATGTCCTTGCCCTTGCCGCCCTTGCAGAGGTCATTGCCCCCGCCGCCCTTGAGCATGTCCTTGCCCTTCTGGCCGTGAAGCCTGTCGGCGCCCCCGCCGCCGCGGCGATCTCGATCGGGGTCTCGGCTCCCGTCGGAATCGCCCAGTACGGGGAGGAGGTCCTGCAGCCTGGGACCGGAGGGACCAGAGGATCAGGAGGGGTGGGGGGAACCACCACCACCTCGCAGCAGTACCTCCTGAAGAAGTGCATCGCCAAGGCGCAGGCGAAGTTCGGCGACAACCGGCCGAAGAAGAAGGCCGCGATCAGGAAGTGCAAGAAGAAGTACTGCTGAGGGCGCCCCGTAGCTGAATCACCGGAAACCTGACCCGATTCCGGTAGTTTGGGCCGATGGAATCGTCGGTCACCACTCTGCGGGTCGGAGCGGAGAGCTCCGCGGTCGTCGGGCAACACGCCCCTCGTCGCTCTCCCGCGTCTCGGTGCCGATCTCCCCGGCGAGGTCGTCGCGAAGCTCGAGTTCTTCAATCCCGGCGGATCTGTGAAGGACCGGATCGGGGTCGCGATGATCGACGCCGCCGAGCGCGACGGGCTGATCGAGCGCGGTCGCTCGGTGATCGTCGAGCCGACCAGCGGCAACACCGGGATCGCGCTGGCGCTGGTCGCCGCGGCGCGTGACTACCGCCTGATCCTCACCCTCCCCGAGGGCATGAGCCGTGAGCGCACAGCGCTGCTTCGAACCTACGGCGCCGAGGTCCACGAGACGCCCTCGCTTGGAGGGATGAACGAGGCGGTGGCTCTGGCCGAGCGCCTGGCGAAGGAGAACGACGGCTTCATCCCCCAGCAGTTCTCGAACCCGGCGAATCCCGAGATCCATCGCCGGACGACCGCCGAGGAGATCTGGCGGGATCTCGACGGCCAGGCCGACGCGTTCGTCGCCGGGGTGGGCACCGGCGGCACGATCACCGGGGTCGGGCAGGTCCTGAAGGAGCGGCGCCCGGAAGTGAGGGTGATCGGGGTCGAGCCGAAGGCATCGCCGGTCCTCTCCGGCGGGCAGCCCGGTCCCCACAAGATCCAGGGGATCGGGGCGGGCTTCGTGCCCGAAGTCCTCGACCGCGAGGTGATCGACGAGATCATCGGCATCTCCGACGAGGACGCGCTGGAGACGGCGCGCGCCGCGGCACAGCGCGAGGGTCTTCTGGTCGGTATCTCGGCGGGAGCCGCCATCCGCACCGCGCTCGATCTGGCGGCGCAGGAGCAGATGGCAGGCAAGCGGATCGTCGTGATCGTCCCTGACTCGGGCGAGCGCTACATGTCGCTGCCATTCTTCGCCCCCAGCGAGTGACCGGGCGTCCCTAAGCTTCTTCCGAATGTTCGGCCTCAGCACGCTCAGACGCGTAGCGAAGGAGGTGTCCTCCGATGTCACCTCCGCGCGCGAGCGAGATCCCGCGGCGCAGGGAATCGGGTCGCTCGAGATCCTCACCGGGTGGGCCGGGGTGCAGGCCCTGCTCGCGCACCGGGTCGCGCACGCCCTCTGGGAATCAAAGGTGCCGCTCGTCCCGCGGGTGATCGCCTACACGAGCCGTGCGGTCACCGGTGTGGAGATCCATCCCGCCGCCAGAATCGGATCCGAATTCTTCATCGACCACGGCTCGGGCGTCGTGATCGGAGAGACGGCGGAGATCGGCGACCGCGTGACCCTGTACCAGGGGGTCACCCTCGGCGGAACCGGGTTCGCACGCGGGAAGCGTCATCCGACGCTGGAGGACGGGGTCACGGTCGGGTCCGGTGCGAAGCTGCTCGGCCCGGTGATCGTGGGCAGCAGTGCCAAGGTCGGCGCGAACACGGTCGTGATCGAGGATGTTCCGCCGCACACAACGGTGGTCGGCAATCCCGGTCACCCCGTTCGGGTCGAGGGCAAGCCCGTGGAGGGTCCCGATACCGACTGGATCCACCTCCCGGATCCGATCGCCGACGCCATCAAGGAGCTCTCGGATCGGATCGCCGACTTGGAGAAGCAGCTGGCCGACGCACGGGGGCAGATCGACAAGCCCGCCGAGGTGACCGAGCTCCGGCCCAAGCAGGGGCCGTCCTCCGCGGGCGGCTAGACTGCCGCGCTCGTCGTCCGCCCTTGGGAGGTGCCGATGCTCCGCGCGCGCGTGCTTGCCCTGGTCCTGACGCTGTTCGTCCTTCCGCTAGCCCTCGTCGCCTGCGGAGACGACGATGACGGCAGCGACCAGGCAGAGGATCAGATCACGCAGGCCATCGAGGTCTCTGCGACGTCGCAGGACCCGTCCGTCTGCACCGAACTGCAGACCCAGAACTTCGTCCGAGCAGACGTCGGGGTCGACCGGACAGGAGGCGATCAAGGACTGCCGGAATAGCCAGCAGGAGGACCCGATCGCCACGTCGGTCGAGGTCAGGGACATCGAGGTCGACGACGAGCAGCGCAACGGCGGTCGTCGACTTCAATGACGGCTTCATCGCCGGCCAGTCGCTGGAGGTCGGGCTGGTCGAGGAGAACGGGCAGTGGAAGCTCGACGAGTTGGTCGACTTCGTCGACTTCGATCGCGCCCAGTTCGTCGACACGCTCATCCAGGGGATCTCCGAGGAAGAGGGCGTCGATCAGCAGACGCTCGCCTGCGTGCGGCAGAACCTGGAGGACGTATCCGACGAGGACCTGCAGGCCACGTTCCTCGAGAACGACGAGGCCGTTTTCGACGAGAGCCTCGGGCCCTGCTTCAAGGATCAGCAGAGCTGAGCAGCACCGCGGCGCTCCGATGAGCGAGCCGGGGCGAGGACTATCCTCGCCCCGATGGCCCATGCGAGCGAGCAGACTGATGCGGAGCTGAATGGCGGCGCGGAGGGAGCCGTGCCGTCCGCTGCGCCGATCGAGGCCGGCGCCGACCATGTCGAGCGCCTGCTCGCGGGCCTGAACGGGCCGCAGCGCGAGGCGGTCACCTTCGGCGAGGGCCCGCTCCTGATCCTCGCCGGCGCCGGTTCGGGAAAGACACGGGCCCTGACCCACCGGGTCGCGTGGCTTCTCGCCACCGGCCGCGCCCGCCCGAACCAGATCCTGGCGATCACCTTCACCAACAAGGCGGCCGACGAGATGCGCGAGCGCGTCGCCGCTCTCGTCGGCGGGGTCGAGCGGCGGATGTGGGTGATGACCTTCCACGCCGCCTGCGCACGGTTGCTCCGGATCGAGGCCGAGCGGCTCGGCTACACGAGCCGGTTCACGATCTACGACGAGGCGGATTCGCTCCGGATGCTGAAGCGCTGCCTCGAGGAGCTCGAGGTCGACACCAAGCGCTATCCGCCGCGTGCGGTCCGTGCCCGGATCTCGGACGCCAAGAACCAGCTGATCGACGCCGAGAGCTATCAGGAGCATGGCGGCGGCCCGTTCGAGGACATGGTCGGCCAGGCCTACCGCCTCTATGAGCGGCGGATGCTCGAGGCCAACTCGATGGACTTCGACGACCTGCTGATGCGGACGGTGAACGTGCTCGAGCTGTTCGAGGACGTCCGCCGGCGGTATCGCGAGCGCTTCCGCTGGGTCCTCGTCGACGAGTACCAGGACACTAACCACGCCCAGTACCGGCTCCTCCAGCTGCTCAGCGGGCAGGACGGGAACCTCACCGTCGTCGGGGACGAGGATCAGTCGGTCTACGGCTTCAGAGGCGCCGAGGTCCGCAACATCCTCGAGTTCGAGGATGACTTCCCCGACGCGGCCGTCGTCAAGCTCGAGCAGAACTACCGCTCCACGGAGACGATCCTCGAGGCCGCGAACGCTGTCATCTCGCACAACACGGGCCGGCTCGGCAAGCGCCTGTGGTCGGACCTGGGGGAGGGCCAGAAGATCCACGTAACGGAGCTCGAGGACGAGCATGCGGAGGCGCGGTTCGTCGCGGGCGAGATCGAGGAGCTCATCGATCAGACCGAAATCACCCGCGACGGGATCGCGGTCTTCTACCGGACCAACGCCCACAGCCGGGTGCTCGAGGACATCCTCGTCCGCTACGAGCTCCCGTACCAGGTGATCGGCGGAACGAAGTTCTACGAGCGCGCCGAGATCAAGGACGCGATCGCCTATCTCCAGCTCCTCGTCAACCCGGCGGACGAGATCAGCTTCTCGCGCGTGGTGAACTCCCCGCGCCGCGGGATCGGCGACACCAGCCAGGGCAAGCTCCGCTCGCACGCGAACACGACTGGACGGACGATCTGGGAGATCGCGCTCGAACCCGAGGCCGTTCCCGGGCTCGGATCCGCCGCGATCAAGTCGATCTCCCGCTTCACGGAGCTGATCGAGGAGCTGCGTGCCGAGTTCGAGGGCGGGCCCGTGGCCGACCTGCTGAAGGCATTGCTCGAGCGCTCGGGGTATCTGGACGCACTCCGGGCCGAGCGGACGATCGAGGCCGAGGGGCGGATCGAGAACCTCGAGGAGCTCGTCGGCGTGGCCTCCGAGTTCGACGCGAACCGCGCCCTAGAGGGGCCCTCGGAGATCTCGCCGCTGGAGGAGTTCCTCCAGGCGATCTCCCTCTACACGGACCAGGACGACCTTCGCCGGGACGAGTCGAAGATCACCCTGATGACGCTGCACAACGCAAAGGGGCTCGAGTACGACGCCGTATTCATCATCGGCTGCGAGGAGGGCGTCTTCCCGCACTCACGCTCCCTCGAGGAGGGGAACGAGGAGGAGGAACGGCGGCTCGCCTATGTCGGGATCACGCGCGCGCGAAAGCGGCTCTGGCTGACCCACGCCCGCAGTCGGCGGATGTTCGCTGGGCGGGAGACCGGCTTCCCCTCGAGGTTCCTCTCCGAGCTCCCGGACGAGCTGGTGGAGCGGGAGGGGACCGAGGAGCAGGCCCTCACGGGGTGGGCGCTGGGCGGCCAGTCAGCGCCAGCGCCCGGCCCGACACTGTCGTTCGCCACCGGGGACGACGTCACCCACGCGAGCTTCGGGGAGGGCGTGGTCACGGCGGTCGAACCGGGAGGCGTCATCGTCGTGCGGTTTGCCGGCGACGGTGCAGAGCGGAAGCTGATGGCCGACTATGCGCCCCTGCGGAGGGCGAGCTGACCGGTGGCCGCGAAGGTGATCGACGGAAAGGCGGTCGCGGCGTCGGTCCGCGAGCGCGTGCGCGGCGAGGTGGAGGAGCTCGCGCGCGACCTCGGCCGGCCTCCTGGGCTCGCCACCGTGCTGGTCGGCGACGATCCGGGGTCGAAGATCTACATTCGGCGCAAGCACGAGGCTTCCCAGGAGGTCGGCATCCGCTCCTTCGAACACGAGCCCGATGCGTCGATTTCGCAGGAAGACCTGCTGGACCTGGTCGCCGAGCTCAACGACCACGACGAGGTCGACGGCATCCTGGTGCAGCTGCCGATGCCGGCGCACCTGGACGAGGCCGCCGTGATCGCCGCGCTCGATCCCGCCAAGGACGTCGATGGACTGACGCCGACGAGCGCCGGACTTCTCGCCCGCGGCGAGCCGCGCCTGGTGCCGGCCACGCCCCGGGGGGTTATGGAGCTGATCGCCTCGGCAGGGACTGACCCGGAGGGCAAGGAGGCCGTGATCGTCGGTCGTTCGAACCTGGTCGGCAGGCCGCTCTTCTCGCTCCTGCTGGGCGCCAATGCGACGGTCACCGTCTGCCACAGCCGCACCAGAGACCTGGCGGAGGTCTGCCGGCGCGGCGAGATCCTGGTGGCCGCAGCCGGCAGCCCCCACCTGGTCGGCGCCGAGATGATCCGTTCTGGGGCGACCGTGATCGATGTCGGGATCAATTCGACGGACGACGGGCTGGTCGGGGACGTCGACTTCGAGGCCGCACGCGAGGTGGCGGGAGCGATCACTCCGGTGCCCGGCGGGGTCGGTCCGATGACGATCGCGATGCTCTTGGCCAATACGGTCGAGGCGGCTCGGCTTCGCGCATCAGCAGCCGCTACGAAAACCGCGGCCGAATAACGGCTACAAGCCAGCGTGGTTGAATGGCGCGTCAACCAACGACGGAGGAGTGATTTGGACTCGTCAAGACTTCGCACAGGGGAGATGGTCGCCGGGATCGGCGGCGTCGCACTGTTCGTGTTTCTGTTCTTCGACTGGTTCGGCTCCGGGATCGAGGGCTTCGATGGCGGCGTCAGCGGCTGGGACGGCCTCGGCCTCGACTTCAGTGGCTTCATCGTCGCGTTGACTTCGTTCGCGGGGGTGGCGCTCGCGTTGCTCGCGATCACCGGGCAGAAGGTGAACATCCCGGTGCCGCGCGGGAGCGTCACCGCAACGCTGGCGCTGCTGAGCGTGGGGATCATCGTCTGGCGGATGTTTGCCAACCCGGGGGATCTGAAGGTCGGGCTCTTCCTCGGCCTGATCGCGGCAGTGGCGATCGCGACCGGCGCCCTGATGGCGCTGCGCGAGGACGGCTACGAGGTGCTCGTCAAGGTCCCCGGCGGCCGGACGCGCGCCGCGGCGGCCAGTGCGCCGGCGGCTACACCGGCCCCTCCGATCGCGGAGGTCCCGGCGGCAAGCGGTGCGACCGCGAGGAGCGGCGCCGCGGCGGCGAGTGGGCCAGTCGGTGCGAGCACGAGCGGCTCGCGCTCGGCGTCCAGCCGCTCCGGCGGCTCGACCACTACCAGGCGGGCGCCGGCGAAGAAGCCGGCCGCGCGCTCGACCGCCAAGAGCGGCTCCCGGTCACGGTCCACCACCACGAAGAGCGGCAGCACGAGCAAGTCGGGGACCTCGCGTTCGTCGAGCACGAAGCGACCGAGCGGCGGAAAGAAATAGGTTGCGGGCGGCGGGGCGGATCTCTCCGTCGCCGGCACAACTTCGAGTCGAGGAGAACAGATGGACTCAGGAAGGTTGTCTCAGGGGCAGATAATCGCCGCGGTCTCGGCCGTCGTCCTGTTGGTCGCGATGTTCCTTCCGTGGTTTGGGTTCGATGTTCCCGACGTTCCCGAGGGTGTCCCCGTCCCCGAGGGTGTCGGCGACGACTCCGAGAACGTCTGGAAGGGATCGTCTCTCGACGTCTATCTGTTGATCACGGCGGTCGTTGCTCTCGTGCCGGCCCTGATCGCGCTGACCGGAGGGGCGGAAGAGTTCTCGTTCGCCTCGGCGGCTACCTTCCTTCTCGGCGTGGTCGGGGTGATCCTCGTGATCGTCTATCTGACCATCGACTTCCCGGACGGTGCCGAGCGCAAGTTCGGCGCGTTCATCGGCCTCGCCGCGTGCGTCGGGATCGCATACGGTGGCTTCCGGGCCATGCAGGAGGAGATCGTCGAGTAGTCACACATTGGTCTTGATGCGAGGGCGCGCGCCAGCGCGACCCGCTTGACTAGGAGAGGAGGAGGCAAATTGGACGCAGACAGGCTCTCTCAGGGGCAGATCGTCGCCGCTGGCTCGGCGATCGCTCTTTTCATCATCAGCTTTCTGCCGTGGTTCGGGTTCTCGGCTGAGATCGCCGTCCAGGGAGTCGAAGTCGGCGGATCCGAGAACTTCAACCTTTGGCAGGCGGAGAACCCATTCGACATCTACCTGCTGATCGTCATCCTGGTGGCGTTGGTGCCCCCGGCGATGGCGCTTCTCGGCGGTGGGGACGAGGGCGCTCCGCTCGCACCGATCGCGACGGCGATCCTGGCCGGAGTCGGGACGCTCCTGATCCTGTATCAGGTGTTCGAGACGCCCGGCGACCTCGACCGCAAGATCGGGCTCTTCCTCGGCCTGATCGCATGCGCCGGCATCGCCGTGGGCGGATACCTGTCGATGCAGGAAGACGTGGGGCGCGAGAGATACTGAGCGAGCACAGGCTCGGCGAGCTGGTCGGGGCGCTGTGCGGCCTCGGCCTGCTCGGTCTGAGCTTTCTCCCCTGGTACTCCGCCGGCGGCGCCGACGCGACCGCATGGCAGGCATTCAGCGTCACGGACATCCTCATCGCTGTGGCCGCACTTCTCTCCCTGTCGGTCGGCCTCGTCGTCCTCACCGGCGCGTCGGTCAGCTATCCGATCGCGGGGAGCGCTGTCGCGACCGGGTTCGGCGCTGCGGCGTTCGTCTGCATCCTCTTCCGCCTGATCGATCCGCCCGGAGATGGGCTCGATCGTGAGATCGCGGCCTGGCTCGGCCTGATCTGTGCCGCCGGAATCACGGTGGGCGGCTACCTCGCGATGCAGGAGTGAGCCCGGCCGCCGAGCGCTAGCCCCGCAGCTTGAACGCGAGGCCGCGAGCGACGTGGGCCGAGCAGGCGATGATCGTCATCATCGGGTTCACCCCGACCGAGGTGGGGAGGAGGGAGGCGTCCGCGACGTACAGGCCCTCCGTTCCCCGCACCGCGCCGTCGGGATCGCAGACGGTGGTGGCCGGGTCCGTCCCCATCCTGGCGGTGCTCATCGGGTGGAATGCCTCGAGTCGCAGATCCGCCGGCTCGAGCTTCATCGACTCGAACTCGGGCAGCCGCCCGCGTTCGATCACCGAAACCGGCCCGACGTTCGGGTAGACCTCCCGCGCTCCGGCGGCGAAATGGATCTCCGCGGCGCGCGCGATCCCGAACTGGATCGCGGCGGGCCTCGTCCTCCAGGAGCTTGTAGGAGAGGCGCAGCGATCCGTTCGAGGCGAGGCCGACGCGGCCGGACGAGCGGTCGTGCAGGTGGACTCCGATCGAGGCGATCCGGTCGTAGTTCGCAACCCGGTCCGAGAACGCCGCCCCGACGCCTGGCAGCCACTGCGCGCCGAAGGAGAGCGGTGTGAAGGTCGCCTCCAGCAGGATTCCCTCGTTGGCCCACTGGTCGACGTAGTAGCTCTGCATCACGCCCTCCCAGCCGCGGACCTCCTCCTCGTACCGAGCCCCGATCCAGGCGGCGGGATGGATGTGGAGGTTGCGCCCCAGGGCGGGGTGGTTGATCCCTGAGCGCATCAGCAGCTCCGGCGTGCCGAACGCGCCGCCCGCGCTGATCACCGTGCGCGTCCGCACCTGCCAGTCTCGCCCCGGCGCGGTATATCCGGCCGTGGTTTTTGTGGCGGCCGTTCGTAAGGCCTTCGCCTCCTGTGATGCGGTGGTCGGCAGCCCGGCCCGGCATGCGAGGCCGATGACGCGGCCGGTCTCGGTCAGCACCCGCTGCACCTGGACGCCGGCCCGGATCCGGGCGCCCCTCCCGAGCGCCCGCGGCAGGTAGGAGACGTGGGACGCACGCTTCGCATCGAGCCGGCAGCCCAGGGGACACGAGCTGCACTGGACGCACTGGCCGGCGTTCCGGCTGATCGGGCCGCCGCTTGCGCCGAGGGCCCGCGCGCCCTCCATGCAGAGCTGGCCGTTCCTCCCCATCCTCTCGGGGTCGACCGGTGTGACCGCAAGTACCTCCTCGGCGGCCGCATACAGCGGGTCGAGCTCGGTCGCCCAGCCGACGCCCTCGCGCTCGCTCCACTCGGCCAGCACCTCGCGTGGCGCCCGGAAGCAGGTGCCGGAGTTGATCACGGTGGTGCCGCCGACCGTCCGGCCCACGGGGACCGGGATCGCGGGCTTCCCGCCGGCGATCGTCATCCCGCCGTCGCGATAGAGCAGCGGCAGGCCCTCGAGCGGGTCGGTCGGGTAGGAGTCGCGATCGACGTAGGGCCCAGACTCGAGCACCATCACGTCGAGTCCCGCCCCCGCGAGGATCGACGCAGCAGCGGCGCCTCCGGCGCCCGACCCGACGATCGCGATGTCGCAGTCCTCTCCGTCGCCTCGCGGCTCGAGGTCGCCCAGGTCCGTCGACGCCGGCTTCGGAGTCCCCTCCCGGACGGCGCACCGCGACTCGAAGCCGGTCGCCTCGTGTACCCGCTCGTCGCGGGCCCAGGCCATCATCGTCAGGAGCTTCGCGAGCAGGACCAGGTCCCGGTAGAGCCAGAACCGCGACCGCTCCATCTTCTCCATGTACTCCGAGCGCGACTCGGCGCTCATCCGGCTGAACCGCCAGGGGAAGGGGAGCCACTCGAAGGCGATCAGCGCGAGCCGCACCATCTGCACCGTTCGGGCGGGGAGCCGCGAGAGAAACCGCGCCAGCGGCTCCGCGACCGGAACCTGCCGCTCGGCGGCGGGCAGGCCGTCGTCGCCAGGGGCGAGCGCCTCCGCGATCGCTCGCAGAGTCCGAAGCTCGGCGGCTCGCAGCCCCGGCGGGCGCCTTCAGGGGGGCGCCGCGGGCGCCCCCACTCTGCCAGCGAGGGACCAGAGCAGGAGGGTGGCGCCGACCAGCGAGCCGTCGACGATCCCGTTCAGCAGGTAGGCGAAGACGTCGTCCTGGAAGAAGAAGATGAACGAGGTGATCGACGAGGCGGCCTTGCCCGCCGCAAGCGCGAGCAGCATCGGGCGGTGACGGACGACGTCGGTCGACGCGATCCAGGCGAGCGCGGTGATCACCACCATGTACGCGAACCCGAGCGACAGCCATAGCCGTTCGTCGGTGTCCGGGGCGGGGGTGAAGTCCCCGAAGTGTTCGCCGAACTCCGTCAGGCGGTCGAGCGTCCCGTCGGGCCAGGCGATGAAGAAGAACCCGGTGACCGCGAACCCGACGGCCATCGCCCGCAGGCTCCAGACGACGAACCGCTCGGCTTTCTCCCCCGTCATCGCGGCCGGATCCTAACTGGCTGGCTGGCCAGGGCGCCGCGCCGGGAATCAAGTACCCCAAGGGGCCGAAGCGGAAGAAGTGCATCCGCAAGGCGAAGAAGAAGGCGGCCGCCGCCTAGAGTTCCGCCCATGGCGGCACGAGAGGTTGTTCTCCCCAACGGCGACCGGGCGAAGGTCCGCGACGAGGGCCTGGTCATCCTCTGGACGGTCCTGACGCTCGGGATCTACGTGGCGGTCTGGTACTACAAGATCAACCGCGAGATGCGGGACTTCGGCCGCGCCCACGGGGACGAGAAGCTCGCGAAGACGAAGCCCGTCCTGTCGGTGCTGGCCACCACGGTCGGGGGCCTGGTGCTGATCCCGGCGATCGTCTCCTGGTGGAGAACCACCGGCCGGATTCGCCACATGCAGAGGCTCTGCGGCGTCCCGCTGACCGAGGGGTGGGTGATCGGAATCCTCTACGTGGTCGGCTGGTTCACGTTGGTCACGTGGCCGGCGATCCCGCCCTACGTGCAGAGCGGTCTGAACAAGGTGTGGAGGCTCTATCCGCCGGCGGAGGGCGACGAGGTCGAGCTGACGACGGCGCCGCCCTCGGCGCCGCAGGCCGCCCCGTGGCCCCCCAGCGCTCGGTCGCGCCGATCCCGGCCCAGAGCCCGGCGCCCGACCCCGGCGAGCGGCTGGACGGCTGATGGCTGGCGCTCCGCCACCCGGGTGGTACCCGGATCCGAGCGATCCCGGCCTGGCCAGGTACTGGGACGGAGAGCAGTGGACGGAGTTCACCGGTCCGCGGAAGGCGGCGCCTCCCGCGGAGCCTCCGCCGCTCGACGAGTCGGAGCCCTCCCGGGGCGAGACCTAGAATCCGTCCGATGATCGACCGGGAGCAGGTCCTGCACGTCGCTCGGCTCGCGAGGCTGCGGCTGAGCGAGGCCGAGGTCGAGCGGATGGCGGGGGAGCTCTCGAAGATCCTGGAGCACGTCGAGCGGATCTCCGAGCTCGACCTCGATGGGGTGGAGCCGACCTCCCACGTGATCGCGCTCGAGAACGTGCTGCGCCCGGACGAGCCCCGCCCGAGCTGGGACCGCGACGAGATGCTCGCTCCTGCTCCGGACCCGGCGAGCGGGTCCTTCCGCGTTCCCTCGCCGCAGGCCTGATGCCCGCGCTCCGAGCTGATCGACCTCACGGTCGCCGCAGGCGGCCGATCGAATCCGCAGGGGAGAGCTCTCCGCCGACGAGTACTTCGAGGCCTACCGAGAGGCCGCGGCGCGGCGATTCCCTCAACGCGTATCTGTGGACTGCCGAGGAGCGACCCGAGTCGCCGGCGCCGACGGGGCGGGCGAGCTTGGGGGCATACCGATCGCGGTCAAGGACATCTTCTGCACGGAGGGGATCCCGACGACGGCGGGCTCCCGGATCCTCGAGGGCTACCGGCCGCCCTATACGGCCACCGCGGTCCGGCGCCTCCGCGAGGCGGGCGCGAGCGTCCTCGGCAAGGTGAACATGGACGAGTTCGCGATGGGGTCCTCGAACGAGAACTCCGCGTACGGCAACGTCCTCAACCCATGGGACACCGGTCGCGTTCCCGGCGGCTCCTCCGGAGGATCGGCGGCGGCGGTGGCGGGAAGGCTCGCTCCGTGCGCGATCGGAACCGACACCGGCGGATCGATTCGCCAGCCCGCCGCCCTCTGCGGAATCGTCGGGATGAAGCCGACCTACGGCGCGGTCTCGCGCTACGGGATGATCGCCTTCGCCTCGTCGCTCGACCAGTGCGGGCCACTGACCCGGGACGTGACCGACGCCGCCCTGCTCCTGCGCGCGCTCGAGGGGCGCGATCCGTGCGACTCCACCTCGGTCGGGGTGGACGGCGGGATCGACCTCCCGAGCCGGGAGAACCTGGAGGGGCTGAGCTTCGGGGTGCCGCGCGAGCTCGCGGCCGAGGCCGAGGGGATCGAGGCCGGTGTCCGCGAGGTGTTCGAGCGAACCGTCGCCCTGATCGAGGAGCTGGGGGGGAAGGTCTCCGAGACGGACCTTCCGCACGCCCCCCATGCGATCGACGCCTACTACGTGCTCGCCCCGGCGGAGGCGTCGGCCAACCTCGCCCGCTTCGACGGCGTCCGCTACGGACTCCGGGTGCCGGCCGACGACCTGACCGAGATGTACGAGAGGACGCGGGCGGAGGGGTTCGGGCCCGAGGTGAAGCGGCGGATCATGCTCGGCACCTACGCGCTCTCCTCCGGCTACTACGACGCCTACTACGGGCGCGCGCAGCGTGTGCGGACGCGGATCGCTGAGGACTTCGCGAAGGCATTCGAGAGCTTCGACTTCGTCGTCACCCCGACGTCGCCGTCGGTCGCGTTCGAGCTCGGCGAGCGGACGGGCGACCCCTTCACGATGTACATGTCCGACTACTGCACCGTGCCGATGCCGCTCGCGGGAGTGCCGGCGATCTCGATCCCGGCCGGATTGGCGCAGCCGGACGGCGGCGGCCCGGGAGATGCGAGGGCGCGCGACAGCGCGACCCGTTTGCCGGTGGGCTTTCAGATCGCGGGACCGGCGTTCAGCGACTCGGCGATGCTCGACGCCGCCTTCGCGCTCGAGCGTGCCATCGGCTTCGAGGGGAGGCCCGGCGTCTGATGGCCGAGGCGAATGGCTTCGAGCCGGTCATCGGTCTGGAGATCCACGTCCAGCTCTCCACCAGGACGAAGATGTTCTGCGGCTGCGCGCTCTCGTTCGGCGACGAGCCGAACACCCACACCTGTCCGGTCTGCCTCGGCCATCCCGGGACCCTGCCGACGACCAACGAGCAGGCGATCCATTACGCCCTGAAGATCGCAGCCGCGTTCGAGTGCGAGGTCGCTTCCCGCTCGATCTTCCACCGGAAGAACTACTTCTATCCGGACTTGCCGAAGGGCTATCAGATCAGCCAGTACGACGAACCGATTGCGGTGAACGGCCGCCTCGGCGACGTCCGGATACACCGGGCGCACCTCGAGGAGGACGCCGCCAAGCTCAACCACGTCGGCGAGTCCGGTCGCATCCACGGCTCCGGCGCGTCGCTGGTCGACTTCAACCGCGGCGGCACTCCGCTGGTGGAGATCGTCACCGAGCCCGACCTGCGTTCCGCTGCCGAGGCGCGCGAATGGGCGCAGCTGCTGCGTACGACGGTCCGCCAGCTCGGTGTCTCCGACGTGAACATGGAGGAGGGCTCACTGCGAGTCGACGCGAACGTCTCGATCCGGCCGGCCGGGTCGGAGGAGCTCGGCACCAAGACGGAGCTCAAGAACATGAACAGCTTTCGGTTCCTCGAGCGGGGGATCGAGGCAGAGCTGGAGCGCCAGCGGGCCCTGGTGGAGTCGGGGGATGAGGTCGTCCAGGAGACGCTCCACTTCCTTCCCGAGGACGGCTCCCTCACTCCGCTCCGCTCCAAGGAGTACGCGCACGACTACCGCTACTTCCCGGAGCCCGACCTGGTCCCGATCGTTCCCACGGAGGCGATGCTGGAGGAGGCCCGCGGCTCGCTGCCGGAGCTGCCCGCGGCGAGGCGGGAGCGCTATCTGTCGGAGGTGGGTCTCTCGGAGGAGGCCGCGACGACCCTCGCGTTCCAGGCCGAGTACGGGGAGTACTTCGAGCGGGCGATGGCGGCTGCGGACGGGGCATCGGCCAGGTCGATCGCGAACTGGGTGACCGGCGACCTCGTCGCGACCCTGCGGCAGGCGGGCGAGGAGGACCCGCTGGCGTCGAAGGCGACGCCCGAGGCGCTCGCCTCGCTCGCCGGGCTGGTCGAGGCGAAGACGATCTCGCACGGCGCGGGCAAGCAGGTGCTGGCGCGGCTGGTCGCGGACGGGGGGGACCCGGCGGCGATCGTCGAGAGCGAAGGGCTCGCGCAGATCTCGGACTCCTCCGAGCTCGAGTCGATCGTCGACAGGGCGATCGAGGCCGAGACGGAGGCCGCTGATCAGGTTCGCCAGGGGAACGAGAAGGCGATCGGCCGTATCGTCGGGGCGGTGATGAAGGAGACGAAGGGCAGGGCCGACGGCGGGGCCGTCACGAAGCTGATCAAGGAGCGTCTGTAGTGCGGGTCCTGCGCTTCGCAAGCGTCGCCGTATGTATTACGGCCCTGACCGCCTCGACCGCCGGTGCCGATGCGCTGACCAAGAAGCAGAGGAAGAAGATCCGCCGCGAGCTCCGCAGGTTGGGCTGCTAGCTCCGCAGTCATACTTGAAGGCATGGCCTGGAACGTCGTCATCGCCGGCGGTGGGTTCGGAGGAGCGACGGTCGCCAGATGCCTCGAGCGGAAGCTGCCGAAGCAGTCGGCGCGACTCACCCTCGTCAACGACGTCAACTTCCTGCTCTACACGCCGTTCCTTCCGGAGGCGGCCGCAGGCCTGCTCGAGCCTCGCCACGTTGTCACTCCGCTGCGAGAGATGCTGCACCGGACCTTTCTGCGACTGGGCGCCGTCACCGCGCACGATCCCGCCGCGCGCACCCTCGAGCTGCGGACCCACGAGGGCGAGACGGAGAACATTCGCTACGACCAGTTCGTCGTCTCGCTCGGTTCGGTTTCGCGCTCGGTCCCGATTCCGGGACTGGCGGAGCACGCGATCGGATTCAAGAGCCTGGCCGATGCGATCTGGCTGCGGAACCACGTCGTCGAGACCCTGGAGCAGGCGAACGCGACCGAGGATGCCGCGCGTCAGGAGCGCCTGCTCACCTACGTGTTCGTCGGTGGTGGCTACGCGGGACTCGAGGCGCTGGCGGAGCTCCAGGACTTCGCCGCGGACGCGATGGACGCCTACCCGCGCGCGCGGCTCCGTGGAATGCGCTGGATCCTCGTGGAGGCCACGGACCGTGTGCTCCCGGAGATCGACGAATCCCTGGCCGACTACGCGGTGCGAGAGTTGCGGGGTCGCGGGATCGAGATCCGCCTCGGGACAACGCTCGAGGCAGTAGACGCCGACACGGTCACCCTCTCGACCGGCGAGACCGTCCCGACACGAACCGTCGTCTGGACCGCCGGGGTACAACCGCATCCGAGCCTTGGTCACCTTTCCCTTCCCCTCGACGAGCGCGGGCGCGTCCAGGTCGACGATCGGCTTGCCGTCAACGGCATGCAGGGCGTGTGGGCGGTAGGCGATTGCGCCGCGGCGCCCGATCCCGGCCGGGGCCTCGCGCCTCCCACCGCCCAGCACGCGATCCGGCAGGCCAGGGTCGTTGCCGCGAACGTCGCGGCCGATCTCGGCGTCGGTGAGCGCCGCCGCTATGCCTACTCGAGCCAGACGGCGTTCGTGAATCTCGGCCGCTACAAGGCGGTCGGCCGGCTCGGGCGCAGGAACTTCCGCGGCTTCCCCGCCTGGTGGATGGCCCGGACGTACCACCTGAGCCAGATCCCCGGGGCCTTCCGGAAGCTCCGCGCCGTGATCGACTGGACGGTGAGCCTCCCGTTCAGCCGCGACCTCTCGGAGGTCGGCTCCATCGGCCACCCGCGCCCGCTGCGAAGCGAGGAGTACGAGGTGGGCGGTAGCCACCGCCCGGTGGCGTAGACCCAGGGCGGCGTACCCTGGGCGTGAGATGGCCGGCGGCGCGTACGTGATCATTGCCCTGTCCTTCGGGCTCGCAACGGGGATCATCGGGCGGGCGAAGGGAAGCTCGTTCTGGATCTGGTTCGCGGTCGGAACCGTGATCCCGTTCCTCGGGCTGATCGCGGTGATCCTCTACCGCGGAGAGGAGGAGGAGCCGGAGCGCCGCTGTCCCACCTGCGGCAAGGTCCTCAAGCTGCACGTCCAGGTCTGCACGCGCTGCGGCACGGACCTCTACCTGCCGGACCCTTCCGAGGTCAGGCCGGGGCCGGCGAATCGGGCCTGAGCCCGGTCACCTGAGCCAGGTGCGGACGATCGCGTTCGCGAACCCGAGCCCGTAGCGCACGACCGCCGGCTTCTTCGAGTGCCCGTGGACGCGCTTGGCGACCGTGACCGGGACCTCCTTGGCGGGGATCCCTCGCTTGATCGCTTCGATCAGGAATTCGGACGTGTGGAACTGCTCCTGGCGGAGTACCAGCTGGGGGAGGACCGTGGTTCGGACGGCGCGGTAGCCGTTGGAGCAGTCGGAGACGTTGGTCCTGGTGATGAATGAGACGAGCTTGTTGAAGAAGACGATGCCGAACTCACGCGAGCGCGAGTTCGGGTCCGCCTCGCCGAGCACCCGCGATCCGTGCGCGACGTCGACCTCGTCGTCGAGCACCGGCTTCACGAGTCGTTCCATTTCGCTCGGCAGATGCTGTCCGTCGGCGTCGAGCGTGACGACGACGAGCGCGCCCGACTCCGCCATCAGGCGGTAGCCGGTGCGAAGCGCCGCGCCGCCTCCCCGGTTGATCACGTGGCGGGCGACGATCGCTCCGGCCTTGGCCGCCTCCTCGCTGGTGTCGTCGCGCGAGCCGTCGTCCACCACCAGGACGGCCGTCCGCTCGCCGCAGACCTCCTTCGGGATGCTGCGGACCACGTCGCCGACGCTCTCGGCCTCGTTGTATGCGGGTACCACCACAGCGATCCGGTCGCGGAACCGCTCGGGCAGCTTCGCCTCGCGGAACTCCTCCCAGGCGAGCCCCTCGAGCAGGGCCGAGAGCTGCTGGTTCATGCGGGCGCTCTCGGTGAGCGCCCTGAGCACGAGGAGGAAGAGAATCGCGATCGCGAACACCGCGAGACCGAGGATCCGGCCGCCGTTCCCGCGCTCGAAGGCAAAGGCCGACAGAAGCGAGTCGACCAGCTCGGTTCCGGACACGATCGCGAGGGCGATCCCGCCGAGGAGCGCCATCAGCACCGCGCCGTTCGAGAGCGTGTGCCGTCGCCAGATCGCGAACGCGATCAGCAGCACCGCGAAGACGAGACCGGAGATGCGGAGCGCGGTCAGCTCTTCCGGGAAAACGGAGGCGATCATCGGGACGATCAAGGCGGCGGCCAGAATAGCCGTGGGTCGCGGGCGGGTGTGGGCCTCAGCGTTCGAGCTCGAGCAGCTGACGCGTTGTGTCGGCGGTGATCAGCCAGCCGCGCTCCGAGTCGACCAGCCGTATGGGCAGCCGGGCGCCGGGCACGGTGACGACGGCGGTTTCGCCCTCGATCCGTGCGTCCTCGGGGCCGAGGCCCTCCGGCAGGTCACGAAGCTGCTCCTTGGACTCAGCGGGGATGAGCTCCCCGATTCGCTCCAGCACGGCCGCGCAGGTGACGACGGGCACTCCCGGGAGGACCCCGGCGGCCGTCTCCACGACCCCGCGCGCCGACTCGGTCAGATGCGCGCAGGCCCTTCCGCCGTCGCCCTCGGCGAGGGCCGTGAGGAACTCGCTGACCGTTTCTGACGCTGCTGTCTCCTCCGAGTCGCCCCCTCCGCAGCCGGCGAGTAACGCGACCATGGCCAGCGCCACACAGGCGCCGCCGCCGACCCCCATGCCGCCATGCATCCGCATCCACGGCGAGACTAGCCGGTCCGCCCGGGCACACTGCAGGAGCACTCGCTACCCTGCCGCGACCATGCGCGTCCTTATCCTCGGGGGCGACGGCTATCTCGGCTGGCCGACGGCGATGCGCTTCTCGGCACGGGGGCACGAGGTATCGGTCGTCGACAACTTCTCGCGCCGGCGGTGGCATGAGCGCCACGGCACGGACTCGCTCACCCCGATCCGCCCGCTCGTGGAGCGGATCCAGGCATGGCACGACGTCTCGGGGAGCGAGATCCGCTCCTATGTCGGGGCGATCGAGGATGCCGAGTTCCTCGAGGAGGTGATCGTCGAGACCCGGCCCGAGGCCGTGATCCACTACGGCGAGCAGCCCTCGGCGCCCTTTTCCATGGCCAGCCGCGAGCAGGCGGTCGAGACGCAGTACACGAACGTGATCGGCACCCTCAACCTCCTCTTCTTCCTTCGTGACCACGTCCCGGAATGCCACCTTGTGAAGCTCGGCACGATGGGGGAGTACGGCACGCCGAACATCGACATC
>CAWEGM010000007.1:0-37579 GCA_963808565.1 uncultured Solirubrobacterales bacterium
CAGGACGTCCCTCGTCGCGCGCTGCTCAGTTTTCAAAGACCACCTGGCGGGGCCGACGGGTCTCGCCGCCTCACCGTCCTGCTTCGGTCACGAAAAAGGCCCCTCATCGAGGGGCCCGGTATCGCGCCGGCCGAGATTTCGGCCGAATGTGGGCTCCTCTTACGAGGCTGCTCCTTTCGTCGTCCAAAGCAAGAGCGACCGAGAAGTATAGCCCTCGATCGAAGAGAAGTGGCGTCGCCAAGCCGAATTTCGGCTTCCCGCGAAACGCCTGCAAACCGAGCCCTTCACGGTCCGAGGAGGCGAGCGAAGCGGCGCTTGCCCACCTGGAGGACGCGGCCCGCGAGCTCCTCGCGCGGGATATCCAGCCTCTCGGGGGCGAGACTCTCGCCGTCCAGCTTGACCCCACCCTGCGCGATCAGACGCCTGGCCTCGCTGGTCGACATCTGGAATGCGCTCGCGATCAGCGCGGGCATGTGCACCTGCCCGTCACTGGTCGCCGCTCGCCTCCGCGAGTGAGACCTCCGGGATGTCGTCCGGCACCTCGCGCGCGACGTGGATCGTGTCGAAGCGGGCCTCCGCCGCGCGCGCTGCCTCGGCGCCGTGAAAGCGCTCGACCAGGCGCCGCGCGAGGGCGCGCTTCGCGGTCATCGGATCGCCATCGAGAAGGTCCTCGCCCAGAAGAAGCTCGTAGTAGGTGGCCATCGCCTCGTCGGGTATCCGCATCAGCTTCCCGAACATCTCCTCGGCAGGATCCGTCACTCCCACGTAGTTGCCGAGGGACTTGCTCATCCTTCGGGTGCCGTCGAGCCCGGGCAGGATCGGCGTCGTGACGATGGATTGCTCGGGCACGCCGTAGGCACGCTGGATGTCCCGGGCGAACAGCAGGTTGAACTTCTGGTCCGTGCCCCGAGCTCGACGTCCGAGCGCACCGCCACCGAGTCGTAGCCCTGGAGGATCGGATAGAGCAGCTCCAACGCGGAGATCGGCTGATCGGCTTTCATCCGCTTGGTGAAGTCCTCCCGCTCGAGCAGCCGCGCGACCGTCACCTTCCCGACGAGTTCGAACAGCTGCTGCGCCGGCATGTCGAGCCACTCGCTGTTGAACCGCACCTCGGTCGCGTCACGGTCGAGCACCTTGAACGCCTGGTCCTGAAAGGTCTGGGCGTTGGCGTCGATCTGCTCGGGCGAGAGCATCGGCCGCTGCGAGTCGCGCCCGCTCGGATCGCCGACGCGGGCGGTGTAGTCGCCGATGATCAGGACCGGCCGGTGCCCGAGTTGCTGGAACTGGGCGAGCTTGGTGAGGACGACGGCGTGGCCGAGATGGATGTCGGGCGCCGTTGGGTCGATCCCCAGCTTCACACGGAGCGGGTCACCGGAGGCGAGCTGCTCCTCCAGCCGTCCGTCGGGCAGCACCTCGTCCGCCCCGCGCTTGAGAATGTCGAGGTCAGCCATGCCTGAGCACGGCAATGATCCACGCCTGATCGGTCGCGAAAAGGCGCGCCTGTCCCCCGAATTCCGTCACAGGGGCAATGCTAGACTGCCCACTTCCGCCTGGCCGGGGCGCAGTCGATGCGAGGGCGCGCATGAGCGCGACCCGCTCCGAAAGACGCTCCCAGATATGGATGTTCAGGCACTAGCTGGATCCGGGCGCAGGCCGGGAATCCGAGTCGCCCCTTTTGCAACATGACAGACGATTTCGATTTCGACTTCGACCTAAACCGGGGCCGGTCGGGTTCGCGCACGCAGGAACGCGAGCCTGACGAGGCAACGGACACACCCGAGAGCGGCAACGGCCGAGACCGGCCCGACCCCGAATCCGGGAACGGCAGCGACCTCGGCGGCCTCGAGGAGCTCGACTTCGGGTTCGGCGACTCCGAGCCGGGACCTGGGCGCTCGGCCCCGCCCGCCGGCGAGCCGAAGCCCGAGCCTCCCAGGAGGCGGCGCCGGCCCCGCCGGCAGCGCCCACCCCGCCGGCAGCGCCCGGCCCGTTCGGAAGGCGACGGGAACGAAAACGGGTCCGGCGACGGCTCGCGCGGTTACGCGGCCCGAGCGAGGGACCTCCTCAACCGCAGCGGCGACCTGCTCTATCGCGAGGAGAAAGGCACCTCGGAGCGCGGAGATGACGACTGGATCGACTTCGAGGAGACCCTCGAGGAGGACCTCACCGCGCTCCGCGAGCAAGAGGACGACGGTCCCGCCGGCCCCCCACTCCGGGCGAGGCGCGCAACTTCGCGAAGGAGGCCCGCCGCCGAGCCTCACGCCGGCCCAGCCCGATTCTGGATCTGAACGAGGAGCGCGAACGCCGTCGCGACGGCGACCTCGAGGACGGCGACGTCGACTTCGAGTCGGTGCTCGAGAACCAGCCGCAGAAGAGCGGCGTGGCGCGGCGGAGCTCGGCGATGCGAAACGCCTTCCGTGGCGGTGTGAAGAGCCTCCGTCGGGTCGGTGGCGAGCGGATCGCCGAGGGCCGCGGCAGGATCGTCGCCCTTCGCGAGCGCGTTCCGGCCAGGGTTCCCGGTCCCCGTCCCGCCGACGGCGACGGCAAGCCGCCGCCGCCCCGTCTTCCGCGTCGGATCGGCTCACGGCGCCCCCGCAAGCCCCAGCCCGGCCGGATCAAGTGGCTCCGGCTCGCGATCATCGTGGCCGGCCTCGGCCTGCTGGCGATCGTCTCCCTCTTCTTCGGGATGATGATGGCGATCTCGCGCGACCTGCCGCAGCTCGAGAACCGGAAGGAGTTCGCGGAGGCGCAGAACTCCGAGGTCTTCGACGACCAGGGCAACAAGATCGGGACGCTCCTGAACAACAACAGGCGCATCCTGGTCGAGTCGGCCGACATCTCCCCCTACATGAAGTCTGCGACGGTGGCGATCGAGGACGAGCGCTTCTACGAGCACGGCGGCGTCGACATTCGGGGAATGACGCGGGCGCTCGTCAACGACCTGGTCCCGGGTGGGTCCACCCAGGGCGCCTCGACGATCACGCAGCAGTTCATCAAGAACGCCCTCGAGGCCCAAGGCAACCGGACAGTGCTGCAGAAGTTCCGCGAGTCGGCCCTGGCCTACCACCTCGAGGACGAGTGGGACAAGGACAAGATCCTCACCGAGTACCTGAACACCGTCTACTTCGGCGAGGGCGCCTACGGGATCGAGGCGGCGGCGCGGACCTACTTCGGAGCGAAGCACCCCGGCTGCGGCCGGGCGGGCGGCGATCCGTGCGCGAAGGAGCTCACCCCCGCCGAGGCGGCGATGCTCGCGGGAATCATCACATCGCCGTCGCAGTTCTCTCCACGCGTCAACCCGCAGTTCGCGCTGGAGCGGCGGAATCTCGTCCTCCAGAAGATGAACGAGCAGGGCTACATCGACGACACGCAGCTCGAGGAGTCGGTCGCCGAGGCACCGCCGGCCGCCTCGGACATCGAGACCCCGAAGGGTGACTCGCTTGCCCCGTATTTCACCGACTGGCTGCGCCAGCAGGTCGTCGATCTGTACGGCCCCGGGCGCGCCTTCAGCGGCGGCCTGGACGTCCACACGACGATCGACCTCGAGATGCAGGAGGCAGCGCAGGAGATCGCGAGCGGGATGCTGAGCGGGATCGCCCCCACCGCCTCGGTTGTCGTGCTCGATACCAAGACCGCCGAGATCAAGGCGATGGTGGGCGGCTCCGACTTCGACCGCTACCCGTTCAACCTTGCAACCTCGGGCCACCGCCAGGCTGGTTCGGCGTTCAAGCCGTTCACCCTCACGGCGGCCCTGGAGAACGGCCATTCGCCCAGCGAGTGCTATCCGTCCCAGCAGAAGGAGCTCCCCGTGCCCGGCACCAAGGGCAAGGAGGTCTTCGAGGTCCACAACTACGAGGACCGCTACTTCGGCTCATGCGTCTCGCTGTCGAGCGCGACCACCTACTCCGACAACTCCGTCTTCGCCGAGCTCGGGATGAACATCGTCAACAGCCCGCAGCGCTCCCTCAACATCATCGCCGAGACCGCCGACCGGATGGGCATCCAGACCGACATCAACGACGGCCACCCGGCGAACCCCGCCATGGTCCTCGGCGGACTGCGCCAGGGCGTCACCCCGCTCGAGATGGCCCACGCGTTTACGACGATCGGGAACCAGGGCGAGCGGGTGAGCGGCAGCCTCGACACCGAGCCCGGGGACGACAAGAGCGACCCGGACCAGCTCGGCCCGGTCGCGATCAGCGAGATCGTGAACCCGAACGGAAAGGCGGACCGGAAGAACCACACGATCAAGGAGCGGGTGGTCCCCGAGGACGTCGGCGAGACCGTCAAGTCTCTGCTTGCGGGGCCGGTGAGCAGCGCCGGCACCGGCCAGGTCGCGTCCCTCGCCGAGTTCGGCAAGACGGGAACAACCGAGAACAACGGCGACGCCTGGTTCTGCGGCGGCGACGATGACTCGGATCTCGTGGCCTGCGTCTGGGTCGGCCACCGCGATACGAACACGCCGATGGAGACCGAGTACAACGGCGGTCCGGTCGACGGCGGTACCTGGCCCGCGCTGATCTGGAACGCGGTGATCAGCGAGCTCGGGGACATCAGGGCCGCGCACGAGGCCGAGGAGAAGGCCGCCGAGGAGGATGGGGACGACGACTCCGACTCGAGCTCCTCCGGAAGCTATTCCTATGACTCCGACTCGAGCAGCGGGTCCAGCTCCTCCTCGGGATCGTCCTCGGGTGGCGGAAATTCCGGTGGCGGCGGCAGCGCGGGCCGCGTGCCGGCCCCGGCGCCGGCCCCCTCCGGCGGCGGCAGCACCGGCGGCGTCAGCGGCACCGGCGGAACGGGGTTGTAGCTCTTCAGGCGGCCCGGGCCGTGATGGATGGCCATGGCCGCGATACGTACCGGCTGCCGGCGGCGCAGTAGCGCCACGGGAGCTCGGCGGCCTTGGTGATCCCGATCCTCGGCGACGCGACGATCTCGACCTCGCTCGCGGCCGGCTCGGGCTGGGAGATCTCGAACGGGGGCGCAAGAAGATCCGCCCCGTTCAGCGAGAGGCCAACGCCGAGTGCCTCGGTGAGCTTGCCGGGACCCGAGCAGAGATCCGACACCCGCTCGCGCCGGCGCCGCAAGCGCATCAGCTCGATCCCGTCGGTCGGCTCGAGCGCGCGGATCAGCACAGCGGCCGCGCTTCCCTCGCGTTCCGCGACGGCGTTCAGCAGGCTGTGGATCCCGTAGGAGAGGTACACGTACGCGCATCCCGGCGGGCCGAACAGAACCTCGTTTCGGGGGGTCCTGCCGATGTAGGCGTGGCAGGCGGGGTCGGAGGCGTCGTAGGCCTCCGACTCTACGATCACCCCGGCGGTCTCCCCCACCGCCAGCCGGCAGCCGATCAGCTCACGCGCGACCTCGTGCACGGAGCGGTTGAAGAAGTCCCTGTTCACCCGCGCAGTGCGGCCAGCGCCTGCCGCGCCCGTTCCAGCTGATCTTCGACCCGCGCACCCGCGGTGCCGCCGGCGGAGACCTTCGACTCGATCGTCTGGCCGGTCTCCAGCGCGCGCCGCACGGCGGCCTTCGCGCCCTCCGGAACGCCATCGAGCTCCGTATCTGCGAGGTCCGCCAGGCGACTGCCGGAAGCCACCGCCGCCCTGACCAAGCCGCCAACCAGGCCGTGGGCCTCACGGAAGGGCACACCCTCGCGCACGAGCGCGTCCGCCAAGTCGGTGGCGGCGAGCATCTCGTCCGCCGCGGCGGCTGCGAGCCGCTCGCGATCGAAGCGGATCCCGTCGAGCATCCCCGCGGCGGCCGCCAGGCCCAGCTCGAGGGTGTCAACGGCGTCGAACAGAGGCTCCTTGTCCTCCTGCAGGTCCTTGCTGTAGGCGAGTGGCAGGGCGTGCATCGTCCCCAGCAGGCTGAAGAAGGAGGCGGCGACGCGCGGCGCCTTGCCGCGAAGGAGCTCGGCGGCATCCGGATTCTTCTTCTGGGGCATGATGCTCGAACCCGACGCGAACGAATCCGGCAACTCGCAGAATCCGAACTCCTGGCTCGACCAGAGCACGATCTCCCCGCCAAGCCGTGAGAGATGCATCGCGCAGATCGATGCCGCGGACAGGTAGTCGAGGGCGAAGTCCCGGTTCGAGACCGCGTCGAGGGAGTTGGGCGCCGGGCGGTCGAAGCCGAGGTCGGCCGCGATCCCGTCGCGATCCAGATCCCAATTGAGGCCGGCGAGTGCCCCCGATCCAGCGGGCATCTCCCCGGTCGCCTCGGCCGCGCGGAAGAACCTGCGGGTGTCCCGCTCGAACATCCAGAAGTAGGCGAGAAGGTGATGGCCCAGGTAGACCGGCTGGGCGCGCTGGAGGTGCGTGTAGGCCGGAGCGGGCCAGTCGCGATGAGCCTCTGCCAATCCGACCAACGAGTCCATCAGCGCCTCGAGCAGCGCGATCGCCCGCGCCGAGTGCGAGCGGACCAGCAGCGCAAGGTCCGTCGCGACCTGGTCGTTTCGCGAGCGGGCCGTGTGGAGCTTTCCCCCCACCGGCCCGATCAGCTCCGTGAGGCGCCGCTCGACCGCCATGTGGATGTCCTCGTCGTCGTCCCGGAACTCGAACCGGCCCTGCTCCAGCTCTGCGCCGACCCGGTCCAGGCCGTCGGTGATCTCGCCCAGCTCCCCGTCATCGAGCACGCCCAGCCGGGCGAGCGCGCGAGCGTGCGCCTTCGACTGCTCGACGTCGAATGGCGCGAGGCGCCAGTCGAACGAGATCGAGGAGTTGATCCGCCTGAACAGCGGGTCCTGTTCTTCGCCGAACCGGTTCATCATCAAACGGGTTGCTCCTCCTGCATTTCACGGGTCGCGCTGGCGCGCGCCCTCGCATATGCGGAGCACCCTCGAATCAAGTCTAGGGCCGGATTTCGAGGGCTTCGGCGAGCGCCGTGCAGACCCGGTCGACCTGCCCCTCGCTCATCGAGGCGAAGAAGGGCAGTGCCAGAGAGAGCTCGGCGACCCGCTCCGCGACCGGGAACTCGCCGCCCGCAAAGCCGAACCGCTCCCGATACGGCGGCAGCAGGTGGATGCAGGGGAGGTACGCCTTCGAGGCGATTCCGCGCTCCCCGAGCGCCGCGATCACGGCGTCGCGGTCGGCCTTCGGCGGCAGCTGGACGCAGAAGACGAACCAGCTGCGACGCTCGTCGCCGCGGTTCTCGCACGGAAGGACGAGGTCGTCCTGATCGTGCTCGCCGGCGGGCTCCGCTCCGAGCTGGGTGAGGCGCTCGCGGTAGAGGGCGGCGACGTCGTCGCGCGCGTTGAGGAGCTCGTCGATCCGCTCGACCTGGGCGATCCCGATCGCCGCCTGCAGGTCGGTGAGGCGGTAGTTGAAGCCCACGCGGTCGTGCTCGACCTGGTTCATGTCCGGGGCACGACCCTGGTTCCGCTCGCTTCGGATCAGCTCGGCGACATCGCGCGTCAGGAGTGACAAGGACGCCCCCCTCCCCCGTCGTCATCTGCTTGTTGGCGTAGAACGCGAAGGTGGCGAGGTTTCCGGCTGTCCCAACGCGGCGTCCCATCCGATCGACCGCGCCGAGCGCCTGGCAAGCGTCCTCGAGGATCCCGAGCCCGCGCTCCCCGGCCAGCTGCGCCATCGCGGGCAGGTCGGCCGGGTAGCCGAAGATATGAACGGGCAGGATTCCCGAGGTTCTCTCCCCCACCGCTTCCGCCGCGGCAGCCGGGTCGAGAGTCAGTGTCACCGGGTCGACATCGCAGAACACCGGCGTTGCGCCCTCGTAGAGCAGGCAGTTGCTGGAGGCGACGAAGCTCAGCGGGCTGGTGATCACCTCGTCGCCCTCGCCCCAGCCCAGCGCTCTCACGCCGAGATGAAGTGCCGCCGTGCCGTTGGCGACCGCTACCGCGTAGGCCTCACCGCCAAGCCAGCGGCCGAAGTCGCGCTCGAACTGATCGAGCTTCGGCCCGAGCGAGAGCGTGCCGGAGCGCACCACCTCCAGCAGCAACTCCTCCTCGCGTTCGCCGAGCTCAGGGCGTGCGAGCGGTATCGGCTCGTTCACTCGGCGCGGCTCTCTCTTCGCGTGGCTGGAAGGCGTACTCGAGCGAGTCGACCAGTGCCTCCCATGAGGCCTCGATGATGTTCTCGGAGACCCCGATCGAGCCCCACTCCCGCTCCCCATCCGAGGAGTCCAGCAGGACGCGGGTCACAGCGCCTGTGCCGTGGTGCTCGTCGAGGATCCGGACCTTGTAGTTCGTGAGCTCGATGTCCGCGAGATGCGGATGGCGGTCGATGATCGCGCCGCGCAGTGCCGTGTCGAGCGCGTTCACGGGCCCGTTCCCCTCGGCGGTGCGCAGGTATCGCTCCCCCTCGACCCAGATCTTGATCGTCGCCTCGGTGACGACCTTGCCGTCCTCACGCTTCTCGACGAGGACCCGGAAGCCCTCCAGGCGGAAGAGCGGCTCGTAGCGGCCGGTCTCCCTACGCAGAAGGAGCTCGAACGAGGCGTCCGCGGCCTCGTAGTGGTAGCCGCGGTGCTCGCGCTCCTTCACCGTCCGCAGCGCCCGCGCCGCCTGATCGTCATCGAGCGCAATGCCCGCCCGCTCTGCCCGACCGAGGACCGTGCCCTTGCCCGAGAGCTCCGATACGACCAGCTCGCGCTCGTTGCCGACGAGCTCGGGGTCCATGTGCTCGAACGTCCGCGCGTCCGCGTTCACACCCGCCACGTGCATCCCTCCCTTGTGGGCGAACGCATTCCGGCCGACGAACGGCTGGTCGGGGTCGGGCGTCAGGTTGAGCAGCTCGTCCACGAAGTGGGCGATCCCGGTGAGCCGGGAGAGCCGCTCGTCGTCGACGCAGCGGCAGCCCATCTTCAGCTGGAGCGCGGGCAGGATCGAGGTCAGGTTGGCGTTGCCCGTCCGCTCGCCGATCCCGTTCATCGTCCCCTGGACCAGAGATGCGCCCTCTTCTACTGCGGCGAGCGAGTTGGCCACCGCGCAATCGAGGTCGTTGTGGGTGTGAATGCCGACCGCCGTGTCGAGCTCACCCACCACGGCGCCCACCGCCTCGGCGACCTGGCCCGGAAGGCTGGCGCCGTTCGTGTCGCACAGCGTCAGGTTCTCGGCCCCCGCCTCGGCTGCAGCGCGGAGGCATTCGAGCGCATATCCCGGGTCGTCGCGGTAGCCGTCGAAGAAATGCTCTGCGTCATAGATCACCCGCTTGCCGGACTCTCGGAGGAAGGCGACCGAATCGGCGATCATCGCGAGGTTCTCCTCCCGGCTCACCTTGGTCACCTTCTCGAGGTGAAGGCCCCAGGTCTTCCCGACGAGGGTGACCACGGGTGCGAATCCCGACGACGAGCACCTTGAGCGCCTCGTCGTCAGCCGCGTCGGTGTCGCGGCGGCGGGTCATCCCGAAAGCGACGATCTGCGCCTGCTCGAGCTTGACGTCGGCAAGCATCTCGAAGAGCTCGAGCTCCTTCGGGTTCGAGCCGGGGAATCCGGCCTCGATGAAGTGGATCCCGAGCTCGTCGAGCTTGCGCACCACGCGGACCTTCTCCTGCGCGGACAGGTTCATGCCTTGGCCCTGCATGCCGTCGCGCAAAGTCGTGTCGTAGAGGAGTACCTGTCTCATTGCTGCCTTTCTGCCTCGTAAGGGAACGTGAACCCCGAGCGGGGTCGTGCGGAGACCGCGTCGCTAAGCGACGGCGGCCTGCGTAATTCGCCCTGTGAAGCGGTGCAGCATCAGGAACCCAATGTACCGGAGGCCGGCTCTCCGACCTCCTCGGCTTCGACTTCCGCTGGAGTTGGTTCACGCGGAGCCTCGGCGGTGGGCTCACCGACGGGGTCGAGCCACTCGCGGTACTCCTCGAGCCGCCCGTGGAGCGCGTCGTCGAACTTGCCCTGGATCACCCGGGTGGTCTCGCCCGGCTCGCCGACGTCGTGGTCATCGATCTCGCGGACCGGGACCAGCTCGGCCGCCGTGCCCGTCAGGAAGACCTCCTCCGCGAGGTAGAGCTCGGCCCGGGCGACGTCGCGCTCGACCACCGTGTAGCCGAGGTCGCGGGCGATCTGGATCACCGACTTGCGATTGATCCCGTCGAGGATCGAGGACGCGTGCCCCGGCGTGACGATCTCGCCGTCACGGACCAGATAGATGTTCTCGCCGGAGCCCTCGCAGACGAATCCACGCTCGTCGAGCAGGATCGCCTCGTCGTAGCCGGCATTGGCGCTCTCGGTCTTCGCCAGGATCGAGTTCAGGTACTGGCCGGAGGCCTTTGCGTGCGGGATCAGGCCGGCGGGCGAGATCCGCCGCCACGATGAGACCTTCGCCCGGATGCCCTTCTTCTTCCCCTCCTCGCCCAGGTAGGCGCCCCACGGCCAGACGGCGATGATCACCTCGACCGGAGCGCTCTTCGCATAGAGCCCCATCTCGCCGTAGCCGCGGAAGGCGAGCGGGCGGATGTAGCAGCTGCGAAGCCCGTTGCGGCGGATCAGCTCCTTGGTCGCCTCGCGGATCTCCTCGAGCGAGTGGGTGAGCGGCAGGTAGTAGAGCTCGGCCGATTTCGCAAGGCGATCGAGGTGGTCCTGGTGGCGGAAGATCGCCGGACCGATCTCCGTGTCGTAGCAGCGGATTCCCTCGAAGACACCGCTTCCGTAGTGCAGCCCGTGCGTGAGGACGTGCACATTCGCCTCGTCCCAGGGGACGAACTCGCCGTTCTTCCAGATCAACTCGGCCTTCTCCACGAGGCGATCAGTATGAACGATGCGTACGCCCCCGGGCAACAAACCGCTTGCCGGCCAGGAGCCTTGATAGACAACGGCCGCCGATGGCCTTCCAATACCTCGCCCTGCTTCGCGGCGTCAACGTCGGCGGCAAGAATCTCGTCAAGATGGCCCAGATTCGCGCTGCCTTCGAGGAGATGGGGCTCGCCGACGTCGCGACCTACATCGCGAGCGGGAACGTGCTGTTCCGGGCTCCAAGGCAGAGGCGCGAGGAGCTGGCGGCCCGGATGGAGTCGGAGCTGACCCGGCGCTTCGGCATCGAGCTGAAGGTCGTGCTGCTGACCGAGGCGCAGCTGAGGGCCGTGGTCGAGGGAGCCCCCCGCGGGTCCGGTGCGAAGTCCCACCTGTGGGACGTGGTCTTCGTGCGGAAGCCGTTGACGGTGAAGAAGGCGTTCAGCGTGGTCGAGATCCGGGAGGGCGTCGACCGCGCGTGGGCGGGGAAAGGCGTCCTCTATCTCTCGCGGCTCGTCGCGAAGGCTACGAGCAGCCGGATCAACAAGATCGCCTCGCGGCCCGAGTACAAGAACATGACCCTCCGCAGCTGGAGCACGACGACGAAGCTGCTGGCGCTGATGGAGTCGAGAGTCGATCGGCGAGCCTGAAGGCCGCAGGCGCTAGCCCAGCGAGGAGAGCACGACCTCGGTCATCTCCTCGGTCCCGACCTCGCGGGTGTCCTTCCCGCCGGCCAGGTCAGGCGTGCGAAGGCCCTGCGCGAGCGCCGAGTCGACGGCCGCCTCGAGCCGGCTGGTCCCGTCGTGAATGCCCAGCCCGTAGCGGAGCATCATCGCCACCGACAGGAACGTGGCCAGGGGGTTCGCCTTGCCGGTGCCGGCAATGTCCGGTGCGGAGCCGTGGACCGGCTCGAAGAGGCCCGGTCCCTTCGCGCCCAGGCTCGCCGAGGGCAGCATCCCAAGCGAGCCGGTGAGCATCGCCGCCTCGTCGCTGAGGATGTCGCCGAACAGATTCTCCGTGACGATCACGTCGAAGTCGGCCGGCCGCGAGACCAGCTGCATCGCCGCGTTGTCCACCAGGAGGTGGTCGAGCGCGATTCCCTCGTACTCCGGCGCCAGGCGGGTGACCGTCTCCCGCCACAGACGCGACGTTTCCAGGACATTTGCCTTGTCCACCGAGGTGAGCTTGCCCCGCCTCTCCCCCGCCGCTTCGAAGCCGACGCGCGCGATCCGATCGATCTCCTCGACGGTGTAGGCGCAGTCGTCGTGGGCGCGATCCCCGTCGCGCCCCGACTCGCCGAAGTAGATGCCGCCGGTGAGCTCGCGGACGACGAGCAGGTCCGTGCCCTCGATCCGCTCGCGCCGCAGCGGGCTGGCGTCCAGCAGCGCCTCGCTGGGGCGCACCGGCCTCAGATTCGCGAACAGGCCGAGGCCCTTGCGCAAGCCCGAGCAGTCCCTGCTCGGGCCGCGGCTTGTCAGGGTCGGTCGTGTCCCACTTCGGGCCGCCGACCGCGCAGAGGAGGACGGCGTCCGCACTCCGGCACTGCCCCAGCACCTCGTCCGTGAGCGCCGTGCCGTGCCGATCGATCGAGGCGCCCCCGATCGGAAGCTCGGTGATCTCGAAATCCCCGAGTGCATCGAGAACCCGCTTCGCCGCTTCGGCGATCTCGGGGCCGATCCCGTCACCGGGAAGAAGGACGATCTTCATCGGCGGATCACTAGGTCTCTCACCCCCCTGCTCGGGTCGCTGACCCTACGCGGAGGATACGGCGTCGATGTTCAGCCGCACGTAATTCAGGATGAGCGGGTCGTCGGATTGCGCCAGCACGGCCTCGGCGAAGGGGCGGTGGAGCTCCTTCGGCATGCGCGAGAGGTGGGGCCCCATCGTCACCGTGGTCGTGAACTCGTAGGGGTCCTCGGGCTGCACGGGCTTGTCCTGCAACCAGCAGCTGACCTGATCGAACCCCGCTCGCCGCAGCCGTTCCTCGGTCTCGTCCGGGGAGGCGAAATTCCACAGGATTCTCATGTCGCCGAAGTACTTCGCATACTCGTGACGCGATGCGACACGTCGCGATGGCCGTCGGCGTGAGTCGGCGACGTTGCCGACCCCGCCGCACTGTGCGACCAGGCGGCCACCGGGCTTGAGAGCGGCGTGCAGGCTGCGCGAAGAGACGATCGTGGTCGAGCAGCCAGTGGAAGGTGGCGGTGGAGAAGATGACGTCCACGGGATCGTCCACCTCGAGCTCCTGCAGGTCGGCGACGAGGTAGTCGGCTCGGTCCCCAAGCGTGCTGCGCGCCACCTCGATCATGGACTCGGACGCATCGACGCACAGGACACGCCCGTTCGGCAGCTTCTCGAGCAGGCGAGCGGTCACGCGGCCCGAGCCACAGCCCGCGTCCAACACGGTCTCGTCCCCGTTCAGATCGAGGCGCTCCAGGACCTCCAGCCCCCACTCGAACTGAGGATCGGAGACCCGGTCGTACGTTTCGGCGTCCCAGTCCCTGGGACCCGTGTTCATCGGGTTGGAGGAGGCGGTCACAGCGCGGTGGTCACCGGGCCCACATCGGCCCGGCCCGCCGCCTCGAACTCGTCGATCCTCTCGCCCCGCTCGAGCGTCATCGCGACGTCATCCAGCCCGTTCAGGAGACGGTGCTTGATCTCCTCGTCGATCTCGAATGAAAAGACGCCGTCCGCGCAGTTCACCGTCTGATCGTCGAGGTCGATCCGCGCCTCGCCCGCCCCGGCGACGGCGCGGCAATGCTCCTCGTCGAGGATCACCGGAAGCAGCCCGTTCTTGGTGCAGTTGGAGAAGAAGATGTCCGAGAACGACGGTGCGATCACCGCGTCGAAGCCGAAGTCCTTCAGCGCCCAGACCGCGTGCTCGCGCGAGGAGCCGGAGCCGAAGTTTCGGCCGGTGACCAGGATCGGGTGCGGCTCGAGCTCGATCTCCCCCGAGCGGAACCAGTCGTAGAAGAGGAACTCGCCGAACCCCGTCCGCTCGATCCGCTTCAGGAACTGCTTCGGGATGATCTGGTCGGTGTCGACGTCGGAGCGGTCGAGCACGGCGACGCGGCCTTCGATGATGTCGATCGCGTCCATGGGCGTCCCTAGCTCCACTCGCGAATGTCGACGAAGCGGCCCTCGACTGCTGCCGCGGCGGCCATCTTCGGGCTGACCAGATGGGTGCGCCCGCCCGCGCCCTGGCGCCCCTCGAAGTTCCGGTTCGAGGTCGATGCGCAGCGCTCGCCCGGGCTGAGGATGTCCGGGTTCATCCCCAGGCACGCCGAGCAGCCGGACTCCCGCCACTCGAACCCGGCCGCCTCGAACACCTCGTGGAGCCCCTCCTGCTCGGCCTGCTCCTTCACCTGCTGAGAGCCGGGGACGACCATGCCACGGAGCGAGCTCGCGATCTTGCGGCCCTCCACGATCGCGGCCGCCTCGCGGAGATCCGAGATCCGTGAGTTGGTGCAGGACCCGATGAAGACGCGGTCCAGGGGGATCTCCTGCATCGGCGTTCCGGCCTGAAGATCCATGTAAGCGAGAGCCCGCTCGGCCGCCTCGCGGTCTGCGGGCGAGTCCATCGCTGCGGGATCGGGAACCGCATCGGTCACCTCGACGACCATTCCCGGCGTGGTGCCCCATGTGACCATCGGCGAAATGCCACCCGCGTCGATCTCCTCCTCACGATCGAAGCTCGCGCCCTCGTCGCTCGGCAGCTCGCGCCAGCGCTCGACCGCGGACTCGAAGTCCTCGGGGGCGCCGGGTCGGCCACGCACGTACTCCAAGGTCGTCTCGTCGGGAGCGACCATCCCGGCGCGGCCGCCGCCTTCGATCGTCATGTTGCAGATGGTCATCCGGTTCTCCATCGACAGGGCCTCGATCGCGGGGCCCGCGTACTCGACCGCGTAGCCCTGCATCCCTCCAGTGCCGAGGCGGCCGATCGTCGCCAGGATCAGGTCCTTGGAGGTGACGCCGAAGCCGAGCTCGCCGGAGTAGTTGATCCGCAGCGTCTTCGGCTTGCGCTGAAGCAGGGTCTGGGTAGCCAGAACGTGCTCGACCTCCGAGGTGCCGATCCCGAACGCAAGGGCGCCGAACGCGCCGTGCGTGGAGGTGTGGGAGTCGCCGCAGACGATCGTCATCCCCGGCTGGGTCACGCCGAGCTCGGGGCCGATCACGTGGACGATCCCCCGCCGGTCAGAGCCCAGCGAGTACACGCGGGATCCCGAACTCCTCGCAGTTCGCCTCGAGCGCCTCGACCTGCTTCCGGGAGAGCTCGTCGGCGATCAGACGGGCGGCCGGGGTCCCGTCCGTCGGGACGTTGTGGTCCGCGGTGGCGAGCGTCTTGTCCGGGCGGCGGACGCCGCGATCTGCCAGACGCAGCCCGTCGAAGGCCTGGGCCGAGGTCACCTCGTGGACGAGATGGAGGTCGATGTAGATCAGGTCGCGGTCGACCTCGTGTGCGTCCCAGATCTTCTCGAACAGGTTCTTGGTCATCCGGACTGGATCCTCCTAGCCTCGTCGCAGCCCAGCCGCGACGACCGCGACGAATCGCGCGTCGGCCGAGGCGTTGTTCTCGAAATGATGGGGCAGATCGGCATCGAACGTGACGCTGTCCCCCTCTCGCGAGCTCGTGGCGCTGCCCGTCGATGAAGAGCTCGATGGATCCCTCCAGGACGACCGCCGTCTCGCGGCTGCCTGGCTCGTGGATCGGCGGGTCGTCGAGGCCGCCGGTCGCCGCGCCGGGCGCCAGGGTGTGCGCGGAGACGTCGGCGCGCTGTCCCGGGAGAGGCGGGGTCAGCTCCTCGACGGCGTGGCCCCGCTTGCGACGGGTGCGCCGGTCACCGGATCGCACCACGATCACATGGCGCCCCTCATCGAGCCGCAGTAGCTGGGACAGGCTCAGCTCGAGGCCGGCGGCGATCTTCTCGGCGACCGCGAGCGTCGGACTGGTCTCGCCGCGCTCCACCTGCGACAGCATCGGAGCGCTGACGCCGCTGCGCTCGGCCAGGTCCCGCAGCGACAGGTCCATCGCCTCGCGCAGGCTCCTGACCCGCTCGCCGATCGTGTTGGTTGCGGGGACGGTTGGGTCCACCTTCGTCGCCATTGCGGCGTACGTTATCACATACGTATGTATGTTGACCGTTCAAACGGGTTCAAGCACGACCAAGGGGATCTGTCGCTCCGTCCGGAGCTGGTAGCTCTCGTACGGGCGATAGATCTCGCACATCAACGGCCACAGCCGCTCCCGTTCGGCGTCCGTCGCGTCGCGCGCCCGCATCCGGCTCTTCCGGCCCTTCCACCAGACGTCGGTCTCGGGATTCGCCTTCAGGTTCAGATACCAGGCCGGATGGCGGTCGATCCCGCCCTTCGAGGCGACGACCACCAAGTTCGCGCCGTCCGGTGCAGCGATCAACGGGTGGGTGCGGCGCTTTCCGCTCTTTCGCCCGACCGACTCCACCAGGGCGGTGGGCGCGCCCGCCGACGTCCCTCCGATCCGCCCGCGGCTCGCCTTGTAGGCGAGCGTGTGGAAATCGGTGAACCGCTCCCAGAGCCACCAAAAGCGGGAATCGGCCTGAGGCGCCGTCGGTAGCTTCACGCCGCCAGGCTATTGCGGCGGGTTACGGGCCTGGCGTGCGCTCGACGATCGCGTCCGCGGTCGCCTCCTCGGCCTCGCGGACGGCGACGCCCTCGAGCGCGTTGGAGGTCGCCCGCACGAACGCCCGCGCCGCCGCCTCGAGGATGTCGGTCGCGACACCCTGGCCGCTGGCGAGCTTGCCGTTCGCCCGCACCGAGACACTCACCTGACCGAGCGCGTCGGTGCCGCCGGTTATCGCTTCGACCTCGAAGCGCTGGAGCTCCGCGTCGGTACCGGTCGCCTGGCGAATCGCGCCGAAGATCGCGTCGACGGGCCCGTCTCCCGAGGCCTGCGCCGTGGACTCCTCGCCGCTCGGCAGAACGACGGACACCCGGGCCTCCGGCGCGCGCTCCGAGCCGGCTTCGACCTCGAACCAGCCGAGGTTGTAGGCCTCTGCCGAGTCGCGCATCTCGTCCGAGACGATCGCCTCGAGATCGAGCGCCGTGACCTGCTTCTTCTTGTCCGCGATCTCCTTGAAGCGCTTGAACGCCTGATTCAGCGCGCCGCCCTCGACCACAAAGCCGAGGTCTTTGAGAGCGTCCTGCAGGGCATGACGCCCGGAGTGCTTGCCCAGCACGATCGAGTTGGATTCCAGACCGACCTCGGTTGCGTCCATGATCTCGTAGGTCGAGCGCTCCTTCAGGACGCCGTCCTGGTGGATCCCGGACTCGTGGGCGAACGCGTTGCGGCCCACCACCGCCTTGTTGGGCGGGACGGAGTAGCCGGTCAGCCGCGAGACCATCCGGCTCGTCCGCGCGAGCTCCCGGGCGTCGACGCCGGTGTCGAGCCCGTGGACATCCCGCCGGGTCCTGAGCAGCATCACGATCTCCTCGAGCGAGCAATTGCCCGCCCGCTCACCGATTCCGTTGACCGCGCACTCGACCTGACGGGCGCCTGCAAGCAGGCCGGCGTAGGAGTTCGAGACGGCGAGGCCCAAATCGTCGTGACAGTGGACCGATACCTCCACACCCTTCAGGTCGGGGACCAGCTCGTAGAGCCTGCGGAAGTACGCCGCGTACTCCTCGGGAGTGGTGTAGCCGACCGTGTCGGGAACGTTGATCACGTTCGCTCCCTCGGCGACTGCGATCGCGCAGACCTCGGCTGTGAACTCGACGTCGGCCCGGGTCGCGTCCATCGGCGAGAACTCGACGTCGTCGCAGTAGGACTTGGCCAGGGCGACCGCCGCCTTCGCCTGCCCCTTCACGTCCTCGTGGGTCGTCTGGAGCTGGTGCTCGATGTGGATGTCGGAGGTCGAGATGAACGTGTGAATCCGCGGCCGCTCCGCGCCCTTGATCGCATTCCAGGCGGCATCGATGTCAGCCTTGTGGGTCCTGGCGAGTCCACAGATCACCGGGCCGTCGACGTTCCGGGAAATCGCCTCGACCGCCTCGAAGTCACCGGGCGAGGTGATCGGGAAGCCGGCCTCGATCACGTCGACGCCGAGCCGCGCGAGTTGCTGCGCGATCTCGACCTTCTCCTGCGTGTTCAGGGAGATGCCCGGCGACTGCTCGCCGTCCCGCAGCGTCGTATCGAAGATGTGGACCCGGTTCTCGTCCGATACCGGACCGGGTGCGCCGTCGACCTCGCTCATGACCTACCTCCTTCTCCTAAGACCTCCGATGACCTTTCTGAATTCGCGGCTATCGCGCCGCCCAGCGATTACTCCCCCCGGAGGGGGAGGAGAAGGTGAAGCGCCAGGCTCTGGAGCCGGTGGGTCATCGGTCCCGCCAGAGTAGCGCAGCAGCCGCGCCCGGCCAAGTCCGGCGGCGCGACGCGAAGCGGAGCAGGCGCCGTTTATGACGTTTGGGTCCGGGGCGAGCTTTAGCGTCACAGGTGATGCGCGCGGAGCAGATCCAGGCGCGAGCGGTCGCGAAGATCGTCGTCGTCGCGCTGTTCTGGGCCGGCGTGGCGGTGCTGTTCGCGATCGCGCTGCTGCATACGCGGACGACTCTCCAGTGGGTGGCGGCGGCGATCTTCCTCGCACTCGCCCTCGATCCGGCGGTGGGCCTGCTGCAGCGGTTCTGGCCCGGGCAGGGATCGATGCCGCGTGCCCTCGCGATCCTGCTCGTCTACGTCGCCGCCTTCGCCGCGCTCGTCTTCCTGGTGCTGCACATCCTCCCTCCGATCATCTCGGACATCGAGGGGCTGGCGAAGAAGCTGCCGACCTACGTCGCCGACCTCGAGGACTGGGCGGACGACAACGAGCAGTTCCAGGAGCTGAACGCGAAGTACGGGATCACCGAGCAAGCTCACCGAGCAGGCGAAGACGCTGCCGTCTCACCTCAGCAGCGGCGCGAGCACGCTCGGCTCCTTCACCGTCAGCCTCCTCGAGCACCTGATCGCGTTCATCACGGTGATCACGCTGACCTTCTTCCTGCTGCTCGACGGGCGCGGGATGGCGGAACGCGGCACCGCCAGGCTTCCCGCCGAGCAGCGCGGCAGGGCCCGCAGGATCGCCAGCCGGGTGGCCGAGGTGGTGAAGGCCTACGTCAGCGTCAACCTGCTCCTCGCGATCGCCGCCGGCGTCCTCACCTGGATCTTCCTCGAGATCGAGGGCTTCCACCTGGCGCTGCCGATGGCGGCCCTGGTCGCCTTCCTCGACCTGATCCCGCTGATCGGCCTGACGATCGGCGGGTTCTCAGTGGCGATCGTGCTGCTGATCGACGGCGGGCCGGGCGACGCGATCGTCTGGCTGATCATCTTCCTCGTCTACCAGCAGCTCCAGGACCGCGTGATCCAGCCCCTCCTCTACAAGGGCGGGGCGCTCAAGGTGAATCCGGCCGTCGCGATCGTGGCCGTGATCGTCGGCGCCAACCTCGCCGGGGTCCTCGGCGCGCTGCTCGCGATCCCGACTGCCGCCTCGCTCGGTGTCGTCATCGAGGAGCTGCTCTTCTCAGGCCGATCGGGATCTTCTGCTCCGGAGCCGGAGCCGGCCGAGTAGCTCGCCGCGGCGCTTCCAGAAGGGCTTCCCCCGCGGGCCGGCGAACCGCTTCTCGGAGCGCTCCTTCTTCTCGCGCCGGTAGAAGAGCCGCGCCCATAGCGAGTTGGGCTTCGCCAGCCTGACGGCACTAGGCAGGCCCGTGACCGGGACGAGGATGCTCGCGATCGCCATCCCGAACTTCTCCTTCGCCGCGTTCACGAGGGCGAGGACGACACCGACCAGGCCGATCGAGCCGACCACGGCCTGAATCCAGTCCTCGGCCTTGGTGGTGACGTCGATCCAGCCGCGCAGTCCCACGAGCAGCAGCCCGGAGAAGGCCGCGGCGATGATCACGGCGTCGATCGATTTGCGGCCCTCCTTCTCCCAGTAGACGTCCTTGAGGTTCAGCCAGAGGGCGAACTCGTCGAGCGTCAAGCCGGTCCCGATCCCGAAGAGCACAGCGATGATCTCCGCCCACGGGTCTCCGGGCCGGTACGCGACGGAGAGATACCCCCAGATCAGCACCAGCAGGATCCCCCAGACGAGATGGTGGATGTGGGTTCCCCCGACCGAGACGTTCCCCGGCCACCAGCTCACCTGCGCCCGGATCATGTGGGCGCTCGTCCGGATGAACCCGAAGGTGAGCAGGAAGGCCACGAAGAACAGGAAATGCGCCTCCCTGCCCGTGTCGACGATCCCCTTCTGGTACAGGGATCCGATGCTCGCGACCGTCACGCCCATCGGCGGGAGACTATTCCGGCGCTGGATGCCCTAGGGGATGGTTCTTGCCAGCTCGCAGCTCTTCCCGCGGTCCCTGCCACCAGAGCCGCGGCAGAGGTCACGGCCCGCTCCGCCGGCGAGCTTGTCCGGGCCGGCGCCGCCCTGGAGGACGTCGTTCGCCGCTCCACCGGCGACGTTGTCGGCGCCGTGGCCTCCCACCAGGAGGTCCTCGCCCCCGTTTCCGATCACCGAATCCCCGCTGCCAGCCCCATCGAGCAGATCGGCTCCGAGCCCGCCCACCAGGCGGTCATGACCGGCACCACCGAGGAGAGGCCGCCGCACGCCATCGATCACTGCGCCGATCATGACCGGCAACGATGGCCCGGCGTCGAACGTGTCGGCGCCGTTCCCGAGGTCCCCGACGATCGCCCCGATGTAGCCCGGCGCACAGCTCACCTGCTGAGCGGTCGCCTCACCCGGCTTGGCGTCGTCCAGCTGGCAGTTCGGTCCCACCCCATCCGGGTCGCCCAATCCCTCCGGAGCGATCAGCACCAGTCTGCCGCTCGGATCGATGTGGGCACCGATCCGGTTGTCGACACCGCGATCGTCGTTGATCGTGAGGATGTTGACCGCCGAGGCGGTGGTGGCCTCGCGCCCCTCGACCGCGAAGACCGTCGCCCTGGTCCCCGCCTCGGCCATCGCGGTCGCGGGAGCGAACGCGGCGACGAATGCGAGCAGGGCGAAACCGGATTTTGCGCCAGTCCCCTTCATGTGCTGATCGTAACCCCGCTCCGGGGCGATAAGAGCGCCCTACGGGACCAGGACCTCGGGCTCCCCGTGGCCGGTGAGAACGACGGCCTTCACGATCAGAGCGATACCGCGCGGCCGACGAAGAATCCGTCCAGCTCGAGGATCCGATCGATCGTCCGCGGGTTCACCGGGGCATCCATTGTCAGCGCCATCACCGCGGTATCGCCGCCCGGCTCGGCGCCGACCGCGGCCGAGACGATGTTCACGCCTTCTTCGCCGAACACCGTCCCCACCCGCCCGATCATTCCCGGCTGATCGGTGTAGCGGAAGATCGCAAGGTGCTCGGCGAAGGGCAGGTAGAAGTCCTCGCCCCAGACGCGTGCGAGGTAGGGAATGTTTCGGGGCCCGACGCCGGTGCCGGCAACCTCCACCGAGTCTGTGCCGCTGTGCAGCCGGACGACGACCAGCTCGGTGAAGTTCTCGGAGGCGGCGTCTCGCGTCTCGATCAGCTCGATTCCCCGCTCCTCGGCCATGTGCGGGCCGTTCACCAGGTTGACGGGCTCTTCGGTATGTCCGGAGAGGATCCCGACAAGTGCCGCGATCGAAAGGATCCGCGTGTCCTGGTCGGCCAGGCGACCATGGAACTCGACCTCGACGCGCTCGGGGGCTCCCTCGTTGAGCGCCTGGGCAAGCCGCCCGAGCTTCTCGCACAGGGGCACGAACGGGGCGAGCTGCTCCATCACCTCCGGCCGGACGGCGGCGATGTTCACCGCGGTGGTAACCACGCCACCACTGAGCGCTGCGGTCACCTGCTGGGCGGTGACGACGCCCGCGCGGTCCTGGGCCTCTTCGGTCGAGGCGCCGAGATGGGGCGTGACGACGACGTCGTCGCGCTGGAGGATCGGATGGTCAACGAAGGGCTCTTCCTGGAACACGTCGAGCGCCGCCCCGGCGACCCTGCCGGACTCCAGTCCCTGGAGCAGCGCGTCGAGGTCGACGAGCTCGCCGCGAGCGCAGTTGACGATCCGCACCCCCTCTCGCATCCTCGGGATCGACTCCGCACCGACGATCCCGACGGTCTCGGGTGTCTTCGGCAGATGGAGGCTGATGAAGTCGGCCCGCGCAAAGAGCTCGCCCACGTCGTCCACTCCCTCCACCCCGAGCTCGCGGAAGCGCTCGGCGGTGACGAATTTGTCGTACGCGATCACGGGCATCTCGAACCCCTGCGCGCGGGCCGCGACGAGTTGGCCGATCCGGCCGAAGCCCAGCACCCCGAAAGTCTTTCCGTAGAGCTCGGTCCCCTTGAAGCGGCCGCGCTCCCACTTTCCGGCGGCGAGCGACGCGTGCGCCTGCGGGATATTCCGGCACAGGGCCAGCGTCAGCGCCATCGTGTGCTCGGCGGCGGCGATCGAGTTCGCCTCGGGCGCGTTCGCGACGACGATCCCGCGCCGCGTCGCGGCGTCGACATCGACGTTGTCGACTCCCGTCCCGGCGCGCCCGATCACCTTGAGGTTTTCCGCCCGGTCGATCAGATCGCCGGTGAGCACCGTCTGTGAGCGGATCAGGATCCCGTCGAACTCGCCGATCCGGCGCTCGAGCTGGTCGCCGTCCCAGTCGACACCGACCTCCACGTCGAAGCTCTCCCGCAGAAGGTCGACGCCGGCATCGGCGATCTTCTCCTTGACCAGAACCTTCATCGCCTTACGTCTTCGGAGTTCTCCAGCACCCAGTCGACGCACGCAGTCAGGGCCTCGACGTCGGGAGGATCGACCGCCGGAAACATGCCGATCCGCAGCTGGTTGCGGCCGAGCTTGCGGTACGGCTCGACGTCGACGATTCCATTCGCCCGCAGCGTCTCGGCCAGGGCGGAGGCGTCGACCTCCTCGGTGAAGTCGATCGTCCCGACCACCAACGAGCGCTTCGCCGGGTCTGCGACGAAGGGCGTCGCCAGATCCGACGCCTCGGCCCAGCGGTAGAGGTGGGTCGCCGACGCGCGGCTGCGCGAGATGCCGAATTCGAGACCGCCCCCATCGAGGAGCCACTCGATCTGATCGGCCAGCAGGAACAGCGTCGCCAGTGCAGGGGTGTTGTACGTCTGGTCCTTCCGGGAGTTCTCCAGGGCGGTCGCGAGGGAGAGAAAGGAGGGCTGCCAGCGGCCGTCGGCTCCGTCGAGTTCCTCGATCCGCGCGATCGCCGCCGGACTCAGGATCGCGAGCCACAGACCGCCTTCGGCCCCTAAGGCCTTCTGCGGTGCGAAGTAGTAGGCGTCGGCCTCCCGGATGTCGACCGGCAGCGCGCCGGCGCCCGAGGTGGCGTCGATCAGCACCAGGTTCTCTCCCGACCCCTCCGGACGCTCCACAGGCACCATCACGCCGGTCGAGGTCTCGTTGTGAGCCCACGCGATCACGTCCGCTCCCGGATCGGCCGCCGGAACGGGGGCGTCGCCGGGGTCGGCCTCGATCAGAACAGGGTCGGCGAGGAACGGAGCGCCTGCGGTCACCCTGGCGAACTTGGATGAGAACTCCCCGTAGCTCAGATGCAGCGGGCGCTCGCGAACGAGGCAGGCCGCCGCGGCATCCCAAAAAGCCGTGGTACCGCCGTTGCCGAGCACGACCTCGTATTCATCGGCAAGATCGAAGAGCTCGCCGAGGCCGGTTCGGACGCGGCCGACGAGGTTCCTCACCGGCGCCTGGCGATGTGACGTCCCGATCAGGTCCGTCTGCCCCGCAAGCTTGGCGAGGGCCTCGGGCCTGACCTTCGAGGGGCCACAGCCGAAGCGCCCGTCGGCGGGCTTCAGTTGTTCGGGGATTTCAAGCATGGTTCGCGTCATCGAGGGGCAGCAAGGCTAGCTGCCTCCGTTGCGTCGGATAGGGTGGCTCCGCGTCCGAGGGGCCGGTCCCGCACCGGCGGGCGCGTGTGTGCCAGACCTCGACCTTGGAGAGACTATGTACCCGATCACTTACCAGCCGGATCCGGCGCTTGATGGCCGCAACCGCCTGACCACGTTCTTTCGCAGCATCGTCGCGATCCCGTGGCAGATCGTGCAGTACTTCTACGGAATCGCGGCCCAGATCGCGTCCATCATCGCCTGGTTCGCGATCGTCTTCACCGGCCGGTATCCGGAGGGCATCTACAACTTCAACGCCGGCTTCCTGAGGATGTCGACCCGCGTCAATTCCTTCTACTACCTGATGAGGGATGAGTGGCCCCCGTTCGGCGGCGAGGAGGCGCCCGACTATCCGGTCCGCGTCGGCATCGCGCCGCCGCTCGACCAGTACAGCCGCCTGAAGGCGGGATTCAGGCTGATCATCGGGATCCCCGTCATGCTGCTCGCGCTGGTCCAGAGCCTGATCCTGTTCGTCTGCGTGATCATCGCCTGGTTCTCGATCCTGTTCACAGGGCGGCTGTCCGAGGGCCTCTGGAATCCGATGCGGAACGCGCTGACGTACCTCACCCGCGCCCACGCCTACTTCATGCTGATGACGGAGGACTGGCCTCCGTTCTCGGCCGAGGAAGGCGAGACCGTCCCGGCCGGCGAGATCAGCCGCGAAGCGGCGAGCCGCAGGAGCTAGGGATGTCCGAGGTGACGCGGGGCGACGGCTGGGCCGTCGCCCCGGACCTCGATGCCCTCGGCGAGGGCTACGGGTTCCGCAAGGTCCGGAAGGAGCTCGGGGTCACCGAGTTCGGCGTCAACGTGATCACGATCCCGCCCGGGTATGAGTCCGGGCGCCACATGCACGAGCGCCAGCAGGAGCTCTACTTCGTCCACCGCGGAACGATCGAGCTCGCTTTCGGGGACGGTTCCAAGCAGGTGCTGGCTGAGGGCGGTGTCGCCAGGATCGACGCGGCGACTGTACGCAGCATCCGCAACGCGAGCGACTCAGAGGACGCCCAGTATCTGGCGATCGGGGCGGAGGGCGGCTATGTCGGGCGGGACGGGATGGCTCCCGAAGGGGAGGAAAACCCCCGGGGCACGGGCTTCTAGCCCTTCTGGTCCTCGATCCAGGGCATCATCGAGCGAAGGTCCTTGCCGACCTGCTCGATCTGCTTGCCGGCGGCCTCCTCGCGCATCCGCTTGAAGTTCTCCTGACCGGCCTCGTTCTCGGCGATCCACTCCTTCGCGAACTCGCCCGACTGGATATCGGCCAGGATCTTCTGCATCGCCTTCCGCGTTTCGTCGGTGATCACCTTCGGGCCGCGCGTCATGTCGCCGTACTCGGCGGTGTTCGAGATCGAATGGCGCATTCCCTGAATCCCGTCCTCGTACATCAGGTCGACGATCAGCTTGAGCTCGTGGAGGCACTCGAAGTACGCGAGCCGCGGGTCGTACCCGGCGTCCACCAGGGTCTCGAACCCGGCCTGGACGAGTTCGGTGACGCCGCCGCAGAGGACCGACTGCTCCCCGAAAAGATCCGTCTCGGCCTCGTCCTTGAAGGTCGTCTCGATGACGCCCGCACGGCCGCCACCGATACCGCTTGCATAGGCGAGCACCTTCTCGCGCGCGGTGCCGGTCTCGTCCTGGTGGATCGCCATCAGGGCGGGAACCCCGCGCCCCTCCGTGAACTGCCGGCGGACCAGGTGACCCGGCCCCTTCGGGGCGACCATCCCGACGTCGACGCCCGGCGGCGGCTCGATCTGACCGAAGTGGATCGAGAATCCGTGGGCGAACATCAGCAGGTTCCCCTCGGCGATCCCGTCCGAGATCTCGTCCCGCCAGACCTCCGCCTGCTTCTCGTCGGGCAAAAGGATCATCACGACATCCCCCCGGCTCGCCGCGTCGGCGATGTCGAGGACCTCGAGGCCCTCGGCCTCGGCGGCGTTTCGGCTCGACGAATCCGGCCGAAGGCCGACGACGACTTCCACGCCCGAGTCCTTCAGGTTGAGCGCGTGAGCGTGTCCCTGAGACCCGTAGCCGAGGATCGCCACGGTCTTCCCCTCGAGAACCGAGAGGTCGGCGTCCTTGTCATAGAGAACCTGGTCGGTTGCCATGCGGCGGAGGATGCTAGACGGTCAAAGCCCGACGAGATCCCCGCGAATGAGCTTCCCCGACGATGTCCGCGGAAGGCTGGAGACGAAGTCGACCCGCTTCGGGACCTTGTGGCGTGCGAGCGAGTCCGCGCAATGCGTCCGGAGATCCTCGTCGCTCGCCTCCTTCCCGTCCTCGAGAACGACCAGCGCGCAGACCGCCTCCTGCCACTCGGGATCGGGGCGCCCGACGACCGCGGCGTCCGCGACGGCTGGGTGCGACAGGAGGACCGCCTCGACCTCGGCGGGCATGACGTTCTCGCCACCGCTGACGATCATCTCGCTCCGGCGCCCGGTCACATAGAGGAATCCCTCCTCGTCGATGTGCCCGAGATCCCCGGTGTGGAGCCACCCGTCCGCCTCGTAGCAGCCAGGCGCCACCGTCGGTCCCTGGACGAGAATCTCGCCGGCCTCGATCCGGACATGGGTCGTCAGCAGTGGCCGGCCCGCCGAGCCGACCTTGCGCTCCGCGTCGGCCGGGGCAAGCGTGGTGACCTGCGAGCACGTCTCGGTCATCCCGTAGGTCTGGACCACCGTCGCTCCGCGGTGGATGGCCTCCTCGAGGGCGTCCGGCGGGACGGGCCCACCGCCGATCAGGATCGCCCGCGGCCGCGAGAGGTCCGCGCCGGCATCGAGCAGCCGGATCAGCTGCGTCGGCACGAGCGATAGCAGGGTGATGTCGCCTGAGACCAGCGTGCGGGCGACCTGCTCGGTGTCGAAGCCGTCGAGCAGGACGGCGGTGGTGCCGTAGATGACGGAGCGGAGGATGATCGAGAGCCCCGCCACGTGGCTGAGGGGGAGGCAGCAGAGCCATCGGTCCGAGGGATCGACCCCGATGTTGAATGCGGAACCGACGGCGCTGAACAGGAAGTTCCCGTACGTGAGACCGACCGGCTGGGGCTCGCCCGAGGTGCCGCTTGTGAGGATGCGGCAGCAGAGATCGTCCATGTCGTGCTCCCCGAGGAGCGGCAGGTCGGCCTCGGTCTGGGTGAGCTCCGCGGCGTCGTTCAGGTCCACCGCCGGCCTCTCCGACTCGAGGACGGCCGCGCGCTCGACCTCGGTCAGCCGGGGGCTCAGGGGAACGGCGGTGGCGCCCAGCTTCATCAGCGCGTGGAGCAGCACGACCTCCTCGCGGCGGGGGTGCATCGTGAGCGCGGCAGTCCCCTCACGGCGGACGCCGTAGGCGGCCAGCCTGCGGGCTACCCACATCGCCTCCGCCTCGAGCTCGGCGTAGGTGACACTTGATCCCTGCGTGACCAGCGCCGTGCGCTCGGGACAGCTCTGGGCACGCTGTGCGAGCCAGTTGTCGAGCTTCACGGTCCCCTAGCCTAAGCGCCCGCATGCCGAGACGTCACAAGGACGCCCCACCCGAAGAGACCCTCTATGCCCCGATCGAATGGCGCTCGGAGGGCGACTACGAGGACATCCTCTACGAGCGGGCCGACGCGATCGCGAAGATCTCGATCAACCGCCCCGAGGTCCGAAACGCATTCCGTCCCCCCACCCTCGCGGAGCTTCGGGACGCCTTCACACGCGCCCGCGACGACACGGGCGTCGGGGCGATCATCTTCACCGGTGCGGGCGACGAGGCGTTCTGCTCAGGCGGAGACCAGCGGATCCGCGGCGACGACGGCTACATCGGCGACGACGAGGTCGCGAAGCAGGGCGTCGGCCGTCTCGACGTCGGAGACCTGCACGTCCAGATCCGGCGGCTTCCGAAGCCCGTGGTCGCGATGGTCGCGGGATACGCGATCGGCGGCGGGCACATCCTGCACCTCGTCTGCGACCTGACGATCGCCGGCGACAACGCCGTCTTCGGGCAGACCGGCCCGCGGGTCGGGTCGTTCGACGGCGGATTCGGCGCCTCACTGCTCGTCCGAAACGTCGGCGTGAAGAAAGCGAAGGAGATCTGGTTCCTCAGCCGGCTCTACGACGCCGAGGAGGCGCTCGAGATGGGCTTGGTCAACACGGTCGTCCCAATCGCGGACCTCGAGCGCGAGACCGTCGCGTGGTGCCGTGAGATGACGGCGCTGTCCCCCCTCTCGCTGCGCCTCCTCAAGGCGAGCTTCAACGCGGACGAGGACGGCATTACCGGTATCCAGCAGCTCTCCCACGACGCGACGCTCCTCTTCTACATGACCGAGGAGGGCCAGGAGGGGCGGAACGCTTACCAGCAGGGGCGCAGTCCGGACTTCGACAAGTATCCGAAGAGGCCCTGATTTGAGGATCTGGCTGATGGCGGCGCGTCCCCGGACGCTGCCCGCGGCGATCGCGCCCGTCCTCGTCGGGACCGCCGCGGCAATCGAGCATGCTGGGGAGCTTCCCCGCGTGGAGGGCATGATCGCCGCGCTCGTCAGCAGCATCTTCATTCAGATCGGGACCAATCTCGCAAACGACTACTCGGACGCGAAGCGAGGGGCCGACACCGTCGAGCGGCTCGGACCGGTTCGGGTGACCGCCGCCGGACTCGTGGCGCCGCAGCGGGTCCTGGTCGCGACATGGCTCGCGTTCGGGATCGCGGTCGCCGCCGGCATCTATCTGGCGACGATCGCCGGCTGGGTGATCATCGCGATCGGAGCCGCCTCGATCGCGGCCGGCGTCCTGTACACCGGTGGCCCCCGCCCGTATGGCTACGCCGGGATGGGCGAGCTCTTCGTCTTTCTCTTCTTCGGCCTCGTCGCCGTGAACGGCTCGTACTACGTTCAGCTGGAGGAGCTCGACTGGCTCCCGTTCGGTCTCTCGGTCGCGATCGGCTGCCTCGCCACAGCGATTCTTGTCGTGAACAACGTCCGCGACATCGAGACAGACCGGCGCGCCGGCAAGAGGACGCTTGCCGTCCGGATCGGGCGGGAGGCCGCACGCCGGCTGTACGTCGGACTGGTGGCGGGCGCGTACCTCGTACTCCTCGTCACCGTCGCCGCGAACGATGGGCCTTGGTGGGCGCTGCTCGGTTTCGTCACCGTCCCGCTGGCGATCCCCCCCACTCGTGCGGTGACGTCCCGGACGGACGGACCGGCCCTGAATGGGGCCCTGGCGGGAACCGGGATGCTGCTCGGCGCGTTCAGCCTCACGGTCTCGGCCGGACTGCTGATCGCGGCCTGAACGTAGGATCGCATCGACGTGACGGAGGCGTACCGCACACCCGATGAGCGGTTCGAGGGCCTGGCGGGCTTCGAATACCAGCCGAGCTACCGGAGCGCGGGCGACCTGCGGGTGGCGCACGTGGAGACCGGGGACGGGCCGCCTGTGGTGATGATCCACGGGGAGCCGTCCTGGTCCTACATCTGGCGGGACGTCGCACCGCCCGTCCGCGATGCCGGGTACCGATGCATCCTTCCCGACCTCGTCGGCTTCGGCCGCTCCGACAAGCCTTTCGATCCCGGCTGGCACACGCCCGAGCGCCACATCGAGGTCACCACCAGCCTCCTCGAGGACCTCAACCTGCGAGACGTGACGATGGTGGTGCACGACTGGGGCGGGCCCGTGGGGCTCAGCGTCGCACTCGCCCTGCCCGACCGCGTGTCCAGGGTCGTGATCCTCGACACGGTGATCGACCCGCGGGAGGTCTGGGTGAGCGACCTCTGGGTGCAGTTTCGCGAGTTCGTGGAGAGCACCGACGACGTCCCCGCTGGCGAGCTCATGCGGGGAACTTGCGTCCAGGGGATGCCAGAGGAGGTCGTCGCTGCCTATGACGCACCGTTTCCCGTGGTCGAGTCGAAGGCAGCCACCATCGGCCTGCCGATGAGCGTTCCGCGTCCCGGATCGATCGACGTTGGCGGAATCGAGGACTTCTGCTCGGCGCTTCGCGAGGACCCACGGCCGATGATCTCCATCTGGGCCGCACAGGACCTGATCCTGACCCTGGCGACCGGCGAGCGGCTGACCGCCTCGATCGGCCGGAAGATCGATCACGTGGTTCCCGACGCCGGCCACGGTCTCCAGGAGGATCAGGGACCGATGATCGGGGAGCTGATCGCCGATTGGCTCGCGAGCGGGCCGTAGGCTCGTCACGCTCGCCTAGCATCGCCCAGATGCAGCTCGAGCAGCTCGAGGTCATCCCATACTCCCTCCCGTTCCGCGACCCGTACATCACAGCGCGGGGGGAGCTGTCGGAGCGCAACCTGATCCTGATCCGAATCCGGAGTGAGGGCGCCGAGGGCCTCGGGGAGACCACGGCCCTGTCGCTGCGAGGCGGTCGGACACTCGAGGAGATCGTGGCCGAGATCCGGGACCGATGCTGGCCCGCCCTGCTCGACGGGGGCGTGGACCCGCAGCGGATCTGGTCTGCGGTGGCTCGCTGCCGCAATCGTGGCGCCGAGGCACAGGCGCTCGCGGCGGTGGACATCGCCCTCCACGACCTGGTGGGCCGGGCAATCGGTGAGCCGGTCTGGCGCCTGCTTGGCGCTGACCGCGTGGAGCCGGTCGTCTGCAACGCGACGCTCCCGGCCGCGAACCCGGCCGAGACCCGAGCGCTGACGGAGAGGTGGGTCGCCGATGGCTTTCGCACCTTCAAGCTCAAGGTGGGCTTGGCCGGCGACGTCACCCAGGTGGCGACCGTCCGGCAGGTCCTCGACTCGCGCGGCGTGATCAGACTCGATGCGAACGGCGCATGGAACGTCGAGGAGGCGGCCGAACGCCTGGTGGCGCTCGAGCGTCACACGATCGAGCTCGTCGAGCAGCCCGTTGGGACCTTCGAGCAGATGGTCGAGCTCCACGGACGAGTCCAGATCCGGATCGCCGCCGACGAGAGCCTGGTCTCGCCTTACGATGCCCGCCGGGCTCGCGAGCTCGGCGCGTGCGAGATCGCGGCGGTGAAGTTGGCGAAGGTCGGCGGTATCGCCGCCGCGCTCGAGGTCGCCGAGGTCCTTCCCACGTACCTCTCGAGCGCGCTCGAGGGCCCGGTCGGAATCACGGCGGCGGCTCACGCCGTCCAGGCGCTTCGCGCCCGCGGCGGAGAAGCCGGGATCGCCCACGGGCTCGCGACGGAGCGGCTGTTCTCCAGCTCGGTCGGGCGCGGGGCCGCCGCGAACGGCGATCGCCTCGAGCTCGGCGACCAGCCGGGACTGGGTGTCGAGCTCGACGAAGAGGCCCTTGCGGCCCGCCGACTCGACTGATCTACGTTATGCGAGGGTGCGCCGCCAGGCGCAACCCGTTCAATGACGGTGGACCGGACCAACAGGAACACTGCGCTGGCCTCGGCGATGGCGGAGGAGCTCGCGCGCTGCGGGGTCCGCAGCGCCGCTATCTCGCCGGGGTCCCGCTCCACCCCACTCGCGGTCGCGCTCTTGCGGCAGCCCGAGATCGACGTGACGGTGATTCTCGACGAGCGAAGCGCCGGGTTCTTCGCCCTCGGCACAGCGCTGGCGACCCGAACTCCGGCGGTGGTCCTCTGCACCTCCGGCTCCGCGGCAGCCAACCTCCACCCCGCCATCGTGGAGGCGGACGAGGCCTCGGTTCCGATGATCGTCCTCACCGCCGACCGCCCCCCGGAGCTTCGCGACATCGGCGCCGGGCAGACGATCGATCAGCTGAAGCTCTACGGCGAAGCCGTTCGGTGGTTCTGCGAGGTCGGGACCCATGAGGCCGACGACGACGGGCTTCTCCACTTCCGGTCGGTTGCCTGCCGGGCCTACGCCGCGGCGATCGGCGATCCGGCCCCGGGGCCGGTTCACCTGAACGTACCCTGGCGCGAGCCGCTTGCGCCACTTCCCGTCGAGGGCGACGTCACGGCGATCGACCCACTGGGGCTGGAGGGTCGCGGGGACGCGCCGCTCAGCACCGTCGTCGGAAGCGGAGCCCGAGCGGACGGGAACCTGCTCGACGAGCTCGCGAGGAGGATCGAGGCGGAGCCGCGCGGTCTGATCGTCGCCGGCCGCCAGCCCGATCCCCGCCTTGCTGAGCCAATTGCCTCACTCGCGGCGGCGGCCGGTTACCCGGTACTCGCCGAGCCGACCTCGCAGCTGAGGCGTGGGCCGCACGACCGCTCGCTCGTGGTCTCCGGGTACGACGCGATCGCGCGGGGACGGCCGGAGCGATTGGAGCCTCGCGTGGTCGTGCGGTTCGGGGACATGCCGACGAGCAAGCCGCTCCGACAGTGGCTCGCCGCGATCGCCGAGCTCGACCAGATTGTGATCGACCCGGCGGGCGACTGGCGGGAGCCCACGCGCCGGGCGTCCACGATGGTCCGCGCCGATCCGATCGCGACGGCGCGTGCTCTCGGAGAGCGGCTTGCCCGGATGCGGCCCGGCGCCAGCACGGTCGCGGGCGCCCCATACGCCACCGCCTGGCTCGAGTTCGAGCGCGCGCTCACCGAGGCCGTCGACGCGGAGCTCGCGCAGCTGGACGAGCTGAGCGAGCCCGGTGTGTGGCGCGCACTCGGCGCCGCCCTCCGCGACGGGGACGCGGTACTTGCCGCGTCGAGCATGCCGGTTCGCGACCTCGAGGCGTTCCTCCGCCCCGGTCCCGAGGGCGTCCTGTTCGCCTCCAACCGTGGCGCGAACGGAATCGACGGGCTCGTCTCCAGTGCGGCGGGACTGGCCGCGGGCCGAGAGGCCCGGACCTGGGCCGTCCTCGGCGACCTCGCTCTCTTTCACGATCTCGGCGGGCTGGCGGTTGCCCGCGAACACCAGGAGCTCAGGCTGATCGTCGTTGACAACGGCGGCGGCGGCATCTTCCACTTTTTGCCGCAGGCCGAGGCATTGGCCGACGAAGAGTTCGAGGCGCTCCTCGGAACGCCCGCGGGGCTCGATCCATCCGATGCGGTGCGCCTGTTCGGGCTGAGCGTCGAGGTCCCGGGTGATGCCGCGGAGCTCGACAGCGCCCTCGCGGGCGACGCTCGCGTGGTCATCGTCCGGACGGACCGCCGCCGCAACCTGGAGCTCCACCGGGAGCTGGCGGAGGCGGCGGCGGCCGCCCTCAGCGGCGTCTAGGCCGGCGCCGGCACCGCGCCGATCTGCTGCATCAGGCTCATCATGTCCGTGACGCCCCAGTGCTCGACGCACTTGTCGTCCTGATCGATCCGGACGATGTCGATGCACTCGATCTCGAACGACTTGTCCGTCGCGGGCACCCCGAAGAAATCGCCAGTGTGCTTACCGGAGATCGTCATCTCGGCCGAGGCCATGTCATCGCTCTCGACCGATACGCGAACCGTCGCCTTGATGTCCGAGAACGCCGCGCGCATCGTTTCGACGAAGAACCTGACGCCCTCCTTGCCCTCGGGCTGGCCCGGCATGCCCTGCTCGTGATCGACGACGTCGTCCGCGACGAGCTCGTCGAGTGCGTCCATGTTGCCCTTGGTGAGCAGCTCGTCGTAGAACCGCTGCATCAACTCCACTTTTTCGGCCATGCTCTCCCCTTCCACTCGCTTGGCGGGACTGAATGCCCGCCGTACGACTCTATGCCCCCCGTTCGGGGCGATGTCAAGTGCGCGTAACCGGGTCCGGCCGACTCAGCTCGCAAGGAGCGGCAGCAGCACTTCGAACTTGAGCTCCGACTCCTGAAGCTCGCTCGCCGGGTCCGAGTCGGCGACGATCCCGCAGCCGGCGAACAGGTGGGCATCGCGATCTCGGAGGAGGGCCGACCGAAGGCCGACGCAGAACTCACCGTCATCGGCCGCGTCCATCCAGCCGATCGGGCCGGTGTACCAGCCGCGGTCGATCCCCTCGAGCTCTGCGATCAGCGCAACAGCGGGATCGCGGGGCTCGCCTCCGATCGCGGGGGTCGGATGAAGGGCACCCGCCAGCTCGACCGCGCTGCGGGCCTCGGCGAGCTGGGCCCGAATCGGGGTGGCGAGGTGTTGGATGTTCCCGACCTTGACGATCGACGGGTCGGGCTCTGCGTGCACCCAGACGGCGAGCGGCCGAAGCGTTCTCTCGATTCGCCTGACAACGATGTCGTGCTCCTCGCGGACCTTCGGGCTGCGAAGCATCGCCTCGCCGAGGTGGTCGTCGACGGCTGGGTCCGCGCTCCGCGACGTGGTTCCCGCGAGGGCGACCGTCCCGGCGACGGCGCCCGACCGGCGGACCAACAGCTCGGGGCTGGCCCCCACGAACGCGGCCTCGGGTGTCCCGAAGCAGAAACAGAAGCAGGACGGGAAGAGCTCGCGCAGCGACCCGAGCAGGGCGGCGGGATCATGGGCCGAGGCCGCCTGCACCTTGAGCTCGCGGGCGAGGACGACCTTGTCCAGGTCACCCGACCCGATTCGATCGACGGCCTCGGAGACGACTCGCTCGTAGCGCTCCGGCGGATAGCGGCCGGCGATTCCGCTGGCGGCGCCGGGACGCGGATCCGGCGGGGTGAGCGGAGCGGTCCTGAGCGAGCCGAGCCGGCCGGCGATCCGATCGAGCTGCGGCTCGACTGAGTGTCCGGGATCCATCGCCGCGGACGCCGTCAGCCACGCCGCATCGCCGCTTCGCGCGATCGAGATCTCGGGCAGCACCGCCAGGGCCGGCGGAAGCGAGGACCAGATCGGCTCGGAGCCACCATCGGGGGCGAAAGCGAATCCGGCGGTCCAGACCGGGCCGGCCCCAGCCGCGAGTCCCTCGGGCTCCACGGCGATGCGATCTCGAAGCGCGCGGGAGCATCCCGCAGCGATCTCCGGGAAGCGCGGCTCGCCGCGGCTGACGACGTCGATCGCCGTCCCGATGCCGCCGAGTGCGAATCCGCCTTCGGGCCGCTCCCAGCAGAACCAGCGATCATCGGCCCGCCGTGAACCGGCGGCGATCGCGCTCGGATCGACCGCGTCCTCCAGCTCGACCGTGACGGAGACGACCCGGCGCGCGTCGCCGTCGCGGGCGCGCGACAGCGCGTGCTCGAGGTCTCTCAGGAGGGGGCCCGCGTCGAGGGCGACGCTCACCGGAGCCTAGGCGTCGGACTTCGAGCGGGCGATGGCGACCTCTCCGGTGCGAACCATCTCGATCAGCCCGTGGGGGCGGATCATCCGCTCGAACGCCTCGATCTTCTCGGCGCTGCCGTGACCTCGATCGTGAGGGATCGGCGGGACACGTCGACGATCTTCGCGCGGAAGATCTCGGCGAACTGCATGATCTCGGCGCGGCTCTCGATTGGCGCGGAGACCTTGAACAGAGCCATCTCGCGGGCGATCGTCTCGCCCGGCTCCATGTCCCGGATCTTGATCACGTTGACCAGCTTGTGGAGCTGCTTCGTCACCTGATCGATCGGGTGCACCGCCCCGTCAACGGTCAGGGTGATCCGCGAAACCTCCGGATCCTCGGTCGGCCCGACCGCGAGGGTGTCGATGTTGAACCCGCGGCGGCTGAACAGGCCGGCGATCCGCGCGAGAACGCCGGGGCGGTTCTCGACCAGGATGGAGAGAACGTGCTTGCGGCCGGTCAGCGCGCCCGCGGCTGCGTCAAGATCTTCCAGCTTGATCAGATCCGGCGTGCCGGCTTCCATCAGCCCACCATGTCCCTGGCGGCGGCGCCCGCCGGGATCATCGGGTAGCAGTTCTCGTCCTTGGTGACGCGGACGTCGAGCAGCACCGGCCCCTCGCTGTCGAGAGCCTCGCGCATCGCCGCCTCCACCTCGTTCTTGTCGTCGACCATCATCCCCCTGGCGCCGAACGCCTCCGCCAGCTTCGGCCAGTCCGGGCTCGGCCCCATCTCGACCGACGAGTAGCGGCCGTCCCAGAAGAGCTCCTGCCACTGGCGGACCATGCCGAAGTAGCCGTTGTTCATCAGGAAGACCTTCACGGGGATGTCGTGGCGGACGGCGGTGGCGAGCTCCTGGCAGGTCATGATCAGGCTGCCGTCGCCGGCGAGGCAGACCACGGTCTCGTCGGGGCAGGCCACCTTGGCGCCGATGGCGGAGGGGAGGCCGAAGCCCATGGTGCCCAGGCCGCCCGAGTTGATCCAGCGCCGCGGTTCCTTGAAGTCGTAGTACTGCGCGCACCACATCTGATGCTGGCCGACGTCTGAGGTGATTATCGCGTCGCCCTCGGTGGCCGCGTACATGGCCTGGATCATCAGCTGGGGCTTGATCTCATTGTCCTCGGAGTCCTCGTAGCCCAGGGGGTACTCCTTCTGCCAGGCGTGGAGCTGGTCCCACCAGGCATCGAGCCGGGAGCGGTCCGCCTGCGAGGCCCGGTACTCCTTCACCAGCTTCGGCAGGACCTCCTTCGCGTCACCGACGATCGGGATGTGCGCCGGGACGTTCTTCGAGATCTCGGCCGGGTCGATGTCGATGTGGACGAACTTCGCACGCGGCGCGAACTCGGAGAGCTTGCCCGTGATCCGATCGTCGAACCTGGCGCCGATCGCGACGATCAGGTCCGCGTTGTCCATCGCGTAGTTGGCTGTACGCGTACCGTGCATGCCCAGCATCCCGAGCCACTGCTCGTGCGGCGCCGGGAAGGCACCGAGGCCCATCACCGTGGTGGTGACGGGGAAGTTGTCCGACAGGCAGAACTCGCGAAGCTCCTCCGAGGCGTTTGCGTTCACCACGCCACCACCGGCGTAGATGATGGGCCGGGTCGCGTTCGCCAGGGCCTTCGCGGCCAGGCGGATCTGCTTGATGTTGCCCTCCGTCGACGGCTTGTAGCCGGGCAGGTTGGGCGTTTCGGTGATCGGCTCGTACTCGATGTCGGCGCGCGATAGGTCCTGCGGGACGTCGACGAGCACCGGTCCCGGGCGGCCGGTCGACGCGATATGGAAGGCGGCGTGGACGTAATCCGGGATATAGCGCGGGTCCTGGACCATGAACGAGTGCTTCACGATCGGCATCGTGATTCCGTTCACGTCGGCCTCCTGGAAGCCATCGGTCCCGATCAGCTCGGTCCTGACCTGGCCCGTGATGAAGACGGTCGGGACCGAGTCCATGATCGCGTCCGCGATCGGGGTGATCAGGTTGGTGGCGCCAGGGCCCGAGGTCGCGAAGGCGACTCCGACCCGTCCCGACGCCTTCGCATAACCCTCGGCCATGTGGCCGGCGCCCTGCTCATGCCGTGCCTGGATGTGGGTGATGTCGGCGTCGTGAACCGCATCGTAGATCGGCAGGTTCGCCCCACCGGGATCCCGAAGATGTGCTTCACGCCCTCGGCCTTGAGGGCCTCCATAGTGCGTCAGCCGCGCGCATCGAGCCGATGGTAACTAGTGCCCGCCGGCTGATCGCAACGCGGCTGGCTAGCTCTGCGCGATGCCGCGGTCGAAGCCGGGCGCCAGCGGGTCTTCGGATCGATCGCGGAGTCGATCACCCGATCGCGGTGCCGCTCGATCGTCTTCAACATCGAATGGACCAGCTCGTCGCCGAGGTAACTCGGCTGGAGCCCAAGGTCCAGAAGCTTGGTGTGAACGGGGTTGTAGTAGTGCTCCTCCAACTCCACCCGCGGGTTGTCCACGTTGTCGATCTCGATCTCGATCCCCACCTCCGCGGCCGAGCGCTGGACGAGCCCGGCCAGCTCGCCGACCGAGAACTGCTCGGTGAACTGATTGAAGACGCGGAACTCCCCGGCCTCGGCGGGGTTGTTCGACCGCCAGCTCGACGCACTCGAGGGTGTCGCGGATGTTCAGGAATACGCGGGTCTGGCCGCCCTTGCCGTAGACGGTGAGCGGGTGGCCGACGACTGCCTGGACGCAGAAGCGGTTGAGGACCGTCCGAACCACTCGTCGTAGTCGAAGCGGGTGCAGAGGCGCTGATCCTGCGCGGTCTCGTCGGTCTCGATCCCGTAGACGACGCCCTGGTTCAGGTCCGTCGAACGCAGGCCCCAAACCCGGCAGGCGAAGTGGATGTTGTGCGAGTCGTGGACCTTGGAGAGGTGGTAGAGCGAGCCGGGCATCTTGGGGAAGGGCAGCGTGTCCTTCCGGCCCTTGTGCTCGATCTCGATGTACCCCTCCTC
>CAWEGM010000008.1:0-282079 GCA_963808565.1 uncultured Solirubrobacterales bacterium
CTTCTTCCATGAACCGCCCCCGAGGGGGCGGTTTTCTTTTTGCCCTTCCCGTGCGGTCATCGGGGCGGTGCTCGCGCTGTTCCTGTACGAGCGGTTTGCGGGCGGACGCCACAGGCCGCTCACTGCGCGCTAGCCGGGACCCCTCATCCGCAGCGGCCCCGTCGCCCTCGTGGCGGCGGGGCCGGTTTCCTTTCTGAAGCGGGTTACGCGGCGAGGCGCTGCTGAGTGCCGGCGCGGTCGTGCAGATGGTGCGGCGCGCCCGAGGCCAGGCGGGGCGCGCGGACCTCGCAATCGCGCCCTGGCTCCGGTTCGAGCCCGTACTCGCCGAGCGTCGCGAAGTCGACGACCACGTCGGCCGCGTCGAGCAGGCGCTCCCGTATGTCTATGAGCTTTCCCATGGGGGGCACCGTACGGGCGGGATCGGACGGAACCTTAGGATTTGCAGGGGAAGTTGCAGGCCACTCTGGGGCGGATATCTTGCGCCACAAGATCAGTCGATTCGAAGGGGGCCCCGGATGCCGCTGGCCGTCACAAGCTACGACTTCTCCGTATTCCTGCACATCACCGCAGTGATGGTCGGATTCGGCGCGACGTTCGCCGAATCCGTGATGTTCCCAGTGGCGATGAAGATGAGCGCGCGGAACCTCCCGTACGTGCACAGGTTGCAGCTGACGATCAACCAGTTCTTCGCGCTGCCTGCGTTCGTGGTGGTCCTCGCGACCGGCATCTACCAGATGGAGGAGGGCGGCTGGGACTACGGCGACCTCTGGGTCAGCGCGACGCTCACGATCGTGATCGTGATCGGCCTGGTCCTCATCTTCTTCTTCATCCCCGTCGACCGAAGGCTGTTGCCGATGATCGAGAAGGCCATTGCCGACGCCGGCGACAGGGAGCTTCAGCTCGCCGATCTGCCTCCGACGTACCAGCGCCTGGGAAGGGCGGAGGGGGCCGTCGGAGCGATCCTCGGGATCCTCCTGATCGTCGCGATCTACATGATGGTCACGAAGCCCGGCCTCTAGGCACGTGCCTAGCGGCCCCGGCGGCCGAAGCTGTGCGGGGCGGGCAGCGATGCCGCCAGCTCGGCCATCGCCGCCTCTCGGACTCCGTCGAAGGAGCGCTTCGATATCGCGGTCGGCACCGCCGCCGGCCGCCCGGTCTCCTGCGGGATCGGGGGAGCGATGTGGCGACTCGGGCGCTTCGGCAGCTCCGGGGGTTCGAGCCGCTCGATCCGGGTGACCACGACATTGGTCGTTCCATCCCGGTGCTCCAGCTTCCCCTGGGCGGTGACGAACCCCGACGTCCTCACCGCGAGGCGGCAGCGCTCGACCACCGGCGGCGGCACGATCAGGTTGATCGTCCCGCGCTCGTCCTCGAGCAGCATGAAGACCACGCCGTTCGCGGTCGCCGGGCGCTGCCGGGCGACGACCATCCCCGACACCTCCACCCGGGCCCCGTCGCGGGTTCGTGCCAGGTCCTCGCTGTGGAGTGAATCGGAGGGCAAGGCGAGGCGGAGCAACTCCATCGGATGCTTCCCGAGGGTGACCCCGGTGGTCCTGTAGTCCGCGACGATCCGCTCCCACGGGCCGAGCGCCGGCAGCTCCGGGGTGGGGGATCCATCGAGTGGCAGCGCGAGCTGGGCCCCGTCCTCGGTCCGGATGGCGCGCGAGGATCCGCCTGCCTCCCACAGCGCCGGCCGCCTGCGCTCCTCATCGGGATCGATCGGGACTGGCGCTTCGACCGGTTGCCGGCGGGCCGGTGCGCCCCCCGGGGCGATCAGCGAGTCGCACGCGCCCGCCCAGGCGAGCCGCTGGAGTGCGGCGGCGCCGGCCCCGGAACGGCCGGCCAGGTCCGCGACGTCCCGATAGGAGCCGCCGCGGTGCCGCTCGTCGATCACCGCGCACGCGTCGACCTCGGCGACCTCCGCGACGTACCCGAGCCCGATCCGAACCGGCGGGTTGCCCGCCGCCCCGGCCTCCGCGCCGGTCGTCTCCACCCGGCAGTCGAGCTCGCTGATGTTGACGTCCGGCGGGAGGATCTCGAGCCCCCGCCGCTGGGCCTCGTGGACCAGTGCATCCGGCGGGTAGAAGCCCATCGGTTGCTCGTTCAGCAGTGCACAGAGCAGTTCCGGCCCGTAGTGCACCCGCAGCCAGGTCGACTGGTACGCGAGCAGGCCGAAGGCGGCCGAGTGCGCCTTGGGAAAGCCGAACCCCGAGAACCCCTCGATCTGTCCGAACACCCGCTCGGCGACCTCCCGCGAGACACCCCGGCCGATCGCGCCGTCGATGAACCGCTCGCGGTAGCGGCGCATCGCCGCCTCGGAGCGCTTCCGGCTCATCGCCCGCCGGAGGCCCTCCGCTTCGCCGACGGTGAACCCGGCGAGCGCCATCGCCACCTCCAGCACCTGGTCCTGGAAGACGATCGCGCCGAGCGTGTCCCGCAGCGGCGGCTCCAGCGAGGGATGCTCGTACGGCACCTCGTACGAGGGATCATCGCGGAGCCGTCTGCGCCGCTCGATGTAGGGGTGGACGGCGCCGCCCTGGATCGGCCCGGGCCGGACGAGCGCGACCTGCACCGTCAGGTCATCGAGATTCTCGGGAAGCGTCCGGGGGAGCATCTGCATCTGCGCCCGGCTCTCGATCTGGAAGACGCCGGTCGTCTCGGCCCGCTGGATCGCGCTCCAGACGGCATCGTCGTCGAGCGGCACGCGGGAGAGGTCGATCCGCTCGCCGCGCGTTCGCGCGATCTCATCGACACAGCGCTCGACCGCCGAGAGCATCCCAAGCCCGAGCAGGTCGATCTTCAGGAACCCCGCGTCCGCGCACGAGTCCTTGTCCCACTGGACGATCTGCCGGCCCTCCATCGCCGCCGGCTGGACCGGGCAGAGCTCGACCAGCGGCGTGGTCGAGATCACCATGCCGCCCGGATGCTGGGAGATGTGACGGGGCAGCCCCGCGATCTCCGGCAGGAGCTCGGCGAGCGCCCGCCAGCGAGGCGATCGCGCCCTCAGCTTCCCGAGCGTCTCCTCCATCCGCTCCCAGGCGTCCCTGCTCGCCTCGTAGACGTCCACCGCCCGCGCCAGCCGCTCCACCTCGCCCGGCGGCAGGCCGAGCGCCTTGCCGAGGTCGCGGATCGCCCCGCGCGCCCTGTAGGTGGCGAAGGAGGCGACCAGCGCCGAGCGCTCCGGCCCGTAGCGCTCGTGCACCCGCGGGATCAGCTTCTCGCGGATGTCCCGGGGGAAGTCGAGGTCGATGTCCGGAACGTCGGTGAGCTCCTCGTTCAGGAACCGTCCGAGGAAGAGATCGTTCTCCACCGGGTCGATGTGGGAGAGCCCGGTCAGGTAGCAGACCAGCGAGCTGACGCTCGAGCCCCGGCCGCGCCCCGGCGGCAGCAGCCGCCGCGCGGAGTCCGCGCCGCGCACCTCGGCGGCGACCTCGCGGGCCAGCTCCAGCATGTCGTGGTGGAGCAGGAAGAACCCGGAGAGGCGCAGCTTCCGGATCAGCGCCAGCTCCTCGTCCAGGCGCGGCTCCGCCTCCGCGCGCCGCGGACTGTCCTCGTAGCGGTGGGCGAGCGTCGTCCGGCAGAGCTCGGCGAGCTTCCCATCCGCACTCCGGTCCTCGGCGCCCGGATAGCTGTAGCCGAGGTCGCTGGTGAGATCGAATCGCAGCCGGTCCGCCAACCGGACGGACTCTGCGAGCGCCTCCGGATGATCGCGGAAGCGCGCGGTCGCCTGCGCGTCGGTGAGGAGGGCGGAGGCCATGTTCCCCCTCCGCAGACCCTCCGTCTCGTCCAGGCTCGCGCCGAGGCGAACCGCCACCATCGAGTCCTGGAGGGGAAGGCGGGAGGGATGATGGGCGTGCGCGTTCCCCGTGGCGGCGACCGGGACCCCGAGACGCTCCGCGAGCGAGGCCAGCCAGCGGTTCCGCGAGCGATCGCGGCGCCAGAGCGGCCGCTGGAGCTCGATCCGGAAGCGGTCGCGGCCGAAGGCACCCAGGAGCCGCCGCGCGAGTGCCTCGGCCCCGGTGGGATCGCCGCGCTCCCAGGTCCCGGCCACGGCGCCGTCGCCGGCGCAGCCGGAGAGACACACCAGCCCCTCCGTGTGCCGCTCCAGCTCGTCGATCGGGAGGGAGGGCGGGAGCGCCTCTCGCATATGCGAGGGTGCGCGAAAGCGCAACCCGTTTGATGTTGATGCTGGCTCTCGGGTCCCGCGGTGAGCGGCGGTGATCAGCCTGCAGAGACTGTGCCATCCCGTGGCCGACTCGACCAGGAGGGTGACGTGGACTGGGCGAGGGATGCGGCGCGGAACCTCGACGGTCAGCTCGGCGCCATGGATCGGCCGGACGCCGACCCCCCGGCACGCGTGCGCGAACTCCATCGCCCCGCAGACGTTGTCGTGGTCGGTCAGCGCCAGCGACTCGTGACCGAGGTCGGCGGCGGTGGCGGCCAGCTCGGCCGGGTCCGAGGCGCCGTCCAGGAACGAGTAGGCGCTGTGGCAGTGGAGCTCGACGTAGCGGCGCATCAGTCCCGCTGCCGATACCAGCGGCCGGACTTGGGCTCGCAGAAGACGACCACGTCGCTGCCGTCCTCCAGCACAAGCTCGAAATATCGTCTTTGCAGGGGTTTCTTGGTCCACCACCCGTCCTCGACCAGCCACTCCTCGCGGACCGACTCGACCGAGAGACGGCCGACCGCGCGGGGGGTCCCGTCGGATGCCACCTGGACGGGGACCGGCCAGGGCTTGTTCACTCGCCCGGGTCTCATGTCATGCGAGGGTGCTCCGCAGGCGAAGCCGAGGAGCAATCCGTTTTATGGCGAAGCCGTCTCACAATTCCTCCGGATAAGGCATCAGCACCTCCCGCCGCTCCGGGATCCGGGATTCCGGATCCACCTCCAGCACCCGCAGGACCGAGTCGGGACCGGCCGCGGAGCGCGTCTGGCGCACCGCCTCGGAGATCCGCCGCCGCCGCTCCTCCTCGGGCCCGGAGAGGCCCAGCTGCTCCCCCGTCTCAGGGCCGAGAGCAAGCGCCTCCAGCCGAAGCGTCGCCGCCGGCGCCGGCAGCAGGCCGAGGTGGGGGAGAAGGGCGTCCGAGAGCCGCCGGCCGTCCGCGCTCGCCCGGCGCAGCGCGACGTCGCGGCGCCACCCGCCGCCGGCGGCCAGCCGGGCGGAGAGCCGCAGCGCCCTCAGGGTCCGGCCGCGCCTCGCCGGATGGGCGAGCAGACGGGAGATGAGGAGCTCGAGGGTTCGCTCGAGCTGCTGTCCCGAGACCGCCTCGGGCAGCTCCAGCTCCGTGGCGATCGCCTCGCGCACCGGCCGCGGCCGAAGCGGGTCGTCCTCTCCGCGCGCCATTCGCCGGGCGCGCAGCCCGAGCCTTCCGAAGCGGTCGGCTACCGCATCCCGGGGCAGCCCGGCGAGCCGACCCAGGGTCGAGATCCCGAGCCGCTCGAGCTCGTTGGGGAGGTCATCCGCATATTCGGCGTCGGTTTTCGTGGCCGCCGTATGTGCAGGTAGGCGCCCGCAGAGCAGCGAGACCGGAAGGGGTGCCAGGAAGGCTTCTGCTCTGCCCTCCGAAACGACCTTGCTCTTCCCCGCTGCGACGAACGCGCAGAACCGGCCGGGAGCGGCGCCGACTCTCACTGCGGCTCCGAGGTCCCGCCGAACTCGCTCGAGCACGCCCTCGATCCCTCCCCAGAGCCCCTCGAGGCCGCCCGCCTCGAAGAACGCCTCGCCGGGGCGATCCGACTCGACCTTCGCGCCGATTCCCTCGAGCCGCCGCAGGGCCTCCTCCCAGGAGCGCTCCGCCCGCTCGGGGTCGGGCGGGATCAGCGCCAGCTCGGGGCAGCGTGAGAGCGCCTCCCCGAGCCGCATCCCGGGACGCAGCCCGAACCTCTCGGCCGGCTCGGAGACCTCACCGATCAGCTGGGCGGCGCCGGGTTCGGGGGCGAGGGCCGCTGCGCGAGCCAGCAGCTGCCGATCGGTCAATGCGGCGATCAGCCGGAACCGGGGGATGAGGGCGCATGCAACGGGCATCGAACATATGTTCGTATACCACGCTGGATCCGTCAAGCCCGGCGCCTTAACGAAGATCAAACGCTTAAGGACGGGGTCGGCCGGGAATCCTCCGGGACATGCTGATCGCTGGAATCATCGTGTTCTGCGTCATCCTTCTCGTCCTCGCATTCCTGGCGCCGCGACTCTCGCGCTACTTCCAGGAGGCGGGGGACAAGCCGCTCCAGACCGGACAGCGGACCTCGGGCAAGGCGCCCGGAAAGCTCGGGCAATGGCTCCAGAAGCCGTTCTCCAAGTCCCGCAAGGCGGTCCACAAGAGCGGCGCGAAGGGCCGGGAGGGCCGGGCGAAGTCCCCGCTCTAGGCCGTTGCCGCAGGGGTACCCTGCGCACGATGCCGAAGCGCGAACCGACAACCGAGGAGCTTCGTCGCGCCCAGCAGGAGCGGACGACGGAGGAGCACGACGCGATTCCCGACTCGCTGACGCCGGCCGAGGAGCGCCAGCACCGACGCCGGGCCGAGAAGTCTGCCTACCTCGACCGGAAGCTCGCCGAGCGCGAGCGCTCCGAGCGCGAGCGCGACGACTAGCTCAGGCCGGGGTGTGGCAGACGGCCTCGATGTTGTTGCCGTCCGGGTCGAGAACGAAGGCGCCGTAGTACTCCGGGTGGTAGATCTCGCGGACGCCGGGACCGCCGTTGTCTGTCCCGCCGGCGGCGAGCGCCGCGGTGTGGAAAGCGTCGACGAGCTCGCGGCTCTCGACGCGGAAGGCGACGTGGACGCCGGTCTGGGGACCGCGGTCGCGCTTCGCGATCCAGAAGAATGGGAAGTCGTCCCCGAAACCGCCCATCTCGGGAGTCGGCTCCATCATCAGTCGCAGACCGAGCGGCTCGAGGGCGCGCTCGTAGAACGTCTTGCTTCTCTCGTAGTCGGCGACGTCCAGCCCGACGTGATCGAGTCTCACGCTCACGGTCGCGTCATATCACGTTGGCCCGACTCGCCCTGATCGCGGACACGCATTTGCCGCGCGGCGACCGGCCTCTCCCCGAAGCCTGTCTGGAGGCGCTGCGGGCGGCCGACCTGATCGTCCACGCCGGCGACTTCAGCCGGCCGTCGGTGCTGGAGGACCTGCGTGCCCTCGCACCAGTGGCCGCCGTCCACGGCAACGTCGACAGCCCGGAGCTCCGCCGGGATCTCCCGGAGCAGCTCTCTCTCGACCTCGGAGGGATCGTCCTGGGGGTCATCCACGATGCCGGCCCGGCGAAGGGCCGGCTCGAGCGGCTTCGCGCCCGCTTCCCCGATGCCGACGCAGTGGTCTTCGGGCACTCGCACATGCCCCTGCATGAGAAGGTCGGGGGCTTCCAGATCTTCAACCCGGGCAGCCCCACCGAGCGCCGCCGTGCCCCGCACCGCTCGATGGGAGAGGCGACCGTCGCCGACGGCCGGATCGAGTTCCGCCACCGGACCCTCGACTAGCTCAGGGCTCCCTCAGCGCTTAGAGGCGTGATATTCGAAGCCCGCTTCTTGTCCAACAGCGACGTTCAACTCCCTGAACCCTTGAGCGCGTCTCCGAGCAGCTTCGCCGCGAAAACGAGCAGAGGAGGCGACGATCGTTCTGTTCCCTGCAGTCCGTAAAAGCCGCAAACTCCGACTATTGGGACGGCTTGCGATCATTCGTCCGTGAACGTCCGAGCCATCATCGCGGTGGGCGCGCTGGCGCTGGCTCTCGGTGCGTGTGGCTCGGACGATGAGCCCTCGGTTCCCGGCGATGCCGACCCCGACGCCGTCGAGGTGATCCAGGGTTGGGCGGATGAGCTTCGCTCCGGCGACGTCGAGGCGGCGGCCGATCGCTTCGAGATCCCGGCGACGGTCGCCAACGGAACTCCGCCGCTCGAGCTGGTCGACCGCGAGGCCTTGCTCGACTTCAACGAGTCGCTTCCCTGCGGAGCCGAGCTGACACGGGCCGAGCCGTCCGGGCGCTACGTGCTCGCCACCTTCGAGCTCACAGAGCGTCCTGGGGTCGGCGAGTGCGGTTCTGGAGTGGGGGAGACCGCGCGAACCGCCTTCGTCATCCACGACGGCCGGATCGCCGAGTGGCTCCGGGTCCCCGACGAGCCGGTGACGGAGCCCTCCGCCACCGCACCGGTCGTCTGATGTGGGAGCAGATCGAGTCCTTCGACTTCCTCTACATGCCGAGTACCGACGTCGCTCGCGATCTGGGCTACTACGAGGACGTCCTCAGCGCCGAGATCGTCTTCGCGATCGAGGCGTTCGGCACCCGCGTCGCGCAGGTGCGGCTTTCGGAGGGCGGCCCACGATTGCTGCTCGCCGAGCATCTCGAGGGAGAGGCGCCGGTCGTCCTTCATCAGGTCGCTGACCTGGACGCGATGACCGCGGAGCTGGAACGGCGCGGCGCGGCGATCGAGGCCGAGTTCGGTTTTCCCCACGGCCCGGCTGTCGCACTGCGGACGCCGGGTGGACAGCGGCTCGCCTTCTACGAGCTCACGCGACCGGAGGCCGACGAGCGCCTCAGCGGCCGACGCGACTTCGAACCCGCTCGATGACGGCGTCGGTGAACTCGGTGGTGCTCGCGTGCCCCTTCAGGTCCGGCGTCCGAATCCCGGCGGCGGCCGTTTCCATCACCGCCTGGTAGATCGCCGCCGACGCGCGTTCGGCGCCCTCGATGCGCAGCTCGCCCGCGTAGTGCAGGACCGCCGCATCGGCGAGGATCATCGCCATCGGGTTCGCGATGTCCTTCCCCTCCAGGGCCGGCGCCGTCCCGTGCGGCGCCTCGGCCATGGCGACCCGGACGTTGAGCTCGTCATCGAACGAGAGCAGGACCGACTCGGCTCCGGCGATCGATCCGAAGAGGGGCAGGACGAGATCGGAGAGAAGGTCCCCGTCGCGGTTCAGGCAGGGGATCACCAGCGGGTCGTTCGCCCGCCCGGTGAGAAGGCCGGCGTAGGTGGCGTCGATCAGGAGCGGCTCGTACTCGACGTCGGGGTGACGCTCGGCCGCGGCGTCCATCTCCTCCTTCAGCATGCCCTCGTAGACGGGACTCACGGTCCACTTCGGGCCGCCGTAGACGCGCCCGTCGATCTTGCGGGCACCTCGGAAGGCGTATTCGGCGACGGCGCGGCAGTTGGATCGGTGGATCACCTCGGATCGCTGAGCGACCTCGTCGTCGTTCTCCGCATGGCGGCTCTCCTCGGCCCCGTAGGCGTCCTCGACGGCCATTCGAACGACCGAGATCGGATGGTGGATCCCGGCGACCGGGCTGACGCCTGGGATCCGCCGGCCGGTCCTGACGATCACCTTGCCGTCGATCGCCTCCCGGATCAGCCGGTTCGGGCTGCCGACGTCGTCGACGCCCTCAGGCGTGACAGTCGCCGCCTTGATCCCGAAGCGGGCCGCGACCATCGCGCGAGCCGCCTCCACGCACACCTCGTTCCGGGTCCGCCGCCGGTTCTCGAGTGACAGGTCGAACCGCTCGAGCTCGACGTCGAGGCCGATCACCTCGGGCGCGAGGACCCGCAGCGCCTGCTCCAGCAGCTCCTGCCCCGTCTGGTCGCCCTCGAGCACGACTATTGTCAGCCCGGCCATCCGCAAGCGAGCCTACAGAGGGATCAAGTGAACGAGCCGTGCACCTGGTGCGGTGCCGAGGTCGAGCCGGACGACGGCTTCCGCGCCTACGAGCCGGCGGGGGAGCGCCGCGCGGTCTTCTGCCGCCTCGAGCACGTGGTTCCGTGGTCGATCCAGGGAGCACACTGGGACCCTGGCGAGCTGACCGAGCCCCCCTCGATCGACGAGGCGACCAGGGCCTGCTCGCATTGCGGCGCCGAGCTCTCCGACGCCCACGTGCTCCTGGTTCGGCATCGCGGTCAGCATCGGGTGGCGGACGGGTTCTGCTCGGTCGATCACATGAACGAGTGGGCAAAGGCCGGTGGGCGTTGGGGCGAGGGTGCTCCGTAGATGGGAGGGCGCGCGATAGCGCGACCTGTGAGGCGTAGGAGGAGCAACCGTTTCATTGAGTTTCCGCAAAACGCGAGGAACTCAACGGACGTTCCCTTGACCTCGCACCTCACAGCGCTAAGGTGCTTTCCACTTGAACAGGACAGGTTGATCGAAAGGTCAATCGAGTCCTCGTTCATTAGAAAGGGCCCGGGAAACCGGGCCCTTTCGCCGTCTCAGGGCCGCTTCGGCTTTGCGTTCGGCTTCTTCTTCGCGTTCGCCTTCGGCTGCTCGGGCGGGGCGGCGAAGGAGAGGATCAGGGCGGCGAGCTCCTCCGGGGCCTCGACGTTCGGGGAGTGACCGGCACCCTCGATCAGCTCGATCCGCGCCCCCGGCACGTCCTCGTAGCGGGGAAGCGCCTCGTCGGCGTCGTAGATCTGATCCTCGGCGCCGAAGATCACGAGCAGGGGGACGCCGATCGCCGTGAGCCGCTCATCGAGCGGGCGCTCGTCCGTGTAGTCCCTCTCGGCCTCGCTCGACTGATCGAAGGCGTCGTAGTTCATGGCTCGGAGGTCGTCGACGACCTGGTCGGAGTTCTCGAACCCGGAGGAGATGCTGAACCCGGGGGCAAAGGCCTGCTCGTACTGGCTCCGGACGGCCGAGTCGGGGCCGATCTCAGCGAGTCGGCTGAGGGCCTGGCCGATCACCGGCCAATGGGCCGCCCGCTCGCTCATGGAGAGGTGCTCGAAGCTGTCATCGGGCGCCTGATCCACGATCACAACGCGCGAGGCAAGCTCAGGGCTCTGCTCCGCGAGCGCGGTGGCGACGGTGCCACCGAGCGAGTGCCCGACCACCGTCGCGCCCTGAACGCCGAGGCCGGCGAGCCCCTCGGCGATCGCGGTCGCCTGGTCGGTGATCGCGTAGCCCGAGCCCGGCTTGTCCGAGCCGCCGTGCCCCAGCAGGTCCACGCGGATCACCCGGTGATCCCGCGCGAGCAGCGGCGCGAGGTCGTCCCACCAGTTCATCGAGCACGTGTAGCAGTGGATGAGCACGATCGGCGAGCCCGCGTCGGTGTCGCCCTCCTCGAGGACCTGGAGGGTGCCGTTGGCCGTGTCGACGAGCTTCGCCCCGTCGTCGCGGACCTCCGCATCCTTGGTGGTGCTGGAGACCACGACCGCGTTGACGATCAGCAGCAACACGAGCGCTACCAGCACTCCGATCGCGATCTTGAGCCAGCGGCTCACCCGGCTGGCGCGTCCTCCCGCGGGCCGAGACCAAGCTCGTCCGCCCGGTCCGAGAGCGCCTCGATCACAAGGGCGATGTGCTCATCCTGATCGACACCGAGCTCATCGATCCCGCGCTGGACCTCCTCGCGACTGACCGCCGCGGCGAACGAGGGCTGCTTCAGCTTCTTCTTCACGGACTTCGGCTTCATTCCCTCGATGCCGGTGGGCCTGACAAGGGCGCAGGCCGCGACGAAGCCGGAGAGCTCGTCCACCGCGTAGAGCGTCTTCGCGAGAAGAGTCTCCCGCGGCACCCCCATGAAGTCGGCGTGGCCGGCCACCGCATCGAGCACCTCCTGCGGGTAGCCGCGGTCGCCCAGCTCCTTCAGGGCGTAGCGCGGGTGGCCGGTCTCGAGGTCCGGGTATCGCTCGTAGTCGAGGTCGTGGACGAGCCCGGTGACGGCGTAGAGCTCCTCGTCCTCGCCCCACTTGCGCGCGTACGCGCGCATCGCCGCCTCGACGCCCAGCAAGTGCTTTCGCAGCGAATCCGCCCGCACCCACTCGGTCACGAGGGCCCATGCATCCTCTCGTGAGACTCCAGCCATGAGGCTGGCTACTCTAGGCGCCCATGGAGAAATTCATCATCCAGGGCGGTGTCCCGCTGTCGGGGGAGATCGTTCCCGCCGGAAACAAGAACGCGGCGCTCCCGATCCTTGCCGCCAGCCTGCTCACCGAGGAGGAGCTCGTGGTCCGCAACGTCCCGCGGATCCGCGACGTCGAGTCGATGCTCGGACTCCTGGAGCGGCTCGGCGTGGACGTTGCGTGGACCGGGGAGAACGAGGTCCGCCTCCAGGCCGACAGCATCCCGGGCACTGAGGTCGACGAGGAGCTCGCGAGCAGGATCCGCGCCTCGTTCCTGGTCGCCGGCCCGTTGCTCGCGCGCTTCGGCGAGGTGAGGATGCCGCCGCCCGGCGGCGACACGATCGGCCGTCGCCGTCTCGACGCCCACCTCGACGCCTTTCGCGACCTCGGCGCGAAGATCGACGGCGACATCTGGATCGAGATCTCTGCGCCGCCCGACGGGCTCAGTCCCAGGCGGATCTTCATGGACGAGCCCTCGGTGATGGGAACCGAGAACGCCCTGCTCGCCGCCGCGCTCACCAAGGGGCCCACGACGATCGCCAACGCGGCGTCGGAGCCGCACGTCCAGGACCTGGCCCGGCTGCTCTGCAAGATGGGTGCACAGGTGGATGGGATCGGCTCCAACGTCATGACCGTCCGCGGCCAGGACAAGCTCAGCGGCGCCGACCACGACGTCTGCCCCGACCACATCGAGATCGCCAGCTTCATGGCGCTCGCCGCCGCGACCGGGGGGGAGCTGCGCATTCCAGGGATCGTCAACGACGACCTCGAGGGGATACGGCGGCACTTCCGGCGGATCGGGCTCCAGACCCTGGTCGAGGACGACACCCTGCTCGTACCCCCGGAGCAGAAGCTCACGATTCGCGACGACCAGGGCGACGCGATCCCGAAGATCGACGACGGGCCCTGGCCGGCCTTCCCGGCCGACCTCACCTCGATCGCGCTCGCGCTCGCCACCCAGGCCGACGGGACGATCCTGATCTTCGAGAAGATGTTCGAGAACCGGCTGTTCTTCGTCGACAAGCTCGTCGCGATGGGCGCTCGGATCACGCTGTGCGACCCCCACAGGGCGATCGTCAGCGGTCCGAGCCGTCTTCACGGGGCGCGGCTCGAGAGCCCGGACATCCGGGCGGGGATGGCGATGCTCATCGCGGCGCTCGCCGCGGGCGGGACGTCCGAGATCGGCAACGTCACCCAGATCGACCGCGGGTACGAGCGAATCGACCGTCGCCTCCGCGAGCTCGGGGCGCGGATCGACCGGGTCGCCGCCGAGCGCGTCCCGGCGTAGGCAAGCCGGCTGCCGGAGATCCAGCCCCGCGCCTCTAAGGTGGCGCCGATGATCCATCCGATCCCCCCGGGCACCCGGGACATCCTCCCGGACGAGATGCGCGAGCTCCGCGCGCTGCAGCGAACACTGCTGGAGGTGTTCGAGCGCTACGGATATGGGCAGGTCGCGACGCCGACCCTCGAGTACGACGAGGTGCTCCAGCGGGGAGAGGGGCGAAGCGGAATCGGCGCCTACCGCTTCTTCGACGAGCGGGGCGAGCTGCTCGCCCTGCGCTCTGACATGACGATCCCGATCGCGCGCCTGGCGTCGACCAGATACGCGGACTCCGAGCCGCCCATGCGCTTCAGCTACGTCGGCAACGCCTATCGGGTCGTCCGGCCACAGCGCGCCCAGGTCCGCCAGTTCATGCACGCGGGAGTCGAGCTGATCGGCTCGCCGGCTCCGGAGGGAACCGTCGAGGTCCTGGAGGTGCTGAGTTCCGCTCTCGACGCGGTCGGCCTCAACCGCGCCGTGCTCGGCCTTGGCGACGCCGACCTCTACCGGCAGCTGCTGACCGAGCTCGGTGTCGAGGGGGAAGCGCGAAGCCGGGTCCTCGACCGCCTCGCCAGGCACGACCTCGTCGGCCTCGAGATGGAGGTGGAAGCGATCGACCGCCTGGACGCCGGGGGACGCGAGACGCTCCTGCGTCTGCCAGGGATGCGCGGCGGCGCCGAGGTCCTGGACCAGGCCCGCGAGCTCGGCGGTGCGGCGGTTGAGCGCGCCGCACAGAGGCTTCAGTCGACGTATGACTCGCTCGTCGAGAGGGGCGTGGCCCGGCGGGTCCAGCTCGACCTCGGGTTGCTTCGAGACCTCGGCTACTACACGGGGGCGATCGTCGAGATCTACGACCCGGCACTGGGGCACATCCTCGGCGGCGGCGGGCGCTACGACGATCTCCTCGGTCGCTTCGGGCGGCCTCTTCCCGCGGCGGGATTCGGCCTGTACCTCGAGCGCGTCCACCTCGCGCAGATGGAGGAGGAGCGCGTCATACGAGGGCGCCCCGAAGATGCAAGGGCGCGCGGCAGCGCGACCCGCGAAGGGTCGGAGGAGCGACCCGTTTCAGGACGGGGTGACTCGTGACGCCCACGATCGAGGCACCGATCCGCGCGCGGCTCGGGGGGCCGCTCAAGCTCGCGATCCCGCGGGGAGCGCTGTGGGGCGAGACGCTCGACGCGCTGGACGGGGTCGGCATCGACACGTCGGAGATGCGGGGCGAGTCCCGCTCTCTCGTGTTCTCGGCGAACGGCCTGACGCTGGTGACGATGCGGCCCTCCGACGTCCCCACGTACGTCGAGGCGGGGGCAGCGGACCTCGGGATCACCGGCAAGGACGTGCTGCTGGAGCAGGCCGATCGCACCGTTTACGAGATTCTCGACCTCGGTTACGGAGCCTGCAGGATGGTCCTCGCCGGGCGTGAGGGCGACGGGAGCCTGGGTGAGTCCGAGCGGCGGGCCGGCGCAATGCGCATCGCGACCAAGTATCCGCGGACCGCCGAGCGCCACTTCGAGGAGACCGGGCGGCAGGCGGAGGTGATCGAGGTGAAGGGATCGGTCGAGCTCGCCCCGCTGGTCGGCCTCGCCGACGGAATCGTGGACCTGGTGGCGACCGGGCGGACGCTGCGCGAGAACGGCCTCGAGGTGAGGGAGCAGATCGCGACCTCGTCTGCCCGGCTGGTGGCCAACCGCGTCTCGCACAAGCTCCGCGCCGTCGAGGTGGACGACCTCGTGGAGCGCCTGCGCCCGAAGAAGGGCGGCTGAGGTGAGAATCGAGAGCTTCGAATGGGACGGCACCGCGCCGGATCGCCTCGCCGCGGCGATTCGCGGGCTCCAGCCGGAGCTGAGCGCGGTGAGCGAGCCGGTCCGGGCGATCATCGACGCGCTCGAGGAGGGAGGGGACGCCGCGCTCGAGGAGCTCGAGACACGGTTCGGGGCCGGGCCCGGGTGGCGCGAGGGCTTCCGGCTGGACCGCGAGCGGATCCGCTCGGCGGGCGAACGGTTGGAACCAGCGCTGCTGGGGGCGCTCGAGACGGCCGCCGCGAACATCCGCCGGGTCGCCGAGTCGCAGCTCGGGGACGACCGCCGGGTCGAGCTCGAGCAGGGGCAGACCGTGACGGTGAGGGAGGTTCCGGTGCGCTCCGCGGGGATCTACGCGCCACGCGGCACCGCTGCGTATCCGTCGACGGTCCTGATGGGCTGCATCCCCGCGAAGGTTGCGGGTGTCGAGCGAGTCGTGCTCGTCACTCCGCCCGGGCCCGGCGACGAGTTGGTCCCCGACGTCGTCCTCGCCGCCGCGCAGATCGCCGGTGCCGACGAGGTCTACGCCACCGGAGGGGCCCAGGCGATCGCCGCACTCGCGATCGGCACGGAGACGATCGCGCCCGTCGACGTGATCGCCGGGCCCGGCAACCGCTACGTCCAGGAGGCGAAGCGCCAACTCGTCGGCAGGGTTGGGATCGACGGGATCGCCGGTCCTTCGGAGCTGATGGCGATCGCGGGCGACACGGCGAACCCGGAGTGGATCGCGCTCGATCTCTGCTCACAGGCCGAGCACGGGGCCGACGGGCTGCTGGTCGCCGCGGCGGTCGAGACGGTGATCCTGGATGCGATCCGTGAGGAGGCGGAGCGGGTGGCGTCCGATCGTGGGATCCAGGAGGAGGCGCCGCTAGCTCTCGTCGCCGTGCCCGATACCTCCGCCGCGGTCGGCCTCGCGAACGCACTCGCGCCCGAGCACCTCGAGATCCTCACCGAGGACGCCCAGGCGCTCTCGGTGAGCGTCAGGACCGCGGGGAGCGTCTTCGTCGGCGAGCGGGGGGCGACGGCCTTCGGCGACTACGCGGCGGGCTCCAACCACGTCCTGCCGACGGGCGGTGCCGGGCGCTTCCAGGGCCCGCTGGGTCCCGGCGCCTTCAGGCGGCGGATGTCGACGGTCGAGATCACGCACGACGCGGCCCGGTCGCTCGCACCGGTGGTCGCTACATTGGCCCGCGCCGAGGGCCTTCCGCTGCACGCCGAGTCAGTCGAGGTACGGGTCGAGGGGGGCTAACGACATGAGCCGCACCGCTGAGATCCATCGCGAGACCAAGGAGACCCGCGTTCGCCTGCGCCTGGACCTCGATGGCGGCGATTCGACGATCTCGACGCGCGTCGGGTTCCTCGACCACATGCTGGAGCTGTTCGCCCGGCACGGCCGGATCGGCATGGAGCTGGAGGCGGCCGGCGACCTCGAGACGGGCGCCCACCACACGACCGAGGACGTCGGCATCTGCATCGGGCAGGCGATCGACGAGGCGCTCGGCGACAGGGCGGGCATCCGCCGGTACGGCTCCGCGCTCATCCCGATGGACGAGGCGCTCGCCGAGTGCGCGATCGACATCTCGGGCCGACCGTACTGCGACTTCGACGCCGAGCTTCCGGAGGTCAACATCGCGGGCTTCGACTCCGAGCTGACCGAGGAGTTCTTCCGCGCGGTCTCGTCGAACGTGAAGATGACGCTGCACATCTGGGTCCGCTCGGGCTCGAACGCCCATCACATGATCGAGGCGTGCTTCAAGGCATTCGCGCGTGCCCTCCGCGAGGCCGTCTCCATCGATCCCGACGAGGCCGGCGTGCCCTCGACGAAGGGGACGCTGACCTGATGACCCGGATCGCGATCCTGGACTACGGGATGGGCAACCTGCGCTCGGTCGAGAAGGCGCTCGAAAGGGTCGGGGCCCAGGCCGAGATCACAGCGGACCGCGGCCGCGCCGAGTCCGCCGACGGTGTGATCCTGCCGGGTGTCGGGGCGTTCCCGCGGGCCATGGAGCGTGTGCGGGAGATCGGCCTCGACGAGCTCGTGGCCGCGCGGATCGAGGCCGGCGTCCCGGTCCTCGGGATCTGCCTCGGTCTCCAGCTCCTGTTCGAGTCCTCGGTGGAGAACGATGGCGCCACCGGCCTCGCTCTCCTTGACGGGGTCGTCGCCCCGCTCGAGGCGAACGGGTACAAGATCCCCCACATGGGCTGGTCGCCGGTCCGATGGGCACACGAGTCCCGGCTGACCGAGGGTCTGGGCGAGAACACGCCGTTCTACTTCGTTCATTCCTTCGCCCCTCGGCCCGCGAGCGAAGAGGACGTCCTCGGCACGGCGGACTACGGGAAGCGCTTCGCGTGCGCGGTCGAGCGCCCGCCACTCTACGGGGTCCAGTTTCACCCCGAGAAGTCGAGTGCCGCCGGTCTCGGCCTGCTCGGGAACTTCGTGAAGATCTGCAAGTCCCCCGCTTGATCCTCTATCCGGCGATCGACATCCGCGGCGGCCGGGCGGTCCGCCTGCTCCAGGGCGACTACGAGCCGCGAGACGGCCTACGACGACGATCCCGTCGTCGCCGCGCGCCGCTGGGCGGAGGGCGGGGCGCGGTGGCTCCATGTCGTCGATCTGGACGGGGCCAGGGCGGGAGAGCCCGTGAACCTGGAACACGTCCGGCGGATCGTCGCCAGCGTCGACCTCCCCGTTCAGCTGGGCGGCGGCCTCCGCGACTCGAAGAGGGTGGAGGAGGCGTTCTCCTCGGGCGTCGAACGCGTCGTCCTCGGCACCGCCGCGGTCCGCGACCCGGACCTGGCGGCGGCGATCGTGGCGGCACACGGTGGGCGGATCGTCGTCTCGGTCGACGCCCGCTCGGGAAAGGTCGCCGCGGAGGGATGGACGGAGCAGTCGCAGCTCGATACGACCGAGGTCGTGAGGTCGCTCACCGGCCGCGGGGTCAGACGGTTCGTCTACACGCCGGTCGAGGTCGACGGCTCGATGTCGGGGCCCGATCTGGAATCCCTCGCCGAGGTCGCGGGGGTGACCGATGGGGAGGTGATCTACTCGGGCGGCGTCGGGTCGCTGGACGACCTTCGAGCGCTTGCAGGACTCGGGATCGAGAATCTCGGGGGGGTCATCGTCGGCCGGGCGCTCTATGAGAACGAGTTCACCGTCGCCGAGGCGCTGCAGGCCCTCGGCGGCTAGATTCCGCGCCGTGGCGCGGCTATTCGGCCCGTTCTTCGCTCTCGCGGGGGTGATGCACTTCCTGAAGCCCCGCTGGTACGAACGCATCATGCCGCCGTATGTGCCACGCCACCGCGAGCTCGTCTACGCGAGCGGGGTGGCCGAGATCGCGGGTGGTCTGGCGACGATGCACCCGCAGACCCGCAAGGCGGGGAGCCTGTTCTGCATCACGACGCTGATCGCGATCTTCCCCGCCAACGTCCACATGGCGATCGAGGCCGAGCGGTTCGAGAAGGCGGTCCCGGGGGGGCGGAACGCGCTCTACGCCCGGCTCCCGGTGCAGCTGCTGTTCATCGCGTGGGCATACGCCGCCGGCGACTGGGACTAGCGCTCGCCCCCTAGCCTTAGAGCATGGTCCTGAAGCGGGTTATCCCCTGCCTCGACGTCGACGCCGGGCGCGTCGTCAAGGGAACGAACTTCGTCGACATCCGCGATGCCGGCGATCCGGTCGAGCTGGCCGAGCGCTACGACGCCGAGGGCGCCGACGAGCTCGTCTTCCTCGACATCACCGCGTCGCACGAGAGCCGCGACACGATCGTCGACCTCGCGCGCCGCACGGCGGACAACGTCTTCATCCCCTTCACGATCGGCGGCGGGATTCGCTCGGTCGAGGACGCGCAGGCCGTCCTCGACGCTGGCGCGGACAAGATCTCGGTCAACTCGTCGGCGCTGGAGCGCCCGGAGCTGATCGCGGAGCTCGCCGAGGTGTTCGGCTCCCAGTGCGTCGTCATCGCGATCGACGCCAAACGTCGGGGCGGCGGCGATGCCTCGGAGACCTGCGAGGCGCCACCCGGCCACTTCGGAGACGCTGAGTGGGACGTCTACGTCCATGGCGGACGGACCAAGGATCGATGGCCGGGAGGCCGTCGCCTGGGCGCGCGAGGCGACCGAGCTGGGCGCGGGAGAGGTGCTGCTGACGAGCATGGACCGTGACGGCACGAACGACGGCTACGACCTGGAGCTGACCCGCGCGGTCGCCGACGCCGTCAGCGTCCCGGTGATCGCATCGGGCGGCGCCGGCGACCTCGATCACCTCGTCGACGCCGTCGAGCGGGGCCACGCCGACGCGGTGCTCATCGCCTCGATCTTCCACTACGGCACTCACACGGTCGCCGAGGCGAAGGACCGGATGGGGGAGGCCGGGATCCCGGTCAGGCGCGGCTAGGGCTGGCTCTTGCCTTTCTCGCCCGAGCCCTCCTTCTTCGCCTTCGCCGCCGCCTTTTTCTTCTTCTTCGACACCTGCTGAGCCGACACGGGCTTCAACGCGAAGATCGTCTTGTAGCCGGTCAGGTACAGGAGTCGCCCGTCCGAGATCACCGGGTTGTAGGCGCCGTCCTTGAAGCTCCAGACCTTCTGGCCGTTGGCGACGTTGAAGCCGTCGGTCTCGGTCTTGTCGAGATTGGCGACGTAGACCGTCTCGCCGATCACGCTCGCGGCACCGATCACGGAGCCCCCGACGTCGGCGGTCCAACGGACGTTGCCGGTGCGCGCATCGAGCGCGTAGAAGTTGCTGCCTCCGTAGGTGCCGAGGTACACGGACGGCGGGCTCTTGGGCGTATCGGCCGCCGCGACGCCCGGGTAGACCTCGCCGCCGATCGTCTGGCTCCAAGCGAGGTCGCCGGTCTCCTTGTCGAAGCTGTAGACGCGGCCGTCCTTCGACCCCGCGTACACGCGGCCGAAGGCGACGGCGGCGGTGCCGTAGAACGCGCCCGCCGCGACGCCCGTCCCCTGGGAGTCCGACTGCCATTTCACGGACCCGTCGCTCACCCGCACGGCGCTCATCGTTCCGGAGTAGTCGCCGATGTAGGCGACCCCGTCGCTGATGGCCGGAGCCGCCTTCAGCTGGCCTCCGAGGTCCGTCTCCCACACCGTCTTGCCGGTCCTCTTGTCGAACGCGAACAGGGTCCCGCACTCACATCCCGCGATCACCTTCTCGCCGACCACGGCGGGTGAGGACTCGGTCCGTCCCGGAAGCGAACGCTTCCAGAACGTGCTGCCGTCGCGGGTGCTGAGCGCGACCACCTGGCCGGGCTCGAGGTTCGAGACGAAGATCATCCCGTCGCTGTAGGCGGGCGAGGACGCGTTCCGGGTCGCGATCTCGCGCATCCAGCGCGCCTTCCCCGTCCTGGTCTTCACCGAGAACGCCAACCCGTTGTTGTTGACCGCGTAGAGGGCGTTGTTCACCCGGATCGGCGAGTACTCGAGCAGCCTGCGCCCCTTGAACGTCCACTTCGTGACGAAGGGCGGTTTCACCCGGCGAGCATTGAGGTCGCGCGTGCGCTCGTTGTTCAGTCCATACGTCGGCCAGTTCACCGTCTCGACGACGGGCCGCGACTCGGCGGTCGTCTCGATCACGCACGGATCCGGACACGACTTGTCCTCCGGTCGCTGCAGGATCAGGTACGCGGCGAAGCCGCCGATCACCACGATCGCGCCGAGGGCGCCCGCGATCGTGGCGAGGCGGTGGTTGTTCCAGAGGTTTTGGATTGCGCTTCGCATCCCGCTCCGCTGCGCCAGGCATGGTAGGAAAGCCTCCTAATGCCCGAATCAGCGGAGATCAACCCGGATCGCCTGCCGGAGGCGCTCGCCTCGCTGGTGGGGATCGACGAGCTCAGGTGGGCCGCGGGCGACCGGGCGGTGTACCTGGTCGGAGGTGCTGTCCGGGACCTGCTGCTGGGCGAGACCCGGGCGGACCTGGACGTCGTCGTCGACGGCGACGTCGAGGAGATCGCCCGCGCCCTGGGAGGGGACGTGACGGAGCACGAGCGCTTCGGAACGGCGACGGTCCGGGTAGGGGACCTGGTCGTCGACCTCGCCCGCTCGCGTGCGGAGGCGTATGAGCATCCCGGCGCCCTCCCGGCCGTCACCCCGGCGCCGATCGCCGAGGACCTCGCCCGTCGCGACTTCACCATCAACGCGATGGCGCTTCCGCTCACGGGCGAGGCCGAGCTGATCGACCCGCATGGCGGGCTCGAGGACCTGCGCGCCGGGCGCCTGCGGGTCCTGCACGAGGGATCGTTCGTCGACGACCCCACCCGCGCTCTGCGTGCCGCCCGCTACGCGGCGCGCTTCGGCTTCGGCCTGGACCCGAGGACCGAGGAGCTTCTGCGCGCCGCGGATCTCTCCACCATCTCCGACGACCGGGTCCGGGCCGAGCTGCGCAAGATCGCCGCGGAGGACGATCCGGCCTCGGCGCTGGAGCTGATCCTCGCTTGGGGCGTCATGCCGAGCCTGGATGACCGTGCGCCCGAGCGCGTCTCGACGGTCGCGGAGCTCGCTTCCCGGCCGCCCTGGTCCGGTTGGGCCGACCGCGAGCTCGCGGTCGCTCTGGCGGCCGTCCGGCCCCTCCCGCAGATTCGCGAGCTGGCGAGCGAGACCCCCGAGCGTCCCTCCGAGATATTCCGTCTGGCCGAGCCCTGGGATCCGGCGCAGCTGCTCGTGGCGCGGGCGCTCGGCGCGGAATGGCTCGATAGCTACGCCGGGGAGCTGCGGCAGGTCAGACTCGATATCACCGGCGAGGACCTGCTGGGGGAGGGGATCGCGGAGGGTCCGGCGATCGGGCGCGGGCTGGACGCCGCCCTGTCCGGCAAGCTCGACGGCGAGCTCTCCGGGCGCGACGAGGAGCTTCGGATTGCGCTCGCCGCCGCCCGGGGCGAGATCCCGGAGGATTAGTCCTCAGGGCTTCACGTAGTGGTGCACCGGAAATTCGCTGGTGGTGGGCTGGGGATCCTTGGCGGGGTTCATGCCCGAGACCTTCTCGATCGCGGGGAACAGCGTCTCCTCGCGGAAGCGGTCGTAGTCCGCGCGGCTCTCCCAGATGTTGATGACGGTCCACTTGCCGTCCACCTCACCGGCCCAGTGGAAGATCATCCCCTCCGGCGGGTTGTCCTCGACGCCCATCTCGGCGTTGACCCCGTCGTACATCTGCGTACCAACGCCCTCGGGGAAGTCGGTCGTTCTGATCGCTACTGCCATTGCATCCTCCTCCGGATGCATTGCGATGAGCAAGGGAGCTCAGACTACCGCCAGGCGGAATCCCTCCCGCTCTGATCTAGCCTCCTCCCGATGAACTGGAGTGAGCGAGACGGCGTCCGCTGGCTCGAGGCCGAGCTGCCGGACGCGACGGCGGCCTTCTCCACGCGCGTCGGCGGCGTCAGCGAGCCGCCCTACGACGCTCTGAACGTCGCCATTCGGACCGGGGACGAGCCGGACCGGGTACGTCTGAATCGCGCGCGCCTCGCGGTGGCGCTCGGCAGGGCGCCCGAGAACGTCGTGATGGGGCGCCAGGTACACGGAGCCGAGCTCCGGCGACACGACACCTCCCAGCAGCCGCGGGTCTACGCGGACGCCGCGAGGAGCCCGGACGAGGTCGACGCCCACGCCACCGCTGATCCGGCCCTGACCCCGCTTGTCATGGTCGCCGACTGCCTGCCAGTGGCGCTCAGCGGGCCCCGGGGGGTGGCGATGGCGCATTGTGGCTGGCGTGGACTCGCGGGTGGAATCGCCGGCGCGGCGGCGTCTGCCGTCGAGGCGCGCGCGGCCGCTATCGGCCCGGGCATCGGTCCCTGCTGCTACGAGGTCGGGGAGGAGGTCCTGGCCGAGTTCAGCGGGCTCGAGGGGGTCTCCACCGGCCGGATGCTCGACCTCGGCGCCGTCGCCACCCGCCTTCTGGAGCGGGCCGGCGTCGAGGTGGTGGACCGCTCCGAGCTCTGCACCAGTTGCAACCCGGAGCTGTTCTATTCGCATCGCCGCGACGGCGAGCGGACCGGTCGGCAGGCGGGACTCGTCTGGAGAACCGGTGGTTGAACCCATAACGGAGCTCGATCCCAACCGGATCCGCTCGAACCTGGAGGAGGTCCGAGCGGTGGCGGGCCCGGAGGTGGAGATCCTCGCCGCGACCAAGTACGTGCCCAGCGAGGAGATGGGAGCGCTCGCCGAGGGCGGGATCAGCCTGGTCGGCGAGAACCGCCTTCAGGATCTGGAGGAGAAGCGCGAGCGCTGGGGCGACCACTTCACATGGGACTTCATCGGCAACCTCCAGAGCCGCAAGGTGAAGCGGATCCTGCCCCTCGTGCGGCTGATCCACTCGCTCGCCTCGGAGTCGGCGCTGGAGCAGCTGGCCAGGCACGGTACTTCGGACACGGCCGTGCTCGTGGAGGTGAACCTGGGGGGCGAGGAGACCAAGGGCGGAATCGCCCCCTCGGAGCTCGGTGATTTCATCGGGCGCTGTCCCGCCCGCGTGGCGGGGCTGATGACGATGCCCCCGTTCGCGGAGGACCCGGAGGCATCGCGGCCCTACTTCGCCCGCCTCGCCGAGCTCGCCGACGAGCACGGGCTCGAGCGGCTCTCGATGGGCACGAGCCAGGATTGGCGGGTCGCGGTCGAGGAGGGAGCCACCATCCTCCGGCTCGGAACGGTCCTCTACCGGTGAAACCTCCCCGGGTGGAGTGGGAGTCTGCATAATCGGGAAACATCGGGTGGAGGAATAACCTGTGGAAAGCCGAATCTGAGCCCACATGGCTGTCAGGGACACATGGAGACGCGCACTCGAGTACTTCGGCCTCGTTGAGGGCGACTACGTCGAGGAGGGCGAGTACGACGAGGGCGACACCGGCACCGAGATGGCGCTGGACGACACTGCAGCCGCGCCGCGTGAGCCGGTTCGCAGCACGTCCGGGCGCCGCCGCGGGCGCGACGACGACATTGACGACATCTTCGGAGACGACGAGCCCGAGCCGCGACGGGGCCGGATCCGGGCGGTGGAGGACACCGCCGAGGAGCCACGCCCCCGCCGGGGCCGCCGGCGCGCCGAGGCGGGCGGAAACGGCGGAGGGGTTTCGTCGATGCACGTCGTCACCCCGCGTACCTTCAACGACGCCCAGCAGGTGGCGGACGAGTTCAAGCGCTCGAAGCCGGTGATCATCAACCTCCAGTCGACCGACCGCGAGCTCTCGAAGCGGCTGATCGACTTTTCGTCGGGCATGACCTACGCGCTCGGCGGGGGCATGCAGCGGATCTCCCAGGGGATCTTCCTGCTGACGCCGGAGAACGTCGAGGTCTCCGCCGAGGAGAAGGCTCGCCTGCTCGAGGGCGGGTTCTTCAATCAGAGCTAGCGGCCGGCCCGCTGAAGGGACTCTCTCTGCTGACTCGACGCCGTTCTGGAGGTCGGCGCGTGGCAGATCGAACACCGCTCGCTCCCCTGTGACCCGTCAGCGGTTGCCGGCCCGGTCCAGTACTGCGTCTCCCAGCATTCGGAGCGAGACGTCCCAGAGGCGCTCGGCGTTGTCCGGATCGAGGGCATAGGGCGCGACGGCGAAGCCGCGGGGCGGCGACGCCTCGCTCGAGTCGACGAGCGGTGGCTCTTTGCAGTCCGCGAAGTAGTGGCCGCCGATGCCCTCGAGCTGTGGTGAGGTCGCGACGAGGACGCTGGTCGCGGCGCCTTGCTTCGACGGCGAACAGAGCGTTGGCGGTTTTCGACTTCTTTCCGCTCGGGGCCGCTTGTCGGCACACCGCCTACATGGCGAAGACGGACGAGAAGCAGGCGCCCGCCAATAGAGTTCGTCCCATGAGGCTCGGCTTCATTGGCGCAGGGAACATGGCAGGCAGCCTTGCGCGCGGCTGGGCGGCGGCCCGTGCCGAGCCCGGCGCTCCCGAGGCGATGCTCTTCGCGGACGCCGTCCCTGAGCGAGCCGAGGAGCTCGCCGAGGAGGTGGGCGGCGAGGCGACGGAGGGGAACCTGGCGGTCGCGGACGGCTCCGATCTCGTAGTCCTCGCCGTCAAGCCGAACGTCCTCGACGAGGTCGCTCCGGATCTGGTTCAGTCGGGCACGCCGGTGCTGTCGATCCTGGCGGGCACGACGCTCGAGACCCTGCACGAGGCGCTGCCCGGAATCGACCTCGTGCGAGTGATGCCGAACCTCGGGGCGCAGCTCCGCCAGGCCGTCCTCTGCACGGTCTACGGAGAGCGAGTGGGCGACGTCGAGCGGAAGCGGATCGCAGAGCTGCTGGGCCTGGTCGGCGATGTGATCGAGCTCGACGAGGAGCTGATCGACGCCGCGACGGCGCTCATGGGCTGCTCCCCGGGCTATCTCGCGCTGATGGCCGAGGTCCTGGTCGAGGCCGGAGTGGATGAGGGCCTGACCGAGGACCAGGCCACCAGCATGGTCGCTCGAGCGATGAGCGCCACCGGCGGGCTTCTCGACCTGCACGAGCCTGCGGCCCTGAAGAAGGCGGTAGCGTCACCCGGCGGAATGACGGAGGCCGGCCTGAACGCCCTGGAGGAGCGGGGCATTCGCGAGACCCTGCTGGCAGCGGTCGAGGCGTCGCTCGAGAGAGTGCGCTGATGGAGCCCCTGCTCGCCATCACCAGGGACGACGTCGCCGACTACGTCGGGGCGCTCTTCCTCGTCTACTTCATCCTCATCTTCATCAGGATCCTGCTGTCGTGGATCCCGCGGATCCCGTATCAGCCGTGGCTGCGCGCCTTCGTGGACTTCGTCCACCAGGTCACCGACCCGTACCTGAACATCTTTCGCCGGATCATCCCGCCGCTCGGTGGGGGCGGCTTCGCGATCGACATCAGCCCGATTCTCGCGATCATCGTCCTCAGCATCGTCTGGAGGGTGGTCGTGGCGCTGATCGCGGGTTGAGGCGCTCTCTCGTCCCGGCGCTGGCGGCGGTGGGCGCCGTCGTCGCGATCGACCAGGCAAGCAAGCAGCTCGCCATCTCGCTGGTAGACCGAGGGGATGAGATGGAGCTGCTGCCGTTCCTGAGCATCGCGAACACGCGCAACAAGGGGGTCGCGTTCGGGCTCGGAGGCGACATCTCCGCCGTGCTGATCGGCGTGACGGTGGCCCTCCTGGTCGGCCTGCTCGTCTATCTCGCCACCAGGTCGGGTGAGCAGCGGCTGGTGTGGCTCTCGGGGGCCCTGCTTGTCGGGGGAGCGCTGGGCAACCTGGCGGATCGCGTCCGTGACGGCGCCGTGATCGACTTCATCGACCTGCCGCTGTGGCCCACGTTCAACCTCGCCGACACGGCGATCGTGGCGGGCGTGCTGCTGCTTTTCCTGGGGATCGAGCGCTCCCAGACGGGGGAGCGCGGTTGAGGCCCGAGCTGGAGCCGCTGGTGGTTCACCTCGACGACGATCTCGCCGTGATCGACAAGCCGGCCGGGCTCGTGGTCCATCCCGCGCCCTCGCACCGGGGCGAGACCCTGGTGGACTTGCTCGCGGGGATCGCCGGAGGAGGGGCTGAGGGCAGAACGGGGATCGTTCACCGCCTCGACAAGGACACCTCCGGCCTGATGCTGGTGGCTCGGAGCGAGGAGGCCCACCGGAGCCTGGCGGCTCAGGTGAAGGCGAGGGAGGTGGTTCGCGAGTACACCGCGCTCGTCCAGGGTCACCTCGACAGTCGCACCGGAACGATCGACGCCCCGCTCGGGCGGGACCGTCGTCGGCGGACCAAGCGGGCAGTGAAGGGGGCCGGTTCGCGCGAGGCGCGCACCCACTTCGAGGTTTCGGAGATCCTCCCCGCCGACGCCCTCGTCAAGGCTCGTCTGGAAACCGGCCGCACGCACCAGATCCGGGTCCATTTCGCGGCGATCGGCCACCCCGTCGCCGGCGACCCCGAGTACGGCACTCGCGGCCGGCACGGGCTCGGGCGCCAGTTCCTGCACGCGTCGCGCCTTGGATTCCGGCACCCGCGCACTGAGAAGGAGATGGCCTTCACGTCGGAGCTGCCCGACGACCTGCGCCAGGCGCTCGATCGAGCGCGAATGGCGGGTTAGTCACCCAGGGGGTGACAAATCCGCCATTTCCGGATCCAAGGGGCGATTTCCGCATAGCGCCTACAATCCCGCGGACTTTGCACCCAACCCCCGCCGAGAGGCGCCGGGACGCTGCTCGGGCGTCGCCCGGGTTCCCGATGGCCGCGACGGGCCGACATGGAACGGGTTGCTCCTCGGCTACGCCTGCGGAGCACCCTCGAATAAACGACAAGCGATAGGAAGAGCAGATGGCCGAGGTAGGCATCAAGGAGCTGCTGGAGTCCGGAGTCCACTTCGGTCACCAGACGCGGCGCTGGAACCCGCGCATGCGCCGATTCATCCACGGAGAGCGGGAGGGCATCCACATCATCGATCTCCTCCAAACGGAGGAGCTCCTGAACACGGCGACGGACTTCGTCCGGGCGGTCGCCGCCAAGGGCGGCGTGATCCTGTTCGTCGGAACGAAGAAGCAGGCCCGGGACTCGATCCAGGAGTGGGCGGAGCGGTGCGGCATGCCATACGTCAACCGGCGCTGGCTCGGGGGCCTGCTGACCAACTTCAACACGATCCGCAAGCGGATCCAGCGCCTCCATGAGCTCCGCGAGCTGAAAGAGGGGGGACGCCTCGATCTGCTCCCCACCAAGGAGCGGATGACGATGGAGGCCGAGCTGCGAAAGCTCGAGTACAACCTCGGCGGCGTGGCCGACATGCAACGGGTCCCCGACGCGGTGATCATCATCGACCTGAAGACCGAGGAGATCGCGCTTCGCGAGGCCGAGCGCCTCGAGATCCCGATCATCGGGCTCGTCGATTCGAACTGCGACCCGGGCCCGGTCAGCTACGTCATTCCCGGCAACGACGACGCGATCCGCTCCTGCGAGCTGGTGATCGGCACCCTGGGCGCGGCGATCGAAGGCGCGGCCACGCAATGGCGTGCGGAGGAGGAGCGCCGCCGTGCGGAGGAAGAGGAGCGAAAGCGCCGCGAGGAAGAGGAGCGAAAGCGCCGCGAGGCGGAGGAGAAGGCCAAGCAGGAGGCCGAGGAGAAGGCCAAGGCCGAGGCGGAGGAGAAGGCCAGGCAGGAGGCCGAGCAGAGGGCCAAGCGCGAGGCCGACCAGCAGGCCACGGCTGAGGCCGAGCAGAAGCCGGAGACCGGGCAGCCGGCAGAGGCGACTACCCAGCCGGAGCAGCCCGCGACGGACCCGAGCCAGCCCGAGGCCAGACCGGAGCCGGCAGAGGCGAAGAGCGGCGGTGACTCCTGATGGCGGTGAGCGCTGCCGAGGTGAAGGCGCTGCGTGAGCGAACCGGCGCTCCGATGATGGACGTGAAGAACGCCCTCGAGGAGACCGACGGCGACGCGGACAAGGCGATCGAGGTCCTTCGCAAGAAGGGAGCCGCGTCGGCGGCGACGCGAAGCGGGCGCGGCACCGGCGAGGGGATCGTCGCGAGCTACGTCCACGCCGACGGCCGCAAGGGCGCTCTCGTCGAGGTCCAGTGCGAGACCGACTTCGTCGCTCGTAACGAGGACTTCCAGGAGTTCGCCCGGCAGGTGGCGATCCACGTCACCGCCATGAATCCCGAGCACGTCTCGTTCGATGACGTCCCGGAGGAGGACGTCGCCCGCGAGCGGTCGATTCTCGAGGAGAAGGCGGAGGCGGAGGGCAAGCCGAACAACGTCGTCGAGAAGATCGTGGAGGGTCAGCTGAAGAAGTGGGCGTCGGAGCTCGTCCTCCTCGATCAGAAGCACTTCAACGAGGAGCGCTACGAGGGGAGGACGATCGAGGACCTGCGCACGGAGATCGCCGCCAAGACCGGCGAGAACGTCCGAGTCGCCCGCTTCTCCCGCTTCGAGGTGGGAGAGGAGTAGGTCGGCCTTGGCCTCCGCCCGCTTCAACAGAGTCCTGCTGAAGCTCTCGGGCGAGGCCCTGATGGGCGACCTCGACTTCGGCACCGATCCGGCTCAGATCGAGCGGATCGCAAACCAGGTCGCCGAGGTGCGAGGCCGCGAGGTCGAGGTCGCGATCGTCGTGGGCGCCGGGAACATCTACCGCGGCCTCGAGGGCGCCGCCGAGGGGATGGATCGGGCGACCGCCGACTACATGGGGATGCTGGCGACTGTGCTCAACGCGCTGACGCTTCAGGACGCGCTCGAGAAGGTCGGCGTCGACACCCGGGTCCTCTCCGCCATGGCGGTCACCGAGGTGGCCGAGCCCTACATCCGCCGGCGCGCGATCCGGCACCTGCAGAAGGGGCGCGCCGTGATCTTCGCGGCCGGCACCGGCAACCCGTTCTTCACCACCGACACCGCCGCCGCCCTCCGCGCACTCGAGATCCACGCGGAGGCGATCCTGATGGCCAAGAATGGGGTCGAGGGCGTCTACTCCGCCGACCCGTCGCTCGACCCGAACGCCGAGTTCCTACCGGAGATCAGCCACCGGCAGGCGATCGAGCGGGGGCTCCGTGTGATGGACTCAACCGCGCTGTCCCTGTGCATGGACAACGACCTGCCCATCTACGTCTTCAACATGGCGGACGAGCGGAACATAGATAGGATCGTCTGCGGGGAGAGAGTCGGCACTCTGGTGTCGAGCAAGCCCGCAACCGAGCCTGCCCCAGGGGTGCGCACATGACGCTGGAGATGATCGATGAGCTGCTTGCAGACGCCGCGGAGCGGATGCAGAAGTCCGTCGAAGCGACCCGCGGCGAGCTCGCGACCGTCCGCACCGGCCGCGCCTCGCCCCACCTGCTCGATCGCCTGAACGTCGACTACTACGGGGCGTCGACACCCCTCAAGCAGCTCGCCCAGGTGGCCGCGACCGACGCGCGCATGCTCACCGTGACCCCGTACGACAAGTCCTCGATCTCGGCGATCGAGAAGGCCGTGATGGAGTCGGATCTGGGGCTGACGCCGTCCAACGACGGGAACGTGATCCGCCTGCAGATCCCCGAGCTGACCGAGGAGCGCCGCAAGGAGCTCGTCAAGGTCGTCCACGGCGTCGCCGAGCAGGGCAGGGTGGCGGTCCGCAACATTCGCCGCGACGTGATGCATGACCTCCGCGAGCTGAAGAAGGAGGGCGAGGCCGGCTCGGACGAGGAGCACCACGGGGAGACCGAGCTTCAGAAGCTCACGGACACGGCGATCAAGGAGATCGACGATCTTCTGAAGGGCAAGGAAGAAGAGATCCTCGAGGTATGAGGCGGCAGCGCTCGAGCCAGACTCGGTTTTCGCCGCTTCGGCCGTGACGGCCGACTACGTCGCGATCATCACCGACGGCAATGGGCGCTGGGCTCAACAGCGGGGCCTGCCGGTGATCGAGGGCCACAGGGCCGGAGCCGACGCGGTCAAGGAGCGGCTGCGCGACGCGGCTGAGTTCGGGGTCAAGGAGCTGACCGTCTACTCGTTCTCGACCGAGAACTGGACCCGCCCGAGGGAGGAGGTCGAGGGCCTGATGGAGATGTTCGGCGAACGGATCGACCGCGAGACCCCCGAGCTGGACGAGGAGGGCGTGCGGATGCGCTTCATCGGCCGTCGCGAGGGAGTCTCCGACGAGCTGATCCGGCGCATGGAGTGGTCCGAGGCCGAGACCGCCGACAACGAGCGAATCACCCTCTTCGTCGCGTTCAACTACGGCGGCCGGGCGGAGATCGTCGACGCCGCCGAGCGCTACGACGGTGGCGGCGAGGAGGCCTTCAGGCGACACCTCTACGCGCCGGACATGCACGATCCCGACCTCGTCATCCGAACGAGCGGCGAGCAGCGGATCTCCAATTACCTGCTCTGGCAGTGCGCCTACTCGGAGTTCGTCTTCCGTGACGAGCTCTGGCCCGACTTCAGCCGTGAGGCGTTCGAGGCCTCCCTCGCCACCTACGAGGAGCGCCAACGACGGTTCGGGGCGAGGCAGTGATCGACGACCTGGACCCGCCCTCGTTCCAGTTCGGTCGCGGCCGGGGAGAGGTCGATCCCGAGGAGCCGTTCGCCGACGTGCCGGTGGAACCGGCAGGCCGACGAGCCCGAGATCCGGGTGCGTCGAATCGAGCGCGAGGAGAGGCCCTCCGGCCGCGTCAGGCTGCGCCTGATCCCGCCGATGTCGGAGACGACAGCGCGGGTCGTCGTCGCGATCCCCTGGATCGTCTTCGCGGTCGCAATCGTCGGGATCGGGGGCGAGCTGTTCATGGGAGCGATGGTCGTCCTCGGCGTCCTCGGGCTCCGCGAGTTCTTCACGATGGCCCAGCCGGAACGGCCAATCCAGCTGCCCGCCTACGCAGTCGTCGCGGGGATGGTGATCGCCGCCCACTACGGAGACGCGTTCCAGATCGTCTTGGTCTTCGCGCTGATCTTCCCGGCCACCTTCGCCTTCGCGGCCGTGCGGCAGGACCACGAGGGGATCACGGTTTCGATTGCTTTCACCGTGCTCGGCGTGGCCTGGATGGGTCTCGGGTTCACTCATGCGGTCCTGCTGCGAGACCTTCCGCTCCACGGCGGCGCGCTCCTGATCGACGTTCTGGTCGCGACGTTCCTCGCCGACACGTCCGCCTATGCGGCGGGAAGGCTCTTCGGGTCCCGCAGGATCACCCCGAGGATCTCGCCCAACAAGACCCTCGAGGGTCTCGCCGGCGGGGTGCTCGGGGGGACCCTCGGCTTCTGGTTCGCCGGCCTCTACCAGGACTGGCTGACCGGGGTCGACGCGCTCCTGATGGGCCTCTGCATCGCGCGTGATCGCGCCGATCGGCGACCTGTTCGCCTCGCTGATCAAGCGAGACCTCGAGGTGAAGGACACGGGCCGGCTCTTCGGGCCCCACGGCGGGCTCATCGACCGGCTCGACGCGGTTCTGTTCACGGTAGTCGCCGGGTACTACCTGGCGGTGGCGTTCGTCTACTGACGCGCTATCGCCCGCGCTTTCCTTTCACCGAGGAAACCGTCAGATCGGGAGGCGCGCCGGGGGCGTCGAGCGGCCGCTCGCGCCCGAACCGGAAGCGCTTCCCATCGAGCTGCTCGCGGACAGGCCCCGATACGAGCACCTCACCTCCCTTCGCGGCGTCGCCGACGCGGGCGGCGATGTTGACGTCCACGCCGAGGAAGTCGCCCTTGACCTTTCGCGGGGTCCCCTGATGCACGCCCGCACGCAGCTCTGGGCGGTAGCCGTCGACCGAGATCTTCGAGATCGCTCGCTGCGCGTCGAGTGCGGCCGCAACCGCCCCCTCGGGGCTCCCGAATACCGCCATCGCCCCGTCGCCCAGGCGCTTCACCACCGCCCCCTTGTTCTGAGAGATCGCCTTCTGCTCGACGTCGCCCACCTGGCGCAGGACATCGAGAGCCGCCTCGTCACCGGCCGCCAGGGCCCAGTCCGAAAAGCCGACCAGGTCGGTGAACAGGATCGCGACGTCGGCCGTGCCGCGCCTGCGCTTCTGGGCATCCGAGAGCGCCTGCCACGCCTGGAGAGCTCCCTTGCCGATCTCACGAATCGTGCTCGGGCCGCTCGGCTGCACGCCTGAGACCAGGCGCGTCATCGGCTGGGGCAACTCCTCGGTGCTGGGATCGCCCCCGGGGATGAGGCCCCGAAGGAACTTCGCGGTGGCGACCAGCTGCGGATTGGCGTCTGTACGGCGCACCGCGTCGCGGAGGGACTCCGAATCGATCGCGGTCTCGGGCGCGCTTGCGCCTACGTTGTTTGCGGCGTGCCATCTGCATGCATCCTCGCAATCTGGCGCGCCGGGGCGCAACTTCGCCGCCCCATGCTGTTTTGTTTGGGAACGCTCACAACCCAGACAAAGGAGTGGTTCCGGATGAGGAAGCTTTTCAACCGCCGGCCCTCGGCCGGGGTAGTGATTGGGTTCATCGCGCTCTGCGTGGCGCTCGGAGGGGGCGCATACGCGGCGACCAAGCAAGAAGATCGAGTACAAGGGTCTCAACAAGGACGCCCGCCTGAAGGTGCTGCCGGTCAGCCAGACGAACGCGAACACCAGCACGACGCCGTGCGATCCGACGACGCATCGACCTTCACCGACTGCACGACGGTCACGGTGGACGGATCGACGGCGTTCCCGCGCAAGTACCTGGTGATCTTCGATGGCGATCTTCGACGCGACGGGCGGCGCTGCCAACGGTGAGTGCCGACTGGAGCTCGACAACACCGCGATCAACGGGACGAAGACCAACGTCCACCGCAGTGGTCCGCCCGCGGGCTTCGGCATCAACATCGTCACGACGCCGCAGGGTGGCAAGCACACGATCTCCGTCGCCTGTAACGAGACAGCAGCTGGGGGCGACCTGAAGGTGCCGCAGTACGAGCTCTCCGCGATCCAGGTCCGCTAGCCCGGATCGAGCGAGCGGAATTCGGTGAACGGGAGGCCCTCGGGCCTCCCGTTCACGTTTTACGGCCGGTTTCGGGTGAGACCTACACTGGCGGGCCGTGAAGCGAATCCTGATTCTCGGATCGACCGGCTCGATCGGCACCCAGGCGCTCGAGGTGATCGCAGCGGACCGCGGCCTCCAGGTCGCGGGGCTTTCGGCCGGCTCGAGCTGGAGGGAGCTGCTCGAGCAGGCGCGTGAGCACGGCGCGCCCGTGGTCGCGCTCGCGGACCCCGCCGCCGCGGAGCGGGCAGAGGCGGAGTGGGGCGGTCGGGTGCTCGCAGGCGACGCGGGAATCCGCGAGCTGATCGTCTCGAGCGAGCCGGACCTGGTCCTGAACGCGATCGTCGGCGCCGCCGGCCTCGGCCCCACGATCGTCAGCCTGACCGAGGGGATGGACGTCGCGCTCGCGAACAAGGAGAGCCTCGTGATCGGAGGCGAGCTCGTCACCGCGCTCGCCGAGGCGACCGACGCCCGCATCCTTCCCGTCGACTCCGAGCACTCCGCGCTCTATCAGCTGATCCACGCGGAGCCGCCGGGAACCGTGGAGCGGCTCGTCCTCACGGCCTCGGGCGGCCCGTTCCGAGGCCGGACCGATTTCTCCGGGATAACTCCGGAGGACGCCCTGGCGCATCCGACCTGGGACATGGGCGGCCGCATCACGATCGACTCGGCGACGCTGATGAACAAGGGGTTCGAGATGATCGAGGCTCACCACCTGTTCGGCGTCCCGTACGAGAGCATCGACGTCGTCGTCCATCCACAGTCGATCGTTCATTCGCTCGTCCACCTGAACGACGGCGCTTCGCTGGCGCACCTCGGCTACCCGGACATGAAGGTGCCGATCTCATACGCGCTCCATCATCCCGAGCGGGCGGACGTCGATGTCCCCACTCTCGACCTGGCGCGGGTCGGCGAGCTCACCTTCGAGCAGCCCGACACGGAGGCCTTCGCCTGCCTGCGGCTTGCCCGCGAGGCCGGCGAGGTGGGAGGGACCGCGCCCTGCGTCCTGAACGCGGCCGACGAGGTCGCGGTCGAGGCTTTTCTCGCCGGGAGGATTCCGTTCACCGGGATTCCCGAGGTCATCGATGGCTGCCTCGAGGCACTTCCCGGGCGGGCCGGTCAGACACTTCGAGGAGCTCTTCGAGGTGGACGCCGCGGCGCGCGAGCGCGCCCGCGGGCTGATCGAGGGACTGACGGTCGCGTGAGCTGGGTTCTCGTAATCGTCGGCTTCTCGGCGCTGATCATCCTGCACGAGTTCGGACACTTCGTCGTCGCCAAGTGGACCGGGATGAGGGTCGAGCGCTTCTTCCTGTTCTTCCCGCCGAAGCTCTGGAGCGTCCAGAAGGGCGAGACCGAGTACGGAATCGGGATGATCCCGCTGGGCGGCTTCGTGAAGATCACCGGAATGAATCCCGAGGAGCTGGAGCCTCAGGATGCGGAGGAGGAGCCGAGGGAGGCCGGCTTCCTCGAGCGGATCGAGTCGGTCGACCAGGATGAGAGGCCCGGGGTGAGCAAGCCCGGCGAGCCGCTCCCGCCGGAGCTCCTCGAGCGGGCTTACTACAACCAGCCGGTCTGGAAACGGATCGTCGTGATCGCGGCGGGCCCGCTGGTGAACATCCTGATCGCCTTCTTCATTCTCTTCGGTCTGTCGTTCAGCCTGGAGCAGGCGACCGGATCGGGCGTCGAGGTCGCACAGATCATCGACGACAGCCCCGCTGCGGGCAAGCTCCGCGAGGGCGACCGGATCATCTCGGTGGACGGCGTCCCGGCGTCGAACCAGGATTTCGAGCAGCGGATCGATGAATTCCGCGATCGCACGAACGCGCACACATGCGCGGGAGAGCCGACGGACGGCTGCCAGGCGACCGCGCCTGTGAACATCGCGGTGGAGCGAGACGGCGAGCGGCTCACGATCCCGGTGACGCCGGAGTACAACAGCGCCGCCGAGCGGAACCTCGTGGGCATCGCGTTTGGGCCGACCGACACCGAGCCACGTGTGGACTCGCCGATCGAGGCGGCTGACTACTCGGTCGACACGATGTGGTTCATCACCCGCGAGACCGTCTCGACGATCGCCCAGATCTTCGTGCCCGAGAAGCGCGAGCAGCTCTCGGGTCCGGTCGGGACATCGCGCGCGCTCAACGAGGCGATCGGGTTCGGTCCCCAGGAGGCTCTCCTCCTCCTCGCCCTGATCAGCCTTTCGCTCGGGATCATCAACCTGTTCCCGTTCCTGCCCCTGGATGGGGGCCACATCTTCTGGAGCCTCGTGGAGAAGATCCGCGGCGAACGCGTCCCGTTCCGGGTGATCGAGAGCGCGAGTGCCTTCGGCTTTCTCCTGGTGATGATCCTGTTCGTGATCGGACTCAGCAACGACGTCGGCAGACTCGGGGACGACGCGCTGAACCGCTGACCTGCTGTTAGCGTTACCCCTAGGGTGCTCCGTTCATGTGAGGGTGCGCGTGGCGCAACCCGTGTGATGTTGGAGGAGCAACCCGTTTTGCGAGGGTTCTACCGAGGAGAGGAGAGAGGGTCGGTGGAAGCGACGACGTCCGAGCGCTACGCGAGCGGCGGCGAGCCGCCGGAGTTGCCCGCGCAGAATCTGATCGAGGCGTTCCGGATCTCCGTTCGGAGGCTCGGCGATTCGACCGCGATTCGCGACGAGGCGCGAGACGTGGAGCTGAGCTGGAACCAGGTCGACGAACGAGTGCGGAGGATCGCCGCCGGCCTCTCGGAGCTGGGCCTGGAGAAGGGCGACACGGTGGCGATCATGCTCGACAACCGCCACGAGTTCATCCCGAGCGACCTCGCCGTCGTCGCGGTGGGCGCCGTTCCATTCTCGATCTACCAGACCTCCGCGCCGGAGCAGATCCAGTACCTGCTCTCGGACGCCCAGAGCAAGGTGGCGATCACCGAAGCCGCGTTCGTCGACCGCATCCAGGCCGCCCGCAAGGATCTGCCGGACCTGGAGCAGGTGATCGTCGTCGATGGCGAGGGGGGCGATCGGACCCTCGACGAGCTGCTCGAGGCGGATTCCGACTTCGATCTGGACGCGGCGGCCGAGCGGCTCGAGCCCGACGACCTGCTGACCTTGATCTACACCTCCGGGACGACCGGGCCGCCCAAGGGCGTCCAGCTCACCCACCGCAACCTGCTGTCCCTTAGCGGCGCGATCGCCGACATGGTCCAGTTCCCCGATGAGGGCGCGAAGATCATCTCCTGGCTCCCCGCTGCCCACATCGCCGAGCGCGGCGCCCATTACTACGCACCGGTCACGCAGGGCATTTCGGTGACCATCTGCCCGGACCCACGGCGGATCGTGGAGTTCCTGCCGAAGGTGAAGCCCTCCTGGTACTTCGCGGTCCCGAGGATCTTCGAGAAGCTGAAGGCCGGGCTCGAGGCGATGATCGCCGGACTCCCCGAGGATCAGCGCGTCGCGGCCGAGAAGGGCCTGGAGGCCTCGATTCAGAAGGTTCGCGCGGAGCAGGCCGGGGAGGAGGTCCCGGCCGAGATCGAGCGGGCGGCCGCACAGGCGGACGAGCAGATGTTCTCCAAGCTGCGCTCGCAGCTCGGGCTCGACGAGGCCGCGGCGGTCAACGTCGGGGCGGCCCCCACGCCGCTGGAGGTGCTCGAGTTCTTCCACGCGATCGGGATCCCGGTGGGGGAGCTGTGGGGGATGTCGGAGACCTGCGGGGTCGCCACTGCCAATCCGCCGGGCCGGGTGAAGCTGGGGACCGTCGGCCCGCCGGTGCCCGGCGTGGAGATCAAGCTGGCCGATGACGGAGAGGTCCTGATCAAGGGCGACTCGGTCATGCCCGGCTATCGGAACATGGAGGAGAAGAACGCGGAGACGTTCACGGACGACGGCTGGTTGTGCACCGGCGACATCGGCCAGCTCGACGAGGACGGCTACCTGAAGATCGTCGACCGCAAGAAGGAGCTGATCATCAACGCCGCCGGCAAGAACATGTCGCCGGCGAACATCGAGTCGAAGCTGAAGTCCGCGAGCCCGCTGGTCGGGCAGGCCGTGGTGATCGGCAACGCCCGTTCCTACAACGTCGCGCTGGTGGTCATCGATCCCGACTATGCGCCGGTCTGGGCCGCGCAGAACGGACTCGAAGGGAAGCCGATCGAAGAGCTCGCGGGCGAGGAGAAGGCCCATGAGGCGATCCGGGCGGCAGTCGATGAGGCGAACGAGAAGCTCTCGCGGGTCGAGCAGATCAAGAAGTTCACCGTTCTCCCGGCTCAGTGGGAGCCCGGGGGGGACGAGCTGACCCCGACGATGAAGCTCAAGCGCAAGCCGATCGACGAGAAGTACGCCGAGGAGATCGAGGCGCTGTACTCGGGCTGAGCGGCTTACTGGCCGACGTCAATCCGGCCGCCCTTGAGCTTGCGCCTTTGCCCAGGGTCCTCCCGCCCGCCGAGAGCGTCCTCGACGCCGCCGTTCTTGCCGGGCTCGCAGCGACCTTCCCGGCGAGAGCTTGCCCCGAGTCCTGGTCACGTCCGTCCTTCCGGAGGTGTCGTTCCCTGCGGCCCGCGATCGAGCTGCCGGCGCAACGCGCTCCAGCTGTGCTCGCCGCTGCCGCCGTCGAGGGTGAGCTCGGCGACGTCGCGGCATGTAGTCGATCGTCGCCTGGAGCAGGAGATCGTGCTGCTCGGTCGGGCGAGGAGGTCGGCCGCGTGCCGTCCAGCCGTGGCTGACGCCGTGAAGTTGTTCGCGATCATGTTCTTGGTCACTGCCGTTCGTCGTGTTCTGAGGCAGCGCCGGTCGTCGGCTCCGCCCGTGAGCAGGCCGACGGCGTCCCCCTGGCTGATCGCAGTGACGCCGGATAGGTGAAGATCGCCCATCGACTGGTACGGTCCGGCCGGGACGACAGGACCGACGGATCGACACCCGTGAAGCGTGGTTCGCGCCGGCCGCGGTCGAAGGCCTGCAGCGTGTATGAGCGCTCTGGTCGCCGCGCTCTTCACCTTCCAGCTGGTGACACCCCATTCGCCGGGTGAGACAGCGGGTTGGGATGCGTCGCCGCCGGCCTAGGCGAGCTGGACCTGAGCGCAGTGTCAGTGCACGACTGCCGCCGTCGGGAAGTGCCAGCGCGCTCCCGACCGTCACTGTGGTCCGCCGAGGCGGCTGCCAGCGAGGGCGAGCCAGGCCCCGGCAATGCGTGCGTGCGAGCGCAGATTCGAGTCATACGGCGATTCATGCCGTCCCTCCTATGGCCAGCGCGATCCTCTCAGATCCCACTAACCCGCGCAAACGCGCCGAAGAGCGGTTTTGACGTTCACCGCGGCTCAACTCCCGAAAAGCCCCCACGGCTACCCTGTGCCCGTGGCCTCGAAGCGGCAGATCTTCGTGCGTGACGTCCCCGTGGGCGGCGGCGCACCCGTCGTCGTGCAGACGATGTGCAAGACCGAGACGGCCAATCTCCAGGCGACGATGGATCAGATCCGCACGGTCGCCGATGCGGGCGCGGATCTCGTACGGGTCGCGGTGCCGCGCGACAAGGACGTCGAGGCCCTCAAGACGATCGTGAAGGACTCGCCGATCCCGGTGATCGCCGATATCCACTTCAACCACACCCTCGCGCTGAAGGCGATCGACGCGGGAGCGGACTGCATCCGCCTCAACCCGGGGAACATCGGCGGGCCCGAGAAGGTCGCGGAGGTCGCCGAGAGGGCGACCGCGGCCGGCGTTCCGATGCGGATCGGGGTCAACTCGGGGTCGCTGCCCAAGCACCTGCACGAGCTCGAGCGCGAAAACTCCGTCGAGGCGCTGGTTCAGGCGGCGGTGGAGTTCGTGGAGCTGATGGAGCGCCTCGAGTTCGAGAACTTCAAGGTGTCGATCAAGTCCACGAACGTCCCCAACACGATCGCCTCGAACCGGTTGCTCGCCGAGAAGATCCCCTATCCGATCCACCTCGGCATCACCGAGGCGGGGACCAAGTGGTCCGGCTCGCTCAAGTCGTCGGTCGGACTGGGCACGCTGCTGGCCGACGGGATCGGCGACACGATCCGGATCAGCCTCTCCACCTTCCATGCCGAGGAGGAGGTGAAGGTCGCCTGGGAGATCCTGAAGGCGCTCCACCTTCGCGAGCGCGGCCCGGTCCTGATCGCCTGCCCGACCTGCGGCCGCCTCCAGTTCGACATGGACACCGTCGTCGCCGAGATCGAGCAGCGGCTCGAGGCCTACACCGAGCCCGTCGAGGTCGCCGTGCTCGGGTGCGCCGTGAACGGGATCGGCGAGGCCTCCCACGCCGACTTCGGGATCACCGGCGCGAAGGATGAGGGGCTGATCTTCGCCCACGGGAAGCCGCTGAGGAAGGTGCCGCAGGCGCAGCTCGTCGACGCCCTGTTCGCCGAGATCGACAAGTCGCTCGACCGCGGCAAGGTCCAGGTGGACGAGCACGAGGCGCGCGAAGGGGCCGACTGGCTCGCGAAGATCGAGGAGGAGAACGCGGGCGAGCTCACCCCCGAGCGGATCGCGCAGATGGAGGCCGAGGCCGCCGACAGCGACGAGGCGGACATCACCGGCGCCGGATCTCGCCGACGGCGAGCCCTACATGAAGCCCGTGAAGGGCAAGCGGGTCGAGCTCGACGAGGAGGCCTCGCCGACGGCGGGCCGCCGCTTCACCCGAGCGTAGATCCGCTCAGGGCTTCAGCTTGACCTTGACGACCTGGGTGCCCGGGCTGCCGCCGAAAAGCGCAAGCGGGGTGAAGGTGACTTTCAGCTTTGCCTTGGGCCGGGTCCCGGCGGCGAGGGCGGCCTTCGCGGCCTTGGTCGGCTTGACCTCGAGGCTGAGGGCCCGCGACGACCCGATCACCGACCCCACCTGAGCCTCGGTGCGCTTGAGGAGCTTGGGCTTCTTGGCAGACGCCACGGCCTTCCGCCCTGCGCCCTTCGCGTCGCCCGCCACGACGGTCCCCGCATGTCGGCACCTCCATCGAAACCTCGACCACGCCACCCCTCTTCGCCGTTGCCTTCAGCGCGGTGATCGCCGAACTCGGCTCGATGTCGGCGAGCAGGCTTGAAGCTCGGCGTTGGGCTCACGCCCGAGGTTGCTGCCTAACCCGTTTCAGTAGGCCCTTGCAAACACCGCCATCACCCTCGCCGGGCCGCCCGTGATCACGCACTTGGCGTTCGGGGGGAGCTGCGCGTCGAAGGGGATGCAGCGGACGCTGACGCCGAGCTCGCCCATCGTCTCCTCGGTCGCCGGATCCTCGCTCCACGGCGCGCGGACGAAGCCGCCCGATTCGGTGTCATCGCCGGAGAAGAACTCGCGGAACCCCTCGAGGTCGGTGATGTCGTCGCGTGTTCGCTCGCGCAGGCGCCTGCTCGCCTCCTCGAAGTAGCCCACCTGGATCTGCTCGAGGACCCCGGCGACCGCCTCCGCGGTGCCGTCCCGGGGGATCGCATCGCGGGCGAGCTCGGGGTCGTCGCGACGCGTCACCGTGATCACCCCCTGCTCGATGTCCCGGCCGCCGAGCTCGATCACCAGCGGAGCGCCCTTGCGGATCCACTCCCATCGCTTCTCGGCCGGCTTGCGGTCGCGCGAGTCGACGTCCGCACGAATCGGGGACCCGGCCCAGGTTTGGTCCGCCAGCTCGCGGCGGAGGACATCAGCGGCCTCCAGGACCGGCGCCGGGTCGTCCCGGGTGATCGGGACGATCTTCACCTGGCTCGGGGCGACTCGCGGCGGGAGGCGGAGCCCGTTGTCGTCCCCGTGCGTCATCACGACGCCGCCCATCATCCGGGTCGAAAGTCCCCACGAGGTCGTATAGGCGTATTTGCGCCCGCCGTCCTCGGCGGTGAACTCCATGTCCATCGCTCGGGAGAAGTTCTGTCCCAGGTAGTGCGACGTCCCGGACTGGAGCGCCTTCCCGTCCTGCATCATCGCCTCGATCGAAAGGCTGCTCTCGGCGCCGGGGAACCGCTCGCTCTCCGGCTTCTCGCCGGGGATCACCGGGATGGCGAGCACCGACTCGGCGAAGTCGCGGTAGACCTCGAGCATTCGCCGCGTCTCCTCGACCGCCTCCTTCTCGGTGGCGTGGGCGGTGTGCCCCTCCTGCCAGAGGAACTCCGTCGTCCGGAGCAGGACACGGGGCCGAAGTTCCCAGCGGACGACGTTCGCCCACTGGTTGATCATCAGTGGGAGGTCGCGATAGGAGTTGATCCACTTCGCGAATGAGCGGCCGATGATCGTCTCGGAGGTGGGGCGGACGATCAGCGGCTCGGGCAGCTCTGCGGCCGGACGAAGCGACCCATCTTCGGCTTTCTCCAGCCGGTGGTGGGTGACCACCGCCATCTCCTTGGCGAAGCCCTCGACGTGCTTCGCCTCCTCCTCGAAGTAGCTCAATGGGATGAAGAGCGGGAAATAGGCGTTCTGTGCACCGGTCGCCTTGATCGCGTCGTCGAGCGTGCGCTGCATCAGCTCCCAGATCCCCCAGCCCCAGGGGCGGATCACCATGGAGCCGCGCACGTGGTCGAGCTCGGCGACCTCCGCGTCGCGGACCACGCTCTGGAACCACTGAGGGAAGTCCTCGGCGCGCGTGGGTGAGATTCCGGTTTTGGCCTTTCCTTCCATATGCTCGCCCAGTGGGCTCTCGTCGCGACGCATCCTCTCGCATCGGCAAGCGGGGAAAGGGCTTCCGCCGCCAGTTCGGCCTGGATCGCTCGGGGCCGCCGCCAACGCAGACGCGCCCCGGGCAGCCGCTTCGACCCTGGACTCTGCCGAATCTGGTCGGCTATCTGCGTCTCGCCGGCCTCCCGGTCTTCCTGTACCTGGCGTTCGAGTCGGACGACGGAAGGGACGCGGCAGCCGCTGCGATCTTCTGGCTGATCGCGGCGGGAGACTATGTCGACGGCTTCATCGCCCGCGCCACCGGTCAGTACAGCCGGATGGGAGCACTGCTTGATCCGGTCGTCGACCGCCTCACGATCCTGAGCGGCGCGGCAGTCTGCTGGCACTTCGAGCTCCTTCCGCGCTGGGCGCTGGCGCTCCTCGCCGCGCGCGAGCTCGTCACCCTGATCCTCGCCCAGATCGCGCTTCGCCGCGGGCAGGAGATCCGGATCAACTGGCTCGGCCGAATCGCCGTCTTTCCGACCATGGCCGCGATCTTCTTCGCAATGGTGTCCGCGAGCGTCGTGTGGGACGTCATGCTCGTCGTCGGCGTCGTTCTCGGGATCCTGGGCACGATCGCGTACGTGCGGACGGGGATGCGCGAGCTTGCAACCGCCTGACCAGAACCCTTGAGTCCCGGTTGAGGCTGTGCGTGCAGCCATATAATCGCTCGTCCAATCACGGACGTGGAGGATTCGTGGAGGAGGAGACGTTCCCCGATATCGGCTCGATGAGTGACGAGGAGCTCAAGGAGCTGATCGACAATCTGACTGCGGAGGAGCAGGAGGTGTCCTATCGCCGCCGGATCCTTCATGGGCAGATCGACATCCTCAGGGCGGAGCTCGTGAACCGCCTGCGTGAGAACCGGCCCGCCAGCGGCACCCTGATCAAGGGTGATGACGTTCAGCGTCTCAGCGAGATTCTGGCGGGTCGTCACGAGCCCCCGACCAAGCCGCCCACCTAAGGGACTGACCGATGGCGATCCACTGCCCCGAGTGCGGGTTCGTCAACGCGGAGGGCGCGAACTACTGCCAGAAGTGCGGCGCCTACCTCTCCCGGCCCGACGGGAAGGACGAGCCGACGACGATGACCTACACGGTCGACGAGTCCGGCGAGATGCATCAGGTGGACATCGACGAGGTGGTCGATCGGCATGGGGCCGCGCTGGTGATCCGCTCGGGCGGGGGACGGGCGGGGGAGAGCTTCACGCTCGACGACGACCGGGTCTCGATCGGGCGAACCCCCGACGCCGGCGTGTTCCTCGACGACGTCACGGTCTCTCGCAACCACGCGCTGCTCGTGCGCCGCAAGGACGGGCTCTACATCGACGACCTCGGATCCCTCAACGGCACCTACGTCAACCGCCGACGGATCGAGTCCCATCAGCTTCAGGACGGTGACGAGATCCAAATCGGCAAATACAAGCTCAGCTACCTGGAGAAGTGACTATGGACGCCTCCTCGACCTTCGACCGCGAGCGCACGTCGGGTGACGGTGCGCCCTCCCACCGCAAGGCGCTGACCATCGGAGCGGTGGCAAAGATCCTCGGGCGCGAGTTCGAGGACATCTCGATCTCCAAGATCCGCTACCTCGAGGACCAGAAGCTACTCTCGCCGCGGCGCACGCCCGGTGGATACCGGCTGTACAGCCAGGCGGACGTCGAGCGGCTGCGAGCGATTTTGCGCATGCAGCGGGACGAGTTCCTGCCGCTGCGGGTGATCCGGCAGGAGCTGGCCGCGGGGGCACGTGAGGAGCGAGTGGGGACCGCCTCGCTCCGGCGGGCCACGAGCGTGGAGCCCGGCAAGGGCACCCGGATGAACCTGGAGGAGCTCGTCGACCAGACCGGCGTCGGCGGTGAGCTGGTCAAGGAACTCGAGGACTGGCGGCTGGTGCAGCCGGAGACCATCGAGGGGCAGAAGTACTACGACGACACAGACCGCGAGATCGTCAAGGCGTGCGCGGAGCTGGCGCGGTTCGGCGTCGGAGGGCGCAACCTGAAGGTCCTCCGTACCGCCGCCGATCGCGAGGCGGCGCTGCTGGAGGCCGTCGTCGGCCCCGCCCTTCGATCCTCCAACCACAACCGTCGTCGCGAAGCGATCGAGAACCTCGAGAGCCTCGCCGCGAGCTCCAACAACCTCACCCACATGCTGCTCGTCCGGGACCTGCGGAAGCTGACCGGCGAGGAGTAAGCCCCAGCTCGTGGCACGGGTCGTGCGGAGGCGCCAGATCGCCGCGCCGGCGAGCGCACTGTGGAGCGTGATCTCCGATCCCCATCACCTGCCGCGGTGGTGGCCGCGCACCCGGCGGATCGAGAACGTGACCGGCGAGACGCCCGAGGAGCGCAGCTGGACCCAGGTGCTCGAGACGAAGGACGGCCGCGGCATCAGGGCCGACTACCACTGCGTCGCCGCGACGCCGAACGAGGAGTTCGTCTACGAGCAGTCGATCGAGGGGACGCCGTTCGAGCGCTTCCTCTACACCGCGCGGACGGAGATCAGGATCGAGCCGCAGAACGGGGTTTCCAAGGTCACCCTCGTGAGCGTCCAGCGCCTGCGCGGGCTCTCGCGCCTGGGTTCGCCGATGATGCGCCGGGCGATCGGGAAGACCCTGGACGACGCGCTGAGCGGTCTGCAGAGTGCGACGGGGGGCGATTGACCGCGGAGATGAAGTGGTGGGGGTGGGGGGACCCCGAGCACCGGCTCGACCTTCCGGCCGCCGCGGTCGCCGCTCTTCGTGAGGAGCTCGGGATCGAGCCAGGTGACGCGGTCGGATCCCGTGGAGCTCTCGCAGGTCTCCTTGCCGGAGCCCCGGCCGGTGCCGGAAAGGGTTCGTCAGGCCGCTGCTGAGGTCTTGGAGGGGCAGGAGGATCGCCTCCGTCGCTCGGCGGGCAGGAGCTATCCGGACCTGATCCGACTGCGCTCCGGTCGGATCGACGCCGCGCCGGACGCCGTCCTGCGACCGGCGGACGCCGATGCGGTCGAGGCGGCATTGGCGGCCTGCTCCGCCGAGGACGTTGCTGTGGTGCCGTTCGGTGGCGGGACGAGCGTCGTCGGTGGCGTCGATCCGATCGACGGAGGCCATTCCTGCGTGGTCTCGCTGGATGTCGCACGGCTGCGCGACGTGGAGCTCGACCGGACGTCGCTCACCGCCAGGCTCGGCCCCGGCCTCAGCGGTCCGCAGGCAGAGGCGGCGTTGAGGGCCCAGGGCGTGACGCTCGGGCACTTCCCGCAGTCCTTCGAGCAGGCGACCATCGGCGGGTTCGCCGCCACGCGATCGGCCGGTCAGGCCTCCAGCGGCTATGGGCGCTTCGACGACCTAGTCACCGCCACTGAGCTCTGTGCTCCGGTTGGGCGCCTTCGCACGCTTCAGGTCCCTCACACCGCGGCCGGGCCGTCCGTCCGCGAGCTGGTCATCGGCTCGGAGGGCACCTTCGGCGTCATCACGGATGTCAGCTGCCGGGTGAGGCCCGCTCCCGAGCGGCGCGTCTACGAGGGGTGGATGGCCCAGGACTTCGCGCAGGGACGCGAGATCGTGCGCGACCTCGCCCAGCGCGATGACTCACCCGACGTCCTCCGCCTCTCGGACGAGGAGGAGACGCGCGTCTCGCTCGACCTCGCCGGGACGCAGGGACTGCAGAAGCGGGCGCTGGACGCCTACCTCGGCTTGCGCCGCCGGAGCGGCGGCTGCCTGATGATCTGCGGATGGGAGGGGGAGCCGGCCTCCGTGGGACGCCGACGGTCGCGAAGCCGCTCGCGCCTGCGGCGCGGGGGAGCGGTGCCGCTCGGTGCCTCCGCCGGTCGCTCGTGGGAGCGCTCTCGATATCAGGGGCCGTATCTCCGCGACGAGCTCATGAACCTCGGCGCCCTCGTGGAGACGCTCGAGACCGCCCACACCTGGAGCCGGCTGGACGATCTCTACCGGGCAGTGGGAGGGGCCCTGCGGGGAGCCCTCGGCGATTCCTCGATCGTCATGTGCCATGTCTCCCACGCCTACGCCGACGGCGCATCCCTCTACTTCACGTTCATCACCCGCGCCCGGCGCGGTGAGGAGCTCGAGCAATGGCGCGAGGCGAAGACGGCCGCATGCGAGGCGATCGTGGCGACCGAGGGCACCATCACCCACCACCACGCGGTTGGCCGGGACCACGCCCCCTACATGCCCGCGGAAATCGGCCCCCTCGGAGTCGACAGCCTTCGCGCGGTGAAGGAGCGCCTGGACCCGGCCGGGATCATGAACCCGGGGAAGCTGCTGCCGTGACCCGGTAGGTCGTCTGGGCGTGGGGGTCCTTGGCGAATGCGAGGACCTTCGCCGGTTCCACCCGGAAGACCGCGGCGGGGTCGCCCCCGGCTTCGAACACGCCATCGCCGACGTCGAAGTGCCACTCGCTGCCGTACTTCGCCTCATAGGCGTCCGCCAGTCGCTGAAGCTCGTTCCCGTCCGTGACCCGCACTGCGTCGCCCTCCACGACGATGTCGAGACCCCGAGCCCAGGTGTTATTGCCCGTCGTCACGGCAACCTTGGGGCTGTGCTCGAGATTCCGGGCCTTCTGCTCGCGAATCCCGGTGCAGAAATGCACGGCTTCGCCCTCAGCCACGCCGATCAGGGGGGTGACGTGCGGCCGGCCGTCAGCCCGGACCGTCGTTAGCCAGTAGAGCTCGGCGTCCTCGAGCACGCGGATTGCGTCCCGCCAGGGAGTCGGGTCGGACTCGGGATCGCTGAAACGCTTGTCGATCTCAGCGGTTGGGCTGATGCTCATGGCCAAGCCTCCTGGATTCGGTTGCTGCTTCTAACGACCGGGCGACCCGAGGGAATTCATCGGCCCGGCCACGAGGTTGGGTTCTAGCGGGGCAGCGTCCCGCGCAGGACAACCGTTCCCACCCGCTCAGGCAGCATGCCCGTCTGCCCGCCCTGGCGGATGACGGCTGCCGCGTCCCGCCTCTGCGTGAGGGTGAGCTCGGCGGTGTCGAAGTTGGGAAGCAGGCCGGTGGCGGCGCCGGGGATGGGCGCCCGCCCCGAGATCTCGCCGTCGCGGCCGACCGCCTGGAAGGCGACGGGGAGGCTGCGGGCGCCCGAGCCGACGAACCAGACCACATAGGTCTGGTCGGGCCGACTGGGCTCGAGGCCCCGGATCGCGAGATCGAGGGCCGGCTGGTCCGCGAGCCGGATGATGGTGATCGTGCCCCGGGCCTGGCTGCCGCCGACGGGAGCGAGGTCGATCGTCACCGCCTCCTCGCGGTCCACCGGCGGGGTGCTCCCGTCGCTCCCATCGTCATCGCCGCCGAGAATCGTCAACGCGAGGACCAGCGCGAGGATCGCCACCGCTCCCGCTCCGATCGCCCAGACCAGGCGCCGCGAACTGGTGGGCGGACCCTGGGGGGTGGCTGTCTGGGGCGGCTCGTATCGCCATCGATTTGGCGGAGGCGCTGCCGCACGGCAGCCGCCGGGAGCTCGGGGTCCGGATCGCGCTCGAGGACCGCCGCCGCCGCGTGGGCCCTCTCGCGGATCTCCTCCGTGCCCGCGCCCAGCACCGACGCGACCCGCCCGTAATCGTCGCCTGCGAGGAGCAGGCGGAGCAGCGCGCGTTGGTCCTCGGTCAGCGCCATGCGCGGCCGGGCGCTACTGGGAGCCGGTCCCCTGTCCTCCCTGTGGCGGCGGGGTTCCTCCGGCGCCGCCGGCCTCCTGCTGCGCCTGTTGGAGGAGCTGGTCGAGTCCGAGCTCCGCGATGGGGCCCTCGAGCGCCGGCACACCCACGAAGGGGACGACGCCGGTCGCGTTCTTCCGCTGTCCGGCCGCCTGCACGGACTGCTCGACCTGCTGGACCTCGGCCGTGGTCGCGCGAGCGAGCCTGACCGACTGGAAGGCCGTCAGGAGCAGGATCTGCGCCGAGTTGAGCGGGACTGCGCCGGTCAGGTTCCCGTCCTGGTCCACCGTCTGCTGCCCGAGCGGGAACGCCTCCTGGTCGGAGGTGTAGAGCCAGAGCAGATAGGCGTCGCCCTCGCTGGTGGGCTCCAGATTGACGGCATTGATCTGCAGGGCGAACGTTGGTGTCTGGTTCTGCTGGTTGCCCTGCGGCTGAACGGAGGAGAGGGTGATCTGCCCGGTCGGCTTGCAGTCTGCGTCTGCCGCCTCCCCGGTCGCCGCGAGCGCGATCGTGGGGATTCCCGCCTGCTCGGCCTGAGAGGTGTCGATCGGGGTGCAGTCGCCGCCGCTGTCGCCGCCACCCGTCAACAGGACGATCGCGACGATCACGAGCGCGAGACCCGCCGCGGCCGCCACCATGATCTGCGTTCGGCGCTTGCCGCTGGAGCCCCCGATCCGGCCCCCGAGCCCGCTGAGGGCGCCGGAGACCCTGGAAGCCATGCCCGGGCCTCTGGTCGAGGGCGGGGAGGGGGGAGCCGACGCGGTCGGAGCCTCCGGTGCGGGTGGTGGGGCCGCCGGAGCGGCGCGGCGGCCTCCGCGGGGCGGCGGAATCTCGGGAAGGGTGGCTTTGGGCGCGATCAGGCGAAGCTGCTGAACCAGGCGATCCGCGAGCGCATTGGCCTCAGGATCGCTTTGGAGCTGTCGTACCGCGTCGGCGCGGCCGATCGGATCGGCCTGTCCCAGCAGATAGTCGCTCAGCCCGACCTGGCCGTCGGGGTCGGCTCCGCCCATCTCTCTCAGCGCTGCGCGAGCCCGCGATCGGACCTCGTCCGGTCCGATTCCGAGCAGGGAGCCGATGTCGTCGTATCCCTGCCCCCCCTCGAGCAGGAGCTGGAGCATTGCGCGCTGTTCGTCCGTGAGCGGCACGAGCGCAACAGCCTACGCGAGTGAGAGGTCGCGCGGCGCATCTCTTAGCTCGTGTTTATTCGCCGCCTGCAGCCATTTCGTGCTCGGCCACCCGCCGTGCGAGCCGCGGATAGAGGCGGAGCAGCCCGTCTCGATCGAGCTCGAGGTCAGCCGAGAAGTCGCTCTCACCGTCGATGAAGCGGACGAGGGACACGTCGCTGCCCGCTCGAAGATGCTCGTATCGCTGGGACGCGGCGGTGACGCGGAGGGTGGGCACGGCGACCCAGGCCATCACGAAGTCGCGAGATCCGCCGCGGTGAAGCTCGTGCCGGAGGATCGGCATGCTGTTGGTGAGGGGCGAGAAACCGAGGTCGATGTCGCGCGCTTTCGCCAGGTCCGGGAGCTCGCCGTCCCAGGCGCCGCCGGGGACCGCCCCCTTGGAGTCGACCTCGGCCCGCCAGTCGCCGGCGCCGTCATGGCGGAGAGACAGCCGGCGCCGCCAGTCCTCGCCGATTGCCGTGACCTCGAGCGCCCGCGTGACGAAACCGTCCGACGCGTCGAGCCGGTAGTCGAGGCGATAGGGGACCGGCTCGGCGCCGAGCTGGATGCCCGTCGCCCTCAGACCCGCCTTGCTCAGATCGACGGACCCGGCCTCGGCGAGCCACTCCTCGACGCCCGTCCACAGCAGGAACCGCATGCGGCGAGTATCCCGCGCGGCCGGCCCAATAACGTGCCTCGCAATGGGAGAACCCGAATCGAACCCGTCCGGGTTTGCGGAGTGGATCGGGACCGAGTGGATCGATCTCGACCCGGAGGGCGCCCGGGCGCGGCTCGAGGTGCAGCCGAGAGCCATTTGCAGCCGAACGGGATGGTCCACGGCGGCGTCTACGCCTCGCTCGCCGAGAGCATCTGCTCGGCCGCCACCTACGAAGCGGTCCGTGCCGAAGGCAAGGTCGCGATGGGGCAGGCGAACAGCACGACGTTCCTTCGCCCGATCTTCGAGGGCCACGTCAACGCCCTTGCGAGGGCCCGCCAGCGAGGAAGCACAACGTGGATCTGGGACGTCGACCTCACCGACGACGACGGGCGCCTCTGCGCCCTCGTCCGGATGACCATCGCGGTGCGGCCCCGCCGGGACTAGGGGGACTTCGGTCCGCATAGCTGTCCAAACGACCCGCTGCCGTTCGTCTTAAGAATGAGGAGGCACAGGCCCTCAGATCAAACTTGCCGGCGCCGAGCCGCCGGCGCTGGGAAAGGAAGAACGATGGAGACCGAAAACAGAAGCCGAAAGATTGCCGTCACGGGAGCCACCGGCCGGGTCGGATCGCACCTCGTTGAGATCCTCGAGCAGCGCGGACACGATGTGGTCCCGATCGCGCGCTCCAAGGGTGTCGACGTGGTCAGCGGCGAGGGTCTCGACGATGCGCTCGCCGGGGCCGAGACCATCATCGACACGGCCACCGGGCCCTCGCCCGACCAGGAGGAGGCGACCGCATTCTTCACCGCCTCAGCGCGGAACCTGCAGCGAGCCGGAGCCGCAGCCGGGGCGAGGCGGATCGTCGTTGTCTCGATCATCGGCATCGACAAGTTCGAGGGCGGCTACAACGCGGCGAAGGTGGCGCAGGAGCAGACGCTGCTCGAAGGCCCGCTCCCGGTCCGGATCGTTCGCGCGGCCCAGTTCCACGAGTTCGTCGATCAGCTGGTCGGTTGGACGATCCAGGACGGCGTCGCCTACCTGCCCGAGATGCGAACGCAGCTCGTGGCCGCCCGCGTCGTCGCCGAGAGCCTCGCCGATGCGGCGGAGGAGCCGGAAATCGAGAGCGGCAGGATCACAGAAATCGCCGGCCCGCGGGAGGAGCGTCTCGCCGATGTGGCCGCAACGCTCTTCGCCAGCCGAGGTGACTCGATCGAGATCCGCGAGGGCCGTCAGCCCGGCGACCCGGACGCCGCGGCCTATGCGGAGGGCGCCGCGCTGCCCAACCCGGGCGCGAAGCTCGCCGGCCCCAGCTTCGAAGATTGGCTCGATAGCCCAGCGCGCTAGCGCGGCAGCGGGCGCATCGAGCCGAACCGGTTGGTGATCGGCAGGCGCCGGTCGCGGCCGAATGCCTTCGTCGAGACCCTGATTCCCGGCGGCGCCTGGCGGCGCTTGTACTCCGCGCGGTCGACGAGGCGGATGACCTCGCGGACGACGTCCTCGGGCAGGCCATCGGCGACAAGCTCGTCGACGCCCTCGTCGCGCTCGACGTATCCCTCGAGGATCCGGTCGAGCACCTCGTAGGGGGGCAGCGAGTCCTCATCGAGCTGGTCCGCGCGGAGCTCCGCCGACGGCGGGCGCTCCAGGACCGTGGCGGGGACCAGGTCCCGCCCCTCCTCCTGATTGCGCCACCTGACCAGCCGGTAGACGAGGAGCTTGAAGATGTCCTTGATCACGGCGAACCCGCCGGCCATGTCGCCGTAGAGCGTCGCGTACCCGACCGACATCTCGCTCTTGTTGCCGGTCGTGAGCACCAGCCACCCGAACTTGTTCGACAGGGCCATTACGAGGTTTCCGCGGATTCGCGCCTGCAGGTTCTCCTCCGCCAACCCCTCGCCGGTCCCCTCGAAGCTCCGCTCCAGCGCCCGCCGGTAGGCCTCCATCGCCTCGGCGATCTCGATCTCGATCAGCTCGACGCCGAGGTTCGCGGCGATCGTTCTGGCATCGGACTGTGTCTCCTCGCTCGAGTGCGGCGACGGCATCACCACCACCTTGACGCGGTCGGGCCCCAGGGCGTCCGCGGCGATCAGCGCGACGAGGGCGGAGTCGATCCCACCCGAAAGGGCGATGACGACCTCCCGGAACCCGTTCTTCTCGACGTAGTCGCGCAGGCCGAGGCGGAGCGCGGCATAGACCTCGGCCTCCTCGCTCTCCAGCGGTTCGGCCAGGGGCGGGTCCAGGTGCCCCTCCGGCTGCGCGCCGCTCCGAAGCCGGGCGAGCGTGTTGATCCCGCCTGCGGGCGCCGCGCCGTCCGGTTCGGACCCGGCGCCATCGGGGCCCTCGACGGCCGGCACCATCAGGTCGCAGACCAGCAGCGCGGGGATGAACTGCGCCGCGCGCGCGAGGACGTCCCCGTTCGGGCCGATGACGACGCTCGCGCCATCGAAGACGAGCTCGTCCTGGCCCCCGACCGTGTTGCACAGCGCGAAGGCGGCCCCGTTCTCCCGTGCGCGGTCGGAGATCATCGTCTCCCGGGCCCGACCCTTGCCGCGGTGGTAGGGCGAGGCCGAGGAATTGACGATGAGATGGGCGCCGGCGGCCGCCTCGTCGCTCTCGGGAAACCCGGGATGCCAGATGTCCTCGCACACGGTCAGCCCGATCCGGGCACCGTCCACCTCGATCAGGGAGGCCTCCCGGCCGGGTTCGAAGTAACGGCGCTCGTCGAAGACCCCGTAGTTCGGGAGGTGGCACTTCCGGTAGACGGCCCGCACCTCGCCTTCGGCGATCACGGCGAGCGAGTTGTGGGCCGGGGCGGGGCGGGGTCGATCAGGGGATCGAAGTCGACGGCCTCCCCAGATGGGCTCTCGATCCGCTCCGGGAAGCCCACCAGGGCGACGATGCCCTCGACCTCGTCTGCAACCCGCTCGAGCGCCTCGCGTGCAGCCTCAAGAAAGTCCCGGCGCAGGAGCAGGTCCTCGGGCGGATACCCGGTCAGGCTGAGCTCAGGGAGCAGGACGATCTGAGCGCCGGCCTCGCGGGCGCGCTCGACCGAGTCCGTCACCAGCGCCGCGTTGCCGTCGATGTCCCCAACCGTCGGATTGATCTGGGCGAGGGCCAACCGAATGTGAGTCGCTTCCGTCACACCACCATTAAACGGGAAGCATCCGCGGATCGGGCTACATTCCTGCCCGTGTTCAGGCAGGACCGGACCCCATCGCGGCGCCGGGGCGTGGAGCTGTTGGAGGCCCACGTCGAGGACCTGTGCCGGGAATACGACATCGAGCTCGTCGGCTCGTCGGCGCGGGGTCGCGCGATCCGCTGGCGCGGCGGCAGGCTGGAGATCTCGATTCCGCCGATTCGCGGGCAGGTGTCCTACTTCATCGCGCTCCACGAGATCGGCCACCTGGTCGGTCGCGGGCGCTCGGCGCCGCGCCTGGAGTCCGAGGCGAACGCGTGGATCTGGGCACTCGACCATTGCGTCGTCGAGCCGACGCCGGCGACCCTCCGCTCGATCTCGCGGCGCCTGCGGGGCTACCTGGAGTGGGCGCGCAACCGCCAGCACCGACGGGTCCCGCCGCGCATCCCCCCGAGCGAGCACCCCTTCTGGCAGCTCCTGGCGCTGGCGCCGGACTGAGCTACTTGCTCCGGGCGGCGACCCGCCTCCGCGTGGACGGGCCGAGGTTGCCGACGATCAGGGCGACCACCGTGACCAGGTAGAGCTGTCCGAAGAGCGCCTCGGTGATCGCGAGCGAGCGCCCCAGCTCGGTCGCAGCGGTGAGGTCGCCGAACCCCGTGGTGCTGAGCGTCGAGTAGCTGAAGTAGAGGAAGTCGTCGCGCTCGCTCCTGCCCTGCGTGAAGAAATCGGTGCGAGAAAGCTCCTCGACGGCGGCGTAGGCAACTCCGAACACCAGCCCCACCAGCAGGTAGAGGCAGAGCACTCCGAACATCGTCTGGAGCGTGACCTCGCCAGCCTCGCGGAACTGCTTGACGAGTCCGCTGACGATGAGCGGAGGAGTGAGGACGACGTAGAACAGCGCCACCACCGCGGCGGAGTCGTCGCCGAACTCATCGGTGCCGACGACCACAGCCGCCGTGCCCGCGATGCCGATGAGAGCGACCACGATGCTCGCTGCGACCTCCCAGTGGGGCCGCTTCGCCGCCATCACCGCGGCGACCAGAACCGATGCCTGAAGGCTGACGATGACGACGCGGGCCCCATCCCCCTCGGGCGCGGCGAGTGCGAACGCGACGGTGACGAGGATCAGCGCAAGGACGAGGTTGAACCGGTAGTGGATCCGGTGCACGCGGCCATGATCGCCGCGAGGCAGGACGCCACTACGTGCTCAGCAGGAGCGCGCCGGCGGATCCAGCCTGCGGTCGCGCTTCGCGCCTTCGGCGGCGTTGGGGCCGGGACCGCAGTTGATTCTGACGTCGCGGGCACCATCCTTGGCACCGATCCGATCGACGCCGCTCTTGCCCTTCATCACGTCGGCCCCCTTCTTGCCGCGCAGGAAGTCGTCATTCGGCCCGCCGGCGAGGCGATCGCCGTCGGGGCCTCCGAGCAGCCTGTCGTTCCCGAAGGCGCCGCGTAGCGTGTCGCCCCCGGGGCCGCCCGAGAGCAGGTCGTCCCCCTCGAGCCCGAGAAGCGTGTCGCCCCCGCGGAGTCCCACGAGCAGATCGTTTCCAGGACCGCCGACCAGGGTCTCGCCCGTCCCATCGCCGATCAGCACGTCGCTCGAAGCCGTGCCCGCGACGATCTCGACATCGCCCCGGACCGTGTCGCGGATGGAGCCGGTCTGGTCCTCGGGGCCCCCGTCGTTGCCGTTGCCCAGCCCGATGGTGACGGTCACCGGGTTGACCCTGGCGGCCGGGTAGAGGACCGCGTCGGTGCTACTGCCGCCGAAGAGGTCGTCCGCGCCGTCCCCTCCGTCGAGCCCGTCCCTGCCGCTGCCCCCTCGCAGGGTGTCCGCCCGGGGTGAGCCGACAACGTTGTCGTTGCCCCCGTCTCCGTGCAGGGACCCACGACCGGTGACCATGTCGTTCCCAGAGCCGCCGCTAAGGGTTCCCCCCGGCACGGGCGCGCCATCGACCGTGTCGTTGTCGCTCCCTCCCTCGAGCGTCTGGGTGATCGTCTGTGGAGTCGTCTGATCGTCCATCGTGATCGTGTCGCCGCGGTCCCCGGTCTCCACGGTCACCCTGGTGATCCCGGCGCCCGGGCAGGTGGCGGTGTTCGCGTCGACGGCGATGCACGGCGCCCTCGGGGTCAGGGTCGCGGCCGAGTCGACGACCGTGTACGTGTCCGAGCCTCCGTCGTAGCTCACCGCGATGCGGTTCACCTCGTTGCCGCTCTCGAGCACCCGGACGGTGTTGCCGCCGGTGACGGCCACCGTCGAGGCAACCGCCGCCGGAGCGGCGACGAAGGCGACAGCGACCGCGAGCGCCCCTGTGAGCAGCGTTTTTCTTCCGAGCATCCGTCCGTTCGAACACATGCATACCCATCAAGGAGCGCTCATAGCATTGCTGCGTGCCGACCGAGCGGAGCCTCAGAATCGCCGCCGCCGTCATCGCGATCGCCGGATTCGCGGTGTCGACCTATATCGCGATCGAGGAGGGGGGAGGGGGCTCCCCCAAGTGCCTCGTGGGAGGCGGCGGCTGCGAGACGGTCGCAGAGAGCAAGTACTCGGACCTGGCCGGCATCAACGTCGCCGTGATCGGGATCGCCGGCTACTCGGTCCTGCTCGCCTCCGCACTCGTGCCGGGTGACCTCGGTCGGTTCGGAGGATTCATGGCCGCGCTGATCGGCTTTGGCTTCAGCGCCTATCTCACGTACCTGGAGCTGTTCGTGATCGACGCGATCTGTCAATGGTGCGTCGCGAGCGCCATCCTGATGACGCTCTCCCTGGCCGTCGCGGCCGCGAGGGCCTTCGCCTACACGGGAATGGACGCGGCCGCGCCGCCGATACAGTCCCCACATGGAAGGTAGGGAGCAGGAAAGGCAGCGGCTGCGTACCGAGCGGCAGGCGACCGAGAGCTCGGAGGCCGCCCAGCGTGCCCGGAGGCGACGGATCCAGTACCTGAGCCTCGCCGCCTTCGGTGCGGTGGCCGTGATCGTCGCCCTGATCGTGATCAGCCAGTCCGGCGACGACGACGACGAGGCGCCGCCATCGAACGTCCAGGGCGCGGCCGAGGTGGAGGCACTGCTGGACGGGATCCCGCAGGACGGCACGATCCTCGGCGACCGATCCGCCGGCGTCTCAGTGGTCGAGTTCGGCGACCTTCAGTGTCCGGTGTGTGCCCAGTTCGCCACCCAGGTCGTGCCCGAGATGATCTCCGGCCGGGTGCGTCCGGGGGACGCGACCTACGAGTACCGGAACTGGGACATCATTGGGCCGGACTCCGAGCCGGCCTCGAAGGCGGCGCTCGCGGCCGGCGAGCAGGACCGGTTCTTCAACTTCATCCAGCTCTTCTACGCCAACCAGGGCCAGGAGAACTCCGGATACGTCACCGACGAGTTCCTCGAGCGCATCGCCCAGGGGGCGGGCATTCCGGATCTCGAGCAGTGGCGGCAGGATCGCGAGGACCCTCGATGGGACCAGGTCCTCGCCGCCAACAATGCAGAGGCCGATTCGCTCGGCCTGACCGGGACGCCGTCCCTGCTCGTCACCGGCCCGAACGGCCAGCAGGAGCTGAAGGGCTTCGGGCTCGGGGAGATCGAGTCCGCGATCGAGCAGGCCCGCTAGCTCGCGCTCAGGCCGGGCGTCGGCAATCATGGGTGGACCGCATGGCCACACCTGAAGAGAAGCCACGCCTCCTCGTCATCACGGGCGATGACTACGGCTACTGGCCGTCGTACAACCGCGGAATCCTGGAGGCGGTGGAGATGGGCGCACTGGACTGCGTCAGCGCGATGGTGGAGCGAGAGCACTGTGATCCGGCTCCTCTCCTCGAGAGCGGCGTGGAGATCGGTCTGCACATCGAGTTCGAGGGAAGGTGGGGCCCCCGGAGCGGAGCGCCCGCCCGAACGGCCCTGCGAGTGCAGCTCGATCGGTTCGTCGACCTGTTCGGCCGGTGGCCGAGCTTCCTCAACGGGCACAAGGACTGCCACGCGCGCCCGGAGCTGGCGACTCCGGTGTTCCAGATGGCTCAGCAGATCGGCGTGCCGGTGCGCTCGGTGAACCCTGACCACCGGCAGTGGCTGAGGGAGCGCGGGATCGATACGCCGGACAGGCTTGTCGGCCGCTCCCGGAGCAACGAGCCCGTCGAGCCTCCGGAGATCCGCAACCCGCCTCCGGGCGTTACCGAATGGATGACGCATCCCGGCCATCCGGACCCCGCCGCGGGCTCGAGCTACGACATCGCCCGGCAGGAGGATCTGGCGCTGCTCCAGCGCTGCATGGTGAGGGCCCGCTACGACGAGCCGGTCTGGGACGGAGCGGAGCGCGCGACCCTCACCGGCGCCTTCGCGCGGGTGTCCTAGCCGGCCGCGGACTCCTCGCGCTCGCTGCCATCACCGTTCTGCTGTGCGACATCGGCGGTCTCCCGGCCGGGGATGAACCGCCGGAAGATGCTCCGCCGTCCCCCGGCGGCCTCCATCAACTCGCCGATCGACGCCTCGAGCTCACGCGTGACGTCCTCGAGATCCGGCATCCCGTCGTAGTCCCCGATCAGACCGAAATTGACCTGGCCGTCGTAGCTCATCACGCCGATGCAAAGGCCCTGGTTTTTCGCCAGCGGCACCATCGGGAACACGCGCTCCATCCGGCGTCCCATCAGATAGAGGGGGAACTGAGGCCCCGGGACGTTGGTGACCACCAGGTTGAAGAAGCGCTGGCGCGACTGCAGGCGGGCGGCCTGGCCGACCAGCGTCGGCGGCGCGAAGTCCGCGAGCTGGGTGAGGAGGGTGGCGCCGAGCGCCTGTTTCGATTCCTTGAGATCGCCCATGGAACGCTTGACCTCCCGAAGCCGGCGAACCGGATCCTCACACCAGACCGGAAGCGGGGCCATCATCGTCGTCAGGCGATTGCCGAGGGCGCCGCGCTCCTCGACCGTCCGGACGCTGACGGGAACCATCGCGCGTAGCTCTAGTCCCTCGGTGGAGTGGCCGCGGGCACGCATGTAGCGTCCGAGCGCGCCAGCGACGGCGGCGAGGATGACGTCGTTGACGGTCCCGCCGAGCTCGTTCTTGACGTGCTTGAGGTCGTTCAGCGAGGCGCGCACCCAGGCGAAGCGGCGATGCGGACCGATCTCGAAGTTGAAGGGGCTCTCCGGGGCGGCGATGCCGGCCCAGGCGAACGCCCCGGCCGCGGCGACGGTCTCGGTGGCCTTGCGGAGTGCGCGACGGGGGCCGCGCAGGAAGCGGCGGGCTCCCCGCACGACCTCACGCGGATTCAGGGCACGGTCGAGAAGTGCCTCGGTCAGGACCTGTGTGTCTCCGGGCTCGGGCTCGGGGGTCCACTTGTCCGGCCCGTCCGGCGCTCTCCGGGGGGTCGGCCTGCGTGTCGAAGAGGACGGTGGTTATGTCAACCCCGGAGATCCCGTCCACCAGGCAGTGGTGTGTCTTGCCGACGATCGCGAAGCGGTCGCCCTTCAGGCCCTCCACCAGCCAGAGCTCCCACAGCGGCTTCGAGCGGTCGAGCTGCTGGGAGAAGATCCGGGCCGCGAGGACGCGGAGCTGTTGCTCCGATCCGGGCTCAGGGAGGGAGGTGTGGCGCACGTGGTAGGCGAGGTTCAGATGGGGGTCGTCGACCCAGATCGGACGCCCCTGGCCGTACGGCACGAACCTCAGCTTCTGCCGGAAGCGAGGCACGCGATCGAGCCGCGCGGCGATGTGGTCGCGGAACTCGACGTACGGAGGGGCGGGCCCCTCGAACAGCGTGGTCGACGCGACGTGCATATGGGTCCCATTCCGCTCCAGATGAAGGAATGAGGAGTCCAGGCCTGTGAGCCGGTCGTGCATGGACTGATGGTCGCATACCGACTGTGAGGGAGATCACACAAACTCGTTAATTCCGCGCCTACCCTGCTCGGCCGTTAGTCGCCAATACGACCCGCCGAGTCGCCCCGGGCAGGAAAACACTTCGGGCGAGCGGGGGACCCACTGATGTTCTGGGGCGAATGGAACGGTGTTCCGTTCCTAGCGGCACGCAAGCCAGCCGCGAGCCCGTCAGCTAACCCCGTAGGCGGAAGAGAGAGGCAGGTGGATTCACTTGCGTCGCTTCCGTTGGAAGCGAAGGCGGGCTGCGCTAGCGCTGCTGCCCGCCACGACAATGATGCTCACGGCTGGGATCGCGGGTGCAACGGCATTCACGTCGCCCCTGTCCGCAACCGGATCGGATCCGGCTGCGACCACTGCGGCCGCCCAGCCCCGGGAGGTGAGCCTGAACGGCCGCCGGCACGTGAGAGCGGGCCGGACCGTCACGCTCGGCGGCCGGATAGCGCCGGCATCCAAGCGCGACGTCGTCGTCCGGGTGGGTGAAGTGAAGCTCCGCTCCAGGGCAGACGAGCACGGGCGCTACTCGGTTCGCTGGCGCGTCCCACGCGCGGGAGTGTTCACGGCGCGTGCGCGCGTCGTCGATGCACCCGTCCGCTCCGGACGCCAGCTGATCAACGTGTACCGGTCGGCGTCGGCCTCCTACTACGGGCCGGGCCTATACGGCAACGCCCTCGCGTGCGGAGGCACGCTGACCCCGGGCAAGCTCGGGGTCGCGAACAAGACGCTCCCATGCGGAGCGAAGGTCACCCTGCGCTACGGAGAGCGCACCGTGCGAGTTCCGGTCATCGACCGGGGACCGTTCGCCGGTGACCTCGAGTACGACCTGACGGCCGCCACCAGGGCGAAGCTCGGGTTTCCGTCCACCGGGACGGTCCTGACCACCCGGTAGCGGCCGCGATGCATCCCGGCCGGGCGGTCCGCCATGGGCGCCCGGCCGGGCCCTGCTACTTCCGCTTCCTGCACTTCCCCTTGACCCGCTTGAAGCCCTTCTTGCACTTCCTCTTTTTCGGCGGAACTGCGGTGGGCTGCAAGGGGGAGGTGGCGGCACCGGTCGAGTCGCCGCCGCCCGCCGGACCGCTGGGGAGATGCGGGCTGGTGCCGAGCGGATAGGTGCAGTGTTCGAGGCTGGGGCTGCCGCTCGAGGGCGTGCCGTTACGCCGGTGGCCCGGGGAACGGTTCGGTTCTCCAGGGTCCGTCGACGTGGCTCGATCGCGATGCGGCGGGGCCCCGGTCGATCGCGTCTGTGTCCCACGTGCACCGTGGCTCGCTCGCGACAGCCGGTCGAGAGCGATCCGCCACAGAGCGCGACGCGACGTTCCCGACGAGAATCGCGACGCCGCATCCGAGGCCGGCCCTCTGGCGATTCCCTTGCGCATCCGTAGTGAGGTACGCCCCCGCGGGGACCGGCTGCGGCATCCGAGGTTCCGGCAACCAGGCCTGGCGCCGCGGCCCCTGCTTAGCCGACGTCGAGCGTCAGTCGCTCGCTCCCGTCCGGCTCGGCGCCATCGAGGCCTGAGCCGCCGGACTCGTTCTCTCGGGAGAGTGACGCCAGTCCGACACCGATCAGCCGGACGGGCACCTGCGGATCGAAGCGCTCGAGGAGCTCCTTCGCCGTGGTGACCACGGTCCGCTCGTCACATGTGGGGCCCTCGAGGGTCCGTGACCGCGTGTATGTCTTGAACGGCCGCAGCCGGATCTTGAGCGTCACAGTCCTCCCGCGCGTCCCGTGCGAGGCGAGGCTTCGGCAGACCAAGCGCGCGAGCCGCTCGACCGTCTCGTTCAGCTCCTCCCTGTCGGTGACATCGTGGGGGAACGTCGTCTCGCGGCTCTCCGACTTGCGCTCGCGCTCCAGCGTCAGCGTCGAGCTGCCGCGGCCGTTCGCGCGCTCGCGGAGCCCGCGGCCGTGCCTCGGGCCGAATGACCGCTCGAGGAGGTTTGGGTCCGCGGTGGCGAGCTGGGCGACCGTCTCGATCCCGATTTCGCGGAGTCGCGCGTACGTCCGCTCGCCGACGCCCGGGAGGAGGGAGGCGGGTCTCTCGCCGACGGTCGCGAGCCAGTTCTCCTCGGTCAGCTGGAAGAAGCCGTCCGGTTTGTCGAGGTCCGAGGCGATCTTCGCCATCAGCTTGTTGGGGGCCAGGCCGATCGAGCAGACCAGCCAGGTCGCCTCGCGCACCTTGCTCTTTATCTCCCTTGCGCGGGACTGCGGCACCGGGGAGCCCGAGAGGTCGACGTAGGCCTCGTCGAGGCCGACCACCTCGACGCGGTCGCTGAACTCCCGGAGGGTCTCCATCACCTTCACGGAGCCCCGGCGGTAGAGCTGCATGTCGACGGGCAGGACGGTCAGGTCGGGGCAGCGCCGCCGTGCCGTCACCATGGGGAGGGCGGAGTGGACACCGTACTTACGCGCCTCGTAGGAAGCGGTGGTGACGACCCCGCGGGGGCCGTCGTACGCGACGACGATCGGCTTTCCGCGCAGCTCAGGGTGGCGGAGCAGCTCGATCGACACGTAGAACGCGTCCATGTCGACGTGGGCGATCACCTGCGACCTTTCGAGATTACGCCCGGCCTCTGACGGAGGGCGCTATTTTTGGGCGTGGTGAGCAACCCGCAGGCGAAGAACCTCGAGGCGATCTCCCGGGCGATCGACCAACACAACTCGAACTGCCCATTCCCCGCGAGCGAGGTGCGGATGAACCCCTTCGAGGTCGAGCGCCTCGGCTGGGAGGAGATCCGCGGCCTCCCGATCGTTCCCGACGAGAACCTCGGCACCGGCAGCTTCCGGATCATCTGCTCGCGCGACCAGGAGGGCGAGGGGATAGAGGAGGCCGAGGCGCTCGGCATCCCGATCGAGGTCGCGGTCCCGAGCGGACCGGCTGAGAAGCCTCCGCTGAGCGGCGCGGGCTCTTAGTTGAGCGCAGCCGCCAGCCTGCGGCGGTGTTCCTTGGCGAGCGGGTGGTCAGCACCCAGCTCGGTGAAGATGGCGACCATCACCCGGCGGAGCAGGTCGCGCCGATACGGGTCCTCCTCGGGGGCGAGGGCCTCCTGAAGCCGCTCCAGCGCCATCTCCGGCTCGTCGTCGTCCCAGGCGGAGAACGCTTCCTGCAGCTCGTCGTCCGCCGCGCCATTCGCCATCTGTGCGAGCTCCGCTCTTGCGGCGAGTCCGTCAGCGGCGAAGTCCGTGCGGGCGGGGCGAAGGACCTCCAGCGCACCGTCTGCATCGCCGCGCCGCAGCAGCATCCGACCGAGATTGACCGCGGCGGCGGTGTTCCTGGGATCGAGCTCCACGGCCTTCCGAAGTGAATCCTCGTCGCCGGCCTCGACGAGGCGGTCGGCCTCGGAAGGGACGAGGCTGTCGAGGAAGCTCTCGACCGCGGCCGGCGGCTGAGCGCCGATGAACTCGGCGACGACCTCGCCGTCCTTGAACGCCTTCACCGCCGGAATGCTCTGGATCCCGTACTGGGCGGCGATCCGCTGGTTCGCGTCGGTGTCGACCTTTGCCAGCTCGACCTGGCCGCCTCGCTCCTGGACGGCATTCTCAAGGGCGGGGGTCAGCGTGCGGCACGGCCCGCACCACTCGGCCCAGAAGTCGACGATCACCGGGACCTGCTTGGAGCGCTCCAGGACCTTGGTCGGGAACTCCTGCTCGTTGACGTCGCTGATCACGTCAGATCAGGTTAGAGAGAGGGTGCGGTCGGCCGCGAGCGCCCGGCTCAGAAAGCGAAGCTGGTCGGCGATCGCTCGCTCGCGACCCTCGCCGACGTAGATGTCGAAGTGGGCGTAGGGGTACTCGTGCACCTGGACGTGGCCCTTGGCGTTCCAGGCTGCGGCGCGCGCCGCGGCGGGCGGCGCGACGGAATCCCGATCCGCGATCTGCACCAGGATCGGACAGCGGACGCTCGCCATGCGGGTAGTCGCCCGGTTCGTCCATTCGGCGAAGCTGGCACGGGCCGTGAGCTCGTTCCGCCACGTCGGTCCCGCGATCGCCCGGTAGCCCGGCTCGGACTCCTCGCTTGACAGCGCCGCGAGCTCGCCCGGGCGGCCCACCGTCGGGATCATCACCGGCTCCCGTCCGCGGAGCATCTCGACCGCGTCCCTCAATCCGACGAGTGTCACCTTGAGCAGCTGCATCGGTCCTGCGTACCTGCCGATCTGCATGAGCGTGCGCACACCGTCGAGATCCGGCATCTGGCAGATCACCGCGACGATGCGCGGATCGTCCGCCGCGACGTAGACCACGTGACCGGCCGACCACCAGGTCCCCCAGAGCACGATCCGCTCCGGGTCCACTCCCTGGAGCTCGCGCGCGTAATCGACAGCACGCATGTAGTCGTGGCGGTGCCGGGGAGGCCACGCCAGCTGGCGCGGTTCTCCGGTCGAGTCACCGAAGTTCCGGTAGTCGAAGAGGAGGACGTCGAACCCGGCCTCGGCGAATGCCTCGGCGAAGGGCAACAGACCCGAGTCGCGTGTTCCGCCGAGCCCGTGCGCCATCACCACGCAGGGGCGGCCGCGCTCGCCGGCGAAGGCATCGCCCACGCCTTTCAGGTGCCAGGCGGCGCAGATCTCCCCGTCGCTCGGGAAGGAAACGTTGTCCAACGTCAAACGGGTTGCTCCTCGGCGTTGCCTCGGAGCACCCTCGCACCTGCTGCGGCCTCCACCGCTTCGGCCCGGCCCGCGAGATCGGCGGCCAGCCCGCGCGCGGCGCGCTCGCGCCCTGCGGGAATCTCCCTCTGCCAGAGCTCGTGTTCGTACGTGTACCACTCGATCTCCATCGTGTGGCGGGGGCGGCTGATGTAGGCGCCGTTGTGGATCACCTCGTCCCGCCGGATCCTCTCCTCCATCTGGTGGATAGGGGGGAGGGCGTAGTCGCCGCCCACATAGCGGGCGACAAGCTTGCTCTGCAGCTCGACGAACGGAAAGAGAGTGGGGATCGCCTGTGCGAACCCGATCAGGGCGAGGTCGTCGATGCCCGGCTTGAAGATGCGCTTGTAGAGGGGCAAGCGGTTCTCCGGAGCCGAGAGGAACTCCGTGTCGAAGAACGGGAAGGTGATGTTGTAGCCCGTCGCGTGGATGATCACGTCGATTTCCTCGACGCTCCCGTCCTCGAAGCGGACGCCGGCGCCCTCGAGCTCGGCGACGTTCGGCTTCGCCACGGCATCGCCGGAGCCGAGGCGGAGCAGCAGCTCGCTCGAGACGGTCGGATGGGCCTCGAGGAAGCGGTGGTTGGGGCGGGGGAGCCCGAAGTCCTCGGGACGGCCGGAGGCGAGGCGCGGGAGGGGCCGAGCCAGGAACCGCTGCCACTTGACCGGCAGGCGGGGGTTCACCTTCACCAGGGTGTCGAGTGGACGCCCGAGGAAGTACTTGGGCATCACCCAGGCCCCGCTGCGCGTCGAAATGAAGACCTTCTCGGCGACCCCTTTTCGGGAGAGCTCCGAGGTGATGTCGACGCCGCTGTTCCCGATCCCGACCACGAGCACGCGCTTGCCGTAGAGGTCGAGGGGGTCGTCGGGCTGGATGTAGTGGTGGGCGTGTAGCTCCTCGCCATCGAAGGTCCCGGGAAAGTCGGGAAGGCGCGGGTTCCAGTGGTGCCCGTTGCCGACGATCAGGAAGTCGAACTCCTGGACCGATCCGTCGCCGAGGGTGATCCGCCAGCCGCCGCCATCCTTTCGCTCCGCGTGTTTCACGGGCGTCTGGAACCGAATCCGGTCCCGCAGCGAGAACGCGTCGGCATAGCGGTGCAGGTAGCCGAGGATCTGGGCGTGGTGGGGATAATCGGGAAACTCGTCCGGACCCATCGGCATATCCCGGAAGGAGACCCCGTCACGGGAGGTGTCGATGTGCAGCGACTGATAGGCCGACGACGCCCCGTTCGGGTTCCCGAAGTACCAGTTCCCGCCGATGTCGTCACTCGACTCGAAGCAGGTGTAGGGGAGACCCCAGTCCGTCAAGGCCTTGCCGGCCGTGAGACCGCTGATCCCCGCTCCGATGATGCAGGTGGTCGCCTTCGTGGCCATCTCGAGTGCGCAGTCTAGGGCGCGGCTTTGCCATCAACGGCCGCCACAAACGAGCGGCCGGATCAAGCTGGCCAGTCACCTCCAGCCGCGGCTACACGTCGTTGAAGAAGTTGATGTTGAGGTCGTCCATCAGCTGCTGCGCCTCGGCGTTCAGGCGGAAGAGCTCGCCCGTCCAGATCAGGACGCCCATCGCGATCAGAATGGCACCGCCCGCCGCCATGATCACCGCGTAGTGCCGCTTCACCACGGCGAACGCCGTCGTCATCCGGGTGAAGGCGAGGGAGGTGAGCAGGAACGGAATCGCCAGTCCCGCGGAGTACACCGCAAGGAGGAACGCCCCGCGCCCGACCGAGTCGGAGAGCGCCGCGGCGGACAGGATTGCCGCGAGGGTCGGGCCCACGCAGGGAGTCCAGGCGACGGCGAACGCCGCTCCCGCAACGAGCGGGCCGCCCTTGCCGGCGCGTTCCAGCAGCGATTCGACGTGCCACTCGCGGTTGAGACGGTCGATGAAGAGCGCGGAGACGAAGAAGACGCCCATCGCGATGATCAGCACGGCCGCCACCTTGTTGAGGACGTCGCGGTTCTCCTGGAGCGTGCTGCCGAGGCCGGTCGCGGTCAGCCCGAGGATCACGAAGATGGCCGAGAAGCTCGCGACGAAGAGAAGGCTTGGCACGAGCACGCGGCGCCAGTCCGCGTTCCCGAGGTCGGCCGCCGAGAGGCCCGTCACGGCGGAGAGATAACCGGGGACGAGCGGCAGCACGCACGGGGAAAGGAACGACACCAGGCCCGCGCCGAGGGCGGCGAAGATCGTCACTCCGGATGCCGGGTCACCCTCCATGCAGCGAATTCTGGCGAACCGGCCACGCAGGCACGGATCCATCCACGCACAAACGGGTGACCGTGATTTCTACGTAGAGACTCTGCGGCTCGGCCCGGATGTAGGAGCCTTCGGCCGTGCGTAGCGTGCGTCCCTGCATCCGGATCCGGCCAACTGCACCCGTTACAGGCGTCCAGCACGTTGGCCAACCTGGCGAGGCGGCCTTCATCCCCCTGGGGTCGCCTCGCCGGACTTTTTCCGTACGGTCCGGGTCGTGACCCCGCGCCTCGGCTTCGTCGCCATCCTCGGTGTCGCGCTCTGGCTGGTCACTTGCGGCGGGGATGACGAGACCGTGCAGCTGAGCGAGGGCGAGGTGAGGGGATGCCTCGCCGGGGAGCAGATCGTCGTACGGACGCCCAACGCCAAGGTGCCGGAGGCGCCCCAATATGCGCCGCTCTATCTCGATACGGCCCCGGACTTCACCGCCTACGCAAAGGATGGGACGGCGGTCGACGTCGTGGTCTTGGCCAGCGCCGAGCGGGCGAAGCGGACGGCGACCCACGCGAGGGGGACACTCGAGTCACTTGGCGGGACGTTCGCGGCCGCGTCGAACCGGGTCCTTCAGGACGAGAACGCCGTGGCGGTCTTCCACCGGGATCCGACGGCAGCCAACCGGACGGCAGTCCGTTCCTGCCTCGCGGACTAGCCGGGAGCCGACCCGGGGCCCTGCCCGAGCAGGGAGCGAAACTCGCGGGCGGCCTTGGGGGCGAGGTCGCGTGCGTTGTTGTTGAACATCACGTGGACGCTCTCGGCTTCGTCGGCCAACGCCTTCGCGCGGCCCGCGATCTCCTCGAGCTCCTGGCGCGAGTACTCGTAGTCGAACCGCTCGGCGACGCTCCGCCCGCGCAGGTATCCCTCCGTGTTGCGGCCGTGGCAGCGCATGTACGCGAGACGCGGATTCGTGACGGCGTCCATGGGCGGGAAGATGGGAACGTGGTCCCCAGGCGGGCTGTCGACGCAGACGAGGGCGGCGTCGTGGGAGGAGAGCCAGTCGAGGACGCTCTCGAGCCGCTTGGGGGAGGCCCAGCTCCGGCGGCGGAACTCGACCGCCACCGGAGTGGGCGCGAGCCCCTCGATCACCGGGAGAAGCTCGTCGAGCTCGTTCCGCCTGGGGTCGAAGGCGGGGGTCAGCTGCAGGAGGTAGGAGGAGAGCTTGTCGGCGGTGGACAGGGGGCTCATCGCTTCGGCGGTCCGCCTCACGACCTCGTCGATCAGCGCCGGGTCGGGAAGGATCCGCCCGCGCTCGTTGGTCTCGACGTCATCTCGCAGATCCTTGGGAAGGTCCTTCGGCTGGGCGGCGTGATGGGAGAGCAGGCGATGGAGCTTGACGTCGAAGAGAAAGCCGTCGGGTGTCGCTCGGTCCCATCCCTCGACGGCCGACTCCGCCGGGGATCGCGTAGAAGGTCGAATTCACCTCGACCGCGTCGAAGCGCTCGGCGTAGTAGGGCAGGCGGTCGCGGGGCGCCATCCGCTTCGGGTACCAGTGCTCGACGAAGCCCGGATCGGCCCAGCTCGACGTGCCAACGACGATGGCCACACCCAGAGGATCGCGTACGTCGCGTAGCGGGTAGACGTCGCCCATGGGCCGGCTGAGACGCGTCGACTGCGCCATCCCGGGCATCACCCGGAGGCGGCGGGGGAGGGGGTTCGAGTACCTCGACGATGAGGGCGATCGGATTACGAACGAGGAGATCCTCGACCGGATCCGACGCCTCGCTATTCCTCCTGGATGGGAGGAAGTGTGGATCTGCGCGGACGCCTTCGGCCACATTCAGGCCACCGGGGTCGATGCGAGGGGGCGCAAGCAGTATCGCTACCACGACCGCTGGCGTGAGCGACGCGACCGCGAGAAGTTCGAGCTGGTGATGGACTTCGCGCGTTCGTTGCCGGAGCCTGCGAGACCGCGTCGAGAAGGACCTCAGGCGGCGCCAGGTCTCGCGGGAGCGGGTGCTCGCATGCGCGGTCCGGCTTCTCGACCGCGGCTTCTTCCGGATCGGCACCGAGGACTACGCAGAGGAGAACGAGACCTACGGCGTGGCGACCATGCGCAAGCGCCACGTCACCGTGCGAAACGGCGCGGTGATCTTCGATTACGAAGCGAAGGGGGGAAAGCGGCGCGTCCAGGTAGTCGGCGACCGAGCGGTGACGAAGCTGGTGCGCACCCTCAGGTCGCGGCGCGGCGGCGGGCTCGAACTGCTGGCGTACCGCAATGGACGCTCATGGCGGGACGTCCGCTCCGAGGACATCAATGCGTACATCAAGCAGGCGGTCGGAGACCGCCACAGCGCCAAGTCGTTCAGGACGTGGAATGCGACGGTCCTCGCGGCGGTGCTGGTGGCAGCCGAGGCTCGACAGAGGAAGGTCGACACGACGGCCGCGAGGACGAGGGTGAAGCGGATCGCCGTGAGGAAGACCGCCGAGTTCCTGGGGAACACGCCTGCGGTTTGCCGAGCCTCCTACATCGACCCCCGGGTGTTCGACCGCTTCGACGGCGGCCTCACGGTCGGCGGAGTGTTCGAGCGCCTGCCCGACGATCCCGCCGACTGGCCGGAGGTTCAGGGCCCGATCGAGGAGGCGGTCCTCGACCTCCTCGACCGCCGTGAGTCAGCGGTGATCGAGCAGCTCTAGCCGCTCAGGAGCCGAGCCTGCCTGCGTCGGCAACGCCCGGAAATCGATCTTATGTCCCCTTGGGCACGCGCCCGGACGGAGGTGCCTGCAGCGACCGGTCGCATTGCGGCTACCTAGGAGGGCTACATCATCTGGCTCACCGAGCTCGCCGACTTCTTCCGTAAGGCGCAACGTGGCCAGGGACGGCCCCGCTTGTTAACGGATCCCTAGCTTTACCGGGATTACGATAGGGCGATGGCGCCTCGCAGGGAGGGGCTCGTCAACCCCCCACCCACCCTCGGCTCGCTCCACGAGTTGTCGAAGCCGACCCTGCTCGCGATGGTGTTCGCGAGCGCGATCGCGGTGATCGACGGCCTCGCCGGGAACACGCTGGTGCTCATCGGCCTGCTGGCGATTCCTCCGGTGATCGCCGCAGCGAGCGCCTCGGTTCCCGAAACCGCCGTGGTGGCCGCGTTCTGCCTCGTCCTCGCGGCGCTCTCGATCCTGTGGAACCAGGGAATCGACGATGGACAGCGCCTCGTCGGAATGACCACCACCATCGCCGGGGCGGCGATCGGGCTCTACTTCGCCCATCTCCGCTTCGGCCTCAAACGCGAGCAGGCCGCCTCCGAGCTTCTCGCGGATGCCGGCAGGCTGATGGAGGACGCGCTCGACCAGCGCCAGCGCGCGGAGCACCTCGTGGATCTCGCCGTCCCCTCGCTGGGCGATGTAGCGATGGTCGACCTGCTCACCCCCGAGGGGCAGATCCAGCGATTCGCGGCCCGAAGCGACGACGGATCCGACGTCGCCGAGCTGTTCATCAGGCTGCGCGCGAAGAGCCCGATCGATCCCAGCGGTCCTCACCCGGTGGCCGAGGTGATTCGAACCGGCCGGGCGATGCCGCTGGATCAGCTCTCAGACGAGCAGATCGAGAGGATCACCACCCGCGAGGATGAGCGCGAAGCCCTTCGCGCCCACCGCTTCAGGTCGTGCATCGTCATCCCGCTCGGGGCTCGCGGATCCGTGCTCGGCGCGCTGACCCTGTGGATCATGACGCCGGGCAAGACCTTCGACGAGACGGCGACCCGGACCGCGAAGCGGCTTGCGGACCGCGGCGCTCTGGCCCTCGACAACGCACGCCTGCACGAGCAGCAGGCCCACATCGCGTCGGTCCTGCAGCACAGCCTCCTCCCACGCTCCCTGCCCGAGATCGGCGGCTTCGACACGGCCTCACGGTTCCTGGCCGCCGGCGAAGCGTACGAGGTCGGGGGTGACTTCTATGACGTCTTCCGAAGTGGCTCGGGCACATGGACGGCGGTGATCGGGGACGTCTGCGGGAAGGGCCCCGAGGCGGCCGCCCTCACGTCCCTGGCGCGGTACACGGTGCGGACGGCTGCCCATCCCGAGACCCCCCCGAGCAAGGTCCTCCGGGCGCTCCACGACTCGATCGGATCGGAGCGGGCGGACCTGCGCTTCTGCACGGCCGCCCTCGCCCGGATCCAGACGCCCGCGAACGGCAGGGGGACCACCAGGGTGACGGTCGCGCTCGGCGGCCATCCGAAGCCCCTGATCCTGCGGAAGAGCGGCAAGGTCGAGTCGGTCGGCGAGCCCGGGACGCTTCTGGGGGCCCTCCCCTCCCCGATCGTCACCGATACCGATGAGACGCTTCGCGTGGGTGACTCGCTGATCCTGTACACCGACGGGATGCTCGACGTCAGGGACCGGCGGAACCGGGACGATCCGGCCTGGTTGGAGAAGCAGCTCGAGAAGGCGGCCGGTCGGAACGCCGAGGAGATCGCGGAGAGTCTGGCGCGGGCCGCGATCCGCCGCCACGGGGGCGAGCCTCGGGACGACATCGCGATCCTCGTCCTCCACCGCCTCGGTGGCCGCTAGCCGCCCGGTTCATGTCGGCTGCTCGGGCTGGGTCTACCCCGACTGGCGCGAGCGCTTCTACCCGAAGGAGGTTCCCCAGCGGGCTTGGCTCTCTTACTACGCCCGAGCACTTCGACACCGTCGAGATCAACAACACCTTCTACCGGCTGCCGAAGCCATCGGCGGTGGAAGGCTGGGTTGAGCACAGCCCGCAGGGGTTCTGCCTCGCGGTCAAGGTGAGCCGCTACATGAGCCACATCAAGCGGCTCACGATGGTGGAGGACGGGCTGAGGCGCTTCTTCGAGCCCCTGGAGCCGCTCGTGCAGAGCGGGAAGCTCGGTCCGCTGCTGTGGCAGTTTCCAGCGAACTTCCACCGTGACGTCGAACGTCTCTCCGGCGCGCTCGACGCCCTGCCGACCGGACGCCACGCATTCGAGTTTCGGCACGAGAGCTGGTTCACGGAAGAGGTGTACGGGCTGCTCCGCGACCACGGTGCGGCCCTCGTGATCGGCGACGAGTCCTCTCGTTGGATCAGCACGCCCCATGTCCGCACCGCCGACTGGACCTATCTTCGCTTTCATCACGGCAGCCGAGGCCGCCACGGCAACTACTCGCCGTCCGAGATCGATACCTGGGCGCGCCGGATTTCCCAGTGGCGGCGAGAGACCGAGGTCTACGCCTATTTCAACAACGACTGGGAGGGCTACGCGATCCGCAACGCGAAACGGCTGAAGTCGCGTCTGGGCGTGTGAGCTAGTGCTTGCGCCAGCTGCCGCCGAACAGCTTGCCGAGGCGGCCACTCCGGCGGGGCTTGAAGCTCGGCGGCGCCTTCTCAGGCGGCGGCAGCTGAGCGGCCGCGGCGGCGTTGATGTTGAGGCGGACCGCCCGCTCGGCGGTGCGGCTCACCTCGGGCGCGTCGACGAAGCGCAGCTCGCCCCCACTCATCTCGATGACGAATCCGTCGAGGATGTGCTCGTTGTAGTTGTCGACCACCTCGTCGACGACCCCCACCTGCTCCCCGTCGGATGCGTAGACGGGGGTCCCGCGGGTGACCGCCGAGTAGTGAACCGAAAGTCCGTCGTCCGTTGCCATCGGTTCAAATATACGAGGCCAGCGAGCCGAATCTCAGCCCGGGTGCTAAACCGCTGACGTGCTGCGCCGCGCGTCCTTCGGAATCCACAAGCCCGAGCAGGTCCCGGAGTTGGTCGAGCTGATCAATGGCGGCCCTGTCGAGCCGCGAAGCGCGCCTCCGGCGTCGAGACCGACATGAGCGAGGACGTAGCCCGGGAGCTCGGATATGCCAACCGACTGGTCGACAACAAGGTGTCCGCGATCGACGAGACGTGGTCGGGGCTCCGCCTCGTGATCCGGCTGGAGGATCGTCCCGGCTGAGGCCCGTTAGACCTGCCAGCCCCGTATCGTTGGTCTCGTGGACTACGGGGAGCCGACTTCCTACCTGAGCGTCGAGGAGGGGTGCGCCGTCGTCAGCTCCGACGGCGAGGAGGTGGGCACGGTCCAGCACGTGCTCGCAGACGAGGACACGGACATCTTCGACGGTGTGGTCATTGACACGAGGCTGGGCCCTGGTGGCCTGCTGTTCGTCGATGCGCCCCAGGTGAGCGAGTTCCGCGAGCGCGCCGTAGTCATCTCCGTGCCGGCAGCGGAGGTTCCCGACCTCCCGAAGCCCTCGGAGAACCCGGCCGTCATGGAGCACCATGGTGAGGAGGACTCCCCCAGCCAGCTCCAATCCAAGCTCCGCAGGGCCTGGGACAGGATCTCGGGCAACACCTGAGCCGGGAAGGCTGGAGGCGGCTGCTCAATCGCTCTGTCGTGCCTGGACGGCCGGCTCCTCGAGAAAGTCTGCGATCGCGCGCGAGAGACGGCCGCCCTGCCAGGCGAGTGGGCTCTTTCCCGGCTCCTCGCTGATCAGTCGACCCTGTGGCAGCGCCTCCGCCCACGCCTCGGCGACGGAGTACGGGTGGCCGGGATCCGCCTCGTCGTAGCTCGCCACGACGAGCGCCGGAACGTCGAGGTGCTCGAGCTCCGAAAGTCCCTCGAACGGCTGCGAGCGCGGGACCTCTCGAATCGCTCGTGCGACCGCCTCGGGGTGACGGTGGAGCATCATCCGCTCGCGGGTGATCCGCATCGCCGTCTCCTTCCACTCCGGGGACGCGCTGAGCTGGGCCTCGTAGGCCTCCATGAACCCCTCCACCCCGCCCCGCTCGAGCCCGTCCGCGAGCCTGTCCCAGTATGTGAGCTCCTCATCGGGGGCCGGGATCCCGAGCGTCGCGGGTCCGGCGATGACGAGTGCCGCCACCCGGTCGGGGTGGTCGAGCGAGTATGCCGTCGCGGTGTGCGCGCCCATCGAGTGCCCGCACAGCACCGGCCGCCCCTCGCCGCACTGCTCGTCGATCGCCGCAGCGAGGTCGGCCTTGAGGGCCTCGTATCCGTACCCGCGATCATCGGCGGGAGACGACTCGCCGTGGCCCCTGGCGTCGTAGGAGACCTGACGGTAACCGCGACGGGCGAGCGCCACCGAGCCGTGCAGGACGTACCGCCTCGTCGCGGTCAGGCCGTGTAGGAGGAGGACCGGCGGCCCCTCCCCCACCTCCTCGCCCGCGAGCCGAATGTCGCCCGAGTCGACTTCGAATCCGCTCGGTTCGAGTCGTTCCAGCGCCACCGCGCTAGAGCCCTGCGACAGCGCGCTCGAGATCCCCGACGTCCTGATAGCGAAGCCCGAACAGGGCGACGTGGCGGTATCTCAGGACGCCCTCCCCATCGACCAGGAAGACCGCACGCCGAACGAAGCCGCCCGGTCCGAGCACCCCGAAAGCGCGCGAGATCTCTCGATCCGGGTCGGAGAGCAGCGGGATCGTCAGGCTGTGCTTCGTCGTGAAGCGCTCGTGCGACGCGACCGACTGCGGCGAGATCCCCAGCATCGGAACCCCAAGTGACTCGATCCGATCGCCGTCGTCGCGGTAGGAGCAGAACTGCCGGGTACAAACAGGGGTGAAATCTCCTGGGTAGAACGCCAGGATCACGCCACTGTCCCGGTAATCGGACAGCCGGTAGGTGTGGTCGCCGGTGCCTTCGAGTTCGAAGTCGGGAACCGGGTCTCCAACCCGAAGCCTGCTCACTGGCCGCCCTCAATGGTGATTCTGCGGATGACCACCGGCTCGACGGGTGTGCCGTCGGGAGAGCCGAGCCCCTCGATGCGCTCGACCACGTCCATCCCGCTCGAGACCCTCCCGAGCAGGGCGTAGTCCGGCGTCAGCCCAGCATCGGGCTGGGTGACCACGAAGAACTGGCTGCCCGAGCGGCCCGGCGGCTCGGCGGCGGTCTTCGCCATCGCCACGACGCCACGCAGGTACGACAGGTTCTCGGGGGGCGGCTCGTCGATGAAGTACCCGGGGCCGCCGCTGCCGCTCGCCGTCGGGTCACCTCCCTGGATCACGAACCCGGGAACGATGCGATGGAACAGCGTGTCGTCGTAGACGCCCTCTCTGGCCAGATGGGCGAACGAGGACGCAGTTCTCGGCGCGCGACGCGTGTCGAGCTCGATCCGAAAGGTCCCGCAGCTCGTCTCGACGACCGCCGTCGCCGGCCCCTGAAGCTCCTGTCCGGGCGGGGCGAGCTTGACCTCCTTCGGGGCGGGAATGGACACCTCGCTGCACCCGGCGGGCACGTCCGCCGAGGTCTCGTCCTCCCCTTCCCCGCCGCAGCCGACCAGCAGGGCGGCTGCGAGCGAGACCGCGATCGCTGTCCGACCAGGGCTCAAGTCGGACTAGCCTACTGGCGCCGGGTGCGATGATCGCTCGATGACCGGCAGGCGCCTGATCGGGCGAACGATCAACTGGCTGGTCACGCGGGTCCCGGCGACCTGGCCGATCCTGCGCGGCCCCACACGCGAGTTCTTCGATCGCCACGCGCCCGAGTGGGCGGAACGCACCACCGCGGGCTCGGCAACCCACCTGGCGCCGCTCGCCGCTGCGCTCACCCACGTTCGACCCGAGCCGGAGCGGGCCCTCGATATCGGGACGGGGCTGGGCGATGGCGCCCTGCTGATCGCGCGCGAATTCCCCCACGCACGCGTGAGGGGGGTCGACATCTCCGAGGAGATGATCCGTCGTGCCCAGGCCCGAATCGGCCTCGACCCGGAGGGCCGGGTCGCGTTTCGGGTGGCGGACGCCTCGGCCCTTCCCTACGACGACGACTCCTTCGATCTGATCGCGCATCTCAACACCCCTCCCTTCTTCGCCGAGATCGCTCGAGTCCTCCGTCCCGGCGGCACAGTCATCGTCGCGTCCAGCTGGGGGCCCGCGACGCCCTTTCACACCCCGGATCGGGTGCTCGAGCGTCGGTTCGGGCGACGGGGCCTGGAGACGGTCCAGGCGGGCTCGGCTGCCGAGGGCACGTACTACCTCGCCCGCCGCCCCGCCTAAAGTCCCGCGATCGACGGCAATCGCACGCACCTGATCCTGGTCAACCCGCACTCAGCGGGCGGGCGGACGCTGAAGCTTCTTCCGGACGTCGAGCGTGAGCTCGAGCGGCGCGGGATCCCCCACCGGGTCGCCCGTACGACCAGCCTGCAGCACGGCGTGAGCGAGGCGGTTCGGGCTGCTGACGGCGGCGAGGTTCCGGTCGTGATGAGCGGGGACGGCCTCGTCGGTCAGATCGGTGGCGCCCTCGCCGATACCGGGGCGCCGATGGGCATCATCCCCGGGGGCCGGGGCAACGACCTCGCCCGGGTGCTGGGCATCCCGAGCGAGCCGGCCGGTGCCGTCGAAGTGCTGGCGCGCGGGTACGTGCGCGAAATCGATGTCGGCGTGGCGAATGACCGCCGGTTCCTCGGCGTCGCCTCGTGCGGATTCGACTCCGAGTGCAATCGGGTCGCTAACGAGACTCGCCTGATCAAGGGAAATCTGGTCTACGCCTACTCCGCTCTCCGGGTGCTCGCCTCATGGGACCCGGCCACCTTCACCGTGACGATGGACGACCGGGAACCGATTGAGTTCCGTGGCTACTCGGTCGCCGCGGCGAACAGCCGCGCGTTTGGAGGTGGCATGTTCATCGCTCCCCACGCGGAGCTCGACGACGGGGCCCTGGACGTGATCACGATCAGCGATGTCAGCAAGCTCCGCTACGTCAGAGGCCTTCCTAAGGTGTTCAAGGGAACGCATGTCGAGAACGCCGAGGTCACCGAGGATCGGGCGGCGACCGTGAGGATCAGCGCAGATCGCCCCTTCGGCGTGTGGGCCGATGGCGAGCTCCTGACGGACCTTCCTGCCACCCTCACGACCCGCAAGCGCGCTCTGCGCCTCATCGCCCCACCGGAACCTGCCTAACCTGCGCCGACGATGAACGCTCTCTTCGAGGCGAAGCGCGGAATCGCCCGCGCGCTCGGCGGCATCAGCCGGCGCAGCGGTCGCGGCGGAGGCACCACGCTGCCCGGGCGCGTTCTCGTCCGGATGGCGCCGGACGCGATCGAGCGGCTTGCGTCCAAGCTGGATCGGGGATCGATCGTCGTCAGCTCGACCAACGGCAAGACCACGACTGCGGGAATGATCGCCGCCGTCCTCCGAGCGGACGGCCGCTCGCCGGTGCACAACCGGGCCGGCTCCAACATGCACTGGGGCGTCGCGACCGCTCTCCTGGAGCAGTCCGGCGACGAGGGGCTGTTCGAGCTCGACGAGGCATGGTTGCCGCGTGTGGCCCCGCAGGTGCGCCCGCGGCTACTGGTGCTGGGGAACCTCTTTCGTGACCAGCTGGATCGCTATGGGGAGCTCGAGCGCCTCGCGGACGAGTGGGCGGAACTCGTGGATCGGCTCGACTGCGATCTGGCGCTGAACGCCGACGACCCGCTGATTGCGGATCTCGGGCGGGATCGCGAGCTGAACCGCAGGCCCGGCATCACGTACTTCGGCATCGAGGACACGAGCCAGGCGCTTCCCGAGCTCCAGCACGCGCACGACGCAAAGCACTGCCGCCGCTGCGGGGCCCCGTACGCATATGACCGCGCCTTCGTGGGGCACCTCGGCCACTACACCTGTCCCAACTGCGGGGCCGATCGCCCCTCCCCCGACGTGGCCGCGACCGAGATCAGGCTGCACGGGATCTCCGGCTCGACGGTCAAGGTCCGCACGCCCGCGGGAGATCTGGACGTCGACCTGCCGCTGCCCGGCCTCTACAACGTCTACAACGCGCTCGCGGCGGTCACCGCGGGGCTGAGCTCGGGCGTCTCACTCGAGCGGATCCGCGAAGGGCTCGAGTCCATGACGGCGGTGTTCGGGCGGGTCGAGACGATCGAGGTGTCCGGAAAGCCGGTCTCGATCCTGCTGATCAAGAACCCCGCTGGTGCCAATGAGGTGCTGCGCACTCTCAGCCTCGAGGCCGAGGACGAGCCGGTCGACCTGTGGATCGCTCTCAACGACAGGATCGCGGACGGACGCGACGTCTCGTGGATCTGGGATGCGGACTTCGAGCTGCTCACACAGGGGGTCCGTCGCGTGATCTGCGCCGGGACCCGCGCTCCGGAGATGGCACTGCGCCTGAAGTACGCCGGCTGGCCGGCGGAGGCGATCGACGTGGTCGATCCGATTCGCGAATCGCTCGACGACGCCGTGAGCGCCGCCCCGAGTCGCCTGTTCGCGCTTCCGACCTACACGGCACTGCTGGAGCTGCGGACGCTTCTCGCCCAACGGGGCCTGGCTGCGGATTTCTGGGAGTGAAGTTGGCGCTCCCCGGGACCAACGAGGCGGCGCTCTGGCAGGAGGTCGAGTTCGGCTCCTATGGGGCCGACCTGGCCCTCTGGACAGAGCTCGCCGATGAGGCGGGCGGCCCGGTCATGGAGCTGGGAGCCGGGGCCGGCCGGATCTCCCTCGATCTCGCCAGGGACGGCCACGAGGTGGTCGCGGTGGAGCGCGACGGGGAGCTGGTCGAGGCGCTGGAGCGATCCGCGGAGATGAGCCAGACCTCGGTCCAAGTGGTGAGGGCAGACCTGACTGCGCCCGCCGAGATCCAGGCGCCGGTCCGGCCGCTGCTCGCGATCGGCCCCCTGCACGTCATCCAGCTGATCGACCCCTCCGCACGACCGGCGCTGCTCCACAGGCTTCGAGACGTGATCGAACCGGGTGGCCGGCTTGCGCTCACTGTGGTCGACGAGGAGAGCATGATGAGCGCCCGCCCCTCGTCCCGTCGGATCCTCCCAGACATGCGGGAGCTGGACGGCTGGGTGTATTCGAGCGAGCCACTCTGGATCCAGGTCGGTCGCGACACCCTCACGGTCCGGCGGGTCCGCGAGAGCGTCTCGCCCGAGGGGGTGCTCAACCGATCGGTCCACGACGAGACCCTCTATCGGTTGCCGGCCGAGACGCTGGAGGGCGAGGGCGAGCGAGCCGGGCTGCGGCCGGGTGCGCGGCGGCGGATCAGCTATGGGGAGGGCGAGGCCGATTCGCTCGTCGTCGTGCTCGAGGTTCCCGGATGAATGGCCCCCTGGAACTCCGGCTGCTCGCGCTCTATCCGGAGCAGATGAACATCTACGCGGACCGAGGAAACATGATCTTCCTGCAGCGGCGCTGCGAGTGGCGAGGGATCGGCTTCCGCTTTGAGGCTGCCGGTCCGGGCGAGCGCTTCGACGCCGCGGAACACGACCTGATCTACATCGGGGGCGGCCAGGATCGCGATCAGGTCCTGGTCGCCGAGGACATGATGCGGACCAAGCGCGATGCGATCGCCTCTGCGGTCGATGAGGGCGTCTCGCTGCTCGCGGTGTGCGGCGGCTACCAGCTGCTCGGGCACCGCTACCAGCTGGGCCACGAGTCGATCCCGGGACTGGGGATCGCAGACCTGGAGACGGTCCGCGACCCGGGCCCGAGGCTGATCGGAAACGTCTCGATCGAGACGGATCTCGGCGACGGCCCCAGGGTCCTCGCGGGGTTCGAGAACCACGGCGGAAGGACTCACCTGGGCCCGGACGCCGCACCTCTCGGAAGGGTGCTCCACGGCCACGGCAACAACGGCCAGGACGGCTACGAGGGAGTGCGGTACCAGAACGTGATCGGCACCTACCTGCACGGCCCGCTTCTGCCGAAGAACGCCTGGCTCGCCGACCGTCTGATCGCGGCCGCGCTCGAGCGGCGAACCGGGACCGCGATTGAGCTCCAGCCGCTCCACGACGGGCTGGAGCAGAGGCGCACGCGTCGGCACTGCGCGCCGCGGAGCGCGCATAGCGGGCCCCGCACGAGCGGACCTATAGGATCTGTCCATGGTGTTCGTGCTGATCATCGTCGGCGTCCTGGTGCTGCTCGGGGTGATCTACATCCTGACCCGCAACAGCATCATCGGGTCGCGCAACCGGGTGGACGAATCCTGGAGCGGTATCGACGTCCAGCTGAAGCGCCGTCACGACCTGGTGCCGAACCTGGTCGAGTCGGTGAAGGGCTACGCGACGCACGAGCGCGAGACCTTCGAGAAGGTCACCCAGGCCCGCGCCGCGGCGATGCAGGCGCAGGGGCCCGCCCAGGCAGGCCAGGCCGAGTCGATGCTGAGTCAGGCTCTGGGCGGCCTCAGGGTCGTTGCCGAGCAGTACCCCGAGCTGCGTGCGACTGAGAACTTCCAGCAGCTCCAGCGGCAGCTGAGCGAGCTCGAGGACGAGATCCAGGCCTCACGGCGGATCTACAACTCGAACGTCCAGAGCTACAACACGAAGATCCAGCAGTTCCCGGCGTCGATCGTCGCCAACCAGGGCGGGTTCACCGACAGGGAGTTCTTCGAGATCGGCGACCCGGCCGAGCGCGAGACCCCGCAGGTCTCGTTCTCCTAGGACAGCCGGCCCGGCTCAGATTCCGCTCGAGCCGAACCCGCGCTCGCCGCGCGCGGAGCCGTCGAGTTCGTCTGCCTCGAGGGGCTTCGCGGTGGCGATCGGGACAAGGAGGAGCTGCGCCACCCTGTCGCCGGGGCGGACATGGAAGTCGACGTTCGGGTCCATGTTGATGAGGAGGACCCGCACCTCGCCGCGGTAGCCGGGGTCGATCAGCCCCGGCGAGTTGAGCAGGGTGATGCCGGCTTTGAGCGCGAGTCCCGACCGCGGTAGCACGAGACCCGCGAGCCCCTCCGGGACCGCGACTGCGAGACCGGTTCCGATGCTCACGCGGGCCCCCGGCACGATCTGCGCCGCCTCGGCCGAGTAGAGGTCGAGACCGGCGTCGTTGTCGTGCGCGCGCGTCGGCATGGTCGCCTTACCGCTCAGCTTGGCGAAGCGAAGCTCCTCCACGGCGGCTAGCGTAGGGCGAGCCCCGGGCATCACTTCGCCTTCACGCTCGACGATGAACTCGAGGGGATCGCTCCCGTTTCCCGCCGATTCAGTCGCCGGCGCGAACGGGTCCACGGGCGCCTCGCCCGTTGACCGAAAGATCGGAGAACCGATCGGCGAGGGAGGTAGGTAGTCGCGCGCGAACGAGTACCCCGTCCGCGCGATCCTCGCGCTCGAGGTCACCAGCGATCTGGTGAAGCTGAGAAAGGCGCTCACCGGAGTCAAAGGGTACGAGCAACTCGACCTCGGTGAGCCCTTGCCGGATCGAGTCGGCGACCCGCGAGCGAAGCCCGTCAAGGCCCTCCCCGCTCTCGGCGGAGACGAGCACCGCCTCCGGATGGCGCAGCGCGAGGTCCCGGCGGTCCGCTTCGGCCAGCAGATCGACCTTGTTCAGCACCAGCACCCTGGGCGCGGCATCGGCGCCGATCTCGGACAGGACGGAGTCGGCCGCTCGGATCGAGTCCGCTATGGCGGTATCCGGCTCGGAGCCGTCGACGACGTGGAGGATCAGATCGGCGAGGACGGTCTCCTCGAGCGTCGCCTTGAAGGCCTCCACCAGCTGGTGAGGAAGCTTCCGGATGAATCCGACGGTGTCGGTCAGCAGGTACCGCCGCCCGTCGTACTCGAACGCGCGGGTGGTGGGATCGAGCGTGTGGAAGAGGCGCTCCCCCACCCCCACTCCGGCCCCGGTGAGGGCGTTCAGGAGCGTCGACTTGCCCGCGTTCGTGTAGCCCGCAAGCGCCACCGAGGGCAGGGCGGCGCGCTCACGGTTTGCGCGCATGACGGCGCGCCCCCGCTCGACGCCGCGAAGCCGGCGGCGAAGCGCTGTGATCCTGTCACGGGCGAGCCGGCGGTCGGTCTCGATCTGGGACTCACCAGGGCCTCGGGTTCCGATCCCGCCGTCCATCCGGCCCGCGCCGAGGCGCTCGAGGTGGGTCCAGAGGCCTCGCATCCGGGCGAGGTTGTATTCGAGCTGGGCGAGCTCGACCTGGAGCTTCCCCTCGGCGGTGTGGGCATGGTCGGCGAAGATGTCGAGGATCACCGCCGTGCGGTCGATCACGGGGACGCCGAGCTCCTGCTCGAGGCTCCGCTCCTGGCGGGGAGCGAGCTCGTCGTCGCAGGCGATCAGGTTCGCGCCGGAGGCGGCGATCTCGCCCCGGAGCTCCGCGAGCTTCCCTCGCCCGAGATACCGGTCGGGATCTGGCTCCGAGCGGCGCTGGGTGAGCTCACCGGCGGTGGCGACCCCGGCGGTGCGGAGCAGCTCCTTGAGCTCGGCGAGCGAGTCCTCGCGGTGTTCCTCGTCGCGGACGATTCCGATCGCGAGCGCGCGCTGGCGCGCGCGCGGATTGACGACGCCGGCGGAGCCGTTGCGATCGCGGTCCATGGGGTAAGGGTACGCCCCGCGCTGTCGCGCTACGCGGGGCGGTCAGGCCTGCTGGGGTGAGGGCATGCCACGCTGCTCGGTGGGCACCATCGGGAGCAGGGCAGCTGCCGCGATCACGGCGATGAAGGCCGTCGAGCGCGCGATCACTGCACCCGGATCCGACCCGATCGGGTCGCCGTAGACGAGCACTCCGCCGACCACTGCCGCGAGGGTCGTCACCGCGGTCGAGACGACGACCACGCCGATCGGGTCGCCGAGCTGCAGTGCGCGTGCGAACGCGAGGAAGGTCCCGACGCCGCCAAGGATCGCGATGAGGGTCAGCGGGCTTGCAGCCGCGGCGGGCGAGCTGGGAACCGTCTCGGCCAGAGCCTTCAGCGCGACGTTCGCGACGCCCAGCATGATCCCGGCCGCGGCCGCCAGCAGTAGCCAGTCGATGCGGCGTGCGATCCGGGGATGGCTCGAGGAGAGCATCAGCGCGCCGCCGAGGACGACGGCGCCGGCCTCGAACGCCAGCATCGAGGACTGCGAGAAGCCGCCTGCGGAGCCGGCGCTCACGTGCGAGGAGGTGAGAGCGAGAAAGGCGAGTCCTGTGGCGCTCAGCCCGAGGCCGAGCAGCTCGCGCGGGCCGACCGAGATCCCGAACCAGCCGCGCGCGGGCAGCGCGAGCATCGCGAGACCGCCGGCGATCACCGCCTGGACGAGGGACAGCGGCGCCATCGAGAGCGCCGCCATGTGCAGCACCCAGGCGAGCGTGGCGAGCGCGAAGCCGAACGTCCACCAGCGGGACCGAAAGAGCGCCGATGCGCTGCGGAGCGGGCTGCTGAAGCTCACCTCCGGGGAGTGGTTCGCCCCGCGGTGCTTGCACAGCATCGACAGCGCGGAGATCAGCGCGCAGCCGAGGGCGAGTATCAGTCCGAGTTCGCTCATTGCAGGGTTCGTCGGGGCCGCACACTCACGGCTTTAGCTCATGCCCGGATAAAGGCCGATCAATCCAGCCCGAGGGACGCCGCAACCACTCTACGGGTTTTCGCTGAAGCCGGCGCCGGTTCTGCGGGTGCCGGAATGCTCCGTCAGGGCGTCAGATGGGCTCGGAGCCGCTGGACCGCCTCCTTCAGCTGCTCATCCGGCGTGGTCAGGGAGATCCGGAAGAAGCCCTCCCCGCTCGGGCCGTACATCGACCCTGGCGAGACCACCACAGCCGCCTCCTCGAGCACCAACTCCGCGAACGACGTCGACGTGTGGCCCTGTGGGACCGGTGCCCAGATGTAGATCGTGCCCTTCGGCGGCTCGACCGCGACGCCGATGTCACCCAGGGCGCCGACGACGAGATCGCGTCGGCGCTCGTAGATCCGGCACATCGCCTCGACCTCGCTTCGCGGTCCGCGCAGAGCGGCCGCCCCGGCGAGCTGCACGGCCTCATACAGGCCGGAGTCGACGTTGGTCTTGAGCCGCCAATACGTCTTGATCGCCTCGGCGTTGCCGAGAATCGCGGCACAGCGCCAGCCGGTCATGTTGTAGCCCTTGGAAAGTGAGAAGACCTCGACTCCCACATCCTTCGCACCGGGGGTGGCGAGGAAGCTGGGCGCGACGTAGCCGTCGTAGGTCGTCTCCGAATAGGCGTTGTCGTGGACGACCAGGATGTCGTGTCGCCCCGCGAGCTCGACCACCCGCTCGAAGAAGCCGTTGGGAACGACCGCCCCGGTCGGGTTGTTCGGGTAGTTGAGGAAAAGCAGGCGCGCGGCGTCGAGCTTCTCCTCGGGGATCGCGTCCAGGTCGGGCGCGAATCCGAGATCGGGCAGGAGCGGGAGCAGGTGCGCCTCCGCGCCGGCCAGGACGGGGCCGCCGGTGTAGACGGGGTATCCCGGGTCGGAGGCGAGCGCAACGTCGCCCGGGTCGAGAAACGCGAAGCAGAGGTTGTAGATGCACTCCTTCGCTCCGATCGCCGGGATCACCTCGGTCACCGGGTCGATCTGCACACCGAACCGTGCCATGTAGAAGTCCGCAAAGGCGTTGCGGAACTCCGTTCGGCCGCGGTTGCTGGGGTACTTCTGGGTGCTCGGGTCCCCGACCGCCTCCCGCATCGCGTCGACGATGTATCGGTAGGTCGGCGTGTCCGGATCGCCGATTCCAAGGCTGATCACGTCGATCCCCTCGTCCCTCTTCGCCTCGATTCGCCGCTCGAGCTCGGCGAACATGTACGGAGGGATCGCCTCGAGACGCGCGGACGGCGCCGCGAGCGCTTTCTTCCTGGCCGGGGCGTTCACGGGCTCGGAAGACTACGAGGCATCGGACTCGAGCTCCCTGACGAGCGCGGGCGAGAGCTCTCCGGAGTAGAGCGGCTGCGCCCAGCCAGTCAAGCGTACCTCGAGCTCCCCGCCGATCTCCACCGCGAGCTCCCCGCCGTCGAGCTCGACCGTCACCGACGGGGGTGCCCCGGCGAGATGGGCGGCGACGGCGGCCCCCGATGCTCCGGTTCCGGAGGAGAGCGTCTCCCCCACGCCGCGCTCGAAGATCCGCGCGCGGACCCGGTCGCCGTTCACGCGGTAGAAGCTGACGTTCGTGCGATTCGGGAACAGCTCGCTGTTCTCGATCTCGGGCCCGATCTCGGCGAGGTCGAGCGACTCGAGGTCGTCCCCGACCTCGATCGCGCACTGCGGATTCCCGATCGAGACGTGCTGGAACCGCCAGGTTCTCCCGCCCGCCTCGAGCTCGCCGCGCCCGTCCTCGGGGCCGGAGGGAAAGTCCGACGACGCGGTCCTCGCGCGGCCCATCTCGAGCGTGCATTCGCGATCGGACCGGATCGTCGGGGTGATCGGGCCCGCCTTGGTGAGGATCGTGAATTGGTCCTCATCGGTCCAGCCCGAGCGCCTCAGGTACATCACGGCCTCCCGGGCGCCGTTTCCCGAGAGCTCGGCCTCGGAGCCGTCCGGGTTGAAGATCCGCAGCTCGGCGACGTAGGCGGGGTCCTCCACGGGCGAAAGCAGCAGGATGCCGTCGGCCCCCACGCCGAAATGCGGATCGCAGAGCCGCCTGACCCGACCGGGGGTGGGCTCCCAGGGAAGGGCCGCCGCCTCGACGATCAGGTAGTCGTTGCCCAGGGCCTGCCACTTCTCGAACCTCATCCCGTCGAAGGCTATGGGTCCAGCAGCTCGAGGATCCGCTCAGCGACGAAGCGGTCGTCTCGACCCGTGCGGTCGATCAGGCTCACGCTCTCCATCCTCCGCATCCAGGTGAGCTGCCTGCGGGCATAGGCCCGGTGGGCCGCCTTGATCGAGTCAACCGTCTCCGGTCCCGGGGCCGCGTCGTGGTCGGCGAGCATCGCCTCGAACCCGAGCGCCGCCCGGGCGGTGCGCGCGGGATCCGCCTCGGCGACGCGGCGGGCCTCGTCGGCGGCGCCGGCGCGAAGCATTGCGTCCACGCGGCGACCGATCCGCTCGGCGAGCTCGCGACGATCCATGACGATGCCCGCGAGCAGCGTGGGGTGACGAAGCTCCGCCGTCCACATCCCCTCGGCGTCCCGGGCCGGCTCGATCCCGGCGCGAGAGAGCTCGGTCATGCGCGCGACGCGTTTGCGGTCGTTCGGGTCCACGGTGGCGGCCAGGTCCAGGTCGAGCTCTGCATGCAGGACCTGCGGCCCCCGCTCGGCGATCTCCCGTTCGACCTCCTCCCTGATCTCGGAGGGCACCGGGGGCCGCAGGTCGAGGTCGGCGAGGGCCGCCCTCAGGTACAACCCCGTTCCTCCGACGACGATCGGCCTGCGGCCGGCCGAGAGCAGCGAATCGATCTCGGCGTGAGCGACGTCGGCATAGCGTCCGGCGCTGAACTCCTCGGCCGGGTCGACGAACGAGAGCAGCCGGTGGTCCAGGCGGGTGCGCTCATCGCTCGAGGCGGCGCCGCTCAGGACCTCGATGCCACGGTAGACCTGGATCGAGTCGCAGTTGACGGCGACAGGGTCCTCCCCCCGCTCGCGCAGCAGCTCGGCCAGCTCGATCGCGATGCCGGTCTTGCCCACCGCCGTTGGGCCGAACAGGGCGATAAGGCGCATGTCCGCTCAGGCGGCCCGGCTGAGCAGGTGCTCGGTTCCCGAGAGCGTCGTCGAGGTGGCGGCGTCGATCGTCACCTCGACCAGCTCCCCCGGGTTCGCGGTGCCGTCGAAGTTGACGGTCTTGTTGTGACGCGTGCGCCCGCGCAAGCGCGAGGGATCGGTCCTGCTGGGTCCCTCGACCAGGACCTCGACAGTTCGCCCGACGAAGCGCTCGGCACGCTCCCGCGCCCGGCGCTGGACGAGCTCGACCAGGCGCTGCATCCGCTCGCGCTTCATCGCGTGCGAGAGCTGTCCGTCCATCTCCGCCGCCTCGGTGCCTCGGCGGGGCGAGAAGATGAAGGTGAAGGCCCCGTCGTACCCCACCTCGTCCACCACCTCGATCGTCCGCTCGAAGTCCTCGTCCGATTCGCCCGGGAAGCCGACGATGATGTCGGTTGTGATCGCGCAGTCAGGGACGTGCTCCCTGATCAGCGCCACGCGGTCGAGGTAGCGCTCGCGCGTATAGGTGCGCCGCATCCGCTTCAGCACCGGGCTTGATCCGGATTGCAGGGGCAGATGGATGTGCTCACAGAGCGATGCGAGCTCGGCGTGGGCCCTGATGACGTCCTCCCGCATGTCCTTGGGGTGCGGGCTCGTGTAGCGGATCCGCTCGATTCCCGGCACCGCGTCCACCCGTCCGAGCAGCTCCGAGAAGCTGATTCTCAGCTCTGGAGCCAAATCCCGGCCGTAGCTGTTGACGTTCTGGCCGAGGAGGGTGATCTCGCGAACGCCGTCCGCGGCGAGCCGCTCGACCTCGGTGAGGAGCTCCGCCGGCTCCCGGCTCACCTCCCTCCCGCGCACCGACGGGACGATGCAATACGAGCAGACGCAGTTGCAGCCCTGGGAGACCTGGACCCAGCCCTGGAACTCGCGCGCCCTCTTCATCGGCAGGTGCCCCGAGACGTCCTCGAACTCGAAATAGCCCTGCGCCGTGAGCGAGTCCGAGGTCAGGAACTCGGCCAGGCGGTGGATCTGCCCTGGGCCGAACGCGACGTCGACGAACGGGAATCGGCGGAACACCTCCTCCTTCACGGACTGTGCCCAGCAGCCGCCGACGCCGACCACCCGCGCCGGATCCTCCGACTTCAGGCGTTTCGCCTCCCCCAGATGCGCGATGAAGCGGTTGTCGGCCGACTCGCGGATCGAGCAGGTGTTGAACAGGATCAGGTCGGCCTGCTCGCGGCTCTCCGCTTCCACATAGCCGAGCGAGTCGAGCATTCCGCGCATTCGCTCGGAGTCGTGCTCGTTCATCTGGCACCCGAACGTGGTGACGTGGTAGCGACGGTCCATGATCAAACGGTACCCGAGGCCACTCGGGCGCTCAGCTAGGGACGGCCTGCGTTCACGATCTGCTGAACGCGGCTGTGAGAGAGGCCGATGGAGCGAGCCACCTCGCGGTAGCTGGAACCACCCTCGACCGCGTCGCGGACCAGACGGTCGCGCTCGGAGCGGACCCGAGCGACCTCGTCGTCGATCGCCCTCATCGCGCGGCGGTACTCGAGTCCCACGCGGACACGCGCGAGCCAGACCCGTCCTCGCGCGCGCTCGAACTGCCGGTGCGCGGCGCTGAGTCGCCGGGCGTCCCGCTCTGAGATCACACCGGCTGTATAGCACGGTCGCCGCCGAGCTATACGAGCGGCCGGGTCACTCGACCGGCGTATCCCCCTGCACTGTGAGATTGCCCTCCATACCGCCCTCGCGGTGGCCCGGAACGGTGCAGAAGTAGATGTACTCGCCGGGCGCAAGATCGGGGAACGCGACGGACTCCTCGCCGCTCGCGAACACCGGGGTCTCGCCGAGAACGCTCCCGTCGTCCGATTCCAGCGCGAGGCTGTGCGGGACGGGAGAGGGATTCGCGTAAGTGATCGACGTACCCCCCGGCCCGGTCTCGAGCCCATCCGGCTCGAAGACCAGGCTTCCGTCCTCGGGCGAGCTCACGGCGAGCGTGGTCTGCTCGCTCGGCTGGGGCTGACCGCCCGGGGTCTGCGGCGCGGCCTCGCCCGCGCCCTCGGTTTGGGACTCGGCCTGTGCCTCCTGCTCTTCCATCGCGAGCTCGTGCTCGCGGTGCGACTGCTCCTCCTCGGAGAGGTCGACGGCGAACGCCATCGTCGTGCCGACGATCAGGGCGAACACGGCGATGACGCCGGCGAGCACCCCGCGGCTCGGGGGAAACGAATCAGCGCCCCGGATGCCCACGAACGCGATCGCGAGGGCCGACAGGACCAGGATCCCGCCGAGCACGTAGAAGAGATCGCCGTCCATTTCGCGCGGATCCTACCCGGACGGGTCGAGCGCCCGAGGCGTCACGCGGCTTCGGAGAGCCGCTCCGCTCGTCGTACGGCCTCATAGGCGAGCTCGAGCGGATAGCCGCGGCGAACGAGCAGTCCCAGCGCCCTCTCCCGCTCGCGCTCGGAGGCACAGCTGAAGCCGCGCGCCGCGATCAGGCGCACCGCGCGTTCGAGCTGCTCCTCCGAGTCATCGCCGGCGAGCGCGGCCTCCACGTGCTCCCGTGAGACCCCCCGCCCCTCGAGCGCGGTTCGGATCCGCTCCGGTCCCCAACCGGCCAGCTCCCGCTTGTCATCGGCATAGCGCCGGGCGAAGCTGCGATCGTCGACCGCTCCCGCCTCGGCGAGCAGCGCAAGCACCTCGGCGATCTCCGCCTCCTGCACCCCGCGCTCCTCGAGCCATGCCCGAAGCTCCGACTCGGTCCGCTCCTTGTACCCCAGCGCCCTGAGGGCGAGGTCGTAGGCGTCGTCGTCCATCGGTCGGGACCGCTTCCGCGGTCCCTACGCAGCCTTCTTCTCCGGCTTCTGCGCCGCCTCGACAGGCTTGGCGTTGCTTTTGCCCTTGACCGCCTCGGCGGCCTTCGCGGCGTCGGCGGCCTTGTCCGCCTCCGGACGCTGTTCGGGCTCCTGCTCGCCGACTCCGAGCTTCTCGTGGATCTTGCGCTCGAGTTCGGCCGCCAGCTCCGGGTTGTCCCGGAGGAACTCCTTCGTGTTGTTGCGGCCCTGCCCGAGCCGGGTCTCGCCGTAGGAGAAGAACGAGCCCGATTTCTGGATCAGGTCGTGCTCGAGCGCCATGTCGATCAGGCCGCCCTCCTTCGAGATCCCGACGCCGTACTCGATGTCGAACTCCGCCTGGCGGAATGGGGGCGCGACCTTGTTCTTCACGACCTTGACCCGGACCCGGTTCCCGACTGCCTCGGTCCCCTCCTTCAGGGTCTCGATCCGGCGGATGTCGAGGCGCTGGCTGGAATAGAACTTCAGCGCCCGGCCGCCGGGCTGGGTCTCGGGTGAGCCGAACATCACGCCGATCTTCTCCCGGATCTGGTTCGTGAACAGGCAGACGGTCTTCGCCCGGTTCAGGTTGCCCGCGAGCTTTCTGAGCGCCTGCGACATCAGGCGGGCCTGCAGCCCGACGTGGGAATCACCCATCTGGCCCTCGAGCTCCACCCGCGGCGTGAGTGCCGCGACCGAGTCGATCGCGACGACGTCGACGGCACCGGAGCGAACCAGCACGTCGACGATCTCCAGTGCCTGCTCGCCGTAGTCGGGCTGGGAGATCAGGAGCTCGTCGGTGTTGACGCCGATCCGCCGCGCGTAGGCGGGGTCGATCGCATGCTCGGTGTCGACGAACGCGCAGACGCCGCCGCGGGCCTGCGCCTCGGCCACGATGTGGTACACGAGCGTGGTCTTCCCCGACGACTCGGGGCCGAAGATCTCGACGATGCGGCCGCGGGGCACGCCGCCGACGCCGAGGGCGATGTCCAGCGGGAGCGCGCCGGTGGAGATCGTGTCGACCTTGATCGAGCTCACGTCGCCCAGCTTCATCAGCGCGCCCTGCCCGAAGTTCTGCTCGATCTGCTTGACCGCCGCCTGCAGCGCCTGGTCCCGCGCCTTCGCTTCCTTGTCCCCGGCCTCTCTCAGGTTGGGCTTCTCATCTGCCATCTCGGTCACCTCTCAGTCGTCTGCGGCGGTCGGAAGCTCCAACTCAGCCAGCGGTTCGTACTCGGCACCCGTGCGCTTCAAGTGGGATCTGAAGAGCACCAGACGGGTCGGACGGAAGAACCGGAACATGTGTTCGGGTAGCGGCTGGGGCTCCCTCGTCACAAGCGCCGGCTTCCGGGACCCCGGTATCTCCGGCCTCACCCGCGCCACGGTCAGATGCGGCCAGAACGGGCGCTTCTCGGGCTCGTGAAAGCCCGCGTCGACGAGCCTCTCCTCCACCTCCTTCTGGAGCGCGACCGTCTCCTCGGAGCGGGCCTCGAGCGCGAACAGCCTCGGTCGCTTTCCGCGCGGGACGCCGATCGGCTCGGTAGCCAGCTCCACCGGCGGGGCCGTCGCCTCGAGCGCGAACGCCTCCGCCGCGATCTTCTTCGCGTCCCTCTGCGCCCGGTAGCCGAGAAAGATGAGGGTGATGTGGAGTGCGTCCGGCTTCACGATCCGCAGAGCGGGATCGGCGAGCGCGGTTCGCTGCCAGTCCACGAGCGCCGCGCGTACGTCCTGCGGCAGGTCGAGGGCCACGAAAAGCCGCGCGCGCGGGCTCTTCAGCCGCTCCTTGGCCATCGCCGCAAAAACTAGCCGTCGGGTCCGATCCCAATTCGCCCACGTCCCGTAGAGGCGTTTGGGGCGGTTTCTAGCCCCGGCTCGGGGCTGCTCAGCGCGGGGGCTCGTGCCCTTCGAGGAGGTACCGCACCAGATGGAGAGCGACGACGACCGAGCGGTCGCGGATGTCGGCGCGGCTGCCCGGAATCACCGGGTCGCGGGCGAGCTTCTCGCCAGCCGCGGTCTTCGCACAGAAGCAGACGTAGCCGACGGGCTTCTCCTCGGTGCCGCCGTCCGGTCCCGCGATCCCGGTCACCGAACCGGCGACATCGGCCCCGAAGCGCTCGAGCGCCCCATCGGCCATCGCCTCGGCGACCTCCTGGGACACGGCACCCTTGCTCTCGATCAGCTCCGGATCCACTCCCAGGAGCTCGGCCTTCGCCTCGTTCGAGTAGACGACCACGCCGCCCGCGAACCACTTCGACGAGCCAGGACGAAGCGTCAGGCGCGCCGCGAGGAGGCCGCCGGTGCACGACTCCGCGACGGCGATCGTGCGGTCCCCCAGCAGCCTGAAGACGACCTCCTCGATCGACTCGCCGCTCTCGGTGTACGTGAACCGGCCCAGGCGTTCCTCCAGGCCGGCACGGAGCCCCTCCGCCGCGTCCTCCGCCCCCTCCCGGTGGCGCACGTCCGTCACCAGCTCGCCTCCCCGCAGGCATGTGGTGACCTCGAGCTGATCCAACGGGACCCCGTCCTCGGCGATCTCTCGAAGGCTCTTCGCAAGCTCGGACTCTGGAATCCCGAACATGCGGATCGAGAGCGTCCGGTAAGGATTCGCGCGCGAAAGCACCTCCTGCGCCGGCGGCGTCTCCAGAGCCCGGGGCCACATGTCCTGGAGCTCCCGAGGCGGGCCCGGGAGCACGATCACGACCTGGCCGTTCGCAGGAACGACGAGCCCCGGCGCAGTCCCGGCGGGATCGATCGGCGTCGCCCCCTCCGGCATCATCGCCTGCTTTCTGTTCGCCTCTCGAACGGACTCCGGGTCGAAGCGGAGCCGCCGGGCGAAGCGCTCGATGATCGCCGCGATCTTCCTCTCCATGTCCTCGTCGAGGACCAGCTCGCGACCGGCGAACCTCCCGACAACCTCGGCGGTGAGGTCGTCCGCGGTCGGGCCGAGCCCGCCGCTCGTCACCACCAGGTCGACTCCCTCATCCCGCATGAAGCGAAGCGCTCCCTCGAGGTCCTCCGGCCGGTCGCCCACGACCATGATCTGCGCGACCTCCACCCCGAGCTCCGCGAGCCGCTCCGAGATCCATGGGCCGTTGCGATCCGTCACGTACCCGCTCAGCACCTCGGTGCCGGTGATCAGGATCCCCGCGCGCACCTCTCCGGCCTCGCTCATGCGGGCATTCTCGCGGACGGCGTCTCCCGGCCGTCCGAAGGGCGCGCGTTATGGCGCCCCTGAAGCTCCACAACGCATGCTGGGGCGCTACTCGGCGTCGGCGGGGGCCGCGACGGGCTCGCCTTCACCAGCCAGTTTTCCGGGCGCTTCCCCCCCGCCCAGCACCCGCGGGAGGTCGGCGAGCGAGACGAGCACCTGGCGGGGCTTCGAGCCCTCGTAGCCGGAGATGATCCCCCGGCGCTCCAGCATGTCGATCAGGCGTCCGGCGCGGGTGTAGCCGACGCGCAGGCGCCTCTGGATCATCGAGACGGACGCGGTGCCGCTCTCGACGACCAGATGGGCGGCCTGATCGAGCAGGTCGTCGCTGTCCGGATCGAAGTCCTCGTCCCCGCCCTCCTCCGGGGGCGGCTGCGCGGCCTCGAGCAGCTCGTCGGCGAAGTCCGGCTCGCCCTGATCGGACCAGTGGTCGGTGATCCTGGCGATCTCCTGCTCGGTTATGAACGCTCCCTGGATCCGCTGCATCTTCGAGGTGCCGGCCGGGCGGAAGAGCATGTCGCCCTGGCCCAGGAGGGTCTCGGCGCCGCCCTGATCCAGGATGACGCGCGAGTCGACCTGGGAGGAGACCGCGAAGGCGATCCTCGCCGGGATGTTCACCTTGATCGTCCCGGTGATGATGTCCGTCGACGGCCGCTGGGTCGCGAGCAGCAGATGGATCCCGACGGCTCGCGACTTCTGCGCGAGCCGGATGATCGCGTCCTCGACCTCGGCCGGGGCGATCATCATCAGGTCGGCGAGCTCGTCGATCACGCAGAGGATGTGCGGAAGCGGGGCCTCCCCGTCCCGCTCCCGAACGCGGTTGAGCTCGGCGAGGTTGCGTGCGCGCGCCTGCTCCATGACGCCATAGCGGCTCTCCATCTCGGCGATCAGGTTGTTCAGCACGTTTGCCGCGAGGCGGGGCGAGGTCACGACCGGGGTCAGCAGGTGCGGAATCTTCTCGTAGTGGTTGAGCTCGACCCGCTTCGGGTCGACCAGCACCAGCCGGACCTCGTTCGGCGATGCGTGCAGGAGGATCGAGCTGAGGATCGCATTGACGCTCCCGGACTTTCCGGATCCGGTGGTGCCCGCGATCAGCGCGTGCGGCATCTTCTGAAGGTCGGTCCAGACCGCACTCCCGCTGATGTCCTTGCCGAGCCAGGCGACGAGCGGTGAGGAGCCCTGCGGGCGGCCCCCGTAGATGTCGCCGAGACGGACGAGGCGGCGGCGCTGGTTCGGAACCTCCACGCCGACCGCCTGCTTGCCCGGGATCGGAGCGAGGATCCGGATGTCCGTTGATGCTAGGGCGTAGGCGAGATCGTCCTTCAGCTGGGTGATCTTGGAGACCTTGGTGCCCGGAGCGAGCTTCAGCTCGTAGCGGCTCACGTGAGGGCCGGTGACCACCCCGACGATTCGGGCCTCGACGCCGAAGTGGCCCAGGGTCTCGAGCAGGTGCCGGCCGATCTCCTCGTGGTCCTTCTTGTCCGGTCCCTTTTCGGGAGCGCCCCGCTCCAGGAGTGCGTCGGCGACCGGTGTCTCGTAGTCGATCTCCTCGGATTGGGTGACACCTCCGCGCTTCTCGCCCATCGGGGTGAGGTCGACGGGGGCCTGGTCGGCGGCCCGGTCGACGGCTTCGCCATCATCGCCCATCTCCTCCGACCCATCGCGGGTCGCGCTGTCGCGCGCCCTCGCATCATCGGGGATATTCGGCTCGGACTCCGACGCCCCGGCAACGTTGAGCGTCTCTGACTCCAGTTCGCTGGTGTCGGGCTCGTCCGCGACGCGAACGGCCTCGTCGAAGTTCGCGACGTTTCCCTGGTCCTCGGCGGTCTTCTCGGCTCGGTCCCCGACCAGAACCTGGAAGTCGCCGTCGCCGTCGGCGAGCGGCTCCGGCGGGCCGAACACCGGCTCGGTGTCGGCGGGGACGGTGTCGATCAGGTCGGGGTCCGTCTTGATCCTGCTCTCCCTGACCGCGGTCGCGAACCCGACCGTCCCGCGTCGTGCCCGGTCGAGCCCACGGTGCCCCGCGGAGATCAGGTCCGAGAGCGAGCGGCCCCAGACGAGCAGCAGCCCCGACACGAGCAGGAGGACGACGATGATGTGGGCGCCGATCCGCTGGAAGAGCGTCGTCGTCGCCCAGTACAGGACCTCGCCCAGCGCCCCGCCATGATCCGGGAAGAAGTTCGGATCGAAGAGGTCCGGGCGAACCTCATCGGGACCCAGGCTCGCGGTCTGGGCGGCCAGGGCGAGCAGGATCGCGCAGGCGATCGCGACAACGCCGACGGCGATGGACCTCGGCGACGGCAGGAACGGGCGCAGGATCAGCCCGATCCCGGCGAGCGCGAACGCCACCGGTCCGACGATGGCCCCGGCGCCCACCGCGTACGAGAGCGCGGTCTCCGATCCGTCTCCGACCGCTCCCCCGTTCCAGCCCAGGTAGATGACGTAGCCGAGATAGACCGCGAGCCCGATGCACGCAAGGCCCGCCAAATCGAGGCGGCGCTGGAGCACCTGCGGCGTGGTGTGCCGGCGTCCTCGAGCCGACGCCCGGCCGCGCCCACCGTTGCGAGCGCCGCCGCGCCGCTTCGGCGAGCGGGCAGGCTGCCTCTTGCGCCTGGGCGGGTCGCGCCGTTTCGGGGCGCCGAAGATCCGGTCTGCAAGCATCCGCCCAAGCTTCGACGCGGGCATGAACACCCCTGCAAGGCCCACGCACGCGTCAGGCGTGGATTCCCCGGCCGGCACGCCTGAGGCAAGAGCCCGCGGCACGCGTGACCGGGTAGCTTCCTCCCCCGCCAGCCCCGACCCGTTCGGGGATCAATCAAGGAGGGAACCTCAGCATGAACTCGACTCCACCCAGGATGGGTGTCCGGCCCCTGGCTTCAGGATCAGAACTGCGCGCACTGGCGCCACCGCCGCCGACTCGGCGATGGACATCGCATTTTCGATCGTGATCCCCTAAATCCCAGCTCAAGAAATGCCTGGTACCCGCGGGGCGGGTCTACCCTTGAGGGCATGCCCGAGTCGGCCACAGCCACGGCCCGCGTGCTCGTCGTCGAGGACGACGAGTCGATCGCCGACGTCCTCCGGCGCTCCCTCCGCGCCGAGGGCCACGACGTCCGCAGCGCCGGCGACGGCGCCGAGGCGCTGACCGCGGCGGAGCAGTTCACGCCGGACCTGGTCGTGCTCGATCTGGGTCTCCCCCGCCTCGACGGGATCGAGGTCTGCCGCCGCCTGAGGGCCGAGAGCGACGTTCCGATCCTGATCCTCACCGCCCGGACCGAGACGGAGGAGCGCGTCAGGGGCTTGGACAGTGGTGCGGACGACTACCTGCCGAAGCCGTTCGAGCGGGACGAGCTGCTCGCTCGGATCAGGGCCCTCCTGCGACGCCGCCCGCCAAGGGGCAGCGCCTCGCTGGTCGTCGGCGACCTTCAGATCAATCCGGATACCCGCGAGGTGAAGCGCGGCGACCGTGAGATCGAGCTCACCAACCGTGAATTCGAGCTCGTCGAGTACCTCGCCCGCAATCAGAAGCTCGTCGTCTCCCGCGAGCGGCTGCTCGAGGACGTCTGGGGATACGACCCCTTCGAGCAGACCAACACGATCGATGTCTTCATCTCGAACCTACGCCGCAAGCTCGAATCCGGCGGCGAACCGCGGATGCTCCACACGAAGCGCGGTGCCGGCTACGTGCTGAAGGCCGCGGTGTGAGGCGGATCCGCCGCCGCGTCCCCCTCTTCGAGCGCATTCCGGTCCGCTGGCGGATCGCTGTCACGACCGCCGGCCTCACCCTTCTGATCCTGGTCGTCTTCGCGCTCGTCCTCGGCAGCGTGGTCGGCGAGCGGATCCGCAGCGACTTCCGCCACGACCTGCACGGGGCCGCACGCGCACTGGCGGCGGAGACCCGCGTCACGGACGACCCGGTCCTCGGGCCCGTTGTCTCGAGTCCCCGTCTCCGCGATTTCGCGCTTCCCGACGACGCCGTGATCAAAGTGCTCGATCAGTACGGCCACCCGCTCGCGGGGACCGACCCGAACGCCGCCCTCGGTCCGCCCAGCAGCGGCACCCACGATGTCGAGGGGCTGATGGTGGCGACGGAGCCGATCACCGCATCGGGCTCGGCCCCCGCGTTCGTCCAGTACGCGCGCCCCTCCGAATCGGTCAACGACACCGTCGCGAGGCTCTGGCTGTTTCTCGGTGCGGGGGTCCTCGGGGGGACCCTGCTGGCGCTCCTCGCCGGACTCGCGGTTGCCGACCGCGCGATGCGGCCGATCAAGTCGCTCACCAGCCTCGCCCGGAAGATCACCAGTACCCGCGATCCCGGCGAGCGGATCCCAGTTCCGGCCGCCGACGACGAGGTCGGGGAGCTCGCCCGGACGATGGACGGAATGCTCCAGGCGCTCGACGAAGCCCGCTCGGAGCGCGAGCAGTCCCTCGAGCGCCAGCGAGAGTTCGTCGCCGACGCCTCGCATGAGCTCAGGACGCCGCTGACCAGCATCCAGGCCAACCTGGAGCTGCTCCAGGCGACCGGGAACGGAACGGAGGACGACCACCACGCCGTCGAGTCCGCCCTCGCCTCCACCCGGCGGATGTCCGGGCTCGTCTCGGACCTCTTGCTGCTGGCGCGCGCCGACGCAGGTAGGCGGATCGCCCGCACCGATGTCGACCTCGCGCGGATCGCGGCGGAGGCTCTCGAGGAGGTCGAGCCGCTCGCCGCCGGGCGGGAGATCCGAAGCCAACTGGAGGGTCCCCTTCCCCTCCGCGGGAATCCCGACGAGCTCCACCGCCTCGTTCGCAACCTGCTCGAGAACGCGGTCCGCCACACGCCGGAGGGATCGAGCGTGGAGCTGATCGCCCGCCGCGACGGCGATCAGGCGGTGCTCGAGGTTCTCGACGACGGACCGGGGATTCCCGACGGGATGGAGGATCAGGTGTTCGAGCGGTTCGTCCGCGGCTCCGGCCCGGCCGACACCACCGGTGGCGGCGGCAGTGGCTTGGGCCTCGCGATCGTCCGCGCCGTAGCCGAGTCCCACGGCGGGTCGGTCGAGGCCGGCAGGAGCCCCAGCGGCGGCGCCCGCTTCACCGTCCATCTGCCGCTGGAGCGCGTCCCCGAGCGCAATTTGCGGGGAGCCTCCGCGAAGCTTTAAGGAACCTTCATACATGCGGCGTAGATTCGCCGCCAGGACGAGACACTCTCGCCGGGGCGCTACCCCTGACCCCCGGCGAGCGCGTTGGTTCGGCGGCGGTTTTTGTGGCCGCCGCTGACGTTGGCCGACGCATCGCCCCCGGGGGCCGCCCTCCCTCGGCCCTCGGGGGCCACCAATTCTCAGACGGCGTACCTGGCTAGACCTCCACCACCACCGGCAGGATCAGGGGACGGCGTCGGAGCTTCTCGTAGACGAACTCCGCGACGTCGTCGTGCAGGTCCTGCTGAAGCAGAGAGATCTCCCTGACCTGCTCCTCGGCGGCATCGGCCAGCGTGTCCTCAACGACGTCGCGTAGCTCGTCGCGCAGCCCGTCGGCGTCGTCCGCGAAGGGAACGCCCCTGAAGATCACCTCGGGGTCCGCGACCTGAGAGCCGTCATCGGAGGAGATCGTCGCGACCACGATGAAGACGCCGTCGTCGGAGAGCTTGCGGCGATCCCGCAGCGCGAACTCATCGGGCTCCCCCACCGAGACCCCGTCGACGAAGATCATGCTCGCGTGCACGTCGTCGGCGAACCTCGCGCCTGACTCGTCGAGCGCCAGCGCAAGCCCGTTGCGGCCCTTGAACACCCGGTCCGGATCGATGCCCACGGAGTCGGCGAGGTCCCCGTGAAGCTTCAATCGCTTGAAGTCGCCGTGGAACGGAAACACGTTCTGCGGCTTGGTCAGGTTGAGCATCAGCTTCAACTCCTCCTGCCAGCCGTGGCCCGACGCGTGAATCGGGGCATCAGCGGCGGTTACCACCTGCGCCCCGATCTGGAAGATGCGGTCGATCGTCTCGTTCACCGATTGTTCGTTCCCCGGAATCGGCGTGGCCGAGAAGATCACCGTGTCCCCCGAGTGGAGCTCGACGTCAGGGTGGTCCCGATGAGCCATCCGCCGGAGCGCCGAGAGCGGCTCCCCCTGGCTGCCGGTCGAGATCACCACGACCTTCTCGTCCGGGAAGTCCTCGATCTCCTTGGGCGAGATGAAGAGGCCGTCGGGGGCCGATGCGATCCCGAGGTTCGAGGCGATGTTGAAGTTCTTCCGCATCGACCTTCCGACCAGCGCGACCCTGCGGTCGAGCTGTGCGGCGGCATCGATCACCTGCTGGACGCGGTGGACGTTGGAGGCGAAGGAGGTGACGATGATCCTCCCCTCACAGCGGCCGAAGACCTCGAGCAGCGCGGGCCCGACACTGGACTCGGACGGCGCGATGCCGGGGCGGTCCGCGTTGGTCGAGTCGCCGCAGAGGCAGAGCACCCCGTCCCGGCCGAGCTCGGCGAGCCTCGAGACGTCGGACGGGATGCCGTCCACCGGCGTCTGGTCGAACTTGTAGTCGCCAGTCACCAGAACCGCCCCCAGGTCGGTGTGAAGGACGACCGCTCGGGCGTCGGGGATCGAGTGAGCCATGTGGACGAGCTCGATCTCGAACGGGCCCGCCTCCACCCGCTCGCCCGGCGGCAGCTCCTGAAGCGGGACGTCGCGAAGCTTGTGCTCGTCGAGCTTCGAGCGGACCATCCCGATGGTCAGCAGGCCGCCGTAGATCACGGGCGGGATCCCGATCTCCCGCAAAACGTAGGGGAGAGCGCCGACGTGATCCTCGTGTCCGTGCGTGAGGACGATGGCCTCGATGTCGTTCGCGCGTTCCCGCAGCGAGGAGAAGTCCGGCAGGACCAGATCGATCCCGAGCATGTCGGCGGTCGGGAACATCAGACCGGTGTCGATGACCACGATCCGCCCGTCGCGCTCGATGGCGGTCATGTTCTTGCCGATCTCCCCGATCCCGCCGAGGGGGAGGATCCGAATCTCAGAGCTCAAACCTACGCCGCACTCCCGGTCAGCAGGCCCTGTGCCTCGAGGGCCTGCCGTACCTCGGCCTTCTGGTCGTCGTCCGCCTCGGTGATCGGCAGCCGCGCGCGCGCGGAGCAGACCCCGAGCATCTCGAGACCGGCCTTGACCGGAATCGGGTTGGTGCGTCCGAGCACCGCATAGAGCGGGCGCAGCCGCTCGTCGATCTCCCGGGCGCGATCGATGTCGCCGGCGGCGGCCGCGTCGTAGATCTCGCGCATCTCCCGGCCCACCAGGTGCGAGGCGACCAGGATCCCGCCCGGCTCCCCGAGCTCGAGTGCGCGCAGGAACGTGCCGTCGTTCCCGGCCAGGACCCTCAGGCCCTCGATCGGCTGCAGGTCCTCGTCGTTCGCCTGCTTCACGGCGATTACGTTCTCTATCTCCGCCAGCTCGGCGAGGAGGTCCGGAGGAACGTTGACGACGACCCGGGAGGGGATGTTGTAGAGGACGACCGGAATCCCGGCGGCTCGCGCGACCGCGTCGTAGTGGGCGCGGATCCCGGCAGGATTCGGCTTGTTGTAGTAGGGCGTGACTGCGAGAACCGCGTCCGCGCCGGAGTCGGCCGCCGCGGCGGAAAGCCGCTCGGAGTGCCTGGTGTCGTTCGACCCGGTGCCGCAGATGAGGAGAATGTCGGAGCCGACCTCGTCCCTCACCGCCCGGAGCAGCGAGAGCTTCTCTTCGTCGTCGAGGGTTGGCGACTCGCCGGTAGTGCCGGCGATAACCAGCCCATGCGAGCCGTGCTCGATCAGGTGGCGCGCGAGCTTCCGCGCCGCCGCCTCGTCCACCGAGCGATCCTCGGCGAACGGGGTGACCATCGCTGTGATTACCCCCGCAATCTCCATAGTCAAATCGGGTTGCCCCTTCGGGGCACCCTCGCCTCAAGGGTACCGATCAGAGCAGATTCTCCAGCCCGACGACGAAGCGCTCCGGCAGGGCCCCGACGTGGCGCACCGCCAGGAGGACGCCGGGCATGAAGCTCGCCCTGTCTATCGAGTCGTGCCGGATGGAGAGGGTCTGCCCCTCCCCACCGAAGATGACCTCCTGATGTGCGACCAGCCCGGGGAGACGGACGGAGTGGATCGGCTCGTGCACGTTTCCCCCAGCCTCGCGGATCAGTTCGGCGGTCCGCTTGGCCGTCCCGGACGGCGCGTCCTTCTTGCGCTCGTGATGCAGCTCGACGATCTCCGCTTCGGGCATGTGAGGCGCGATCTGCCTCGCAGCCTCCATCATCAGGACCGCGCCGATCGCGAAGTTCGGGGCGACGAAGCAATTGGCCTTGCTGTCGGCTCGCTCCACCGTCGCCCGGAGCTCGTCGAGGTCGAAGCCGGTGCTGCCCACGACCGCATGTACACCGGCCTCGATCGCGTCGAAGACGTTCGCCGGCGCGGCATCAGGCGTCGTGAAGTCGACCATCACGTCGGCGCCCTCGAGGACGTCGTTCACGGAGGTATCGAGCTCGGGGTCGGCGCGACCCAGGAGCTCCATGTCCTCGGCGCCCTCGACCGCCTCGCAGGTGGTCTCCCCCATTCGCCCTGCGGCGCCGGAGACGACGACCTTGATCGGCTCAGCCATGGTCGGCGATGTTATGCGCCCGCGGCCGGCGGGATACTCACGGCGTGTCGAAGGAGAACGTCCAGATCGTGAAGGAGATCTACAGCGCCTGGGAGCGCGGAAACTTCTCGTCCGTCGAGTGGGCGGATCCCGAGATCGAGTTCCTGATCCCGGGCGTGGATCAGAGCGCGCAGCGCGGAATCGACGCGATGGCACACGCTTGGGCGGAGTGGCTCCGCGCGTTCAGCGACTTCAGCGTCGAGGCGAGGGGACTCATCGACGCGGGAGACAAGGTCGTCGTCGAACAGGCGTTCCATGGCAGGGGGCAGGGAAGCGGGATTCCGCTGGAGATGGTTCCCGGCGCGGCCGTCCTCACGCTCCGGGACGGCAAGGTGGTCCGGTTCCACGGAACGCGGACCCTCGAAGAGGCGCGCGAGGAGGCGGGGATCCGGGATTAGGCCGCGGCCAGTGCTTCGCTCACCGGAGCCAGCGCGGCCCGGAAGCGGTCCTCGCTCGGCGCGATCGCAGCCGCCGAGAGGGATGTCGGGTTGTACAGCTCTACCGCCAGCTCGGCCACCTGGTCCAGGGTGACCGCATCAACCCTGTCGAGAAGCTCATCGAGCGTGAGCAGGGGCATGTCGAACAGGACGGCCTTGCCGATCCTCGCCATCCGCGCGCCCGTCGACTCCGACGAGAGAACCATGCGGCCCTTGACGTGCTCCTTCCCGCGCGCGAGCTCGTCCTCGGTGATCCCCTCGGCGTTGATCGCGGCGAGCTCGCGGCCGATGATCCCGCATGCCTCCTCGATGTTGTCGCCTCGCGTGCCGACGTAGATGCCGGTCAGGCCGCTGTCCATGTACTGCTGCGTGTAGGAGCCCACCGCGTAGGCCAGTCCGCGCTTCTCACGGACCTCGCGGAAGAGCCGGCTGGAGGTGGATCCACCGAACACGGCGTCGAGGATGCTCAGCGCATATCGGCGATCGTCTGCGCGATCGATTCCGGGACCCCCGAAACAGATGTGAAACTGCTCGGTGTCCTTCTGCTGGAAGCCGATCCGGGCGCCCTCGAACCCCGGGGGCTCGGCGGAGGCTCCGTTGCCGGACACCGCAGGAGGGTCGACGTGACGTCGAGTGAGCTCGACGATGTCCTCGTGCTCGACATTGCCGGCCGCCGCGACGACGATCGTGGGGCCGGTGTAGCGGGCCCGGTGGTACGCCTCGATCTGCGGGATCGGGATCGAGCTGATCACCTCCGCCTCGCCGAGCACACGCCTGCCCAGCGGGTGAGTGTCGAAGACCGCCTGGTCGAGGACGTCGTGCACCTTGTCCTGAGGCTCGTCCTCGTACATCGCGATCTCCTCGAGGACGACCTGGCGCTCGGAGTCGATGTCCGGATAGGTGGGACCGAGAAGCATCTCGGAGAGCAGGTCGAAGGCCTCGTCCGTGTGGGTGTCCAGAAACCGGGCGTGGAGGTTGGTGGTCTCCTTGCCGGTCGCCGCGTTAACGGCTGCGCCGAGCCCGTCGAAGATCTCGGCGATCTGGATCGCCGAGTAGCGCTTCGTTCCCTTGAAGAGCAGGTGCTCGAGGAAGTGCGAGACGCCGGCCTGCGCCGGCGTCTCGTCACGAGATCCTGTCCTTACCCAAAGCCCGAGGGCGACCGAGCGCACCGAGGGAACGGCCTCGGTGACGACCCGGAGGCCCGAGTCGAGCTCGGTCACCTGAGCGGCGGGCGGTGCCATGCGGCGCTAGTCGCGCCCCCGGCCACCGCCGTCGCGCTCGCGGCGACGTCCGCCACCGTCGCGCTCACGCCGGCGACCACCGCCACTGCCACCGCCGTCACGGCGCCGGGGCGGGCCCGGATCACCGGTGCCGACCGTGGCCAGCTCCTCGGCGGACTTGCCCTCGACATCCGGGTCGTCCGAGAGGCGCAGACCGATCCGGCCGCGCTCCTTGTCGACCTCGACCGCGGTGACGTCGATCTCGTCGCCCTGGTTGAGGACATCCTCGACCGTGCCGACGCGCTCGCCGGGCTTCACGTTGGAGATGTGAAGGAGGCCGTCGGTGCCCTTGGTGAGCTCGACGAAGGCCCCGAAGTTGGTGGTCTTCACCACCTTCCCCTTGAACTTGTCGCCGACTTCGACGTCCTTGGTCATCGAGATGATCCGCTCGACGCAGGCTTCGACCAGCTTCCCGGTCGGCGCGTAGACCCGGACCGTGCCGTCGTCGTCGACGTCGATCTCGGCCTCGAACTCCTCAGACATGCCGCGGATCGTCTCGCCGCCCTTGCCGATGACGGCGCCAATCTTGTCGGGGTCGATCTTGATCGAGGTGATGCGAGGCGCGAACTCGGAGAGCTGCTCGCGCGGCCCGTCGATCGCCTCGGCCATCTTCTCGAGGATGAAGATCCGGCCCTTGTTGGCCTGATCAAGAGCGTTCTGCAGGATCTCCAGCGTCACGCCCGTGATCTTGATGTCCATCTGGAGGGCGGTGATCCCCTCTGCGGTCCCGGCGACCTTGAAGTCCATGTCGCCCAGGTGGTCCTCGACGCCGGCGATGTCGGTGAGGACGACGTAGTCGTCGCCCTCCTTGATCAATCCCATCGCGACGCCGGCGACCGGAGCGCTGACCGGCACACCCGCGGCTTGGAGCGCCATCGAGGACGCGCAGACCGAACCCATTGAGGAGGAACCGTTCGACTCCAGGGTGTCCGAGACGACCCGGAGCACGTATGGGAACTCCTCCTCTCCTGGGATCGTCGCCTCCAGCGCCCGCTCGGCGAGCGCACCGTGACCGATGTCCCGGCGCTTCGGACCGCGCATGAAGCCGGCCTCACCCACCGAGAACGGGGGGAAGTTGTAGTGGTGCCAGAAGCGCTTCGTCTCCTGGAGGCCGAGGTTGTCGACCTTCATGTCCATCCGGGTCGTCCCCAGCGCAACGCTCGAGAGGATCTGCGTCTCACCGCGCGTGAACAGCGCGGAGCCGTGCGCACGCGGAGAGATGTCGACCTCTGTCTCGATCGACCGGATCTCGTCTGTGGCACGGCCATCGGGGCGCTTCTTGTCGACGGCGATGCGCCTGCGAATGATGTCCTTCTCGAGCTTCGCGAAGGCGGCCTTGACCTCGTGGGTCTTCTCCCGGTCGGCCTGCTCGTCCTCGGTCGGGGGCGCGTACACCTCGACCACCTCCGTCTCGACCGCGTCGATCGCCTCCTGGCGCTCGAGCTTCGCCTGGACCTGGGTGGCCTCGTCGAGCTTGTCGCCGTGCGAAGCCTTGATCGACTCGTACAGCTTCTCGTCGATCTTCGGCGGCTCGACTTGGATCTTCTCCTTGCCGGCCTTCTCGCGGAGCTCCTCCATCGCCCCGCAGAGCTTCTTGATCTCCGAATGGGCGATGTCGAGCGCGTCGAGGATCTCGGCCTCGGTGACACCGGTTGCGCCGGCCTCGACCATCAGGATCGCCTCGTCGGTGCCGGAGACGATCAGGTCCAGGTCCAGCTCCTCGAGGGTCTCCTCCTCAGGATTGATGACGAAGTCGCCGTCCAGCTTCCCGACCCGGACCGCTCCAACGTGCTTTGCGACCGGGATCTCGGAGATCGCGAGCGCGGCGGAGGCGCCGTTCATCGCAAGAATGTCGTACGGGTGGACGTGGTCGACGGACATCGGCTGGGAGACCAGCTGTGTCTCGCGGTGCCATCCCTTCGGGAAGAGGGGGCGGACCGGGCGGTCGATCATGCGCGCGGTCAGCGTCGCCTTCTCGCCGGCCCTCGCCTCGCGGCGAAAGAAGGATCCGGGGATCTTGCCGGCGGCGTAGTGCTTCTCCTCCACGTCTACGGTCAACGGGAGGAAATCGACGTCGCGGTCGTTGCCCGCGGTCGCCGTGTTCAGGACCATCGTGTCGCCGCAGCGAACGACGACGGCTCCGCTCGCCTGTCGGGCGAGCTTTCCGGTCTCGAAGGAGATCTCCTCGCCGCCTGACCTCCACCGAGACGCGGGTCACGTGAAACATGCTCATATGTCGTACATCCCTTCCAGCCGCCCGGTTGGCGGCCGCTTGTGCTTAAGAACTGTCGTTCTCTGTCCCGGCGATGTTAGCGGGGAGTCAGCTCGTGCAGAGCGTCCGCGACATCGCGGGAGATCAGGCGCCGCTCCGCGAAGGCGGTCGGCGTCCCCCCCACCCCGGCCCGGATTCCACTGACGAAATCGCGCTGGATCCGCTCGCGCACGGGATCTGAGCGGCGCTCGGCCTGGAACCGCTCGAGGTCGAGGCCGAACCGCTCCGCGCGCTCCCACAGGTGGGGATCGTCGACCCTGCCGCGGTCCGCATAGAGCGAGTCGCACATCTCCCAGAACGCGCCCTGGTTCCCGGCCGCCTCGGCGGCTGCGTGCAGGGCGGGCGCCCGCGGGTGCTTGGAGGCCATCGGAAAGTGGCGAAAGCAGAGGTGAAGTGGGAGCTCTCGGATCCGGGCCCAGACGGAGGCGCAGTAGGGGCAACCGAGGTCGACGTAGACGATCGCCTCCGGTCCCTCTCCGTCCACGTGGTCGTCGGGCCCGATCGGGGGTACGTCGGAGCTGGTCAGCTCTGCCATGGGCCTGACGCTACTGCTGGGAAGCGGGGAGCGCCTAGGCCTTGGCGCAGTAGCCGTAGGCGGTGAAGCTGGGGGCGGGACCGAAGTACCCGAAGGCCGTCGCCGACAGGGTCCCGTTGGGGTTGAAGGAGCTGCCCGCGTAGAACGCGTTGGGCGAGCCGTTCGCGCTGAACCCTCCCGCGATCAGCCGCTTGCCCTTCGGGCAGTTCGGCGTCGTCGCGGTTGCGGACGATCCGGCCGCGAGCGCCGTGGATCCCGAGATCTCGGTCAGCACCTTGCCCTTGGCCTTGATGCAATAGGCCATGGCCGTAAGCTCGCCTCCGAAGTCGCCGAAGGCACGGCCGCTCACCCGCCAGGCCCTCGAGCCGACCGCACGGGACTCGGTGATGTAGTCGCCGCCGGGCGTGCGGAAGTTGGTCCGCTGGAAGCCGCCGGAGATGAGCTGTGTCCCCGAGGGACAGCGCGCCGTGACGGACTTGGAGTGCCCGGACACCAGGAAGACGGTTCGGCGCGGGCCGATCGCCTGGCCACTAACCCCGCGAGCGCAGAGAACCTGGATCGAGACCCTGTGTGAGGCGGATGTGGCCGGGGTCGGGTCGATCATCACTGCGCTGACGTGCCAGCCGCGCTGGACGCCGAGTCGCTCGTAGGAATGCGGGTAGATGCCCTCGCCGTCCGATCCGAGTGGGGTGCCGATCACCATGCCGCCCCCGAGGGGGAACCGGCCGCCGGGGCAGCGGATCTCCAGGCGCTCAACGGCATCGGGCGTCCGCATCCCGTACTCCTTCTCCGCGAGAACGAACCCGCTCAGATTGCCGAGCCGGCCGACGTCGACAATCTTCTTCGCGCCGCCCTTGACGTAGACCGGCCCACGGGCCGAGTCGAGGACAAAGGTCTTCCCGCGCGCGAGTAGCGCCATCACGAGGCGGTTGCAGTTCGTCCTCGCCTTGAGCACGTACACGATCCCGGATCGCCTGAGCCCGCCGAAACCGGGGACGACGGCTGTCTTCAGGTTCCCCTCGTCGCGAAAGCGCTTCGCGAGGGCCTTCTCGCTCGGGTAGCAGCCGTCCTCGCTGCCGGAGCGGTAGAAGAGCGCGATCTTGAACGCGCGCTCGAGTGTCCGCGTCGGCCCGTCGTAGCCGCCGTGGACCGGTCCCACCGCGCCGGCGGACGTGCTCAACAGCCCGGCCGCAATCGCAATCACGGCGATCGAAATCGGAAGAAGGCGCTTCATCGTCCCGTCCTAACGGTGCAGCTAAGCAGAAGTTGCGGAAAGGGCGTCGAAGATCAGGTTCGCGCCCGGGATCTCGGCCGGAGTCGGTGAGGCGTACGACCACCGCACCACCCCGTCCTGGTCGATCAGCACGAGCGAGCGGTTGCCATGGCCGACCTGTTCGATCCAGGCGCCGTATGCACGGGTCACCTCGCCCTTCGGGTGGAAGTCAGAGAGCAGCGGGATCGTGAGGTTGAGCTGCTTGCGAAACGCGCGGTGACACCACGTGGCGTCGACGCTGATCCCGACCATGCTCACCCCCTGGGCGATGATCTCGTCGAGGACCTCCTGATAGAGGCTGAGCTGGTCCGTGCACCCGGGGCTGAAGTCGAGCGGATAGAAGACCAGCAGCAGCTTCTCTCCGGCGAAGTCCGAGAGCGACACCTCCTTGCCGGAGTGATCCCGCAGCGAGAAGTCCGGTGCCTTCGAGCCCGCTTCGATCACGTGGGGGACCCTGCCGTCTAGCGCCGCAGCCCGAGCTCGGCAACCAGCGAGCGATAGCGCTCGACGTCGTCGTCCTCGAGGTAGCGAAGGATGCGCCGGCGCTTGCCGACCATCTTCAGGAGTCCGCGGCGGGAGTGATGGTCCTTGCTGTGGGTTCGCAGGTGCTCGGTGAGCTCGTTGATCCGTTCGGTGAGCAGCGCGACCTGGACCTCGGCGGATCCGGTGTCCTCTCCGGAGCGCCCGTACTTGCCGATCAGCTCCTGCTTTCGGTCCTTCGTCAACGGCATTGGGCGCAACAGGGTAGCGGGATCAGCCACCGCGGTTCTCGTACCGCTTGCAGATCTCGCGGGCCTCGGCCACGTCGCGGTTCATCTGGGCGATCAGGTTCTCGACGCTCGGAAAGCGGCGCTCCCCCCGCAGCCGGCCGACGAACGCGACGCGCAGGTTCTGCCCGTAGAGATCGCCGTCGTAGTCGATCAGGTACGCCTCGACGAGCAGGCCCCGGCCCGTCTCGAAGGTCGGACGAATGCCGACGTTGACGGCCGCCGGGTGGCCGTTCGCGAACGCCGCATAGACGCCGTGACCCGGGACGACGAGGCGGTCGTCCGGAACCAGGTTCGCCGTCGGGAACCCGAGCTCGCGCCCGCGCTGGTCACCCTCGACCACCCTGCCTTCGAGCATGAACGGGGCGCCCAGGCAGCGCATCGCCGCATCCACCTCGCCGGCGGCCACCAGCGCCCGGACCCTGCTCGACGAGACGGTCTCCCCGTCGACCTCGACCAGTGGCACCACTCGTGTCTCGAACTCCTGGTGGGACGCGAGCATCTCTGGATCGCCCTTCGCTCGCGCGCCGAACCGGAAGTTCTCGCCGACCGACACCTTCCGTGCCCCCAGGCGGTCGACCAGGATGTCGGAGATGAAGACCCCGGCTGGGATCTTCATGAACTCCCGGTTGAACGGGATCACGACGAGCTCGTCAACGCCGAGCCCGTCGATCACGTCCCGCTTCAGGTCGAACGTCATGATCAGCTTGGGCGCCGCCTCAGGGTGGATGACGGTGAGGGGGTGAGGATCGAAGGTGAGCACCGTGTCGGCGTCGTCGATCACGGCCTGGTGTCCCTTGTGGACCCCGTCGAAGACTCCGATCGCGACATGACGGTCGCGAGGCTGCGCATCGGGAAGCTGGGTCACCTTGATCGTCAACTCAGGACCACCTCAGGGCGCAGATTCTCTCCATCCGGGCGGGCGACCGCTATCAGGCGCCCCTCGTGGGTCAGTCTGACGAGGGGACCGAGCTCGGCGGCGCCCGGCACCGGACGGCCGTGCCCGACGCGCTCTGCGGCCTCGGGATCCAGCCTGACCTCGGGCAGAAACGACATCAGATCCTCGACCGACACCTCCCGATCGCCCCCGTCGGGTACGGCGAACGGGCCGATCGCGACCCGGCGAAGAGACTCGCAGTAGGCGTCCCCGAGGGTCTCGACGAGGGTCCGGATGTACGTCCCCGAGGAACACTCGATCTCGAACGTGGCGCGCTCGCCGTCGCTCTCAATCGCCTCCGCGCGGTTCACGGTCACCCGTCGGGTGGGCCTGTCATCCGAGGTCTCCCCTCTATGCGCTTTGCGGTAGAGACGCTCGCCGCCGACCTTGACCGCAGACGTCATCGGGACCGTCTGCTCGATCTCCCCGGTGGGCAGCTCCAGACGCTCCGGGATCCGGCCGGTCTCCGTCAGCTCGCCGTCGGGGTCCCCCGTGCTCGATCGCCAGCCGAGGCGCGCGACGGCGCGGTAGGTCTTCGGGAGCTCGAGCAGAAACCGCTGCAGCCTGGTCGCCCGACCGATGAGGACGATCAGCAGCCCGGTCGCGAACGGATCGAGGGTCCCCGCATGTCCCACCTTGCAGCCGCGCTCGCGCCTCACGCGGGCGACTACGTCATGGGAGGTGACTCCGGCCGGCTTGTCCACCAGCAGGCCCCCTGCTGGGGTCGAACCTCCCCCCCGCATCCGCCTAGGTCGAGAGCTGAGCGTCGATCTCCCCGACCAGGAAGTCCACCACCTTCTCGTAGGGGAGGTCGGTGCCGAACCCGGCAGCGCGGCGGTGGCCGCCGCCGCCGGCTTGACGGGCGATCGCCGAGACGTCCACGCGCCCATCGGTTGACCGCATGCTCACCTTGCGGGCCGCGCGACCGGTCTCGGCCTGGTCGCGGACGACGGCGGCAGCGGCCGTGTGGTCGATCGTCCGCAGGTGGTCGATCACGCCCTCGCTCAGCGCTTCGCTGGCGCCGGTGTCGCGGTAGTCATCGCCGGAGATGTAGGTCACCGCGAGCCGCCCCTCGTCGCGAAGCTCGATCTTCTCGAGCGCGCGCGCGAGCAGCTTCAGCTTCTCCAGCGGTGCGTGCTCGTAGAGGCGGCGATAGACCTCGTTCACCTGAACACCGGCCTCGATCAACCCGGCCGCCATCCGATGAGAGCGCTCGTCGGTGTTCTCGTACATGAACTTCCCCGTGTCGGTGACGAGCGCGACGTACAGGGCGTTCGCGAGCTCCGGGGTCATCTCCACCCCGAGCAGCCCCGCGAGGTCGTAGATGATCTCCGCGGTGCACGACGCGTCGACGTCGATCAGGTTGATGGTTCCGAAGCGGGTGTTGTCGTGGTGGTGATCGATGTTGATCACCTTGTTCGTGCCCTCCTGGAGGAAGTCAACCGGCATCCGGTCGATGTTCCCGCAGTCGAGGAAGATCACGGCTCGGTCAGCGATGTCGGCGGGCGGCTCGTGGAATACCTCCTCGAGAGGCAGGAACCGGTACTCGACCGGCAGCGGGAACTCCTTCGCCGCCAGGAACATCACCGAGTCCTTGCCGAGTGTCTCGAGAATCCGGTGCATCGCGAGAAGCGACCCGAGAGCGTCGCCATCAGGGTTCTCGTGGGTCGTCAGGAGGAAGCGATCGCCCGCCCTGATCTCCTCGGCAACCTGCTCGAGCTCGTTCCCCACCAGTCCTGCCGCTTCGGTCATTCTTCGAGCAAGCGCGATATTCGGTCACCTCGATCCACACTCTCGTCATAGAGGAAGGTCAAGGTGGGCGTGCGCTTCATCCGCGTCCCGCTTGCGATCTTTCCCTGCAGGAAGCCGTGTGAGGACTGCAGTCCGGCCAGCGAGCTCTCTCGCTCCTCGTCGGTCCCGAGCACACTGACGTAAACGCGCGCAGAGCGCAGGTCTGGAGAGGTGTCTACTGCGGTCACGGTCACGAATCCGATCCTCGGGTCCTTGAGCTCCGTCGCTATCGCATCGCCAAGGATCTCGAGAATCGCCTCGTTGACGCGCCGCATCCGGGCTGTCGGCATCGGCGGCGACGATAACAGCCGGGGGCAGACGGCCTTCGGCCCTCCGATTCTCAGTCCCGAATATCGCGGAGGCTGAGCAGGTCGCGCTCGAACGAGCAGCCGTCCGGGCAGCGGCTCTCGACGAATCGGATCAGGCCGTCCGCCCTGTCGGATATCTCGCCGTCCCCGACCAGTGCGCACAGGAGAACCGACCACTGCCACTTGTCGTGCCCATCGATCTCCGCGACCGAGGCGCCGAAGCGCTGACGGATCCCGTCCTTGAGTGACTTGACGAGCTTTCGCTTGCCCTTCAGGTCCTGGACTTCGCCGAAGTGGAGCCGGAACTCGATCAACTCCACGAACGGAGCCATGACCTGCGTCTACTCCAGGGTCTTCTCGATCTGCTTGGTCTCGAAGAACTCGAGGACGTCGCCCTCCTTGATGTCGGCATAGCCCTCGAGCACGATCCCGCACTCCTGCCCCTCGTCGACTTCGGTGACGTCGTCCTTGAAGCGGCGGAGCGAGCCGACCTTGCCGCTCCAGACGATCGTGCCGTCCCGGACCAGCCTGACGCCGGCGGAGCGGGTCACCTTGCCATCCGTGACGAGACAGCCGGCGATCGTCCCGACCCGGGACGCCTTGAAGGTCTGCTTGACCTCGGCCTGACCGAGAGCCTCCTCGACCTCCTCCGGCTCCAGCAGACCCTCCATCGCGGCGCGTAGCTCCTCGGTGACCTTGTAGATAACCGTGTAGGTGCGGATGTCGACGCCCTCGCGCTCGGCGGCGCGGCGGGCCTCGGCGAGAGGCCGGACGTTGAAGCCGATGATCACCGCGTTGGACGCCGAGGCGAGCATTACGTCCGACTCGTTGATCCCGCCCGTCTGCGCGTGGATGATGTTGACCGCGACCTGCTCCTGCGGCACCTTGGCGATCTCGTCCTCGAGCGCCTCCAGTGAGCCGGAGACGTCGGCCTTGAGGACGATGTTGAGCTCCTTGAGCTGGCCCTCGCTCGCCCTCTGGAAGACCTCCTCGAGGGTGACCTTGCGGGCCTGGCGCCGGGCGAGCTGCTCGGTCTTCAGGCGCGTCTCACGCTCCTGCGCGAGGCTGCGGGCCGCGCGTTCGCTCTCGACCACCTGGACGTGCTCGCCGGCCTCGCAGACCCCGTCGAATCCCAGTACCTCGACCGGCATGCCGGGGCTCGCCTCGTCCACGCGCTCGCCCTTGTCGTCGAGCATCGCGCGGACCTTGCCCCAGACCGGGCCGGCGACGACCGCGTCGCCGATCCTGAGCGTGCCCCGCTGAACCAGCACGCCGGTCACCGGGCCCCGGCCCGGATCGAGCCGGGACTCGACCACCGTGCCGGACGCCGCGGCGGTGGGGTTGGCAGTGAGCTCCTCGAGGTCCGTGACCAGCAGGATCATCTCGAGCAGGTTGTCGAGGCCGTCCTTGGTCTTCGCTGAGACGTCCGCATAGACCGTTTCGCCACCCCATTCCTCGGGGTTCAGCTCCCGCTGCGCAAGCTCGGTTCGGACGCGGTTCGGGTCCGCGCCCTCCTTGTCGATCTTGTTGACCGCGACGAGGATCGGGACGTCCGCCGCCCGGGCGTGATCGATCGCCTCCACGGTCTGCGGCATGACGCCATCGTCGGCTGCAACGACGATCACCGCGACGTCGGTGACCTTGGCGCCACGGGCGCGCATCGCCGTGAATGCTTCGTGGCCGGGGGTGTCCAGGAAGGTGAGGATCTTGCCGTCGTGCTGGACCTGGTAGGCGCCGATGTGCTGCGTGATTCCGCCGGCCTCGCCCGCGGCTACCTGGGTCTGCCGTATCGCATCGAGCAGGGAGGTCTTCCCGTGATCGACATGGCCCATCACCGTGACCACTGGCGGGCGCTCGGCCAGGTCCTTCTCGTCGTCCTCCTCGACGACCGGGGCCTCGACCTCCTCCTGGGCGGCGGTGACGATCTCGACCTTCCGATCGAACTGCTTCGCGATCGACTCGACGGATTCGTCGGTGAGGGTCTGGGTGAGCGTGGCCATCTCACCCTCCTTCATGAGGGCCTTGATCACCTCGGCGACGGACAGCCCGAGTGTCTCCGCGACCTCCCGGACGGTCGCACCCGAGTTGACCCTGATCGAGGGAATCTCCTCCGGCTGCTTCGGAGTCTTGTCCTCCGGCTCCTCGAGCAGGGGCCGTCTGCGCCGCCCGCCGCGACGGCGGGGCGGCCTGGGCGGCGGCTGTGTCTTGGCGATGTGGTCCCGGCGAGAGGCCTGCGAGTCGATCACGACCCGGCGGCGCCGCTTCGTGGCCCCTCCGCCCTTGGGGGCGGGCTTGGGGGCCGCACCGTCTCCGTCCTTCTTCGGGGCAGCGGTCTTTGGCGCCGGGGGCTGGGCGGACTTCTGCGGTGCCGGCTTGGTCTTCGTCGCGGCGCCGCCGGCCGTGCCGCTGCCACCTCCGTCGGCAGAGCCCTTGAGAGCCGCCAGGGCGTCGGACTCCTCGACGCTCGACTGTGCCGCCTTCGCCTCCACGCCGGCGGCCTTCAGCTTGGCAAGGAGCTCCTTGCTGGTCAGGCCCTGTGCCTTCGCGATCTCATGTACGCGCTTCTTGGCCATCGCCTACTCGCTCGCCTGCTCCTCGGTCGCGGACACGGGCTCTTCCTTGGCCTCGGGCTCTCCACCGTCCTCGGCCTGGGGCTCACCGCCGTCCTCGGATGCCGGCGCCTCCTCGCCTTGCTCGGTCTCGCCGTCGGTCTCGGGCTCCAGCTGCTGCTCGGGTCCCTCGGCCTCGTCTCCCGCCTCGGGAACCTCAGCCTCAGTCTCGGCCGCCTCCTCCACGGCCGCCGCGGCCTCAACCTCGGCCTCCGCCTCGGAGGCCTGCTGGCTCTCGGCCTCCTCGGCCTCGGCCTCTGGGGCCTCCTCGGCGGCAGCGCTCTCGTCGAACTGGCTCTCGGCCTTCTCCACGAGGGGCTTGACGGCTGACTCATCGGCATTCGAGTCGGCCAGAGTCGCGACCTCCTCGTCGCTCAGCGGGCCGAGGACGGCCACCTGGTTGGTGCCGAAGCGAGCCAGGGCCTGATGCTGCGGCAAACCGCAGTAGTGAGACCCCTGGACGACGGCGTTCGGGCAGCGTCGGCCGGTCGTCATCACGGCCATGCAGCGGCCGTCGGCGGCCTCCTCGCCCTCGTACTCGATGTCCTCCTCCTGCTGGGCGAATTCGGTCTCCGAGGTGATGTCCACTTTCCAGCCGGTGAGACGCGCCGCGAGGCGCGCGTTCTGCCCGTCGCGACCGATCGCCAGCGAGAGCTGGTCGTCGGGGACGATCACCGTCGCCTCCTTCGTCTCGTCATCGACCAGCACCTCGCGGACGCGGGCCGGCGAGAGCGCCTTGGCGACGAACCGGGCGGGCTCGTCGTTGTAGGGGATGATGTCGATCTTCTCGCCGCGGAGCTCGGATACGACCATCCGAACGCGCGAGCCGCGCGGGCCGACGCAGGCACCCACCGGGTCGACGCCGTCGGCATGTGAGATCACCGCAATCTTCGAGCGCCAGCCTGGCTCGCGGGCGACCCCGGTGATCTCCACCAGCTTGTCCGCGATCTCGGGGACCTCGAGCTCGAAAAGCTTCTTGATCAGCTCCGAATTACGGCGGGAGACCACGATGCTCGGTCCCTTCGTGTCCGCCGAGACGTCGGTGATCACCGCCTTCACGCGCATGCCGTGGTCGTAGCGCTCGTTGTAGACCTGCTCGGAGCGCGGCAGTAGCGCCTCGACCCGCTCACGGAGCTGGACGAGGGTGTAGCGGTTGTCGGACTGTTGGATGATCCCAGTGACGAGCTCGCCGACGCGGTCCTTGTACTCCTCGAACATCATCCCGCGCTCCGCCTCGCGGATCCGCTGGAGGATCACCTGCTTGGCGGTCTGGGCTGCGATCCGGCCGAAGTCCTCCGGGGTGACGTCCCTGGTCTGGATCTGGTCCATATAGGGCTCCAGCCGCTCCAGCTCCACCTCGGGCTCCTCGGCCTCGCGGCGCTCGCCGGTCTCGGGGTCGACCGTCGGGCGGTTGATCTCGATCTCGGGGATCGGCTCTCCGGCGGCCTCGGCGGCCTCGGCGGCCTGGAGCTGCTCCTCGAACTGCTCGTCGAGCAGCCTCTTCTCGAGATCCTCGGGAACCATCAACTCGTAGACGCGGAAATCCGCGGTGTTGTGGTCCAGCTCGACCTTCGCGTACTTCGCCGCACCGGGCGTCTTCTTGTAGGCGGACAGGAGCGCGTCTTGGAGGGCATCCATCAGGGTGTCCGCCGCGATCCCCTTCTCCTGCTCGAGCATCTTTACGGCATCGACGATCTCCTGAGTCATGCGACCTCCTCCGGAACCAGATTTGAACGGCGGACGCTCTGCATTGGGATGGTCACCGCGCCGTCGGGGGCATCGAGGCTGACACGCTCCTCGTCGGCCGCGGTGAGGGTGCCGGTGAAGCTGCGACGCCCGGCGATCTCCTCGTTGGTCTTGACCCGGACCGTGTTCCCGACGAAGCGCCGGTAGTGCTCGGGCTTGGTCAGCGGACGCTCCGGCCCCGGTGAGGACACCTCGAGCGACCAGGACTCGAGCAGATCGCGAAGGACCCCGGTAACACGCTCGCAGAGCGCGATGTCCACGCCCTCGTCGCGGTCGATCACGAGCCGCAGCCGCTCGGACGCCGGCCGCTCGAGTGCGAGCAGCTCGACATCGGGCTGCGCGTCGCGAAGCCTGGTCTCGATCGTCTCCTGTAGCTGCTGCAGCTCCTGGTCCATCTCGATCCTCTTCTGTCCCGCTTGTGGCCCAAAAAAAGGCGGGCGCTCGCCCACCTTTCGACACACGGGTTCGGGTGCGAAAAAAGTCGAGACCGAGTATAGCCCCGGCCCACGCACGCGCCAAGCGCGGCGCTCCTCATACCTCGAGCATCACCGTGACCGGACCGTCGTTGACGAGGGCGACGCCCATGCAGGCGCCGAACACGCCCTTCTTGGTTCCCGCGCGCTCGCAGAAGCGGTCATACAGAGGCTCCGCCTGCTCGCCCGGAGCGGCCTGGACATAGCTCGGTCTGGTCCCCTTCGTCGCGTCCCCGTAGAGCGTGAACTGGCTGACGCAGAGGATCTCCCGGTCGCCGAGCGGCTCGTTCATTCGCCCATCGTCGTCGTCGAAGATCCGAAGCGCCCTCACCTTGTCGGCGAGCCGGTCGGCCTGCGCCTCTGTGTCGTCGCGGGAGACCCCGAGGAGGACGAGCATCCCGGGCCCGATCTGAGCCACCCTCTCCCCCTCGACGTCGACAGCCGCCTGGCTGACGCGCTGGACGAGTGCCCTCACTCAGCCGGAAGCGGCGAGTCGCTCGCGGTAGATCCGGTAATCGCGCCGATCGGGACGCAGGTTCGAGGCGAGCGCGAGGTGATGACGGGCTCGGCGCGTCTCCCCCGTCTTCGTCAGCGCCCTGCCGAGGCAGAAGTGCGCATAGTCGTTCACCGGATGGGTCTCGACCACGGCCTCGAACTCGGTTGCGGCCTCGGCGTAGTGACGGGTGCGAAAGAGGGCCCGGCCGAGAGCCTCGCGCACCGAGCTCTTCTCGGGGGCCTGACGCGCGGCCTCCTTCAGGGGCACGGTCGCCTCCTCGAAGTCGCCTTCCTCGAGCAGCTCCATGCCGCGCCGGTAGAGCGAGTACAGCGACTCGCTCTTGTCGATCTCGTCCTGGGTCATGGACCCAGTGTAGGCGGGGCTGCAACGCCCCCGGCGAGACCGGCTAGTCGCTGGGCTCGGCCCGATGCGAGGCCGATGTGGCCCTGATCCGCTCGACACGATCGAGGATCGCGTCCGCGACCGTCCCCTTCGCGGCCAGCGGCACGTGGTGCTCTCCGTCGCGCTCGACGATCACGACCTCGTTCTCGGCGCTCTCGAACCCGATCTCGGCCCGTGAGACGTCGTTCAGGACGATCGCATCGGCGCCCTTTCCTGCGAGCTTCTCGCGGGCCCGGTCGAGCCCGGCCTCGGTCTCCGCCGCGAACCCGACGATCGTCTGGTCGTCCCTGCGGCGGGCGGAGAGGCCGGCGAGGATGTCCTCGGTTGGCTCAAGGTCGAGCTCCAGGCCCCCCGTCCTGTCGCGGCGGATCTTTTCACCCGATACGCGCGCGGGGCGGAAGTCGGCCGGCGCCGCCGCCATCACAAGGACATCCGTGGTGTCGAACTCGTGGGCGAGCGCTCCGCCGAGCTCCGCTGCGGTCTCGACGTCGACGCGCCGCACTCCCGCCGGAGTCGGAAGCGACACGTTGGCGGCGACCAGCGTCACCTCCGCCCCCCGGCTCGACGCGCGCTCGGCCAGCGCCACGCCCATCCGCCCCGAGGAGCGATTGCCGATGAACCGAACCGGATCGATCGGCTCGCGGGTCCCACCAGCCGAAATCAGGACGCGCAGCCCGTCCCAGGGACCGCTCGGGCCCGGGATTGAATGCTCGATCGCGTCGAGGAGAGCCCGTGGCTCGGGGAGCCTGCCGATCCCGTGCTCGCCGCGGGAGGCCAGCGCGCCCTCGGCGGGCTCGATCACCGTGATGCCACGCTGCCGAAGGGTTGCGAGATTCGCCTGGGTGGCCGGATCCCGGAACATCCGGTCGTTCATCGCCGGGGCCACCAGGCGCGGGGCCGCGCAGGCGAGGAACGAGGTCGTGACCATCGAGTCGGCGAGCCCTGCAGCGAGCTTCGCGATCGTGTTCGCGGAGGCAGGGGCGACCAGGTAGACGTCGGCGTTCGCGGCGACCTCCAGATGCCCGATCGGGTCGTGCTCCGGCACAGGATCTCCCGGAAAGGCGCCGCGGGTGGGATCACGCTCGAACTCGTCCGTCAGGACGGGAGCGCCCAGGATTCCCTCGAACGACGCCTGGCCGACGAAGCGCGCCGCGGCGGGGGTCATCAGCACGCGGACGGCGTGCCCCTCCTTCGTCGCCAGACGGGCCAGCTCCAGCGACTTGTAGGCGGCGATCCCGCCGCTCACCCCGAGCAGGATCCGGGCCATCGGCCCCCTCCTTATTGCGGGTTGCTCCTTCGGAGCACCCTCGCACCTAGGCCTTGTACTCGTACTTGAGCTTGCCGACCGCCAGCTCCTCCAGGGAGATCGTCAGGTAATTCCCGCTGGGAACCTCGACCATCGGAGGCGTGTACTCGCCATAGGCGCCCTCGGAGAGGGAGTGGTAGTACGCGTTGATCTGGCGTGCCCGCTTCGCAGCTACGAGGACCGCCGCGTAGTGGGTGTCCGCGTGCTCGAGCAGCTTGTCGACTCTTGGCTTGATCATTGGTCCGGGGAGTGTAGGGATAGCTCACCGCGGACGAGTTTCTCCAGTTCCAGAGCCGATTTCTGCAGGTCGTCGTTCACGATCTCCTGGGGGAACTCGGTCCGTGCCGCGAGCTCGACCTCCGCCGTGCGGAGGCGCTGCTCGATCGCCTCCTGGGAGTCGGTTCCCCGCCCCTCCAGGCGCTCCCGCAAGACGGACTCGTCGGGCGGAGCGATGAAGATCAGGATCGCCTCTGGCATCGCGTCCCTGACCTGGCGCGCCCCCTGGACCTCGATCTCGAGGACCACCGAGCGACCTTCCCGCAGTCGCCTCTCGACTTCCTCGCGAAGGGTCCCGTAGTGGTTGCCGCTGTAGCTGGCGTGCTCCAGGAACTCCCCCGCCTCTACCCGGCGCCTGAACTCCTCGGGTGAGAGGAAGTGATACTCGCGCCCGTCCGCCTCACCCGGACGGGGTTCGCGGGTCGTCGCCGAGATCGAGAGCTCGAGGCGCGGGACCCGCTCCAACAGCCGCTCGATCAGCGTTCCCTTGCCCACCCCGGAGGGACCGGTGATCACGAACACCTTCCCTTTTTCCCGGCTCACGCCGAGGAATCATGACCGGCCGGACGGCTACGAAAACGGTCGAAAGGTCGCGCTACTTGCGCAGCTGCGCGACGAGTTCGGCCCGCTGGCGCTCGGAGAGTCCGCCGATCGTCTTCGACGGCGAGATCCGGCACTGATTGAGGATGCGATTCGTCTTCACCCGCCCGTACTTCGGGACCGCCATCAGCATGTCGATCACCTTGGCGGTCTGGACGTACTCGGGAGGGTCCATCAGCAGCGTCTGGATCTTGACCTTGTTCCCCTTGAGGTCGCGCTTCAGCTGGGCCCGCTTCGACCGGATGTCATTGGCCCTCTTGAGGGCCTCCATCCGCTGGTCCAGTGATCTTTCTGGGGCGGCGTTGGAGGACTGGACCGGGGCCTGCATCGGGGCGGCAGTATATCCGCGGCTCGGTGGGCCGAGGGCCGGATTTTCCGGTTTGCCAAAAAAAACGCAGGTCTATCCGGACACCGAGGCGAGCTCCTCGGACAGCTCGGCGGCGATCCTCGACCCCGCTGCCGGATCTCTGAAGCTCTCTGTGCCGACCGCAACTAGCTGGGCCCCTGCCCGAATCATCTCGGCGGCATCGCGGCCGCTCGAGATTCCACCCATTGCGACCACGGGGACCGCCGCCGCGGCGGAGACCGCACTCACCTGGGCCAGGGCGACGGCCCTGACCGCGGGCCCGGAGAGCCCGCCGGTCTCCCCGCCCAGCGACGGCTCACCCGAATTCGTGATGGCGGCGGCGCGAATCGTGTTGATCAAGGAGAGCGCGTCGGCCCCGCCGGCGACTGCCGCGAGCGCGACGGGGACGGGATCCGCGACGTTCGGGGTGAGTTTCACGATCAGCGGCTTCTCGGTGAGCGGCCGCAGCCGCTCCAGCAGGGCCCGGGCCTCCTCTGGGGACTCGCCGACGATCAGCCCGGATTTCACGTTCGGGCAGGAGATGTTCAGCTCGAGCGCGGCGACCTCCTCTCGCCCCCCCACGCCTTCCACCAGTCGAGTGAACTCGTCATGGCTCGTTCCCATCACCGAGACGATCAGGGGGACCGGAAGCTCTGCGAGCTGAGGCAGATCGGAGAACAGGAAGCCGTCGAGGCCCTTGTTGGGCAGGCCGATCGAGTTGATCAGCCCGGAGGGGGTCTCCCACAGCCGTGGCGGCGGATTGCCGGCGCGCGGATCGGGCGTGATCGTCTTGGAGACGAAGGCCGCGAAGGGGAACTCGCGCAGGAGCTCATCACCGAAGGCGCGCCGGGCCGCGATCGCGTCGAAGGTCCCGGACCCGTTGATCACCGGATGACGCAGCTCGACCCCGCAGAACTCGGTCAATGGCCCGATCCTGGTACGAGGGCGGTCTCGATCTCGTCGCCCCGGACGACCGGCCCATCGACGCAGAGCCGGATGTAGGTTCGGCCGCGGTTTTTGTGACGGCCGTTGACGTTGGGTGTGGGGATCGCGCAACCGAAGCAGGCCCCGAATCCGCACGCCATCGGCGCCTCCATCGCAAGCTCGCAGGGGACGCCGCGCTCGTCGCAGAGAGAGCGGACCGCCTCGAGCATCGCCGGCGGCCCGCAGGCGTACACCGCGGCGCTCGAAGCGTCATCACCTTCCAGCAGCACGGCCAGCAGATCGGTCACGTATCCACGATGCCCGGTGTGCCCATCCTCGCTCGCCAGCCGCACCTCGCTGCAAATGCGAGGGCGCTCCGCAGATGCGAGGGTGCCCCGTTCCGGGGCAACCCGTTTATCGGTGGAGGAGCGACCCGTTTCGAAAAGCTCGAGCCCCCCGGAATTGGCGCGGTCGCGGAACCCGAGGATGACACGCGCGGGAATCCCGGCACGCTGCAGCCGCCGGCGCCAGATCGCAAGCGGGGCCACCCCGATCCCGCCGCCGACGAGGATCGCCCCCGTCCCGTCGGGGCTGAGATCTCGGGGAGGCGCGAACGGCCTGCCCAGAGGGCCGGTGATCCAGAGGCGTTCTCCGGCCTCGATCGAGGCGAGCCGGGCGGTGCCCGGTCCGATGGCCTGGACGAGGAAGTCGAGCCTCACACCAGTGCGCTCCCGCTCCGCATCCGCGACCGAGAAGGCCCGCGCGAGATAGGGCCGCCCGCCTTCCCCGCCCCAGCCGGACTCGGTCGCAAGCATGTAGAACTGGCCCGCGGCCGGCTCCGGGCCGGCCAGGTCGAGGGCCGAGAAGATGCGGTATCCACCCGAGGCGAGGTTCCGAGTCACCTCACAGGCCCTGCGACCGAACGGTGCGGTCACCCGCTCACCGGGCTTCGGGGGACTGGCCGTCAGCTCTTCGATGCCTGACGCTCCTTCGGCCCGTGGAGCTCCTGAAGCGGGCGGACGTCGGCATCGCCCCGAGCCACCGCGAAGATCGCTCGCGATGCGGCGGAGGCGCCCGTCATGGTCGTGACGCAGGGGATTCCATGGCGGACCGCCTCGGTCCGGATCTCGTAGCCATCCGTGCGAGCACCGGAGCCCGTGGGGGTGTTGATCACCAGATCGACATCGCCCGAGCGGATGCAGTCGACGACGTTCGGTGAGCCCTCGCCGATCTTCTTGATTCCTCTCACCGGGACGCCCATCCGCGAGATCGCCTGGGCGGTCCCGGAAGTGGCGATCACCTCGAAGCCGAGGTCGTGGAAGCGGGTGGCGAGCTGGGTCGCGGCCGGCTTATCGGAGTCGGTGACGCTGATGAAGATGGTGCCCTTCTCCGGAAGGGAGACCCCGGCGGCCGCCTGCGCCTTGCCGAATGCGGTCGGGAAATCGGACGCGATCCCCATCACCTCGCCGGTGCTTCGCATCTCGGGGCCGAGGACCGCGTCGGCCCCGGCGAATCGGGCGAACGGCAGCACCGCCTCCTTCACGCTGACGTGGGTTGGCGACTTGGCCGGCAAGTCCTGGTCGGAGAGCGACTCGCCGAGCATCAGCCTGCAGGCGATCTTCGCGAGCGGGGTACCGATCGCCTTGCTGACGAATGGGACGGTCCTGGAGGCGCGCGGGTTCGCCTCGATCACGAAGAGCTCCCCTTCGGCGACCGCGTACTGGACGTTGATCAGCCCGACGACGCCGAGCTCCGCGGCGATCCGTCGCGTCGTGGCACGGATCTCCTCGAGCATCTCCTCACCCAGGCTCATCGGCGGGATCACGCAGGCCGAGTCCCCCGAGTGGACGCCGGCCTCCTCCACGTGCTGCATCACGCCGGCGACGAAGCACTCCTCGCCGTCGGCGAGCGCGTCCACATCGACCTCGATCGCGTTCTCGAGGAAGCGGTCGAGAAGCAGCGGATGCTCCTGATCAGCCTTCACGTTCTGCTCGAGATAGGTCGAGAGCGCGTCGGCCGAGTAGCAGATCTCCATCGCCCTTCCGCCGAGGACGTAGGAGGGCCGGACCAGGAGCGGAAAACCGACGTCCTCGGCGATCGCGACCGCCTCGTCGGCGGAGAGCGCCGTCCCGTAAGGGGGATGCTTGATCTCGAGCCGCTTCAGCAGCGCGCCGAAGCGACCGCGGTCCTCGGCGAGGTCGATCGCATCGACCGGGGTGCCGAGAAGCGGGACCCCCGCCTCCTCCAGCGCCTTCGCCAGGCGCAGAGGGGTCTGTCCGCCGAACTGGACGATCACGCCCTCGGGCCTCTCGATCGCGCAGACCGCGAGGACGTCCTCAGTGGTGAGCGGCTCGAAGTAGAGGCGGTCGGAGGTGTCGTAGTCGGTGGAGACCGTCTCGGGGTTGCAGTTGATCATCACCGCGTCGCGCTCGAGCTCCCGGGCGGTCATCGCAGCGTGGACGCAGCAGTAGTCGAACTCGATCCCCTGCCCGATCCGGTTGGGACCCGAGCCGAGGATGACGACCGAGGGCCGCTCCCCCTTTCGACCTCGCCGGCCCCGTTCGACCCCCTCTCATGGCCCGAGTAGAAGTACGGCGTTCGAGCCTCGAATTCGGCGGCGCAGGTGTCGACCGAGAGGTAGGTGCGTTCGAGCCCCTCGGTGCCGTCGCCCTCGGTGGCGAGGGCACGCAGCTCTCGCAGGAACCAGGGGTCGATCATCGTCGCCTCCTGGACACGCTCGAGATCGACGCCGCGCTCGAAGGCGGCACCGATCAGGTCGAAGCGGTCCGAGGAAGGCTTAGCGAGCCGCTCGAGCAGCTCTCCGGTCGACGCCGGGATGTCGGCGGGCTCATCGAGCTCGCGGGAGCGCATCGCCTTGGCGAAGGACTCGCGAAAGGTGCGCCCGATCGCCATCGCCTCACCGACCGACTTCATGTGGGTGGACAGCCGGCCCTCGGCGCCGGGGAACTTCTCGAAAGCGAAGCGGGGCATCTTCGTGACCACGTAGTCGATCGTCGGCTCGAAAGAGGCGGGCGTCGCCCGGGTGATGTCGTTCGAGATCTCCTCGAGCGCGTAGCCGACCGCGAGCCGGGCCGCGATCTTCGCGATCGGGAAGCCGGTCGCCTTCGACGCGAGTGCCGAGGACCGGGAGACGCGCGGGTTCATCTCGATCACCGCGACCTCGCCCCTCTCCGGGTGGACCGCGAACTGGATGTTCGATCCGCCGGTCTCCACCCCCACGGCGCGGATCACGCGGATCGCCTGATCGCGCAGCTCCTGGTAGAGCGCGTCGGTGAGCGTCTGTGCCGGCGCGATCGTGACCGAGTCCCCGGTGTGGACCCCCATCGGGTCCACGTTCTCGATCGAGCAGATGATCACCACGTTGTCGTTTCGGTCACGCATCACCTCGAGCTCGAACTCCCCCCAGCCCAGCACCGACTCCTCCACGAGCACCTGGTTGATCGGGCTGGCGGCAAGCCCCTCGGAGACGACCTGGGCGAGCTCCGTGTCGGTGTTGCCGACGCCGCCCCCGTGCCCGCCGAGCGTGAAGGCGGGACGGACGATGGCGGGTAGCTTGATCGAGCCGTCGGCTACCCCCGCCTCGGCCTCGGCGACCGACGTGACGATCCGCGACCACGGGACCCGCAGGCCGGCCTCCCCCATGGTACGGCGGAACGCCTCGCGGTCTTCGGCGCGGTGGATCGCCTCGTAGTCCGCCCCGATCAGCTCGACGCCGAAGCGTTCCAGCGTCCCGTCGTCGTAGAGGGACTTCGCCAGGTTGAGCGCTGTCTGGCCCCCCAGCGTCGGCAGGAGCGCATCCGGGCGCTCTCGCTCGATCACCTTGGCGACCGGCCCGGGCAGCAGCGGCTCGATATAGGTCCGGTTCGCGAACTCGGGGTCGGTCATGATCGTGGCCGGGTTCGAGTTGACGAGGACGACCTCGTACCCCTCCTCGAGCAGCACCTTGCAGGCCTGCACCCCCGAGTAGTCGAACTCGGCCGCCTGCCCGATCACGATCGGACCGGAGCCGATCAGGAGGATCTTCCGGATGTCGTCGCGCCTAGGCATGATCAAACGGCTCCCGGCTCGGCTTCGCCTGCGCCGGGGCCTCGCTTACCCAGCTCCAGGAAGCGGTCGAACAGGTAGCGGGCGTCATGGGGCCCCGGTCCCGCCTCCGGGTGGTACTGGACTGTGCAGCCGGGGACGTCCTTCAGCACCAGGCCCTCGACGGTGCGGTCATAGAGGTTCAGATGCGAGAGCTCCGCCTCACCGAAGTCTGTCTTCCAGCGGACGGGCTCGTCACCGTCGATCTTCTCCGCCCCGCCCGGGCCTCTGACGGCGAAGCCGTGGTTCTGTGAGGTGATGTCGATCCGGCCGGTTTCGAGGTCTTTCACCGGGTGGTTCGCGCCGCGGTGGCCGAAGGAAAGCTTGAAGGTCTCGAGGCCGACCGCCCGGCAGAGCAGCTGGTGCCCCAGGCAGATCCCGACGACCGGCTTCCTTCCGACGATGCCGCGGACGTTCTCGACGATGTAGTCGAGCGCGCCGGGATCGCCCGGCCCGTTGGCGAGAAAAACCAGGTCCGGCTCCCTTTCGAGGATCGAATCTGCCGAGGCAGAGCACGGGAGCAACGTCAACCGGCAATTCCGCTCGCGGAACTGCCGCAGGATGCTGTGTTTGATCCCGGTGTCGATTCCCACGACGTGCGGGCCGTCGCCGTCGAACTCGATCGGCTCACCCGGGGTGACCACCTTCGCGAAGTCCGCGCCGTCCATCGCGGGCTCACTGGCCACGCTCTCCCGCGCCTCCGCCTCGGGGACCTCCGCGGGGAAGATCCCGCCCCGCATCGCGCCGCGATCGCGGATGTGCCTGACGAGGGAGCGCGTATCGATCCCCGAGATGGCGGCGATCCCGCAATCGCGGAGCCAGTCGACCCAACCCCCCTCGGCGGTCGCAGCGTCCTCCCCGTTCTTTCCCTCCCGCATGATCACGCCGCGTGCCTGCACCCGGTCGGACTCCATTGCGTCGGCGGAGACTCCGTAGTTGCCGATCAGCGGATAGGTGAAGGTGATGATCTGGCCCGCGTACGAGGGATCGGTGACCGCCTCCTGGTATCCGGTCATCGCGGTGTTGAAGACAACCTCGCCCGTGATCTCGCCGCCGGAACCGCAGAGCTCCCCGTCCAGGCGGGTGCCGTCCTCGAGAAGGACGTAGCCGCTCACACGGGCTGCCTTTCGAACTCCGGGTTGGGCGCGTACTCGAGGATCAGCCGCTGCACCCGCTTGAACTCCTCGGTGCCGGCGCGGCCGAGGAGCTCGAAGAGCGCCGTCTCGACACTCGTGAGGACGGCGCCGGCTCGCTCCATCTTCTGGAGACCGATCCGCTTGCTATCGGGAGATCGCGATCCCACCGCGTCCTCCGCGACCTGCACCTCGGCTCCGGAGTGGATCAGGTCCAGGACGGTCTGGCTCACACAGACGTGGGTCTCGATTCCGCAGACGAGCGCCTGCTGCCGGCCGGCGAGATCGAACCCCTCCGCCTGCGCTGCCGAGAAGCAGACCTTCTCGATGGGTTCCGCGCCCGTCGGCAACGTCTCGGCGACCTCGGGCGCCGTCTCGCCGAGCCCCTTCGGGTATTGCTCGGTGACCACGATCGGCACTCCGAGGGCCTCGGCACCCTGAATCAGAGTCGCCGTTGCGTGGGCCACCCGCTCGAAGTCAGGGATCGCCTTGCGAAAGCCCTCCTGCACGTCGACGACGACGAGGGCCGTTCGCTCCCTGTCGAGCTTGGCGCTCACGATGCAACCCCCATCGCAAAGGTGCGCTGGCGAAACGCGACCCGACCCGCCGCCACCGTCATCAGGACGCGGCCGGTCAGCTCGCGGCCGGCGAAGCAGCTGTTGGAGGAGCGGCTCTCGTAGCCCTCCTCTCCGACGCTCCAGGCCAGGGCCGGGTCGATCAGGGTGAAGTTGGCCGTGGCGCCCAGCTCGAGCCGCGGCGCGGGAATCCCGAAGGGCTCGCCTCCGCTCGTCATCCGCTCCAGAAGCAGCTCGAGCGGCAACACTCCCGGAAGGACGAGGTCCGTGTGAAGGACGGCGAAGGCAGTCTCGAGCCCGGTCACCCCCATGGCGGCCTCCTCGAAGGGGACCTCCTTCTCCTCGGCCGAATGCGGCGCGTGGTCGGTGGCGACGCAGTCGATCGTCCCATCCCGGAGACCGTCGATGAGCGCCCGCCGGTCATCCTCGGTGCGCAGCGGCGGGTTCATCTTGAAGCGGGCGTCGAGCGCTCGCACGGCCTCGTCGGTCAGGGTCAGGTGATGCGGGCTCGCCTCGCAGGTGACCTCGACCCCGGCGGCCTTCGCGCGTGCGATCTCCTCGACGGACGCGCGTGCGGAGAGATGCTGGACGTGGATCCGAGCTCCCTCGTAGCGGGCGAGGGCGCAGTCGCGGGCAATCATCGTCGCCTCCGAGGGCGAGGGAACGCCGGCCATTCCGAGGACCGCGGACACCTCGCCCTCGTGCATGACGCCATTTCCGGACAGGTTCGGGTCCTCTTCGTGAAGGGCAATCACCCCGCCCGCGAGCCGTTGGTACTCCAGTGCCCGCCGAAGGACCCGCGCATTCGAGATCGGCAATCCGTCGTCGGAGAACCCGATCGCTCCCACCTCGCGGAGCTCCGCCATCTCGGTCAGCTCCTCGCCGGCCATCCCCCGGGTGACGGTCGCGACGATTCCCACCGGTATCGAGGCCTCGCGCTCGGCCCGCTCGCGAACCGAGCCCAGCACCGCCGCGGAGTCGATCGGGGGCGAGGTGTTGGCCATCCCGATCACCGCGCAGAACCCGCCGGCGGCCGCAGCGCGAGTCCCGGTCTCGAGGTCCTCCTTGTGCTCCTGGCCCGGGACCCGCAGATGGACGTGCGGGTCGACGAAACCAGGGACGCCGAGGAGCGACTCGCCCTCGACCGTCTCGGCACCTTCGATCTCGGGAGCGCCGCCCGGCTCGGCGAGCTCGGCGACCACCCCGTCGCGGACCACCAGGTCACGGCTCGCGTCGAGACCCCCTCTCGGATCCAGCAGGCGGACGTTGCGAACGATCAGAGTCGCCGGCTGCGAGGGCCGGCCGACCAGGATCGCCGCCGTCGAGCCCTCGGATCCGTTCGCGCTCACGCTCACGCGGGCTGGCCGATCGTCGGAGTGTCCGCGGGAGCGGGCCCGCGCTCGGGGGTGCTGCGGTCGCTGCCCGCGAGCAGTTCGTAGAGGATCGCCATCCGGACGACGAGCCCGCTCTCGACCTGCGCGGTGATCAGGGACTGGGGTGAATCGATCACCTCGGGCGCAAGCTCGACGCCGCGGTTGATCGGTCCCGGGTGCATCAGCAGCTGCCGGGGGCCCAGGCGCCTGGAGTCGATCTGGTACCTGGCCGCGTACTCCCGGAGCGACGGGACGAAGCTCTCGCTCATCCGCTCGCGCTGCATCCGAAGGGCGTAGACGACGTCGGCGCCTCCGGCCTCATCGAGGTCGTAGGCGATCTCGCAGCCGAGCGCCTCGATCCCGCGCGGGATCAGGGTCGGTGGGCCGCAGAGCGTCACCTCGGCCCCCAGCCTCTGAAAGGCGAGCAGGCAGGACCGCGCGACCCGGCTGTGGAGGACATCGCCGACGATCCAGATTCGCGTACCGTCGAGCGATCCCAGGCGTTGGCGGAGCGTGAAGACGTCGAGCAGCGCCTGTGTGGGGTGCTCGTGCTTCCCGTCCCCGGCGTTGATCACGGAGGCCTCGGTCCAGCGGGCGACCAGACCGGCTGCGCCGGCGTGCGGAGAGCGAATCACGATCGCCGCCGGGTCATAGGCCGAGAGGGTCGCCACGGTGTCCTTCAGGGACTCGCCCTTGTCCACGGACGAGCCGGAGGACTTGACGCTGACGACATCGGCCGAGAGGCGCTTCGCCGCGAGCTCGAAGGATGAGAGCGTCCGCGTGCTGGACTCGTAGAAGAGGTTGACGATCGTCCGCCCTCTCAGCGTGGGGACCTTCTTGATATCGCGGCGGCCGACCTCCGCAAAGCTCTCGGCCCGATCGAGGATCCGCTCGATCTCGACGCGGGCCAGCCCCTCGACTCCGAGCAGGTGCTTCATGCGTCCTCCTTCACCTTCGCCGGTGTGATCGCCACCTCATCGGTGCCGTCGGTCTCCTCGAGCCGGACGTTCACGCGCTCGCCCGGGGCGGTCGGCAGGTTCTTGCCGACGTAGTCCGGCCGGATCGGGAGCTCGCGATGGCCCCGGTCGACCAGGACCGCGAGCTGAACCCGCGCGGGGCGTCCGTAGTCGAAGAGCGCGTCGATCGCGGCACGCACCGTGCGCCCGGTGAAGAGAACGTCGTCGACCAGGACGACGGTCCGGCCGCTGAGGTCGAAGTCGAGATGAGAGTTGTGGACGACGGGCGCATCGCGTGGCTCACGACTTTCGAGGTCGTCGCGGTAGAAGGAGATGTCGAGGTCGCCGAGCGGCACCTCGCTTCCGGAGAGCTCGCCGACCAGCGCATGGAGCCGCCTGCAGATCACCGCACCGCGCGTGTGAATGCCGACCAGCGCAAGGTGGTCCGCGTCCTGATTCTTCTCGACGATCTCGTGGGCGATCCGGACGAGCGTCCGCCGCAGATCGTCGTGATCGAGCACGACCTTCTCGTCGTTCAACCTCTCGGCACCTTCCTGGCCTCGCGGGACCGGGTTAAAGGGGCTTGCCGGGCCAGCGTAGCAGCGCGCTCAGACCGTGACCGGGCACAACTCCGCATTGTCCGCGAAGGGCTAGTCGGCGGGAGCCGACCCTACCGGAGCCTCGGAGCGCTGGTTTGCGCCGCCGGGGACGAGCTTGGGGTCGCCGCGCTCGGGAAACGGAACCTCGACCAGGTCGAAGTCCCTCGGCGCGACCGTGTTGGGAAACACTTCGCGGGCCTCGTCGAGGACGGCTCCCACGCTGTAGCGGGAGGAAACGTGCACGATCGCGAGCATGTCGACGCCAACATCCTTCGCCAGCGCGGCGGCATCGCGCGCGGTCGAGTGGCCCGTTTCGGCGGCACGTGCCGACTCCTCCACGGCGAAGGTCCCGTCGTGGACCAGAAGCTGCGCGGCATGGGCGGCGATCCGCGTCATCTCGCAGGGTGCGGTGTCGCCGGTGACCACGACCTTTCGGCCCTGTCGGGGCTCCCCAAGCACCTGGTCCGGGGTGACGTCGGAGCCGTTCACCGAGATGGTCTCCCCCTTCTGGAGCCGCCCGAAGTCGCGCTCGTCGGTGATCCCGAGCCCTCGCGCGGTCTCGACGTCGAACCGGCCCGGACGCTCTGGCTCGACGAACGCGAAGCCGAGCGCCCGCATTCGGTGCTCGACCGCGAACGAGCGCATCTCGAAGCGGTCGTGTCCAATCCCCTCCCCCGGCGCGAGCTCGATCAGCTCGACGTCGTAGCGGAGCCTGCCGAAGATCCGGCGCAGGGCATCGAACAGATCGCTGAGTCCGGCGGGACCGACGATGCGAAGCGGCGCCTGCCGCTCCAGCAGGTCATAGGTCTTCAACAGGCCCGGAAGGCCGAGGTAGTGATCGGCATGGAAGTGCGTCACATAGATCTCGTCGACGTGCACCAGCCCGGTGGAGAGGATCATCTGGCGCTGGGCCCCCTCGCCCGCGTCGACCAGGATCCGGCTGCCGCCGGCCCGGATCAGGACGCAGGCGGTCGCCCTCCGCGCCGAGGGCACGGAGCCGCCGGTGCCGAGGAAGACGACCGAGAGATCCATGGTGCGGCCTAGCGTAGAAAGCGTGGCCCGCCTGGGCGGGCGCGGTCGCCCGTGCCCCACCTAAACTTGGCCGTCCAGCGCCCGTAGCTCAGCTGGATAGAGCGCTTCCCTCCGGAGGAAGAGGTCGCAGGTTCGAATCCTGCCGGGCGTGCTTCTCCTAGGCGATGCAGACGTTCTGCACGTGCAGCTCGACGTAGGTGAAGTGCCGGCGCTTCACCCGGACCCGTTTCGTCACCCCCGTCTCGCACGGCATCACGATCACCGCCCTCTCGGCCGGGCAGACCGCGTCGGGAGGGCAGGGGGTCGGCCTGGCGCGCGCGTCGGCCCGGCGGCGCTCCGCCCGCTCGATTATGGATCCGGGTGCGTCCAGGCGCGCCGGGCGGGGCTAACCACCCGCGACCGCGGGCAGGATGGTGACCTCGTCCCCGTCCGAGACGGCGGTGTCGAGGCCGTCCTGAAAGCGGATGTCCTCTCCCGAGACGTAGACATTGACGAAGCGGCGCAGATCGCCGTCCTGGGTGATTCGCTCGCGCAGGCCGTCGTGTTGGTCGAAGACGGCGTCGAGCGCCTCACCGACGGTCGAGCCCTCCACCTCGAGCTCTCCCTCGCCGCCGGTGGCTGCGCGGAGCTGGGTCGGGATCTTCACGGTCACGCTCATCGTCGGGCGGAGATCTTAATCATGGCCGCCCTATGCGGAGACGCCGGCGCTCTCGAACTCGGCCGCGAACGCGTCCATGGTCGGTTCGATCTCGCGCATCAGGAACGATTCCCTCGCGGCATCGAGCGTCTTCAATCCCTCGCCGGTCACGTAGGCGACGACGCGCTCGTCCGACGGGAGCGCCCCCGCCTCCGCCAGCTTCGCGAGGACGCCGATGGTGACGCCGCCGGCCGTCTCCGTGAATACGCCCGTGGTCTCGGCGAGCAGCTTGATCCCGGCCCGGATCTCGTCATCGGTGACGGACTCGATCACACCGCTGGTCTGCCGGGCGAGCTCGATGGCGTATGGGCCGTCGGCGGGATCCCCGATCGCGAGGCTCTTGGCGATCGTGTCCGGGCGCTGCTCGGGCTTGCAGACCTCCCAGCCCTCCGCGAACGCGGTCGCGACGGGAGAGCAGCCGTCGGCCTGCGCGCCGCAGAAAGTCGGCAGCTCCCCCTCGACCAGCCCGAGCTCGAGCCAGTCGCTGATCCCCTTGGCGAGCTTCGTGAACAACGAGCCCGAGGCGATCGGGCAGACCACGCGGTCCGGAAGGCTCCACCCGAGCTGCTCGATCGTCTCGAAGGCCAGCGTCTTCGATCCCTCCGAGTAATAGGGCCGCAGGTTGACGTTGACGAACGCCCACGGATGGGTCTGGCTGAGCTCGGTGCAGAGACGGTTGACGTCGTCGTAGGTGCCGCGGATCCCGACGAGATTCGTGCCGTAGATCCCGGTCGCCAGGAGCTTCTGCTCCTCCAGGTCGGCCGGCACGAACACGTAGGAGTCCAGTCCGGCGGCCGCTGCGTGTGCGGCGACGGCGTTCGCGAGGTTTCCGGTGGACGCGCAGGCGACCGTCTCGAATCCGAGCTCCTTCGCTTTGGCGACGGCGACCGCCACGACGCGGTCCTTGAAGGAGTGCGTCGGGTTGGCGGCGTCGTTCTTGATCCAGAGCTCACCGAGGCCGAGCCGCTCGGCGAGCCGGTCGGCGCGGATCAGCGGCGTGAGACCGGGCTCGAGCGGATCGCCAGGCCGGCCGTCGAAGGGCAGGAAGTCCGAGTACCGCCAGATCCCCCGCGAGCCCGCCTGGATCTTCCTCCTGGCCTCCTGCGGATCGAGGTCGGAGAAGTCATAGGAGACCTCGAGCGGCCCGAAGCACCGCTCGCACACGAAGCGCGCGTCCAGCGGGTAGGTCTCCCCGCATTCCTTGCATCTCAGTGCGCTTACCGCCAATCGGGCTCCTCTACGAAAAACCTCCGCCGGGCTTGATGTGGGCGGAGGTTCTGGAGGAACTCTCTTCCCACATCTTCCAGGCTCTGCTTACACCTGCTGGAGTTGGCACCTTCCCCAGACCTAGGTCCGGGGGGGTTGCCGGGGCTTCGTCGGGCCAGTCCCTCCACCCCTCTTGATGTGGTGACTATGTGACAGGGGAATATAGCAATGGCGGTCACGCCCGAAAACGGGAGCCCCCGTGCGCCCGGCGCTCCGCGGTCCCGTAAAGTGGCTTCGATCATGGATATCGAGGCGATAACGCGAGGTTCCTCCGCCCCGCGCAACCCGTCTGATGGTGGTCCGGAAGATGCCGAACCTCCCTCGCCCCAGACTGCGCAGGACCCGCGGCGGCGAGCTCGTCGCCCAGCCACCTGAGCCGCAGGCTCCCCAGATCGAGGAGATCGCGGCCGAGGGTCTCCGCTGGGTCAAGATCGACCGGATGGGCCCGCTCGAGGCCGCGTGGCTCGAGGAGAACTTCGACTTCCACGCCCTCGACCTCGAGGACGTCCTCTCGCGCAACCAGCGCCCGAAGATCGACGTCTACGACGGCTACCTGTTCATCGTTCTTCACCTCCCCGTGTTCGACCCCGCCGCGGGGAGGCTCGGCGCCGGCGAGCTCGATGTGTTCGTCGGCCCGGGATTCCTGATTACGATCCCGAACCAGCCGCTGCAACCGGTCGAGTACCTGTTCGAGCGCTGCCGCCAGAAGGAGGAGATGCGCGAGCAGCTCTTCTCGCGCGGCTCCGGCTATCTCCTCTACCGGCTGGTCGATGACAGCTTCGACTACTGCTTCCCGATGCTGCGAAAGATCGGGAACAAGCTCGACGCGCTCGAGGGGGAGATCTTCGAGGGGCGCTCCGAGGAGATCGTGCGCGACATCTCCAACGTGAAGCAGGAGATCATCAACTTCCGCAAGGTGATCCGCCCGCAGCGGCCGGTTCTGCGCGACCTCGAGAAGGTGAAGCAGCGGTACCTCGCGCCGGACATGGACCTCGAGATCTACTTCGACGACATCGTCGACGCGCACGAGCGGATCTGGGACATGCTCGAGAACTACAAGGAGGTAGTCGAGGCGCTGGAGGACACGAACGAGTCGGTGATCTCCCACCGTGTGAACGACATCCTCCGCGTCCTCACCTCGATCAGCGTCATCGTCCTGCCCCTCACCCTTCTCGCGAGCATCTGGGGGATGAACGTCGGCGTTCCCGGTGAGGGCGACACGGGAGCGTTCTGGGCGATCACCGGGTCGATGGTGGTGCTGCTCGTGGCCATGGTGAGCTACTTCCGCAGCCGCGGCTGGCTGTAGATGGGAGGGTGCTCCGAGCGAAGCGAGGAGCAACCCGCTTGACGGCGAAACCGGCGGCTCAACTCCGGAGTGCTGATTCCAACAGGTCAACGATTCGGGCGGCAGAGCTCCCATCCGTGTCGCGGTCGGGATTGAAGTCAGCCACCGAGATTCCGAGGAGGTTGGGAGCCGCGACGAGCGGCTGGATCAGCGCGACGAGCTCGTCCCAGGAGAGCCCCAGCGCCTGCGGGTAGCTGACCGCCGGGAGCACCCGCTCGTCGAGGACGTCAAGGTCCAGATGGAGCCAGGCCGACCGTTCGGCGAGCCGCGCGCCGACGTCGGTACCGACCCGTGCGGCGCCCCGCTCTCGCACCTCGGGGGCGGTGATCGCCACGATGGCCGGGTCGAGGCGGGAATTCTCACGGGCGACGTCGGGGTGAAGCTCCGCGGGCCGATGCCCGAGCAGCACTACCGCCGCCGGCTCGACGAGCGGTCCGTCGGGTTCCAGCAACCCGGCCGGGCCGTGGCCTGTGAGGATCGCGAGGTCCATGTCGGCCGCCTCGCCGGTTGGCGAGCTTTCTCCGTCGAAGAAGTCCGCGTGGCCATCGACGAACCAGAGGCCGCTGCCGACGGGCAGTGCCTGAAATACGCCCAGCAGCAGGGTGCAGTCGCCCCCGAGAACGAGCGGACGCTCGTGAGCGTCCAATACCCGGCGAACGCCCGACGCGATCGCTGAAGAGGCCCGCCGCACGTCGGCCGCGCCGATCACGCCGGTGTCGGGGTCGCGTCGCTTATCCCGAATGCGCGCGTCGGCCGCTCCCGCGTCAGCCACGCCGAGGCGTTCGACCAGGCCGGCGGCCCGGAGCGCCGCGGGGGCGCGCTCTTCCCCTCGTCCCGCCCCGGAGCAGTCGATCGGGGCGTCGAGCACCACGAAACGGGTCATCCCTGAATTCTTCCGGTATCCCGCCATGAAGCCCCGGCGGGCAGGACTTACGATGGATCGTGTGGCCAATCAACGGATCTGGGCGCCCTGGCGCCTCAAGTACGTGAAGGGAGCAAAGGACGAGGGCGGCGAGTGCATCTTCTGCGTGAAGGCCCGTCAGGGTGAGGAGCATGACGAAGAGAACCTGATCGTCCACCGCGGCGAGCGCTGCTTCGTGATTCTCAACAAGTTCCCGTACACGAACGGGCACCTGATGGTGGCGCCGTATGAGCACATCGCGGCGCTCCCGGAACTCGATCCGGAGACGGTCTCCGAGATGATGGCCCTGGCGCAGAGGGGGATGACCGTGCTCGAGGGCGTCTACTCGCCGCAGGGCTACAACGTCGGGTTCAACCAGGGACAGGTGGCGGGCGCCGGCGTCGAGCATCACATCCACATGCATGTCGTCCCGCGCTGGGGCGGAGACAGCAACTTCATGCCGGTCCTCGCCGACACGCGAGTGATGCCGCAGTCGCTCGAGGAGAGCTACGAGGCCCTCGCCGGGGCATTCTCCTGACGCGATCTAACCTGCGCGACTCGATGGCCACCACCGCTCCCCCGGCCTCCATCTTCAAGGCCTACGACATCCGCGGGCTCTACGGCGAGGAGATGGACGAGACCACGGCCCATCTGATCGGCCGCGGCTTCGCGCGGGTGTTGGGCAGGCTCCGCGACAAGAGCACGGATCAACTGGTCGTGGGCCTCGGGCGCGACATGCGGCTGAGCGCGCCGGCGATGGCCGCCGGGGTCCGCCAGGGCCTGGTGGACGAGGGCGTCCGCGTGTTCGACTCCGGCCAGGTCGCGACCGAGATGCTCTATTACCTCGTCGGCTCCCATGACCTCGATGGCGGGGCGATGGTCACCGCCTCGCACAACCCGAAGCCGTACACGGGCGTGAAGCTCCTCCGCGAGGGGGCGCTTGCCTTCTCCGGGGATGCGGGCATCCAGGACGTCAGGGCCGAGATCGAGCGCGGCCTCCCCGAGCCCCCCGGTGGCGGCGCGGTCGAGGAGGTGGACATCGGCGACCAGTTTCGCTCGCACGTTCTTGGGCTCGTCGATCCGAACGCGATCGGCCCACTGCGGATCCTTGCCGACGGCAGCGACGGCATGGCGGGGCCGATGATGGGACCTCTGCTCGAGCGGCTCAACCTCGACGTGACGACCAGCCGCTGGGAGCCGAACGGCGACTTCCCCGAGGCGGGCCCGAATCCGTTCCTCGAGGAGAACCGGCGCATGCTCGTCGAGCAGGTCAAGAAGAGCGGGGTCGACCTGGCGATCGCCTGGGACGGGGACGCCGACCGCTGCTTCTTCATCGACGATCGGGGCAACTTCGCCGACGGCGACTTCGTCTGCGCCCTGCTCGCCCGCGCCGCGCTCGCCAAGGAGCCCGGCGCGACGATTCTCTACGACCCCCGCTCGAGCCGGGCGGTGCCGGACACGGTGGCGGCAGCCGGTGGCAAGGCCGACCTGAGCCGGGTGGGTCACGCCTTCTTCAAGGTCAGGATGCGCGAGACAGGCGCCGTCTTCGGCGGGGAGGTCTCGGGTCATTACTACTTCCGCGACTTCTACTGCGCCGACTCCGGGACGATCCCCGCGCTGCTGATGCTGGAGCTCGTCTCGCGCGAGGAACGCTCGCTCGCCGAACTGATGTCCGAGTTCCGGTCGCGCTACTTCATCTCCGGCGAGATCAACTCGCGGGTAGCGGACCCGGAGGGGAAGATCAAGGAGATCGCCGACCGCTACTCCGACGCGGAGATCAGCTGGCTCGACGGCGCCTCCGTCGACTATCCCGAGTGGCACTTCAACGTCCGCCCCTCCAACACGGAGCCCCTCCTGCGGCTCAATCTCGAGTCCCTGATCTCCAGGGAGCACATGGAGCAGAAGAGGGACGAGGTTCTCGGATTGATCAGGTCGTGAGCGGCGACGAGGTTTCGGTCGAGGTCTGGCGCCAAGTCACGGACGCCGGGATTCGCCTGATGCGCATCCCGACGCCCTTCCAGGTCGGCCGCGTGAACACCTACCTGCTCGAGGACCATCCGCTCACCCTGATCGACTCCGGACCGAACTCCGGCAAGGCCCTCCACGAGCTCGAGCACCAGATCGGCGCCCTGGGTCACCGGATCGAGGACATCGAGCTGGTGGTCATCACCCATCAGCACCTGGACCACCTCGGCCTCGTCGACGTCGTCGCGCAGCGCTCCGGCGCCCAGGTCGCCGCGCTGGATGCGGTCGTCCCCTACATCGAGAACTTCGGCGAGGACGCGGCCCGCGACAACGACGACGCCGCCGTTCTGATGCGCCGCCACGGGATCGCCGACGAGATCGTCACCGCGCTTCGACGGGTCGTCGCGAGCTATCAGGATTGGGGTGCGAGGGCCAAGGTGACCCGATCCCTGAGCGACGGCGAGAGCCTCCCGCTCCGGGACCGTTCGCTGGAGGTCCAGCACCGGCCCGGTCACAGCCCCTCCGACACCCTCTTCTGGGACGAGGACCGACGGATCCTGATCGCCGGCGACCACCTGATCAAGCACATCTCCTCCAACCCGCTGATCTCCCGGCCCCTTGACGGCTCGGGTGGCCGCACCCACGCGCTGGTCGACTACCTTGGCTCGATGAAGCGGACCCGCGAGCTGCCGGCGGAGATCGTCCTCGCGGGCCACGGAGAGCCGATCACCGACCACATGTCCTTGATCGACTCGCGCATTGCGATGCACCAGCGCCGGGCGGAGAGGATCTACGGCCTCATCAGGGAGCAGCCCCGGACAGGTCACGAGCTGGCGCTCGCGATCTGGGGCGATGTCGCGGTGACCTCCGCGTTCCTCACCCTCTCCGAGGTGATCGGCCACGTCGACCTTCTGGAGGAGGCTGGATACGTGCGGGAGGTCGATGACGGCGAGGTCATCCGCTACGAGGCCACCTCGGACACTCCGGCAGATCAGCTCGGGGACCTGGTTCCCGGCGGTAACCCGGTGCTGAGCGGGGGTTAGAAGAACCGTGGCGTCGACGATCACCCCTGCCCAGAGTGAGCCGGCTCCCGCCGCCACCGCCATGCCACTGGCGCCGGATGCGGAGAAGAAGCGGATGCTGATCATCGTCAACCCGTATGCGACGACGGTCTCGGACCGGCTGAAGAACCTCGTCGTCTACGCGCTCCAGGCCCGGTACGAGGTCGAGGCGGTCGACACGGAGGCCGCCGAGCACGCGATCGAGATCGGTCGCGAGGCGCGCGACGGCGGATACGACATCGTCGTCGCGTTCGGCGGCGATGGAACGCTGAACGAGGTGGCGAATGGGCTGGCCGGCACCGACGTCCCCGTCTCCGTCCTGCCGGGCGGGTCGACGAACGTCGTCTGCCGGACGCTCGGCATCCCGAACGACGTCGTCGACGCCACCGAGCACCTGATCGGGCTGGCGGACGACTTCCGTCCGCGCAAGATCGACCTCGGGCGCTGTAACGGCCGGTACTTCGTCTTCGCCTGCGGCGTCGGCCTTGACGCGACCGTGGTCAAGCGGGTCGATGCGCATCCGCGCCTCAAGGCCAGGGCGCGGCAGTGGTACTACACGTGGGCGGCGATATCGGGCTTCTATCGCCACTACCTCCGCGACCCCGTGCAGATCGAGCTCGAGCTCGAGGGCGAGACGCACACGGGCGTCACCGCGATCGCGCAGAACTCCGACCCCTTCACCTACTTCGCGAAGCTCCCGATCCGGATCTGCGAGGACATCGGGCTCGATGATGGAGCCCTGTCGATGGGCCTGCTTCATCGAGCCAAGCAGCGGGACATGCTGCCGATCGCCGCCCGGGTCCTCAGCCGTAGGCTCCACGCCTCGAAGCACCGTCAGATCGATATCTTCGACGACGTCCGCGACGCGAGCGTCCGGTCGGTCTCCCTCCACGAGGACGGCCAGCCGCGATCGTTCCCGGTGCAGGTCGACGGCGACTACCTCGGCGAATACGCAGCGCTGGCCCTCTCGGTCGACCCGCGCGCGCTCACGATCGTCGCGTAGACGCTGTCGGGTTCCAAGCCTGAAGCCGAGCAGGGAGTAGCCGAGGACGCGGCTGCCAGAACCTGGGCTCGGGCACAGGTCGACGCCGTGCGCGATGATCCGCGCGCTCGCCTTGCCCTGATCGTGCGGACCTACCACGGCCCCACCGGCCGCGCGCCGCGTCACCTGCCGTTCCGGCGAGCGGCGCTCTCGTTCATGCTCTGGCAGGCGCGGCGCGGGCTGCTCAACCCACTTGATGCGTCACCGCCCGGCAGCGTGTGGTGGCGGGCGATGAACGACGGGCTACTGCGGGACGGAAGCGAATCGGTCGCTATCGCCGGCGGTATGAGGGGCGAGCCCTCGTCGCGACCTGTGCAGCTCTGGCTCGAGTTCATCGCACGGCCGACGGCCCGCAACTGGTACCGAGCCCACAACGCGAGCATCGTGAGCGGGTATCTGGAGCACAAGGACTTGGCCGAGGCTGAGAGCCTGCCCGAGCGCTTCTTCATGAATGTCGCGCTGGGCCGCGTCCTCTATGCGCACGCTCTCGTCGGAGCGCCGCGCCTGGCGCTGGGGCGTTTCGCTCTACTCGCACGAGTGCTCGGCGACCCCCGTCTCGGGATGGCGGGGGCCTTTCTGTCACTCGGCCGGGTGCTTCCCGACCGCTACCCGCTCGAACGAGATGTCGCGAGCTACCTCGCCGATGAGCAACGTCTCGGTCGGCTCCTCGACTACGCCGTGATCCTGCCACGGGTGCAGCGCGTGTACGAGTGGTCCGCGAAGGACCTCGGCGAACCGCGTCTGCTCGAGTTTGTGCGCGACGGAGCTCTGATCTATGCGTGGCCCTACGCGAATCGAGACGTCTGGCGATCAGAGCCTATGCCGCTGGTGGGGCGGATGCTCGAACGCGCGACACGGCCCCGCTGAAGTCCTCGGATCGGCTCTCAGCCAGGTGCCCGACCCCAGGCGGCGACCATCGTCGGCGAGATCAGGGTGAGATCGCCGCGATCGATCGCGGCGATCGCCTCGTCGATCTCAGCCGCGGTCACCGTGCCGCGCTGCACGAGCGCGTCGCGGAGCGAGACGAGGGACAGCCGGTAGAAAGCCGCGCCGGGGTGATCCGAGCGCATTACCAGCAGGCGCCCCTCCGCGCTGGCGTCGGTCAGGCCGCGCCGCTCGAGGGCGCCCATCAGGCGGCGCCCGAGGTAGGGATCGAAGCCGGCCTCGCTCATGAACCCAAGAGTCGCAGCGGTGACGCGCTCGATCGTCTCCGAGGCGGGCTCTGTCCCGTAGGAGGTCCAGTCGTAGTCCTCGATCAGCAGCCATCCGCTTGGCCGCAGGGCACCGACCAGCCGGTCGAGGACCTCGTCCCGCGCGGGCAGGTGCTCGAGCAGCAGCCGGGCGTGGATCAGGTCGAACGGCCCCTCGGGCGGCGGATCGGCGACGACGTCGTGGCGCTCCACGGTCACCCGTTCCGCCACCAGGTGGTTGACGAACCGGGTGTCGACGTCGGTGACGAGCAGGCGTCCGGGCCGCGCGGCGAGCCAGGCGGCGACCGAGCCGCCTCCAGCGCCGATCTCCCAGCAGGAAGCGTCGCGAGCCAGCCCCAGGGCGTCGATATGACGGAAGGTCCCAGGGTCCCACTGAGCCTCCATCCCGGCGAGCCGGGCGCGCTCATCCTCGAAGGTGGCGTCGTAGACGTACCCCTCCATTGACCGCGACCATATCCGCCCTCATCCCGGGGTGCTGTCGACGCTGGACCCGGTCCCGGGCCGTTCTAGCCGCGCTTCGCGGTGAAGCGAACCTTCACCTTTCCTCCGCCGCAGAGGTCCTGCGCGTTGAAGTGGTAGACGACGAATCCCTCGACCTCGGTCGGACTGATGAAGCGGCCCGAGATCGTGTCGAACTTGCTGCCGACGTAGGTCTTCTTGAAGGTGAACGCACCCCGGCTGTTCAGCTTCTTCCGGGGACTGCGATCGAGGGTGAAGACCGGCGTCGACAGGCAGAGCCCCTTCGCGACGACGGGCTCGACGGTCAGCTTCACCTTTCCCTTCTTCACGGTGAACTGGATCTGCCGGAAGCTCCCTGTCACCGCCGGCTGAGTCGTCTTCCCGCTGTACTTGCCGGTCTTTACCGTGACGCCGGCGCCGGCCGGCCCGGGCAGCCACGAGAGCGTCGTGAGGCCCGCGACGAGGGTCAGGACGAGAAGGACGCGACGCATGCGCCCGACAGTATCGCCTGCTCACCGGCGCTTTGTGTGGACCCGGTTAGGGTCCCCGGATGCCCGTGAGCGACCCGGATTGCCGCTTCTGCCGGATCATCGCCGGAGACGAGGCCGGGCACCGGGTGCTCGAGGACGAGCATTCGGTCGCGTTCCTCGACAACCGTCCCCTGTTTTGGGGCCACACGCTGCTGGTCCCCCGCCACATCACGAGACGCTTGCCGACCTGCCCGACGAGCTGCTCGGGCCGCTGTTCGCGAACGCGCGGCTGCTCTCGGCCGCGGTTCCCGGGGCGATGGGAAAGCCGGGCTCGTTCGTCGCGCTGAACAACGTCGTCAGCCAGAGCATCCCCCACCTGCACATCCACGTCGTCCCGCGGAAGCCGAAGGACGGTCTCCGTGGGTTCTTCTGGCCCCGCACGAAGTACGAATCGGACGATCAGATGCGCGAGGTGGCCGCCCGCGTCCGAGGGGCCGTCGACAGAGCTACTTGAGCTTGCCCTTGGCGCTGGCGGGGGAGCCGAACGCCACGGTGGCGTTCAGGGCCACGGTCGCCTTCCCCTTTCCCGCGAGCTTCGATTTCGCCTTCGAGCCCAGCTTGAGCTTCACGTTCTGGGCCCCGGCCGCCAGCGACAGGCCCGTCGCCTTCCCGAGCGTACTCTTGCCCAACTTGGCGACGATCGTCGCGTCCTGGGCGGTCGCCGTGGCGGTGGCCCGAACGAGCAGGGCGCCCTTCTTCACCACCTTCGCGATGCTGCTGCTGACCAGCTTGAGCGTGAGCGCCGGGCGCGGCTGAGGCGTCCCGTTCGCGCTCACGTTGAGGGTCGCCTGCATCGTGCTCGGGTGGATCGAGCAGATGAACTGGTAGCTGCCGGTCGCCAGGTACTGGGTGCCGCCCACGGGGGTGTTCCCGCCGGAGGCCGTGTCGCTGCGGAAGAGGGCCTTGCCGTCCGGCCCCGTCTGCGACGCGGTCACGTTGTGGGTGCCGCCCGCGATCTGCAGCGTCGCCACCTCGCCCTGATCGGTCGAGTAGGCCGCGGCGTTGAAGGTGTTGTTGCTCTGCGCGACGATCGTCGCGGAGGCTCCGAAGGCGATCCCGACGCTTGCCATCAGGCCGAGCACCGCGAGGCAGGCCATGAGCTTCAGCCGCTTCGCGATCTCTCCACGTTTGAGCACGGACTCGATCCTAACCGGTCGGTGTCACGCGGTAGGCGTCGAAGACCGAATCGACGTTCCGCAGGCGCGAGACGCACTGCTTGAGCTGCTCGGTGTCCCCCACCTCGACCACGAACCGGTTCTTCACCATCGGGTGCTTCGTGGTGCAACGGGCCTCCAGGATGTTCAGACCGGCCTCGGCGAAGGTCCGCGACAGGTCCTCGAGCAGCCGGTTGCGGTCCCAGGCGTCGACCTGGAGCTCGACTCGGTACGAGGACTCGTTGTCCCCGTCCCAGCTCACCTCGGTGAACCGCTCGGGTGCCTTCTTCAGCGCGGCGACGTTCCGGCAATCCTCGCGGTGGACGGTGATCCCGCGGCCAAGCGAGACGTAGCCGACGATTTCGTCGCCGGGGACCGGCCGGCAGCACTTCGCGAGCCGCACCGCCACCTCCTCGACGCCCTTCACCTTGATCCCGAAGCTCGTCGCCTCCCGCGTGCGGCGGCGGAGGTCGTCGGTCCCCTTCATCAGGCCCTCCGCGGGCTCCTCCTCGACCGCCTCGCCGCGCTTCAGGCGCTGCATCACCTTGTTGGTGACGACCTTGGTCGAGATCTTCGCCTGGCCGAGGGCGATGTAGAAGTCGTCGGCCTTCCGGAACCCCATCTCGCGGATCACGTCGACCAGCAGCGGCGACCCGGCGATCTTCTGGTACGGCAGGCTGCGCTTCTTGAATGCCTGCGCGAGCTGCTCGCGGCCCTCGTGCTCGGCGTCCTCGCGGCCCTCGCGCTGGAACCAGGCGCGGATCTTGTTGCGGGCGCGGCTGGTGCGGACCAGCTTCAGCCAGTCGCGCGAGGGACCGCGGCCCTGCTTCGCGGTGAGGACTTCGACGATGTCCCCGCTGCGCAGCTGGTAGTGCAACGGGACGATCTTCCCGTTCACCCTTGCGCCGACGCAGCGGTGGCCCACGTCGGTGTGAATCGAATAGGCGAAGTCGAGGGGGGTCGAACCCGCCGCGAGGTTCTTGACCTCGCCCTTCGGCGTGAAGACGAAGACCTCGTCCTCGAACAGGTCGACCTTGAGCGCATCCAGGAAGGCCTTCGGACCCTGGTCCTGTTCGTTCTCGAGCAGCTGGCGCAGCCAGGTCATCTTCTCCTTGCCCGGGTCGCCGGAGGAAGGTCCCTCCTTGTAGATCACGTGCGCGGCGATCCCGTACTCGGCGAGCTCATGCATCTCCGGCGTGCGGATCTGGATCTCGAGCGGACGGCCCTCGGGCCCGATCACCGTCGTGTGAAGTGCCTGGTAGGCGTTCGCCTTCGGCATCGCGACGAAGTCCTTGAAACGACCGGGAAGCGGCTTCCAGAGCGAGTGGACGATCCCGACCGCGCCGTAGCAGTCCTTCACCGAGCCGACGAGGACGCGCATCGCGGTGAGGTCGAAGATCTCGTTGAACTCCCGCCCCTTGCGGGTCATCTTCGTGTAGATCGAGTAGAAGTGCTTCGCCCGGCCTGAGATCTCGGCCTCGATTCCCACCTTCCGCAGCTCCTTCGCGAGGAACTTCCCGGCCTCGTCCACGTAGCGCTCCCGCTCGATCCGCTGCTGCGCGACGAGCTCCTTGATCTCCTCGTACTTGCGCGGGTGAAGGGTCGCGAACGCGAGGTCCTCGAGCTCCCACTTGATCGCGTGGATCCCGAGCCGGTGGGCGAGCGGGGCGAAGATCTCGAGGGTCTCGCGCGCCTTCTCCTGCTGCTTCTGCTTCGGGAGCGCATCCAGGGTGCGCATGTTGTGGAGGCGGTCGGCCAGCTTGATCAGGATCACCCTGACGTCGGTGGCCATCGCCACCATCATCTTCCGGTAGTTCTCGGCCTGCCGCTCGTCTCGGCTCTTGAAGGTGATCCCGGTCAGCTTCGTGACGCCGTCGACCAGCTGGGCGATCTCGTCGCCGAAGGACTCACGCACCTGCTCGAGGCTGGCCGTCGTGTCCTCCACGGTGTCGTGGAGGAGCGCGGCGCACAGCGTCGCGGTGTCGAGCCGCATCCCGGCGCAGATCCGGCCGACTCCCAGCGGATGCGTGATGAAGTCCTCGCCCGACTTGCGCTCCTGCCCGGCGTGGCTCTCGCACGCGAACGCGAAGGCCCGCTCGATCTCCGGCCGGTCAACCGGCTCTGCGCCGTCGGAGGCATGCTCCTCGATGACCGCGAAGAGGTCGCCCAGCAGGGCCCGCTGGTCGGCGGTCAGCTCGCGGGTGATCGCGTCCGGCTTGGGCGTCCGATGCTCGCGGAGCGGCTCCCCGACCCGCGTGTGGCCGCGACGATCGTCGTCGCCGACGCGGATCTCCGCGCCGGTCGGCTCGTTCGCTACGTCTGTGCTCTGCTCTGGAGGAATCGGATGGCCTCCTGGTGCCTGGCGATACATGCGCCATAGGCGCGCGATCGCTCGAGTTCGGTCCTCTCCGAGGATAAAACCCGCAGGCGCGGGGAGCGGCCATCACCCTGCCATTCGCAAAGACCCAGCTCGCAGAGCACGGCGACGCATCGGGCGGCCACCTCCGCCCCGCGCGGATATCGGGAGGGCCCCGAGAGCATCGCGCGAAGCGCATCGCCCTCCGCCGGCTCTCCGATCTCGGCGCAAATCCCTCCAGATCTCGCCGATGGGGCGCCGGAGCTCCCAGTCGAGCGCGAACAGGCGGAGCGTGACGTCGAGCTCCGCAGGGCCGTAGGCGAAGTGCGCGTAACCCTGCCCCACGGGCGGACCGGGAGCCTCGAGAGCAAGCCCCTCGAGGCCCTCGGAGGGGGCCGGGTCGATCAGGACCACGTGCTGGAACGCGCGGGCGGCATCCCGGCCGGCGCGCGAGCGCGATCCAGTCGACGAGGACGAGGCCGGAACCTGCGGGCGCATCGCCCAGGATTCCGTCGAGACTCACTTCGCCGCAGCGGGAGCAGACGATCCGCGGGAGCGTCGCCCCGAATCGCCGCGGATCCGCAGCGGACGCCGCCAGCGCCGCCCGGCGGGCAGAGTCCGCGCACACCGCTAGAACCGACTCCCCGCTGGAGATCAGCTCGGCCAGCGAGGCGACGGTCGCCCCACCCCTGCGATCCACGATCTCGCGCCGGGGGCCTCCCGCCGGCCGCACGCTCGAGGAGGGACCCGGGGTCGCCCTCGAATGTCCGCGCGAGCTCGGCTTCCAGCCGGCTCCACCAATCCGCATCGGGTGCCGGGCACCCCGCGCCGCATGCGGTCCCCTCGGCGCCCCCGGCGGGGCTCCGTCAGCGGGTAGACCTCGCGGACCACCACCCGTGGCTGCTCCGCGCCGTTCCAGCGGTCGACCTCCAGCTCGACCGAGAGATCGATCGGCACATCCTCCCGGCGGCTGATCTCGCCGTTCATCCCGAACGCCACGCCGGCCGCGCGGCCGGTGCCGCTCTCCAGCTGGAATCGGGAGTGCTTCCCCTCCTCACCCAGCGGGCGGACCTCGCGGAGGCGGCCGGAGGGGACCAGGAGTCGCGGGCCCGGGTTGCCCATCCCGAACGGCCCGAGGCTCTCGAGCTGCTCCGCCAGGTTCATGCCGATCCCGTCCCGGCCGACGCCGACCAGCGCATCGAGCCGCTCGGTTCGGACCAGGTCGGCGGGATCGATCTCCGATGCCGGCGTGGACGAGGAATGCCTCGCGAAAGGAGTCGAGGCGGGAGGCCTCGAGCTCGACCCCGGCGGCGGCGCGGTGCCCGCCGTAACGGGCCAGGTGCTCCGAGCAGGCGCCGAGCGCGGAGACGAGGTCGAAGCCGGGAATGCTCCGCGCCGACCCCCTCCCCCGGTCCCCATCCAGGGAGATCAGGACGGTCGGGCGATGGTGGCGCTCGACCATCCTGGACGCGGCGATCCCGACGACGCCCGGATGCCACCCTTCGCCCGCGAGGACCAGCGCCGGCGCATCGGCCTGCGACGGCGGCAGGGCGGCACGGGCGCGTTCGGCTGCGTCGGTCACCTCCCGCTCCGCCGAGCGCCGCTCGGCGTTCGCCCTGTCCAGCTCCGCTGCGATTGAAGCTGCCCTGTCGGGATCCTCCGTGAGCATCAGCTCGACCCCGGCATCCGCGCGGTAGAGCCTCCCGGCCGCGTTGATCCTGGGCCCGAGCCTGAAGCCGAGGGCGGCCGCATCGATCGTCTCGCGGTCGACGGAGGAGACAGCCATCAGGGCGCGGAGGCCGGGACGCGGATCGGTCCGCATGAGGCGGAGGCCGTCCCTGACGAGGCGGCGGTTCTCCCCGACCAGGGGAACCATGTCTGCGACGGTGGCGAGAGCGACCAGGTCCAGATGTCGGTCGCACGGGTGGCGGCGCCCGGAAACCGTCTCGACCGCCCCCCGCCCCGCCGCGTCGCAGAGAGCGATCGCGAGCTTGTAGGCGACCCCCGCCGCGCAGAGGCCCTCGAACGGGTACCGCGAGACGACCGGGTGGACGATCGGGCATTCCGGCAGGACGGCGCCCGGCTGGTGGTGGTCGGTCACGAGCACCCGCATCCCGAGCGCGAGCGCAGCGGCCACCTCCTCGTGGGAACCGATCCCACAGTCGACCGTGATCACGAGTCCCGTTCCCCGGCGGTGAAGCTGCTCGACGGTCGCCATCGACAGCCCGTAGCCATCGGCGTGCCGATCCGGGATGAGCCAGTCGCAGTCCGCACCCAGGGACCTGAGGGTGGAGGTGAGGATCGCTGTGGCGCTCACGCCGTCGACGTCGTAGTCCCCGTGGATCGTGATGTGCTCGCCCCCCCGCGCCGCCGCCAGGACCAGGTCGCACACCTCGTCGATCCCGTCGAACTCGGCTGGATCGTGTGCCTCGCGCGCCTCGAGGAACCGCCGCGCGGCGTCTACGGTCCGATAGCCGCGGCGGACCAGCGTCACGGCGACGGGCTCGGCGAGCTCGAGCCCGGTCGCCAGCCGCCGGACGTCCGCGTACTCATAGGGATCTGCGTGAAACGAGCGGGCGGGCTGGGACGCGGCCATCCCGCCAACTTAGGTTCGGGCCCCGACGGAACCCGCGCGTCCCTAGGCCGACTGCGCGCAGCGGATGACGCTTCGGTCGAGCAGGGCCCCTTTGCTCGAGAGGAAGCTGGCCACCGCTCGCCCCGGGGTCAGCTTCAGCCGCAGGGCCCCGTGGTGGGTGTCATCCGAGAAGACGAGCCGGGGGTCGTCCGGATTCACGGGGTAGAGCTCCGCGCCCCCGGCGCCGCTGACCAGCTGAGTGATTCCGTCGAGCGGCCGCAGCCGCTGGAGGTCGTGGTCATGCCCGGAGAGCGCGATCACGGCACGGCCCTCGAGGACCGAGATCATCGGCTCGAGCGCCGAGAGGCCGCCGTGGAGGCCGGCGCTGTACCTCGGGTGATGAAAGAAGGCGATGCGACAGTCGCCGTAGCGGGGCGCCTTGGAGATCGTCCCTCGCAGCCAGGCGAGCTGCTCGGGCGAGCTGAGGGCCGGTTCGTTGCTGTTCAGGCTGATCAGCTGCCACCCCGAGGCGGCGAAGGCGTACCAGAACGGCGGGGGCGCGCCGCGGGCGGCAGTCCAGTACGGGACGTATCCGGTCGCGACGTTCGGCCATTCGTGGTTCCCGATCGTCGGAGCGGCGATCCGGTCGAAGCGGCCGAAGACCGGCCGATAGTTGGCCTCGTACTCCTCCGCTGTTCCCGTCTCGTAGACGTCCCCGAGGTAAAGGAGCCGGTCCACCCTCCGCGAGGCGATCATCGATGCGACCCGCTCAGCCGGCGCGCGGCCGTCGGCCGCGTCCCCGACGGCCCAGACCACCGACACCCGCTTCGTCCGAGACGGGACCCATCCAGTTCGATCGCCCCCCGGGCCGAGGTAGGTGGAACCAGCGGGGGTGGTGGCGACACCGTCTTCCCCGGCCTCGCCTGCATCGCCGTCGTCGCTGAGGATCCAGACCAAGCCGGCGGCCGCGGCGACGACGATCAGCAGGGCGATGCCGGCGCGCACCGAGTGCTAGATCCGCTCGGGCTCGATACCCGATCGCGCGCCCCACGCGTAGACGATCGCGAGGCCGAGCAGCGTTCCTGGTACCGCCCAGAGCGCGGTGGCGATGTCGGTTTCTCCGATGCTCTGCCCCTGGGCGATCTGCGCCGCGGCTCCGCTCACCATCGCTCCCGCGGCGGCACCGATGAACGCGCCGACGATGCCTCCCTCGAAGCGATCCGGGACGAACACGGTGAAGTGCCAAAGGGCTATTCCCATCGTGAACCAGACGAGTGCCGCCATCAGCGTGGCCTCCCGTGCTTCTTCTTCTTTCTCTGCCTGCGCCCGGCACTGCTGCTCGCGGACCCGCTGGAGCGCCGCGGCACTCGCCTCGCTGAGCTCAGGCTTCTCGGCCTCGGTCTTGCCGTCCCCCTGCTCGTCGCCGTCGCCCGCCGGCCTCTCCGGACGGGCCGCCTCGCCGTCACCCGGTCCGCCGACCGGCTGCCGCTCGGCGGGACTCGGGGGTGGCGCGACCGGACCTGGGGGCGCCGGGACGACACCGGGAACCGGCGACGGCTCGGGGGCGCGGTCGGGCCGCTCCCCCGCGGAAGGGGTGGGCGCGGCCGGCCTCGGCTCGGGCTCCCGGGCCGGCCCACGGTCCTCCTCCGGAGGCTCCGGCTCGCCCTCCAGCCTTGCGATGACGTTCTCCTCCGGGAAGGCGGGGACGCGGCCCATCTGCTCGAGGATCCGCTCGCGGCGTCGGCGGTAGGCGGGCTCGCGCTCCTTCCAGTGGGTGAGCACCGGGGAGGCGATGAAGATCGAGGAGTACGTCCCCGACGCGATCCCGACCATCATCGCGAAGGCGAAGTCCTTCAGGGTCGTTCCGCCGAAGATCAGCAGGACCGTGACGAGGAAGACGCTCGAGAGTCCGGTGATCAGCGACCGGGTGAGAACCTCGCTCATCGAGCGGTTCACGATCTGGGAGAAGGTCGCACGCGGCAGCCGTGGCACGTTCTCGCGAATTCGGTCGAACACGATCACCGTGTCGTACATCGAGTAGCCGAGGATGGTGAGGAACGCGGCGACGGTACCGCTGGTCACCTCCCTTCCCGTCAGCGAGTAGACGCCTCCCGTGATGAGGACGTCGTGGATCAGGGCGATGATCACCGGCACGGCGTATTTGGGCTCGAACCGGAACGCGATGTACGCGCAGATCACGAGCAGCGAGAAGATGATCGCCTGGATCGCGCTCTCGGCGACCTGCTGGCCGAAGGTGGGACCGACGGTGGTCGAGTCGAACCCGTTCGGGACGATGCCGAACGCCTCGTCCAGCGCGGGCTGGACCTGCTGCACCTGCTCCGGCTCGATCTGGGAGTCGATCTCGAAGACGTTCGGTCCGAGCCTGTCGTTGCTCGCCTCGGTGATCTCCGCGTCGTCGATCCCCACCCCCTCGAGGGTCGTGCGGATGTCCTCGACGGTCACATCCTGCTCGAGGCCGACCGTCACGCGGCTCCCGGACTCGAAGTCGAGCCCGAGGTTGAGCTGCTTCGTCGCGAACGAGATCGCGCCGATCAGGAGGATCACCCCGGAGATCGAGAAGAAGATCCGGCTGGCGCGGGTGAAGTCGAAGTGCCACCGGACCCGCTGCTCCTCGCTGGCGCCGAAGAGTGCCGGCGAGCGGACGAACCGCGACCGGCCGAACACCCCCAGGAAGGCCTGGGTGAAGAGGACCGCCGTGAAGAGCGAGGCGATCGTTCCGATGCCGAGGACGAACGCGAACCCCTTGACCCCGGCGGTCGCAAGCGCGAACAGGATGAACGCCGTGATCAGGGTGATCACGTTCGCGTCGATGATCGTCGCGATCCCCTTGCGGTAGCCCGCTGCAATGGCGGACCCCAGGGATCTCCCGGCCCTCACCTCCTCCTTTATTCGCTCGAAGATGATGATGTTGGAGTCCGCCGCGACCCCGATCGTCAGGATCAGTCCGGCGATTCCGGGCAGGGTCATCGTGATCGGGATCAGCTTGATCAGGGCGAACAGAAAGACGCCGTAGAGAGCGAGGCCGAGGACCGCGACGACCCCGAGGAAGCGGTAGTAGGCGATCAGGAACAGGCAGACCAGGATCAGGCCGACGATCCCCGCCTTCAGTCCCTGGTCGAGCGCCTCCTCGCCCGAGCGTCGCCGAGACCGTCGACTGGGAGATCAGGGTCAGGTCGATGGGCAGGGCGCCGATCTGGAGGATCTCGGCGAGATCCTGCGCATCATCGAGCTGGCCGATGCCGGATATCTGCGCGCCGGTCCGGCCATCGATCCCGTTCGGGTTCTCGACGAAGTTGATGATCGGGCGGGACTTGATCTCGTCGTCGAGAACGATCGCGAAGTGCCCTGAGTACTGAGAGGCGAGCTCGACGTCGCCGCCCACGCCCGGCGGGGCGTTCTGGAGCCCCCGCTGTGCGATCTCCTGGGTGACGTCCGCGAACTTCTCGCGCCCGCTGTCCGTGAAGTCGAAGGTGACGTTGGGCTCGTTGGTGGTCGGGTCGTACTCCTGCTTCGGATCCTTGATCTCGTCACCCGAGAGCGAGGGCCGGTCCCTGACGACGAACCACTGGGCCTCGTTGGGGTCCTCCGGCGCCGTCTGGTCACCTTCCCCCTCCTTCTTCACCACCAGGGTCCCCTGCGGGACGGTGAGGATCTCGGTGTTCGGCGGCTGCACCCCGTCGGTGACGTTTGCCTGCGCGAGGAGATCGGCCTGGTCCTCGGCGGGACCCGCGATCCACTCGTGGGTCTGGGCGTCGAAGAGGTAGTAGCTCGGGCCGCTCGTGGTGCACTCGTCCTGGAAGCACTCGGGCTCCTGCTTGGAGGCGAGCAGGACCGCGTCGTAGTAGCGGGGGAACGACGCCTCCCCCGGCGAGACGTTGGTCAGCGCCGGGTTCGGGATGACGTTCGGCTCCCAGTCGTAGAGGTAGAGCTGGGCGGTGTCGCCTACCCGCTCGATCGCCTGTTCAGCGTTCTCGACGTTGGGAAGCCCGACCCGGATCGAGTCCTCGCCGATCCGCGAGATCTCCGGTTCCGCGACACCCAGGGCGTCGGTCCGCTTCCTGATGATCTCGATCGCCCGGTCGATGTCGTCGTTCTGGATCTCCGGGTTCTGCGGCGTCGGGCGGCCCTGATAGATGAGCTCGGTCCCGCCCTCGAGATCGAGGCCCAGGATGGTCGGCTTGGTGAGGATCACCAGCACCGACGCCACGACGAGGGCGGCGACGAACGAGAGGATGAAAAGGTTGCGACGACGGTTGCTCATTGATTCAGTCGGTCACGCTAGCGACAGAGCTTCGTGAAGCGTAAACGCGATCCCGCCGGTAACCGCGCGAGCCCGCGCGACCTCTTAGTCCGGCGTGAGAACCAGCAGCAGGCCGCCGTCCTCGTCATAGGCAGGGAACAGATCCGCGACCGCCTCGGTCGGCAGATCTCCCTCGGCGCGAACGGCCACCCGCTTCCCGAGTGACCGCACGCCCCACTCGAGCGTCGTCTCTAGCGGGTCGGTCTCACCGTCCCCGTCGGCATCGGCGGTCTCGCCGCCGTCGCCCTTGTCGATCCACTCGAGGCCGAGGACGTCCCTGACCGGGCGCCCGATCACCTGCTCGTCCTTCAGTCCGGTGAGCTCGAATGCCCCCTTGCCCAGATCGAGCACCCTGCCCTCCTGGTCGCAGGTGAAGAACGCGGCCCCGGGCGCCGGCATGTAGTCGTCGAGGAGCTCGAAGAGGAACCCGAAGCCGCACTTCGAGCAGCCCCTCGGGCGGGTCGAGAACCCTGCGGTTCTCTCTCCACTGAGCTCCCGGTTTCCGCAGTTGGGGCAGATGAAGTACGGCATTCCTTCCACAAGGCTAGCCAACGCCCGTCGTCAACCGCCGGGGTTCGCCGCCCTAGAACAGGCTCGCCATCCCCTCGGGGACGGGAAGCCCGAGATGCTCGTATCCCCGCTCCGTGAGGACGCGGCCGCGGGGCGTCCGTTTCACGAGACCCTGCTGGAGCAGGTAGGGCTCGAACACGTCCTCGATCGTGTCCGGCTCCTCCCCCACTGCGACGGAGAGGGTCGACAGGCCAACCGGTCCGCCCCCGAACTTCGATGCGATGGTCTCGAGCAGCTGCCGGTCGTGGCGGTCGAGCCCGGCCCGGTCGACCTCGAGCATTTCGAGCGCATCGGAAGCGAGGGCTCGATCGATCGCCCCCCCGACCTTCACCTCCGCGTAGTCGCGCACTCGGCGCAGCAGGCGGTTGGCGACTCGCGGCGTCCCGCGGGCGCGGCTCGCAATCTCCTCGCCGCCCTCGGCGTCGATCTCGATCCCCAGGATTCCGGCAGAGCGAAGCACGATCTGCCGCAGATCCGCGGCGTCGTAGTGCTCCAATCGGTGGGAGACGCCGAAGCGATCCCGCAGGGGCGTCGTCAGAAGGCCCGTCCTGGTCGTCGCGCCGATCAGGGTGAACGGGGGCAGATCCAGCGTCACGGTGCGGGCCCCGGCCCCCTGGCCCAGGACCACCGGCAGCCGACGGTCCTCCATCGCCGGGTAGAGCGTCTCCTCCACGGCGCGGCCCAGGCGATGGATCTCGTCGATGAAGAAGACCGTCCCGGGCTCGAGCCCCGTGAGGAACGCTGCGATGTCGGCCTTTCGCTCCAGCGCCGGTCCGGCCGTCTGCACCATCGGCACGCCGAGCTCGGCGGCGATGATGTTTGCGAGCGAGGTCTTGCCCAGCCCGGGCGGGCCGGCGAGGAGGACGTGGTCGAGGGGCTCGGCACGCCGGCGCGCCGCCTCTATGAAGATTCCGAGCTGCTCGGTCACCTGGACCTGGTTGACGAAGTCCTCGAGCGTGGCTGGGCGAAGCGATCGGTCGAAGTCGTCGTCCGCGCCCACCGCCCTGGCGTCGTGGAGGACGACGTCGCCCGACACATCACGGGTCGCGCCTCGGCTTTGCCTCGGGCGCGCCCTCGCATCATCGGGCTCTACCCCCGGAGTTCGGATCCCCCTGCCGGGCTCGATCGTCATCGCGCGTCCCTCACGCGGCCTTCGCGCCCGCCGCCTTGCGAAGGGCCGCCTGGACGATCTCCTCCGGGCTCTCGCCCTCGGCGCTCGAGAGGAGCTTCTCGGCCTCGAGAGGCGTGTAGCCCAGGTTGAGGAGGCCCTCGCGAGCCATCGCCCGCGGATCCTCCTCGCCGGCCGGGGTCGCCACGTCGTCCGCGTCGGCCTCGATTGAGCCTGCGACGCGCTCGCGGAGCTCGACGATGATTCGCTCCGCCGTCCGCTTGCCGATCCCCGGCACGGCCTGGAAACGTTTCGCGTCGCCCGCCGCTATCGCCCGCAGGAGCTCCCGCACGGGACCGCCGGAGAGGGCCGCCATCGCAACCTTCGGCCCGACCCCGCCGACCGAGATCAGGTGGAGGAAGAGGTCCCGCTCCTCCTCGCTCGCGAAGCCGTAGAGGCTGAGGGAGTCCTCGCGGGCGACGAGGTGGGCGTGAAGCGCCGCGCGTTTGCCCCGCGCCGGCACGGACTTGAGCGTCTCGGCGGACACCGACAGGCGGTAGCCGACCCCGTTGGCGTCGATCACTACGTGGTCGGGACGGCGCACCAGCACCTCTCCAGCGACGGAGGCGATCATGCCCTGGGATTCTGGGCCGCGGCCCGGATGCCTTCCCGCGCGGCCTTGTGGCCGCTGATCACGCCATCCGCTGGCGCGCCGCGAGCGCCGACGCGCTTCCCGCCCGCGAGCGGCCGAAGTGCTCGATCGCCGAGCGAGAGCCGACGGTGCCGGCATGGCAGATGGCGACGGCGAAGGCGTCGGCGGCGTGGTCCGGCGAGGGCGGCTCGGGAAGCCCGAGAAGGCTCGCCACCATCCGCTGGATCTGATCCTTCTCGGCGGCCCCGGAGCCGCAGACCGCCTTCTTCACCGCCTGGGGCGTGTAGTCGTAGCAGCGGACCTCGTGCCGGGCGGCCGCGAGGAGTGCGACTCCCCGCGCCTGCCCCACGCTGAGCGCCGATCCCACATTACGGTTGAAGAAGACGTCCTCGAGGGCCACGGCCCGCGGCTCATGCCAGCGGATCAGCTCCCCGAGCGAGTCGTGGAGGTGTGCGAGCCGCATCTCGGTGGGCTGATCGGCTTCCGTCTCGAGCACCCCGCCGTCCAGCGCGACCATCCGCTGCCCGGCGGTGCGGACGACCCCGAATCCCGTATTCGCGATACCGGGGTCGATTCCGATCACGATCATGTCTCCTGATTCTGGCTCGGGGTCCGGATGTCCTTCAACGCCATGAATGTGGATCGCACACCGCGGGCGTGTATAGGATCAGCCCGGATGGCAGGCGAGGGAGAGGCGCGAGTCGCGGCGGCCGGATCGTGGTCAGGGCCTCCAGCTCGGCGACCCTCGCCGCCGCGTCGGGGCAGACCTTCGTCTTCAACTGCCCGCCCTCGACGCAGGTCGTCTCGGGCGGGTTCTCGGGCGATGCGCCGAGCGCTCTGAACAGCATCAACGGCTGGAAGGTCGTCTTCCTGCAGTCCCATCGGACCGGCAAGGGCCAGTGGACGATCGCGGCCTACAACCGAGCGCCGCCGCCGGCCAACAGCCCGGCGACCGTGACCGGGTGGGCCATCTGGGAGCAGGACGGGAAGGGAAGATGAGGGAAACGCATCCCCTGCGGGAACGACCGTGACGACCTACGCGTACTGCAAGAAGGACACGCTTCCCAAGAAGAAGAAGCCGGCCTAACCGGCGGCCGCGGCCTTCTCCAGGATCTCCTCCGGCACGTCGAAGTTCGCGCGGACCGAGTCGACGTCGTCGTGCTCCTCCAGTGCGTCCATCAGCCGCAGCAGGCCGGGAGCGTCGCCCTCCCCGACGTCGACCGTCGTCCTCGGCTCCATCGAGAGCTCCGCGGACTGCACATCCACCCCGGCCCCCTCCAGCGCCGAGCGGACGGCGGCCAGGTCGGGCGCGGGGGTGATGATCTTGAGCAGGTCGCCATCCTCGGAGACATCCTCCGCACCGGCGTCGATTGCGGCCATCAGATCGTCCTCGCCGTAGCGTTCTCCGTCGACCAGGATCACCCCCCGCTTCTCGAATTGCCAGGCAACGGAACCCGGCTCACCGAGGCTTCCGCCATGCTTCTCGAAGGCGTGGCGAATCTCGGAGCCCGTGCGGTTCCGGTTGTCCGTCAGCGCTTCGACGAGTATCGCGGCACCTCCTGGGCCGTAGCCTTCGTAGACGACGCTCTCGATCGCGGCGGCGTCGGCGCCCTCTCCGGTTCCGCGATCGATCGCGCGCTGGATGTTGTCCTTCGGCATCGAGGCGTCCCGCGCCTTCTGGACCGCCAGGCCGAGGGGGGGGTTCGCGTCGACGTTCCCGCCGCCGTCGCGGGCCGCGACGGTGATAGCGCGGGCCAGCTTCGTGAAGAGCTTTCCGCGCTTCGCGTCCGCGGCGCCCTTCTTGTGCTTGATCGATGACCACTTCGAGTGACCGGACACAGGCTCGATTCTAGGTGGGCACCGGAGCGAGACGGGGCGCCCGCAGGCGCCCCGTCCGACGCTGGCACCCCCGCGCTACCTCGGGTTCGTCGTCTTGATCGTCAGGGTGAAGCAGAGGAGGGTGCCGGCCGGGCTGGTGTTGTCGTCGTCCTCGACCAACAGCGACCAGCTCGCGTTCGTCGCCTTCTTGTCGCCGAGCCCGTTCAGGAGCCCGAGGCTCTCCATCGGAGCGAAGGTCCCCGCGAATGGCGCCGTCAACCCGGGGGTGTCGATCCTCGTCGGCGAATTGCTGTCGAAGACCGTGAGGATCGACGCGCAGCTCTCCGGGCCGGCTCCGTAGTTGTTGCCCGCCCCCCCGACGTCGTGGGAGAGGTTGATCACTCCCCTGGGGCTCGCGAGATAGAACTCGAGATCCCTGGCGGAGGCGTGCTGCGCGCGCACCCCGACATTCACGTCCTTGATCTTGCCCCTTGGGTTGAGTCCCTTGACGTTGATCGCCGAGCGCACCAGCTGCGTCATCTGACCGGCGCCGTCCGGGATCGGAATCGGGACCCCGCCCGATGGACTGCCGACCCCGGTGCTGAAGGTCTTCGTCACCACCTTCTTCCGCCCGTCGGCGGCCGGCGCCGCGACGACCAGGCCCAGACACAGAACCGCCAACAGCAGGCCGAGCTTGCGTCCGTTCATCCTTATTCCCTCCTGTGATGGGGCCCCGCTCTCCCCGGGCGAACGGCCACCTTGTCAGGTCCCTCAACCCGCGCGGCCGTGAAGTGTTGCGCTAGACGACGAAGCGGCCGTCACGCTGGAGGGGCTCGCCGTCGACGTCGATCTGGCCCCCGCGCCGGAGGTCGCAGATCATGTCCCAATGGATCGCCGACTCGTTCCGGCCGCCGGTCTCTGGATACGAGCGCCCGACCGCGAGGTGGACGGTCCCGCCGATCTTCTCGTCGAGCAGGATCTCTCCGGTCCCCTCCGTGATCCCGTAATTGGTCCCGATCCCCAGCTCGCCCAGCCGGCGGGCGCCCTCGTCGGTATCAAGCATCTCGATCAGGAATTCCTCTCCCTTCTCGGCCGAGGCGTCGACGACCCGCCCGGACTCGAAGCGAAACCGGACGCCCGAGACCTCTCGCCCCGCGTAGGAGGTGGGCAGATGAAACGTGATCTCCCCCTCGGCTGTGTCCTCGACGGGGCCGGTGAAGAACTCGCCATCCGGCATGTTGTGCCGGCCCCCCGCCGCGATGAACTTCCGGCCCTCGATGCCCAGCCGAAGGTCCGTTCCCTCGCCGTTCACGTGGACTTCGCTGCGTCCCTCGATCCACCCCGCGAGCCGCTCCGTCTCCTCGGATTGCCGCTTCCAGGCGGCCACCGGGTCCTCCTCCGTTGCGAGACAGGCGCCGTAGTAGAAGTCCTCGAACGCGGCGAGGCTGAGGCCGGCCTCGGACGCATACGCATGGGTGGGAAACAGAGTCAGCGCCCACCGATACGTCCCCTCGGCGCTCCGCTCCATCGCCCGCTTCATCAGCTCCTGGGTCGCGGCCTGGCGCTTCGCCTGGCGATCCGGCGGTACCTTCGAGAGCGCCCGGGTGTTCCGGCTCGCCATCACCGCGATCCGGACGTCGGCGTTCTCCACCGCCCAGCGGGCGACTGGTGAGACCCACTCGAGCTGCTCGTCGGACGCGAACTGGAAGTAGGCGTACGCCTGTCCCTCCATCGCCATCTGGACGATCGGATTTCCCCCCGCCCGCAGGACCTCCTCGTAGACGGCCTGGAGCAGTGGCTCCGCAGCGGACTCGCCCTCGATCGTGCAGACGTCGCCCTCCTTCACCTGGGTGGAGTGGCTGACGAGGATCCGTGCGAGAGCGGTGACCCGAGGGTCCCTCATGCCGCGAAACCTAGCGCCGGGCGCGATCGCTCGACCGGGCCGCCGTGCACACGGCCATGAAGAGCGCGTGGAGTCTGCTGTCGTCGGTGAGCTCCGCGTGGAAGGAGACGGCGAGGATGCTCCCGTCGCGCACCGCGACGGGATGACCATCGACCTCGGCGAGTACCTCGACGCCGTCGCCGCGGTCCTCCACCCAGGGCGCGCGGATGAACACGGCCCGGAGCTGCTCCTCCCCCAGTCCCTCGATGGCGAGGTCCTGCTCGAAGCTCTGGAGCTGCCGCCCGAACGCGTTTCGGCGACACAGGTAGTCCGCCAGCCCGAGGTGCGCCCGGTCGCAGACGATCATCCCGGCGCAGCTGCCGAGAATCGGCCGTCCGGCCGCGTGGTGCGCGCGGATCGCGGCGTCGAGCCCGTCACGCTCGATCCCCTTGGAGATCGTGGTCGACTCGCCGCCGGGGATGATCAGGCCGTCGAGCCCCGAGAGCTGCTCGGCCGTCCGGACGTCGGTCGCGTCGGCCCCGAGCGACTCGAGCATCCGCCGGTGTGCCTCGAAGTCGCCCTGGACCGCGAGGACGCCGATCCGTAGGGGGCCAGCCCGAAACGGGTTGCTCTGTCGCTTCGCTCGGAGCACCCTCGCGTCTTAACTGCCGCGGCCCTGGAGCAGCCCGCCGGCGGCGGCGAGGGCCTCGATCTCCAGGCCGGGCATCGCGTCGCCGAGCTCCATCGAAGCCCTGGCGACGCGCTCCGGGTCGTTGAAGTGCGTCGTCGCTTCGACGATCGCACGACCTCGTCGCACGGGATCCTCGCTCTTGAAGATCCCCGAGCCGACGAAGTTCCCCTCCGCTCCGAGCTGCATCATCAGCGCCGCATCGGCGGGAGTGGCGATGCCGCCGGCGCAGAAGAGAGGGACCGGGAGCCAGCCGCGCTCGGCGACGTCCTGGACGACCTCGAGAGGCGCCCGGTGCTCCTTCGCGGCCGATGCGAGCTGCTCACCCCGCAGGGTTCCCAGCCGCCTGATCCCGTCGGTGATCTCGCGCATGTGCCGGACCGCCTCGACGACGTTCCCGGTCCCGGCCTCCCCCTTCGAGCGGATCATCGCGGCGCCCTCTCCGATCCTTCTGAGCGCCTCGCCGAGGTTCGTCGCACCGCATACGAACGGGACCTCGAAAGCAAACTTGTCGATGTGGTTGGCCTCGTCGGCCGGCGTGAGTACCTCGGATTCGTCGACGTAGTCGACCTCCAGGGCCTGGAGAACCTGAGCCTCGGCGAAGTGGCCGATGCGCGCCTTCGCCATCACAGGGATGGTCACCGCCTCCTGGATCTGCTTGATCACGGTGGGATTCGACATGCGGGCCACGCCCCCCTGGGCGCGAATGTCGGCGGGAACCCGCTCCAGAGCCATCACCGCGCAGCCACCCGCGTCCTCGGCGATCTTCGCCTGCTCGGCGGTCGTGACGTCCATGATCACGCCGCCCTTGAGCATCTCCGCGAGGCCGGTCTTCACCCTGAATGTGGCGCGCTCGCCCATCTCGAGCCCCATAGTAGAAGGCGGCCGTCGCCGCCAGAGGATTTCGCGGACAAAGATCGGGTCCCACGTTTGCCACATTGGACGGTGGGAAACCTTTTCGTAGCTCGCCCATATTGGAGATAGCTCCAAAGGCTTTGCCTCGGAGCCATTCACAGAGACATCGGGCGAGTACGGCGTAGAAGGTTTGGGCCCTCCCCCGGGCCCTGGCAGCAGGCTGCAGGTCCGGATCGCCCCCCGGGCCTGTGGCCCACTACGCCGTTCGTAGTTCCGCTCTCTACTTCAGCTTGAAGGCGCGGATCCGGTCGCGATGAGCCGCCTCGTCTCGGGCGTAGACGCCGTGCGCCAGCGCCTGAACCAGGCCCATCAGCGCGGCATTCGAGCGGATGTAGCTCGGCCCGTTCGACGAGTAGTAGAGCATCAGCTCGGAGTGTTCGGCGACATCCGAGAGCGTCGCATCGGTGATCGAGAGGGTACGGGCCCGACGATGCCTGGCGAGCTTCAGCGCCCGCAGGATCAGGGGGTGAGCGCGACCGGCGGTCAGCACGACCAGCAGCGTGTCCTCGTCCATCCGTGAGAGCTTCTGGATGTTGTCCTGGCTCGGCGAGGCGACGATCTCGGCGCCGATGTCCAGCAGTCCGAGCAGGTGGCGCAGGTAGCTGGCGAAGAAGGCCATCTGCTCCACGCCGACGATCAGCACGCGTCTCGACGTCGCGAGGGCCGAGACCGATGCCTCGATCTGCTCACGTGTGAGGCTCCGGGCGGTCTCCTCGATGTTCGCGTAATCGGCGCCCAGCGACGCCTCGAACTCGGAGTGGTCGAAGTTGAAGAGCGCCGCGGCGCCGCCGCTTCCGCTGCCGTTGCCGTTCGGCGTACCCTCCGCGACCTTGTGGCGGTACTCCTCGATCGCTGCCTGCTGAAGCTCGGGATAGCCATCGAATCCGAGGGCCTGGGAGAAGCGGACGACGGTCGAGGACGACGTGTTCGCGCGGCGCGCGAGCTCCTCAGCGGTCTGGAACGCGGCCTCGTCGAGGTGATCGACGATGTAGCGCGCGACGTCCTTCTGAGAGCGCGAGAAGTCGTCGAAGCGCTCGGTGATGAAGTCCGAGAGGCTCTTGCGTGTGGGATGGGCCTTGGTCGCAGTCCGTGCCACGGCGGCTCATTTCGCTGCCGAAGCGGGTTTCCCTTCCGCGAATTCGCCCGCACTGTGATTGGATCGGGCTCGTGACGCTGGACGGGCACCTGCGGAGGCTCAACCGGAACATGATCGCGTTCGACCTGCTGCTCGGATCGGGGGCGCTGCTCGCGCCGGCGGCCACCCTGAAGGTGCTCGGCCACGACGAGCCCTCCGACGATGCGCGCGAGCTGTTTCGGCGCTCCGCCCCATGTGGCTCACCTTCGCGGCCGCGCATTTCGTGGCGCACCGCCGCGATCGCTCGCGGGATTGGTGGGCTCTCGCGTGGCTGCGCGGGACCGAGCTCGCCACGGACGTGGTGTGGTCGCGATCGTCGGCGTTCTCACGTCCCGGAGCACGTGCCGGCCTCTGGGTGGCCGGTCTGAGCAATCTGGTGATGGCCGCGGGCTTCGCCCACCTGGCGCGGACACGCGGCTGACGCTGGGCCGCGATAGAGCGACCCCGTTCAGTCAGGGCGCCCGCGTTCCCTGACTGCACACGGTGAACCCGAGCTGACGGGCGAGTCGCTGACGCTCGGGCGCTCCGGCGGCCGCCTTCTCCTGGGCCCTCCCATACGCGCTGCCGTCGTTGCGCGCGGCCGCCTCCCTGCCCTCCTCGAGCTGATCGCTGACCTCCTCGCGCGAATCGAGGTAGCTCTGATACGTGTCGCGGATCTCCTCGGGAGGCTCGAGGTCCCGGAGGTCCTGCTGCGCCCCCTCCGCGACGTCGATGAGCTCCTCTGCCTGCTTCTCGCCGGCCGTGGCGCTGGTGAGCGGCGCGGCCTGGACCTCGTCGAAGCGTGCCTGGACCTCCCGGCAGATCGGATCGCCCCGCTCCACCAGCTCCTCGGCGCTGAGCTGCTCCGGACCGCCGCCACATCCGGCGGAGGCGGCGGCGGCGATCGAGGCTGCCAGGAACGCGGGTGCGAGAGGTCTACGCAGGCTCATCCGGACCGGGACTCTAGAGGCGCACCATCCTCCTAGATCAGCACCGCCGAAGCGCCTGCTTCAATACGGCTACCGGAGAAAGGAGGTGGTCCTAACTTGAATTCCATGCTTGACGGGACGCCGGAGGTGCAGGGCCGCTAGGCCCGGGCGCTTGAGGGCCGCCCGAGCGGCGCTCGGTCGGTCTCCGAACAGGGCCCAAGGGGCCGGTGGGTGGCAACGCGGCCACCCAGCGGAATCCAACCCGGGCACCGGCGAGCAAGGGAGGTGGGAGCTGTCCCGCCCCGCCACATCCCGAGCCCGTTCAGAACCGCGTTTCAATCGAAGGGCCGCCTCTCGTGGGCGGCCCTTCGCCTTTTTCCGGCTCTAACCCCGTCCCTCGGCGCCGCCTACTGCGACCCGCTCGACGTCCAGCCGCGGCAGGATCCGCTCGAGCCAGCCCGGGATCCACCAGTTGCGGTCCCCGAGCAGCTGCATCACCGCGGGGACGAGCACCATTCGGACGACCGTGGCGTCGAGGAAGACCGCCGTGGCGAGCCCGATCCCGAACAGCTTCAGGAATGTGTCCGGCGCCGCCAGGAAGGCGAGGAAGACGACCACCATGATCGCCGCCGCAGCGGTGATCACCCGGGCGGTCTTCGCCAGCCCGTCGGCGACCGCGCGGCTCGTGTGTCCCGTCCTTCAGGTACTCCTCGCGGATCCGCGAGATCAGGAAGACCTCGTAGTCCATCGAGAGCCCGAAGAGGATCGCGAACATCATCACCGGCATGAACGGCGCGATCGGGACCTCGCGGTCGAGGCCGATCAGCTCACCGAGGGCCCGCCCGCGGCGAACAGGGTCATCACCCCGTAGGCGGCGCTGACCGAGAGCAGGTTCATGATCCCGGCCTTGAGCGAGATCAGCGGTGAGTGGAACGCGACCAGCAGGAGCAGGAACGAGAGTCCGACCACCCCGGCGATGAACAGCGGCATCCGATCGAGGATGTACTCGCTCTGGTCCTCGAGCGCAGCGGTGACGCCACCGACCTCGGCGATCACGCCGGTACCGCCGAGCTCCTCCGGCACCACCGTGTCCCTTATGTGGTGGACGAGATCCTCGGTCTCCTGATCCTGCGGGGATGTCTTGGGGATCACGTTGACGATCGCGGCGTCGCCCTCCGCGTTGATGTCGGCGGGGGAACGAAGGCGACGTCAGGCTCGCTTCGCAGCCGATTCGCGAAGGAGTTGATCGCCTCCGGGCCTCCGGACCGGACATCTCGGCCGCGATCACCAGCGGCCCGTTCGTCCCGGGCCCGAACCCCTCGGTGTTCAGGTCGTAGGACTGACGGGTCATCGTGTCCTTTGGGTCGTTCCCGGCGTCCGGGAAGCCGAGTCGCATCCCGAGCGCCGGCGCCGCGAGCGCGAGCAGCAGAGCCGTCGCCGCGATCGCCGCGGGCCAGGGGCGCCGCTGCACCGCGTGGCTCCAGCGGGCCGCAGGGGAGTTGCTGTCCCCCTCGGCTCTTCAGCGTTCGCCCCAGGAACGGGATCCGGAGACGATCGACCCGCGGGCCCAGGTAGGACAGAAGGGCGGGCAGGAGACTGATCGCCGCCAGCATCACGACGAGGACGGCGAGCGAGGCCGAGATCGCAACGCCGTACATGTATGGAAGCGCGGTGAGGCAGAGGCCGAGGACCGCGACCACGACGGTGAGTCCGGCGATGATCACGCTTCGTCCCGCGGTGGTGACGGCCTCGACGACGGCGTCGTGGCGGTCCTTGCCCGCCCTCAGCGCGCTCCGGAACCGGGTGAGAACGAGCAGGGAGTAATCGATCCCGACGCCGATCCCGATCAGTCCCGACACCGCGGTCGTCCAGTCGGGGACGTCGACCACGTTCGCGAGCAGAGCGATCAGGCCGCCCGATGTGATCCCGAGCCCGATCAGCGCGATCGCGAGCGGGAGGCCGGCCGCCACGACGGATCCGAAGGCGATCAGAAGGACGATCGCGGCGCCGATGAATCCGATGAACTCGGGGCTCGCCTGCTCCTGCGCGGCGTAGATCGGATCGCCCCCGAGCTTGATCTCGAGCCCGCTGCCGCTGTTCTGCTCGGCCGCATCGATCAGCTTCTCGCCGTCCTCCTTCTCGACCTCCCAGCCGTCGACCGTCAACGGAAGCGTCGTCGAGACGATCTCACCGTTGTCCGAGATCCGGAGCGGCCTGACATGGGGATCGACGTGATTGACCTGCTCGGCCTGCTCGAAGAAGGGGCGTAGTCGCTCCTCGGCGGCCGCCGGGCCGGCGAACCCGGCGGGATCCTTCCAACCACGTAGATCTCCTGACCGGAGTAGCCGTCGAAGCGTTCCGTGGTCAGTTCGCTCGCCGCCTTCGACTCCGATCCGGGGGTCTGGTAGTCGGCCTCGTATTCCCCGGCCATCGACGAGCCCACCCCGATGATCACAATGGCGCCGACGATCCACGCGAGGACGACCCGCCCCCGGCGGCGGTAGGCGATGTCGGCTAGTCGGGCGAGACCCTTCGTCATCCGGAGTCCTCTCTTTCGTCAACGGCCCGGGCGTTGCGGCCGTTCCCTTGACGTGTTTTCTACCAAGACCGCCGCGGACACCGGAATTAATCGCGTTCGCATGGATCTCTGAGGGGAGTTATCGGGTGGCGCGTACGACATGTGCTTCGGCAGACCGCTCGTTCTCACCTCCTGAGGAGCTCTTCCTGCGCCTATATGGGGGCGGCGGTCCCGGCGGTTGCCGGGCGCGGCCACAGTCGATCCGCGAGGGCCCAGCTGGCAAAGCAGAGCGCCCCGACGGCCGCCGTGGCGGTGAGCAGCGCACCCGCCGCTGCCGACGCCGCGACACCGTTGGTGCCGAGAATGAGAACGGCGGTGGCCGCGCCGAGGCTCGGGCCCACCGGGAAGAGGCCGACCACCGCGAGGCCGATCAGGAGCGCGGTCGAGTCGAGGACCGACGCATCGACGCCGCTCCAGTTGAGCAGCAGCCAGTTTCGTGCGATCTGGAGGACGACGGCGACGCAAACGAGGGCGACGATCCGGCTGCGCCCCCGCATTCCGCGGAGAACCGCGATCCCGGTCCAGAATCCCTCGCGCCGGTGGCGCGCAACGCGTTGCATCCCACCGATCACCGCGGCCATCGCCGCGAAGCCGATCAGCGGCAACCACCAGGGCAGGCCGAGGGGCCCCACGAGCGTGAACGAGCAGATCGCAGCCAGCGCCGCCTCGATCACCACGATCGGGAGTTCGGCGGCGAGCAGGACGGGGGCACGAGGGCACTCGGTGGGCGCGCTGCGGCGCAGGGCCGTGATCCGGACGGCAAGGCCGAACTGACCGTTGAAGATGTTGCCGAGGTAGCCGATGCTCGAGGCGCGGTACAGCCGCCGCCTGCTGACGCTCCCGCCGGCGGCCCCGATGCAAACGCTCCAGGCCTCGCTGCGGGTGATCAGCCAGACCACGTGCAGAGCAACGGCGACGCCAAGCACCCAGAGGGGCGCCGAGCCGAGAGCCGCGACGAACTCGTCGCCGTTTCCGGCGAGTGCGATCGCCAAAGCGACCGCGACCAGCGTGCCTCCCGCCAGGCTGACCCTCGTCGGGTGCCGGCGAAGCATCGAGCGAGCTGCCGCCACCCGCGCGCGGATCAAATGGGTCGTTCCATTCCGCAGCGAGAGTAGCCCTCCTGCACGGCCCCTACACTGGGTCGGAGGCATTCGCTCGTCGGCACTCCCCCCTCATCCCTCGCGCGAACCCATTCAAGAGGGTCAGGAAGGTGGTTTCTGGATGACTGAGCCCGAACTGGCGCGCGGGGAGAAGAGTTCCTGGACCTGCGCTCGCTGTGAGGTCACGGTCAGCTTCACCGATGCGGTCGAGCGGCCGCGTCTTCCCAGTACCTGGGCAAGTGAGGACGGGGTTCTCTATTGCCTGTCGTGCCGCCGGGAGATGGCCGGAGAAGCCGGGCTCGACGGGCTCGGCGAGGACGCGCCGAACGAGAAGCGTCTTCAGCTTCGCTCTCAGGCACGGATCGAGTTCGAGATCAACCGCGATCCCGGGCGTCCCGACAATCAGATCGCGAACGCCTGCAGGACCTCGACCCTCGCGGTCCGCAAGGCTCGCGCCCGGCTCGGGATGGAACCACCGGGAACCGCCTGAGCGACAGCGTCCCGGTCGGAGGGGTGCGGTTCAGACGCCCCGCCCTGCTACCTTGGGCTCATCGGGTCGACCAACCGGGTCCCCGAGAGGTTCCGTTCCCTCCCTGCGCTCCGAATGCGCGTTGCGGGTCACAGGATCTCCCCAACGCACATAAGGAGTACGCACTTAATGTCTTCCGAATCATTCGCCGATCTCGGCGTGTCTCGCCCAGTCCTGGGCGTGCTCGCCGAGCGCGGTATCACCGAGCCCTTCGCAGTCCAGAGGCTCTGCATCGCCGACGTCCTCGCGGGCGAGGACGTCCTCGTCCAGTCGCCCACCGGCTCGGGCAAGACGCTCGCCTTCGGCATCCCGATGGTGGATCGCGTCCAGGCGGACGCACGGCGCCCCGCGGCGCTCGTCCTCGCGCCCACGCGCGAGCTGGCAGAGCAGATCGTCGATGAGCTCCGCTCGATCGCAAGGGCACGCGACCTGAGGATCGCCGCCGTCTTCGGCGGCGTCGGAATCCACGCACAGGCGAAGAAGGCCGCCCAGGCCCATATCGTCGTTGCCACCCCCGGCCGGCTCGAGGACCTGCTCGGGCGCGGCGATCTCAGCCTGAAGAACGTTCGCCTGCTCGTCCTCGACGAGGCGGACCGGATGCTCGACATCGGCTTCAAGCCCGCGATCGACCGAATCGTCGGCCAGATCCCCGGCGATCGCCAGACGCTGTTCTTCTCGGCGACTCTGGAGGGAGCGGCAGGGAGGCTCGCCGCCTCCTACACGCGGAACGCCCGCCGCCATGTCCACACACCCAAGGCCGAGAATCGCGCCGACGTTCAGCACCGCTTCGTCCACGTCGAACACGCAGCGAAGGTCGATGCGCTGGTCACCGAGCTCCGCGACACAGAACGCGGCAGGACACTGGTCTTCGTCCGCACCAAGCGGGGGGCCGATCGACTGGTGCAGAGACTCGGCCGGCAGAAGATCGATGCGCTGGCGATGCATGGAAACAAGAGTCAGAGCCACCGCCGGCGCGCCCTCGCTAGCTTCGAGCGCGGTGACTGCGACACCCTCGTCGCCACGGATGTCGCCTCGCGCGGCATCGACGTCGAGGACATCACCCACGTGATCAACTACGACGCCCCCGAGGACCGCGACACCTACGTCCATCGCACCGGCCGCACCGGCCGGGCGGGCGCCTCGGGAATCGCGGCGAGCTTCGTCCTTCCCGATCAGAGCAAGGTGATGCGGAAGATCGCAGCGGAACTCGGATTGCATCGCGAGTTCACGGGTCGCGGAGGGGTCGCCGACGAAGGGCCGCATCGCGGCAGGCGCCGCCGGCAACGCACCGGCGCTTTCACCGGCGCCTAGCCGACAGGATGCGGGTAGGCACCGGCGAGTCTCTGGTGGACCAGCCGGACCGCCATCGAGCCCTCGCCGACGGCGGAGGCGACGCGCTTGATCGAGCCGGAGTGGACGTCGCCGACGGCGAAGATCCCGGGGCGGCTGGTCTCGAGGAAGAGGGGACGCTCGCCGTCGTACTCGGTGAGATCCTCGCCCTGGACGTCCCGCCCGGTGAGGAGGAACCCGGCGTCGTCGGTCGCCAGCTGCCCGTTCAGCCACTCCGTGTGAGGTGAGGCGCCGATGAACACGAACAGTGCCTTGGCCGGGACCGTCGTGCGATCTCCTGATCGCGTGTCCAAGACCGTCAGCCACTCGAGCTCCCGATCCCCGCCCAGCTCCACCACCTCCGAGTGCAGGCAGACCTTGATCGACTCGTTTCGCTCGATTTGATCGACTAGGTAGCGGGACATCGACTTCCCGAGGTCTCCGCCGCGGATGAGCAGTCGCGTACCGGGACTTCGCTGCGAGAGGAACATCGCGGCCTGCCCGGCCGAGTTACCTCCGCCGACGATCACGACCGGATCCCGGCGCAGAGCTGCGCCTCGGCCTGGGTCGCCGCGTAGTAGACGCCCCCCATCTCGAACTCCTCCATCCGCGGGACGTCGAGGCGCCTGTACTGGGCGCCGGTGGCGATCACCACGGTCCGGCCGGTTGCGACCTCGCCGTTCGACAGCTGGACCTCGTGCCTGCCCGGTTCGCTGGTCAGTCCGACGGCCGCAGCGGGCACCGCCAGGCGCGCCCCGAACTTGAACGCCTGAACCCCTGCCCTCTGGGTCAACTCGCTGCCGGATATCCCCGCCGGGAAGCCGAGATAGTTCTCGATCCTGGCGGATGTTCCCGCCTGCCCCCCCGCAGCGACCGACTCGACGCCCTGGACGTCGAGTCCCTCCGAGGCGGCGTACAGCGCGGCCGCGAGACCGGCCGGCCCGGCGCCCACCACGACCAGGTCGCAAAACGCCGGCGTTGCCCCCCTCGAGCCGAGGCCGAGGCTCTGCCCGAGCTCGGCGTTGGTCGGATTGCGGAGGACCTCTCCCCCGCCCGCGATCACGACCGGCGTCTCGTCGGGTCGATGCTCAGATGGCCGAGCAGCGCCTCGGCGTCCTCGTCCTCCTCCAGATCGATCCAGTGATGCGGCATGCGGTTACGCGCCAGGAACTCTCGGAGCCGGCGAGAATCCGGGGAGAACCGGGAGCCGATCAGCCTGATCCCAGTGCCGAAGTCGATCAGGATCGAGCGCCGGGCGATGAAGGCCCCGAGGATCAGGTCGCTGAGCGTCTTGTCCTCGTCGACGATCTCGCGCAGCGTCTGGAGCGGCACCTCGATCACCTCGCCCGCGTCCCGGACGACGCCGGACAGATAGAGCCGCTGGCCCAGCAGGAGGCCGAGCTCGCCGAGAAAGCGACGCTCGCCGTGGACGGCGATCAGGCGGTTCTCCTCGCCGTAGCCCTGGACGATCGCGACTGCGCCCGACTCGATGATGAAGAAGGTCTCGCCCTCTTCGCCGGCGGCGAACAGCGATCTCACCCGGCTCAACCGAGCGGACGCGGCCGAGTCCGCGAAATCGGGCCATCTGGTTCTCGTCCAGGCGCGGGAAGGCGCCGTCACGGTCGGGGGTCTCCGGCGCCCCCAGCCCGACCGGCTCCCCTCGGCCGGTCACTCTCCGCTTCCCTCCAAGGCGGCGGGGACGACCTCCCTGAGCCGGCGCCACGGACCCTCGAGTCGCTCGCCGTTGACGAAGAAGGTGGGGGTGCCGTGGACCCCGGCCCTTCTCCCACCTTCCACGTCGTCCTTCACCCGCTCGCGGAAACGACGCTTCTCAAGGGCGGATCTCGCCTCGTCGGGGTCGAGCTCAAGTCGCTCCGCGACGGAGATCAGCTCATCGAGCGAGAAGTGCTCACGACCTGCGAGAAGGAGCGAATGCGCCTCCCAGAACTTCCCGTACTGCGCCGCAAACTCCGAGAGCTCCGCGGCAAGGTCGGCGCCGGGGTGCAGCTCGGGATCCGGGAAGTGCCGCCAGACCAGCATCATCGCCGGGTAGCGCTCCAGGAGGGAGTCGACTGGGCGGCGCGCGGCGTAACAGAACGGGCAACCGAAGTCGCCGTACTCGATCAGGGTCAGCTCGGGCGGATCCCCCCCGACCTTGTGATCGCGCCCGCTGACGGGTGGCGGCGAACTCGGCGAGGGGGAGCGCATCCCCTGACCATACGCGGGGGGATGCTCTCAGTGGACCGGCGGCGGCTCGCCCTCCGTGGTGGCCGCGAGGACGGGGTCCCAGTCGCACACGGCGCAGGCGTGACGATAAGCGGAGTGGGCGAACTCGAGAGCGAGGGCGTGCGGATCGGGGGCGGCGCGGACGTCGTCCCAGTCGAGTACCCACTCCCCGAGGTCGGCGTCCCAGCGGGCGGCGTCCGGGCGCACATCTCCCTGCCCGAACCCATCCTCCGGGGGATAGGCGATCCCGAAGAAGGCAGCCTTGGGATGATTCGGGTCGCCGGGCCACCAGCCGATCTGGATCAGCTGCGCGTCCGCCGAGTTACGCATGATGAAGTCGTCCGAGGGCGGGTCGACCGACCGTCCGGAGAAGAGGGCCACGGCGAGATCGAAGGTCCCCCACCATGCGTTGACCGGAGTGGAGCGTCCACGGTAGGCCCCCCGAAACGCGGCAAGCACCAGTGCAGCTTGGGTGGCGGCGGCGAAGTAGGTGGCGACCTGATCCGCCTCGTACGTGGCGTGCTCGTGGTCCTCGTCTAGAGGAACCGTCCAGGGCACCTCCTGCGGAGTTGGATTGATCTCGACCCTGCCCGCGAGGCGGTCCACAGCCTCCAGGACCTCTCTCGTCACCTCCGCGACCGGCCGGTGCGGCGTGAGCGCGACCCGCGTCTCTCGCCCGTCACTGTGCTCGACGAGCGCCTCGTGTGAGCGGAGATCGAGCGCGGCGCGAATCGCTCCGGAACCATTCGGGGCCGGCAACGGCAGGGTCTCCCAGCCCCGGGGCGTGAGCTGAAGGGCGGCATGCTGAAGCTGCGGTTCGGGGGGTGCCAGCTCGACCGCGAGCTTCCCGAGGACCTGCGTGTGGGCGTGGAGGGTGTCGCAGGTCGCGCTCCACGCGTCGTAGGAGAGGGTGGGCCAGTCGGAGACCATGGCTCGAGGCTACCGACCGCGAGTGGGCGGTCGTTTGACTGGGCACTGGAGGCCTGTATGAATCCGCAGGTGATGGTCGTAGGTTTCGGGCACAAGAGTCAACCGTGATGGAGAGAGCCTGAATGGAGTGGTCGCTGACGATCGTGGCTCTGGCGCTGATCGCCGTCGCCGCGGTCTCGAAGCCGCTGTCAGGGTCGCCGATCACCCCGGCGATGCTGTTCGTCTCGATCGGGATCCTCGTAGGCCCGAAGGTCCTCGACGAGATCGACATCGAAAGCACCAGCTCCACCGTGCAGAGCACTCGCCGAGGCGACGCTGGCGCTCGTACTGTTCTCCGACTCCTCGCGCATCGACCTTGGAGCGCTCCGGCGTGAGGTTTCGGTTCCGGCGCGCCTGCTCGGGATCGGCCTGCCGCTGACGATCGCCCTGGGAGCCCTTGCGGCTGCCGTGATCTTCAACGAGTTGACCTTCTGGGAAGCCGCCATCGTCGGGGTGATCCTGGCGCCGACCGACGCCGCCCTCGGCCAGGCGGTCGTCACCGAGCCTCGGGTTCCGGGTCGGATTCGGCAAGGGCTGAACATCGAGAGCGGGCTCAACGATGGGATCTGCGTGCCGTTGCTGTTCGCGGCCGTTGCCGCCGCGGATATCGAATCGGGCATCTCCGAAGGGCGAACCGGGATGACGCTTCTACTCGAGGAGGTCGGCTACGGCGTCGCCGGAGGGGTCGCCGCCGGATTGCTGGTCGGAGCCGTCGTCGTTCATGCCGGCCGTAGGGATCTGATCGCGGGCAGCTGGCGCCAGGTGATCCCGGCCGCCGGCGCCGTCCTCGCCTACGGCACCGCGAGCGCACTCGACGGATCGGGCTTCATCGCGGCCTTCGTCGCCGGGATGGTCTTCCGGGCGGTGATCAGGCGCGACCCCAAGGACGAAAACCGGCTCATCGAGGAGGTCGGGAGCGTGCTCAGCGGGGTCACCTTCCTGATTTTCGGGGCGATCCTGCTTGGCCCCGCGCTCGGGGAGGCGAGCTGGGAGCTTGCCCTCTATGCGGTCCTCAGCCTGACGATCGTGCGAATGGTGCCCGTCGTGATCGCGATGCTCGGCTCACGCGCTCGCCTGCCGACCCTCGGCTTCCTCGCCTGGTTCGGACCACGCGGCCTGGCCTCGATCGTCTTCGCAGTGATCATCATCGAGGAGTCCCAGCTACCCCACGAACACCTGATCGTCCTCGCGACCTACCTGACCGTGGGGCTTTCGGTCTTCGCACACGGCCTCACCGCCGCTCCTCTGGCCGACCGCTACGCGGACTGGTTCGAGCGCCACCCCCGCGACAAGGCACCACCGATGGAGATCGCCCCGGTTGAGGTGACTCGACCTCGCGGTCTGGTGCAGCCCTAGTTCGCACCCTCCTTAGCCGCGGCGTCGATCTCGCGCTGGAGCTCCTCGGCATCGGCATCGATCTGCTTCTCGATCAGCTTGTTGGCGCGCGTGACCGCCTTCTCGAGTTGCTCCTCGATCTTCGACTCGCCGAGCACGATCACCGCGGCGCTTCCGGCCTCGAGCTCGTCGCCGAGCTCCTTGAGATCGTCGCGCGACACGCCGCCCCTCAGGTGGCCGATCAGTCCGCCGGCGCCGGCACCGACGATCGCGCTGCCGATGATCGCGGGCGGGAAGAGGATCCCGACCAAGGCTCCGACGCCGGCCCCGGTCCAGGCGCCGTGCTGGGTCGGCTTCTCGGTCTTGTGGACATGGACCTTGCCGTCCTCGTCCTTCTCGATCACCGCCGAGTCGTAGGTCCCGATCGCTCCCGCGGCGTGGAGGCGTCGGCGACTACCCCCCGGCGCACAAGAAAAAGCCCCGCCTTTCGGGGCTTTCATGGGCCGTAGGCTGGGCAGATCACCCATCAGCTCGAGAAGTGGATGTACAGAGGCGGCCGGCCGAATCGGGTGGCGAGGTTCCTCAACGGAATGATGAGGAGGACCGCTGCGGCTGGCTTGCCGCCGCATCGCATGCAGACGCTTGAGGTAAGCGGCCGCCGTTCCGGCCGTGTCAGATCGTTCCCGGTGGTAGTGGCGGACTACGAAGGCGAGAGATACCTCGTAGCAATGCTCGGCGAGGGGGTGAACTGGGTCGCCAATGTACGAGCCGCCAGTGGTCACGCCGTATTGCGACATGGCGGACGTGAAGCGGTACGTCTCGAAGAGGTGGACCCGAAGATTCGCGGGCCGATTCTTCAGCGCTACCTTCAGCTGGCGCCCGGAGCCCGCGCCCATATCGCAGCGGATCCCTCGGCTCCGCTAGAGGACTTCGAGGGGGTGGCTGCCAAGTACCCGGTCTTCCGTATACGAACTGACTCGCCTCGCGCAAGCGAGTAGCGGTTTGATCGACGACGCGCTCCTCTTCGTCCAAAGCCGCGACTTCCCGCCGAGCCTCGCTCCCACTTCCACGCGAATGCGGAAAGCGCGCGGGTACGGTGAGCGCGTTAGCGCCGTCCTCGGTGCATCAGGCCACGAGAGCCTGATCGCCGAGCCGCATATCGCGCTTCCAGTGAACGGCGGGGAGATCTGTCGGCTTGAATCCAGGCGCCGCCGAAACAACGCCGGGGACGGCCTGGAGCAAGCACACCGCGAAGGCCAGATAGCCGGGCGCCGCCGGCTCTCCCTCAATCGTGGTGCGGTCAGTCATGATCGACGGCTCTACGTCAAGCACGCATCGCGTCGACGGTCGTCCCTCGATCGTGGCGATCCATTGGGTGTCCGCCGTAACCCCATCTGGCTTCATCGTGGAGGTGAGATACCACCCGACCTTGACGACGATGAAGGGCGAGTCATCGACGTAGCCGGTCGACTCATAGGACACAAGCCCGGTTTGGCCCTTCTTGATGTTCATCACCGGGGACATCAGGTCCCTTGGAGCCGGCTCCGAATGGCAGGCGGCTTCTATGTGTGTTAGCTCGACGCCCACAGCTGCGGCCATCTGCTCAATCATCTGGAACCAGTACTGACGCTGGAAATAGAGCGCCGGGCTCTGGTCGTCCATCGCCTCCGCCGGATCTCCGCCGAGTCCAATCAAGGTGAGCTGAGTGCTGTTGGCCTGCTGCTCGCACTCGAAGTACTCCTCGACCTTGATCTGGCTGATGCCATTTGAGAGTGCGGTCTGCGCCATTGCCCAGCGCTGGGCGACGAAGTCGGGGTTGACCCCGCTTGCGTGAAACGTGGCACCCCCTCGCTCGGCGGCAACGGTGAGAGCGTCCACGAAACTCGAATCACGGGCCGGCAGGTAGTTGTATGGCTGCGCCGTAAGAACGTTCTTCCCCGCCTCGAGCAGGGCGACAAAATCGTTCAGCGCCGGGTTATCCGGTGGATCGAGGGCAGTGTGGATGGGGCGGCTGGAGAAATGCCGCCTACCGGTGTCCGCACGCCTTCGAGGACGAATACGTCAGGCATTCTCGGAGTCTGGCAGGTGGTCTTCGGCCCAACCGCTGATCTGCGCGAGCGCTGGGATGAGCGCCCTACCGGCGTCGGTGAGGGTGTAGGCGACGGAGACGGGCGGTCCCTCGTCGACGGTTCGGATGACCAGGCCGGCGTCGCTCAGGTCGTTCAGGCGCGTCGAGAGCATCGAGTCGCTGATGCCTTCGATCGCACGGGCGAGCTCTCGGAAGCCGGCAGGACCGGTGCTGAGGTTGCCGAGCACGACTCCGGTCCAGCGGCGGCCAAGCAGGTCAAAAGCGCGGGCGAGCGCAGCGTCGCCGCGCGCGCAGGTCGCGGCGTCGGGTCGCCGCTTTTGATTGGTCTTTGCAGGCATTAGGAACACACTAGCGATCTAGATGTTGCTCTGGTTTTAAGGGTTGCTAGGATTTTGTGAGCGATGATCGATTACGGACACGAGGTCGAATTCGGGTACTTCCTCAGCCCCGACGCCGGAGACCCCGAAGGGGTGATGCGGACCGCGGGCCTGGCCGACGAACTCGGCTATGACCTGCTGGGCGTCCAGGACCACCCCTACCAGCGCGCCCATCTCGACTCGCTCGCGCTGCTCGGGGTGATCCTCGCCCGCACCGAGCGGATCCGCGTTTTCCAAGCCGTCGGAAACCTGCCGCTGCGCCCACCTGCCGTATACGCGAAGGCCGCGGCGACGCTCGATCTGCTTAGTGGCGGGCGCTTCGAGGCCGGCCTCGGCGGCGGCGGCTACCTGGGGCCCGCGCACGCGATGGGCGCCCCCGAGCTCACCCCCGGCGAGAGCATCGAGGCGCTCGAGGAGGCGGTCGAGATATTTCGCGCCAGCTGGAGCGGCGCCAGCTCCATCCGCCACGACGGCCGCCACTACCACCTCGACGGGATGAAGCCCGGCCCCGCGCCTGCACACCCGATCGGGATCTGGCTCGGGACCGCGAAGCCGCGCGCGCTGAGGCTAACCGGGCGTGTCGCCGACGGTTGGTTCGCCCCGCTGATGAACTACATGCCTCCGGCAGCTGCGGCCGAGGCTCAGGCCGTCATCGACGGCGCCGCCCGCAAGGCCGGCCGAGAGCCGAGCGAGATCCGGCGCATCTACAACGTAGTCGGTGCGTTCGCCCCGGAGGCGCCCGCGCCGCCCGGCGAAACCGACGAGGCGGTCGTCGGCCCACCCGACCACTGGGTGGAGGCCCTGACCCACCTCGTTCTCGACGTCGGCTTCGACTCGTTCACCCTCGCCACCCCGCCCGATCCGGACACGCTTCGGACCTTCATCCAGCAAGTCGCTCCTCGGGTGCGCGAGCGTGTCGCTGCGGCCCGAGGATGACGAGCGTCGAGGACACGCCCGAGACCGACCGAGGTAGGGCGATGTTCGAGGAGATGCTCTGGGTCCACTCGGCCATCCGCCACGACCTGGAGACCGTCGAAAAGCTCGCCGCCGACGTCAGTGAGGGACTCGCGGGCGAGGCGGTCGAGGACGCTTTGGCGGACCTCAAGACCAGTGGCCCCCTGTGGCAGCTGAAGATCAACTGCCTGCGTTACTGCAGCTTCGTCCACGCGCATCACAGAGCCGAGGACCGGCTTCTGTTTCCGGCGTTGCGCGCGACCGACTCATCAGTCGGCCCGGTCGTAGACCGGCTGGAAGCCGACCACGCCCGTGTCTCCGATCTCCTCGACATCGTCGAGACAGCGGCCCGTGACCTGACCGAGACCGATCACGGCGATGCGCGGCGGCGCGTGATTGATGGCCTGAGTGATCTCCACGGCCACCTGATCGAACACCTGGACTACGAGGAGCTCAATGTGGGCCCGACGATGCGCCGACTCGAAAACCTGCACACGCGCTAGGAACGAATGGGCCGGGCAGGACTCGAACCTGCGACCTACGGATTATGAGTCCGCTGCTCTGACCACCTGAGCTACCGGCCCCAGGGCGAGCGTACCGGCCCGGGTAGATTCGTTTTTTGATGACGGAGAGGGGAGCTCGAGAGCCGGAGGAGGAGAGCGAGCGGCAGACCTTCGCCGCACCGATGGCGGGGATGCTCGGCGCCTCGCTGGTGATCGTCGCGGTGATCGCCTTCCTCAGCTCGCGGCTCGGGCGAGGAGTCGAGGACGAGCTCGATGCGCCGGCCAGGACGCTGGTAGTCGCGCCGATCGTCGCGGTGGCGGTCGTCGTGTTCTGCGCGGGCGTGGTCGCGCTCCTTCCCGAGTACCGGCGCCCCGCCCTCCGGGTGGCCGAGCTGGGCGGATGGCTGATCGCGGCGTGGGCGGTGATGGCCGCGGTCATCCTCGCGGGACTCGAGTACGCCGTCGACCACGTTTCCTGAGCCGGGCGCTACGGCGTCAACGGGCGAGGGCTTCGAGCGACTCCCCCACCGCCCCCGGCTCGGCGACGCCCTCGGCCGCGGCCTCGGCTCCCTCTGCGAAAGCACTTGCCGCCGTGATGAGGGTCGCCGCGGGGCCGGGCTCGATCTTTCCCTTGTCGACGCAGTCCTTCAAGTAGATCTCCATCAGCCGGGCGAGCTCGCCGAGCCGTTCCTCGCCCACGACCATGGCGGCGCCCTTCAGTCCGTGGGCCTCCACCCTCAGCTCCTCGACCTTCTTGGGATCCTTTCGCCCCGATCCGGCGAGGTCCTCGACCCCGGCGATCAGCGTCGGGCTGCGGCGGTCGGCCTCTGAGGCGAGCATTCTCAGGAGCTCCGGGTCCCCCATGGGTTAGTTCTACCCGCTTTGGGACCCCGCGACCGTGCGAACGGCCGCCTCGAGCTCGCCGACCCCGAAGGGACCCTCGATCGCGGTGGACACATGTCCGGTGCGATCGATCACGAAGAGCCACGGCTCGCTCGGGAGTGCGTAGGCCTTGACCTGCGCCCGGGACCCGGCGTTGATCTGGTTGTCGTTGTAGATCTCCTGGTGGATGAAGGCCACGCGATCGCCAAATTCCCGCTGCACCTGGGCGGCGGCGTCGACGACGGGGCCGCAGACCCGGCTCTGGCACAGGGCCGGCGTGGCGAAGAGGAGGACGGCCGGCTTGCGTCCGAGGACGTCGGCGAGGTCCTCGTCGTGCATGTCGTCGGGCGGAACGCGGGTGTCGATCTCGGAGATGTCCTTGACCTCCTGCGCCGTGGGCGTGTGGACGGAGGGAGCCCTGTCCCCCACTCCCGGCGGGTCGAACTCACCGACTTCGCTCGGGGTCGGGAGGAGGCTGCCGGCGAACGTGTCGCCATTGCGGGTGAGGGCGCCGAAGGTCCACGGCCCCGGCCGGTCCAGGGGGATGTCCGAGACGTAGGCGACCTGTGCCGCATCGGGATCGTTCGCGGTCGTTTGGGCGCGGAATGCCGGCTCGGTCGTGAGGTCGACGATTCTCGCGGGGAACGGCCCGATGGCCTGGCCCTTGAGCCCCACGCCGGGTGCGGCGTAGATAGCGACCTCCGCGTCGTTGATCTGCTCGTGCTCGACGGTGAAGACCCCGAAGGGGAAGCGGTTCTTGCCCTCCCGGAGGACGCGAGCGGCCGGCGACACGACCGGTCCCTCGGAGGTGGCGGCGGAGAGGACCTGCTCGAGGGTCTGGCCGTTCGCCGAGGGGAACTCGGCGGCGGTTGGCGGCGGCTGATCACGGGTCCCCGATCCGTCGTCGGACCCGCCGCACCCGGCAAGCGAGGCGAGCAGGAGGAGCGTGAGCGGCAGGACGATGAGCTTTCGAGGCACAGCGCGGCATCGTAGATGGGTGCGTCGATAGGGTCCCGCCGCTATCGGCGATTCGAGGAGGAGAGGGTGGCGGAGAGAGCGGCACTGATCACAGGCGGTTCGAGCGGGATCGGGCTGGCGATCGCCCGGGCGCTCGCAGAGGACGGGTACAGGCTGACGGTGTCGGCGCGGCGGCCGGAGAAGCTCGAGGCGGCTGCGGAGGACCTGCGCTCGGGCGGCGCCGAGGTGGTTGACGTGGCGGCGAACATGGCGAAGGAGGAGGATCTGAAGGCATTGATCGAGGCACACCGAGAGCGCGTCGGGCGGCTCGACGTGCTGGTGAACAACGCGGGCGTCGGTATCGGCGAGGCGATGGACGCGCTGACGACGAAATACGTGGACATGCAGCTGGACGTGAACTTTCGCGCGATGGTGCTGATGACCCGGGAGTGCCTGCCGATGCTGCGAGAGGCGGGCGGCGAGCATGGGAAGGCGCTCATCGTGAACACCGCCTCGATCTCGGGGAAGTACGGGCAGCCGTGGCTGTCGGTGTACTCGGCCACGAAGGCGGCCGCGATCGGGTTCAGCCAGGCGACCCAGAAGGAGGTCGCGGGTCAGGGGATCCAGGTGACGGCGCTGGCGCCGGCGTTCGTCGACACGCCGATGACGAACTTCGTCAAGGGACAGGTATCCGCCGAGGAAATGATCCAACCGGAGGACATCGCCGAGTCCGTGCGGTTCCTGCTGCGGACCTCGCCGAACTGCCTCGTTCCGGAGATCGCGTTCGTGCGGCCCGGGGACGCGGGCGGAGAGATTCCCTAGCGGCCACAAGGCCGCACCAATCTGAGCGAAGGGCGAAGCCCTGAGCGGTTATCTGGCGCGGCCGCTGTGGCCGCGATCTGGGGGCGAAGCCGTCCAAATGAGCGCCCCGCGCCGTAGCCCCGCGCGGGCGCCGGTCCACCACGCGATCTGACGAAGAAGGTCGAACCAGGCGTCCTCGATCCACTCGCGGCGGCCGCGACCACGGATACCCAGCCAGAGGACGATCCTGAGGCCGCGCAGCGTCTTGCGGATCTCGCGGGCGCGCGGCGGGTTGACGGGGTCGCCGCCGAGAGACTCGAATTTCGCGCCGACCAGGCCTGCCCCGTATGCCCAGCCCAGCTGCTGGCGGAAGAAGCCGAGTTGGGTAGACCGGTTGCGGTGGCGGGCGGTGGCGCGCTCCGCGTAGGCGAGCCGACGGCCGCTGCGCTCGTGGAAGCGGAGGCCGAGCTCGACGTCCTGGGCGCGCGTCATGTGCGGATCGAAGCCGCCGATCCGCTGGAGGACCTCGCGGCGGTAGGCGGCATTGGCGGTGATCGCGTAGGAGGGCTTGGAGGTGAAGGCAAAGCGCTGCCAGTCGCCGAGCATCCGGACGACCTGTCGCTCGGCGGCCGTCCGGGGCGGCATGTGCTGAAGATCGCCGGCGACGCAGCCGACCTCGGGGTCCTCGAACATGCGGGCGATTTCGGTGAGCCACTGCGGCTCGACGAAGCAGTCGGCGTCGACGAACGCGAGGATCTCGCCGGCGCTCTCGGCGATCCCCCGGTTACGGGCGTTGGAGACGCCCGGGCGGGGCTCGGGCAGGTAGCGGACGGGGCGGGATCGGATCAGGGATGCGCTGGCGTCGGTGGAGCCGTTGTCGATGACGAGGATCTCGCGGCGCTCGCTGGGGTAGTCGGTGGCGAGGATGGCATCGAGGCACTCGCCGAGCGTGGACTCGCCGTCGCGTACCGGGACGACGACGGAGATGAAGCGGCTGATCGCTGGTGATGGTGGTCCGCGCCAAGGCGCGGACGTTAGGGAGTCGCTAGCGGTCCGCGCCTCGCAGCTCTGCCTCGGCACGGTCGAGCTCGGCGGACCAGGCCTCGGCTGGGGAGCGGTTCTCGTCGGCCGAGAGCGCGTGCTCTGCGTACGCAGTGGCGAGGACGTCCTGGATCGAGATGTCGGAGCCGTCGCGGGCGTCGGACTCGGCGAGGCGGCGGCGGGTGGCCTGGACGTCGTGGACCTCTTCTGAGAGTGGGCGGTCCGGGAGGGCGGTGCCGGTGGCGATTCCCTCACGGAGGAGGGCCATCTCGAGGTAGCCCTCGAGGGTGCGGACCTCGCGGCGGGAGGCGCGGCGGGGCTTGTTGCCCGCGCCGGTGTACGCATCCCAGGCGCGGGCGAAGGTGCCGTAGTTGGTGCGGCCACCGTTGCGGTGGGCGGCGAGCATCGGGCAGACGCCCCCGCGCTTGTCGACGTATCCGCCGACTATCACTCGGCTGCCGCGGATTCCGCGGAGCATGGCGGCCTTGGTGTGGGCCGGCATCGCATAGACCGCGTTTCGGAGCCGCTCTGCGTTGTTCCTGCGCCTCGCCATGACTAATCGGGTTGTGCCTCGGCTTCGCCTACGGCGCACCCTCGCGTATAGAGATAGCGGGTAGGTCGTAGGGTCCGCGCAATGAGCCGCCCAGATGGATCCATTCGCGCCCGTGGGGATGGTGACCGGCCGCTGCGGCTACTTGTGGCTGCTTTCGGCGACCCGGGTCATGCGTTTCCGGCGATCGCGCTCGCGCGCGAGCTTCGGCGGCGGGGGCACGAGCTGCTGGTGGAGACGTGGGAGCACTGGCGCGAGGCGGTGGAGGGTGAGGGGCTGGAGTTCACGGGGGCGCAGGAGTACACGGTGTATCCGCCGCCCGGGCCGGACACACCCGATGGGAAGACGGCGGCGGCGGCTGCGAGGGCGCTGGCGAGGTTGATGGAGGGGTTCGAGCCCGACCTGGTGGTGAGCGACATCCTGACCCTGGCGCCGACGCTTGCGGCTGAGGTGGCGGGGGTGCCGCACGCGACGCTGATCCCGCACGTGTATCCGGTGCAGGAGCCGGGGATGCCGCTGTACGCGACGGGGTTGAGGCCGCCGCGGACGCCGGTGGGACGGATGGCGTGGCGGGCGACGGGGCCGCTCCTGGCAATGGGGCTGCGACGGGGCCGGGATGAGCTGAACGAGACGCGCGCGAGATTGGGGTTGCCGCCGCTCGATCGGTTTCATGGGGGCCTCAGCGAGCTGCTCACGATGGTGGGGACGTTCCCGCAGTTGGAGTACCCGCGGCGGTGGCCGCCGGGGGTGCGGGTGACGGGGCCGCTGTTCTTCGAGGTGCCGGCGGAGGAGGTGGAGATTCCGGAGGGGAGCGGGCCGCTGGTGGCGATCGCGCCGAGCACTTCGCAGGATCCGGAGTGTGTGCTGCTGCGGGCGGCGCTGGAGGGGGTGGCGGAAGAGCCGGTGCGGGTGGTGGCGACGACGAACAAGCACCGGCCGGAGGTGCCGATCGAGGTGCCGGACAATGCGGTGCTGACGGACTGGATGCCGTACTCGCAGGTGATGCCCGCCGCCGACGTCGTGATCTGCCATGGCGGGCATGGAACGGTTGCGACGGCGCTGGCCGCGGGGGCGCCGCTGCTGGTGTCCCCCGCCGCCGGCGACATGGGCGAGAACGCGGCGCGGGTGGCGTGGTCGGGGACGGGGCTGTCATTGCCGCGGCGGGTGCTGACCGGGCGAGGGATGCGGCTCGCGGTGCGCCGGCTGCTCGGTGAGCCGAGCGGTTCCGCGCGCGGGCGCGCGAGCTGGCGGCGCTGGGCCGAGGCCAACGATGGCGCCGACGGCGGCGGCGGATCTGGTCGAGGAAGCCGCCCGGACTTGCAGCCGAGGCACCAGCTGCATAGCGCTGGCGCCGATGAATGCCTACAGACGCCCGCCTACAATGGCGTGGCTCCGGGATCGATCCCGGGCAGCAGATGTCGGTCCCCCGTGTTGTAATGGCAGCAAACTTGACTGTTAATCAAGGAGTCCTGGTTCGAATCCAGGCGGGGGAGCTTCAGGCAGGGAACTTCAGCGGCTCAAGAACAAGCCGTAGCGTCGAAACCGCCGGGACGCGTGATCACGCCGGCCTCGACCTCGGCGTGGCAGTTCGAGCAGAGCAGGACGCACTTCTGCGGCCTCCTCCTGGGCCTCGGCGAACGAGCGGGTCGCTGCCATGGCGGCTGAGCGCAAAGCGCTTCGTTGTCGGGTCGACGTGGTGGAACTCGAGGGCGGCCACGGAACCTGTCATAGCCGCAGATGACGCAGGCGCCCCCAGCGTCCGCGACCAGCCGGCGCTTGACGCGGCGGCGCCATTCCGCGACTCGCTCCTTCGGCACCGCGTGCAGCGGAAGTAGCCCGCGGCCCTCGAGCATGAAGCGGCTGCGCCGTGATGCCGGCACTCGAGTTCAACGCGTACTTCTCGCCGCGTTCGGCGGGCCTCCTTCGACTCGGCGCTCGCCGCCTGCGCGCCGTCCATGAGGCCGTATTTGTTCAGCCAGTGCCGAACGCTGAGTCGCTTCGATCAAGCGCCGACGCCGATTTCACGAAGCGATGGCCCCGCTTCGACCATGCACTCGCAGCCTCTCCTCGGTAGATCGAGCCCTTGCTGGCATGCCGCTTTGGCTCACCGGCTTCAGGCCATGCTTCTTCAGGTGGTAGCTGACCGTCGACGGGTTGCGGCCGACGCGCTTGCCGATCTGTTCGAGCAGAGGCCTTCGGCCAGGTAGCGCTCTAGCTCCTCTTTCGTCATATGCAGGCATTTTCCGCCTGGGTTCGGATGGATTTGGGCCGAACCGGTGACGAAAGGCGCGGAATGTTGCGCCGGAAGCGCGCGAGTGTGGAGAGTGTGTGAAAGCTGTCGGGCGGGGCCGGCGCCGCGGGTCGCTAGGACGCGAAGCCGGCGTGCGCGATCCGGTCCGTGAGCGCCGCCCGCTCGCGGGAGAGCCGCGCGCTCGCCTCGTAGTCGCCCGCGCCCTGCGCCGCCGAGATCCCGTCCTCCAGCCGCTGCTGCTCGAGCAGATCCAAGTTGAGCTGCATCGCCCCCTCCGACGCGGGCTCGCTCTCGGCCCGCATCACGAGCTCCCTGATCAGCGAACTGAGCTCCTCGTCCTCCCGGGGCAGCCCCTTCATCGGGTCGTCCAGGTGCTCCTTCAGCCAGCGCAGCGCGGGCGCACCCGACGGCGACAGATGCTCCTGGCGCAGCTCCTCCACGAACCGCCTGCCGGTCTTCGGGTCCGCGATGCACATCGCAAGCAGCGCCCGCTCGCGCGTCTCCCGCGGTGTGAGAGTCCGCACCCGAGGCCGCATCGGCTCCGCATCCGCCCCCCCGCCGTTGGCCCCCGCACCCGGCGCCGGATCGGTCGCGCTCCTCACCCGCTCCCGCACCAGGCTCGGATCGGTGTCGATCCGATCGGCCACCTCCCGCACGAGCTCGTCGAATCCCACCGACGCCTCACCCAACGCCTTCAGCACCGGGCCCACCTCGTCCAGGACCCGCTCCCGCCCTGCGACGCTCCCCAGGTCCCCCCGCCCGAGCGCCGTCCGCACCCGGAAGCTCGGCAGGTCTATCGCGCCACCCACCAGCTCGCTGAACCGCTCGATCGACCCGTCGGCGAGCATGTCGGCCGGGTCCTCGCCCTCCGGCATCCCAGCCACCCGCAGCTCCATCCCCCTCCCCCGGGCGACCTTCTGCGCCCGGATCATCGCGTCCGCCCCGGCGCGGTCGGCGTCCAGCGCCAGGACCACCGAGTCCGTCAGCCCCGCGAGCATCGTCAACTGCTCCGGCGTGATCGCGGTACCCATGATCGCCACGGCCTCCTCCACCCCGGCCTGATGAAGGGCCAGCACATCCGTGTAGCCCTCCACCACGATCGCCCGCCGCGCCTTCGCAATCGGCCCCCGCGCCCGCTCGATCCCGTACAGCGTGTGGCTCTTCCGGTACAGCTCTCCCTCGGGGGAGTTGAGGTACTTCGGCCTCGAGTCTGCGCTCAGCGCCCGCGCGCCGAACCCCAGCACCCGCCCGCGCTGGTCGCGGATCGGGAACGTGATCCGCGAGCGGAACCGGTCGTAATGTCCGCCCTGCCGCCCCTTCTGGATCAGCCCCGCCGCCTGCAGCTCGTCGACCTTGAACCCCGCCCGCTGGCTGCCCGTCAGCACCTGGTCCCACGCGCTCGGCGCCATCCCGACCCCGAAGCGCCGCAGCACCTCCTCGCGCAGCCCCCGCTCGGCCAGATAGGCCCGGGCCTTCCCCGCCTTCGGCGAGTCCCACAGGTACCGCTCGTAGAACTTCGCGGTCCGCTCGAGCAGCTCCCAAAGCCGCGCCCGCCGCCGGCGCGACTGCTCCGCGCGCGGATCCTCGCTATCTCGCTCCAGCTCCACCCCGTATCGCTCTGCCAGCGACTCCACCGCGTCCGGGAAGTCAAGCCCCTCCTTCTCCTCCACGAAGCGGAACACGTCCCCGCTCGCCTCACAGCCGAAGCAGTAGTAGAGCTTGTCCCGCGGATTCACCTTGAACGACGGCGTCCGCTCCTCGTGGAACGGGCAGTTGCCCCAGTGGTCCTGACCACGCTGCTGGAGGTCGGTGTACGCCGAGACGATCTCGAGAATGTCCGCGGCGTCCTTGACGCGATCGACGCTGTCCCTGGTGAACCGAGCCATCAACTCATAAAGCTAGTTGGCCGCAACGAGCCGCTCGTACGTGGAGAGGCAGAAACGGTCGGTCATTCCGGCGAGATAGTCCGTCACCCGCTGCACCGGATCCGCCTCCGGGTCCGTGGCCGGCACCTGATCCAGATGCTCCAGGTAGTGGTCGAACAGGGTCCGGAGCGCCACTCTCGCCCGCTCCTGCTCCGCCCTCGCCTCCGCGCCGAGATACACCCGCTCGAACATGAACTTCCGCAGCCGCAGCATCGCGCCGCCCACATCGTCGCTCTGCGCGATGTCCCCCTCCTCCCGCGAGCGCTCCACCATGTCGCGGACCAGTCGGTCGATCCGCTCAGCGCCCGTCTGGCCCAGCAGCTCGATCTCCTCCGACGGGAGGTCCCCGTCGTCCAGGATCCCCGCCCTGACGGCATCGTCGATGTCGTGGTTGATGTACGCGACCCGGTCGACGATCCGTACCACCCTCCCCTCCAGGGTCGCCGGCTTCTCCGGCCCCGTGTGCCGAAGGATCCCGTCTCTCACCTGCTCGGTCAGGTTCAACCCGCGTCCGTCCCGGCCGAGCACATCCACCACCCGCAGCGAGTGCTCGTTGTGGCGAAACCGCTTCCCGTGCTCGCGGAGTGCCTCGTCCAGCACCTCCTCGCCGATGTGTCCGAATGGTGGATGCCCGAGGTCATGCCCGAGGCCCATCGCCTCGGTCAGGTCCTCATTCAGTGCAAGCGCGCGCGCCACAGTCCGCGAGATGAAGCAGGCCTCGAGCGTGTGGGTCAACCGGGTCCTGTAGTGGTCGCCCTCGGGCGCCACGAAAACCTGCGTCTTGTGCTTGAGACGCCGAAACGCCTTCGAGTGCACGATCCGGTCGCGGTCCCGCTGGAACGGTGTGCGGACGGGGCTGTCCGGCTCCGGCACCTCGCGCCGCGCGGGGTATGAGCGCGTGGCCGCTTCCCAGAGGTACTCCTCCTCCCAGGAGCGGACGCGCGCCTCGAGCGTCTCGGTTTGCGTTGTCATCGCAACCGATGTTCTCACCCCGGGCGGCACGACCGAGCGGCGCGGCCTTGGGGATACGAAATAGGCTCCGTTCCGTGGCGGAGACGGCACTGATCACGGGAGCCTCTTCGGGGATCGGGGAGCAGTTCGCAAGGCAGCTCGCGGAAAGGGACTACGAGCTCGTCCTGGTGGCCCGGCGGGAGGAGCGCCTTCGCGCACTCGCGGAGGAGCTTTCGACCAAGGCACACGTGGTCACCTGCGACCTCGCGAACGAGTCCGACAAGCTCTATGGCAAGGTCCGAAGGAAGCGGCTGGACGTCGACCTGCTGATCAACAACGCCGGCTTCGGCCTCCGCGGCCGCTTCCTCGACGGGCCGCCCGGACGCGACGCGGAGATGGTTCGGGTCAATTGCGAGGCGGTCGTCGTGCTCACCCGGGCGTTCCTCCCGGCGATGATCGATCGCGGTCGCGGCGGCGTGATCACCGTCGCTTCAACCGCGGGCATGCAGCCGCTCCCCTACGAGGCGACCTATGGCGCCAGCAAGGCGTTCGCGCTCAACTTCACCGAGGCGCTTCACATGGAGCTCCGGGGCACCGGCGTCAAGGCCCTCGCGGTCAGCCCCGGGCCGGTGCCGACGGAGTGGCAGCAGGTCGCACGTTACGACGAGGTCGGCGGGGAGATGATGCCCGGCAAGATCGAGGCCGACCAGGTCGTAAGAGAGGCGCTTCGCGCCTATGACCGCGACAAGCGATCGATGGTGCCCGGCCTCTTCTTCCGCAACTTCATGCGTCTCAACAACGTCACCCCGAACGCGATCAAGCTGCGGGTGTCGGAACGGCTCTACAGGCCGAGGCGGTAGACGGCTTCGCCGTATACGGCCGCCACAAACACCGCGGCCGAATCAAGGCCTAGGCCGCCGCCCGCAGGTGCACGTGGGCGTGGTGCTCGAGCGTCTCGGTGATCGCCCGATCGGCCTGCGCGGCGACGCCACGCTCGGCCACCGGTGCCTCGGAGAGCGGCCGCGCCAGCGCGTCGACCATGAACCGGTGTGCCTCGGCAGTCAGGGGGAAGCCTTCCCCCTCGCAGCTCGCGCAGACGACGCCGCCGGCCGATCCCGAGAACGCGGCGAGGTGCTCGGCCTCGCCGCAGCTCGCGCAGCTCGCGAGCTCGGGTGAGAACCCGGCGGCGAGCGCCAGCTTGAGACGGAAGGCGAGCGCCGCCCCCGGCGCACTCGCGGCTGCGGGACCGGCGTCGAGCAGCCCCAGGTAGTTGCAGAGCAGGTTGTAGGCGGCCTGGTTCGGCTCACCGGAGTCGAGCAGGCGAAGCACCGCATCGCAGGCCCGCCCCGCCGCCCCCAGCGCCGCGCCGTCGGAGCGAAGCCGTCCGTGTCCCTCGAGCGTCGATGCGCCGGTGACGGTGAACAGATCCCCCCTCCCCTCGTACAGGACCAGGTCGAGCCGGAAGAACGGCTCCAACCGCCCGCCGAACCGTGACTTCGGCCGCCGCGACCCCTTCGCGATCGCCCCGATCCGTCCGCGGGTGGCGGAATAGAGGTGGACGACGCGGTCGGCCTCGCCGTAGCGGATGCTCCGCAGGACGACGGCCTCGGTCTTGACGCTCCCGGGCATGGCCCAGGGACGTTGCCGCAGCCCCCGGACGGATCAGCGTGCCTGCCGGATGGCGTCCCGGATCGCGGCTGCGGTCACGGTCGCGGCTGCGACCCCGATCTGCATCGAGCCGTACTCCCGCATCTCGCCCTCGCCCGACGCGAGACAGAAGACGACGTCGCCGTCCACGGGCGTGAAGGTCGGATCGACCGCGCGAGCGATGCCGGCCGTTGCCGCCCTGGCGACGACGGTGCACTCGAGCTTCGAGAGCGCCGCGTCGGTGCAGACGCAGACCAGGGTGGTGTTTCCCTCCGGCGCCTTGTACTCCGGGGCCCGCTCCAGCGCCACCAGGTGATCGGCGCCCCGCACCATCTCCCCGTCCTCTCCGACAGGGCCCACGAGCACGGAGCCGTCCTCGGCGAGCACGTCGCCGGCCGCATTCACCGCCGCCACCGCGGCCACGGTCTCTCCCGCCCCCGTCCCGATCGTCGCGTATCCGAACCCGCCCGCCGACCCCCGCTCGCGGCCCAGGACCTTAGCCACGGTCGCACCCGTCCCAACACCGACCGCTCCCCGCTCCGGCACGCCACCGCTCGCGCTCTCGCACGCCGCATAGCCCTCCTCCGGCCCGGGACGAGCGCCGGGGTCGCCGGCTCCGAGGTCGTAGATCACAGCGCTCGGCACCAGCGGCACGCGTCCGAACGGGGTCCAGTAGCCCATGTCGTGCCGTTCTAGCCAACGCGCGACGCCATCGGCCGCCGCCAGCCCGAAGGCGCTGCCGCCGGTGAGCAGGATCGCGCTCGCCTCCTTGGACCGCGACAGTGGATTGAGCGTGTCGGTCTCACGGCTCCCGGGCCCTCCCCCCTGCACCCACACGCCGCCGCGCGTGCCCGCGGGCGGAATGACCACGCTGCAACCGGTGAGCCCGTCGGGATCCGACCAGTGGCCGACCTTGAAGCCGTCGGGCAGGGGCGGCGGTTCGGTCACTTCGCCTTCGTCCTCCGGCGCGGGCGCCTTCGCAGCCGTTCCTGGCACCCCGGGCAGTAGTAGGTCGAGCGCCCTCCGACCACGATCCTGCGAATCTCGCCGTCTCCCCGGCGGCACTCCTCTCCCTCCCGGGTGTGAACGAGGAATTCGTCCTGCATCGAGCCGCGCTCCCCCCGGGAATCGAGATAGTCGTTCATGCTGGCGCCGCCGTGGTTGAGGCCGGCCTCGAGCGCCCCGACGATCCCCTTCACCAGCCGCTCCGCGTGCTCGGCCTTCATCGAGCCGGCCGGCGAGAGCGGGTGCAGGCGCGCGCGCCACAGCGCCTCGTCCGCATAGATGTTCCCGATCCCCGCGATCCGATCCTGGGTGAGCAGGAACGACTTGAGCGGAGCCTTCCGGTCCTTCGCCAGCTCCAGCACCAGCTCGGGCGTCAGCTCGTCGGACAGCGGCTCGACCCCCAGCCGCGCCGCGAAGTAGTCCTCCAGATCCTCACCGCGGTCGAGCACGATCGCCTGCCCGAACCGCCGCAGGTCGGTGAAGATCAGCTCGCGGCCGTCGTCGAGATCGAAGCGAGCACGCACGTGGCTCAACTCCGGCGGCGACTCGTACAGCCTGGGGCCGCCGAGCCGCTCGGTCTCCATCAGGTCCGCGACCGCCCCGTCCCCCGCCTCCCGAAGCAGCAGGTTGCCCGTCATCCGCAGGTGAAGCGCCAGGGTCCGATCCCCCTCCAGCTCGACCAGCAGGTACTTGCCGCGGCGCCGGACAGCCTCGACGCGGCGACCCGTAACCGACGTCTCGACGGAGCGGGGTGGCTCCGGGCGGGTGAGCCGCTCGTCCAGGATGGAGACGCCCTCTATCCGCCTGCCGACGAGCTCAGGCTCGAGCTGGCGGCGGACGGTCTCCACCTCGGGCAACTCGGGCATGCATTGGAGGCTAGTGAGACGTCTTCGCCGCCGAGCGCTCCAGGTGTGCCCGCGGGTGGGCCTTGAAGTAGGCCTCCTTCAGCTCCTCGCCCGAGAGATGGGTGTAGAGCTGGGTCGTCGAGAGATCGGCGTGCCCGAGCATCTCCTGAACCGAACGCAAGTCGCATCCCCCCGCGAGCAGGTGCGTCGCGAAGGAATGCCGCAGCGTGTGGGGGCTCATCCTGGCCCCCATCCCGGCGGCCTTGGCGTGGCGGAGCACGATCTTGTAGAGCCCCTGCCTCGTCAGTGGGCCGCCCCTGAAGTTGAGGAAGAGCTTTCGCTCCTCGTTCCCTCGAAGGAGCCTCGGGCGACCGGAGCGCAGGTACACCCGCACGGCGGCGATCGCCTTGCCGCCGATCGGCACCAGCCGCTCCTTCGAGCCCTTTCCCCGGGCGCGGACGATCCCGTTGTCCAGGTCGAGGTCGACCAGCTCCAGCGAGATCGTCTCGGAGGCCCGAAGGCCGGACGCGTACATCAGCTCGAGCAGCGCACGGTCCCGCACGGTCACCTGGTCGTCACCTCTCGGCTGGGCAAGCAGGCGCTGCACCTCCCCGTAGCTCAGGACCTCCGGCAGCTTCCGGCTCCGCCGAGGCGTCTCGAGCTGCGCGGCAGGGTCGTCCTCGATCGCCTCCTCCCGCCTCAGGTGCCGGTAGAAGGAACGCAGGCATGCAGCCTTCCGGTTGACCGTGGCCGTCGAGCATGAGGTGCGGCCGTTGCCGTCGCCCTCTGCGAGGTCCGCGAGAAAGTCCGAGAGATCCGCTGCCGTCGCATTCGTGGCATCGCGATCCCTTTCCGCGAGAAAGCGGCCGAACTGGAGCAAGTCCGTGCGATAGGCCGCGAGCGTGTTCCGAGAGAGCCCGCGCTCGAATTCGAGGTGCGCGAGGAAGTCGAGCACGAGGGCCTCGTAGCGCTCGGAGGGCTGGGCTTCTGCGTTCCGTCGTGGCGGCGCAATCGTCGCCATGCGAATTACTTCAGCGGCGGGGCCCCCGTCCCTGCCTTGCGATCACCCCGGCCCGCGCGGCTGCAGCTGCTGCTTGAGCATGAGCAGGCCGATCAGCGACTTGGCGTCGTCGCAGCGCTGGATCGCCGAATCGAGGTCCTGCAGCGGGACCTCCACGATCTGGAGCCGCTCGTCGTCCGATCGCTGCTCCGGCACGGAGTACAGCTCCGTCGCCATGAACAAGTGGAACAGCTCGGTCGCGAACCCGGGGCTGGTGTAGAAGCTCTTCAGCTCGCGCCAGTCCCCCGCGGACTTCCCGATCTCCTCGGCAAGCTCCCTCTGGGCACACTGGAGCGGCGTCTCCCCCTCGACGTCGAGCTTGCCGGCCGGGATCTCGAGGAGCGCCGCCTCACCGACCGCCTCGCGCGGCTGCTCGCACATGTAGAGGACCGTGCCGTCATGGGCGACGACCCCGACGGCGCCGGGATGAACCACGACCTCACGCGTCGAGCGGCTCCCGTCCTCGTACTGGAACGTGTCCATCCGGACCGAGATGATCTGGCCCCGGTAAACCAGCTTGCCGCCGATCTTCGTGAGGCGCTTCTCGCTCACCGGACGCGCTCTGCCGGCGCCTCGACCGCCGTCGCCAGCGCGTCGCCCGCGGCCAGCGCCGAGGCGATCAAGAGGCGGTCGTCCGCAAGCTCTCGGTCCATCATGCGCTGCGCCAGCCCGCTGGTGAGGTAGTCGGCGACCGAGGCGGGGCGAACCCAGAGCTGAGTCATCACTCCCCGTCGCAGTTTCAGCAACGTCGCCTCACCGCGTTTCCATGGCGGTCATTTGTGCCGCCTCCTCGATCGCCGCTTCGCACACAGCCAGCATGCCCACTATCGCGCCTTCCGTGACGCGCTCGTCGGGTGTGTGGTTGGCCTCCGTTCCGTTTGCGAGGAGGATCGCCTCGTACCCCGCCGCGACGAGCGCATTGGCATCGCTGCCGCCTCCGGTGTGAACCAACGAGGGCTCGTGACCGCGGCGCCGAAGGGCCGCGGATGCGACGCTCACCGCCGGGGACTTCGGATCGACGCGGTAGCCCCGGAACATCTCCGTCACCCGCGCATCGACGTCACAGCCATGCTCCCCCGCCGCCCAGGTGCACGCATCGACCATCTCACCCACGGTTGCGGCAGCGCGCTCGCCGTCGATGCTTCGGGCCTCGCCCAGGATGCGGCAGTGACCGGGGACGACGTTCGAGGCCGTCCCCCCTCGATGATCCCAACGTTCGCCGTAGTCTCGTCGTCGAGGCGACCCAGCTTCATCCCGGCGACCGCCGCCGCGGCCGCCCCGATCGCGCTGTTGCCGTCCTCGGGATTGATGCCGGCGTGGGCCTCATGCCCGGTGAACTCCGCGACGAGGCGCTTGTAGTCGGCGCCGCGACGATCACCTCGCCGATCGGCGTCGCGTGGTCGAGCACGAATCCGAACGGCGCCCTGAGGGCCGCCGTGTCCAGCTCCCTGGCGCCGCGAAGCCCGTCCTCCTCCGCGACCGTGAAAACCAGTTCCAGGCCAAGCGGAGGCGCGTCTGCCACGTGGCGCGCCGCCAGCTCCACGAGGACGGTGACCGCGGCCTTGTTGTCGGCGCCCAGGATCGTCTCGCCCCTGCTGCGGAAGATCCCGTCCCCGCGGACGACCTCGATCGGCCCATCATGCGGGACGGTGTCGAGATGGCAGAAGAAGGAGAGCCAGCCGTCACCGCGTCCCGGAATCCTTGCGATCAGGTTCCCGGCGGCCGCTCGCGCGGGTCCGGCGGCGTCGTCCTCGCCCACCTCGACGCCCACGCCGCCAAGCTCCTCGAGCACCGCATCCGCTACCGCTCGCTCCTCACCGGTCGGGCTCGGGATCTCGCAGAGCCGCACGAAGCGGTCGAGCATGCGCTGGTCGTCCGTGCCCACGGTCGCGACACCCTATGCCCCGGCGCCCTCGGGTGCCGACCGCGCCAGCCGCCAGCCGGGCGCGCTGATAGAAGAGTGGTGCGACCTCCGGCCGAGGGCACAAGCGACCCTCAACTTTCTGAGGCGACCCATCGGCTTTTCGACGCGGCCGAAGCGGGTCTCCGCACGCCGGAGGGCAAGGCGCTCGAGGACGCGTCGGAGGCTCAGATCATTCGCTCCGAGGATCACCAGGTGAAGGCCGCCGACTACACCCTCGCCGAGGTGATCCTTGCCACCTCGCTGTTCCTGTTCGGCATCGCCGGGATCTCCTCGACGTGGCGGATCAAGATCCGGGGCCTTCGGGACGGCGACGATCGTCTTCCTCGTCGCGAGCTGGCCCTCGTCGGCGCCGCCTAGAGCGTCGAGCTGCTAGCCCTGGCGGCGGACGCTCACGTCCTCGGCGTCAGCTGACTCTTCGACCTCCGTCTCCGCCTCGGCGGCGGCGGGTGGCCGCTCGGCCGCTCGGTTCGCGGCCGCGCCGACGAAGTCGCGGAAGAGCGGCTCGGGCCGAGTCGGCCGCGAGTTGAACTCGGGGTGGAACTGGGATGCGACGAAGAACGGGATGGTCGGGGAGCTCGATCGATCTCGACCAGGCGCTCGTCGGGCGAGGTGCCGCCGGCGACCAGGCCCTCGTCCTCGAGCCGGCGGCGAAGCAGGTTGTTCACCTCATAGCGGTGGCGGTGGCGCTTGTAGATGACGGCCTCGCCGAAGATCTCGCGCGCCTGGGTTCCCTCGTGGAGCTTCACCGGGTCGGCGCCCAGCCGCATCGTGCCGCCCATGTCGGAGACCTCCTTCTGCTCCGGCAGCAGGTCGACGACCGGGTACGGCGTCTCGGGATCGAACTCGGTGGAGTTCGCGCCGTCCATGCCGCAGACGTTGCGCGCGAACTCGGCGACGGCGACCTGCATCCCGAGGCAGATGCCGAGGAGCGGGATGCCGTTCTCGCGCGCGATCCGCGTCGCCGCGGATCTTGCCCTCGACCCCGCGCTCGCCGAAGCCGCCCGGGATCAGGATCCCGTCGGCCCAGTCGAGCGCGGCCTCGTCGAGGTCCTCGGAGCGAGACGAGCTCGACCTCGACGTTCACCCCGTGCTCGAGCCGCCGTGGTCGAGCGCCTCGACCACGGACTTGTAGGCGTCCTCGAGCTGGACGTACTTGCCGACCAGCGCGATCTTGACCTTGCGCCTCGCGGCTCGTCCGCGCGGCGCACGAGCTGCTCCCACTCGCCCAGCTCGGGCGCCGGCGCCTCCATGCCGAAGTGGTCGAGCACCAGGTCGTCCAGCGCCCTCGGCTCGGAGGACGAGCGGCACCTTGTAGATGTTGTCGACGTCGCGCGCCGAGATCACGGCGTCCTCGTGGACCTAGCCGAACAGCGCGATCTTCTTGCCGGATGTCGCGGTCGAGGCCCTTCTCGGAGCGGCAGAAGAGCGCGTGGGGCTGGATGCCGATCCGGCGCAGCTCGTTGACCGAGTGCTGGGTCGGCTTGGTCTTCATCTCGCCCGCGTGGCCGATGTACGGGACCAGCGTGAGGTGGATGAACATGCAGCGCTTCGGGCCGAGCTCGGTGTAGAGCTGGCGGATCGCCTCGAGGAACGGGAGCGACTCGATGTCGCCGACGGTGCCGCCGATCTCGGTGAGGACGAAGTCGACCGACTGCGACTCGGCGACGATCAGGATGCGCTTCTTGATCTCGTCGGTGATGTGCGGGATCACCTGGACGGTCGCGCCGAGGTAGTCGCCGCGGCGCTCGCGCCGGATCACCGAGTTGTAGACCGCGCCGGCCGTCACGTTGGAGGCGCGCGAGGTGTTCTCGTCCGTGAAGCGCTCGTAGTGGCCGAGGTCGAGGTCGGTCTCGGCGCCGTCCTCGGTGACGAAGACCTCGCCGTGCTGGAACGGGCTCATCGTCCCCGGATCGACGTTGATGTAGGGATCGAACTTCTGGAGCGGCGACCCGGTAGCCGCGCGAGACGAGAAGGCGGCCGATGGAGGCCGCGGCGATGCCCTTCCCGAGAGAGGAGACGACGCCGCCGGTGACGAAGATGAAACTGGTGTCCCCGGCCGTGGGTCCATTGCACTCTGGATCGAGTCTAGACGGTGCGGAGGCGGAAACCCCCTGAAGCCGGGGGGCTCGAGCGAAATTCCGGCAGGTGCGAGGTCGACTCAGGCCGCCTCGAGAAGCTCGCGCGCGTGGCGTCGTCGCCGCCTCGTCGCCCGCTCGGACCGCCGAGCATCCGGACGATCTCGCCGACCAGGTCGTCGCCGGCGACCGGCTCGACCGTGCGCCGTTGCCCGCCGTCGACGCTCTTCGCGATCCGGAAGTGGCGTCGGGCGAGCGACGCGACCTGCGGCAGGTGCGTGATGCAGAGCACCTGCGCGTCCTCGGCGAGCTCGCGCAGGCGCTCGCCCACCGCCCGGGCGGTCTGCCCGCCGACGCCGGCGTCGATCTCGTCGAAGACAGCGTCGCCGCGCCGCCCCTGCGCCCATAGGCCGGCGAGCGCCAGCATCACGCGCGAGAGCTCGCCGCCCGATGCCGCGTCGCGAAGCGGCGAGACGGGCATCCCCGGGTTCGTCGCGACCCGAAGCTCGACCGACTCCGCCCCGCGGCGCCGAAGCCGTCGCGGACTGCGGCTCGAGCGCGCACCTCGAGCCTGGCGCCGCTCCATCGCGAGGCCGGTCCGAGCTCCTCGGCGACCCGCTTCTCTCGGGCGCTGGGCCGTGCTGGCGCGGACCTCGCTCAGCTGCGCGGCCAGATCGCCGCGCGCTCGGCCGCGCGGCATCGAGCTCCGCCTCGCCAGCTCGTCGGTCCAGCTCCCCCGCTCCCTCGAGTCGCTCGATCTCGGCGCGGCAGCGGTCGGCGTGGGCGATCACGGCCTCGATCGAGCCGCCGTGCTTTCGCTTCAGCCGCTCGAGCGCGCTCGAGCCGCTCCTCGACCTGCCTCGAGGCGGCCCGGCTCCGCCTCGATCCCGTCGGCGTAGTAGCGCAGCTCGCGCGGCGAGGTCCTGCAGCTCGAGCCTGCGCCGCCGGACCCGCTCCGCGCAGCCGTCGAGCGCGGGATCGACCCCGGCGAGCGCCGCGAGGCCAGCCTCGGCCGTCCGCCGCGCGCCGCCGACGCGCCCCCGTCGTCCCCGTTCAGGCGCCGCCGACGCGCCGCGGCTGCGGCGTCGCGCAGCGCCTCCGCGTGGCGGAGCCGCTCGCGCTCCGGCGCCAAGCTCGGCCTCCTCGGCGGGATCGGGCTTCAGCCGCCTCGATCTCGTCGAGCTCGAAGCGAAGGAGGTCGAGGTCGCGCTCGCGCGCGCCCTCCCGCTCGCGGATCGCGGCAAGCTCCCGCTCGATCCGCAGCACGTCGCGCGTGCGCGGCGCGGTAAGCGCCTCGCACGCTCGAGATGTTCGTCGCCCGCGAATCCGTCGAGGGTGTCGAGCTGGGCCGAGCCGCGAGCGTGAGCTGCGGTGCTCGTGCTGGCCGTAGAACGCGAGGAGCCGCGTGCCGAGGCGCCTCGAGGTCGGGCGGCGCTGGCCGAGCGCCCGCCGACGAAGGCGCTCGTCCGCCCCGAGGCCGACACCCGCCGCGCCGATGACGAGCTCGGCGGCGTCCTCCGGCAGCCGCTCGGCGAGCTCGGCGAGCTCGGGGTCGTCCAGAAGCCCGTCCGGCAACTCGAACACCCCCTCCACGTAGGCCTCGGCGGCCCCGGGGCGAACGATCTGAGGCGCGCGCCTTGCCGCCCATCAGGAGATCGAGAGAGTGCGCCAGGATCGTCTTGCCCGCCCCGGTCTCGCCGGTGATCGCGTTCAGGCCCGGGCCGAGCCGGAGCTCGGCTCGCTCGATCAGAAGCAGGTTCTCGATCCTCAGCTCGAGAAGCATCACCCCGTTCTAACGACGGGGTACGACGGATTAAGCCGCTGCAGCTTCGCCCGGGGGCTCCCTCTCCCGCAGCGTCTCCTGGCCGGTGACGACCAGGTCGCGCTCGCGGGTGAGCGCCAGACCGAGAATTGCGCCCGCGAAGGCGACGATCGCGCCGATCAGCAGGATCTCGTTGAAAGCCCCGACGAAGGCATCCCTGGCGGCGCTCACGGCCTGCGGTCCGCCCGCGTCCACCGCCCCGGGGCCTGCGGACGCAATCGCCTCGGCGGCCCCATCCGGGGCCGAGCCCGGAAGCCGAGAGTGGATCTCGCTCTGGAAGACGGCGCCAAGCGCAGCGATCCCGGTGGCGATGCCGACCTGGCGGAACGTGTTGTTGATTCCGGAGGCCATTCCCGCCTTTGCCGCCTCGACCACACCCACCGCGGTCGATCCGATCGCCGGATTCGTCATCCCGATTCCGACCCCCGCGACCAGGAACCCCGGAAGCAGTGTCGTCCACTCGGATCCCGGAGACACTCCCCTCATCAGCAGGAGACCCGTGCCGACCAGGCCCAGACCGAGCCCGAAGAAGACACGGGCGGGAACCCGCGTCAGGAGCCTCCCGGCGATCGGCGCCGTGAAGAACGAGATCAGGGTCACGGGCAGGAACCGCACTCCCGTCTCCAGCGGGCTGAGGCCGAGCACGCTCTGCATGTAGATCGTCAGGTAGAGGAACATCGCGAACATCCCCGCGTGGAGGGCGAAGGAGGCTGCCGAGACCCCGACGAATGCGGGCTTGCGGAAGAGCCCCAGATCGAGCATCGGATGGCTGGAACGCATCTCGATCCCCACGAAGGCGAGCATCAGGAGGGCAGCACCGGCGAGCGACCCCTCGATCGGGAAGCTCGACCAGCCTTCCGCATTGCCCCTGACCAGGGCGAAGACGAGCAGGAAGAGTGACGCGGAGAAGGTCGCGACCCCCGGCCAATCGATGGGCTCGGGGTCGGGCGCTTTCGACTCGGCGAGCTTGCGCATCGTCAGCGCTATCGCCGCCGATCCCGATCGGGACGTTGACGAAGAAGATCCACTCCCAGCCGAACGCCTCCGTGAGTACGCCACCGACCAGTGGGCCGATCGCGACCGCCCCGCCGATCGTCGCCCCCCAGATGCCGAACGCGGTCGCCCGCTCCGCCCCGTGGAACTCCTGTGCGATCAGAGCGAGGGTGGTGGCGAGCATTCCCGCGGCGCCGACTCCCTGAAGCGCCCGGAACGCGTTGAGCATGGTCGGATCGGTCGCGAGGCCGCAGAGCAGGGACGCGAAGGTGAAGATCGCGAAGCCGGCGGCGAACACTCGCCGGCGGCCGAGGCGGTCGCCCAGGGACCCGGCCGTGAGGAGGAACGACGCGAGCGTCAGCGCGTAGGCATCGACGACCCACTGGAGATCGCTGAAGGAGGCGTCGAGGTCGCGCTGGATCTCGGGGAGCGCGACGTTGACGATGGTGATGTCCAGAAGCAGCATGAACATCGCCACGCAAGTCGTCAGCAGCGTCCACCACTTGCGAGCCATCGACCCAGTGTGGCAAAGCGGCTCGGCAACCCGGCTTCGCAATCAGGTCGCGGCCACCAGCGGCCGCCCCACGTGGTGGCCGCTAGGCCAGCTTGCCGAACTTCTCGCGAATGCGGTGATAGAAGTTCGTGCCCGCAAGCTGGGCGAGAGTGCCGACCTCGTCGTCGAATCGGATCTCCAGCTCCGCGCCCGGCTCGAGCTCCCCGGCGGCCTCGCCGTCCAGGGCGATCTCGACCGGCTCCCGGCCGGCGGCGTTGCGGACCAGCAGTGCGTCGTTTGGAGCGACAACGAGGGCACGGGCGGCGAGCGTGTGGGGCGCGATGAAGCTGACCACGTACCCCTCCACGCCCCACGCGAGAATCGGTCCGGCGTTGGCGAGGTTGTACCCGGTCGACCCGGCTGGAGTCGCCGCGACCAGGCCGTCGCAGCGGACGCTCCCGACCTCCTCGCCTCCGATGCGGTACGACAGCTCCGCGACGCGGCCGTCAGGACGGCGAACGAAGCTGACGTCGTTGAGGCCCAGGGGGCGCTCGACCGGCAGGTCGACGCGGAGGGCCGGAAGCTTCACAACCTCGAAATCGCCGTTGAACGCCCGGAGCAGGCCCTCCTCGAGCTCGTCACGCTCGACCGCCGCGAGAAAGCCGATGGTCCCGAAGTTCACCCCGAAGACCGGAACCCCCGTATCGGCGAACCGGCGGAGGGCGTAGAGGATGCTCCCGTCCCCGCCGAGCACGATGCAGACGTCCGGCCGCTCGCCGTCCTCGACCCGGACGAGTCCCGCGGCCGCCTCGCCATGCTTCTCCAGCTCATCCGGTGTTGCGACCAGCTCGACCCCCGCCCCGCGCGCCGCCTCGACGGTGGCGGCCACCGCCTCCGAGGCGGCGGGCTCGGGGTGCGAGTGCGTGATCAACATCGCCCGCATCAGACCTCGACCTCCTCGAGGGCCCGCTCGAGGTCGATCGCCTCCCCGCCGGGGGTCGCCCAGATGAACGTCTCCAGGTTTCCCTTCGGCCCCGGGAGTCCGGAAGGGGCGAGCCCGCGGACGACGAGACCCGCCGCCTCGGCGGCCGCCGCCACCTGCCGGATCGCATCGCGCCGGTCATCCGCGTCCCTGACGACGCCACCCTTGCCCACGCGCTCCTTGCCGAGCTCGAACTGCGGCTTCACCATCGCGAGCAGGTCGAACTCGTTCGCGGCGCAGGCCACGATCGGCTCGAGCAGCTTCGCCGTGGATATGAACGAGACGTCGACGGTCACGAGCTCGGGACGAAAGGGAAGCATGGAATCCCCCAGCGCGCGGGCATTGATCCGCTCCATCACCAGCACCCTCGCGTCCTGGCGCAGGCTCCAGTCGAGCTGCCCGTGGCCGACGTCGAGCGCGATCACCAGCGCCGCGCCGCGCTGGAGCAGGCAGTCGGTGAAGCCGCCGGTGGAGGCGCCGACGTCGAGCGCGCGACGGTCATCGACCTCGACCGGCAGCGCGTCCAGCGCGCTCGCCAGCTTCTCCCCGCCGCGCGAGACGTACTCCTGATCCGCGGCGACGACGAGCTCGGCGTCCTCGGGCAGCAGGTCGCTCGGCTTCTGGACCTCGGGTCCGTCGAGCCCGAGCCGGACGCGCCCGGCGCGGACCGAGGCTGCGGCGGCCGTCCGCGAGGGCGCGAGCCCACGCTCGGCGAGCAGGCTGTCGGCACGACGCCGGGTCACGCGCGAACGGTAGCCGGAGCCGGTTCGCGCCCGCGGGCGCGGGTTGCCAGGCGACGACTGTGATCGCGCTCACACACGAATCGCACATACGTTCGTACCCTGGTTTTCGCGATGAGTCTCTTCAGAACCATCCCGATCGATGTCCACGCCGCGCTCGAGGTGATCGCGGCGCCGCTCCTGTTCGTGGCGCCGTTCGCCCTCGGCTTCAGCTACCTGGCCGGAGCGCTCAGCATCCTGGTGGGAATCCTCCTGATCGGCCTCGCGACCTCGGTCTACGGCGACGCGAATCGGGGGAGCCTGCCCCTGAGCGCCCACGCGGGACTCGATTACACGTTGGCCGCCGGGACGGTCGCAGCCGGGGTCGTGGCGGGGATCGGGGGCGACTACATCGCAACAGTCTTTTTGGTCGGGTTCGGCTCCGCGCATCTGGCGCTGACCGCTTCCACGCGGTTCAGTCGGCCACTCGGGGCCTGATTCCGGCTACCTCCCACAGACAACACCACATATCTCTCCTCCCTGTAGTACCCCAGGAACGGCCCTCTTCGGAGGGCCGTTCCATTTGCGCGACTTTGCAGGGATTTTCTCCCGAACGAGAGCGGCCCCCAGGTTCTCCGAGGGCCGCCGTCCGCCAGTGTGTTCGCCAGTCAGACACTCAGAGTGCATCCTCAGCGGCTTCGAGACGCGTCTAGGGGAAACCGAACAGATGCATGGGCGAGGGAGGCGACCGTTCATCGAGCTGCGTCGCGCAAGATCTTCGTGCGCTGATATACAAGCGGCGGGGCGCGCACGAGCGTCCAGAGGAGGACACGAGATGAGTGCTCAGGAAGGGACCAATGGTATGACTCGAGCGCAGATGGACGCGCTCGTGGACGGTCATTACCGGGCCGAGGAAGCCGGCGACCTTGACGGGATCGTCGAGGGCTTTACTTCCGACGCGGAGCACGACGTCGTCGGCCGCCCCGGTGATCCGCTCCACGGCGGCGAGCAAATCGTCGGCTTCTATCGATCTCTGTTCGAGGACATTCGAATCGTCCGCTTAGAGCCCGTGCGGCGCTGGTACGGCGACGACCATGTCGTTGACGAGTCGATCCTGCACGCGACGGCGGTGGGCCGGCCCTTCGGGTTCGAGGGCCGTGGACGACCGGTGCAGGCACGGTTTCTGCATATCTTCGACTTCAGCGACGGGCTGATCAGCCGCGAGAGCGCCTGGATCGATTTCGCCGCCATCCAGCAGCAGCTCTCCGATTAGAGTCCACTTCGCCCACTCAGTCGGCTAGCACGAGCCTTCGCCGGGACGATCAGCGGTGTGATCGGACCGATGCAAGGTCGGACTTAGAGGAACGAAAACGAGCAACTGGTGTCGCAGGAGAACGTGGAGATCTCTGCGATAGGGTCAGGGCGCTCGTAACAAGGGGAACGAGGTAGGGAGAAGGAGTTACCCATGAAGCGAAGGATTCGCGTCGCAGCGGCGTCCTCGCTCCTGGCACTCGGGGCGCTCGGGCTGGTCGCCTGTGGAGGAGACGACGATGATGAGGAGACGACCGAGGCCTCGGCCGGGGAGGTCACCGTGAGGACCAGCGACACCGCGGACGGCCGCTACACCTGGGAGGTCTCGCCGACGCCGACCGCGGAGACGACGTTGGTGGACTTCAAGAACGAGAGCAAGGAGCCGCATGCGCTGATCTTCGCGAGGCTGAGTGAGGGATACACCGTCGACGAGGCCGTCGCACTAGAGGGCAGGAAGGGATCGGCCACGCAGGTGATTCACACCACGTTCGCCGCGCCGGGAATCGCGATGCGGGCAACCGGAGATCGCGGACGTGACGAAGCCGCTAATTCCAGGCGACTACGTGATGCTCTGTCCGCTCGCTGGCAAGAACGGCCCCCACTACAAGCTCGGGCAGCTCGCGGAGTTCGCTATCCAGTAGCGGGAAGCCCTCGAAGCCGCCGGGCTGCGGGAGTAGGGCGGGTTCCCGGCTGTTCGCCATTTGTTCGCCAGTGAGACACCAAAACAACCGGGAACAACGGGGTCTAACCGGGTCGATTCGTGCCTGAGAGACCCCAGCCCTGCGTGGGAGACAGTTCTCTCCTCCCTGTAGTACCCCAGGAACGGCCCTCTTCGGAGGGCCGTTCCTATTGCTCGTTTGCAGGGATTTCGTCGGCAATACCCCCGAGGGGACTGATTCGGCCGCGCTCGGCAGGATGCCGGGTCTACTTCTCGCGGGTGTCTGAGTCGTTCTGCTTGGCAAACCAATCGATCTTCGCCGGCATCGTCGCTTCGAAGCCTCCCGGCAGCTTCACGTTGAGCGCGCCTGCACGGCTCGGGCTCCGGTTCTCGAAAGCGTGGGTGACGCCAGCCGGGACGCGCAGGAACGAACCGCGGGGAGCATCCAGCCATTCCTCGTCGACGAGGAAGCTCATCGTGCCCTCGATGACGTAGAAGATCTCCACGTCCTCCTGCGAATGTGGGCCCGGTCCTGAGTCGCCGGACTCCAGCCACCACTCCGAGACGCAGTAGCGATTGTCGGTTTCGGCGCCGTCCGCCTTGAAGACCGCCCGCATCGGCCCCGCCTGGTAGGAACGCCCGCTCCCTGCCGGCAAGAAGATCACCTCGGTGGTCCCGGGGTTCTGCGACATTCGGCAAGCGTACTCGGCACCTGTAACCAACTCTGTCGCCCGAGACCATCGCAACCGGGTCGAACGCGCTCACTCAGTGGCCGGGCGATCTGCGCCGCTTCGGGATGGCGAAGGGAACAGGGGCTCGGTCTGAGCAGCGCTGGCGTCGAGCAGGCGATCCGCATATCGAATCCATGCGACGACCGAGACGATGGTCGCAACGATGCCGACCCCGAGGGCGACACCAAGCGAAGCGTCGAGGAAGGCGCCAGCGGCGATCGCGACCGCGGTCCCGCCGACCACACTGTTGACCGCGAGGATTGCGCTCGAGAAAGCGAAGTATGGCTTGCGGCCCTCGCCTGGCAGGCCCATGTTGGCGAACACCCCCTCGCCATCGTCGTGCCCGGAGAGCAGGAACAGACTGGCCCGATCTCCCGCCACCTCCTTGTAGTAGTGCCGGATCCGATTGATCGCGAGGCCGTAGCGGAAGTCCTCCGCCCCGCATTCGACCAGTCGGACGAAAGTCACGATCCCGAGCAAGTAGAGCGTCGGCAGCACGGTGAGCGCGAAGGCGTTGAAGACGTCGCCGACGTCGGAGAGCTGGCCGATGAAGCCAAGCGCCACGAGGGCGCTGGAGACTGAGAAGACGTAGACCGAGGCCCGGGCCGAGCTCTCACTCATCGTTTGCGACCTGGCGCCCTGAAGGGTGAAGTGCTCGGTGCTCAGCGCCGTGAGCAGCTGCTCGGGATCGGGCGCTCCTCGCCGGTCGGCTGGGTCTGAGCTCTGGTCGGGCGGATCGTTCATCGCTCCCTCCATTTCCGAGGAGTACCCGGCGGAGATTGCCACGTCTGCGCATGGAGACCATCGCGATCCCGATCACCTCGGTTTGCTCCCGGCACGCTGCTTGGAAAGCAGCGGCCTTTGTGCTAGCCGGCGCCGACGGCCGCGTCCGCCCCGCCGCCGAGGTCCTTGTTCTCCGGCACGAACTGGCTCGCGATGAACGTCGCGCCCTGCGGGTCGCCGATCACCGTCATCCGGACCCACGGGGCGTCGAACGGCGGGACGATCACCTGTGCGCCGAGGTCGGCGGCCTTCACGGCCGTAGCGTCGGCGTCGTCGACGGCGAAGATCGCGCTCCAGTGCGGCGACGTGTCGGGCTGGTCGTCCGCGATCGGAGTGATTGTGCCGACGACGTCCTCGAACCCCTCTGGCGCGTCCGCCTCCGCCATCTGCTGGCGGAGGTCGGGGTTGTCGCGCTCGAGAAAGTCGCCGAAGCCGGGCAGCGTCCACATCTCGGCCCCGGCGTCCAGAGTGAGGGTCTGCCAGCCGAACACCGAGCCGTAGAACGACTTCGCGCCCTCCACATCGCGGGTGTTGAGACCGTTGAGGTTCAGTGTGCCCGGCTGGTTGACGAGCTGCGCGCCCTTGTTCTCCTTCGCCTGCCAGAGGCGGAACGGCGCTCCCTCGGGATCGGTGAAGACGGCCATCCGCACGGCCTCCCGGACGTCGAGCGGCTCCATCACGACGCCTCCGCCGGCATTGCGGACCTTGGAGGCGGTCTCGTCGGCGCTGTCGACCCAGAAGTATGTGTTCCACATCGCCATCGGCGGCCCGCCTCGGGGATCGACCCGACCGCGGCCGCGTCCCGGCCGCGAAGCCGGGCGACGAAGTAGCTGCGCTCCGATTCCGGCGGCATCACGTCCTCGAACTCCCAGCCGAAGAGGCCGCCGTAGAAGCCGACCGCGGCCTCGGGGTCGGGGTGGTTCGCATCCACCGAGCACGGGACGCCGGGGATGTACCCGTCGCGTTCGGGAACCAGGCCGGGCATGTGTTCGTCGCGTGCGGGCATCGGTCTCTCCCTTCCGGTCGGTGACGGGTCGGCCACACCCTGGTCGCCGAGCGCCTCCCGGAGCCGTTTCGCTATGCGCGAGACAAGCACTCTGCAAGCAGGGGAGAAGTCGGTCGAGTGCTTGTGAGCGGTTCGAACGTCGACCTGCCCGCTGAAGCTAAGCCGTCCGGCATCTCGGGCAGGACTGAGCGCAGGGAGCTGTGAGTACACCCACTCCGGCCCTGCTGCGAACTCCGGGCGTGGCGACCTTCGTCCTCATTCCCGGCGCGGGAACCGACCCCCGCGTCTACGAGGCGACGATCGAGGCGCTGGGCGCGCTGGGCCACCGCGGCCTGGCGCCGGCGCTGCCGCTCGACGATGCGGACGCGGCGCCGAGCGATCACGCCGATGCCGTCGTCAGGGCGCTGCCCGCTGACGACGTGCTCATCGTGGTCGCCCAGTCGCTCGGCGCCTTCGCCGGCTCGCTGGTGGCGGCGCGCGCGCCGGTGGCCCAGCTCGTCCTCGTCGCTCCGATGATCCCCCGGCCCGGAGAGACGGCCGGCGAATGGTGGGCGAGCACAGGCCACGAGGAGGCGATCGCCGCCCTGCTCGAGCGCCACGGGCCGATGAGCTCGTGGGGCCCCGACGTGATCGCCGAGGTCTTTCTCCACGACGTCGACCCGGGCGTCGCGCGCGACAACGAGCGCTACCAGGGCACCCCCGGAGACGGCATGTTCGGCGAGCCCTGGCCCCTCGAGAGTTGGCCCGAGGTGCCGACCCACGTGCTTGCGCCCACCGAGGACCGGCTCTTCCCGCTCGAGTTCCAGCGCCGTGTCGCCCGCGAGCGCCTCGGGCTCGAGATCGACGAGATCCCCGGCGGTCACCTGCCGATGCTCTCGCGGCCCCGCGGGCTCGCCGAGCGTCTCATCGAGCTGGCCCAACGCGGACAGGGCGCAGGGGACCGGGTCTAATCGAGCGAATCCATGCGTTCCGTTCGGGGCTGAAGAAAGCCCTAACCCTTCCCTGGCCCAACCCTTGCCCGGCCCTGGGAAGAACTTGGCGCGGCTCGCCGATAGTGGTGCGCGACAACCACTTAGGAGCCACCCACCGGGTCGCCAAGTCGGGCCGGCCGCCGATCAGCAGGACGGAGATCAGGAAGCCGCCCAGCGCCAAGAACGCATCCAGTGCGAGGCTCCCTCGGGGGCGGATGCGTCATCGACGGGCTCGAGGCCGCCTTCCGGCCTCCACCGCCGGGAACCCTAACCAGCCGGGGTGGACACCTCCGGCAGGACGAACGACGTGCTCGCTGCGTCGGACCCCTCCTGTGCGATCTCCGGGTAGCGGAGCCCGGGCAGCAGCGCGACGTCGAACACCTCCTGGACCAGCTCCTGGAAGCGGAGGAAGCCCACGATCTCGCCCGGTCTGGGGGTTGACCGCCCAGACGCCGCAAAGGCGCTCGTCAAGGCGCTCCATCAGCGGCAGCCCGCCGAAGGTGGCGGTCTCGCGGACCTGCGAGAGACCGACGAACGCCAGGCCTCCCGCGAAGATAAGGCCACGGGTGAAGCCCGGTAGCTCCGCGACGGTCTCGACCGTCCCGTCGTCCGGATCCGCGACCGAGATCGTCCCCTTGCCCGACTCGAGCACCCACAGCCGCCCGTCGTGCCATCGCGGTGAGTGGGGCATCGAAAGCCCGCGGAGAACGGTTCGCCCGTCTCGACGTCGATCAGGATCCCGCCGCCGGCCTTGTTCTCCCGCCAGCGACCGGGCGCGTCCGTCTCGCCGAGCGCCGTCACGTAGCCGGCTCGTCGTCGATCACGCAGAGTCCGTTCAGGTGGCAGCGGTCCTCGTTCGTGAGCGCCGAGACGAACGGCGGCTTCCAGCGGGGGATGAAGCTGTGCTCCGCGTCGAGCGTCGCGAGACAGGAGAAGTTGGTCGCGACCAGCCACAGCTCGCCCCTGGCGAAAGCGATCTCGTGGATGCGGATGTCGCCGGTGAAGTGCTTGTTCCGGGGAGGAAGCAGGCATCGTGCTTGCCCTGCGGCTCGACCTTGGGAGCCACCGCCGGGACGTTGCGGTAGTCGAGGACCTCCGCGCGGGTGCCGATCGCAATCCGCCCCGGAGCGACCGCCAACCCCATCGGCCGCGGGAAGTCCCGGAAGTGGGTGTTGAGTTTCCGCCATCGTGGCGCGCGCAGATCAGCTTGCCTGTCTGGTAGGTGGATACGAGCATCGAGCCGCCGAGCTGGTTCAGGAACTCGGGGAAGCTCTGGGTGTAGACGCTGCGAAGCGGTGAGTCGGTGGGTGCCGACCACTTCGCAGTCCGTGGCGGGGTGAGCGGGCGCGCAAGCAGCTCACGCGAGCGTTCGCCCAGCGCCTCGGTTCGCGGCAGCAGGGCGGCCAGGGAGTCCGGCACCTCGCCCGCGCCGCCGCCCTGGGAGACCGCGAGCTGGTCGCGCAGCGTCCGAAGGGGAAGCGTCACCTCGTCGTTCACGTCGATCCCGACGAACTCGCCGACGCGCTGGACCTCGCGCGTCGGGTCGTTCAGGAGCGCCTTGAAGTCCGCCACGCACAGCGCTCCGGCGGCAGCGCGTCCAGGTCATCGAGGAGGCTGCCGCGATCCGGAGCCACTGCCCGACGACGATCTCGGGAAGTGGGAGGCCGCTCAGCTCCCGCCACCCGGGAACGAGGGGGAGCGACCAGGGGGCCCCTCCCACTCCGGCAGCTCCGGATACCCGACCCGGCTTCCCGCGGCCAGACGCGCAGCATCGCCGGAACGACCTCGACCGGATCCCGGTGGATGTAGATGAATGCGCGTCGGGTGCGATCGCGGCGAGGAACGGGACCCGGAGAGCGTTCCGCGGCTGGCCGTCCACCCAGCGAATCCGGACGCATCGATCCGGCCGCTTGCCCGCGCCGTCCACGAGCAGGGCCTTGAGGCGGCCGCGCAGCTCCTGGACGGCGCGCGGCTCGACGTCCTCGGCGGTCAGGCGGTTGCTGTCCCAGTCGCGATTCTCGGGCTCGAGCTCGAACACGCCCTCCAGTGCACCGGCGTGCCCGCTCGTCCGGAAGATCCCGGGGCCCGCGCCAGGGAGCGGAACAGCGCCGTCACCCCCGAACGCGGCGGGGCCACTATGAAGACCGGACGCTGGATCATGGAAAGCGCCCGGTCAGCCGAGAACGGTCTCGCGCGTGCCGAGCGCCGCCAACACCCTCTCGGCGACCGCGTCGCCGGTGAAGCCGACCTCCTCGGGATCAGCGCGGGCTTGCCGTGGGTGACGTAGCGGTCGGGCAGCCCGACGCGCATCACGCGGGCACGCTCGCCCGCTCTCGGCGAAGGTGTCCTCGGCGTGCTCGAGCACGCCGAACCGATGCCTCCCGAGAGCACGTTCTCCTCGATCGTGACAAGCAGCTCGTGCTCGGTGGCGAGCCGCTCGATCGACTCACCGTCCAGCGGCTTGGCGAAGCGGCATCGGCGACCGGGGCTCGAGCCGCGGCCGCGGAGGATCTCCGCGGCCTCGAGGCGACCTGGACGCCATAGCCGTAGCCAGCAGCGCGACGCGCTCGCCCGGAAGCAGGAACTCGCCGGCCGATCTCGATCTCCTTCGGCGCATCGGCATCGGCGCGCCTCGGCAGCGCCGCGCGGATAGCGAACGCGATCGGGCCGTCGTCATGGGCGAGGGCGGTCCGGAGCATGTGGACCAGCATGGCCTCGTCGCGAGGCGCCACACGACGACGTTCGGAAGGCGCGGAGGTAGGAGATGTCGAAGGCCCCGTGGTGGGTCGGCCCATCGTCGCCGACGAGCCCGGCGCGGTCCATCGCGAAGACCACGTTCAGCTTCTGCAGGCAGACGTCGTGGACGAGCTGGTCGATGCCCGCTGGAGGAAGGTCGAGTAGATCGCGCACACCGGCTTCGCGCCCTACATCGCGAGGCCGGACGCGAACAGGACCGCGTCCTGCTCGGCGATCCCACGTCGTAGTACTGCTCGGGCAGCGCGTCGCAGAGCTTGTTGAGGCCCGTCCCTCCGGCCATCGCCGCCGTGATTCCGATCACCCGGCTGCCCGCTTCGCCTCGGCGACCATGGCGTCGGCGAACACCGCCGTGTACTGCGGCGGCGCCTTCGGCGGCGGCTTCTCGAGCTTCTCGATCTCCTCCGGGGAGTCGGACTCGCTCACCGGCACGGGCTTGGGTTCGGGTTTCTTCGGGGCGGGTTTGCCGTCGACAATCGAGCCAGGCTTCGCGGCGTGCCACTTTTCCATCCCCTCGAGCCGACCCTCCTCGGCCGGCTCGAATCCCTTCCCCTTCACGGTGTGGATGTGGACGACGACAGGGCGGTCCGCTTCGAGCGCCTGCGTGAGCGCCGGCGAAGGGCGACGACGTCGTGGGCGTGGATCCGCCCATGTACGCGAGGTCAGCTCCTCGAAGAACAGGCCCGGCGCCCAGTCAGGCCTTGATCGCAGCCTTCACCTCGGGCCCGAGGCGCTCGATCCGGCGGCCAAGGCCCAGTGGAAGCTCGTCGGCCGCTCCTCGGTCGTCGAGCGGGCCTGGTAGAGACGTCGGTTCAATCGCACACGCTGGAAGTAGCGGGAATCGCCCCGACGTTCGGCAGAATGACATCCCGTCTTCGTTCAGAACGATCACCATCGGCGTCTGCAGGCCGCCGGCGTGATGAAGGGCCTCGTAGGCGACCCGCGGTGATGGCGCCGTCGCCGATCACGGCGACCACCTCCGTCCTCGCAGATCCCCGCCCGCATCGCCTGCTGGGCCGACCCCGTAGCCGATCGAGGTGGATGCGTGACCCCGCCATGATGTCGGCTCGACGAACACCAGCAGAACGGCGCCAGCCCTGATACTGACGATCGTGCCGAGCCGACCGCGGCGGCCGTTGAGCACCTTGTGCGGATACGCCTTGTGGCCGACGTTCCAGAGGATCTTGTCGCGCGGGGATTCGAGGAGGCTGTGCAGTGCGACGGCGAGCCGAGGGCCCGAGGTTGGCGCATGGGCGCCGATTCGCCGATGTGTCGATGATAGCTCACGGACCTCCTCGGCGAGCTGTCGAGCTCTCGATCGGAGAGCTCCTTCAGGTCCGCGGTTCCCCTCGATGGCCTCCAGCAGGCCGCGGTCATCGGCACGGGTCGGATCGTTTGGGGTGTCGGCCGTTCAGGGTGTCGGGTGTGGATGAGCTCGGTGATGCGCGCGAGGTCGTCGGTCTCCGGCCGGCCTGCTCTAGGGCCGCTCGGGCCTCGGAGTGAGACTCAGAGGCTAGCTCTTTGCGCGCTCGAGGCCGTAAGCGCTGACGAAAGTGAGCTTGTCGTGCCGTTCGTCACTACCGCTGGGCTTGCCCAGCTCCTCGTCCGACCCCGTCACGTCGAGGATGTCGTCGACGATCTGGAACAGGATTCCGAGCTCGTCCGCGAACCGCCGGTACGGGACCTTGGCGGGTTCCGCGACGCCACCGAGCTCGAGCGCCACCCCTACGCTCGCTGCGATGAGACGGCCGGTCTTCAGCGAGTGCATCTCGCGGAGCCGATCGACACTCAGGTTGACGGCCTTGTGCCAGTCACCCTTCGCCGCGGCGTCGAACGGTCACGTCGACGTACTGGCCGCCGACCATGCCTCCGACGCCCGCGGCCGAGACCAACTCGCCCAACCCGGCGAGAACGCGCCCCGGATCGCCCTGCTGCTCTGAGCTGAACAGCCTCATCGCCTCGGCGAACAGGCCGTCGCCCGCCAGAATCGCCACGTCCTCTCCGAACTTGACGTGCGAGGTGGACATCCCGCGGCGGAGCTCGTCGTCGTCCATCGCGGGAACATCTCGTCGATCAGGAGTAGGTATGGATGAGCTCGATCGCCGCCGCCGCCGGAGAATCCCTTGGGGTCGATCCGATCGCGCGGCGGTCGCCAGGCGAGCACCGGGCGGATCCGATTTCCACCGGCCAGCAGTCTGTACTCATCGCCTCCTCGAGTCCCGCCGTCGTCGGCGACCGGGAGAAGTGGAGCTGCTCGGGATAGGTATCGATCAGCTCCCGAGGTCGTCCGGTACTTCCCCATGGGTCGATCAGGCGTCGCGGGGCTCGCCCCGGAGCGTGCTCTCGATTGCGCGTCCCGCTCTGCTGCGAGTTGCGAGGCCTCCCTCAGCAGCTCCGCCGCGCGCTCCTCGCTCGGCTCGCCCTCCAGCTCGTCGGCGATCCGCTCGAGCCTCTCCGTCACCGATCAAAGATCCGCTGAGCCCGCTTCCATCGCCGGCAAGGTAGTCGATCGGATGCGCCCGCCGGTCGCTGGCCGCCCAGGTCAACTCGCCGCGTGACCTTCTTCTCCCACAGCGCGCCCCCGGTGAGCAGCGCCGCGGTCTAGCTCTGCCTGAGCGGCCCGGACGTCGGCGATCGAGTCGAGTCGTCGTGGGCTCGAGCCTGAACCCTGACAAGATCCTCCCGGTACTTGCCGGTCCGCACAAGGATTCCAGCAAGATCCGCCTCCATCGCTCCGCCGACATCGGCCTCGACATCGTCTCCGACCATCGCCGCGCGTCGGCCCGGACACCGAGATCCGAGAGGGCGAGTCGAAGAAAGCCGGCGCGGGCTTCCCCACCACCTCCGCCTCCCGCCCGCTCGCGTCTCGATCGCCGCGACGAATGGCCCAGCATCCAGGGAGAGTCCCTCGGCCGTCTCCCAGTAGCGGTTCTTCTGTAGCGCGATCAGATCCGCCCCCTCCATCACCTGGCGAAACGCCCGGTTCAGCACCTCGTAGTCCCACCTGTCTCCGAGGTCCCCGACGATCACGGCGTCGACCGGTCCGTCTCCCTCCTCGATGCCCTCCAGGTCCTCGCGGAGCTCGTCGAGCACGACAGCGAAACCGCTGCGTAGCCCGCCTCCGAGCAGCGCCTGGCGGCGAGCGTCGCCGGGTTAGCAGCTCCGACGGCTCCGCGTCGATCCCGAGCCGCTCGAGACGCTCCAGGATCGAGCGTCGCGGGCGCATCGTCGTGTTCGTGACGAGGCGAAACGGAATGCCCTCGTCCCGCAGCGCGACAGCGCCTCAGGCGCCGGCACGGCCTCGTCCTCGCACGTAGATGACGCCGCTCAGATCGAGGAGGAGAGCCTCGACGCCGTCGAGCGCGCCCGCCATCAGTCCGCCGGGCCCGCTCGGCGAGGGCGGCTCCGAGGACGCCGTTCACGAACCCGGCGCGTCGACCCCGCAAAACTCCTTGCTGAGCTCCACCGCCTCGTCGATCGCGACCTCGACCGGGACGTCCTCGCGGTGGAGCGCCTCGTATAGGGCGACCCGCATGATGTTCCGCTCGAGGGGCGCGATCCGCTCAAGCGCCCAGCCCTTCGAGTGCCTCGAGATCAGCTCGTCCAGCTCGTCCCGGTGCTCCTCCACGCCCTCGCGAGCTCGCGCGTGAACGGCTTCGCATCGCCCAGAAGCCCCGCACCGACGGCCCGTGACCTCGTGCTGGTAGAGGGCGAAGACCGCGTCCCGTCTCTGGTCCGATCGACGCATCGGACCGAACCCTACGCCCGCGAAACGTACTCGCCGCTTCGGGTGTCGACGCGGACCCGCTCGCCCTGCTCGATGAAGAGCGGGACCTGAACGATCACGCCGGTCTCGAGCGTCGCCGGCTTCGTGCCGCCGCCGGAGGCGGTGTCGCCCTTGAGCCCCGGATCGGTCTGGGTGACGGCTAGATCCACGGCGCTCGGCGGCTGCGCCCCCGACGGCCGCTCGTCGACGAAGAGCAGGTCGACGTCGGAGTTAGCCGGAACCCACTTGAGGGCATCTCCCACGATCGAGATCGGATCTCGACCTGGTCGTAGCTCTGGTTGTCCATGAAGACGGCTGCTCGCCCGACTCGTAGAGGAACTGCGTCTTCCTGCTCTCGGTCCTGACCGGGCGGAACTTCTCCCCCGCCTTGAAGGTCTTGTCGATCACGGCGCTGTCCTCGACCCGCTTCAGCTTGAGCGGACAAGGCTCCGCCTTTGCCCGGCTTCGCGTGCTGGAACTCGACGATCCGGAAGATCGTCCCGTCCACCTCGATGTGGGTTCCGTTCTTGAACTGGTTGGTCGAAATCACGGACCCGGAAGGCTAGCCGCCCGCCGTCGCTCGACTGGGTCAGCTCGAGGCCGAGAAGCGCGGGCGGCTCGCGTCGCAGCGCAGCTCACCTGCGGTCGCGGACCAAGCGTCGACCTCGAGGTCAAGCAAACCACTCAGATGACTCACCTCCGCGGCCAGCTCGCCATCGGGGCGTCTAAGCAGGACCTGACCCAATAGGTCTTCCCCTCACCCCAGATCCAGGAGCCACGTCACCTCGACCCTCGCCCCCTCGAAGCTCGCTTCGGAAGCGGATTGTGTAACCGATTCACCGGCCCGATCCCGCTGGCTAGAAGCTCCTGACGCTCAGCCCAGCGGCCGTCATCCAGGCGAATCGAGTCGGTCGGCGTACTGGAGGTAACGGCGCCACCAACGTGGCGCTTGGGATCGACTCATAGATCCGCACTTCCATGCGCGTGCAGAATCGCTCAACACTCATTGTCTCCCCACGACGATTCTTCCGGTTCGATGTCGGGTGGAGTGGTGTCGCTCATGCGACTCGTTCCGGATCCGATGCGAGCAGCCCGTTGAGCACGGGGTCGAGCAACGACTTGCGGGCTCGCTCGGGGCCCAGCCGTGGCCGCTCCGCAGGTGCACATACGTCCACCCGACAAGATTGAAGAGCACCGTCGCCGTCTCCACCGGGTCAACCTCGCGCAGGCTCCCATCGGCGACTCCGTCACGCAGCAAGCGCTCGAGCGGCTCGGTGAAGACGCTTCGGGTCAGCGCCTCCGGCTGCTCGTCGACGTGAAAGACCCCGTCGCTCTGAGCCCGCAGGGCGATCAGGAGGGCCATGTTCGCCTCGGCGGCCTCGCACAGGTACTCGAGCGCGCGCGCGAGGCGTTCGGCCCCGGTCCCTTCGCCGGTCAGCGCCGGCCACAACCTGCGGCGGTAGTCCTCGGTCGCCTGCGCGACCAGTTCGTCGAGCAGGCCCTCCTTGCTCACGCCCCGGCGATGCAGCGTGACCCGCGAGACGCCGGCCTCGGCGGCGATCCGCTCGAGCGTGGCGCCGGTGTAGCCGTGCTGCTCGAAGGCGCGGCGGGCCGCGTCGAGGAGTTCTGGGTCGGGGCGGCCTTCGGCATCACGCAGCACTATAGCGGGGGTGCTACAGTGGTGTAACAGAATGTTGCATATTTGCATCATTGCTGATCGATCGACTCGGAGGTCCGATGACCAAGTCCGTGTTGCGCTGGCTCTACCCGCCGCTCATGCTGATCGGCCTGAACGGCGCCGCAATTGCCCTTGCCGCCGTCGGCGCCCACCTTCTGCTGCTGCCGCTTCTTCTGGTCGCGATCGCGCTCTCGTTCGTGGTCGAGCGTGCGATCCCCTACGCCGCCGACTGGAACGAGCCACACGGCGACTCGACTCGCGACGCCGCCCACGCGATCGTCAACGAGAGCTTCGCGCTGGTCGCGGTGCTGGCCCTGCCGGCGCTCGCCTCCGTGCTGACCTTGGCCGATGCCTGGCCGGCCGGCCTGCCGTTCGTCGTTCAGGTTCTCGGAACCATCCTCGTCTTCGACTTCGGGATCACGGTCGCTCACTGGCTCAGCCATCGATGGGGACCGCTCTGGCGCCTGCACGCCGTTCACCACTCGGTCAAGCGCTCCTACGGCCTGAACGGCCTGATGAAGCATCCGCTTCACCAGGCCGTCGAGCTCACCTTCGGGATCGCGCCCCTGCTCGTGATCGGGATCCCGGAGAACGTCGCCTGGGCGCTCGCGTTTACCGTCGCGATCCAGCTCCTCATGCAGCACTCGAACGCCGACTACCGCGTCGGGCCGCTTCGCTACGTGCTCTCGCTGAACGAGGGGCACCGGTTCCACCACCTGAAGTGGGCCGGGGTCGGGGACGTCAACTTCGGCCTCTTCACCCTGATCTACGACCACCTCCTGCTGCGCACGTTCTCCTACGACCCCGCACGCGCGTTCACCAGCGACGACCTCGGGATCGCGGTTCAGCCCGAGTTCCCGGAGGCCTATCTCGAGCAGCTGGTCGAGCCGTTTCGCCCCTACTCGGGCACTGCCGGAGGCATCAGATGCAGGGTCTGGCAGATAGGGTGGCCGCGCGGTGATCAACGGCGTTCACGCCATCATCTTCTCCGAAGATGCGGAGGGCGTCCGCGCGTTCTTTGGCGACGTCCTCGGTCTTCCATCGGTCGATGCCGGAGGCGGCTGGCTGATCTTCGCCCTGCCGCCGGCCGAGCTCGCTGCCCATCCGGCAGATGGGGAGGGTCGTCACGAGCTCTACCTGATGTGCGACGACATAAGGGCCGCCACGGAGGAGCTGCAGGCCAAGGGCGTCGAGATCACGAGGGAGATCAGCGACGAGGGGTTCGGCCTGATGACCGCACTACTACTTCCCGATGGCAGCGAGCTGGCGCTTTACGAGCCAAGGCACGCGAGTCCGCTCCTGCCAAACGACTAAATGAAATAGCGAGAGGGGAACCGCTGGGCCGATCTTTTTTACGACCCGCGGTCTATGTGTGCGTTGATCCGTTACTGAACTGATCGGTGGAGGACATGGAGCGGGAAGGCTAGCCGCCGCACGGCTACGAGCGCTTGGCACGTAGAGGATCGCCCGGTCGCGAACGGTCGGCCCGATCACGGAGTAGCCGCGGCGGGCCAACTCGGCGATGAGCTCGTCCAGTGCTGAGCGCGAGATGCTCGAGGGAGCGGTCATGCTCAAGGGCAGTATTGTCGGTTTCCGATGAGCGTAGAGTCCACATCCGCCTCGAAACCGACCGCGAAACAGTGGGTTTTCGGGTTCGAGGAGGGATCGGCGGAGATGCGTGGCCTCCTCGGCGGCAAGGGGGCGAACCTGGCCGAGATGACGCACGTCCTCGGCGCCGCCAGGGTCCCCGGGGGCTTCACGATCACCACGGAGGCCTGCGTCGAGTACATGAACGGGCATGGGCGCTTTCCCGATGGTCTGGAGGATGAGATCGCCCAGGCCGTCGACCGCCTCGAACGGGAGACGGGCAAGCAGTTCGGCGGCGGGTGACGACCCCCTGCTCCTCTCGGTCCGCTCGGGCGCGCCGGTCTCGATGCCCGGGATGCTCGACACGGTCCTCAACCTCGGTCTGAACGCCGGGTCGGTCGAGGCGTTGTCGGAGGCCAGCGGCAACCCGCGTTTCGCCTGGGATTCCTATCGGCGGCTGGTGCAGATGTACTCGGACGTCGTCCGGGGCGTTCCCCCCGGGACCTTCGAGGATGCACTCGCCGAGGCCCGCGAGGAGACCGGATCAGCCGTCGACGCGGACCTCGATGAGCAATCCCTTCGGGCTCTGACCGAGCGCTTCCTCGCCCTGTTCACGGATCACACGGGAGAGCGCTTTCCGGAGGACCCGCGGGAGCAGCTTCGTGGAGCAGTCGAAGCGGTGTTCAGGTCGTGGAACAACGAGCGGGCGATCGCGTACCGGCGCCTCGAGGGGATCCCGGACGACCTGGGCACAGCGGTCACCGTGCAGCGGATGGTGTTCGGCAATCGCGGCTCGGATTCGGGCTCCGGCGTCGCCTTCACGCGGGACCCGACCACCGGAGCGCCTGAGCCGGAGGGCGACTTCCTGCTCAACGCCCAGGGGGAGGACGTGGTCGCCGGCGTGCGCAACACGGAGGACCTCGCCGACCTCGCCGAGCGCATGCCGGAGGCGCACGCCGAGCTGATCGACGCCCTGAAGCGGCTCGAGCGCCACTACCACGACATGCAGGACGTCGAGTACACGATCGAGCAGGGGCGCCTCTACATCCTTCAGACGCGCAACGCGAAGCGTCCCGCACAGGCCGCCGTTCGATTCGCGTTCGATGCCGTGGGCGAGGGCCTGCTCTCCCGCGAGGAGGCGCTGGCGACGATCGACCCCGCCTCTCTGGACGCCCTGCTGCACCCGACGTTCGACCCGGACCAGAGCTACACGGAGCTGACGAGGGCCGTCCCGGCCTCTCCCGGCGGGGCGAAAGGCGCGATCGTCTTCACTGCCGAGGAGGCCGAGCAGCGATCGGACGCGGGCGATGACGTGATCCTGGTGCGCCCGTTCACCTCCGCCGACGACGTGGCGGGCTTTCATGCGGCCAAGGGGGTGCTGACATCGCGGGGAGGCAAGTCCTCGCACGCCGCGATCGTCGCGCGAGGAATGGGCCGCCCCTGCGTCTGCGGGGCATCCGAGCTGGACATCGACCTCGACGGCGGCGGTGATGCGCGTCGGGGACACACAGCTTCATGCCGGGGACGCGATTGCGATCGACGGGTCGACCGGCGTGGTGACCGCCGACGATGTGCGTCTGATCGACCCCAAGGTGGGCGATGACTTCGCAGCCGTCCTGAGCTGGGCCGACGAGGTCCGGCGCCTCGGGGTGAGAGCCAATGCCGATACCGCCGCGGATGCCGCGCGCGCCCGCGAGCTGGGCGCCGAGGGGATCGGCCTCTGCCGGACTGAGCACATGTTCTTCGGAGCCGACAGGGAGGAGCTGGTCAGGGACATGTTCATCGCCGGCGAGCTCTGGCGCCGGTCGCGGGAGGAGGGCGAGGCAGGCTCGGGCGGTGAGGACGCCGGCGATGCGGAGGCGGAGTTCAGGCGGACGCTGGATGGGCTGCTCGAGATGCAGAGGGCGGACTTCGTGGGGATCTTCGGTGCGATGAGCGGCCTGCCGGTCACGATCCGCCTGCTGGACCCGCCGATCCACGAGTTCATCTCGATCGCGGACTTCGAGCGCGACCTCGAGGAGGCGGAGGGCGCAGAGAACTCCGCCGCAGTCGAGCGCGCCCGGCTGCGGCTGGCGGTGGCGCGCGAGCTCGAGGAGACCAACCCGATGCTCGGCACCCGCGGCGCACGCCTCGGGCTCCTGCTCCCTCCGCTCTACGAGATGCAGGTAGCCGCGATTCTGGAGGCGGCCCTCGCGGTGACCGCCGCGGGCGACCCGCCCAAGGTGGAGATCATGATCCCGCTGATCGCCTTCGAGGGCGAGCTCGAGGCGCTGCGGGACCTGATCCATCTCAGGGCAGAGAGGGTGATGCACGATGCGGGGGCGGAGATCGAGTACTCCGTCGGCACGATGATCGAGCTGCCCCGCGCCTGCCTGCGAGCCGGTGACATCGCCGCCAACGCAGACTTCTTCAGCTTCGGAACCAACGACCTCACCCAGACCACGATCGGGCTCTCCAGGGACGACGCCGAGGGATCCTTCCTGCCGAGCTACCTGTCGAACGCGGATCCTCATGCGCAGTCCCTTCGAGACGATCGACGTGCACGGCGTCGGCGAGCTGGTCAGGATCGCGGTCGAGCGGGGCCGGGCCACCAAGCCCGACCTACAGCTGGGGATATGCGGCGAGCACGGCGGCGACCCCGCGAGCATCGAGTTCTTCGACTCGGCCGGACTCGACTATGTGAGCTGCTCGCCGTACCGCGTTCCCATCGCCAGGGTCGCCGCCGCTCAGGCAGCCGGCCTCAAAGCGACGCTGGGATAGTCAAGACGGATCGATGATCCAGCTCCTCACTGTCGTGGGCCTGGGCGCCGCGACAGCGCTGGCGACAGGGCTCGGCGCGGTGCCGGTCTTCTTCCTCGGCCGAAGGGCCTCGAGCTGGGAGCCGGCACTCTGGGGACTGGCCGCGGGGGTGATGACCGTGGCATCGATCGTGGGATTGCTCCTGCCCGCGACCGACGAGGGATCGGCGGCGGAGGTCGGAGCGGGTCTTGCGCTGGGCGTTGCCTTTCTGACGATCGCCCAGCTCGCGCTCCGCGGTCGCGATATTCACGTCGGCCAGATGAGCGGAGCCCGGGTGCGCTTGTCGGTGCTCGTCTTCCTCGTGCTCTTCGTCCACAGCCTTCCCGAGGGCTTCGCCATCGGCACCGCCTACGCCTCGGACACCGCGGGACTGAGCCTGTTCGTCATCCTCGCGATCGCCCTGCAGAACATTCCGGAGGGCACGAGCGTCGCGATTCCGATGGCGGATGCCGGCTTCAGCCGAGCACAGCAGTTCTGGGCCGCCGTGCTGACCAGTGCCCCTCAGCCGATCGGAGCCGGGATCGCGTATCTGCTGGTCGAGACGGTGAGATCGCTCCTGCCGGTCTCGTTCGCCTTCGCCGCGGGGGCGATGCTTGCCCTCGTGGTCGCGGACCTGCTGCCGCGATCGCTGTCGCCGCTCGGTTGGCGCGGGCCGGCCGGACTGCTGGCGGGCGGGGGTCTGATGCTCGCGCTCAGCGCGGCGCTCGGCGTCTAGTTCAGTCCACCCGGGGCGGCTCGTTCGGATCGAGCGCCATCGGCTCCTCGTGCCACTCCTTCGGCAATGCGACCTCCACGTCGAGAGAGTGCGCGGGCGGCTCAGGTTCGGAATGGACGTCCCCATAGTGGAGAAGGGAGGCCAGGTAGCGGGAGCTGATCTTGTGCGGCGGCCACCACAGGTAGTCGACGGAGGCCACGCCCTCGCCACCCCCACCGGCGACATCGGCCCGCATGCTCACCGACTCGCCGCCGGTCAGCAGCTTCCCGCGGAGGACGGGCCGGAACGGCTGCGGCGCCTCGCCCGCGCCGAGCCGGTGGGCGATGTGCTCCGCGACGGCGTCGGCCTGTTGCGTCCCGAGGCCGCCCTGCTTGATCGGGAAGTTGGTCCCGTCGCCCGCCGCATAGACGTCGTCCACGCCCTTGACTCGTCCGTGCTCGTCGACTGGAATGAAGCCGTCCTCGTTCGAGGGCAACCCGTCGATCCGGGGGCCTTCCATCACCGGCAGTGCGACCGCTTCCGCCGGACCGAGTCGTCGCTCGCCGGGGCTCAGGGTGATCCCCGCTCCGCCGAGCTCGCGCACGGTGGAGCCGGTGAATACGTGGATATGCCTGCTCTCCAGCAGCTCACCGACGGCGGCGCTCGCGGCCGGCCCGAATATCGCCAGGGGGGCGGACTCGGGTGTGATCACAGCGATCTTCACGTCGACACCCCGCTCCACGGCGCGGCGCTGGGTCATCAGCGCGATCTCATAGAGCGGCAGCGACCACGTCACCCCCGGTGGGACGATGAACGCGACACGGTGGTCCTTTGCCTCGGCTCGATCGAGGAGCCGGTCGGCGCTGAATGCCTCGTCTCCGGCCGGAAAGGTGGTCGCACCCGCGATCGCCGGCTTGAAGCGTCCCCCGGCGCAGACCACCAGGTAGTCGTATTCGAGAGTCGATCCGTCGTCGAGCTCGACCACATGCTCCGCGGACCGAACTGACCTGACGGCGGAGAGACGAAAGTCGGCACCCTTCTCGGCCGCGAGCGGCTGGAGCTCGTGTCGCTCCGCCGGCCCGAGGTCGAACGGCTCCTCGACCAACAGCGGCTTGTAGAGGAAGTCGGGCTGCGGCGCGACCAGGGTGACCGAGATCCGGTCCCCGGCGAGATCATGCAGCGCAAGCAGCGCCTCGAGGCCCGCCACGCCACCGCCCACGATGACCACCCGGGGGGCGTTGCCGCTCCCTCCCTCGCTCATCGTCCGCGCCGCCTCGGTTCCTCCAGCACTCGCCAAAGCTATCGCGCTGGATCACAGCCGGCCATGCGACGATGGGGCCGATGGCGACCGTGAGCGAGAGGAGACCCCGTGGTCTCGGCGCGGCCTTCCGCCATGGCGAGAGGGTGATGCCGCTCGAGCTGTTCTTCGACCTCGTCTTCGTCCTCGCGCTCACCCAGTGCACGACCCTGATGGCGGACGACCCGACCTGGCGCGGGATCGGCCACGGGATGCTCGTCCTCGGCCTGCTGTGGTGGTCGTGGGGCGGCTACGCCTGGCTCACGAGCGTCTTCGACCCCGAAGAAGGTGGCGTCAGGATCGCGCTGTTCGGCGCGATGGCGGCCTTCCTGATCGCGGCGATCTGTGTGCCGGAGGCGTTCGGCGACCTCGCGACCGAGTTCGCGGTGGCCTACGCGGCGGTGCGGATCGCCCACATCGCCCTGTTCCTCCTTGCGAGCCACGACGATCCCGCGCTGCGCCGCTCGGTGGTCGGGCTCGGGGCCGGGACCGGCGTGGCGATCGTGCTCCTCATCGCCGGGTCGTTCCTGGATCCCGGCCCTCAGGCCGCGGTCTGGGGGCTCGCTCTCGCGCTCGACCTGCTCGAGCCCTACGTCTTCGCGCCCGAGGGCTGGCGCCTCGTGCCGGGTCATTTCGCCGAACGGTTCGGGCTGATCATCATCATCGCCCTGGGCGAGTCCATCGTCGCGATCGGCGTCGGCGCCGGGACGGAGCTGACCTGGGCGATCGCCGGCGCCGCGACACTCGGCATCGCAGCCGTCTGCGCGATGTGGTGGATGTACTTCGACATCGTCGCGATCGTGTCGGCCCGTCGACTGGCCGAGGCGCCCGAGGGGAAGGTCCAGAACGAGCTGGCGCGCGACTCCTACGGCTACATCCACTTCCTGATGGTCGCGGGGATCATCCTGTTCGCGCTCGGACTGAAGAAGACGATCGGCGCCCCGGAGGATTCGCTGAAGGAGGTCCCGGCGTTCGCCCTGCTCGGGGGAGTCGCCGTGTACCTGCTCGGATTGGTGGCCTTCCGCTGGCGACATGTGCACACGCTGAACCGCCGCAGGCTTGGGCTCGCCCTCCTGTTGTTCGCGCTGATCCCACTCGCGGTCGAGATCTCCGCCATCGCGATTCTCGCGATCCTGAACGGTCTGATCTGGACGGTCGTGTTCTACGAGACACGCGGCTACGGCGAGGGCCGCCGGCGCGTGCGCCACGCGGACGCCGCCCCGTCCGGGAGCTAGCGGCGTAACTGCGGCCGGCGACCGAGCCGTCAGCGGCGGCGCCTAGAGTGCGCCCGATGCACGGACTCCAGTTGGGGGCCGTCGAGGTCCCGATCGACCAAACGTCCCTGCTGGTGATCGTCGCCGCGGCGGCGGTGGCGGGCCTGATCGTGATGTTGCTCGCGCCGAGGCTGACGATCCCGGTCGTCGTGGTGGAGCTGATTCTCGGGATCATCATCGGCCCGCATGTCGCCGGGCTCGCGGACGTCGACCCGACCACCTCGTTCCTGGGAGACCTGGGTTTGGGGATGTTGTTCTTCTTCGCCGGCTACGAGATCGACTTCGAGCGGATCAAGGGACGGCCGCTCGAGCTCGCCGCGATCGGCTGGCTGCTCTCCCTCGTCCTCGCCTACGGCATCGGAGGCGCGCTCGCGGCCGCAGGAATCGTCGTCTCCTACCTCTACACCGGCTCATCCCTGGCGACCACGGCGATCGGGACGCTGATCCCGATCCTGAGCGACGCCGGGGAGATGCGTACGAAGTTCGGCAAGTACCTGCTGGGGGCCGGGGCGGCGGGCGAGTTCGGCCCCATCCTGCTGGTAACGCTGATCCTTTCGACGACGAACCCGCTGCACGAGGCCCTGATCCTGGTCCTGTTCGTCGCGCTCGCGGTGATGACGGGGATCCTCGCGGTGCGCTCGGCCTGGAGGGGCTGGCCGCTGATCGAGCGCACCTTCGAGACCTCGAGCCAGCTCGCGGTTCGGCTCACCGTCGTGCTGGTCTTCGGCCTTGTCGCGCTCGCAGCGGAGCTCGGCCTGGACCTCCTCCTCGGAGGCTTCGTGGCCGGGATGATCACTCGGGTGGCGCTCCGCGGGCGGGAGGTAAGCGTGTTCGAGTCGAAGCTGACGGCAGTCGGCTACGGCCTCCTGATCCCGTTCTTCTTCGTCACCAGCGGAATGGAGTTCGACCTTGATGCGCTCACGAGCAGCGCCGAGGGAATGCTCAAGGTCCCGCTCTTCCTCGCGCTTTTCCTGATCGTCCGAGGCACGCCGGCGCTGCTCCTCTACCGGAGCGTCCTCGGCGCGCGGGACCGTGTCGCGCTCGCCTTCTTCTGCGCGACCGAGCTGCCGCTGGTCGTCGCGATCACGACGGTCGCGATCGATACGGGGCACATGCAAGCCGACACTGCCGCGGGGCTGGTCGGGGCGGCGATCCTCTCGACCCTGATCTATCCGCTAGTCGGGCTACGCCTTCGCCGGGCCGCGCCGGCCACCTAGTCGACCAGCTGCAGCTGCTTCGGGAGCCCGCTCAGGTTCCTGCGCCCGTCCGCGGTGACGACCACCAGGTCCTCGATCCTGACCCCGAACTTGCCCGGCAGGTAGACGCCGGGCTCAACGGTGACCACATTGCCCTCGGCGAGCTCGTCGTCGGAGCTCGTCGCGAGCCGCGGACCCTCGTGGACCTCGAGCCCGACCCCGTGCCCGGTCCCATGTCCGAAGCGGTCGCCGTGCCCGGCCTCGCGGATCATTTCGCGCGCAACCGCGTCGACCTCCTTGCCGCTGGCGCCGGGCCCAACCGCCGCCAGGGCCGCCTGCTGGGCCGCGAGCACCAGCTCATAGACGGCGCGGGCGTCGTCCCCTGGATCGCCCGTCGCGTAGGTGCGCGTGCAGTCCGAGCAGTAGCCGTCCAGCTCCGCCCCCATGTCGAACACCACGAGCTCGCCGGATCCGATCTCCCGCTCGCCGGGCTCGGCGTGGGGCAGCGCGCCGTTCTCGCCGGCGGCGACGATCGGCGGGAATGACGGCTCCGCACCGAGCTCGCGGATCCGCGCCTCGCAGGCCCTGGCGACCTCGCGCTCACTCAGTCCCGCGAGCCCGCGCTCGAGCGCCCATCCGTAGACACCGTCGGTGAGCTCGGCCGCGGCGGCGATCGCCTCGACCTCTCCGGGATCCTTCACGGCGCGGAGCTGCTCGACCAGATCGCCCGCCGCAAGCAGGTCGACGTCCTCGCCGGCTGCGGCCTCGAGACGGGCGAGCTGGCGGACGCTCAGCTTTCCGTCCTCGAAGCCGACCCTCCCGTGCATCCGCCAGACGATCTGAGGGATCAGCTCGCGCTCCGCCTCGGGGCGCTTCCACTCCTCCCCGACCTCCTGCTCGGCCCGCTCGGTGTAGCGAAAGTCCGTGAAGAAGATCCGCTCCTCCGGGCCCACCAGGCAGGCACCGTTGGTGCCCGTGAACCCCGTCAGATATCGAACGTTGACGAGATCCGACACGAACAGCTGGTCGAGCTCGCGCTCGGCGACAAGGGCGCCGAGCCGCTCCCCCCGGGTCACCCGGTGGCCCCGCCGAGCCGCGCCGAGATCATTCGCATGGCTTCGCGATACCCGTCCGGGCCCTTCCCGTAGACGCGGCCGAAGACGAGATCGAGGTCGTCGAATACCGAGATGCGGCGCCACTCCTCACGGCTCGAGATGTCCGACAGGTGAACCTCGACGGTAGGCACGCCGGTCAGCTCGAGGGCATCCCGGATCGCGTACGAGTAGTGCGTCCAGGCGCCGGCGTTGACGATTGCCGCGTCCGCGATCTCCGGCAGCCGGTGAAGATGCTCGACGAACTCCCCCTCGGAGTTCGACTGGAAGAAGGTCGTCACGAGATCGAGATCGGAGGCGAAGCGCCTGATCTTCACCTCGAGCTCGGGAAGCGTGAAGTCGCCATAGATCAGGCGATTGCGGCTGCCGAGCATGTCGAAGTTGACGCCGTGAAGCACCTGGACGCGGTTGTGGCTGCTCGTCGTCAATCCGTCTCCGCATCGGCCACCGCTTCCGCGGCCCCATCTCTCAATTCCTCTACGGCGGCGCGGACCCTATCCGCCTCGACCGGCTGTCCCCAGCGCGGCTCGCCGGGCCGCTCGAGAAGGACGAACCCGAGCCCTTCCCTGGTCCGCTTCTTGTCGCGACCGATCGCCTGGACCACGCCGTCGACCGCGACGTCACGGTCCAGGGCAGTCGGCAGGCCGTGGGCCGAGAGCAGCGTCTCGACCTCGGCCCGGAGGTCCTCGGTGTCCGAGAGCCGAAGCGCGGCGAGCAGGCCGAGCCCGACGGCCTCGCCGTGGCGATAGCGTCCGTACGCGGTCTCGGTCTCGATGGCGTGGCCGACCGTGTGGCCCAGGTTGAGGACGGCGCGCCGGCCCGAATCCCTCTCATCCGAAGCGACGACCTCGATCTTTGTCCGGGCGCATTCGAAGATCACATCCGCGAGCGCGCTCGGATCGAGCTCTCGAAGTTCGCGGACGCTGTCCCAGAGCCGTCCGCCGGCGATCAGGGCGGTCTTCACCACCTCGACGAATCCCGCGGCAAGCTCCCCGGGCGGCAGGGTCTCGAGCGTCGCGGGATCCGCAAGGACGGCGAGGGGCATGTGGTACGCGCCCACGTAGTTCTTCGCCTCGGGCAGGTCGACCCCGGTCTTCCCGCCATACGCCGAGTCGACCATCGCGACCAGCGTCGTCGGAGCCTGGACCACGGGAATCCCCCGCTGGTAGGTCGCGGCGCAGAATCCCGCCAGGTCGCCGACCACGCCTCCACCGAACGCGAGCACGCAGTCGTCCCGGCGTGCCCCCGCCTCGGCCAGCTCGCGAAGAACCCGCTCGGCCTCCGCCAGCGTCTTTGAGCTCTCACCGCCCACGATCTCGATCGTCCACTCGTGGGCGGGGAGGCGGTCGCCGTGATGCGTGAGCGCGGCGGTGTCCGCGATGCAGAAGGTGCGGGCAGGCATCGATTCCGGCAGCTCCCCGCGGGCACCATCCAGCAGGCCGATCGCCCCCTCCCCGATGACGGCGGGATAGGAGCCGCTGGCCGACTCCGCCCAGACCATCCGCTGACGAAGGGACGACCGCTCGCGCATCGCCCCCAGCCATTGGGCCGCCTCCCTCGCCGCCTCGCGGGCGTTCGCCGGCAGGATCGCCCGGGCGACCTCCTCGTACAGCGGGCGCCGCGCGGCGAACCGCCGCGCGAACTCGTCGCGATCGACCGCCAGGGGACGCTCGGAGCCATCCGCCCGCTCCCACGCTGTCTCCTCGTCCACGTCGCACCAGACCACGAGATGCGCGCGGAGTGCCTCGCGGACCGCGGCGCTCTCGATGGCGCCGCCGCCGAGGGCGATCACCTGCGGGGGCTCGCCCGCCCGGGCCCGGTCGAGCAGGCGCACCACGAGCTCCTCTTCGCGGCGCCGGAATTCTCCCTCGCCCTCGCGCTCGAAGAACGAGGCGATCGACTCCCCGAGCTCGGCCGCGATCAGCTCGTCGGCGTCAGCGGCCTCGAGGCCGAGCGTGCCCGCGACCGCCTGGGCGCCCCTGGTCTTGCCGGCGGCCATGAACCCGATGAAGACGATGGCGCGGTGCGAGCTGCCGTCTCCTACCTCCGCCATCCGATCCGCTCCTTGTATGCGGCGAGGGCGGCGAGAACGTCGTCGATGTGGTCCCCGCCGAACTTGTCGCGGTACGCGCCGGCCAGGACCAGCGCGACCATCGCCTCGGCCACGACCGCGGCGGCCGGCACGACGGTGGAGTCGGTCCGCTCGCGCATCGCCTGCGCCGGCTCCTTGGTCTCGGTATCGACCGAACGGAGGGGCTGAGTCATCGTCGAGATCGGCTTGATCGCGGCCTGGACCACCACGGGCTCGCCGTTGGTCATGCCGCCCTCGAGGCCGCCGGCCCGGTTGGTCTCTCGGAACCAGCCGCGCTCCTCGGAGAAGAAGATCTCATCGTGGGCCTCCGAGCCCGGCTTGCCCGCGACCTCCCACGCCTCGCCCAGCGAGACGCCCTTCACCGACTGGATAGAGCAGATCGCCTGCGCCAGACGCCCGTCGAGTTTCTCGCTCCACGAAGCATGGGAGCCGATCCCCGGAACCAGGCCAAAGGCCCGGACCTCGAACTTGCCGCCGAGGGACTCGTTCTCCTTCCGGAGCCGGTCGATCTCGGCGACCATCGCGCCCGAGACGTCCGCGTCCAGGGCGCGGACCGGCGAATCGTCGACGTCCGCGAAGTCCTCGGGGTCAAGCTCGCCGTACTCCGGAACGCCCACCGACGCGATCTGGATCACGTGGCTGTGGACGCTGACCCCCACTGCGGTGAGAAAGGCCTTCGCGATCGCGCCGGCGGCGACGCGCGCGGCCGTCTCCCGGGCACTCGCCCGCTCGAGCACGTTTCGCACGTCGCTGAACCCGAACTTCTGAAGCCCAGCGAGGTCGGCGTGGCCAGGGCGCGGCAGGTGCGACTCCTCGACCTCGGCGTCGACCGGCCAGGGATTCATCCGCTCGTCCCAGTTCTCGTAGTCGCGATTCGCGACCAGGACGGCGATCGGGCTGCCGAGAGTGCGGCCATGCCTGACCCCGGCGCGAATCTCGACGCTGTCGCTCTCGATCTTCATCCGGCCCCCGCGGCCGTGGCCGAGCTGGCGCCGCGCCATGTCGCGGTCGAGCGCCTCGCGGTTCAGCTCGAGCCCGGCCGGCAGGCCCTCGACGATCGCCACCAGGCCGGGACCGTGGGACTCCCCGGCGGTTGTGAATCTGAAAGCCACGCCCGGAGCGTAGACGGCGGGCCCTATTCCGCCACGGTCAGGCGGTTGCGCCCACCCAGTCGGCGATCACGGCAACCGCCCCCAGAGCGAGGAACGGCGCGAACGGGATCGCCCGCGACCGCGCCTCCCATCCGTGCCTTGCAATCACGGCCGACCCCGCGATGGTCCCCGCGATGAAGGCCAGCAGGAGGGCGCCGAGGACGGCGCCTCCCAGGTACAGGCCGAGGACGGCGGCGAGCTTCACGTCGCCCAGCCCCAATCCCCCCGGCCTGACCAGCGCCCCCGCGAGCATGAACGACCCTGCGCCCGCCGCCGCAAGCGCCCGCTCCGGCAGCGCCCCGGCGTCGTCGATCGCACAGATCGGGAGCGCCACTGCGACGGCGGCGATGAGCGCGGCGTCCGGAACGACCCTCGCCCGAAGATCCGTGATGGTGACGACCGCGAGCAGCGTGACGAGGGCGGCGTCGAGCAGGGCGGCGGCCATATCGTTGAGAGCCCTGTGGTCCCGGTCCTCTCCCCACCTCGGCGCCGAGGCGCCACCGGATGGCGGCACGACGCCTGCTGATCATCCTTCTGATCCTTCTCGGGATCTCGACGCTCGCCGCGGCGCTGGTCCCGCCGCGGTCGCTTCGGGACGCGACGACCGGCGAGACGACGACCCAGCGGACCGAGACGGCGACGGTCCCGGCGCGGCCACCTCCCACCGGCAAGCACTTCGCGGTCAACATCGAGGTCGGGGTGAATCGATTTCCGGTGGTCGTCGCCTGCTCCCCGAGAAGCGGCGAAAGGGCAAGTGCGAGCCGATCCGGGTGGGTGATCGAATGACCCTGTCGGCCTACTCCAGGAAGCCCGCCGAGCTCGAGATCCCCTCGTTCGGACTGATCGGATTCGCGGGACCCACGGCGCCGGCGATCTTCGAGCTTCTGTTCGACGCCGCGGCGGACTACGGGGTCAGGAACACCGCCACCGGAAAGGTGATGGCGCGGATTCAGGTCCTGCCCGCGCGCAGCAAGCCGCGGAAGCTGCTAAGACTCGAGCTCGCGCGGGATCAGATCGAGCGTGAGGAAGCGGCCGTCGCGGACCAGCTCCGCTGAAGCCGGCGGCCGATCCGGTCCGCGACCATCAGCCGCTGCAGGTCTCCGACGTCCTCCATCACCTCACCGTCGACGGCCACGATCAGGTCCTCGGCATGCAGCCCGGCAAGCGCGGCGGGACTGCCGGGGACCACCTCGACCACCTCGATGCCCGCCTCGCGTCCGACTCGGGCCGCGACGCGAGGCGGCAGCGGCCGCGAGCCGCCGACGATCCCGATGTAGGCGCGGCGCACCCGGCCCTCGTTCATCAGCGACGAGATGATCTTGCGGGTGGCCTCGTTGATCGGTACCGCGAGACCCAGGCCGACACCGGCAACCGCGGTGTTGACGCCGACGACTCGGGCCGAGTCCATCGGCCAACGCCCCGCCCGAGTTGCCGGGGTTGAGCGCCGCGTCGGTCTGGATGACGTTCTCGACAAGCCTTCCAGCGGACCCGGCCCGCGTCGGCAGCGAGCGACCCAGCGCGGAAACGACGCCGGCGGTGACGGTTCCGGCGAGCCCCATCGGGCTGCCGATCGCAACGACAAGCTGGCCGACGCGGAGATCCTCGGCGTCACCGAGCGTGGCGGGCGCCAGATCGCGAGCCTCGGCCCGCACGAGCGCCAGATCCGAGAGGGAGTCCGCGCCCATGACCTCTGCGCCGACCTCGCGCCCGTCGGAGAACGACGCGCTGGTGCCCTCGCCGCCCGCGACCACGTGGGCGGAGGTCAGCATGTATCCGTCCGAGGAGATCGCGACGGCGCTGCCGGCGCCGTCGCGGCGGCCGCGCCTGGTGCGGTGTGAGACCGCGAGGTGGGCGACCGAGGGACTGAGGCGCTCGGCTACGCTCGAGACCGTTCGTGAGTATGCGTCGAACGCCTCCGCGTCCGGCAGCTGCTCGGGCCTTGCGCCCGAGGATGAGTCCCCGTCCCGATCCGGGATCGAGTCGACTCCTCCGGAGAGCAGTTTCAACCTAGCCACTTACGAAAAGTTAGCAGGCTCGACTCAGGTCGCGCGCCCTCGCGGCATCCCGCATGACGTCGACCGGCGCCTCGCGGCCGGTCCAGATCCGAAGCGACTCGGCGCCCTGGCGGACCAGGATCTCGAGGCCGTCGATCGCGATCGCGTTGCGGGCCCGCGCCTCGCGCGATCAGCCGTGTCTCGGCACCGCCGTAGACGAGGTCGACGAGGACGATCCGCGCATCGAATCGCTCCGGATCGATCGGGAGCTCCTCGAAGGGGTCCTCGCCGCGCCATCCCTACGGCCGTGCAGTTCACGATCAGGTCGTAGCCCTTCGCGAGGGCCTGCTCATCGCTGACCGGTGTCAGGCGGCCCTCGCTCTCCGTGCCCGCCCCGGCGTCCGCGAGGTCACGGACCAGCTCATCGGCCCGCGCCGGCGTCCGGTTCCACACCGAGACCGGCACGCCCGCACCGGCGAGCGCCCAGACCGCTGCCCTGGCGGAGCCACCGGCACCGAGGACCAGGGCCGTCCGCCCCTCGACCGGGTCCGGAAGGGCCGCGAGCAGGCCCGGCGCGTCGGTGTTGTCCGCCCGGATCGAGCCGTCCGCGAAGGTCAGGGTGTTCGCGGCGCCGATCTCGCGCGCAGCGTCCGAGGCCCTGTCCGCCATCGCGAGCGCCGCCTCCTTGTGGGGGATGGTGACGTTGACTCCTACGAACCCCTCCCCGGCCAGCTCACGCGTCCGATCGGCGAAATCCTCGGGCGCGAGATCGATCGCTTCGTAGCTCCACTCGTCCGCGAGACCGAGCGCCTCGAGCGCCGCGTTCTGCATCGCCGGGGACCGCGAGTGCGAGACGGGGTGCCCGAGCACCGCGAGCCGCTTCATCGCCGCGCTTCTCCTACTGGCACTCGGTCGGTGATTCGCCCTGGGCCTGCAGGGCCTGCTGGTACTCGGCCGCGAGTCGATTGAACTCGGCCTCGCTCGCAGTGAAGGAGTGCTCGCCGCAGGTCCCGGGCTTCACCACGAAGAAGTGTAGTGGAACCTTCGCGGGGGACGCCGCCGCCTTGATCGCGGCGAGGCCTGGGTTGCCGATCGGTGTCGGGGTCAGACCGGCGTTGAGACGGGTGTTGTACGGGGTGTCGGCCTCGAGGTCCGATTGGGGGATCTGCTCGGTGTAGTTGCCGGTCTCGAAGCGCGTCGTCGCGTCGATCCCCAGCGTCATCCCCTGACTGAGCCGGTTGTAGATGACCGCCGCGACCAGCGGCCGCTCCTTGGGGACCTGCACCTCCTTGTCGATCATGGAGGCGATGATCAGGACGTCGTAGGGCGTCAGGTTCTTCTTCTTCGCGTAGGAGAGATCGACCTGGGACATGTTCTGGCGGAATGCCGCCAGCTGCTGGTCCCGGAGCGCCTCCGCGCCCTGTGCCCTCCTGGAGGTCGTATGTCGCCGGGAACAGGAAGCCCTCGAGGCTGGTCGTCCCCTTGGGCGCGCCGTAGCGGGTGGGATCGAAGCCGGGCGGCGCCGTCTCGGTCAGCTTCAGGTACTCCTCGCTGCTGACACCCTCCGGCAGGACGTCCGCTGCAATCTGGCGGCGATCGAGCCCTTCCGGGATCGTCACGGTGATCGCTCCGCCCGTCTCGCCGCCGCCTGTCAGCCGATCGATCGCCTCCCCGTAGCTCATGTCGTTCGCGAGCGTGTAGGTGCTGGCCTGGACATCGTCCGACTTCCCCGCCAGCTTCAGGCGCAATTCGAACAGCTTGGCACTCGAGATCACTCCGGCCTCGTCGAGGATGTCGGCGATCTCGCCGGCGCTTGCACCCTCCGGAATCGTCACGGTCACGGTGCCCTCCCCGTCGCCGGGATCGAACGGCGGGGGCTGGAAGAACGCGATCAGGAACCAGGCCGCGAGCGCCCCGAGCAGGACCAAGCCCAAGCGCGAGGACGCGGCGACGCCGATAGGCGCCCCGTGGACGCCGCGGCCCCCGCGGTGGCATCGCCCCGTCCGCTGGCGGCTTCTTCGATGGCTTCGGCGGCGCGGCGGCTGCCGGTTCTGCGGGCTCAGGCCGCTTCTTGCTCGACTTCTGGCGCCGCGCCTCGCGCTCCAGGCGCCGGCGCTCCCGCTCGATCGCGGCGGGATCCTCCCGGCCGAACTCGTCGGTCGGCGGCTTCAGCGCCGTCCCCCGAGCCGCTGGTCAGGTTCCCCTCGGTGTCGGCGAACCAATCCTCGCGCTCAGTCACCGGGGGCCTCGTTATCGCCGGCGGCCGCCAGGTAGGACTCGAGGAGGTGCGCAGCGGCCAGCGAGTCGCGATGGCCGCGCGCGCCCTCCCGCGCGCTTCGCTCCGCCATCCGGGTGGTCAGGCGCTCGTCGTAGGTCTCCACAGGCACCGCGAGCAGCTCCGCGAGCTCGTCCGCGAAGGCCAGGCTCAGCTGAGCCTGGGCGCCCTGCTCCCCGCCGAGGGTCGTGGGCAGGCCGACGATCACGCGCTCGGCTGCCTGCTCCAGGCCAGCTCGGCGATGGCGGCCGGGTCGCGACGGCTCGACCGCCGGCAGTGGGCGGACCAGGGTCCCAGTCGGGTCGGAGATGGCGCAACCGCACCGGGCGGTGCCGTGATCGATGGCCAGCACCCGCGACAGACTAACCACCGTCCTCGAGCGACCATGTGCTCCAGTCGCTGAGAAACAGGGGGTGGACGACCGCCGAGTCGAAGTCGATCCGCTCGCTCATCAGCTTCGCTACGCGCTGGGCGCCGAAGACCGCGAGATAGGCCTTCTTCGCCGTGTATTCGTCGAGATCGCGCCAGTCGTCGGCGACCGAGCCCAGGTCGGTCGCTGGGACGAGATTGAGCGCCTCGAGCTCTGCTGGATGAACAGGTCGCTCACCCGGCCGAGGTTCGCGCTGCCGGGCGCGCCGATCGAGTTCGAGTCGAGCACCGAGTAGAAGTCTCGCGGGTTCGGGAAGTCGTTGAACCACTCCCCGAGCCCCGTCTGGGGCGCCGCGGCGGGGTCGCCGACGGCCTGGAAGTACTCGGACGGCGTGACGAGCCTCTGGGTGGCGTCGTACCCGATGCGCTTCAGGAGGCGAACGTAGTAACGGACGAAGGCGCGCTGGGGGGCGCTGTCCTCGCCCCACACCACGACATCCGCGCCCGAGGTACCCGATTGTCCGACGAGCTCACGGGCCGCTGCCGGATCCCCGTTCCCCTCGGCCTCTCCCCAGGGGCAGCGCCCGCTTGGATGGCCGGCGATCCCCTCCGGGAGCAGGTAGCAACCCGGCTCGACGAACCCCCCGCCGACCTCGGCCAGGGCGGGGCGGTCGAGGGCGGTGACCACCGCTCGCCGGGCAAGCTCGCTGTCGAACGGCGGGATCGAGGTATTGAGGAAGAAGTAGAGCGTCGACGGAATCGGCCGTGGCTCGAAGCGATCGTCGGCAAGCCCCTCGACCCGATCGAGAGTGCTCAGCGGCAGCGGCGACCCCGGGTCGAAGTTGTCGGCGCGATTCTGGAGCACCTCCTGGACGGCCGCCCGCGCATTCGGCTCGACCCTGACCCTGACCCGGTCCAGGCTTCCCGTCGGGATGTCGGGAAGGTCGAGCCGCGCGAAGCCCGGGTTCCTCACCATCGTCCACCCTCGATGAGGCACGACGTCCTCGATCACGTAGGGCCCCACCCCCGGAGGCGGATCACTGCTCAGATCCCGAAAGGGTGTGCCGCTCGGGACCGGCGCGGTCGCGGGCAGGGCAAGCACGTTCGCGAAGGGCCCGTACGGCCTCCGCAGGCTGAATCTGACCGTCCCCGCGGAGTCGTCCGTGGTGATCCCCGAGATCGAGTCGGCAAGTCCCGCCTCGTACTCCGCCGCGCCGACCAGGTTCTCCGTCAGGAACCGGCGGCCTCCCCATCCGAGCCGGATCGCGCGCTCGATCGAGTGAGCGACGTCGCGAGCTCGGACGGGGCTCCGTTCGAGTAGCGGAGGTCGTCCCGGAGCGTGAAGGTGTAGCGCCGGCCGTCCGCCGAGATCCGGGGCGAGCTGTTGGCGAGCCCCGGGATCAGCCGGGTCCCCTCGGCCCCGTTGCGGTGCCGGTAGGTGAGCAGGGGCGTGTAGGCGAGCCAGGCCGCCTCGGCCGCCCCCGTCGTGTAGCCGAGCTGAGGGTCGAGATACCCCGGGGCGCCTGCCATCAGCACCGTCGCCGTCCCTCCACCCGGCTCCGGGTCGCCGCCGCAACCCGAGGTTCCGATCACGGCGAAGCCCAACAGCGCCAAGGCGACCGTCGCGCGAACCATCCGTCGCAGCTTCACCACCAGCCCTTCCGACGCCGGTCAGCCGGCGAGCTTCGCCTCGATCGCTCGCCGTGCGGTGGCGAGCGCCTCGTCGAGCTTCGACGGATCGCGGCCGCCCGCCTGAGCGAGTTGTCGCGGCCTCCCCCGCCCCCGCCGATCACCTGTGCCGCCTCGCGAACGACCTCGGCCGCCGAGAGGCCGCGGCTCGACGACTCCGTCGCTGAAGTTGGCGACGAGGGCGACCTTGCCGTCGGCGGCCCCGCCCAGGACGACCGCCGCCTCGCCCGCGCGCGACTTGATCCTGTCCGCCAGGTCGAGCAGGGACCGTTGGTCCGCGTCCTCACCCCGGCCGACGAATACGGTGACGCCGCCAACCCGCTGGCCGGTGGCGGCCATCTCCTCCGCCTTCTTGGAGAGGTCCGCGGAGCCCGCCTTCCTCGTCTCCTTCTCGAGTTCCGCGAGGCGGGCGGCCGCGCGCTCGGCGGCGCCGACAGGATCCTCCTCGGACCCGAGGATGCGTCCGATCTCGAGGAGCCTCCCCTCCCTCGAGCGGTAGTAGTCGATCGCGGCCGGCCCCGTCAGCGCCTCGATCCGACGAACGTTCGCGGCGCTCGAGCCCTCGGAGAGGATCACGAAGATCCCGATGCCCGCGGTGTTCGGAAGGTGCGTGCCGCCGCAGAGCTCCCGCGAAACGCCCTCCACCTCGACGACCCGCACCCAGTCGCCGTACTTCTCGCCGAACAGGGCCATCGCGCCGAGCTTCTCCGCCTCCGAGCGCGACATCTCGAGCGCCCTGACCGAGTGGCTCTCCTTGATCCACTCGTTGACCCGGTCAGCGACTCCCCGGACCTCCTCCTCGGTGAGGCGCGCGCCGTGAGTGAAGTCGAAGCGGAGCTTGTCGGGGCGGACCGCCGATCCGGCCTGGCGAACGTGGGTCCCGAGCCTCTCCCGCAGGGCCGCGTGGAGGAGATGGGTGGCCGTGTGGTTGCGCATCGTCGCGAAGCGCGAGATATGGTCGACCTCCGCCTCGACCCGGGTCCCGGGCTCGAGCCCGTCCAGCCCGGCATCGAGCTCGATCGCCTGGTCCTCCCCGATCCGGTAGACGTCGGCGACGGGCGCGCTCCCGCCATCCCAGCGGACGAGGCCGGAGTCGGCGACCTGGCCGCCTCCCTCGGCGTAGAACGGGCTCTCCTCGAGCTTCACCAGGGCCCGCCCATTGTCGGCCTGCGCCGCGAGGACGCTGGTCTCGGCCTCGAGCTTTTCGTATCCCACGAACCGGCTCGGGGGCGCCGCGGAGGCGAAGCTCAAGACCGCGCTGTGATGGTCCTCGGATCCGTGCGCGGTCGCCATCCCCACCCGGGCGCGCTCGCGCTGCTCCTCCATCAGCTCCTCGAAGCCCTGATCGTCCACCGACAGCCCCTCCTCGGCGAGGAGCTCCTTCGTCAGGTCGTAGGGGAACCCGTACGTGTCGTGCAGCTTGAACGCCTCATCCGCCGCGCACCCACGAGGTGTTCTCGCTCTTCGCTCGGGCGATCAGCTCGTCCAGCATCTGCGTACCGCGCTCGAGCGTGCGCCCGAAGCTCTCCTCCTCGTTCGACACCCACCGCATGACGGTGTCCCGCTCGGAGGCGAGCTCGGGATACGCGGGCGCGAGCGACTCGAGCGCCTGGTCCGCGAACCTCTCCATGAAGGGCGACTCCAGCCCGATCGAGCGGCCCTGCTGGATCGCGCGACGCATGATCCGCCGCAGGACATAGCCGCGGTCCTCGTTCGAGGGAACCACGCCGTCCGCGATCAGCGCAGCGGTCCCGCGAGAGTGATCGGCGAGGATGCGCATCGCGCGGGTGGTCTTGCCGCCATCCGAGTAGCTGCGCCCGGAGAGCTCCTCCGCCAGGTCGACGAGCGGCCGGAGCGCGTCGGTCTCGAAGACGGAGTCGACGTCCTGGAGGATCGCCGCCATCCGCTCGACCCCCATGCCGGTGTCGATGTTCTTCATCGGCAGCTCCGTGAGCTTGCCGTCCTCGGAGAGGTCGTAGGTCATGAAGACGTGGTTCCAGTACTCCACGAAGCGATCGGTGTCGTCACCCGGGCGGTCGTCCGGGGAGCCGAACCGCTCCCCCCGGTCCAGATACAGCTCGGAGCAGGGGCCGCATGGACCGCTCGGACCGGCCTGCCAGAAGTTCTCAGCCCGCGGAAGCAGCACGATCCGCTCGTCCGGCACGCCGACCCCGCGCCAGATCTCGATCGCCTCGGTGTCAGGGCCCAGGCCGAGCTCGTCGTCGCCCTCGAACACCGTCACCCAGACCTGCTCCGGATCGAGCCCGAAGCCCTCGACCGAGAGCTCCCACCCCCACGGGATCGACTGGTCCTTGAAGTAGTCGCCGAAGCTCCAGTTCCCGAGCATCTCGAAGAACGTCAGGTGGCGGGCGGTGTTCCCCACCTCCTCGATGTCCGTCGTCCTGAAGCAGCGCTGGACGTCCGCGACGCGAGGCGCGGGCGGCTTCTCCTGACCGAGGAAGTACGGCTTGAACGGCTGCATGCCGGCCGTGGTCAGCAGCACCGACGGATCGTGCACCGACGGCACGAGGGACGCGGAGGGCACGATCTTGTGGCCCCGTTCCCTGAAGAACTCGAGATATGTCCTGCGGATCTCCTCGACCTTCATCCGCCCAAGTCTAGGAAGGCGCGCGGGCGGGCGTCACGCAACAAAGGAGCGGCCGGCGGGCAGTGCCCGCCGGCCGCTCGCGCTGCGTGTCGCCCAGGCGCTGCTCGCGCCGCTACCGCACGATCGCCGTGGTCACCGTCTCCGGTCCGAGCAGCTTCTTGGCCCGGAGCTTGAACTTGAACTTCGCGCCCTTCTCGAGCTTCTTCACGTTCAACGCGATGTAGCTCTCGCCGCGGGTGGAGCTGACCTTCACGCCCTTCCCCTTTGCGGCGATGCTGGCGACGCTGCCCTTCTTGGCGCCACCACCCCCGAATATGGGCTTGAACGAGTTGCCCACGGTGGGCCAGCTGATCAGGATCTCCGCGGTGGTCCCATTGGGCTTGAACCCAAGACCCCTGGTCTGCCCTTGGCTGTTGAACCGGCTCTCCCTCAGGATCGGCGCCGGCTCGCAGTTGATCGCCGCGTTGATGACCTGCGAGACGGTGCGAAGCTGGCTCGCGTTCGCGATCGAGAATGGCGCCGGTCCGCCGGTCTCGGCCGCGATCTGATTCAGGATCGTGAAGTCGGCGGTGCCGAATCCGACCACATAGGCCCGGACCAACGGGTTCTTCCAGAGATTCGAGTCCGGCGTCGAGTTCGGCTCCCCATCGCTCAGGAAGATCCTCGCGTCGGCGTTGGGGTTGTGCGAGTTCGCCAACGAGAACCCGGCGTCGTAGTCCGTGCCGCCGCCGTTGGAGTCAACGGTCGCAAGCACAGACTTGATCGCGGTGAAGTTCGGCCCGACCGGGAACGGCCCGAATAGCGGGCTCGCGTCCGATCCGAACAGAACCGCCCCCATGGTCTTGTCCTGGTTGAAGAAGGCGAGTGCCTCGAGGAGATCGGCCCGGTAGTTCTCGGAGTCGTTGGCGTTCATCGAGCCCGAGTCGTCGATGATCCCTTCGATGTTCTTGGCGACGTTGCAGTTCGGAAGCGTCGCCGCCCCCGCACTCCCGGCTGTCCCGCCCACCGTGAATGCAATCAATAGGCCGGCAAGCGACGCGATGGCCGCCACGGCCTTCAATCGTGAATCGACATGCATGCGAGTCTCCCTCCACTCAGTCGGTGTCCACCCCCTGTGGCCCTCCGCGACCTCTTGGCCCAGGAGAGCCGTGCGCAACCTACCGCGTACCGCGGGCGATTGGAACCCCTAGACGATCGTGCCGTGCCCGACCACGAGGTCGCCGTCCATCAGGCAGGCGACCTGGCCGGGGGCGGCGCCGTCGACCGGCTCGGCCAGCGCCACAGTTGCCTCGTCCGGCGCCTCGCCTGGCTCCAGTCGGCAGGCACGCCCCGGCGCGTGGTAGCGGAGGCGGACGCCGTTCACCCTGTCGGCGGCCCGATGCAGGATCGCGCCGCGGATCCGCACCCGGCTGGTCGCGAGCTCGTCGCGCGTACCCGCGATCACCCGGTTGCGCTGGGCGTCGGTCGCGAGGACGAACATCGGCTCACCGGTGGCGACCCCGATCCCGCGGCGCTGGCCAACCGTGAAGTTGTGATGCCCATCGGTGCGCCCCCAGCCTGCGACCCGAGCGGTCGACGACCTCGCCCGCACGGTCCTCGAGCCCGGCATGGCGACGGAGGAACTCGCGCTTGCCCTGGCCGGCGAGGAAGCAGAGGTCCTGGCTCTCGGCGCGGCCGGCGACCTCGAGGCCGGCGCGCTCGGCGATCCGGCGCACATCGGGCTTCGTCAGGTCCCCCAGCGGGAACCTCAGCCGCGAGAGCGACGACGGAGCGAGGCCCGAGAGCATGTAGGTCTGGTCCTTTGCGTCGTCGGCCGCTCGGGTCAGCAGCGGGCCGCCCCCGTCATCCGCGATCCGGGCGTAGTGCCCCGTGGCGAGCTTCGCCGCCCCGACCCGGTCGGCGAGAGCGATCATCGCGTCGATCCGGAGCTCGCCGTTGCAGAGGACGCACGGGTTCGGGGTCCGCCCCTCCGCGTATCCGCGCAGGAACGGGCCGACGACCCCGGCGCGGAACTCGTCCTCCAGGTCCAGCGTCAGGTGCGGGATCCCAAGCGAATGTGCGACCCGGCGCGCGCCCAGGACCGCTTCCGGCGAGCAGCAGCTCCGCTCGCCGTCGGTCCGCTGGTCCGCCCAGAGCTTGAGCGTGACGGCGACGACCTCGCGGCCCGCCTCTTGCTCCCGCAGCGCCGCCACCGCCGAGTCCACGCCGCCGCTGAGAGCAACCAGGACCCGTTCGCCGCCCAGCGGCGGCTCGGCGAGCGGGCGCCCCGAGCCGGCCAGACCCGACAGCGCCCGATGCAGCGCATCGGCCGCGAGCACGGCGGCATGCCGGTGGCTGGGGGCCAGTCCGCCGAGCGCGGCCTCGATCCGATCCGGGTCGATCCGAGCTGCCACGAGGATCGGAGCACCGTCGATCATCTCCGCGGCCGCGGCCGCGGCGGCGGAGCTCGCGGCGCATCCCTCGGTCTCGAAGGTAACCCGGCCGATGCGCCCATCGGCCGCCACGAGGGAGATCCGCACGAGATCACCGCACGGCGCGCCGCCGGCCGAGCCGGTGAAGGCGCCCACAGGCGCGGGCTCCGCGGCGTGAATGGTCCGCGATGTACTGCTCGACGAGTTCCCTATCCACGCCGCGAAGCTTAGGAGGCTCCAGCCTGCCGTTTCCGCCCCGGCTTGGTAACCCGTGTCGCACAGGTGGTGGTCTACCGGCGATCCCGAGGGATCGTCGGAAATCGACCCCCAAGCCAGTTGTGTTGGGTCAACGTGTGGAACGGTTCGCGTACAGGCTCGGGCCTGGGCTCAACCCTAGCACCGGGTTTGCGCTACTCCGGCTCGTCGATCAGATACCAGGACGAGACGAGCCCGTCGCGGATTCCGAGCTCGATCGCCACCCGGGACGTGTCGCCGACCTCGCCGCTCCCGCGCCAGACGTACTGGAGCTCGGCGTGGACGAGGACGCCGCTCGGGGTGTGCTCGATCTCGACCGGGACGTAGCGCCGGACGAGATGGTCGAACACCTTCCCGGACCACTCCATCGCAGCCTTCCTGCCGCGGTGGACGCGGCGCTCGGTGCGGATCTCGACCTCGGGATGGACGAACTCGCCCACCGCCGCGCGGTCGCCGGCGCTCAGAGCCGCCAGGAAGCGGCGGGCGAGCTCCACTTCGTCTATCGGCCGCGCAGGGTCTCGACCAGCCGCCGCGGCTGATCTCCTTGACTCGCCTCCCTGACGAAGCTGAGCGCGATCGCGGCGACCCCGAGAATCAGCAGGATCCACGGCCACAGGCCCATCTGGAAGGGCTCGGGCGGGTCCCCGTTCAGGTCTAGTCCCGCGATCAGCAGAAAGAACAACAGACCGATCGACCCGACGTACACGGGTCCGCGGGTTCCGATCTGCGATCCGATCGCGACCAGCCCGATCGAGACGAGAAGCAGGAGGACGTCCCAGAAGTTGCTGGTGCCGATCGGGGCGACGGCGCCGCTTCCGAACGGGCTGAGGAGCTCGAGGACCGCCGTGACCCCGAGGGAGCATGCGAGCACGGCGGCGATGCCGGCGCCGGTGAGTAGCTCCGACGCCTTCCACAGGCTGAGGTCACCGGCGGGACGCGTCGCGCTCGCTGCGACCTGGTCGCCACCGGGGTTGTTCCGCCACACCCACAGAGCGCCGGCGAGCAGGCCGATCGAGAGCAGGCCCAACAGCCCGCGGTAGATGCCGTAGTGCGCGCCGATGCCATCCGAGAGGATCTCGTCCCAGAGGGCCGACCAGGAGATGATCAGCGCGATCGACCCAAGCAGCAGCTGGACGCGGACTCCCGCGACCGCGCCGGCGTAGAACCCGAGCACGGCAGTGACGCCGAAGATCCAGAAGGTATTGAGGGGGCTCGCGCTGCCCCCCAGGACGTCGATCAGCTGGAAGAGCGCGAGCGGCACGAAGATCAGGCCGAACGTGCCATGCACGACCTGCCAGACGCGGAGCTCGCCCGTCTGGGGCCGGGTGAAGATGGCCCCGTAGAGATAGGCCGCCGGAATCGCCAACACCAGGAACATGGGGAAAGCGGCCCACTGATCCTCGTTCAGGCTGCTGATCGGGCCCTTGCGGATCGCGATCATCAGGGCGGCGAGCCCGAGCAGAATTCCGCCGATCTTTCGCAGCGCATCCCGCGTGTCGTCAGGTGTTAAGAGATCCTCGTTCATCGTCTCCCTAACCTCGATTGTTGGTCTGCGATCTCGGCCGAAATTCGGCGGGACCCTACCCAGTCAGACGGTCCTTCAAAGCGATGATCCGCGCATGTGCGGCCTCGACCGTCGCGCGATCGAGCTCGGCGCGCTTCACGGCGCTGACGACCGATCCGAAGCCCTTGATCGACCCCTGGTCGCTCCCCGCGTAGAGCAGAAGGTCGTCACCAGCCTTGACCGCGTTGATCGCGGCCTCCCCCGGCGCCGTGGCACTTGTCACCGCCGGCGCCTCGAGGTCGTCGGTGATCACCACGCCCTCGAAGCCGAGGTCGTCGCGAAGGATGCCCTGGACGATCGCGGGCGAGAAGGCGGCCTGCTCCCGCGAGCCAAGGGTCGGATAGCTCGCGCTCGAGACCATCATCAGCTCGACGCCGGCATCGACCGCGTCCCGGAAGGGCTCGAGATCGGCTTCGAGGTCCTGGCTGGTGGCGGCGACGCTCACGGGCCGATCGTCCGTGCTCACCTGCGCCCTGCCGAGGCCCGGGAAGTGCTTCGCGGTCGCCGCGACGCCAGAGTCCTGGAGCCCCTCGGCGAAAGCGACCCCGACGTCCGCGACAACCGCGGGATCGTCTCCGAAGGTCCGGTCCGCGAGGTCCTCGGCGGTCTGCGGCTGTGAGACATCGAGGACCGGAGCGAGGTCCACGTTGACCCCGATCCCGCGGAGGAAGTCCCCGGTCGCCGCGCCCTCCTCCTTCGCGGCATCCGCATCCCCGGCCTCGCCAAGCTGCCTGGCGGACATGTCGGGCGGCCCGTCCGGTATCCGCTTCACCGGACCGCCCTCCTGGTCGATCATCACGAGGAGCGGCGGATTGCCGCCGTCGATCGCCGCCTGCTGGAGGGGCTGAACGCTCGCCTCCACAGCCTGAGAGCTGCGCTGCTCGACGATCACGCCGCCGACCTGGCCCTTCCTGACGCGCTGCACGAGAGCCGGGTCGGGCCCTCCCTTGCCGAGCCGCGCGACGATCGACTGTCCCACCAGCCGCTTCAGGGCCAGGGGCTCCTCCCCACCGTCATCGCCGCCGCCCGAGACGAGCGCGATCAGGCCGATGATCACGACCAGCGCGATCAGCCCGATGACGGTGGCCTGTCGGCGCCGCACCCTTGCCGGGAGGTCACGGTGGCGCGAGCGTCTTCCCGGCGGCGGCTGTCTGCCGCTCCGCTCGTATTCTCCTGTGTCGCCCCGGACGCGGCGACGCTCCCCGGTGTCTCCCCGGACCGCCGCTCGCTCTCCGGTGTTGCCCCGGACGCGGCGACGCTCCCCGGTCTCTGAAGAGGCGGGCTCGTCCGGCTCTATGCGATCGCGCTCACCGGTTCCGGGTCGCTCGCGGTCGCCGGTGTGCTCCGGGCTGCTCGGCGTGGGAGGCCGCGAGGGAGCGTCCGTCCACTCGAACTCCTCGTCGCCCTCGTCCGGTGGAAGCCGCTCTTCCATCCCGTCAGCTCCTCGCCACCCCGGGGCGGAGGGAGAGACCGAGCTCGCGCAGCTGCTCCTCGTCGACGGGCGCCGGCGCTCCGGTGAGTGGGTCCGTTCCCGAGGCGGTCTTGGGGAATGCGATCACGTCCCGGATCGACTCCGTGCGATGAAGCAGCGCGGTGATCCGGTCGACTCCGTACGCGATCCCGCCGTGTGGCGGCGCGCCGTAGCGCAGGGCCTCCAGTAGGAAGCCGAAGCGCTCCTGCGCCTTCTCCTCCTCGATTCCGATCACCTCGAACACCTTTCGCTGCAAATCGGGGTCGTTGATGCGGATCGAACCCCCACCAATTTCCCATCCGTTCCAGACGACGTCATAGGCCTTGGCCCTCGCGGACCCAGGATCGTCCGGGTCGAACTCGCCGTCGGGCGAGGTGAAGGGGTGGTTGTGCGGGTCCCAGCGCTCCTCGTCGTGCGCCCAGCGGAGGAGCGGCCAGTCGACGATCCAGACGAGCTCATTCGCCTCCGAATCGATCAGGCCGAGCCTGTGGCCGAGCCGGCGCCGAATCTCGCCGAGGACCTCGGCCGAGAGGAGCGGCTCGTCGGCGACGATCAACAGGACGTCTCCCTCGCTCGCATCCAGCGCCTCGTTCGCCGCGGCGATCTCCTGCTCCGAGAGGAACTTCGCGACGGGCGAGCGCCAGCCATCGCCCTCGACCACCGCCCAGACGAGACCCTTGGCGCCGAGCTCGGTCGCCTGGTCGACCAGGCCGTCCAGGTCGCCGCGGGAGAACTCCCGGGCGCCTGCGTTCAGGCCGCGCACCACGGCGCCTCCCTCGATCGCCTGGCGGAAGGCGTTGAACTCCGACTCGCGGAAGATCTCGGTGAGCTCGCGGAGCTCGAGCCCGAAGCGGAGGTCGGGCCGGTCGGTCCCGTACCGCGAGATTGCCTCGTCGTAGGGCATGCGCCGCATCGGCAGCTCCACCTCCACGCCGCAGCGGCCCAGGACGTGCGCAAGCAGACGCTCGTTCACGTCGATCACGTCGTCCACCGCGACGAAGGACATCTCGATGTCCAGCTGAGTGAAGTCGGGTTGCCTGTCTGCACGCAGGTCCTCATCCCTGAAGCAACGCGCGATCTGAAAATACCGCTCGAAGCCGCCGATCATGAGAAGTTGCTTGAAGAGCTGGGGAGACTGCGGCAGGGCGTAGAACCTTCCCGGCTGAAGCCGGCTCGGAACGAGGAAGTCGCGCGCTCCCTCGGGCGTGGAGCGCGTCAGCACGGGCGTCTCGATCTCGAGGAATCCCTCACCCGAGAGGAACTCCCGCATCGCGCTCGTCACCCGGTGCCGGAGCACGATCGCCTCCCTCATCCGGTCTCGCCGCAGATCGAGATACCGGTAGCGCAGGCGCATGTCCTCGCTCACCTCGCCCGAGAACGACTCGATCTCGAACGGCGGGGTATCTGCGTCGGAGAGGAGCTCGGCCTCGCTCACCCTGACCTCGACCTCTCCCGTCGGGAGGTCTGGGTTGACCGTCTCCGGCGAGCGCTTGACGACCAGCCCGGTCGCCGTCAGGACGTCCTCGGCGCGAAGCTTGTGTCCGAGCTCGAACGCCTCTCCGGCCTCATCGGGGTTGAAGACGAGCTGGACCAGACCCGTGCGGTCACGAAGGTCGATGAAGACCAGGCCGCCGTGGTCGCGGCGCCGGTGCACCCAGCCGGCGACACGCACGGTCGAGTCGACCCGGTCGGGCAGGACCTGGCCGCACCAGGCGTCGCGGTAGTCGTTCGGGCGCAGTGCCGGGAAGCCGTCGCTCATCGCGACGGGAGTGTGTCATCCCTGCGTATGTGGGATTTCCTCGGCGACCCTGGCGGGATCGATCTGGCGTTCCTCACCCGAGCCCATGTCTCGCAGCGTCGCCTGACCGGCCGTGAGGATCAGCGCGTAGCGGGCGCCGAGGCGGTCCGCCTGCTTCATCTGTCCCTTCACCGCGCGGTCCGCGAGATCTAGATCGGCGGCGAGACCGCTCCGCCGGAGCTCGCTCACCAGGGCCAGGGCCCGCTCCCGCACGTCGCCCTCCGCGACGACGAAGACGTCCGTACCGGGCCGAGCCTCCTGATCGCCGAGCGCAAGCGCGATCCGCTCGACACCGATCGCCCATCCGCACCCGGGCGTCGAAGGCCCCCCGAGCTGCTCGATCAGGCCGTCGTAGCGGCCGCCGCCGCCCACTCCCGACTGGGCGCCCAGCCGCTCGCACTCGAACTCGAAGACGGTCCGCGTGTAGTAGTCCAGCCCCCGGACCAGGGTCGGATCGAGGACGTAGGCGACGCCGTTTCGCTCGAGCAGCTCGCGGACCGCCGAAAAGTGCTCGGCGTCCTCCGGGTCGAGGCGGTCGAGCAGCGTCGGCGCGTCCTGCATGACCTTCCGGGTCCCCTCGTGATCCGCGTCGAAGGCGCGGAGCGGATTCGCGTCGATTCGCCCGTGCACCTCCTCGGAGAGGTCGCTCTCGTGCTCGCGGAGGTAGGCCCGGAGCTCGTCCAGATAGGCCGCGCGGGACTCCGGCGAGCCGAGGCTGCCGAGCCGGAGCCGGACGTCCGCGACGCCGAGCTCGGCCAGCAGGTCGTTCAGGAGGACGATCATCTCGGCGTCGATGAGCGGCGAGTCGGAGCCGATCGCCTCGGCGTCGACCTGGGTGAACTGGCGATAGCGGCCCGCCTGTGGGCGCTCGTGGCGGAAGAACGGCCCGCTGGACCAGAGCTTCACGGGCTGCGCCAGGGTCTGCATCCCGTGCTCGAGATAGGCACGGCAGATCGACGCGGTCGCCTCGGGCCGGAGCGTCAGTGAGCGTCCCCCCTGGTCCTCGAAGGTGAACATCTGCTTCTGCACGATGTCGGTGGACTCCCCCACCCCCCGCGCGAAAAGCTCCGTCTCCTCGAAGTCAGGCGTGTCGATCCGCCCGTAGCCCGCGCGCTCGAGGATCGCCCGCGCGGTCGACTCGACTCGCTGCCTGACCGGCTGCTGCTCCGGCAGCACGTCGAACGTCCCCCGCGGGGCCTTGAACTTCTGGGTCATTCGCCGAGCCTAACTTGCGGCCCGGCTTCGCCATTAACGGCCGCCACAAACACCGCGGCCGGATCTAGGTGGCCAGCTCGGCCAGGAACGGATTCGTCGCGCGCTCGGCGCCGAGCGTCGTCAGTCCCATGTGTCCCGGATGGACCCTGGTCTCCGGCGGCAGGTCGTCGACGAGGGTCCTGATCGACTCGAGCAGCGTCGGCCAGTCGCCGAACGGGAGGTCGGTCCGCCCAACCGAGCCCTGGAAGAGGACGTCGCCGGAGAAGATCGCCTCCTCGTCGGGGATCGAGAAGCTGACGTGGCCGGGGCTGTGCCCGGGGGTGAAGATGACGTCGATCTCCATCCCCGCGAGCTCGAGCCTCTCGCCGCCGCTGAGGGTGTGATCGGCCTCGTAGCTCTCGAACGGCCCGATGCCGGGCGGGACGAAGGAGTTGATGTCGGCGAGCACCTGCGTCTCGATCTCCGGGCACCAGACCGGAGCGCCGGTGGCGCGGGCGACGGGAGCGACCGCTCCGATGTGGTCGAAGTGGGTGTGCGTCAGCAGGATCCCCTCGACGGTGAGGCCGAGTTCGTCGATCGCACCGAGGATCCGATCGGGCTCATCGCCGGGATCGACGACGACCGCACGGTCGGACCCGTCGGGGCGGAACACGAAGCAGTTCTCGGCGATCGCGCCGACGGTGAACATCCGGACGTCCACGCTCAACCCTTCGCCGCGTCGCCGCCGCCGGCGCGCTGCGCCTCGCGGGCCTCACGCTTCTCCGCTTCCTTGCGCAGATACCGCTGGTACATGAAGCGATCCACCATGTACGACATCGGCACGTAGAAGCCCAGCATCAGGACCGCGATCGCGATCGAGGCGGCCGGGTTCTGCCCGAAGACGAAGAGCAGGGCGAAGAAGAGGACCGAGGCGATCCCGCCCTTTCGGAGCGCGCTGTTCCAGCTCGGGGGCTTGGGGCTGCGGGGGTCGCGCTTGCCCTGGGTCTTCGAGCGCGCCCGGGCCCGGGCCTCGGAGCGGGTGCGGGCGCGGCCCCGCGCCGGGCGGCGGTCGATCCGCCCGCCCTGCGTACCCCGGTGCTTGCGGCGACGCTTCTTCTTCGTCTGTGCCATCGCCCTGAATCTAGCCGAGAACGTTCTCGATCACGTCGCGCTTGGGGTCGAAGTCGCGGATCGGCGGGTCGTCCGGGTAGCCCTCCAGCGCGACCGCCGGAGCGAGCCCGACGAGCTCCGCTTCGACCGCACTGGCGTCGTGCTCGGCCGCAATGCGCGAGATCTCGCCCACGACTATCGCGAGCGGGACCTGCTCGGGATCGTGGACGTTCACGGACACCTGCGCCCGCTCGCCTTCGCGGGGCAGCCCGAGCGCACGCACTCCCGGAAGGCCGCCGCCGGCCTCGCGCAGCTCCGCCGCCACCGCACGTGCGATCTCCGGGTTCGGCGTGTCGAGCTCGACGTTGAAAGCGACCAGCGGCTCACGCGCCGTGACGAGGGTCGCGCCCGCGGTCGCGTGCGGCTGATGGGGGCCGAAGTCCGGCACGAGATCGCCTGAATTCATCCGCCGCGCGAGCTCGGCCGGTCCTCCCCGACGAAAGTACGCGCGCTCCTGGCGCTCGGGGTCGGTGGCGAGCTCGCCGTAGAGGAATACGGGGACCCCAAGCGCACCGATTCCTTCGGCCACTCGGAGCGCGAGGGCCCGCGCCGTATCTCGCTCGCTCTCGTCCACCCAGACGGCCGGGCTGACGTCCAGCGCCCCGATGTGCGGGTGAAGGCCCTGGTGAGCGCGCAGGTCGATCAGGTCGAGCGCGTGCTGCGCCCCCGCAAGCAGTGACGAGGCGAGCCGGTCCGCGTCCGCCGCGATCGTGTAGACGCTCCGGTTGTGCTCCGGGTCGGAGTGACGGTTGAGGACGCGGGTCTGCGCTCCGAGCGTCGCTTCGAGCGCACCGATCACCCTCATGCTCCTGCCCTCGGAGAAGTTGGGGACCGCGAGAAGCTGGATGCCGCTCATTTGACCCCCAGCTCCCCGTCGCTGACGATCGGCTCGCCGTCCAGCTCGACAGTCGGCTTCATCACGACGCAGTCGAGGTGGACCGGAACCTGAACCTTCCCCCCGATCGCCGCCGACGCGCCAAAGGCGACGTGGCAGGTCCCGAGGATCTTTTCGTCCTCGAGGATCTCGCCGCTGAGCTTCGCCTTCTCGTTGGTTCCGATCCCCAGCTCGGCCACGTTTGTCCCGTCCTCGCCGTGCGCCGTCAGCAGCTCCATGAACGCCATTCCCTGACCGCCGCGCGCGGAGGTGAGATGCCCTCCCTCGATCACCAGCTCGACGGGCTCGTCGACCAGGCCGACCCCGGCCATCGATCCGTCGATCACGAGGACACCGTCCCCGGCGGCCGGCGAGATGAAGCCCTCGCCGCACGGCAGGTTCCCGAAGGCCGCGGGGGCCGTGAGCTCGCCGGCATCCGGGATCGCCCTCCGCTCGCGCAGGTCGAGTCGCAGATCGGTTCCCTGAGCGGAGCTGATCCGCGCCTCCTCGGCGCGGTCGAGCGCGTCGGCGACCGCCTGGCCCTTGCGGCGCAGGCCCTCCATGTCCGCGCTCATCACCCGGGCCAGCATGTCCTCGGTCACGCCCGGCAGGGTGGCGCAGCGGGCTCCGGCCTCGCTCGCCCGCTTCCGAGCAGCGGTGTGGGACAGGGACTGGACCGTCGGCGCCATGATCACGTCGGCCGCCGCCATCGCCTCGGCGACCGTCCTCGGCGGCTCGGCGGCATGAGACGCGCGCTCCGAGATCAGCGCGAGAACGGCATCGCCGCCCGCATCGGCCGCTTCCTCGCGGAACCGCTCACCGAGGCCCTGGGTCGCCGGGTTCGCGACCACCAGGACCTCCTCGCCATCCTTGACCCCGAGGCAGTCCCGGACGACGGCGCGGACGGCTCGATCGAGATCGCTCATGGGCCCACCCTAAATGGAGGCGGCCGCAGAGTCGTTCAGGCGCCCTTCACGGAACCGCCCGTCGCTACGATTTACCGCCCCGCCGGAGTAGCTCAGTCGGTTAGAGCAGCGGAATCATAATCCGCGTGTCGGGGGTTCGAGTCCCTCCTCCGGCATCGCCAATCTCCTGCAAATCAGCGGTTTCTGCGTCCTCGGTCTTGGGACTCGGCCTCGGACCGTGCACCCGCTGTGCACCCAGATCGCACCCTGAGTGCGGTCTTGGAGGAGCCGTGAGAGCTGTCGGCGGCATCGTGCTGGGGCACGTGATGCACGTAGATCATCGTCGTCTGGATGTCGGCGTGACCCATGAACGCCTTCACGTCGGTCAGCGGGAACGCCTGTACCGCGATCGTCCCGAAGGTGTGGCGCAGGTCGTGGAAGCGGATGCGCGGCGAGCCCGGCCTGCTCGAGCGCCGGTAGAAGCGCCGACGAAGCGCCGAGTCCTCGATGTGGCTCGCCGACGTCGTTGACGAACACCAGGTCCTCGTCCTGCGGTCCAGTGCTCCCGCCTGCTCAGCCTGTCCAGCGCCCGGGCAGCCTGATCGACCAGCGGGACGGAGCGCACCTTGCCCGACTTCGGTCGGCCCGTCGGCGTCGGCAGGTATATGACCGCCGCACGAAGACGACCTGCCGCATCCAGTCGATGTCGCCCCAGCGCAGCCCCCGCAGCTCTCCAAGCCGCAGGCCGGTGAAAGCGGCGACGGGAAGATCGCCGCGTCCTGGTCGTTCGACGGCACTGCTCGGCGAGCAGCTCGACCTCGTGGACGGCTCGAGCGCCGTGAAGTCGCCAGAGCGCCTGAAGGGCTGGCGCTCTGCGCCGGCGACCGGATTGAGCTGCAGAGCCCGAAAACGCGCTGGGCGCGCTTGAAGATCGCGTGGAGCTGCTGCCAGCCGCTTGTTGATCGTGCGCGGGCTGAAGACGCCCTGCTCGCACCATGGCGCTCCCGGAACTCCTCGATTCCGCCGGTGGTGATCTCGATCAACGGGGTGTCCTCGCCGAACTCCGGGATCAGTCGCTTCTCGAGCTCACGCCGATAGTCGCGGACCGTCGACGGCCGGCGCTTGCCGGTCGAACTCGACATATCGCATCCACTCCCGCGCCGCCGCGCCGAATGTCACCTCTGCGCCCGGCTTCGGAGCCACCGGCACGCTCTCGTCCTGCCCACTGAGAATCGCCTGCAGCCGCGCCTCCGCCTGAGCTCGAGTCAAGTAGCCGGCCGGCGGCCTGCTTCGCCTCATCCAAGCTGGGCCGAGCTTCCGCTGCAGGCGTCTTCCGTCCGGCAGTCGCAAAAGCGCGTAGAAAACCGGTCCGCTGACGAACTCACGCGTCCGCACGAAACCGGTGACCTCGCTCCTCCTGCTCATCTGGACACCGAAGCTACCGCCCTGACCCAACGGAAGCCCCGCGGACTCCAGGCGGTCTCACGGTGGAAGCGCCAACTCCGACAGGCGCGGCGGCAGGGGCGCCTGCTCTGACAAAGCCGCATCAGAGCTTGCCGCTCACTCTCACCGAACGGGCCCGCTTCGCCATCAGCTGAGCACCGCCGGCGTCGCCGGCCTCGAGGCGCTCGATCCATTCCTCGATCGCCTCCACCCGGTAGCGGCGGTAGCGGCCCAGCGTCACCGTGGGAATCGATCCACGTCGCGACTGCTCATACACCCACGACTTCGGCACCCCGAGCAGGGCCGCGACCTCCCCCGCCGTGAGAAGCGCGCCTCCGCCGCCGCCAAGCCCCTCCCCCGGACCTCTGTCGCCTGTCTCGATCATCAGCCTTCACCACGTAGACGAGTTCGGGGCCGAATTGGATAGCCCGCATGAGATCGCAGTCACCGCGCAGCTCCTCCCCCACCTGCGTGCAGAATCGCGCGGTCCCGGCGGCCGTCAACCCGCAAGGGGTACGGGCGCTTCGCGCCCTTGACTGCCGCCTGATCAGCCGGCGCAAAATTCGCTCGCAGGTGGGGCAGGGAGGGTGATCGGGCAAGCAGCCCAGGATCCCTGCAGGTAGATGCAGCTCACGCTGGTGCGCCCTCGGGTCGCGGCGCTCAGCGCTGGGCCGCCGACGCGGCCGACGTCGAGCGCGTGCTTCACGCGCGATTCCGAATAGCGAGGCTCCCAGAGCTCCTCGCGGCCGCAGGCTCGCAGACCTCGACGGGTGATCCGAACGACTGGGCCGCTCTCGGCGAAGGGCGGGCATGCAGCCACGCACTGGGCGTCAAGCAGCCTCCTCTCGCGCCGGTAGTTGCCGCTCCGATCACCGTTGCCGCTCCACTCCGCGACGACCGAGCGAGGGGCGACCCCCAACCTGGCGATCAGCTCCAGGACCTCCAGATCGCGCCCGCTGATCGCATCTGTTCGCACGCCGCCCATCGGCGCCTATCGCAGCTCTTGCCGAGCGACAGCTCTCCTAGCGCTTCCTTCGCCCGCGCTGACCTCTCTCATCACTTACAAGACGAAGAACCAGCCAGTTTCGATACCCGCGCCTGCCTCCCTCACCTACCCCCAGCCCCGCCCGTCCTCTCCGCTTCTCATCTCTCCCATCCCGACCAACCCTTCACGATCATCCCCACCCACCGTCCGTGCCCGCAACCACTCCAGTGAGTGCCCGACTTTGCAGCCGACCCCGGGACCTCACATCGTGAGGGAGCGGGGTCGGGTGCAAATAATGGGCACGAACGGCTTGCTGATGCGGAGTTGCTGGCAACGTCACATTGCCAGCAATCGTGCCAGCAATGTTGCCAGCAACTTTGCGGGCCCCGAGGCCTAGGCGGGCCTCGGGGCTTCCGCTTCGGGGTCAGAGCAGGCGCGAATCGCGCGCCACTGCAAGCCGAAATGAGTGTCGGAAGCACGCGAATGGAGGCGCGAGGCTAACCTGCGCTGCCGCTGCTGCTCCTTGTCCGGAGCTGGCGTCGTCGGCGCCTCCGTGAAGGCGGCGCTTACTTCCCCGGAGGTCGTGACTGCGGAGGCGGCGAGTCGAGCTGCCGCGCAAGCCACGCGCTGAGCAGTGCTTCGGCGGCCGCCCGTGCCGACGGCACCCGGAAACACGGTCGTGCGGATGTGGTGGCGCGCGAGCAGGCACGCGACCGCGTCGATGCCGTCTACCAAGGCGGACGCTTCGAGCCAACCGCGCACCGGTCAGGCAATCCTGCGATACGCGGAGCGCCATCGCGAACCGCCTCTGCCGGCGACACACTCGAGGCGAGCTTGTATCAGCAAGCCCGTGAGCGCGTGCGCCAACTTGCGCCGTCCCAAACACTGACGCGGGGGATACAGCGAAGATGTACTTGGGCACACACGGAACACCACGCGTCCCGACTCCACTCAATGCTCCATAGCGCGAGTAGCGGGCGACCCGCTCGAAAAGCGCTCCTTCCATGAGAAAAACGCGAACACGATCGGCGAGGCTCGGAAGGAACAGACCGACATCGAGTTGCCTTGGTGAGGCTGTACAGCGGGATTGTCCTGACCGTGCATCTCGAGTCTCGGAAGTAGCTACCCGGCTGAGGGCAGTTCAGCTTCGCCAGGTGCTGCTGGCGCCAGAGGTGCTCGTTTCAGGCACTCGCAAAAACGAGGCCCTGGCCAAGCCGGGCGTAGAATCGCCCGCGTGCCTGAGGCCAAACCACCAGTCACCTGCCTCTACTGCGGGAAGACGATCGGGCCAAGCGAATCGGCGGTGATCGTCACCAAGACCTCGCTCGATGAGAGCGGGGAGCCCGACTTCACAAGCCAAAGCGTTGAGGGGATCGCGCATCCCGGGTGTTGGGAGCGCGAGCGACCCGAGGCATCGGCGGCTTAGCGAGTGCAGTGGTTCGAGGTGCCAATCGAAGGAGAGGGACTCGTGCAAGCAGAGCAGGCTCTGAACCGGGTCCAGATCCCAACTCTTGGTCCTGGCTACACCGCGCGCGGCGACCGCAAGAGTCCAGAAGGGGCACGTGTACCTCGTCACATGCTGGCCGTGCTAGAGGCAGAGAGCGCCGAGGACGCGGAGGCTCGCGTGAGGGACAACCTGCCGAACGGCGACTACGAGGTCGGGCCAGCAGAGCCCCGGCAGAGCGGCTCAGCCTAGTTCAGCTTCGGCTGCTTCTTTTCGGGAGTAGTCGGGACCACCACCGCCTTCTTTCAGGTGGGGGCTGCGCCTTGTCGGGCTCAGGTGGGACCACACCGCCTTTGTCGGGCGAAGGTGGGGGCTGCGCCGCCTTCTCGGGGTCAGGTGGGAGTTGCGCCTTCTCGGATGCTCGTGGCTGATCGTCGTCCATGTGATCCACCCTACTCCTCTTAGATCAGTTCAGCTTCGCCTGCTCGGCCAACTCAGAACCTTCACGCCTGGCGTGAAGGGGGTTCGATCTTCAGCCTGTGATCAGGCGAAGGCGACCAATGGTCGGCCTGACACGTACTCGTGGAACACGGCGATGTGGTTGGCGTTGACCCAGATCTCTCGTCCACTTTCATCGACGACCTTGATCGTGGGAAGAGACGCGCCCTTCTCCTTCTCAGCCGTGATCTGGCTTTCGATCTCCACGACGGTGCTCTGCACGTTGAAGTGCTTGCCGCTGTCGAGGATGATCACCGCGTTTTTTTCGTTGTCGGCCATGGCGTTGCCGTCACCCTACTCTTGTCCGATCAGTTTGAGCTTCGCTTGCTCAGCCCGAGCCCAAGTGAAGTAGTCGCGGCACGTCTTCACCACCGCAGCGCGGTCGATCCACTCGTCGTCGTCCCGGGTCGCGGTGCTCATTTCAGGCCCTCTCAAGGCGCAAAGCGACGGCGGCGCTTAGCGCGTGCCTGGACGCCCCGGCTTTTCAGATCAGCTACGCGAGTTCGCGAAGCTTCTGCGCCTCGGCGACGCTCTGCAACTTCTTCAGCGACTGGTTCTCGATCTGGCGGATCCGCTCGCGGGTGACGTTGAAGGTCCACCCGACCTCGTCGAGCGTGCGCGGATCCTCGCCGCCGAGTCCGTAGCGGAGCTCGAGCACGCGGCGCTCGCGATAGGAGAGCTTCTCGAGGGCCTCCTTCAGCGCCTCCTTGGTGAGGATTTCGGCGGCGCGCTCGAAGGGGGACTCGGCGCGCTCGTCGGCGATGAACTGGCCGAACTCCGACTCCTCCTCGTCGCCGAGCGGCTTCTCGAGCGAGACCGGGGCCTGCGCCGAGCGCTTGATCGAGTCGACCTCCTCGGGCTCGATCCCCGGCGACCTCGGCGATCTCCCCCGGGGTCGGCTCGCGGCCGAGCTCGGTGACCAGCTTGCGCTCCACGCGGCCGATCCTGTTGAGCTTCTCGACGATGTGGACGGGGATGCGGATCGTCCGTGCCTTGTCGGCGAGCGCGCGGGCGACCGCCTGGCGGATCCACCAGGTCGCGTAGGTCGAGAACTTGAAGCCCCGCCGGTAGTCGAACTTCTCGGCCGCACGGACCAGGCCAAACGTCCCCTCCTGGATCAGGTCGAGGAACGGCAGGCCCTGGTTGCGGTAGTTCTTCGCGATCGAGACGACCAGGCGGAGGTTCGACTCGACCATCTTCTGCTTGGCGTCGAGGTCGCCGCGCTCGATCCGCTTCGCGAGCTCGACCTCCTCGGCGGCGGTGAGCAGCCTGATCTTGCCGATGTCCTTGAGGAAGAGCTGCAGGGAATCGGTGGTCATGTCCGGCTTCAGGTCGAGCGCCTTCTGGCGCTTGCGACCACGCTTGCCGTCGGCGCGCTCGGCCTCGGCGGCCGACTTCTGGGCCGGGTCGAGGTCCTCGACCAGCTCGATGCCGTTCTTCTCGAGGTGCCCGTTGAGATCCTCGACGTCGGATTCGTCGAGCTCGACCTCGGAGACGGCGCTGGCGACGTCGCCGAAGGTGAGCACGCCCAGCTGCTGGCCCTTGGTGACCAGCGTCTTTACTTCCTCAAGCTCCTGTAGTTCGGCAACCAGCATTCGTGCGCTAGCTCGTCTCTCTAATGGGTACTGCTTTCCATGAAAGCGGCCATTCCGTGTCAGTGCCTTACGGCTCGGCAAGCGCGAACGCCGAGAATGAGCCGAGCGACTCGAGCGCGGCCAACACTCGGGCGACCGCGTCCTCGCCGTCACGTGCCTCGACGGAGACCAGGTACTGCTGAATCTGGCCGTCCCAGGCCGGCTCCCGGCGCCGCTCGATCATCGTGATCTCTGCCGCCGAGAGCGAGCCCCTCGTCTGCCTCGTCAGGGGCGGCCCCAGAAAGCTCACCCTGCGCGGGGACAAAGCCGCGTCGGAGAGACTGGCCCCGCCCACCCGCGAGAGCGGGCGCGCCCGTGGCTCATCCATCCGCAGGTCCCTTCCCCCCGTTAGCCTCGGCGGCGCTCGGCACTAGCTCCTCCACTTCCGGCATCGCCTCCAGAACGAACAGCTCGACGGCGAGGTCCGGGTCGACGTGGATCGAGCTCATATAGGCGATCACCTTCCGCCCGGTCGCCTCCTCGACGATCCGGCGAAACTCTCCCTCCATCGCCTGCTTGAAGCTGCGTCTCATCTGGTAGACGGACTCGACCTCGCCGGTCTCGAGCAGGGTGCGCTCGACGGTGGTGAAGCCGCCGATCAGAATGCAGACGACCAGGTCGTCCACAATCTGGGTCTTGGCCTTGGTCGGGCCCTTGCCGTAGTAGCGGCGGTGAAGCTGGACCAGGTGGGTCGAGATCTGAGCCAGCGTCTCACCGCGAGCGCGGTCATGCCCATTGATAGCTGCGTCGCTCACCGCAACCTCCACACCTTGGGTGCCGCTCCTCTTAGGGAGACAAGCGCGAAGGGCAGAGTCGCGGTAGACCCAACGAACTACGCAGGGCGGCTCGTAGCCAAGTGCGCGAGTCGAGCGCAGCTCCAGGGTACTCCTTCTATCTCCCAGATCCGGGGCCCTTTACCGAACTCTGCGCAGAGCGCGGCTTCTCGTCGAAGCAGCCGGGCTGCGGGATTAGCCTGGGCCGGCCGCTTCTGCTTCGCGCGATTAGGGGCACTGACGGCGCTCAGTGCTGGGTTTCGCGCATAGGAGGCGTGAGCGGATCAGATTGCGTCGCCCCTTCTACGCCCGCGCGAGACAGAGCGAGAGCTATCGCTTCTTGAGCTTAAGCTTCTTCGTCTGCGTGCTGGAGTCGCCGCCAGTCGGGGTGTAGGTGATCTTGGGCTTGAGCTTGACCTTGCCGTTCTCGTTCAGCTGCTTTCGCTTCTTCCCTTGGCCCTGATCTTCAGCTTCACCTCGCCGGCCGCGCCGACCGTCTTGCTGATCGCGGCTCCCTCGGCGGAAGCAGCCTTGACGCCCTTGCCCGAGACGGTCAGCTCGCCGGGGTTGGGGACCTCGACGGTCAGGGTCGCCGTGCCCTTGCGCCGTAGGAGCCCCTCTCCGCCACCGTGAAAAATCGGGCGACGCGTTTGTTGGCCGCCCCGCGCTCGGCCGGGGGTCGCCGCCCTCGGCCTCTGAGGCTGACCGGGCCGCGGCGAGACGCGGCGTGGAAGCTAGGCTGCGGGCGTGAAGGTCGCCTACATCTTCTCCACCTCCGGGCACACGGCGAGCTACAAGCTCGGCAAGATGATCCTGCCGCAGCTCGAGCAGGGAAACCACGGGGTGGAGGTCGTCGGGATGTTCTTCTTCGACGACAACACCTACGTGCTGCGCGCGGGCGATCCGCTCGGCGAGCGCCTCGCCGAGGTTGCCGAGGAGCAGGGGATCATGCTGATGCTCTGCGACCGGTGCGCGATCGAGCGCTCGCTCGCGGAGGGTGAGCCGGGCGACTGCCGTCCCAGCGGCACGGTCGCGGGAGTGCGGGTCGGCTGCTTTCCGGACCTCTACGGGGCGCTGTCGGGAAACCCGCCGGACCAAGTGATCACGCTGTAGCTGCGAAGCGCAAGGCGGTCTCAGGGCTCGGTCGAGCCCGCTAAGCGACCGACTCGCTGCCGGCCACCGAGGCGCGCTGGATGTCGGTGGGCTCGGCGCAGCAGAACCATGCCTCGGTGAGCCGCGGGCGCGGCTCGACGTCGCCAAGGTCGGCGGGGTCGGCTGAATGTCCCGCGGCATCGGCCACCGCCCGATACAGGGTCCGAAACGTCGACACGCTGTCGACCTCCGCCGCGACATCGGCCTCGACGATTTCGGCGAGCTCGGCATGGAGGCGATCCAGCTGCGGATCCCCGGCTTGCCAGTCATACGTGAGGCGGTCGCGATCGTAGTCCTGCAGGTGCGGTGTGATCTCGGGGCGATCGAGCAGCAGCGAGCCCTTGGGCACGAGCAGACGGATCGTGTACTGGATCGGATCCACGTTCCCCACCATCTCGTTGGCAATCACGAAATCGAGGATCTCGAGGATGTCCTGCGGTGTCGCCCAGGGCGTGAACGGCAACCACGACGGGCGGATCTCGATCCCATGCTCGCGCAGCAAGGCCACCGCCTGGGCGGCCTCGTCGGCGGTGTGACCCTTGTCGAGATAGGTGAGGATCTCGGCGTTGAGCGACTCGAACGCCGAGATCACGAAGAGGCACCCGTATTCGCTGAGCTCGGGCCAGACCTGACGATGCTCGAGGATGTGCTCGACCTTGGTCGTGCAGTCGAAGGTGACCTCGGGAAAGTGGCGGTGAAGCTCGCGCGCCACTTGCAGGGAATGCTTGACGCCGTTTAGGAAGTCCGGGTCGCCGAAGGTGATATGGCGCGCCCCCGCCGCCACCAACTGGGCGATATCCGCCATCACCACGGAGCTCCCGACGATCCGGATCCGGCCGTCGTAGGCGACGGGCACCGGGCAGTGCCGGCACTTGTGCACGCAGCCGTGGCTGGCCTCGACGTATCCCGCGAGCTGCTCCTCGCCATCGCGCTCCAACCGCGCATAGCGCTTGAGGGGCGGCAGCTGCCCTCGGCTCGGGGTGTGAAACTCGTGGCGCCCCAGGTCAATCGAGCTGGTTGCCGGTCGCAGCGCCGGCGAGTCGCCGAGCGCCTCAACCCACTCCACCAGCTCCGACTCGTACTCGCCGGCGATCAGCCGGTCGACCAGTCCACCGATCGTCGGGTCGTCACTGACCGCGGCGTAGAGACCGTAGAAACAGATCGGCAACCGCGGCCGGATCGCTCGAATTTGCTCGCCGGCGCCAATCGCCAGTCGCATCGCGGTGTGCATCGGAACGGAGACGCCGACGGCCTCGGCCCAGTCGATCTTGTCTCGATCAAGCTGCTCGACGGAGAGATCGATGCACCGAACCCGATGCCCGGCGGCCTCCAGGGCGGCCGCCGGCGAGGCCAGGTGCAACGGCTGATGACCAAGCTCGTAGGTGGAGATCAGCAGGACCCGCACAGCGCCAGGATAGCCTTCGCTTCGCTTCACTCCGACGGCTCGCCGATCACGATCTCGAGCTGGCCGTGGGCGGTGCGCAGCGTCCGCTCGACCTGCTCGGGCGTCTCGCCCCGGGCGAAGAGGAAGCCGAGATAGCGGTCGGCCTCGGGCAGCGCCCGCACCGCCTTGCCGCGCGCGATCGAGATCTCGAGCCCGGTCACGCCGGGCACCGCCCGTGCCTCGGCCTGCCCGCGCACCTCCTTCAGCACGCCCGCCTTCGGGATCGGGAGCATCATCACCCCGGAGGCGGCGGCCTCGCGGCCCAGGTCGTCGAGCGGCAGCCCGAGGGCGTGGCGCAGGATGAGCTCCTCGAGGCTCACGCCCATCCCGAAGCGCAGCGAGCGCGAGCACAGCCCGCCGATCGAGCGGGCGGCGAGCTCGAGCATCCACACGCTATCCCCGTCGATCCGCAGCTCGGCGTGTATCGGCCCCTCGACCAGGCCGAGCGCGGCGGCCGCCTCGGCCGTGTGCAGGCTGACGGCCTCGAGGGTCTCGGCGGGCAGGCGCGACGGGGTCACGTAGATGGTCTCCTCGAAGTAAGGGCCCTCGAGGGGATCCGGCTTGTCGAACACCGCCAGGATCTCGAGGGCGCCGCCGCGCAAGAGGCCCTCGACGGCCACCTCCACGCCCGGGACGTAGCGCTCGACCAGCAGCGGCGCGTGCGGGTCCTCGCCGGCCTCGGCGAGGATCGCCCTGACTCGCTCGGCCGCGGCATCGGCCGCCGGCGGATCGTCGGCGCGGATCACGCCGCGGCTAGCCGACAGCGAAACCGCCTTGACCACGCAGGGAAGGCCGACCTCGCCGGCGAGCTGCGCCACGTCCGCGTCGGGCCCGGCGACCCGGTAGTCGGGCTGGCGCAGGCCGGCGGCCGCGAAGGCTCCACGCATCGCGGTCTTGTCCCTGGTCGCCGCGACCGCCTCGGGCGGGTTGTGCGCGAGCCCCAAGCGCGCGGCGGCCAGCGCGGCCACGAGCACCCCCTGCTCGTCGGTGCCGACCACCGCGTCGAGCGGCTTATCCTGCGCCCGGGTGACGATGGCATCGGCGGCGGCCTCGGGCCGCCTCAGGTCCACGACCAGCGCCCGGTCTCCCATCGTCCCCGACATCGCCTGCCGGCGCTCGGAGGCGACCACCACCTCGGCGTCCAGCGCCCGCGACGCGGCGAGGAAATCGCTCGCGCGGTAGGTGGCTGTGGGCAGCAGCAGAAGGACGCGGGGCATGGGCGTATCGTAGGTAGCGGCGGGCCGGCGCCACCGGCGAACGACCAGCCATACGGGATATGAGATGACCGCCGAAGACACAGCCGAGCCGACGCTCGCGATCACCGAGCAGGCGATCGAGAAGGTCAGGGGGTTCCGCGCGCAGTCCGAGGACCCCGAGAGCCAGGCGCTGTGGGTGGAGGTGAGCGGCGTCTCGGACGGCGAGTACGTCTACAAGATCTCCCTCAACGCAGTGCATGTTGCGCGCCAGGACGACGTGGTGCAGCGCCACGGCGACCTGGCGATCGTGGTGCCGGAGTCGAGCGTCGAGAAGCTGCGAGGCGCCACCATCGACTGGTCGCAAGGCCTCGAGCAGAGCGGGTTCACCTTCGTGAACCCGAACAAGCCGCCGGCTCCGGCGGAGCTGCCGATGATGAGCCCGCCGATGGCGCCACCCGCGAGCCCGCCCATCGACGCTCCTCCGCCCGCCGACCTCAGCGGCGACGTCGCCCAGCGGGTCATCCAGGTGATCGACCAGCAGATCAACCCGGCCATCGCCGCGCACGGGGGGCATGCGGAGCTGGTCGCGGTCGAGGAGGACACCGCCTACCTGCGCCTGGGCGGCGGCTGCCAGGGCTGCGGGATGGCCACCGTCACCCTCGGCCAGGGGATCGAGGTCGCGATCACCGAGGCGGTTCCGGAGATCGCCCGCGTGGTCGACGTCACCGACCACGCCGTCGGCACCAACCCCTACTTCGAGCCCGCCAAGAAGTAGGGCGCCTGCGGCTTACCCCGTGTCGTCCGGGCGAGCTCTGGGCGTCGGCGGCTGCGGCTGAGCGCTCGGCGCCTCGGCTTCACCCGTTTGCCCCGCCAACCGTCCAACCGAGACCGTGGCAGCGATGGCGCCAACGTTCTCCGCCCGGTCCCATGCGTAGGGAGCAGAGCGCCGGCTCGGTGCGCTTCACGAAGCGGCGCTGGTCCCGGGCGCGCCTCCCTTCGCGTGCCTCCGGCACTGCGCCGGGGTGCCGAACAAGCGGCATTCGCTTCCGTTCTGGATGCATTGCAGGAGCGAGGCCGGGCAGTGCTGGTGCTCGCGCGGTTGGAGTCATGAGCGCTCTCATTACCTCGGCGACTCCTCCGCGTGGAAAGAAGCACTCGGTTGGCTGGCCCTTCGTCGGCGTCGGCCGGCACCTCTTTCTGGTAGCTGGCGAAAAGTGGCGCTACTTCTTGACCGTCACCCGGAGGAAGGTCGCCGGGATCGAGGTCCCGTCATCGCTCGTGTTCTGCTCGTTGAACAGAGTCTCGAGTCGGCCTGGAGGTCGTCCTCGCGGCCGTCCGCCGAGGCCGCCTCGAACGCGTTCATGGTCGGGCCGTAATACGTCCTGAAAGCGGTGACCAATTCCGACGGCGAACCGGGAGAGTTGAACGTGTACGCGTCCCGCGCGCACGAGATCGCGTCCTCGGGGACGCCGGCCGCCGTGAACCGCTCGATCACGTTCTCCTCCACGCCCCAGGTCACTGGGCTGACGAAGCCCTCCGGGGGCGGAGGAGCGTAGGAGGCGCTGATCTTCAGGATCTGGGCGACCAGCGTCGGGTCGTTTGGGATCCAGTTGCCCATCACGATGCGGCCTCCGGGCTTGGTCACCCGGACCATCTCCTTGGCGACGTCGAACGGCTTCGGAGCGAACATCGCCCCGAAGACGCTGATCACGAGGTCGAAGCTCTCGTCATCGAGTTCGTTCAGATCCGAGGCGTCGCCCTCCTGAAAGGAGAGATTCGTCAGGTCGAGCTCCTCGGCTCGTGCCTTGCCCGCCGCGATCAGGTTGCTGGCGATGTCGACGCCGAGCACGTCGGCGCCCAGCTGAACCGCCGGCACCGCGGTGGTCCCATCGCCGCAGCCGAGATCCAGCACCTTCAATGCCCTTGGTGATCCCCAACTTGCTGACGAGGTCCTCACCGCTCTCCCGCATGCTCGCGGCGATCTGCGTGAAGTCGCCCTTCTCCCACAGTGCCTTGTTCGGATTGGTCGTGGCAGTCATCGTCCTTCTCCTCCGGTTAGCTGCTTGGCTTGATGGCCGGGAGCAACTCCCTCTTGGCCCCCGTCCCTGGCGCTGGCGTTGCGGTTCAGTCCAGGAAGCGTTCCGCGCGCCAGCCCTGCGTTGATCGCGTACGCCGCCCGGGATCCGGCGGCGGCAGCGAGCACGACGGCGGCTTTGCCGACGGTCGCGTCGCCGGCGCCGAAAACCCCGGGGACGCTGGTGCGGCCGTCTTCGTCGATGACCATCATGCCGTCCTCGTCGAGCTCGCAGCCCAGCTGGGCCGGCAGGGGACTTGGCGTGAATCTGGGCGCGAAGAACAGTCCGGCGCGGTCGTCGCTCGAGCCGTCGGCGAAGCGGATGCTTGCCAGCCTGCCGTCCTCGGACTCGAGGCGGGCCACCGGGTCGTCGCGGATCACGACGCCGGCCGCCTCCAGCCGGTTCTGCTCATCAGGCTCGAGATTCGAGTCGCCGTTCGTGATCAGGACGACGTCGTCGCTGAGTGAGGTCAGCAGCAGCGCGAGTCCGGCGGCGTCGGTTCCGTAAGCCGCAAGGGGTCGATCCCGTACCTCCCAGCCATGGCAGTACGGGCAGTGAAATACGCCTCGGGCCCAGACTTCCGCTGCGCCTTCGATCGGCGGCAGCTCATAGCGAACCCCGGTGGAGAGCAACAGAACACCGGCGCTGCTCTCCTCCCCATCGGCGAGAACACTGAAGCCGCTTGGTGTCTTGCGTACTTCTTCGGCCGCGACCATTCGCACCGTGACGCTTTCGTAGGGCCGAAGCTGTTCCCTCGCAGTCCGGCGGAGTTCGAGCGGAGGAGTGCCGTCGTGGCCGAAGAGGCCGTGCACCCCCTCGCTCGGGGCATGTGCCGGGTCGTCCGCATCGAGCAACAGCACACGCCGCCGCATTCGACCCAGGACCAGGGCGGCGGCAAGCCCGGCCGGGCCGCCGCCGACTATCGCGACGTCGAACCGGACTCATCAGGGCTTGATGGCCAGGAGCGAGACGCTCTTGACCCCGTATTTGGCGCTGGCGTTACGGGCCCGATCGGAGATGAACTCGTAGGGGTTCTCGCGGATCTCCTCGATCCGCAGCCCCGAGCCCTCGATCGCCTCGCGGTAGGCGTCCAGCTGAGCGGCGCCGCCGATGCATGAGGCCCAGAGATCGGCGTCGCAGACGATCGACTCCTTCATCTGCTGCTCGCTGACGATGTCGGCGATCGCGAGCCTGCCTCCGGGCTTAAGGACCCGGGACGCCTCGGCGAAGACGGCTTCCTTGTCGGGCGCGAGGTTGATCACCCCGTTCGAGATCACGCAGTCGAAGCTCTCCGTCCTCGGCCGGCAGCTGCTCGATGCGACCCTCGCGGAACTCGACCTGGGAATAGCCGGACTCCTTCGCGATCCGCCGCGCCTTCGCGAGCTGCTCGGCGGTGAAGTCGACTCCCACGACGGCTCCGGACGGGCCGACCTGCTCGGCGGCGAAGAAGACGTCCATCCCCGATCCGCTACCGAGGTCGATCACCCGCTCGCCCTCGGCGAGCTCGGCGAGATCGAAGAAGTAGCCGACCCCCGCGAACGACTCGCACGCCCCGTCGGGAACGCGATCGAGGATGTCGGCCGGATACCCGAGATGCTCGGCCAGCGGGCGGCCCAGCTCGAAGTGGTACTTGCCCTGAGGCTGCTCTGCCACATGGCGATACATGTCCTTGACCTTCGCCTCGAGCTCCTGGGTGTCGAGGGTTGCTTCCATGGCTTCTCCTCGCTTGGCTAGCTGGGCTGGGTTGCGGGTGGGGCGCGTGCCGCGCCGGCGCCACCAGATGCCGAGCAGCGTCGACGGGATGCAGAAGTTCGTGACCGTTAGTACGCCGCAAACCGAAAGGAGGATTCCGCCGAGGATCAGCGCGGCGGTCGGCTGACCGAAGGCGAACAGCAGGCCGATCGCCAGCAGCCAGATCGTCGCCAGCTTGAACGCGTGGCGGCGGGGCGTGGGGTTGGGGGGCAGCTCCGGCGCACCGCTGAGATGGCGGAGGCCGTGATTCCAGATCAGGTCGAAGGGATGGCGGGGGGTCCAGCCGGCGACCGCGCCGACTGGAACGAGCGCGAGGATCAGGACGGCCGATTGAAGGGCGAGACCGGTGACGACGAGTCCGAGGCAAAGGGCGGTGGGAAAGCGGAGTCCCCAGCGAAGGGCGTGGCTCTCCTCGGCGCTCATGCAGTAGCCCTGCACCGCCAGGTTTCGGTCGGTCCAGCTCATCCGGCGCCCGCCTCCTCCAACTCGGCCAGGTGCCACTCGGGCCAGCCCTCCTCGAGCCGGCGGGCCGGGAGGCCGGCGGCCCGAAGGCGATGGACCGCCTCATGAGCCATCACGCAGAACGGGCCGCGACAGTAGGCGATCACCTCGCGATCGCTGGGAAGCTCGTCGAGGTGCTGCTCGAGCTCGGCGAGCGGGATGGACTGGGCACCCTCGATGTGACCGGCCTCGAACTCGTCGGAGGGGCGGACGTCGACGACGACGACGTCGCGGCGCCGCAGGCGCTTCAGCAGCTCCTCGCGGTCGATGCCCTCGACCTCCTCGCCGAGGTAGTCACGCGCAGAGCGCTCGACCTCCGCCAGCCGCTCGGCGGAGGTGTCTCGCAGCGCGAGCCAGAGGCGGAGCACGTCCTCACCCGCCAGCTCGTACCGGACCTTGGTGCCGTCCCGCTCGCGGGTGACCAGGCCGGCCGCGTGCAGGGCCTGCAGGTGCTGGGAGGCATTCGCCACCGATTGCTTGCTCGCCTTCGCCAGTTGGTCGACCGTGCGTGGACCCTGGGCGAGCAGGTCGAGCAGCTCGAGGCGGCGCGGGCTGGCGAAGGCCTTGCCCATCACCGCGATCGACTCGAACAGCGCCGTCTTTCGTCGATCGGTCTTGCTCATATTCATTATTCAATCGAACTCTTGATAAGATGTCAAACCTCATGTACTTCCGCCAGTTCCTCAACGACGAGACGGCCTGCGCCTCCTACCTGTTCGGCTGCAAGACGGCGGGGGAGTTCGCCGTCGTCGATGCGCATGCGGACCTGGTCGATGACTACATCGCCGCCGCGGACTCGCAGGGGTCCAAGATCGTCGGCCGTGATCGAGACCCACATACAGGCGGACCACGTCTCGGGGCTCCCGGAGCTCGTCGAGCGGACCGGCGCCACGGCCTATATGCCGGAGGGCTCCGGCGCGGAGTTCGCCCACCGGGCCCTCGCTGACGGCGAGCTCGTCAAGCTCGGCAACACGGTGATCGAGGCGGTCGCCACGCCGGGCCACGCTCCGGCTCACCACTCCTACCTGGTCACCGATCACCGGCGCGGGGAGGAGCCCTGGTTCGTCCTCACCGGCGACTCGCTGCTGGTCGGCGACGTCGGCCGTCCCGACCTGCATGCCGCGAGCGAGGAGAGCGTCGAGGAGCTGGCCCGCACCCTCTACCGCTCGCTCCACGAGCGGCTCCTGGCGTTGCCCGACCACCTGCTGGTCTACCCGGCTCATTACGCCGGGTCGGTCTGCGGCCGCGGCCTCTCCGGCCATCCGGCCTCAACCATCGGCTTCGAGCGCCGCCACAACGAGGTGCTCGCCGGGGGGTCCGAGGACGCCTTCGTCGAGGCGGTGCTCAAGGACATCCCACCCGCGCCCGAGCAGCAGGCGGAGATCGTTGCGGCCAATCGCTCGGGCGAGCCCGCGGCCGATCGCGCTTGAGCCGAGCGACGGTCGAGCTCGGGCTGCGGGAGAACCTGGCCCAGTTCACCCTGCTGGTCGCGGTCAACGCGCTGGTCGGGGCGATGGTCGGGCTGGAGCGCTCGACCCTTCCGCTGATCGGGGAGGACGAGTTCGGGGTTGGCTCGACGCGTCGCGGTGCTCTCGTTCATCGTCGCCTTCGGGCTGGCCAAGTCGTTCACGAACCTCGGGGCCGGGGCGCTGGCCGAGCGGGTCGGCAGGCGGCGCCTGCTGATCGCGGCTGGCTGTCGCCCTGCCGGTGCCGTTGCTGATCGGCGTTGCGCCGAGCTGGGCCTGGATCGTCGCCGCCAACCTGTTCCTCGGCGTCAACCAGGGCCTGGCCTGGTCGATGACGGTGGTGATGAAGATCGACCTGGTCGGGCCCGAGCGCCGCGGCCTGGCGCTCGGCTTGAACGAGTCGGCCGGCTATGGCGGGGTCGCGCTCGCCGCGGCCGGTCAGCGGCTGGCTGGCCGCCGAATTCGTCGCCCGCGACGTGCTGGTCGTCGGTGGGGCGGCGATCGCGCTCGTCGGCCTCTGATCTCCGGATCTTCGTCCGCGACACCGCTGCCCACGTCGCACTCGAGCAGGCCCGCGACCACACGACCGACGCGCGCGCCACGCCTGCGCGAGCGCCTTTCCCGACGCCTCCTATCGCGTCCCCGCGCTTCGCTCCTGCTCGCAGGCCGGCCTGGTCAACAACCTGAACGACGCGCTGGCCTGGGGGCTCGTGCCGCTGTTTCTCGCCGCCGAGGGCGCAGCATCGGCGAGATCGGACTGGTCGCCGGCATCTACCCGGCGGTCTGGGGGCTCGGGCAGATCTGGACCGGCCACTGGTCCGACAGCGTGGGCCGCAAGCCGCTGATCGTCGCGGGGATGCTGATCCAGGCGGCGGCGCTGACGCTGCTGGCGGTGTCGGATGGGCGCATCGGCCGCCGCGGTCGCGGCGGTAGGCCTCGGGGCGGGCACGGCGCTCGTCTACCCGACGCTGATCGCCGCCGTCTCCGATGCGGTCGACCCGTCGCCCGAGCGCCGGCCGTCGGCGTCTACCGGTTCTGGCGCGACATGGGCTACGTCGCGGGCGGCCTGATCGCCGGGGTTGCTCGCCGACGCGATCGACTTCAGTGGCGCGATCGCGATCGTTGCAGGCCTCACCGCCGCTGTCGGGCTGTGGGTGGCGTTCGACCTGCCAGGCCGGCGAGGGAGCGCCCGCGGTTTCCCCTGTGCCGCTCGACACAATCCCCGAGGCATGAACGTCCTTCTGATCCTCAACGACGCCCCATACGGGAGCGAGCGCTCGTACAACGCCCTTCGCGTCGCCTCAGCTCTGTCGGCCCGCGCAGAGGTTGAGCTGCGGGTCTTCCTGATCGGTGACGGCGTGGGCTGCGCGGTTGCCGGCCAGCGGCTCCCGGATGGCCACTACCACGTGGATCGCATGATCCGGGGGCTGCTGAACCACGAGGCGACCGTCGGCTGCTGCGGCACCTGCCTCGACGCGCGGGGCCTAGCCGAGGAGCAACTGGTCGAGGGACCCCATCCATCGACGATGGAGGACCTCGCTGACTGGATCGAGTGGGCGGATCGGACCCTTGTTCTTCGAGGGCGCCTTTGTCCCCCATGTCCACATCGGCAAGTGGACCGGAGCGCGGCCCGGCGTGGCAGCGACTGCCGGGCTGGCTGCGGCGGCTGACCGAGCTCGGCAGCCTGCCGTCGGACTCGGAGGAGCTCCGGGTGCGCAAGGCGGTGCTCGACCTGTCCTCGAGGCTGATGGCGACCCTCGCCTGCGTCTGGGTGGTGACCTACGCGGTGCTCGGTCTCTGGCTTCGGCGGCGATCCCGTTCGCCTACCAGCTCGCCTCGGTCGCGAGCATCTACACGTTCGCGCGCACCCGCCGCTACCGGCTGTTCCGCGCGAGCCAGCTGTGGATGAGCCTGCTGCTGCCGTTCGCGCTGCAGTGGAGCCTCGGCGGCTTCGAGACTCCTCGGCGGCGTGCGCTCTGGGCCTTCACCTCCCCGCTCGGCGCGCTGCTGTTCGTCGGCGCGCGCCAGGCGGTGCCGTGGTTCGTCGCCTTCGGCGCGCTGGTCGCTTCTCCGGCGCGATCGACCCGCGCTCGGCCGGCGGCGCGCCCGACATCCCCCACGGCGTCGTCGTCACGTTCTTCGCGCTGAACATCCTCGGCGTCTCCACCACCGCCTACGTGCTGCTGCAGTACTTCGTCCGCGCGCGCGAGCGAGCCTGCGCCGAGCTCGAGGTCGAGCGGGCCAAGTCCGAGCGCCTGCTGCTCAACGTCCTGCCGGCGTCGGTGGCGAGCGGCTCAAGGAGCACGACGGGGTGATCGCCGACGGCTTCCGCGCCGTGACGGTGCTGTTCGCGGACATCGTCGGCTTCACGCCGCTCGCGCAGCGGCTCCGCCGGCGGACGTGGTCGCCGTGCTCGACCGGGTCTTCTCGCGCTTCGACGAGCTCGCGGACCGCCACGGGGTGGAGAAGATCAAGACGATCGGCGACGCCTACATGGTCGCCGGCGGCCTTCCCGCGACCGCGCGAGGACCACGCCGAGGCGATCGCCGAGATGGCGCTCGAGATGCGCGGAGGTCGAGCGCTGCGCGGCGGAGACCGGCCTGCCGCTCGAGGTGCGGATCGGCATCGACACCGGGCCCGGTGGTCGCCGGCGTGATCGGCCGGGCGAAGTTCATCTACGACCTGTGGGGCGACACCGTCAACACGGCGAGCCGCATGGAGTCCCACGGCGTGCCCGGCGCGATCCAGGTGACCGAGCGGGCCTACGAGCAGCTGCGGGACCGCTACGAACTGCGCGCGCGGGACGATCGAGGTGAAGGGCAAGGGGGCGATGACCACGTACCTGTTGGTCGGAAGGCGGGACGAATCGAACGCCGAGCCGACAGCGGCTGCTCACCCGCAGCCCAGTGCCCCTTCACTCAGGCGCTGAAGACTCACCTCGCCCTTGTCTCCGGTCGAGCCATTCCACAAGCGACCTACTCCACGCGCACACTCCCAGCCCTGCCGTCGGCGCTCCTGCATTCCATGCGGACGAGGCGCCGGGGAAGGGGTGCCTCGTCGTGACTCCCTTCGCGTGGCAGGAGCATTCCCGGGAGTCCCTAGGTTGGCGCGCAAGGGCTGCTCCTCTCGACGAAACGCAGCACTGGGGCGTGAGGGATTCCCGCTATTGGCCGTGATCGCCTGACGTAGGCACGGGAAGGGGCTCAAACAACGACGCTGAAACGCTTATTGCACTGCTCTTAGCCCTTGCGCCGCTTCCGCTTGCGGCGTGCCTGGGCACCCGATCGGGCACCCCAACTCACGACTTTCGCCCGAACTGAGCTGACCTTCCCGCGCCTGAGAGGGCGCTGTCTAAACGGACGGACCCCTGCTTGTCCGAAATCATAATCCGCGTGTCGGGGGTTCGAGTCCCTCCTCCGGCATGAAGTACGTTTGCAAACCGCGCACCTTTGAAGAACGGATTCAACACGCGGATTCCGCGACCGCTTCCCTGCCCGAGAACTGGGGCCGCTTTCCGATGATCGTCGGCTGCAGGATGAACCTCTCGAGCTGCCGGTAGACCACCATCACGATTGCGAAGACGATCAAGGCCTCGGGGCTGACCGACAGCGCGACGGTCCCGGATAATGATGCCGGCGATCGTGAACGCGATTCAGCGAATCACGCGAAATGCGTGACGACCGGTCACCCCGATCGTCGCGACCCTTCGGTGATATGGAGGAAGGGCTACAAGATGAGCGCGCCTGGCCACAGCGGTGAGATCAGCTTCGTCGTCGGCGCTGCGGCGTTTGCGCTCGCCGGCGACGGGCACCTGTTCATCGGTGAGACCGACACCATCACCGACCTGGCCGACGGGTTCCTCGGTGCCGCACTCAGCGGCTCTGATCCTCGCCGGCTCGGGGGCGGTCGACCGCTACACGACCCGGCGGGTCCCGAGGGGCCCTCTAATCATAATCCGCGTGTCGGGGGTTCGAGTCCCTCCTCCGGCATCTGCGAAAGCCCCGCTATGGCGGGGTTTCTGCTGCGAGGCAAGACTTCAGCCCGCCAACGTGGCAATAGAGTGACAAGTCCAGGCCCGGTCGAGGAAGCGTGACGCACAGCCGCCGCGCTCGTCCCGGAAACAGCGGGTATTAGCCGCGCTGAGATCGGCCCTCCCGCATGGCCGCCGGATCCAATAGGTTTGTTTTCCGCGGAAGCGATAGGGAGGCTTTATGGATGCTCACCGGCGGTTCTCCCGACGTACGTTCGTCGGCCTGGGTGGGGGGCGCAAGCGCCGGGTACTACCTGCTCGGACGGCTCCCCGGCACGAGCGCACCGGTGGCACTCGCCCAGATCCCGGGCGGCACGCTCGATCCGACCCAGATTACGAAGTACGCAGCAGCCGCTGATCATCCCGCCGGCGATGCCGCGAGCCTCAAAGCCGAACGTCGATCGACCGGCGTCGACGATCGACTACTACGAGATCGCCGTGCGGCAGTTCGGGCAGCAGATCCTGCCGCCGAGCTGCCGGCGACGACGGTGTGGAGCTACGGCTCGGCCGACCACCCCGGTACCTTCAACTACCCGGCGTTCACGATCGAGGCGACCGTCGACAGGCCCGTCCGCGTCAAGTGGATCAACGACCTCGTCGACGCGGATGGCGGCTACCTGCCCGCACCTGCTGCCGGTCGACCAGACGCTCCACTGGGCGAACCCGCCCGGGGGGCCCACGGATCGGGACGAGCACGGCGACGCGATCAGCCGAGCCGTACACGGGCCCGGTGCCGATCGTCACCCACCTGCACGGCGGGCACATCGAGCGAGGAGAGCGACGGGTTCGCCGAGGCCTGGTATCTGCCCGACGGCGAAGAACATCCCCGCCGGGCTACGCGCGGGTCGGGTCCTTCTACCAGACTTCAGGGCGAAGGCCGCAGGCTGCTCTCGGGCAGGCTGGACGCCCGGCAACGCCGTCTTCGAGTACCAGAACGACCAGAGGGCGTCGACGCTCTGGTACCACGACCACACCCTGGGGATGACGCGGGTCAACGTCTACGCGGGCCCGGCCGGCTTCTACCTGCTCCGCGGCGGCCCGCGACCGACGACGGCGCGCTTCCGGGCCCGGCGCCGCACTCGGCGACCGCTCGGCCAGTATTACGAGATCCCCCTGGCGATCCAGGACCGCTCCTTCAACGCCGACGGCTCGCTCTTCTACCCGGCCAACCGGCGTTCTTCGAGGGGCTGGATCCGGATCAACTCCAGATTCCGTTCATCCCCGACGAGGCGTGCGACGGCGAGAGCGACATCTCGCCGATCTGGAACCCGGAGTTCTTCGGCAACACGATGGTGGTCAACGGCCAGACCTGGCCGTTCCTCGAGGTCGAGCAGCGCCGGTACCGCTTCCGCTTCCTGAACGGCTGCAACTCCCGCTTCCTGATCCTCAAGCTCGAGCAACGGGCTGCCGTTCTGGCAGATCGGCGCCGAGGGCGGCTTCCTGCCCGCGCCGGTGGAGCTGACGCAGCTCCTGCTCGGGCCCGGCCGAGCGGGCCGACGTGATCGTCGACTTCACCAACGTCCGCGTCGGGACCGAGATCATCCTGCAGAACCTCGGCCCGGACGAGCCCTTCGGCGGCGGCGATCCCGGGCGTGGACTTCGCGCTCGCCGACCCGGACACCACCGGCCAGGTGATGCAGTTCCGGGTCGTGGCGGCGACTCCGCGGACACGAGCACGCCGCCCGAATCAGCTCGACCTACCCGCCGCTCCCGGCGATCCCAGCGGAACGAACACCCGGCAGGTCTCGCTGAACGAGCTGGACTCCGCCACGGTGCATGTGAGCACGGATGACGGCAACATCGTCCTCGACTGTACGCACGGCGAGCCGTTCGGGCCAGCCGAGGCCGATCCTCGGGACGCTCAACCCGGACGGCACCGGGGAGCCGCTCGGCTGGGACGAGCCGATCACGGAGAACCCGGTCGTCGGCGCGACCGAGATGTGGGAGATCCACAACTTCACCGCCGACGCCCATCCGATCCACATCCACGAGGTCCAGTTCGAGGTCGTCAACCGCGAGCGCTTCGGTGACAGCCGCGCCCGATGACCCGGAGCCATGGGAGCGCGGCGCCGAAGGACACGGTGATCGCCTACCCGGGCGAGATCACGCGCGTGAAGGCGACCTTCGACCGGGCCGGGCTGTTCGTCTGGCACTGCCACATCGTCGAGCACGAGGACAACGAGATGATGCGGCCGTACATCATCGAGCCGGCGCTGTCCTCCGGGGCGTTCGCGGCCCCACCGGTGGGCGCGCAGAGGGCGACAAGGAGAAGCCGGCGGAGGAAGCGAAGGCGACGGAGGCGCGCCAGAGGGCGATCGACTCCGGCGAGCTGATCGTGTTTATCGTGCGCTCGGTGGGCTTCGCCGCACGTCTTCATTCGAGGCAAGAAGCGACTCGGGCCTAGGCGGAAGCGGGCGTACCGCTCAACTCTCCTTGACGACGGCATAGACAACTCGCTCGGCTACGTCGATCACGACCTCACTCAGCCGATCACAGCGACGGTATAGCTCGCGGTGGGAGATGCGCTCCCGGGTTTCCTCGACCTCGAGCAGCCTGGCGGTCTCGGCGTAGTAGACGTGCTCGAGGCGCCGCGCAGTCTTGATCGCGGCGTCGGCGGCAGCGGTGGCGGCCTCGTCATCCGACCCCAGCCCGGCGATGGCATCGTCGATCTGCCGGGTCGCCTCCAGGAGCAGGTTCGCCATCGCGGCCAGCCCCGCATCGGGGGAAGCGCCCATGGCCTGCGCTTCCTCGATCAGGTCGCGCGCGTGGTCGAGAATCCAGTCGATTCCGCGGGAAAGGGTGAAGAGGTCCTCGGGCTCCATCTGGAGGATGAATGCCTCGCGCAGGGCATTCAGGAGATCCCGCTTCGCCGCGTCACCACGGGGCTCAGCGTCGCGAACGGTCTCAGCGGCAGCGGCGTCGCCGTCGGCCCATGCGCTCAGCCCTTCGAGTGCCTCGAGGGTCACGGCCGTCTGCCGGCGAAGTAGCCCGATGGCGTCAGGGGTCTCCGGAAGAAACCAGCGGCGTTTTCTGCGAGCTGTCATCTCAGCAGCGCTCAAGAGACCGAAGAACGCCGCGGCGATCGCCGCTGAGGCCGGGAGCGTGATAACCCAGGCCAGGCCGATCTGGCCAACCAGGTCCCAGTTGACGTGTCGCAGGCGCCGGCGCCCGGCACCAATTCCGACCACCGACGACGCGACGACCTGACTGGTGGAGACGGGCGCACCGAGGAACGAGGCGCCGAGGATTACGCCCGCCGAGGAGGTCTGGGATGAGAGACCCTCGAGAGGGTGAATGCGGTAGATCCGCCGGCCCACGGTGCGAATGATGGGCCAACCGCCGAGCGCCGTGCCTGCCGTAAGCGAAACAGAGCAGGCGACGATCACCCACGTGGGCGCCGAGAGCGAGTCGATCCGTCCGTCCGCCAACAACAGGGCCGCGACCACGCCGACCGACTTCTGGGCGTCATTGGCCCCGTGGCTGAAGGAGAGCGCCGCAGAAGTGACCCACTGGCCAGCCTGCGCGCCGCCGCGCCAGCGGTGAGTAGCACGCCCCGCGGCCCGTCGGAGGGCCCGGATCACGGCAAGCGCGGCGAGGCCTCCCAGCACCGGGGAAGCCGCCAGTGCGATCAGCGTTCCAAAGACACCGACCGGGTGCAGTCCGTCCATCCCGCCCCAGTTGACGGCATGAACGCCTCCTTCGATGACGGCCGCCCCGACGAGACCGCCGACCAGGGCATGGCCTGAACTCGAGGGTAATCCGAGGCGCCAGGTCGTGAGGTTCCAGGCGGTGGCCGCCGCCAGGCCCGAGCCGATCACCGCGATCGCCTCCGACGGCGAGACCGTCACGATCCCGCCAATCGTGTCGGCGACAGCCGCACCGAGCAGCAACGGGCCCAGAAAGTTGAAGAACGTGGCCAGGACGATTGCCTGCGAGGGCCGGGCGGCGCGGGTAGCCACCAGCGTCGCGATTGCGTTCGAGGCGTCGTGGAGCCCATTGGTAACCGCGAAGCCCAGAGCGAGGAAGACCGCTATCGCGAGCCCCGCGTCCATTCGGCGACTCTATGGCGATAGCTTTGGCGAATGGCGGAAAACCTGGGTCGGTGCGGGCGATGAGCGACGAGCTCTTGAGCAGCTGCCCGGGAAGGAGTTGCACTTGAACGAGGAGCGACGCACGAGCATCGAGGAGGCCAAACGGGTCGGTGACACGATCGGCGTCGATTGGGACCGCTTCGACCTGGAGCAGTTCCGCGCCGGGATGGACGTCGAGTACGAGCATGGCAGTCGCGACCCGCAGACCGACGTCACCCAAGACGACCCGATCGTGACCGGCAGGATCGCCCTCGCGCACATGAAGGAGTTCCCGGACTACTACGAGCGCCTCGAGCGGATGGAGGCCGAGGCCGAGCGCGACTGGGCCGACAAGAGCTGACGCGAGTCCGTGCTCAGCGTCATCCGGCGGCCTACTTCCACTTCCGCGGCCAGGGGCGGGCGGGCGGGGCGGCGTGCACCCTGATCCGGTAGTCAACCGCGACCGATCCGCCCGGGCCGGCGATCACCGGGTTGAGATCCATCTCGGCGATCTCATGGTGCGCGTCGACCATCGCGCTGACGCGCATCAGCAGCTCCTCCAGCTTGCCCATGTCGACGAGTGGCGCGCCGCGGTAGCCCGTGAGCAGCGGGAACGTCCGCAGCGCGTGGAGCATTTGCCCAACGTCGCCGCGCGTGACCGGGCAGACCCGGACAGAGACGTCCTTGAGCAGCTCGGCCTGGGTGCCGGCTCCGCAGGCGAGCACCGGCCCGAAAGTGGGATCCTCGACCACCCCGACGAGCAGCTCGGAGCCGGGCTCGGCCATCGCCTGGACGATGAACGACTCGCGCTTGCCGTCCCGCGCGGCGACCGTCGCGTCCATCTCCTCGGCTGACCTCCGTCACCTGATCCGCTCCGGAGAGCCCGACCCGGACTGCGCCCATCTCGCTCTTGTGGAGGACGCCGGGACCTCCGCCTCGCGCTCGGCTGGATAGGCGGGTTCCGCGCGGGCCACTTCGGTCACCCTACGGGACCGGACCAGCCGCCGGACCGCCAGAGGCGATCAGGTCAGGTTGCCGGGTCGCGGGAAGTAGCTCCGCGACCTCAGCCACGGCCTACGCCTCGAGCGGCGTGGGGCCGGCACCCCGCGGGACGACCATCACCGGACACGGTGCCGCCGCCATGATGCGGGCGGAAACGCTCCCGAGGACCGTGCCCTTGAGCGGCCCATAGCCCCGCGAACCGAGAACGAGGAGGTCGACATCGCCGGCAGCGTCTGTGAGGGCGTCGGCCGGGTCTCCGTGGAGTAACAGCGGCTCGGTGGAGATCTCGTCGGGGACGCGGCGCACGGCATGCTCGTATACGTGCTCCCACTCCTTCTTCTTGTAGTCGCGGTACTCCTCCGGCCCGAGTGGCGAGAGGAGGCCGCCGAGAACGTAGTGCGGCTTGCCCATGACGCTCATGATCCGGAGGGGCGAGCTCACGCGGTTCGCGAGATGTGCAGCCGCCGAGAGTGCGCGCCACGCCTCCGAGGACCCGTCGATCGCGACCCCAATCGAGCCCAGTCCCGAGCCCCCCGCGTATCCACGGGGCGCGACCGCGACGCTGCAGTGGATACCGGAGAGGAGTGAACCGCCGACCGTGCCGACCTGGACGCGGCCGGACTTACCGTGACGCGTCGAGCCGATCACCACCGTGCTCGGCTTCTCCCAGTCGGCAAGCTCATAGATGCCGGCGGCGACAGAGTCGTTGACGACATGCGTCCCCTTCACCTCGCGGCCGTCGAGGCGCTGGCGCGCCTTCGCGAAGATCGGCTTGGTGTACTTGACAACTGCCTCGTCGAACTCCCGCTCGTCGACGCCCTGACGCGTGTGCGAGATGACGATCGCGACCACCGGGTTGGCGTCGAGCACCTCGCTGAGGCTCTCCCCGAGCACGAGCGCGTCCTCGCCCTCGGGAGACTCGTCGTAGCCGATGAGAATCTTGGGGCGCATTCAAATTCCTTTCGTCAGATCTTCTCGGGGACCATCTCGATCGCACCGCATGGGCACTCGGCCACGCAGAGCCCGCACCCCTTGCAGAAGTCCAGATCGACTGCATACCCGTTGACGTTCGGGTTCTGCGCCGCCTCGGCCAGCTTCAGGACCGCGTTGTCGGGGCAGACGCCGTAGCAGTTGTCGCAGGAGAAGCAGTTGCCGCAGGAGAGGCAGCGGCGCGCCTCATACAGCGCGTTCGATTCGTCGAGCCCGCCGACGACCTCGTCGAAGGTCCCGCGGCGGCGCTCGTTCTCGAGCTGCGGCTGCACCGTCCGCGGCGCGTCGGCGTAGTACCAGGTGTTGAGCTTGTCGAAGGTCACGATGTCGTGCTTGGGCGGCGGTTGATATGGGACGCCGCGGAGCCAGCCGTCGATGTGGCGAGCCGCCTGCTTGCCGTGTCCGATTCCGACCGTCACCGTGCGCTCGGCGGGGACCATGTCTCCGCCCGCGAAGACGCCCTCGCGACCGGTCATCAGGGCCGCCTGCTTTCCCTTGACCAGGCTACGCATCAGCCGCCAGATCACGCGGACGATCTTGCTGCTCACAACTCCCCGGCCCTGCGGATTAAGGATCGTGTCGAATACGTCGCGAAGCGCGACCACGACCAGCAGGACTCCTGCTGCGGTGCCAAGAACCGCCACGCCGGCGAGCTTATGCGACCTAAGTTTCTGATCTCTATTCGCTCGTCGCAGAGTTCGAGTGGCGGCGTTCCGTCCTTGTTGAAGGCCACCCACCAGCGGCGCACCACCTCGACGTTCTCCTCCGACATCGCCCACGCAGTATCTCGCCCGAAGGACGGGAGCATCGAGACCTTCGCCCCGCGGGTCCCGCCACGCGGAATCGCTCGGGGTGGTAACAGAGTGGTAACGGACGCAACCGGAACGGACCGGACCCAGACGGAATGGCCCGTCCCGGAAACCGCGATCTAGCGCCGAATCCCAGACTGGAGCGGACCCGGCCGGAACGGCGGCGCGGGATCATAATCCGCGTGTCGGGGGTTCGAGTCCCTCCTCCGGCATGAAGTACGTGCAAACGCGCACCTTTGAGAACGGTTCAACACGCGGATTCCTGATCCGCTTCCCGGCCCGAGAACTGGGCCGCTTTCCGATGATCGTCGGCTGCAGGATGTAGTTCTCGACCCGCTGGTAGACCACCATCACGATTGCGAAGACGATCAAGGCCTCGGGGCTGACCGACAGCGCGACGGTCCCGGATAATGATGCCGGCGATCGTGAACGCGATTCAGCGAATCACGCGAAATGCGTGACGACCGGTCACCCCGATCGTCGCGACCCTTCGGTGATATGGAGGAGGGGCTACAGATGAGCGCGCCTGGCCAGCAGCGAGTCGTCAGCAGGCCGGACACGCGGTGGTGGCGGCGCGCGCGAAGGCCTGGTCGAAACGAGTCTTCCTGGGCGATTGGCACCCGATCCTCCGCGACCGCTCGACCTCGTCCGAGATCAGCTTCGTCGTCGGCGCTGTGGCGTTCGCGCTCGCCGGCGACGGGCACCTGTTCATCGGTGAGACCGACACCATCACCACCTGGCCGACGGGTTCCTCGGTGCCGCACTCGGCGGCCTGATCCTCGCCGGCTGGGCGGTCGGCCGCTACCCGACCCGGCGGGTCCCGAGGGCCCTCCGCGAATAGGCGACAGGATGAGCGTGGAAGCCGCCATGCCGCAGGACGCCGAGATGCCGCAAAGCGCGGCAGCGCCGTCGCCGTTCACGCCGATCGCCAACTACGGCTTCCTTTCCAACTGCCACACGGGCGCACTTGTTGCCCCGGACGGCACGGTCGACTGGCTGTGCGTCCCGCGCTTCGACGCGCCGAGCGTGTTCGGCGCGCTGCTCGACCGCGGCGCGGGCGGCTTCCGGTTCGCTCCGTTCGGGATCAACGTCCCCAGCGACCGGATCTATGAGCCGGGGACCAACTCACTCGTAACGTCGTGGAAGACGTCCACGGGCTGGGTGGTCATTCGCGACGCGCTGACGATGGGACCGCGCCGCGGGGAGGATACGGTCACACCCCACACCCGGCCGCCGTCCGACGAGGATGCCGACCACGCGCTCGTCCGGACCGCCATGTGCATCGACGGCACGGTCGAGATCGACCTCGTGTGCGAGCCCGGGTTCGATTATGGCCGCCTTCCCGGCGAGTGGACGCTGAGCGAAGATCGGCATCGAGCCGATGCGACCGGGGCCGAGCAGGCACTCCGGCTGCAGACCGACATGCTCCTCGGCATCGAGGAGGGGCGGGCTCGGGCCCGCCACGTCCTGCGCGCCGGCGAGACGGTCTACTGCGCGCTCGCCTGGAGCGAGGAAGCACGTGTCCCGACCACCGTCGAGGAGGCCGCCGAGCAGCTCGAGGCCACGACGAGGTTCTGGCGTGACTGGCTCGCGCGCGCGGCGATCCCCGACCACGAGCTCGGCCCGCTGATCCAGCGGTCGGCGCTGACGATCAAGGGCCTCACGTACATGCCGACCGGCGCGACCATCGCGGCGCTCACCACCTCGCTCCCGGAGACACCCGCCGGGGAGCGGAACTGGGACTACCGCTACACCTGGATCCGAGACTCCACCTTCCTTCTGCGGGCGTTGCATTACCTGCTGCTCGATTGGGAGGCGGACGAGTTCATGCAGTTCATCGCCGACCTCGACCGCAACGACGATGGCGGCCTGCAGATCATGTATGGGATCGACGGTCGCCAGGATCTGACCGAATCGGTGCGCGAGGACCTGTCCGGCTACGCCGGCGCACGCCCTGTCCGCATCGGCAACGGGGCCTTTGACCAGCGGCAGAACGACGTCTACGGGGCCGCGCTCGACTCGGTCCTGCTGCATAGCCTCCGCAGCCGGCGGATTCCGCGGCGCCTGTGGCCGCTCGTGCAGGCCCAGGCTGAGTGCGCGAAAGCGGTGTGGCGTCAACCCGACCAGGGGATCTGGGAGGCGCGCGGCAAGCCGCAGCACTACGTCTCGTCAAAGCTGATGTGCTGGGTCGCGCTCGACCGCGCAGCCGAACTCGCGAACATACGCGGAGAAGCGACGCTCGCCGACGAGCTGGGCACAGACGGGCTCGGAGATCAAGTCGGACATCCTCGAGCACGGGGTCGACAAGCGCGGGGTCCTGCGCCAGCACTACGAAACCGACGCGCTCGATGCTTCGACGCTCCTGGCGGCGATCTTCGGGTTCCTGCCGGGCGACGACCCAACGCTGCGTGCCACCGTGCTCGCGGTCGCAGACGAGCTGAGTGAGCAAGGATTCGTGCAGCGATACCGCACCGACCAGACCGACGACGGACTATCGGGCAAGGAGGGGAGCTTCGTGATCTGCTCCTTCTGGCTGGTATCGGCGCTGGCGATCGTGGGCCAGACGCGCCGGGCGAGAGAGCTGATGGAGCGCCTCGTGAAGGCCGCATCTCCACTTGGGCTGTATGCGGAAGAGTTCGACGTCGAGAGCGGCAGGCACCTGGGGAACTTCCCGCAGGCCTTCTCGCACCTCGCGCTGGTGGAGGCGGCCGCGCGGCTCATCGTGGCAGAGGGCCTCGAGGAGGTGGTCCGTTGAGCTCGCTCTCGCCGCTCGGCGGCGTCTCAGCACCCGCTACCGGCCGGTGCGGGGGCCGAGCCGGATTCGGTCTGTTGCCCGTGGTGGACCTTGGCTTTCAGCTCCTCGAGCTTCGCGTTGACGGCCGCCTTGTGCCCACCCACGCCGCGTGGATGAGCCCAGGCGGCGCCGCGACGCCAGCGATGATCCCCGTGCTCAGAGGTCGGCCCGAGCCTCGATCCGCCCCGAGTCCGCGGCGGCCGAGAAGGCCTTGAAGTCCTGCTCGTTCTGGTCCGCATACGCCTCCGAGAAGTCGGCGATGGCGCGGTCGAAGCCGGCGCCGCCGCCGAGGTAGGAGGCGATCTCGATCGGATCCCCCGAGCGGGCATGTGCGCGCGCCAGCGTCCCGCCGCACAGCGTCGCGTAGACCTGCATGCCCTCGACGTCGAATCGCTCGATCTCCGCGGAGCCCTTGCCGTCCCAGAGCTGCCGAACGTAGAACTCACGTTTGCGTACGCGGCCAAGCCCCTGGCCCACCAGCCCCGGGCCCGTCAACCAGCCGAGGAGGATGTCGCTTGCCGCCTGCATCAGCCGCTGTCCTTCGACGACCCGCCGGCCCTGGTGCCTGAAGCCTTGGTGACCGGCATAGGGTTCGAGCACCGACGGCCCTGTCTCCTTCACCTGGAGGAAGAGTGGGTCCTCCTCGTCCCGCCCCAGCAGCAGCACGATCCAGCACCGGGTGCCCACGCTGCCGACCCCGACGACCTTGTGCGCAGCATCGACGTAGCCGTAGCGGTCCACGAGGCGGCGGACGTCGGGGTGCACGCTGCGGCGGTACTCCTCGATCAGGCCCTCCAGCAGCGGCTTCAGGTCGACCTTGATGCCCTGCTCCTCAGCAAGCTCTGCGAGCGGGACGATCAGTGGCGGGTCGCTGATGATGCGCCGGGAGTCGCCGTCGGGCCGGGTGAGCTTGTCGAGCGCCCGCAGGCTGTTCTTGCGCTCCGCCTTGGCGACTGTGCGATCGAGCTGCTTGCCCCGGTTCGCGGCCATGTGAGAGCGGAAGTGCTCGACCGTGTCGACGTCGACCCGCGAGTACCAGATCTCCAAATCGCGCATCGATGCCAGTCTCCTGATCTCTTTGCGGTACTCGCGCGCCGCTGTCGCCTCGACCTTTTGCCGCTTCCCCGACTTGAAGCCCAGGTGGCGAGCCGCGACGGCGAAGCTTGCCGCAAGCCGCTTGACGTCCCATTCGAACGGCCCGGGAAGGGTCTCGTCGAAGTCGTTGATGTCGAAGATCAGGCGGCGGTCGGGCGCCATGAAGGCACCGAAGTTCGAGAGGTGCGCGTCGCCGCAGAGCTGGACCTCGAGGCCGGTGTTCGGGACGGCGCCCAGGTCGGCAGCCATGATCGCCGCGGCTCCGCGATAGAAGCTGAACGGCGAGGCGAGCATCCGCCCGTGCCGGATGGGGACGAGCTCGGGCACGCGGGTCGCGTCCTGGCGCCCGAGGGTCTCGACGGGATCGGGACGATCCGGGCTCGGCCGCCAGTCCCCGTGACCCGAGCGCGGAGCCCTCGACCGCGCCGCCTTGCCCGCGGCCTTTCGCTCGCTCGGGGTGATTCGAGTCGTCGGCACCGTTTCCCTTCGGTCGTGACTCGACTCCAAGCTAGTACGTCCGGCCTTGTCCGCACAAGCAAATAGGTTTCGGCCGCTTCTCGGCCAAAGCGGCGAATTTCAACCGATTCCGGCAGCTGCAGGGCGGCCCGCAGCGCAAGTGCGGACCGCCCCTCGAAAGCTGTCGGGCCTAGTCCCAGTCCTCGTTCCAGCCCTCCGTGAGCCCGTAGATGATCATCACGTCGAGGCCGATGATCAGGAACGCCCAGAGCGGTGCTGCGGGGAACCAGACGATCTGCGCGATCGCGTTGAGGGAGACGAAGAAGACCGCGGCCCAGCGCGCCGCGTCGCTGCGGGCAAACAGCCCCACCCCCGTCAGGGCCACGAGCGAACCCAGGATCAGATACACCCAGCCCCAGGTCGTGGCATCGGAGATGATCACCCCGTTGCCGCCGACGATCACGTTCTTGTCTTCGAGGATCGCCGCCAGTCCCCAGAGCGCATCGAGTGAACCGACGACCAACAGGACGATGCCGGCGAAGATCGCCCAATCTGACGGCTCTCTCTCCCGGACTGATCTGGATGCCTCCATTTCCTTCCTCCTTTGCTTGCGTTCCGTTGTGGGAAACGCGGTTGAGCACGAGCCGACCAGAGAACAAGCGAAGACGCAACGTGGTCGCGTGCCGGCTGAAACTGAGTGGCGCGCGGAGTCGAGTTCTGGCCCGCGCGCCACTCAAGTAAACGGTCAGGCCGCCGAGAGCTCGGCCGCCTCGTCCAGTGCCAGTTGAGCCTCGAGCACGTCGTACTCGGCTTCCTCGATCGCGCTGTAGGCGAACTCAACCGCGACCTCCGCGTCGTCCACTCTCCTCTCGGCACGCCGCTCGGCTCGATGCACATCGTGCTCAGTCTTCTTCGTCTCGATCTGTTCTCGGATCTTCGCGACATGCTCGTTCCACGAGCGCTGCACATCGCTCCACGAGGCCGAGATCTTGTCCTTGCTTGCGTCCACAGACTCGCCAAGCTTCTTGGAGTGGGCCTGAGCGGAGTCGCGCGCGGTCGCGACGTCCTTTTCAAGGTCCCCCTTCTTCTTGTCCCGAGCGTCTGCGGCGCGGTCCTGGGCCTCCTTGGCCCGAGCCGAAAGCTCAGCCAATCTGTCTGATAGGGCGGACAATTGGTCCGATACAGCCATGTCAACCTCCTTCGAGGTTTGATTTCAACCTTCCTCTTGTTATGGCGGAGGGTGAGGGATGGCCGGGTGAGCGAGCGTCATCCATTCTTGGTGATCTTCGGCACGTCACAATCGCCACGCGCGCCCGCAAAAATGAGATGCTGGGCGATGATGAACACCAACCGGGACCGCCTCGAAGTGGGGCCCGGAAGGGTTCGGCGTCTCGACTCCGCCCCTCCGTGGGCCCCGGATTCACCCGTGACCGAGGGAGGGACCGACGTCGCGGCACATCAGGCCCGGCAGGGGCTGCCTCCGCGCAGCCGGTTGGTCCGCCGCAAGGCACTGCTCGAGCGGCTCTCGGCGTGCCCTCCGGGCGGGGTGGCGCTCGTCTGCGGACCTGCCGGCAGCGGCAAGACGGTGCTGCTCCGCTCCTGGGCCGAGGCGGCGGGCCCCGACGAGCGTGTCGCCTGGGTTGCGGTCGAGCGCGGCGAACAGGATGCCCAGCATTTCTGGCTCTCGGTGATCGACGCGCTCGCCGATGCGGACGGCAAGGACCTCATCGAGCGGGTCGCCCCGACGCCGGAATTCCGCGGCGAGGCGCTGGTCGAGCGCCTGCTCTCCGACCTGGAATCGCTCGAGGGGTGGCTCGTGCTCGTGATCGACGATCTGCACGAGCTCGACTCTTCCGAGGGGCTCCGGTGCCTTGAGCACTTTCTCGCCCGCATGCCGCCCCAGCTCAGGGTGGTGCTGACAAGCCGCGAGGAGCCGCAGCTCGGGCTCCATCGCCTCCGCCTCGCGGGTGAGCTGACGGAGATTCGGGCACCCGATCTCCGCTTCTCGCCGGAGGAGACGCGGGAGCTGTTCGAGGGGAGCGGGACCGCGCTCTCGGAGGAGGCGCTGGTGCTGCTTCACGAGCGGACCGAGGGGTGGGCGGCGGGTCTGCGGCTCGCGGCGATGTCTCTCACCGACCACCCGGAGCCCGAGCGGTTCGTGAAGGATTTCTCAGGCAGCGAGCGCACGGTCGCGGGCTACCTAGTGGCCGAGGTGCTCGACCGCCAGCCGGCGGAGGTCCGGGAGCTGCTGCTGCGGACCTCGATCCTCGACCGGGTGAGCGGACCGCTCGCCGACCTCCTGACTGGCGGCTCGGGCTCGGAGCGGATCCTGCATGGCCTGGAGGAGGCGAATGCCTTCGTCACGTCGCTCGACCCGGCCCGCTCCTGGTTTCGCTATCACCGCCTGTTCGCCGACTTCCTGCGGCTGGAGTTGCGACGCACCGACCCCGCGAGCATCAACCCCCTGCACCGGAAGGCCGCCGCTTGGTACGCCGGACACGGGCATCCAGTGGAGGCGATTCGTCACGCCCAGGCGGCCGAGGATTGGCGGCACGCCTCGCGCCTGCTGACCGACAGCTACTTCAGCCTGTTCTTGGATGGGCGCCGGGCGACGGTCCGCGGGCTGCTCGCCGACTTCCCTCCGGAGGCCGCGACGAAGGATCCGGAATTGGCGATCGCACTCGCGGGCGCCGGGCTGTTCAGCCGCCGACCGGAAGAGGTGACTAGCTACATCGATCTCGCCGAGCGCCAGGCGGGGACGGTGCCGGATGAGCGGCGCTCGCTCTTCAAGCTCCGGGTTGCCTACACGAAGCTGTGGCAGGCCGGCCGCCGAGGTGATCTCTCCGAAGCACGCGAAGCGATGCGGTCGTTCGAGGAGGCGCTGGCGGCCCAGCCGGCGGGAGGGGTGCCCCAGCTGGCCGAGCACCGGGTTGCGGCGCTCACGACCGTCGGCGTCGTCGAGCTCTGGACCGGGGAAGTCGCTGATGCCGTGCGTCACCTCGATGAGGCGCGCGAGCTGGCGCGCCGAATCGAACGCCCCTACCAGGAGATCGGGGCCCTCGCCCATCTGGGGGTGGCGGTGCGGATGAACGGAGAGAGCTTCGCCAACGGGCTCCGGCTCCTCGAGCAAGCGGTCGCGCTCGCCGAGGCTCACGGGTGGGCAGACGATCCCATCGAAGGCGCTCCCGCCCTCGCATTCCTAGGTTCCGAGCTGGTCTGCCTCGGCCGCTTCGAGGAGGCGCAGCTGAATCTCGAGCGCGCAGAGCGCGCTCTGGCCAGAGAGGGGGCGCACCTGACCGAGCTTGTCGTCCGGCACGCGTGGGGCATGCTGCGCTTCGGGCAGGGCCGGCTCGAGGACGCGCTCGCGGCGTTCCGGCAGACGGAGCGGATGAGGGCCCTTCTGAGCGAGGACGTGACGATCGACCCGCGGGGACGGATCGTGCAGGTGCGGGCGCGGATGGGCGAGACGGCTCCCGCTCGGGCCGCGCTCGACGAGCTCGGCCCCAAGGAGCGCGACTCGGCCTTCGGGCGAATCGCCGTCGCGCAGATTCACCTGGCGGAGGACAGCCCCGAGCAGGCTGTGGACGTGCTTGCCCCGGTGATCGAAGGCGCCTCCGAGGTTTCGTGGCAGGTTGACCCGCGGATGGAGTCAATCGAGGCACTCCTATACGACGCGGCGGCCCGCGACGAGCTCGGGGAAGCCCGCGCAGCGGAGGCGTCGCTGGAGCGGGCGCTCGAGCTCGGCGAGCCCGAGGGGGTCATCCTGCCGTTCGCGTTCGCCCCGGTGCACGGTCTGCTGAAGCGCCACCCGAGGCACGGCACGGCACACGCCAGCCTGCTCTCCCAGATTCTCGACGTCCTGGCCGGGTCGTCGCCGGCCTCCCGCGGCGAGGCCGCGCCGATGCTGGACGAACTGAGCGAGGCTGAGCTCCGCGTCGTGAGGTACCTGCCGAGCAACCTGAAGGCACCGGAGATCGCTGCCGAGCTGTTCGTCTCGCCGAATACGGTGCGGACGCACCTGCGCCACATCTACTCCAAGCTCGATGCGCACAGCCGCAGGGAGGCGGTGGATCGGGCGCGCGAGCTCGGGCTGCTTGCACCCTCGCGCGTGCGCTAGCGGAGGGGGGGGGGGATGGGAGGGCGGCGGAGGTCCGGCCGCGAGGCGCCGTCGCGCTTCGCCAGCGCCGAACTATCGATTAGCGGGCTCTCCAGGTCTCGCGGGAGCTGTTGGGGCGTCCTCGGCTTCCCGGTCCACTTCGACCGGCGATCCGCGCACGACGAACAGGCCCCACCCAAGCAGCGCTGCCACCAGGACCGTGCCCACTCCCAGCAACCAGAAGGCAAGCTGCGTGTCGATCTGAGCGATCATCCAGTCGAAATTCATGCCGAAGAACCCGGTGACGAAGGTGAGCGGCAGGAAGATGGTCGCAACGACGGTCAGCCAGTACGAGGTCTCGTTCAGCCGCAGGTCGATAACGGACGCCATTTCATCCCCCGCCGCGTTGATCGCGTCCACCAAGCGGTTCACCTGATCGCCTAAGCGTTCGAAGTAGCGTTCCTCGTCCGCCTGTAAGCCCGGGAGCCGTTCGATCTCCATCCCGATCCGCTCGAAGAGGCCCCCCTGCGCGGCAGCTCGGCGCCTCATTCTCCCGAGCCCGGAGATCATTCCCCGCAGCGTCTCCATTCGTACGCGACCGCCGCGGATTTCGGTCGACTTCATCGCCAGGTCGTCCAGCACCAGATCGAACTCGTTCAGCGCATCGAAGCCGGTGGCCACAATCGAGTCGAGGACTGAGTAGACGACATACTTCTTGCTTCGTCCCTCCGGCACGTCCGGGGCGAGCACCTCGGGCAGCGACATGCGCTCCTGGTGAAGCGTCAACAGGTACTCGCCGCTGACCAGAACGTGAACCTCGACGGGCCGCAGGCGATGTTGGGCCTCCGGCGCCCCCTCCGCCGGCTCGAGGTAGCAGGTCGAGACGAAGACTGACGTGCTGGCCGTCCGCGTGGAACTTTCGCGAGGGGTCGTCGGCCTCCCCGTAGCCCACCAGGGCCTGCGAGGCGCGCTCGGGAATGTCCAGCGCGTCGACCAGATCGTCGAGGCCCGTCTCGCTCAGCGAAGCGTCAAGCCAGAAGAAGTCCCCACGTTTGCGCAGCGCCGCCACGCGCTCTCGCCGTTCGCCATGGAGCCCGTAGAGGATCTCCGTCACGCGTCCCGAGAGTACGTTCGTCGCAGGACGGGTTCTGCGGCGACGACCATCTCATCCCGGCGATGTCATCGCCGGGTCGGTCATCGGAGCGGCGCTGGCGCCGGTCGCGGTGGCGGCCACCGACCGCTGCGACGCCGGGGCATCCGGACCCGCAGCGCACCGGGCCGAATCATGAACTCGAGCGGAGGGCCCAGCTCGACCGCCTCGCCGTCGATGCCGGCGTGCAGCGTCGCGGGGGCACCCACTTCAAGTGAGGTCGCGCTCCACGCCCGCCCGCGCGGGGGCCGGCTTCCGGCCGGGGCGTCGATGACGATGATCCCGAGTCGGCCGCTGTCCAGCGTTGGCCGGGCACCGCGCGCCATCGGCGGAGTCAGTCCGTAGGCGTTGTTGGAGACAAGCACAACGGCGGGACGGCTGTGCTCGGCGCCCAGATCGTCCACGAGATCCAGCTCGGGCATCTCCCCGCTTGGACCGAGCACCGCGCGCGCCGTCTCCAGCAGCGTGCGCAGCTTCGCATCGCGATATGCCGATTGTCGGACTGCCTCGCCGTAGAGCCCCACCGAGACTAAATTCAGGAACAGGCGGCCGTTCACCTCCGCCAGGTCGATCCGACGCTCGATCCCGTCCGTGAACGCGTCGAGCGCGCCGGCGGGATCGTCTGGATTGAGCCCAAGGTCGCGCGCGAAGTGGTTGCGCGTCCCGGCGGGAACGCAGATGAATGGGAGTTGGTGGGCGGAGGCGGCTCCCGCGACGGTTGCAAGCGAGCCGTCGCCGCCGGCCACTCCCAACGCGTCCGCGCCACCCGCCAGGGCTTCGTCGACCGTCGCTGCGAGGTCCTGGCCCGGGTTGAGCTCGATGACCTCGATCCCACGCCCGCGTGCCCGTTCGGCAACCCGGGCCCGCGAGGCCCTGCCGCCGCCGGACCTCGGGTTGACGAAGAGCACCGGCCGGCGTGGCGGATCGGTCGCCTCGCGCCTGTGAGACGACCGCGTCACCGCGAGCCTAGGTGCCCGCTTCGGGATGTCCTTCCTGCGTATGCACTCATCTCTTTCTCCTTATCGCCTTGGCTCCGGCCGCCTGGGGCGGCCGGAGCCATTTTCCTTTACGCAGGGACCCTCCGGCCGGAATGTGTGACTCGTCGTCACATGGTTTGTGTGATCTCGCGAGGACAAATCACATGAACCGCGTGACGACCGCTCACCCACCAGTAGGTGTCAATACGGCGACCCGGCCGCGGGATAGCGCCTCCGAGAAACCCAAGGACAGCCGGATGAGCGACTTCAGGTGCAAGGAGAAGGAACAGCTTTCGCGCCAGGAGGTGGCGGAGTGGCTGACCGATATCGCCTACGCCCTCACCGCGGGCGGGCGGCTGAAGCTGGACGGCGACGCCGAGGTCAGGATGCCAATCGCAGGCCCCGTAGTGCTGAAACGCAAGAGCAGGTCAAGGGACGGGCGCGTCGAGCTCGAAATCGAACTGAGCTGGTCGGAGCCGACGTGAGACCGGAGGCCAGTTCAACCGAGATTCCGCCGGACCGCTATCAGGGCCGACGGCAGGTGCCGGAGCAGGTCGCCGAGGCGTATGAAGGGTGAGATGACCGGGTCAGAATCCGCCTCGGTGGCCGGGGACACGGGCCGCCGCGAGGTTGATGTCTTCTTCCCAATCCGGACGATCCTGCTCGTCGGTGTCGCGGTCGCCCTGGCCTGGGCGCTGGCCTCGATCGGGGACGTCCTGCTGCTGATCCTCGTCTCCGTCTTCAACGTCGCCGTTCTCTCACCGGTGGTGGGCGCGATGGAGCGGCGGCTGACCTGGAACCGGGCGGTGTGCTCCACGGTGCTGGTGCTGGCGACCGTGATCCTCGTCGGCGGCGCCTTGCTGGTCGTGCTGCAGTCGATGGTCGATGCAGTGCGCGGCTTCAGCGACAGCCTGCCGCGGCTGGTCGAGGAGGCGCGGAACAGCGACCTCGGCGGCCTGATCAACGGCGGCAGCGACTCGCTCGACACTTTGCAGGCGCACACCAACGAGATCACCAGCGGGGTTGCCAAGGTCATCGGGCGGCCTGGCCCACGTCGGCGTATCAGCCTTCGGGGCGGTCACGCTCGTCTTCTCGGTCACCTTCCTGACGCTCTTCGGCTTGATCGATGAACCGCGCGTGCGGACCTCGATCGGGGCCCTGCTCTATCGCGATAGGCGCGAGCGCTACCAGGAGGTCACGGATCGGATCATCCAGACGACCTCCCGCTACATGCTCGGCAACCTGGGGATCTCCGTGATCTGCGCCACCGTCTACGGAGTCACAGCGGTGATCCTCGGCCTTCCCTACCCGCTCGCGCTGGCCCTGATCGCCGGGATCCTCGACCTCATCCCGAACATCGGGGCGCTGCTCGCTGGGATCATCATCGGCATCGTCGCCCTCTCCGTCAGCCTCGGGGCGCTGATCGCCTTTGTGATCGTGATCGTCGTCTACCAGCAGGTGGAGAACTACATCCTGCAGCCGACGATAATCGGCAAGGCGGCCAACGTCTCGGGCTTCGTCGTGATCGTCAGCGTCCTGGTCTTCGGGTCGCTGTTCGGGATCATCGGCGCGATCATCGGCGTGCCGATCGCAGCGATGATCGAGATCCTCCTGGAGGAGGCCACCGCGGCGAGAAGAGCTCGCATCGCCGCCGCCGACGCCGCTCAGCAGCAGCCGGCCTGAC
>CAWEGM010000009.1:0-206259 GCA_963808565.1 uncultured Solirubrobacterales bacterium
CTACTCGAGACCCGCTTCGGAACGGGCTTCTCGGCACGTTGATCGTTCCGCTGCCTTGCTCGCGCAGGGGTCGTAGGTACCAGCCGTGGTACCGAACGCCGGGAACGCTGATCTGGGGGCCGAAAGGTCGCTGGTTCAAATCCAGTCGCCCCGACTGATCCGGGGCCCGCTTCCAAAGCAGGCTCTCCAGCATCCGCGGATTGGGCCCCTTGCTGGCGGCGGCGATCGTAGTACCGCCTTTGGTACCGACCCGTTCCCGGTGTCCCCGTCGATCGAGTTGCTGGACTGCATCCGCGGCCTCCGGTCCCACATGTCTCAGCACCCGGGCCCTTCCGCTCGAGCCGAGCACCTCGATGATTCGGTCAGGTTCGAATTCGCTCGGAAGGCCAAGTGGCGACGAGGTGATCGCCACGGTCGGGTCTCCTCCTGACGGGGATACTCATATGAGGCGTAGTTATCGGGCCAGTCGCTCAATCCCTTGGCCGCTGACAGCCACTGGTGCATGATCCAGATCAGAGAGCACACCCGGGAGATCACGGAAGCGGTTGACGACCGAGGTCGGCGGCGCGCGGTGCGCGACAAGCTCTTGCTCTCGAGCGACGTCCTCCTGCGTCCAATGCGTCACGGCGACGAGTCGCTCCCACAAGTCGCGTCGAGGACGATCAGGGCCTTCATGCCCCGGTGATCATCCCCGCTCGGGCGGCCGCCGATTCACCAGCGCTGGTTCGTCCTCGGGGAAGATCGACGGCAACCCACAGGCCGGATAGCGCGGTCAGGCCGGCGACGACCGCGATCGCCCCGCCGAAGTCGATCGCGTCGGCGAGAAGGCCGGCGAGCCAGCCCGCCGGCCACGTAACCCATGTCACGCCAGAAGCGGTAGACGCCGACGACCGGAGCCCGGGCAACTGGGCTGACCGCGTCCGAGACAGCTGCGATCAGGGTCGGGTAGACGAGCGCCGTGCCGGTGCCGAGCACGATCGCCGCAGTAACCGCAATGCCAATGCGTCCGTCAGAGGCGGCGAGCAGAGCGAGCGCCGCGGCCTGGATCAGCATCCCGGCGACGATCAGCGGCTTGCGGCCGACCGAGTCCGACCAGTGCCCGGCCCAGATCTGCCCGACTCCCCAGACCGCCGGGTAAATGCCGGCGACCAGCCCCACCTCGCCGATGCTCGCTCCATGCGCGGCGAGGAAGAGCGGAACCAGTCCCCAGGTCAGGGCGTCGTTCAGGTTGTTGACCAGTCCGGCCTGCGAACAGGCGCGCAGCGCCGGCACGCGGTAGGACGCATCCGGGAAGGCATCCCGGATCCGCGGAGCCCGCTCGGCCGCGTCGTGGTGGCGGGCCTGCTCGAGGGCGACGTGGGCGGCGGTATCGCGGACGAAGAGCAACGGTGATCGCCAAGGCCAGAAGGGCGACGGCCGCGCCGCCGATGACCAGCACATCGCGGGCGACGAGATCAGCGGCGAGCCAACCGCTGACGGCTGCCGCGAGGGCCACTCCGCCGTAGCCCGCCGCCTCGTTGAGGCCGAGTGCGAATCCACGCCGCTCGGGGCCGACGAGGTCGATCTTCATCACCACCGTCATCGACCAGGCCAGGCCCTGGTTCACGCCAAGGAACAGGTTGGCGGCTACGACCCAGGCCCAGCTCGGGGCCACGCCGATCAGCAGCGGAACCGGCAAGGCCACCAGCCAGCCGGCGATCAACAGCCGGCGCCTGCCGATTCGCTCGGCGAGCGCCCCGGCCCCCAGATTGGTGAAGGACTTGGCCAGGCCGAAGGCGACGATGAAGGAGAGCACCGCGACCGAGGAGCTGACGCCGAAGGAGTCCTCGCCGATCAGCGGCAGGGTCGAGCGCTCGAGGCCGACCATCGCCCCGACCAGGGCGTTGACCGCGACCAGGAGTGAGAACTGGGCCAGGTTCTCGCCCAGCCCGAGCTCGACCCGCCGGCCGCTCAAGCGGGCGCGGCCGAGGGTTCGCCCGTGCGATTGGCCGCGACGATCAGCGCTTGGTGCTCAGGGGCTGGTGGGATGTCCTTGAGGACCGCGGCGACGAACTCGTCCTCAGAGCCCGCGGCAAGAGCTTCGTTGTGACGTCGCTCGAAACCGATGCTCGAGGCCGGGTGGCCGGAGAGCCCGCGCCCGCAGACCGAGCCGGCGAAATGGGCCGGGTAGACCAACAGATGATCGGGGAGTACCAGGAGCCGCCCGCGCAGGGATCGGTAGAGCGTCCGTGCCAGCTCCTCCACCCGGTCCTCGCTCGCGGCGTGCAGGTCGGGCCGGCCAACGTCGTTGACGAGGAGTGAATCCCCGGTCAGGACGAACCAGGGCTGGTCGCCGCGGCGGTGGTCAGTAACCAAATACGAATGGTGGGCCGGCGCGTGGCCGGGCGTGGCGATCGCCTCGATCACGGTGTTGCCGAGCTTGAGCACCTCGCCGTCCGTGAGCGCCTGGTGCTCGAACTCCACGCCAGATCCTTCGGGCATGTAGGCGGTGGCGCCGGTCCGCTCGACGAGCTGGGGGAGGCCGGAGACGTGATCGGCCTGGACGTGGGTCTCGATCACGGCCGTGATCTTTGCTCCTTGCGCCTCCGCAGCCGCGACGTAGTCGTCGACCAGGTCGACGTGGGCATCGACGACGGCGAACTCCCCGACCGTCTTGCAGCCGAACAGATAGGAGGCGCAGGCCGTCTCGTCCTTGAGGAACTGGCGGAACCACATCGGGCTTGACAGATTATCAAGAGTTCTATTGAATATCGAATGATGAGGAGAGGAGACCAGCGGAAGCAGGCGCTATTCGAGTCGATCGCCGTGATGGGCAAGGCCTTCGCTAGCCCCCGGCGCCTCGAGCTCTTGGACCTCCTGGCCCAGGGCCCCCGCACGGTCGACCAGCTCGCGAAGGCGAGCAAACAGTCGGTGGCCAATGCCTCCCAGCACCTGCAAGCTCTGCACGCTGCCGGCCTGGTCACCCGCGAACGAGAGGGCACCAAGGTTCGCTACGAGCTCGCAGGTGAGGATGTTCTGCAGCTCTGGCTGGCGCTGAGAGACACCTCGGCCAAGCGCCTGGCCGAGGTCGAGCGCTCAGCCCGTGACTACCTCGGCGAGGAGGTCGAGGGCATCGATCGCGACGAGCTCCTGAAGCGGATGCGCCGCCGCGACGTCGTCCTCGTCGACGTTCGCCCCAGTGAGGAGTTCGACGCCGGGCACATCGAGGGCGCCCGATCGATCCCGGTCGATGAGCTCGAGCAGCGACTCAATGAGCTGCCCAAGGGCCGCGAGGTGATCGCCTATTGCCGCGGGCCCTTCTGTGTCATGGCCCATGACGCCGTCCGCAGGCTTCGGGAGTCCGGCCGCTCGGCCCGCCGGCTCGAGGAAGGCTGGCCTGAATGGCAACTGCGCGAGCTCGAAAAGGCCGGCAAGCGATGACATGGACCGAGCGGAACTTGGCCGTGCAGGGCTACTGCTTGCGTAGCCAGGAGAGCCGAGCGCTGCGCTGGGGCCTTCGCCTCCCGACCGGGCTCTGCTTCGTGCTCGTTGCCCTCGGCCTGGCTCTGCAGTCAGCAATCCTGATCCTCGCCCTCGTTCCGATCGGAGCGCTGGCCGGCTGGACCCGGCGCCATCCCTTCGACCTGATCTGGAACCAGGGCCTTCGCCATCTGACCGGAGCTCGGGAGCTTCCCCCTAACCCAACTCCGCGGCGCCACGCCTTCAAGCTGGGGACAGTCTCGCTACTCGCGATCGGCCTGCTCTTCGCCTTCGGCCAACCGACCGCTGCCCTGATCCTCGGCGGGGTACTGATCCCAGTCTGCGCCCTGGTGACGGTGACCAACTTCTGCATCCCGTCGACGCTGCTCGGCATCTGGTGGCGCTGGCGGGGCACGCCCAACCCGAGCGGCATTTCACCAGCGACCTGAGAGGTGCGAGATGGAGGAGATTCGCAGTGCAATCGAGAAGGCGTCCGGCTACCTCGCTGAGAATCCCGATGCAGCCACTGGTACCGACGCCGCGGCGACGGCCGTCCGTGAGGAGGGCCTCCGCTGTCGAGTCGAGGGCCCCAAGGGCTCTGTGACCAGCGACATGTCGGAGTCGGTCGGCGGAGGCGCGTCGGCGCCGACCCCCGGCTGGCTGTTGCGAGCTGCTCTCGCGGCCTGCGACGCCACGCTGGTGGCGATGGAGGCTGCCCGCGACGGCATCGAGCTCAGCGAGCTGACCGTCTCAGTGGAGAGCGACTCCGACTTCCGTGGCGTTCTCGGCGTCAATGGCGGTGCCCATCCAGGGCCGTTGGCAATCCGGACGCGGATTGAGCTGGCGGCGCCTGACGCGACCGAAGAGCAGCTCCGGGAGATCGTTCGGCGAGCCGAGGAGCGCTCGCCGGTCCGTGATGCAGTCGTGCGTGAGGTGTCGATGACGACCGAGATCGTGACGGCCCGACACGAAAGCGCCGACCCCGCGCTCACCGGGGCGCAGGCCGGCTAGTGAGCAGAGCTGAGGAGAGATGGAAGCCACAGGAGCAACAGTTGACACCCGCGAGCTGGAGAGCAAGGTCAAGGACATGTACCGGCATGTCGCTCAGGACCCGCATGGCAAGTACCACTTCGAACTGGGCCGAGCTCTCGCCGAGCACCTCGGCTATCCCAGCGAGGTGCTCGACCGGATCCCTGCGGGCGCGATCGAATCCTTCGCCGGGGTTGGCTACTTCTTCGACCTCGCCGAACTAAGCGAGGGGGAGCACGTAATCGACCTCGGCAGCGGTTCTGGGATGGACGTCTTCTTCGCGGCCAATCGCGTTGGCCCCGCGGGCGCCGTCATCGGCATCGACTTCACCGCCGAGCAGCTCGAGAAGGCACGGAGCCTGGCCGAGGAGGCGCCTACTCGCAGGTCGAGTTCCGCGAGGGCCGCATCGAGCGGCTACCCATGGACGATGGGAGCTTCGATTGCGTGATCTCGAACGGCGTGATCAACCTTGCTCCGGACAAGGCGGCCGTCTTCACTGAGGCCGCGCGCGTCTTGAAGCCGGGCGGCAGACTCGCGATTGCCGACATCATCAGCGAGCGGCAGATGAAGGAGTCGACCGTCTGCGATGCCGACCTCTGGGCCTCCTGCATCGGTGGAGCGGCTCAACGGGACGCCTATCGCGAGGCCATCGAGGGAGCGGGGCTCCGGATCGAGCAGATCCGGGAGAACCCGTACGAGTTCATCTCGGACCGAGCCCGGGACGCAAGCGCCAAGTACGGCGTCAAGAGCGTCTCGCTGCTGGCCGAGAAGCCCTAAGAACCGGCTCACTGGCAACCGCACCCTAAGCAACCACCGCAAGAAGGAGACCGCCCAGGCGGCTCGGCGTAAGCAGGCGATCCAGCGTAAGGCCGAGCATGTGATTCGCAAGAAGGACGGCACGATCGGCGCCAAGAAGTCCTACGGCAACGATCCGAGGCGGACCAAGGGCTAGCCACGTGTAGTGGCGATAGGGGGATAGGGTTCGGAATGCAGCCGATTTGTGGTCCAGGTGGTCGCCGGTTCGAGTGCGGTCGGTAGCCTTCAGAGAAGCCCTGCAAATCGGAAGGTTGCTAACTCTGGCGCGGATGCAACTCGCCGGGCCAGGGTGCCAATGAGGTGCCGCCTACGCGCTCGGCCTCGGCGCCACCGGGCTCACCTTCTACGACGACGAGCTCGCCGAGTTTCTTACCGGCGAAACACGGATGCAACCGATGATGTGCGTTTCCCTCGGCGTCGACGCCCGCCACCGCGACCTCCGGCGAGTGCGCGGGCGCCTCGGCCGGCCACGGTGAGATCGCTCGCTGGGCGCACCGCCAGCGTGCCTATCCGCGCGAGGCTCGGTCCCACCCGGATCTTCGGGAGGACCACGTCCGGCAGGGGAAGGGCGAACTCGCTTGCCTCGGCCTCGAGGTCGGCGAGCGGGACGAGGCGCACGCCGTAGCGGCGGGCCGCCTCGCGGAGCCGGGCGGGCGGGCCGGTGGAGCGCGACGGCTCGTGGGCGAGGGCGATGCCGGAGGCGTACTCGGCCCGGAAGCCCGCGGCGTAGACCTCGATCTCGCCCCACGCCGCGGTCACCCCCACGGCCGGGTGTCCGAGCTTGAGCCGCCATCGTCGGGGTCGTGGAGCGCATGAAGCCCGCACGTGCAGTGGGTCGCGGGCGCCGCGTGGGAATCGTGGCGTCGGCCGGCGAAGCAGCGGGCGCGGTTGACCGCGGGCTCCCACGGCGGCGCGGCCGGGAGCGCCGGGGGAAGAGGACGCCGCCCGCACCCAGCTGCCAGGCACGGTAGCCGGCCACCGCAGAGGCGAAGTCCGGGGCGGCGCTCACGCGGGCGTCGGCTCGCGCTCGGGCTTCCTCGGCGCGGGGATCGGCTGCGGGCGCCTGGCGGGCCGGCGAGGATCCTCTCCAGGGCGCCGCGCCGGCTCGGGCTGGCGAATCGGCTCGACCCGTATCCGCCGCGACGGCCCCGGTAGATCGAGCGCCCGAGGGCCCCGGGACGGGCGGCGACGCTCGTCTCCGGTGCCGCAGCGCTCGCTCGGGCTTGCCATCACCCGCGGGGTAAGCACCGGGTCAAGAGGGCTCCGCGGCGATCTCCGAAGGACCTGGAGGCTCATCCCCCGGCCCGGCCGGCCGGCGCTAGCGCCGATCCGCCGAGGTGACCGCTGGTCGGGTTGACGGGCCGACCCGCGGCGGAAGCCCCGGGCAGGAAAACGAAGCTGTCGGAGTCCGGTTCAAGGTCCGCCGGTCCTGCTCTCGGGGCGGGATCGGGCGGTGACGGGGACGTCCGGCCCCCGCCCGGCTGGTACGGGGCGGATCACCGCGGGGCCGCTCACGCTGCCTCCGGGACGGTCGTCCCGCCCGCGGTCAGCCCCAGCGCCACCCGCATCCGGAAGACCGCGCGCTCGAGGTCAAGCGGGCGGTCGCCGGTTGCCGCCAGAACCGCCTCGGCCCGGCCAAGGCCCGCACGCCGGACGATCCCGCGCTCGCTCACGGCCCACTCCCCTCGCTCGGCGAGCCGAGCCTGGGCCGCAGCGACCGCGGCCTTCGCCAGCAGGCCCACGCAGCCGGCCACGTCGCCCCGCGACGCGAGCGACTCGGCGATCTCGAGCACGCTGGCAGCCGCGTCGCGCCAGCGCCGCGTCGCGGCCTCGCGGAGCGCGGCCGGAAACTCCGGCCGCGGCAGCTCGCCGGCAAGCACCTCGCAGGTCGCCAGCTCCCCGACGAGCACGTAGGTGGGCATTCCGGCGAGCCAGCCATCCACCGCGTCGATCTCGAAGCGTCCCTCGCTCGCCTCGGCCACCCAGCGCTCGACCGCGTCGCGGTCGCGGTAGACCACGTCCACCCGCCCACCCTCGACCGTGAGCGAGGCGCCGCCGTTCATCAGGCGGCCCCAAGCGCCGGGCTTCGCGACCTCGCCCTCGAACCCAAGGTTGCGAAGGTTGCCAGCTTCCAACGTCCCTCTGTAGTAGAGGAGATAGGCCGGCTCGGCCCCGGGCGGCGCCGGTCGGGCCACATCCTCGCCTCCGGCGCGCGCCACTGCCACGGCGCCCGGGATCCGATCAGGCTCTCAATGAGATCGGCCACCAGACAAAGCTAGCCCGGCGACCCCGTGCGTAGCTCGAAGCAGGGGCCTCTGCGTCGGTTCCACTTCGTTTCACGCATTTCGGCCCTGGTGCTTTCCACCACGAATATGGTGGTCGGGCATGGTTGAGCGGAGCTCGCGGCACTCGGAGGCAAAGGATCCCGGCCCGCAGGCCTGGTGCGTCTGCGGCGAGAAGGTCACCATCGCCGACGCGCGGGCGGTGACCCTGCCCAACGGTCGTCCCGGCTGGGAGGGCCGCTGCCCCAAGTGCGGCGCCCCTCTGTTCGCGATCCGCCGCAAACCAGCGGGCCACTGATGCACCGCCGCTGCGGGGCGTCGGGTCTGGCCGGCGCAGCTACGTCCGACCGCAATCACGAACCCGGAGAGCCTGACCGAGCTGCTCGGACTCGAGGCGGACGTGCAGGTACAGATCGTGCTCTCGTTCGGCTATGCGGGGCGCCCGCAGGACCCGCAAGCGCGCCCACCCGAGGAGGTCGCGCGGCGCCTGTAGGGGCGCTCGTCCCGGCGACGGGCCGCTACGCGGTCCAGGGCGCGCAGGTGCGCGCCGGGCTTGAGCTCTGGGCAAGCCGCGCCGAGACGCGGCTGATCGTCGAGGACGACCGCAGCCGGCCCGAGCGCGCCGCGCGCCTCCACGCAGAGCTCGTCGAGCGCGGATGCCACTTCGTGCTCGGGCCCTACGGCAGCGACTCGGCGCGCGCGGTCGCCGCGGCCCGCCCGGGCGCGGTCGTCTGGAACCATGGCGCCGCCGCGGACGACGTCCAGCGCCTCCCCGGCGTGGTCTCGGTGCCCTCCCCGGCCAGCCGCTACCTGGTCGCCCTCGGTCGGGCGGTCGCCGCGCTCCGGCCCGCCGCCACGATCGCCCTCGTGACCGCGGCCGGTCGCTTCGCGCGTTTCGCTCGGGAAGGGCTCGAGCAGGCGGACCCAGCGCTTGGCCTCGGCATCCTCGCCTGCTTCTCCTTCCGCGACCCGCCGGCCGCCATCGCGGCCGCCGGGGCGGACGCCATCCTGGCCTGTGGGCCGGTCGGGGCCGAAGTCGTGCTCTTCCGCGCGCTGGCCCGCCTAGTCCCCAGCACGCTCCGGGGCGGCGTTTCGCCCGGCCTCGCCGCCTTTCCCGCCCTGCTGGGCGGCGATCCGGCGGGCCTGCTCGCGCCCGTGCAGTGGCACCCGGAGACCCGCACTTCGCCGGAGCTCGGGCCAGGCTCGGTGGAGCTGGTGGCCGACGCCCGCGCGAGCGCGCTCGGGGAGCTCGACTACGTCGCCGCTCAGGCCTATGCGGCCGCGCTCATCGCCGGCCGCTGCCTCGAGCTCGGCCCGGACGACCCACTGCGCGCCGCCCGGCGACTCCGCACGACGACCTTCTTCGGCGCCTTCGAACTCGATCCCGGTACCGGCCTCCAGCGCGGCCACCGCCTTTCGGTCGTGCGCTGGACCCGAGCGCGCCAAGAGCTCCTGCTCGCCGAAGCCGGCTGAGCGAGGCGCGCCTGCTATCGCCACCGGCGAATGAGCTGACGCTGCAGACTGCGATCGCCTCCCGCTCGGATTGGTTCAAGTACGGTCCACTCGCTTTCGCTTCGCGCGAGAACCGAAACCGGGTCAGCCCTACGGCTTCCAGATCAGCTAGGCGAGTTCGCGGAGCTTCTGCGCCTCAGCGAGGCTCTGCAGCTTCTTCAGCGACTGTTCCTCGATCTGGCGGATCCGCTCGCGGGTGACGTTGAAGGTCCGCCCGACCTCGTCGAGCGTGCGCGGGTGCTCGCCGCCGAGCCCGAAGCGGAGCTCGAGCACGCGGCGCTCGCGGTAGGAGAGGTTCTCGAGGGCCTCCTTCAGCGCCTCCTTGGTGAGCAGCTCGGCGGCGCGCTCGAAGGGGGACTCGGCGCGCTCATCGGCGATGAACTGGCCGAACTCCGACTCCTCCTCGTCGCCGACCGGCTTCTCGAGGGAGACGGGAGCCTGCGCCGAGCGCTTGATCGAGTCGACCTCCTCGGGCTCGATGCCGCCGGTGACCTCGGCGATCTCCTCCGGGGTGGGCTCGCGGCCCAGCTCGGTGACCAGCTTGCGCTCCACGCGGCCGATCCTGTTGAGCTTCTCGACCACATGCACCGGGATACGGATGGTCCGCGACTTGTCGGAGAGCGCGCGGGCGACCGCCTGGCGGATCCACCAGGTCGCGTAGGTCGAGAACTTGAAGCCCCTGCGGTAGTCGAACTTCTCGGCGGCGCGGATGAGGCCGAGCACCCCCTCCTGGATCAGGTCGAGGAAGGGGAGGCCCTGGTTGCGGTAGTTCTTGGCGATCGAGACGACCAGGCGGAGGTTGGACTCGACCATCTTCTGCTTGGCGTCGAGGTCGCCGCGCTCGATCCGCTTGGCGAGCTCGACCTCCTCGGTGGCGGTGAGCAGCCGGACCTTGCCGATGTCCTTGAGGAGGAGCTGCAGGGAATCGGTGGTCATGTCCGGCTTCAGGTCGAGCGCCGCCTTCTGGCGCTTGCGACCACGGCCCTTGCCCTCGGAGCGCTCGGTCTCGGCCGACGCCTTGAGGGCGGGATCGACGTCCTCGACCAGCTCGATGCCGGCCTTCTCGAGGTGCCCGTGGAGGTCCTCGACGTCTGACTCGTCGAGCTCGACCTCGGAGACCGCGGTGGCGACGTCGCCGAGGGTGAGCACACCCAGCTGGTGGCCCCTGGTGACCAGCGTCTTCACTTCCTCAAGCTCCTGTAGTTCGGCAACCAGCATTCGTGCACTAGCTCGTCTCTCTATCGGTCGTGGTGGCTTCACCCGAAAGCGCCACACGCGCTTCGCGTCCTCGTGATTACGAGCTGCGGCGGCCAACGCCGAGAGGTGCTGGGCAACGCGGGCCGCTCCGACTCGAGGATCTCAGAGGGCTGGGGAGTCGTTTCGGTCATGCCACCGTCTCCCCTCTCGATGCTGGATACTGGCCCGGCCCGAGCCGGGGGTATTCAGGTGGCGGTGTGCCTCGATCGTTAGCGCAACAAGACGGTCGCCGTCGGCGTGATGCAACTCGCCGCGCCGTCGTGCTGCTCGTTGGGAGAGCTTGCTGCCGGTCATAGACATCAGACCTTTCGTGCCCTCTGTAGCGGGTCGCACGGAAGGAAGAGGGATGACCCAGCGAGCGAAGTTGAAGCGCGGGCACCGGGGATGATCTGGCCGCAGCGCCAGCTCAATTACCTTACTCCGACCTCCTAAGTTTCCGCAGCGGGCGAGACAATGGCTGCAGACATGGGCCAGGAAGAGCACGACCGCGATGCGGTAGCCCGAGGCCGAGCCTTGACCGCGCTCGTTCGACCGTACCTGCCAGTGGATGTCCTTGTTCAGGGGCCAGCTGATGCCTGGCCACTTGTCGGTCCGGCGCTGATCGCCCGAGCGACGGGGAGCCTGGAGGCGATTCTCGCGCTCGTACCGCTCAGGCGGGAGGCCGACGCGGACACGCTCCTGCGCAGCCTCTACGAGCATGTGACCACCTTTGCTTGGCTGGCCGGCGAGCCGGGCGAGGAGCGAATGCGGCGCTGGCTGAAGTCGGATTGCGAGGCGCGACTGCGCGCCGACGAGGATTGCCGCAAGGTCGGCGTCAAGATCCTCGACGACGACAGGCGCAAGCAGTTCGAGGAAACGGCCGCCGCCCTGCCCAAGGGCATGCCCACCTTGCTCGACCGCGCCGAGGCCGCTGACGCCCACTGGGTCAGCAGGGTCACCGGCCTCCGGGATTCAACGACTCCAACCTCGTTCCGCGGTCTCTACGCAGCCGCCTACCGACGCTTCAGCGCGATTGCTCATCCGACGAACCTCGGGCTCAACCCGGTGACGGTCGACCTCGATGGATCACAGAAGCGAGTACAGCTTGAAGAGCGGCCGCCTGACATGCACGGGCCGTTCGGGCTGGCGACCATCGTCTTCGCCCTAGGCCTGTACGTCGCGGCCGAAACGATCGCGTGGCCGGGGAAGTTCGAGATCGATCGCGTCCTGACCGGTTAGCCGCGGACGGAACTTGACGAACGAGCCGAATGCCGGCGGGCAGGCGCCGGTCCGCGATTCAGATCAGGGCGAACGTCAATGCGACTGTCGCCTTGAGGCGGCGTGGCGCGTCCTGCGCCCGGCTGAGCTCCCTTTGGCTCACGCTCGCCCGAGGCTATTCCATGACCAGCTGCTTCACAAGCCACTCGTAACGCACCTGCCGCGAGCAGCAGCGGCCGGGAGCTTCACTGCCCATTTCGATGTAGAGGAGTGCTGAGCAGGGGGTTCCAGGCATGACTCCCTTCGGCGTGGAGGTGGAAGCTGCGCTATCAGCAGCGCGTCCGGCCGAGATGGCCGCTTTGGACTGGAAGCGGCTATCCGCTTTGCATGGAAGGGCACCGTCCCGCGTGCTGAGCTCTTCACCTACCGAGGTATGCCCCCTGCGGCCCTTGACTTCTTTCCCACCAGAGGAATAGGGTTGAAAGCTAGGCGCGATGGCGCCGAGTGACTCGACTCGCCTCGACTTTGTCTGCGCCTCCGCGAGGGTCAGGAAGGCCCCCGAAATCGCAAGCTAGGAGCCGCAGATGGACGCCTCAGCCTCGACCAAGCAGACCGCCGCTGATCCGGCCACGGCCAAAGATGGAGCGATCCGACCCTTCAGCATCGAGGTCCCGCAAGAGGATCTCGACGAGCTTCGCCGACGCATAACCGCCACCCGCTGGCCCTCCAAGGAGCTCGTCGACGATCGCTCGCAGGGCGGGCAACTGGCGACGATCCAGGCGCTCTCCCGCTACTGGACGATGGATTACGACTGGCGAAAGTGCGAGGCACGACTGAACGCGCTGCCGCAGTTCACGACCGAGATCGACGGGGTGGACATCCACTTCATCCACGTGAAGTCGCCGCACGAAGACGCGTTGCCGCTGATCATGACCCACGGCTGGCCCGGCTCGGTCATCGAGCTGCTCGAGACCGTCGGCCCGCTCACAGATCCGACCGCGCACGGCGGCGCGCCGAGGACGCGTTCCATCTGGTGCTGCCGTCGATGCCCGGCTACGGCTTCTCGGGAGAGCCGAGAGAGCTCGGCTGGGACGCGGGCCGCATCGGAGCCGTCTGGGCGGAGCTGATGCGACGCCTCGGCTACACCCGCTATGTCGCCCAGGGCGGCGACGGGGGAGCCGTCGTCACCGACGCGATGGCCCGGCAGGCTCCCGAGGGCCTGCTCGGCGTCCACATCAACGTGCTCACGGCGGTGGTCGTGCCCGGCGTCGCCGAGCAGTTGCCGACGGAGTCCGAGAGGAACGCGGCGCACGATGCGCTCAACACGTTCACGACGGACGGCTCCGGCTACTTCCTGGAGATGGCCACCCGACCGCAGACGATCGGCTACGCGCTGCTGGACTCACCCGTCGCCCTCGCGGCCTGGATGCTCGACCACGACACGGACGGCTACTACAAGATCGCCGGCGCGTCGTGGACGGCAGGCCGACCGGGAACCTGACCAAGGAGCACATCGTCGACAACGTCACGCTCTACTGGCTGACGGGCACCGGGGCCTCCACCGCCCGGGACTACTGGGAGGACGGAAGAGCACGGGCCCGCTTCGCCGTTGAGCCCCCTCCGCCGGCGTCCGTACCGGTCGGCTTCACGACGTTCCCCGACGAGGTCTGGGCCGCCCCGCGGAGCTGGGTCGAGGTGGCTTACCCGACCTCGCGTACTTCAACGAGGTCGACAGGGGCGGCCACTTCGCCGCCTGGGAGGAGCCGGAGCTCTTCTCGACCGAGGTGCGGGCAGCGTTCAGCTCGGTGCGGTGACCGCTAGTCAGCTCGAACTAGTGGATAGCCGCTTTGGACGAAAAGCAGTAGTTCTATAGGGCTCGCGCTCGACTTACGCTCCGCCTGACCGGCGCGCGCCGTTTAGGGTGCGAACGTGAAATGCCTGCTCGTGATCGCCGTGGCAGTCGCGGCCCCCATTCCCTGACAGCGGCAGCGACCGCCGGATCAAGCCAGGGGTCAACGACCGCCGCCGTGCGGCTCGAGCACGACCAGCGGAATCTGGCGGTCGGTCCGCTCCTGGTAGTCCCGGTAGCCCGAGTAGAGCTTCACGACCTCGGGCCAGAGCCGCTCACGCTCGTTGGCGGTCGCCAGGCGGGCGTGCACCGCACGTCGCTCCGAGCCGACCTGGATCGTCGTGTCGGGGTTGGCCATCAGGTTGTGGAACCAGGCCGGGTTGCGCGGATGGCCGCCCTTCGAAGCGACGAGCACCACGTCCTCGCCGTCGGCGAGATAGGCGAGGGGCGTGGTGCGCACCTTCCCGGACCTCGCCCCGATGTGGTCGAGAAGCAGCATCGGCGGCGCACCCGGCACGTGATGACCGACCAGGCCGCGGCTCGCCCGGTAGACGGCGATGTGGCCTCCGACCAGGTGGCGTAGAACCGGCCAGCTCCGATCGACCAGTGGGTTCGGCATGCCGCAAGCTTATGACGCGATCCTCGCCCGCTGAGACCGGCGCGCGCCGTTGTTCTCAGTGCCGCTTTTCGTCCAAAGCGGCAGTCGCCTACTCCCGCAGACGGCGGCGTCAACTGGCCATAGAAATTGTCCAACCGAACGTAGACTTCGCGCATGCCCAAGTTCGCCGTGGTGATTGAGGGCGAGGGTCTAGACCAAGTGCGGGAGGCTCTGAATCGAGCTGAGATCCCTACCGTCGGGCCTCCCTTCACCAAGTTCGCTCACGAGCCTGACGCGCAAACCCATGTCGGGCATCGAATGGCAGCGGTGCTCGATGCAGATACCCCCGAAGCGGCGGAAGGTCAGGTGAGGGCGAACTTGCCGGCGGGTGACTACAGAGTCGCCTCCAGGCACTGGGGCTGATTCCCTCCGGCCTCGCGGGCCCCTGCCAATGTTTCGGAGCTTAATCGCAATCGGAGCCTCCGAGGGTCGGCAAACTAATGGAGCGCGATTCGTCAGTCGCGACGCTTCGTCCAGTCCTCCGGGTTGAAGGTCACGCCCCGCTCGATGGTGTAGTCACCACCCTCTTTCTCAAGCACGGCGCTCACCTGAGCCACTGCCTCCCGGGCGGCGTTTGCATCAACCACGGCGAACATCAGCTTGCCAACCATTGCCGCTTCCGACCCGCTCCAGGTGAAGCTAGGACCCATCGTCGGGATGCCAGCGTCGTTCAGTGCTGTCAGTGCCCTTTCGAGACCCTCGCCGTTGATGGCCACCTCGAAGCGCTGCATGGCCGAGCGAGTCTAACTCGACGCTGATTTTTTGACTGCGCGTGCGCAAAAGACCAGCTTCGCTCCGCTGCGGGATACTGCGTGGGCGATGTCGGAGCAGGAAGATCTCGCCCTCATCCGGGAGGGATACCTCGCCTGGAATGAGAGCGGGGCGCGACTGAAACCCTCCCTAGGACGGTGATGCCCACGTCGCCGCTGATGCTCCAGATCGCTGAAATCACGGCTGACTACCGTATCCGCCTGGCCTGCATAGACTCCGCCGCCCATGCCACGGTTCAAGGTGCCAGTCTTCGGAAAGGACCTGGAGTGGGCAGAGCACGCGCTGCACGACGCTGGCATCGAGATCGCATCGCGACCTGACCGGATTTGGCTTGACGGGATGCGGCGGGTCCTCCGGCTGGGCCGTCGCATGACGGCGTGGCTAGATGCAGACACCGCCCAGGAAGCAGAAGATCGCGTGAGCGACGCACTGCCGGACGACCACTACACCGTCGGGCAAGCCGAGCCCTGGCGCGATTGACTCAGTTCAGCTTCGCCTGCTCGGCCAACTCAGAACCTTCACGCCTGCGGGCTGTCGGAGTAGAACCGAGCATAAGACCTGATTCTTTCGGCGCGCGCCAGCCCCCTGCGCCAATTCGGTTTGCATTTGCCCTTGCTCGAAGGTATGACGACGACGAACAGGCCCGTGAGTACTCAATGGGCAAGCTGCGTGAGGCACTGCGAGGCCACGTCAGGGAGATTGCCCGGCGGGAGTATCACCGAGCCCGGGGCATCGATATCCGCCACGTACTCGTGGTCGTCCCCGACTGGCAGACCCTCCAGCTCGTTAAGGACGTCGACCCGCAGATCACCGAGTTCGCCGCCGACCTTCGTGTCGGGCTTTTCCCCGCCGACGGCCTCTACGAGATTGCGGTGGCGCTTGGCGAGATCCACCGGGAAGAGGGCTGGGCCGAGAAGGTGAGCGAGCTCTTTAGCCCGGCCGACGCCGACCGCATGTATGCGGCATGCAAGGACGTGCTCGAGCGTGTGGCATGCGTCGTCAAGCGCCACAACAGCACTGGCGACGCGCTCGACGATCTCACGGCCACATTCGGACCCAACGGCTTAATCGGGCCGCGACGTCCTCGGACCTGCTGCGCGGGTAGCCCAGAAGCTCGAGATGGACGGCGACGTGGAGGTCAAGGAGATCGACTCCGAAAGAGCCCCGCGGCATCGCGAGCGCCTCGAGACTCAGCGTCAAGAGCTCAAGACCTCGGAAAGTCGACGCTCGGAGGCGGCCTGACCGGTCGCGGTGGCGACGCCCACCCCTGCTTGTGCGTTTTCCCCGTGGGCCCCACCAAGAGATCAACCGCTACTGCCGCTCGGGGTGGAAAGGCCAGGTTCTCGCGCCCAATCGAGGAAGAGGCCTTGGCAACAAGACACCATCCGTGCCACCACCCCGGCACCCCGCGGAAGCAATACCGCCAACGCGGGCAATATGACGCGAAAGGAGCTCATTGCCTAGCCAACACCCCCAGAATCAAAGGCGTGGAGACCACCACCTGGAGGATCAAGGTCAACCTGGTGGAGATGAAGCTGGAGGACGACCACGACATTCATCTCCTCGTCTCTACCGCCGGCCAGCCCTCGCAGACGACGATCACGGAGTTCCCCGACACCACCTGCAACGGCGCTGCCTCCTCCCCCAAGAAGGCGGCGATGGCTAAGGCCCGCTCGAAGTTGATCGCCACTTGCGGGCAGCCCTCATCGAGCAGCTTCACTCACCTGGGCGGTGCGGCAACCCTGACTGGCGTCGGGTTCTTCGACATTCCGCACGGCCAGACAGGCGTAGCCCCGAACGCGATCGAGCTTCATCCGGTACTGAAGTTCCACGGCAGCACCTGCTGATCTCAGAGACCGCTGCTTTTCGTCCAAAGCAGCGGTCGCCTACTCCCAAAAACGTGGCGCCTGGGAGGGTTTCCAGACGCCACGCCCTACTCCCGGTTGTTCCTACTTGACGAGTGTGATCGTGCGCTTCGCGGTCGCCACGTTTCCGGCCGCATCCTTCGCCTTGACGGTGACCTTCGCCTGGACGTTCTCGCCCTCGGCGAGCGCCTGGCGGACCTCTCGGCGCTGCGCCTCATACGCCAGCCCCGGCCCCAGGTTGAACGTCCCACCCGCCTGCGGGCAGACGCAGCCCGTCCCGGCCAGCTTGTACCTCTCGACGTTCGTCAGCCTCCCCGTGGCGCGTACGGTGCACGCCTCGTCGCCACAGCTCGACCGGACCTTCAAGTAGCAAGCAAGCGATACCGGGCACCACCTGGCGCCAATCGGCTCCTTGGCGTTCTGGGGGCTCTGCTTCTTCGGCCCCGAGAGCTGCAGGTCCGGCGGGGTGCTATCGACGGGGTCCCCCGTAGTTGAAGACGCCGTCTGCGCCCCGAGCGCCATCACGCCGACCGCAGCCACGCCGATCACAATCGCGAATCGCCTGCCCATCTTGTGCTTCTTCTTCGTCTTAGCCCTCATTTCGGGCCTCCTTCGTGTGGTGGCGTCGGACCTCCCTACGAGTCGAGGCTCCGGTGCCTGTTTGACGGCCAGAAGCCTCCGACACGGCGGTACATTCTCGGTACATTTGGGCCGGGCCAGGCGTGTTCTAGGCGTGCGAAGGCGCGAACCGTCAGCCCGAGGCGCAGCCGCGCCGATCAAAAATGAATCGCTTGCCCATGTCCTCCCCTTCCCTGGGCTAGCGATGCGCGCCTACCCCATCTCCCCCATCAGTGTGGGCGGGAAGGTAGCCGGGCACGTTCTCCTGCGCAATCACCCAAATGGCGTATCCCGCGCCGGGGTGCGCTTTCCATGCAAAGCAGTAGCCACTGGCGTCGTGGCCGCCCTTGCGGAAATCGGCCAAGCCTTAGTACCGTCGTGCGTGACAGCTGATGACGCGTCATTGACATTCTGATGACGCTCTACAGCTGAGCCCTACCGCGACTACGACGGGGGCATTGACGACCATCACCGGCGGTGCCACCTCCTCGGCTGGGACCGTTCGGGCGGGCACCGGTCCCGGCTCGGCGCTCTTCCAGTTCGCGCTCAAGCACGACGCCCCGTGCGACTTCGACGCTCTGATCGCCGAGTCGCCTTGATCGCAGCCGAGCTGAGCGAATAGCCTTCACTCGAACAGCGGGGTCCCGGAGGCTCCCGACCAGAACAGGTCCCAGCGTGGGGACCATTTGAGGCCGACCGGGACCCCGTTCGGCTGACAAGTCTGCCGGTGGCCGGTACTCGTCACGTAGGGTCCGGCGTCTGGCCGAGCCGATCGAGATCCACGACCTGACCAAGCGGTTCGGGTGGCGCAAGCCGACAGTCGCCGTCGAGGGCCTCAGCTTCCACGTCTCCGAGGGCCGCATCGTCGGATTCCTCGGACCGAACGGCGCCGGGAAGACAACGACGCTGCGGTCGCTGCTCGGGCTGATCCGGCCGAGCTCTGGGCACACCTTGGTCGAGGGACGGCCGTTCGTCGAATCCGACGACCCGGCCCGCACGGTGGGAGCGGTGCTCGAGGTCGGTGCAGCTCACCCCAGCCGCTCGGGTCGCAACCACCTGCGGGCGCTCGCGCTCGCCGCGGAGGTGCCGCGCCCCAGGGTCGAGGAGGTCCTGGAGATGGTCGACATGAAGGGGGCCGCGGATCGGCGGGCGGGCGGCTACTCGCTCGGGATGAAGCAGAGGATCGGGCTCGCGGCGGCGCTGCTCGGGGACCCGCGGATCCTCGTCCTCGACGAGCCCGCCAACGGCCTCGATCCGGCCGGGATCCGCTGGCTCCGTGATCTCCTTCGCTCGCTCGCGGACAAGGGACGCGCGATTCTGATCTCGAGCCACGTCCTCTCCGAGATCGCGCTGATCGCCGACGAGGCGGTCGTGATCAACCACGGGCGCAGCGTCGTTCAGTCGCCGATCTCGGAGCTGACCACCGGCACGGCCACCGGGATGCGGATCGCGGGACCGGACGCCGCGACACTCGCCGACCGGCTGCGCGCCGCCGGTGCAACGGTCGAGCAATCCAAGGACGGCTCATTGATCGTGAATGGGAGGACCGGCGAGGAGATCGGCCGCGTCGTCGCCAAGGAGGGCCTGGTGATCTCGGAGCTCTCCCCCATCACACGCTCCCTCGAGGACGTGTTCCTCGAGCTGACCGCCGGTGAGTCGGCCGAGGGAACAAAGTGATCTCGCTGATCCGAAGCGAGCTGCTCAAGCTGCGGACGGCGCGCAGCTTCATCGTCCTCGTCTCCGTGGGCGCGGGTCTCGTCACGGTCCTCTCGCTGGCGACGTCCCTGTTCGCCACGTACTCGCCCGATGACGTGTCGCCCGGCGTCGACCTGATCTCGAACGCATCGACCGTGGCGCTGTTCACGCTGATGGTCGGCGTCCTCTCGGTCACGACCGAATACCGGAACGGCAGCATCGCCTCGACGCTGCTCGTCGAGCCGAATCGCATCCGCGTCCTCGCCGCGAAGCTGGTCGCCTGCGTCCTCGCCGGGGCCCTGATCGCACTGGTCACCGCCCGCTGCCCTGCTGATCGGGGCGGCGATCCTGCCGGGCCGCGGATACCCGCTCGGCCTCGACGGCTCCGAGGTCGTCGAGCTGATCGCCGGGACGATCGCTGCCGGCGCCCTAATGGCCGCCTTTGGAGTCGGCCTCGGGGCGCTGGTTCGCAAGCAGACGGCCGCAATCGTCGGGAATCCTCGTCTACCTGTTCGTGATCGAGCCGCTGCTGAGCTTCGTGGTCCTCGGGTCCTCGGACCGCTACCTGCTCGGGAACGCTCTCAGCGAGCTCACCGCAACGGGTGAGGTCAACGACCTCGATGACCCGTTCGGCCAGCTCACCGGCGGCCTGCTGCTTCTCGGATGGACAGTGCTGTTCGCCGTCGTCGGCGCTGCGGTGATGCGCTCTCGCGACGTCACCGACTGAGGGTTGCGGCTGATCGGCCCGGGTTAGCCGGGCAGCTTCGAGGCGATCACATCGAGTTGCTCGATCTCCGGATCCGGGTAGAGCTCTCCCGCGTTGTCCATCAGGGCCTTCGCGACAGGACCACCGAGATGCGCATTGCGACCGTCATCGCTCGGAAATACGTCGAAGATGCCGTACGTCGACTCGCCCATACGAATCGCGAACCAGGCCGTGGTCTCGGGCTCCTCCTCGACGAGCGCCTGACCCTGATTGAGAAAGTCCTCGACTTCGCTCTCCTTGCCCGGCTTCGCCTCGATCCGGACGAGCAAACCCTTGGTGACGGTCTCGGCCATTGCCAGCTCCTTGTTCATGGGGGACGGCGGAGTCCGAGCCTACCGGCGCCTGGCGCGACGGCGGGCCTGGCGACGGCGGGCTCGAATGCGCAGGAGGACCCCGGCGAGAACCAGAGCGGCGATGCCGAGGCCTACGTAGAACAGCACGTTGTCGCCGTCGTCCCCGGAATCGTTCTCCGACTCCGGGGGCGCGGCGGGCTCCGGCGGGAAGAGCGAGCGATCGACCGCATCCTCGGCCCCGAGGCAGTAGCCGTACGCGGTCAGCTCGGCGGAGCCGAACCACCCGTACCCGGTCGCCGACCAGGTGCCCTTCCGCGTGAAGTATCCGTCCGCGAACAGGGCGTCACGGGAGCCGTTGAAGCTGAACCCGCCGGCGGTGAGCGCGCGGCCCGGGGGGCATCGCGGCGTCGTCACCGACGCGGACTCCCCATCGTTCACCGTCCCGGAGGCCGAAACCTCGGTGAGCGGAAGGCTCGGATCCTCAGCGCAGTGCGCGATCGCCGTGAGCTCGCCGCCGTCCTCGTCCACCGCGCCGGCGCTCACCCGCCACGCCGTCGTCCCGACCGCCCTCGACTCCGTGATGTAGTTGCCGCCGTACATGATCCCCGCGTACCCGACGATTCCCGGGGTCGTGAAGTTGGTGCGCTGAAAGCCGCCGGAGAAGAGCTCCGTGCCCTCCGGGCAGCGGGCGGTCACGGTGCCCGTTCCCTCCCGCTGGACGAAGACCGTCTCGTGCGGGGACTCCGTCGGGACCAGCCCCAGGCCGCAGATCACCTGGAGGGATCCCCGGCGGACCCGGGTGGACTCCGGGCTCGGATCGACGAGGGTCGGGGTGACGTGGAAGCCGTTCTGCACCCCGAGCCGCTCGTAGGAGTGTGGATAGATGCCCTCCCCGTCCTCGCCGAGCGGGGTCAGGTTCGCCATTCCGCCGCCGACCGGGAGGGTGCCCTCGGGACAGAGGACCTCGAACCGCGCGATCGCGTCGGGTGTGCTCATCCGGAAGACGCTGGTCGCGGCCGTCAGCTCCCTGAGCGGGCCGGCCGCAGCCGCCAGCGCCCCCTCACTCAGTCCCTCGCTGCCCTGGACGTAGACCGGGCCGAAGTCGGAGTCGAGGACGAAGACCTTGCCGCTCCCGCTCGAGCGCATCGCCAGGACCAGCCGGTTGCACTCGGTCTCCGCGCTCGCCACGTTGACCAGGTCCTCGCCCTCCACGGAGTTGAGGTCGGGCACCACGGCCACCTCGATGCCCATCTTCTCCCGCAGCACCGCGGCGATCTCCTCCGCGTCCGGATAGCACTCGTCGTCCGAGGCGATCCGCTCGGTCGCGACGATCTTGAAGCCCTGCTCGAGCTGCCTGGTCAGCCCGCTGTGACCTCCCTGCAGGGCGTTCTGCGCCGCGGCGGGAGCGCACAGGAGCAGGGCGACGATGAGGGTCGGAAGCAGTCTCTTCATGGCATGACGCCGCTGAGATCGAATAGCGTCCCGCACAACTCGGCGACGGAGGGCGGGTTATAGAGACGTGATCGAGCCGGCGAAGTCAAGGGGGGTTCGCGGCACAGTGGCCGCAGCGCTCGCGGCCGTCGCCGCATGCGCCGTCGCGGTCACCTCGGGGATCGCCAGCGGCGGGCCGGCGGCTACCAAGTCGATCGCGCCGTCAGGGCAGAACGGTCGGATCGTCTTCCGCGTCGTCAACGGCACCGACGTCGACATCTACACGATGAACGCGGACGGCTCGAACCCGACTCCACTGCTGACTGGAGCGACCGACGACCGCGACCCCGCCTTCTCCCCCGACGGCAAGAGGATCGTCTTCCGGCGCCAGGGCAGCACGCCTGCCACCACCGACGTCTACGTGATGAACGCCGACGGCAGCAACCCCGTGAACCTGACCGGCGATCTCGCCGACCGCGCCCTCTTCCCGACCTTCTCCCCCGACGGCAAGCGCATCGCGTTCGAGGTGGATGGGCCGGCGCAGCGCGACATCTACGTGATGAACGCCGACGGCAGCGGCAAGGTGAACCTGACCCCCGAGGGGCCCGACAACGACTTCTTCGCCGGCTTCTCGCCCGACGGGACCCGGATCACCTTCTCGCGCCAGAACCCGAACCCGGACATCTTCGTGATGAACGCCGACGGCTCGAACAAGGTCAACCTGACCCCCAACACGCCGACCGACTCGGACTGGATGTCCGCGTTCTCACCGGACGGCAAGAGGATCGTCTTCGTCAGCGACAGGGCGGGGGCCAGCTACGACATCTGGGTGATGAACGCCGACGGCTCCGGGCCGGTCAACCTGACGCCGACCCCGGCCAGAAGCGAGATCACTCCGAACTTCTCGCCCGACGGCTCGAAGATCGCCTTCACGATCGATGCCCCCGTCGCCGGCGAAATCGGCCTGATCAATGCCGACGGCTCGGGGTTCGTCAGTCTCACCGCCGCCTTCGTCCCGCAGGCCGAGGCTCCCGACTGGGAGTCAGTCTTCCGCTGCGCCAAGGGGCGCGCGACGATCGTCGGCAGCGATGCCTCGGAGACGATCAAGGGGACGAAGGGAGCGGATCTGATCGTCGGCAACGGCGGCGACGACACGATCAAGGGCCTGAAGGGCAAGGACCGGATCTGCGGCGGGCCCGGGAAGGACAGGCTCTTCGGCGGCGCCGGCAACGACGGCCTCTTCGGTCAGCAGGGCAAGGACAAGCTCGTCGGCGGCCAGGGCAAGGACAAGCTCAAGGGTGGTAAGGGCAAGGACAGGGAGCAGCAGTAGCGAAGGAGCTATGTCAGTCCGACCCGGGGCGCAACCGGGAACCGTCTTCCGAGCGCAGGTAGCGGTCGAGCCCGGCCCATTGCTGCTCTGGCGGTACCGCCTGGAGCAGCGGCTCGACGCTCTCCGGGCCCGCCTCGCGGCTCACCCGCTCCCGTAGCTCCCGCTCGAATTCCTCCGGAGAGAGCTTCGCGGCCAGCTCCGCCTGCTCGCGGAGCCGCTCGCGAACCACCTCGAGGTGCCGCGGCGGGTCATCGACATCGCCGAAGTGAGTCAGCCCGAGGCTGCCCGGCTGCCACTCGAGGATCCGGTCGATGGAGGCGTTCCAGAGCTCGAGGTCGATGTCGGGAGGCGGGGTCGGCGGGAGGACGAAGTCGCTGGGCGGGATCCGCACGGCCGCGGTGTCGCCGACGAAGGCGCGGCCGCTCTCCGAGTGCATATAGCTCACGTGATGGGAGGCATGGCCGGGCGTGTAGGCGACCTCGAACCCGAGCTCGCTCTCGCCGCCGTTGAGCGGTCGCAGGTTCCCCTCTGGAACCGGCGCGACCTCGCCCCACAGCCGCTCCATCTGATCTCCGTACAGCCGCTCCGCGCTCGCGAGCAGCTTGGTCGGGTCGGCCAGGTGCCGCGCCCCGCGCTCGTGGACGTAGACCGGTAGCCCCGGCCAGCGGCGCACCATCGTCCCGGCGGCCCCCGCGTGGTCGAGGTGGATGTGGGTCAGCAGGAGCGCCCGCGGCTCCTCGCCGCCGAGAGCTTCGAGCAGGTTCTCGAGCGAGCTGGTCGGGCCCGGGTCGATCAGGACGCCGTTCACCTCCCAGCATCCGATCACCCGCTCGTGACCGAGATGACGTACGTCGATCAGTCGCACTCAGGTACCGGTGACCGCTCGTGCCGCGAATGCAGAGCGTGCGCCGGCGGCCGTGCCCAGCGCCGCCCCCTCGGCCTGCATGATCTCCGCCGCCGCGCGCCGCCCCGACTGGATCGCGCCGTCCATGTAGCCCATCCACCGGGTCGCCGTCTCGGTCCCGGCCCAGTGGATCCGGCCGACCGGCTCGCGGAGGGCGCGTCCATAGGCGGTCCACGCGCCCGGCCCGAGAACGCCCGCGTAGCATCCGCGCGAGTAAGGCTCCTCGCTCCAGTCCTTCTCGACGTAGAGGACCGGCTCGGCCGCCTTCGGGCCGAAGACGCGGGCGAACCCGCCGAGTACGGCATCGCGGCGGTCGGACTCGGGAAGCGCGCCGAGCTCGCGCGCGCCCCGGCCCTCGAGGAAGCCGATCAGTCCCGGGCTCCCGTTCGGCGGGGTGTTGTCGAAGATCACCTCGGCCGGCCCGGGCAGGCTCACGGCCTGGCCGCTCAGGCCGTCCTCCCGCCAGAAGGTCTCCTCGTAGACCGCCATGCATTTGATCACCGACCCCATCGGCATCCGCTGGGTCAGCTGGTCGCGCGGCGGGGGCAGAGCAGGCTCGTATTCGATCCGCCCGGCGAGTGTCGGCGGAACCGCGACGATCGCTCGCCGCGCGCGGATCTCGCCGATCACCACCTCATCGCCGTCCGCGCGGATGCTCCGCACCGGCGCCGACAGCTCGACCCGGTCCTCCAGCTCCTCGGCCATCCGGATCGAGAGCTGCTGGGTGCCGCCCGCGAGCCGGTCCTGCTGCGCGCCGCCCTCGGTGTCGAGCAAGTCGTCCCAGCCGCCGGCGGCGGCCGCGTAGAAGAGGACGTGGAGGAGCGAGACGTCGGCCGGCTCGACCGAGAAGACCGCGCGGCAGGCGGTGGCGATCGCCTCCCTCGCCGTCCCGGTCCGCGCGGCCGAGCGGATCCAGCTCGCGAAGGTCTGCTCGTCGAGGCGCTCGGCGTCCCGCGCCTCCCACGGCGCGTCGGGCGAGATCCTCTTGATCAGCCGCTTCAGCTTCAGGTCGGCGCGCCCGTAGTCGGCCATCACAAGCGGTCCGAGCATCGGGATCGTGCCGCTGTATCGCTTCAGCCTCCCCTTGTCGGTCTCGAAGATGTTCTTGCCGTCGACGTGGGTCGGGTAGGTCTGTATCCCCAGCTCCTCGGCGAGTCCCAGGACCTCGTGCTGTGTCGGCCCCACCCACTGGCCTCCGAGCTCGACGATGTCCTCTCGGTGGTCCCCGATCGACTGGCTGAGGTTGCGGCCGCCGACCCGGTCGCGGGCCTCCAGGACCCTCACGTCCATCCCCGCGCCATTCAGCTCGCGCGCCGCGGTCAGCCCGGCGAGGCCCGCCCCGACAACCACGACGTCGCAGTCATGCATCGCTCGAAGTATCACCCGTTTCGGCGGCCTCGGTCTGGCACTCAGGTCGCGAGCTCCACCGCCACCCAGACGATCGCAAGGGTGACGAGGAAGATCGCCGCCTGAAGCAGATCGGCGACGGCGATGAACAGTTGGCCCCCGAGGAAGAACGCCATCGCGACCAGGTGGAGGTAGAGGACCCCCTGCCAGAAGGTGCTCATCGGCCCAGCTCCACGGTTCCGTCGATCACCGGGATCACGCCGCCACCCACCCGCGGGCGCCCCTCCGCGATCTCCACCTCCAGCACGCTCGGCCGTCCCATCTCCTCGCCCTGGCGGATCGCGACGCGCTCACACCCGGTCCGCTCGGCGAGGTAGGCGCCCAGCGGTCCGGCCGCCGACCCCGTCGCCGGGTCCTCGCCCATGTCGATCGACCCGGTGAAGGAGCGGGCGCGGGCCGCCCCGCTCTCCGGCTCGCACCAGGCGAGATAGAGGACGAGCGCGCCGTGGGCCTCGATCAGCTCGTTGATCGTCGCGTAGTCGGGGAGCGCGCGGGCGAGCGCCTCGCGATCCCCGACCGGCACGATCAGGTTGGGGACCCCGGTCGAGACCACCTGCGCCGGCAGCTCCGGGTGCGTGTCCGAGACGCGCAAACCGACCGCTCCCATCACGGAGTCGGGATCCAGCTCGGGGCCGAACTCGGGCTCCTCCTGGAGCATCTCTGCGCGCCAGCGCTCGCCGTCGGCGCGCACCTCGATCGGCTGCAACCCCGCGCCGGTCTCCTGGACGAAGCTCGCCTCGGTGAGCTCGCGCCAGCGCGCGACCGCGACCGCGGTCCCCAGCGACGGATGCCCCGCGAACCGCAGCTCCCTGTGCTGATCCCAGATCCGGTTCCGGTAGTCCGCCCCGTCCGCCTGCGGTGACTGCACGAAGGTCGTCTCCGACAGCTTCGTCTCCTTCGCGAAGGCGAGCATCGTCTTCTCGTCCAGGTCGTCCGCCCGGGCCACCACCGCGAGACCGTTGCCTGCCAGGGGCCGCTCCGCGAAGACGTCGAGGAACGAGACCGGGTGCGCCATCCCCACATGATCACGGCCGATTTGGGGGTCCGCGGCGGCCCCTAGGGTTTCGCGGGAGCAGACCCAAGGAGGAGACATGGACGAGAAGTACCCGCTGACCTACTCGGTGGACTATCCGGACCGGGACCTCAATCGGCTGACCACGCTGTTCCGGATCTTCATGATCATCCCGATTGCGATCGTGCTCGCCGTGGTCTCCGGGGCGTCAGGCTCCGGCTACGACGAGACCTGGGCGTACACCCCTCTGGTCGCCGGAGGACTGCTGATCGGCGGACCCCTGCTGATGATCATCTTCGCCGAGAAGTATCCGCGGTGGTGGTTCGACTGGAACCAGGAGCTGCTCCGATTCACAGCCCGTGTCCACACCTACGGCACTCTGATGAACGACGAGTACCCCTCCACCGATGAGCAGCAGTGGGTCCACCTGGACATCGAGTACCCGAACGTCGAGGCCGATCTGAGCCGCTGGATGCCCGTCGTGAAGTGGCTGCTCGCGATCCCCCACTACATCGTCCTCTTCTTCCTCGGAATCGCAGCGTTCTTCTGCGTCGTGATCGCCTGGTTCGCGATCCTGTTCACGGGCCGCTACCCGCGATCGCTGTTCGACTTCGTGATGGGGGTGCAGCGCTGGGCGCTTCGGGTTGCCGCCTACGCGTTCATCCTGACGACCGACAGGTACCCGCCCTTCTCGTTCGACGAGTAGCCGCTCAGGCAGCCCGGGACGCTCGGTAGAAGCTGAGCGTCCCGAAGAAGGTCCGCAGGCGCCGCGTCTCCTCGGCGCCCGCGAGGCCATGGCCGTTGAAGATCTCCGGCAGCGCACCGCGGATGTTGTCGCGGGTGTTCTCGAGGCCGTCGAAGACCCTGATCCCGATCGACGCCACCGCCATCACCGGATCCCCCGGCCGGCCCCAGTCGGCCACGTGTAGCTCTCCCCCCGGGCGAAGGACACGGGCGATCTCCTCGACCGTCCGCCGCTTCGGTCCGGGGTCGAGGTGGTGGAAGAAGAGGGTGGAGAGGACGCGGTCGAAGCTGCCGTCCTCATACGGGAGATCGGTCGAGTAGCCCTCGTCGAAGCGGATCTCCGTCCCCGCCTCCGACGCCTTCGCCTCGGCCCGCTTGAGCATCTCCGGGTCGGCGTCCAGGCCGACCACGTCCGCTCCCGGCACGGCCCGCTTGAGCTCGATCGCGAGCGTCCCGGTGCCGCAGCCGATGTCGAGGACGCGCTGCCCCGGCGACGGCGACGCCTGCCGGATCAGCAGGCCCTTGAAGTGCCCCTCCCTCGTCGCCAGTCGGGCGACCGGGTCGTAGAGCCCGGTGAGTACCGGGAAGCGGAGCGCAGGCAGGTATTCACGCCGTTCGGTCGGCATCGTCGGAGCCTCAGCCGTGTCGGAGAAGCCGGCGGACCGCGGCCATCAGCTCCTCGGTTCGCTCGTCCTGCTTCGCCGGCTCTCCCCCGATCACGCAGTGGTTCGCGTGATCCTCGAGCAGCTCGAGGGCGACCTTGTCGAGGGCGGCCTGGATCGCAGTGACCTGGGTGACCACGTCGATGCAGTAGCGGTCCTCCTCGACCATCCGCTCGACTCCGCGCACCTGGCCCTCGATCCTGCGGAGCCGCTTGAGCAGGGTTTCCTTGTCCGCGGTGTAGCCGCGGGTCTCGGCGATGTCGGTCTGTGCCATGGGTTCCTCTCTCGTTACGCGTCGCGGCGCTCCACCGGGACGGCGCCGTGTTCGTTCCCGCTCGAAGATCTCCTCGTCGTTCACGATCTCGCCGATCAGTACAGCCGAGCCGAAGACGAATGCCGCCGCCGTCACCCAAGCGACCAGCTTCACCGGCGGGCCGCCGTGGATTCCGGTCTCGTGAACGACCGCGTGGCCCTTGCCGCGGGCGATCAGCCAGCGGTTGACGGGAAACGCGAACGACACCCGCGATCGCCAGGGCGAAGGAGAGGCTGCCCCAGAAGAGCAGCGAGTCGAGCCCGGCGTCCATCGCGCCCGGGACGGCGAGGATGATCACGTTGTCGACGATCTCCATCGTCGCGATGCTGAGCGTGTCCGACGCGAGCGCGATCGGGATCACCGCCGCCGACCGCGAGCCCCGCGCGGAGCAGGGGCAGGCTGGTCAGCGAGTAGCCGAAGAGAAAGGCGAGCGCGATGGCGAGCGCGATCGTCGCGGCGTTGGAGAAGCCGAGGGCGGTTCCGATCGCCACGCCGGCGACCTCGCCGATTGCACAACCCGTCAGGCAGTGGAGGGTGGCGCTGATCGAGACCGCGGTCAGGGCGGCGCCCGAGGTCGGCATCTCGTGCTGGCCGGCGTGTGCGCGGTGATCGGCGTGCCCCGCTGCTTCCATCGCCCTCACCCTAACATACCCCCTGGGGGTAATGCGATGCTGGCATTCGTCGGTTCAGGGGTTCAGCACACCAGCGAGCTCAGGCGAGATCAGGCCGGCGATCTGCCGGTGCCCCTCCTCGTTCGGGTGGAGCGTGCCGCTCAGCGGCCGCTCGCCGAGCTTCCGGACCCAGCGCTGGCCCCCGGCGCAGAGCCCGTGGCCGTGGAAGGCCTCGTCCACCCCCTCGACGAGCTCGCCATCCGTGCTCATCGGCGGCGGCCGCCGACCTGCGCGTTGAGCGGCCGGAGGACCTGCTCGCGGGCCCACCGCGATTCGGCGGGCGATGCCCCGGCGAGGATCGTGCAGTCCGTGCCGTCGGCTGCAGTCGTCGGATCGAAGTACTCGACGATCACCACCCGTTCCGCTGGAAGCAGCGGCCGCAGCGCAGTGTCGAGCTTCGCGTAGGCGGCGGGGAGCTCGCCGGTCCGGTCCATCACCCGCCGCTCCAGTAGTCGGCTTCCGCTTGCCGGCCTCGATCAGCGGGAACCTCGGATCGAAGTGCTGCTGCGGGCAGTTCGGGACAGTGACGCAGAACTTGACGATCTTCACGAAGCCGATGTCGTTCGCGCCGACGCTCAGGAGCAGCGCGGCGATCCCGCCGTCGGTCACCGCCTTCACCGCGGCGACCCGCTCGACCTGCGGCGGCGCCGGACTCCTGGAAGAGCGCCGGCTCGATTCCGCGGTAGGGGCCCAGCAGCCCCCGGTCGATCGTCGCCCCCGAGCAGGCGAACGAGTGGAAGACCAGGCCCGGGTTTTCGCTCGCAGCCTGCCGCCCGGCCAGCGACTGCCCGGCGGCGCCGGAGCGATGGCAGCGCCGTTCCTCCCAGTCCGGTCCCTGCCTGGCAGGGTTCCCCTCGCCGGAGGCAACCGAGTCGCCGATCGAGACGATCGCGGTGCCCTCGTTCGGCTCGGGGGCGTCGTCGTCGGATCCGCACGAGGCGGGCGCCACGGCCGCCACCAGCGCGGCGATCCCGAGCGCTGCGCGTCCGCCCCCCATCGCGGCCGAGTCAGGCCGGCGCCGGAAGCCGCCGGTGCGGCTGGGAGGATGGACACGGCGCCGACCTTGGGGAGCCGATGCTCGGGAAGCTACGCCAGATGAACCGGGAGGACCGCGAGCTCGGTCAGGAGCGCGCTGTCAAGCCGAAGGCGGGGATCGAGCGGCGGGTCGACCGGATCCAGCGGGCCTTCGACACCGAGCTCCAGTCAAATATCAGCCTGAACCTCCGCGGGACCGCCCTCGCGATCGGCTCGGCCCTCGCGATTCTCCTCGTCGCCCAGTTCTCGGCCGAGTGGCTCGACGACAACAACTGGTCGTTCTCCGGCCACTGGGACGAGGTCCAGCGCGCCCTGCTCGCCGGCTCCCTGATCTTCCTCGTCGTCTGCCTGATCTTCGCCGCCTGGGTGATCTGGCCGAGGCGGCGCTGGGGCCGGGAGATGATGGAGCGGATCGACTATCTGAAGGAGGGCGCCGCCCGCAAGGAAGCGACCGTCCTGATTCAGATGCTCGAGACCCAGCGGGCGCTCAACGAGCGGAAGGGCCGGCGCCTGCGCTGGGCGGCGTGCCCCTCTCCCTCGCGGTCTTCGGCGTCGTCGGGCAGGCGGTCGTCTTCGCCTGGCAGGCGAGCCCGATCGACCGGGGCGGCTGCATCAGCGACGAGGGCGACGCCGAGAGCCCGTCCGAACGCCGGCGCTCCCCGACGAGGACGTCCAGGAGGCGCTCGCGCTCTCTACGCGCCGCGCGTCTACGTCCACCCGAACGAGAAGTGGGGCCCGCTCCGCCCCGACGACTTCATCGGCGCCTCCAGCCTGGTCTGGAACTCGCCGAGGACGACGAGAGTCCTCGTCGCCCGCGGCGATCATCGATCGCGACGCGCCTCGGTGCCGACTGCGAGAAGGCCGACGAGCGGCTGCTACGAGCACCGCGGCTGCGCCGCCGACCAGGTCACCCGGCCGACCGAGAGCCCGGGACTGCGGCCCCCGGCCTCAACGCGCGGCGCGGCTTCGCGATCGACCCGGACACGACGGTCAGCCGCCCCTCGGCGGCCGGGCAACCCGAACATCCCCGTCTACTACGAGGTCCACGGCAAGGACGCCGAGCCTCCGCCTCACCTACTGGTTCTTCTACGGCTACAGCCAGCCCAACCTGGGCCCAGCCCAGATCGCGCTCGCGAGCCACGAGGGCGACTGGGAGTCGATCGACGTGAAGCTCGGGGAGGGCCGCGAGGGTGGAGCCTACGTCCCCCGCCGGGTCATCTACTACGCGCACGGGCAAGGACCCGGCGATCCTCGACTGGGCTCAGGCGGCGGTCGTCAATGAAGCAGGCGCCGAGGTCACCGGTGCGCCGGCCGACCCGGCCCACCCGGTCGTCTTCAGCGCCGTCGAGCTCACACGCCTCCTATCCGACCGAGGGCGGCGCAGGCGCACGGCGATCAGACCCGGCGCGGCCCGGTCGTCTGGGACACCTGGCTGCGGCCGGTCCTCGGCGATCGAGGAGGACTGGTGGGGGTTCGGCGGCGCCTGGGGCGCCGGCGGTGGCCTCAAGGGCCAGATCGGCCCGCTCGGCCCGTCGCCCTGGAAGCAGTCGTCGGATCCGGATCCGGACGCGACGGTTCTCGAATCCCCTCAGGGCTCCGGAAGCTGACGCGGCAAGCATTTGTGGAGGATTGCCTGCCCCATAGCAAGGAAATCCGACCACGAGCTGCAGGGAAGCACCGGCGGCAAGGACCTATGTAGGGCGGCGGGCGCCGATAGGGTCAGCGCGCTGACCGCATGCCGCGCGGGTTAGATCGGAACAAGCGCAATCAGGAGGGATTTCGGATGCAGCGAATACGACGCCATCTCAGCTACGCGAACATTGCCGCGACATTAGCCCTTTGCCTTGCGCTTGCCGGCGGAACCGTCGCCGTTGCCGGCAGCAAGATTGGCGCCCAGGACATCAAGAAGATCAAGGTCCGTACGGCTCAGGCCCTCGGTCCGACCGGACAGCCCCTTTCGGCAAGTGCAACCTGTAGGGCTGGCGAGAAAATGACAGGTGGCGGTGGTGGGGAGAGCAGCGCGCCCCAGGGGAATGGCTGGATCGTGACCAACCCACAAGGCTCGATTGTCAACGCCTATGCCCTATGTCTGACGCGGTAAGCGACCGGACCTCGCCACCTCTACTCGCATCGCGCCGAACCCTAGCCGCGCACCAACACCTTCGCTTTGCGTGAGGCACCGGGCTCAAATGGATACCCACCCTGCCGCTTGACGAGAGCGCGGAACCGGTATCGCACCGCTCCGACCGTGGACACGAACCTGTATTTCCCGCTGAAGCGCCCGCGCGAATCCGTAGTCAGCTGCTTGAAGGTTCGCCACTTCTTTCCGACCTTCGCTTGAAGCGCGACGGAGCGGGAGCCGGCCCTCGGTCCCGGGAGGGCGCCCCTGAAGAACTCTGCCTCGCCATTCCGCAGGCTCTTTCGCGCGACATGAACGTCGGGACGACCCTGGACTTGACGGTCGCCTCGTCACCCAGGACCTGGTTGTTGTACCTGTAGACGACATCTAGCTGGCGCGAGGGTCCGGGGTCTAACTGAGTTGCGAATCGGCCATTGGACTGGGTGGTGGCCACAGCGACCAGCTCGCGTGATGCGTCATCCAGCTCGATCGTCTCGAACACACAAACGGTTGCGCCATTGACCGGCCCGCCACCGCCATCACGAACCCGGCCGCGCACTACGACGTCTTCAGTGGATCTCATTGTGGCCAGGTTTGTCTGGCCTTTCCCTGTGTCAACCCCTGCATCGAGGGCGGATCCCGCTGTTGGGCCGCCGCTGGCCGGGCAGTCGTTGTCGACCTGCACCGTCTGGCGAATGCAGGTGCCTGAGTCCTGTCCTGCCGCGTCGAAGCTGCAGAGCCGGACGTCGTTCGGGCCGCTCGTCCAGCCGGGGTCCCGCTCGGTATCCACCTCCAGCTGCTTCTGAAATCCAGGGGGGCAAGGACGAATCTGCCGGTAGCGCCCGTCGGCCCCAGGCGGGCAATAGTCCCGGTACTGAGAGAGCACTCCGTTGACGTAGATCCGGAATCCTCTGAGGCCGCCACCCTGATCGCTTCCACTCAGGGAGACGGTTTCTCGACCACGCTTGGTGCCGCCGGAAAGAAGGCTGCCACCAACGAGGCTCGACCGCGGGGGTGACCTGATCGTCAACCATCAGTCGGACATTCTGAAGATAGGCGTATGCACCCGCAGGGCGCGTATCTGCCGGGGCCGGTGCGCTGGTAACCAACACACTGCGGGTTCCACCCACAGACGAGGTAGACGCCGAACGCTGAGAAGTCCCCGACTTCGATCGCATACCAGAACTCAGGGACATTCGGATTCCAAGCCCCGATCGGCTTGAATCCATAGGTGTCGGTGTAGTACTGCGGTGTCATGCTGGCCGCGTAGTACACGTGTGCGGTGGCCACAAGGTGCGCAAAACGCAACCCAGCGGGGGCGTTGATCGACCAATGAGCGAACTCCAGGTAGGGAACACCACCCTGCTGCCGCAATCCGAGACCCCAGCCGGTCGTGGCGCCTGCCGGACCGCACCAGTTGACCCGCTCGATCGCAGCGCGCGATGTCGCGCCCGTCCAGAAATCCGGCGCCGAGTCTTGTCCTGGCTCGCACTCGATGACCGAGTAGGTGCCAGCGCGGGCATGACCCGGGGCGAGCACGGCGAGGACGCAGAAGAGGCCCAGAGCGGTGAGGCCCAGTCGCACCAGCCTGCTCCTGCGGGCACCGTTGCGACGATCCCTCAACTGCGTCGCCATCTCGGTGGGCTGCCTTCTGCCGGTCAGCATGTGCCCTGCCGTAAGGGAGCGTCCGGCGGAATTCTGCCCCTCAAGTCGCCCCATCACTCAATCCCGAAGCCGCCGCCGCTCGATCCGCCCCCACCACTGGATCCACCGCTTCCGCCTGCTGGGCCGCCGAATTCACCACCAGCTCCACCGGAACTCGCCGGGTCCGTCGATGGGGCCGCCTCAAAGCTGAACTGCCGAGCTTTCTGCTGCGCGGGAGTCTCAGCCGCGGCAGGCTCGACTTCGTGTCGCGGCGTCGGTGTTGCCTGCTCGGTCACCGCCTGGCTCGGATGGACGGTGACGGGCTCCGCAGCAGATTCGACCGGCCGCTCGAGATGGGGCCTCTGAGCGCTCGAATCGCCGCCAACCACGGGATCGACAGCCCCGGTCGCAACGCATGCTGCTCCACCGGCAGCGGTCGCGCCGCAGACCGCGAGGATCTTCGCCACGGCTGCCATCCCCGCCCCCCGTGTGCCGCCCGCGGACGCCATCGGTACCGCGTCCCCCGTGCCGCCGCGGGTCAGCACCGCGTAGCTCAACTCGCGGGCCTTCTCTACCGCGGCGCCCACATGATCAGCGAGCCATTCGTGGGGCCGACCTCCCGTTGACTGGTCGAGGGCCGGAATGATCGGGCTGAGCTCGAGGACGCGCTGCGGGACCGCTCGGAACGCTCGAAGTTTCGCTCGACAAGCTGCGCAGCTCCGAAGGTGGATCTGGAGCGTGTCCGCCGACCCGTTCGTCCGTTCCCCGTCGGCCAACTCGGAGAGTGCGCCCGCAAGCTCCTCGCAGCGCCGCCCCTGCTCGATGTCGGCGAAGACCTCCAGGAAGCGCTTCCTCCCCTCGGCCATGCAGCGGTTGATTTTCGTGTAGGACCAACCCGTCAACTCGCCGATTTCGGCATAGGAATAGCCCTGTGCCTTGAGGGTCAGGGCGCGGACCTCCTGGGGCTTCAGCGAGCGGAGCGCCTCGCCGCTCCGAGTGACGCGCTCGCGCCTTCCCGCGCGATCGTCGGGCTCGGGGCCATCCGACGCGATGGATTCCAAGGGGTCTCGCTGGTCGCCGTCCTCCAGGCCCGAGAGCTGGGGTGAGCCGAGGAGTCGCTCCCGCTGACGACGAACCGCAAGGGCTTCACGCTTCGTGACCGTTTGCATCCAGCGGACCAGCGAATCCCCATCTATCGGGGGAGCCTTCGTCAGCAGGATCTCGAGTGCCCGCTGGTACGCGTCCTCGGCGTCGTCGGCACAGATTGAATAACGGCGCGCCGTTCGCCGGAACACGCGGTCATGGCTCTCGATCAGCGCGCTTGCGGCTCGTCTCCTCGACTCGGGCGAGGCGACCTCGCTCTCATCGGTGGATCGACCGTCGGCTCGACCCGCTATTCCCGGCAGCCCCAAACTCTTCACCTCCGAGGACACATCGGGCTGAGCTGAAACGTGCCACGACTCGCCCCGGTGCGCCACCACCCCCATTCGCAAATTGCGAAGGGATGTGATTCGAGAGGACCGCAATTTGCGCGAGATCGTTGATCCGGCAATATCGCGCCCAACGCCTTGCCGAGCGGCTCCCGGGATGCGATAGTCACGCGGTGGTCTCAGGGAGGTGGGGAATCGGCGTTGCGGCGTCCTGCGTGACGTTCGCGGTTGCGTTCGGGCCTGCGATGTCGAGCGCGGACCCCCCCTCGCGGGCGGGGGCGGATCCTCCGTCGAGACCGACGAAGGTCCCTGGGACCGAGGTGAACCCCGCGATCGAGGCCCGGGACGAGCCGAAGAAGCCGCCGGTGAAGCTGCTGAAGGCGCGGGTGGCGTCGGACTTCTCGGTCACCCCCGGCCAGCAGGAGTGGATCACGATCAGGAGGATGCCGCCGCGGGCGCGGTTCAAGCTGCTGATCGAGCCGCCGCCGACAACGCCGCAGTGCGGGCAGTGGTACTTCTGCCGCTCGGTCCGGGTCTTCCCGGTGCCGGGGACGCCGGCCTACCGGAGCTCGGGCAAGGGCGCCGCGACGGTCAGCTTCGTGATGCCTCCGACCTACGTGATCCAGTCGGACCCGTTCAAGGACTCGACCAGGCAGTCGGTCGGGTGGATGAACGGGCAGGTGATCCACATCGACGTGCTCGCGCAGAAGCGGACGAAGCGGGCGCGGTTCTTCGGCTTCGGCTTCGGGCGCTCGATCGTGAGCATTCCGTCCAGCTGAGCGCAAGCTTTCGCCGGGCCGGAGGCCCATAGCTATCCTCGCTCGCCGATGACCACGAGCATCGTCACCGGAGGAGCGGGATTCCTGGGGTCGCACCTGTGCGAGCACCTGCTCGGCAAGGGCCACCGGGTGGTCTGCATCGACAACCTCGACACGGGGAGCCTCGAGAACGTCGAGCACATCCGCGACGAGAACTTCGTCTTCTCGAACCACGACATCACCGAGTTCGTCGAGATCGACGAGCCGGTGGACTTCATCTACCACCTCGCCTCGCCGGCGAGCCCGATCGACTATGCGCGGCTGCCGCTGCACACGCTGAAGGTCGGCTCGTACGGCACCCACCACATGCTGGGTGTCGCGAAGTTCAAGCGCGCCCGGATCCTGGTCGCCTCGACCTCGGAGATCTACGGCGACCCCGAGATCCATCCGCAGCCCGAGGACTACTGGGGGAACGTGAACCCGATCGGTCCCCGCGGCGTCTACGACGAGGCGAAGCGCTACGCCGAGGCGCTGACGATGGCCTATCACCGCCAGCAGGGGGTGAACACCTGCATCTCGCGGACCTTCAACACCTACGGGCCGAGGATGCGGGCCCACGACGGCCGCGCGATCCCGACCTTCCTCCGCCAGGCGCTCCAGGACAAGCCGCTGACGGTCTTCGGAGACGGCAGCCAGACCAGGAGCTTCTGCTACGTCGACGACCAGATCCGCGGGCTCGTCGCCCTCGCTGAGTCGGACGTCCACCTGCCGCTCAACATCGGAAACCAGGACGAGTTCACGCTGCTCCAGCTCGCGGAGACTGTGATCGAGGTGACCGGATCGCGCTCGGAGATCGTCTTCGAGTCGCTCCCCGTCGACGACCCGAAGATCCGCCAGCCCGACATCACCCGCGCGAAGCAGCTGCTGGGCTGGGAGCCGCAGGTGAGCCTGCACGACGGCCTGAAGCGGACGATCGACGAGTTCGGCGTCGAGCGGCTGGTCGGCTCGCCGAGCTAGCCGGACGCCGCCTGATATCAAGGGGGGCGGTGGCGCTCACCCAGCAGGAGAAGGCCGAGGCCTTTCGCACGCTCCACGAAGGCGAAGCGTTCGTGATCCCCAACCCCTGGGACGCGGGCACAGCCAGGGTTCTCGCCGGGCTCGGCTTCAACGCGCTCGCGACCACCAGCGGCGGCTTCGCCTTCACCCTCGGCCGACCTGACGGCAGGGTCAGTCTCGAGGAGGCCTGCGCCCACATCACCGCGATCGACCGAGCGACCGACCTGCCAGTCTCCGCCGACCTCGAGAACGGCTACGGGCCGACTCCCGAAGACGCCGCCACGGCGATCTCGCGGGCCGCCGAGGCGGGGGCGGTGGGCGGCTCGATCGAGGACTTCGACCGCGACGAGCGGAAGCTGTATGAGCGCGAACGAGCAGTGGAGCGCGTCGCCGCGGCCGCCGAGGCGGCGCGGGCGCTGGAGTTCCCCTTCACGTTCACCGCCCGCGCCGAGAACTTCATCCGTGGCAATCCCGACATCGACGACACCATCGCAAGGCTCAGGGCCTATGAGGAGGCCGGAGCGGACGTCCTCTTTGCGCCGGGTCTCGCCACGATCGAGCAGATCAAGGCGGTCTGCGAGGCGGTCTCCAAGCCCGTCAACATTCTCGCCTTCGGCCCGCAGGGACTGACGCTGAGCCAGATCGCGGAGGCCGGCGGCCAGCGCGTGAGCGTCGGAAGCGGGCTCACCTGGACCGCCACCAGCGCAATCGTCGAGGCGGGGGAGCGCCTCTTGGATGGAGACTTCTCGGCCCTGGGGCTCCCCGGCCCGGTCAAGGACTGGCTTCGTGACTGAGCGCTACCTCTCGGGCACGTCGGTCGGCAGCCTCAGGCGCCGGCCGACGACCCGGCTGAAGGTCCGGTCGGGGAGATTGCCCTTGAGCCGCGCGGCAATCTTCGCGTCGACACCCACGAGGTAGCGGTGGCGCGGATTGGCCGAGCTGATCGCCTTGTGGATCACGTTCGCGACCTTGTCGGGGCTGATCCCGCGGCTGGCCGTGTCCTTGGCCACCTCCCGGAACCGCTGCAGCTTCGTTCCATACAGGCGCATGCCATCCGCGCCGAGCTCCTCCATCCGCTGGTCCGCCGTCTCCGCGCCCTTCCCCCAGATCTCGGTGTCGATGCTGCCCGGCTCGACGACCACGACGTCGATGTCCCAGCCGCCGAGCTCGTGGCGGAGTGACTCGCCGAGCGCCTCGATCCCGAACTTGGAGATGTTGTACGGCGACATGAACGGGTTGGAGATCCGGCCCCCGATCGAGCCGATGAAGACGATCGTCCCCTTCCCCTCGCGGATGAGTGGGAGAAAGGCCTGCGTGACCGCGACCTGTCCGACCACGTTCACCTCGAGGGTGTCGCGAAGCTCGTCCAGGTTCATGCGCTCGATCACTCCGCCGTTACCGACGCCCGCGTTGTTGACCAGCCCGACCAGCCCCTCCCTGCCGACGGCGTCCTCGACCTTTCGCTTGGCTGCGCGGATCGAGCCCTGCTTGGTGACGTCGATCGTGATCGGCGTCAGTCGGTCGGTAGCCGCCTCCTCGAGGTCCTTCGCGTCCTTCTGCTTGCGGACCCCGGCGAAGACGCGATAGCCCTTGCCGTCGAGAAAGAGAGCCGTGGCTCGGCCGATCCCGGTCGAGGCTCCCGTGATGACGACGGCGCCTGATTCGTTGCCGGCCATACGGTGAATCACCCTAACGGCCCGGGCGACCGCTAGCTTCCGGCGCTGTGACTGCCACGGTGCTCGCGGTCGTGGGGGCCCGGCCGAACTTCGTCAAGACGTCGCCCGTCGTCGAGTCCCTGGAGGGATCCGACGGGATCTCTGTGCGCCTGCTGCACACAGGCCAGCACTACCACCAGGCGCTCTCGGGCAGCTTCTTCGAACGCCTCGGGATGCGCGAGCCCGATGCAAACCTGGGCGTGGGCTCCGGGACCCATGCCGAGCAGACGGCCGCGGTGCTGATCGGGGTCGAGTCCTACCTGGTCGAGAATCCCGCCGACCTCGTCCTCGTGGCCGGCGACGTCAACTCGACGATGGCCGCCGCCCTGGCCGCGACCAAGCTCAACATCCCGGTCGCCCACATCGAGTCGGGGCTGCGCTCGCGCGACTGGGCGATGCCCGAGGAGGTGAACCGGGTCCTCACCGACCACATCTCCGAGCTGCTGCTCTGCACCTCGGAGGACGCGGTCGGAAACCTCGCACGCGAGGGGATCGGCGGAGACGGCGTCCAGCTCGTCGGCAACACGATGATCGACAGCCTGAGGCGCATTCTCGAGGGCATCGAGCGCGAGGCGGTCCTGCGCGAGCACGCCGTCGAGCGGCGGCAGTACATCCTCGTCACGCTCCACCGCCCGTATCTCGTCGACCATCCCGAGCGGCTCGGCGAGGTGATCTCCGTCCTCGGCGAGCTGGGTACCGACATGCCGGTCCTCTTCCCCGCCCACCCCCGTACGACCGAGAGGCTGAAGGACGCCGGGACCGAGATCCCGGACGGGCTCCGGCTCGTGGAGCCGATGGACTACGCGGACTTCATCGCGCTCGAAGCCGATGCCCGCCTGGTGGTCACCGACTCGGGCGGTGTCCAGGAGGAGACGACCGTGCTCGGGATCCCCTGCCTCACCTATCGAACCACGACCGAGCGCCCGATCACCGTCCAGCAGGGGACCAACGAGCTGGTCGGCGTCGACCCCGACGCGCTCAGGGACGCGGCCCAACGGATCCTGACCGCCGACCCCCCGGCAAAGGCGCCCGAAATCCCGCTCTGGGACGGGAAGGCCGGACCGCGCGCGGCGGCCGCGGTCGCCTCGTTCCTCGACACCTAGCTGTAGTTCCTAACCACGTTGTTCATCCGGGCCTCCTTGGAGGCTGGAAGAAGATGCTGGCGGCGGTCGGCCGGGCGATGGCCCCGCCGAAGCCCATGACCTGTTCGGCTACAGCCTCTCGTCCAGGCTGCAAGACGCGGCCCGGGGCAGGAGGGCGATCGCCGCGCACGAATGCCCGCACCATGAAGACCGCAAGCAGAACGCTGGTCAAATCCCCACCCGAGGTCTGGGAGCAGCTCGACCACCCCGGACGGATGCAGGGCCTGATGGCGGCCCTGATCGGACGGGCCGCGGACGTGGACGTCTACGAGCGCGAGGAGGAGTCCCGCCTGTGCTGGAAGACCGACGGAGCCCGGATCGAGGTGGAGCTGGCCGAGAAGGGCTGGGGCACGAACGTCAGCGTCAGCGCGGAGGGCGCCGCCGAGGCGACCAAGCTCGAGGGATGGCTCGACGCCGTCCTCGACGAGCTCGCGACGCCTCAGAAGCGCCCGTTCGAGGGAATGACGGACTCGTCATCCGACCCGGAGCCGGTCGCGGAAGCAAAGCCGGAGCCTGTGGTCGAGCCGGAGCCGGAGCCGGAGCCCGAGCCGGTCCAGGCGGTTCCCGAACCGGTCGCAGAGGAACGCGTCGATGACGTGGAGGTCAAGGACCCCCCCGCCGTCGAGCAACCTCCGGCTCCTGACCCGCCGCGCAAGAAGCGGTTCGGGTTCCTCGGCTTCTGACCTCGTAGCCGCCAGCTTCGACGCCGGACGGGCCCGCCGCCCGCCGCATCGCGGCAGGTCTGCGGCCAACTACGGATTCCGGTTGCACCCCGACCTGGGACTTCACGCCGACCAGCGGCACATCCAGCGTCACGACCAAGAAGATCAAGCTGAAGAAGACGCTCGGCTAACCCCGGCGGCTTCGACTGTTCGCGACCCCGGCCGGACCGGCCGGGGGTCGCCTATCTATCCTTGCCTCATGGCCACCAGGCCGAAGGGCGAGGCGAAGAAGGAGGCGGAGGCGCAGAACGGCGCCTCAGGCGACGGCGCGCCCGAATCGGAGCAGCAACGCGCGGTGGAAGAGGACCTCCACCGCTACATCGCCCCCGTGGTCGGGCCCGAAGACGAGCGGGTGATCACCGACTCCGGGATCGAGATCAAACCGCTCTATGACGATGACGACGTCGCGCCCGACCTGGAGGAGCGCCTCGGAGCGCCAGGCGAGTACCCGTACACCCGCGGCATCCACGAGCGGATGTACCGCGACCGGCTGTGGACGATGCGCCAGTACGCCGGCTTCGCGAGCCCCGAGGACACGAACGAGCGCTACCGCTATCTGACCGAGCACGGGTCGACCGGCCTGTCGATGGCGTTCGACCTCCCCACCCAGCTCGGTCGCGACTCAGACGACCCGCTCTGTCAGGGCGAGGTCGGCCGCACCGGGGTCCCGATCGACACGCTCGAGGACATGCGGATCTGCTTCGACCAGATCTCGCTCGCCGAGGTCTCGACCTCGATGACGATCAACGCCCCGGCGGCGGTCCTGCTCCTGCTCTACGAGCTGGTCGGCGAGGAACAGGGCGTCCCCTCCGATCAGCTCCGCGGGACGGTGCAGAACGACGTCCTGAAGGAGTACGTCTCGCGAGGCAACTACATCTTCCCGCCCGAGCCGACGATGCGGCTGACGACCGACATCTTCGCCTACTGCGACGAGAACGTCCCGAAGTGGAACACGATCTCGATCTCCGGCTACCACATGCGCGAGAAGGGCTGCTCGGCGGTTCAGGAGGTCGCCTTCACCCTCGCCAACGCCATCGCCTACGTCGAGGCGGGGATCGCGGCCGGGCTCGACGTCAACAAGTTCGGCCAGAGGCTCGCCTTCTTCTTCAACGGCCACAACAACGTCTTCCAGGAGATCGCCAAGTTCAGGGCGGTGCGGCGGATGTGGGCGAAGATCATGCGCGAGCGCTTCGGCGCCACCGACGAGAAGGCGCAGACGATCCGCTTCCACACCCAGACCGGCGGCGTCACCCTGCAGGCGCAGCAGCCGGAGGTCAACATCATCCGCGTCGCGCTCCAGGGATTCGCCGCGGTCGCCGGCGGCACCCAGTCCCTCCACACCAACGGCTTCGACGAGGCGCTCGCGCTGCCGACCGAGCGTTCCGCCCGGATCGCCCTCCGCACCCAGCAGGTGCTCGCGCACGAATCCGGGGTCGCGGACACGGTCGACCCGTTCGCCGGCTCCTACTTCGTCGAGTCGCTCACCGACGAGATCGAGGAGCGCTCCTGGGAGCTGATGAAGAAGGTCGAGGACCTCGGGGGGTCGGTGAACGCGCTCGAGTTCATCCAGAAGGAGATCGAGGAGTCGGCGATCTCCTATCAGGAGCGCTACAGCACCGGCCAGGACATCATCGTCGGGGTGAACAAGTACGTCACCGACCAGGTCGACGACGTCGACATCCTCAAGGTCGATCCCGAGGCTGAGAAGCGGCAGCTGGACAGGCTCGCCAAGTGGAAGGCCGGCCGAGACCAGGCGGCGGTTGACCAGAAGCTCGAGGAGCTGCGCGAGGTCGCCCGCGGCGACGGGAACCTTCTGCCCCCGATCAAGGAGGCCCTCCGGGTGGGCGGCTCGATCGGCGAGGTATGCAACGCGATGCGCGACGTCTTCGGCGAGTACCGCGGCGGCGCGTTCTTCTAGGCCCGGTCGGCGCGGATACGGTCGGGCCGACATGGAGGCGTCGAACCGAGGGGATCAGATCGAGCTGTCGGTGATCACGATCACCCCCACCGACCTGTCTGCGATCAAGCCGATCCTGGCCGCGCTGCGTGCACAGACGGCACGGGAGCGGATGGAGGTCCTCGTGGTCGCCCCCGACGAGTGTCCCGCCTCCGCAGAGGAGCTGAAGAGCTTCGGCGCTGCCCGGCTTCTCGAGACGGTGCGCTTCCGGAGCCTGGGCAAAGCCCTCCTATCCGGGGTGCAAGCGGCGAGCGCGCCGGCGGTCGCCTACACGGAGGAGCACTCCTACCGTCATTTTCGTTGTTGATGACGCGAGGGCGCCAGGTCGGGGCGCGTCCGTAGAATCGCCGGGCGATGCGCGAGAAAAACCCGATCACCCACGAGGAGAAGCTCGCCTACCTCCGAGAGCTTCGCGAGGAGGCGATCCACTCCGGCTCCGAGGAGGCGGTCGAGAAGCAGCACGCGAAGGGGAAGCTCACCGCCCGCGAGCGAATCGAGAAGCTGCTCGATCCGGGTTCCTTCGAGGAGCTCGACACCTTCGTCCGCCACCGCACCCACGAATTCGACATGGACAAGCGCCGTCCCTATGGCGATGCGGTGGTCACCGGCTACGGGACGATCGACGGCCGCACCGTCTTCGTCTTCTCACAGGACTTCACGGTCTTCGGCGGCTCCCTCGGCGAGGTGATGGCCGAGAAGATGGTCAAGGTGATGGACCTGGCCGCGAAGGTGGGGGCGCCGGTGATCGGGATCAACGACTCCGGCGGCGCGCGGATCCAGGAGGGGGTCGTCTCGCTCGGCGCCTACGGCGACGTGTTCGTCCGGAACGTGCAGTGCTCGGGCGTGATCCCCCAGATCAGCCTGATCATGGGCCCCTGCGCCGGCGGCGCCGTCTACTCCCCCGCCATGACCGACTTCATCTTCATGGTCAAGGAGACCTCGCACATGTTCATCACCGGCCCCGAGGTGATCAAGACGGTGACCGGCGAGGAGGTGGAGTTCGAGGAGCTCGGCGGGGCGATGAGCCACAACAGCAAGTCCGGGGTCGCCCATTTCGCCGCGGACGACGAGGAGCAGTGCCTCGAGGACGCCCGCTACCTGATGAGCTTCCTGCCCTCCAACAACCTCGAGCTTCCGCCCAGGGTCGAGCCGACCGACGATCCCGACCGCGAGGACCCCGAGCTCGACACGATCGTCCCCAACGACCCGCAGAAGCCCTACGACATGCGAGACGTCGTCTCGCGGATCGTCGACGACGGCGAGTTCTTCGAGGTCCACGAGCACTACGCCCAGAACATCATCTGCGGCTTCTCCCGGCTCGACGGTCACCCGGTAGGTGTGGTCGGAAACCAGCCGAAGCACCTCGCCGGCGTCCTCGACATCGAGTCCTCCGAGAAGGCGGCCCGCTTCGTCCGCACCTGCGACGCCTTCAACGTTCCGCTGCTGACCTTCACGGACGTCCCCGGATTCCTTCCGGGCACCTCGCAGGAATGGGGCGGGATCATCCGCCACGGGGCGAAGCTGCTCTACGCGTTCACCGAGGCGACCGTCCCCAAGCTCACGGTCGTAACCAGAAAGGCCTACGGCGGCGCCTACGACGTCATGAACTCGAAGCACATGCTGGCCGACTTCAACTTCGCCTGGCCGACCGCCGAGGTCGCGGTGATGGGCCCCGAGGGCGCGGTCAACATCATCTACCGCCGCGACATCGCCCAGTCGCCAACGCCGGACGTTCGTCGCTCAAAGCTGATCGACGACTACAAGGCGCACTTCGCGAACCCCTATTCGGCGGCCGAGCGCGGCTATATCGACGACGTGATCGAGCCGCACCAGACCAGGCCGAAGCTGGTCCGGGCCCTCCGGACCCTGCAGACCAAGCGGGTCGAGGGACCGAAGCGCAAGCACGGCAACATCCCGCTGTAGTCACCGGGGATGAGCGAGCCCCGCCTCTCGGTGCTGATGGTGACCGGGCGCCGGCGAGAGCGGGTCCGCGTCGCGCTCGAGGCGCTCGCTGCGCAGACCGCGGTGCCGAACTGCGGATGACCCGGCTGGCGCAGCCAACCTCCGCCGCGTCGGGCTCGATGCGGGCCGCCGGGGCGAGGGCGGCGCGAGCGCCGGTCCTAGCGGGAGCGCGCCGGGGATACTCTGCCCGTATGCCCGGCAGAAACGGACGGCAGAAGCCGCCTCGCCCGCAGATCGAGGTGAAGAGCGCCAACGCCTCCCCCGACGAGGCGGCCGCGATTGCCGCAGCGCTCGAGCGCTTCCTGTGGGAGACCGCACCCGCGCCGCATGAGGAACCGCGCAGTCGCTGGCTGGAGGCGGCGCTCAGGGAGGCCGTCTGCGCGCGGCCGCAGCTCGACCGCGGCTGGGGCCTCGGCTGATTCGCAAATTGCGAGACGGCGCCCGGGCGGCGCATTCGGATAGAACACCGGTCACAAACCCGCGCCGAGAGGAGAAGGGCTCGTGGCCGTCGTAAAGATCATCGAGCTGGTTGGAAGCTCAAAGAAGTCCTCGGATGACGCCGCGCAGCAGGCGCTGAAACAGGCACAGAGCTCGCTGCGGAACATTCGCGCGATCGACGTGGTCTCCACCGGGCTGCGTGGGGAGAACCTCGATGAGTGGCGCGCCCATGTCAGGGTCGCATTCCTCGTCGAGGGCACAGACGTCGACTGAGTGTTGGGAGGAGAGGCGGTGGCGGGCGGCGCATTCGTCGCCCGCCGCCTCCCGTTCCCTCAGAGCTTCACGACCGGAGCGTCGATCCCGCCGGCGCGCCAGGCCGAGTACACGGCCTGAACGACCGCGAGGTCCTGGATCGCGAGACCGGTCGAATCGAAGAGCGTGATCTCCTCGGCCGAGGTTCGGCCCGGGGCCGTGCCGGTGAGCACATCGCCCAGGGGCGTCACCTGATCGCGCCTCACTACGCCGGCGGCGGCACCCGTCGAGAGCTCTCCCCCCGCGCTTGCCTGCTCCCACTCGTCGCAGAAGAGCCGGCAGCGCCCGAGCGCCTCGAGCTCGACCTCCTGCTTGCCGTGCGCATCCGCGCCGAGGACGGCGATGTGCTGCCCGGCGCGCAGGTCTCCGGCCCGGATCACCGGCTCGTCCCCCGGGGTCACGGTGACGACGACGTCCTGCGCCGCACCCTCCTCGCGGTCGCCCACCTCCCAGCCCAGCTCGTCCGCCAGCGCCCCCGCGGCCTCCGGCCGCACATCGGTGCAGACGCCCGGGCCGTATCCCGCCGCGGCCAGGCAGCGCGCGGCCCAGGCGCCGTTCACGCCGCAACCGATGATCCCCACCGAGCTCGCATCGTCGCGCGCGAGGGCTTGCGCCGAGACCGCCGCGGCCGCCCCGGTCCGGAGCGAGGTCACCGAGGAGCACTCGATCACCGCCAGCTCCTCACCGGTCTCCGCATCGGAGAGCAGGATCTCGCCGCGCACGACCGGCAGCCCCTTCGCGGTGTTGCCTGGGAACGACGTAACCCACTTGAGCAGCGCCAAGCCGTCACCGCGGGCCGGCATCGCCCGGAAGTCGCCATACGGCGGGCTGTCCAGATAGACCTTGGCCGGCATCTTCCACTCCCCGCGCGCGTATCGCTCGAACGCCTCGCGCGTCCGCTCGACGGCGGTGCCTGCGTCGATCGATGCGAACACGCCCTCGCCTGAGATCACCGGTATCTCGGTCATCGTGCGATGAGTATCCCGGCATCCTCAGGTCGTACTCGTAGAACGAAACGGAAGGAGCGAGACATGCTCGAGAACAGCAGGGCGTACAGCGGGTTCGCGGTCGACGACATCGACAAGGCGAAGGAGTTCTACGGCGAGACGCTCGGCCTGAAGACGTCGGTGGTCGTGGAGGACGATCTGATCCAGATCGACCTCGCCGGGGACCGCCCGACGCTGATCTACAAGAAGCCAGATTTCGAGCCGGCGACCTACACGATCCTCAATTTCCCTGTCCCCGACGTGGATGCGGCCGTCGACGAGCTCGCAGGCAAGGGGGTCGAATTCGAGCGCTATGACGGAATCGACCAGGACGAGAAGGGGATCTCGCGAAGCGACGGAGAAGGCCCGACGATCGCCTGGTTCACGGATCCCGCCGGCAACATCCTCGCCGTCCACGAAGAGACCTAAGCGAGGGCATAGCAGGTTTCAAGCGGTCGCCCGGCCCGCCCAGAATCACCTTAAACTCGATCAGGTTTGCTAGATTGGTCCCTCCGCAGCAGGGCGGCTGCCCGCGCATTCGATAAAGGAAGGGCCGAATCGAGCATGGAGCCTGTCTCCACACCCGCGAAGGATGCCAAGAGCAACGGTGCCTCGGCGAACGCGCCGACGCCGAAGCCCAAGGCGGACCCGTCGACGCTGAAGCAGGATCCGGCAAAGAAGCAGCACGGCAAGGGCAAGCTCGGCTCTCTCGAGAACCCGGAGGTGTACGAGGACGTTCCGGGCCACATCATTCCGATCCTCGAGCGCGAGTTCGACGACTTCGACACCGAGGCGGCCAGCTTCCTGCGCGGGGAGCAGACCGAGGAGCAGTTCATCGGCTTCCGCCTGAAGCAGGGTGTCTACGGCCAGCGCCAGCCCGACGTCCAGATGATTCGGGTCAAGCTCCCCTATGGAGGGGTGAGTCCCGAGCAGCTCGAGGCGTTCGCCGATGCGATCGAGCAGCTGGCCCCGCTCAACAAGGGACACATCACCACCCGCCAGAACATCCAGATCCACCACATCCCGCTCGCCGACGCGGCCGAGTTCATCCGCCAGATCAGCGACGCTGGGCTCTCCTCGCGCGAGGGCTGCGGCAACACGATCCGCAACGTGACCGGCGACCCCTGGGCGGGCGTGGCCGGGGACGAGCCCTTCGACATCACCCCCTACGCCGCGGCGTACGCGCGCTACTTCGTCCGCCATCCGACCACCCAGCTGATGCCGCGCAAGGTGAAGACGGCGTTCTCGGCCTCGGAGGCCGACCGGGCGATCACAGGGATCCACGACGTCGGCTTCATCCCGAAGGTGAAGGAAGTCGACGGCAAGCAGGTGAGGGGCGTCGAGGTCCGGATCGGCGGCGGCACCTCCATCCAGCCCCGGATCGCGCCCACCCTCTACGACTTCGTCGAGCTCGACAATGGCGACTACCTGAAGGTCACCGAGGCGGCGCTCCGGATCTTCGACCGCCAGGAGTGGCTGCGGGAGAACCGCATGCGCGCCCGGATCAAGGTCCTGGTCGACAAGATCGGGATGGACGCCTTCCGGGAGATGGTCGAGGAGGAGCTCGAGGGCGACTGGGTCAACGAACGTGACTTCTCGATCGACCACCTGCGCTTCGTCCACGACGAGGAGGCGAACGCCCCCGCCATCCCCGAGAGCTACGGCAGCCCAGAACAATCGGCGGCCACAAACACCGCCGCCGGATCTAAGAGCGAGTTCGACACGTGGCTCGACGCGAACGTCGAGCCACAGCGGCAGGCGGACTTCGTGACGGCCACGGTCAAGGTCACCCGCGGCGACCTCACCCCGGAGCAGTTCCGGGGCCTCGCCCAGATCATGCGCGAGTTCACCGGTGGCTACGCCCGCACGACCGTGCAGCAGAACCTGGTCCTTCGCTGGGTCCGGCATGAGTCTCTCTACGACCTGTGGCTCCGCCTGAAGGAGCTCGATCTTGGGGACGCCGGCGCCTTCCAGATCGGCGACGTGGTCAGCTGCCCGGGCACCGACAGCTGCAAGCTCGGAATCACCGCGTCGATGGGGCTGAACAAGGCGCTCGAGCAGCGGATCGAGGAGATGGAGATCGACGATCCGCTCACGAAGCAGATCCACATCAAGATGAGCGGCTGCCCCAACGGCTGCTCACAGCACCACATCGCGACGATCGGGTTCTACGGCGCCTCGATCAAGGTCGGCGATCACACGATCCCGGCCTACATCCCGCACATCGCCGGAAGCTTCGAGGGTGGCGATGTCGCCTTCGGCCACCGGCTGAAGGCCCGGCTCCCCGCGAAGCGCGTCCCCGACGCGGTCGAGCGCTGGATCCGCAACTACGAAGAGAAGCGGAACAACGGCGAGAACTTCAACGAGTTCGTCGAGCGGACGGGCACCGAGCAGTTCGAGGAGCTGATCTCCGACCTGAGGCTGCCGGTCGAGTTCAACGCCGAGAACCTGCTCCACTTCATCGACTGGAACCGCTCCGAGCCCTACAAGGTCGAGCGCGGCGAGGGCGAGTGCGCGGTCTAGCCACCTTCTGATGGAGCCAACTGCGACAGGGACGGCCGGCCTCGCCGGCCAGAACGGAGTCGATCTCGGGTTCGATCCCGAGTCCGTCGCCGCCGAGCTCGAGGACGCGAGCGCGGAGGAGGCGCTGCGCTGGGCGCTCGACACCTTCAACCCGCGGATGTACATCGCATGCTCGTTCCAGAAGACGAGCTCGGTCACCGTGCACATGGCGAACTCGATCAACCAGGACGCCCGCTTCTTCTACCTCGACACGGACGTCCTCTTCCCCGAGACGTACGAGACCAAGAGCCGCCTCGAGGAGCGCTACGGGATCCGCTTTCATCGCTACAGCTCGATCACGCTGGAGCAGCAGAAGGGCCTCTACGGCGGCGAGCTCTGGAGCCGTGACCCCGACGCCTGCTGCGGGATCCGGAAGGTCGAGCCGATGCGCTCCGCGCTCGCGGCCGTCGACGTCTGGGTCTCGGGCATCCGCCGCTCTGACTCCCAGACCCGCTCCGGCGCGCCGAAGTTCGGCTGGGACAAGCGCTTCGGCCTCTGGAAGCTGAACCCGCTCGCGGACTGGTCCGAGGAGCAGGTCTGGTCGTACATCTTCGAGCACGACATCCCCTACAACGCGCTTCACGACCAGGGATATCCCTCGATCGGGTGCACCCACTGCACCCGGAAGCCGGCCGCCGGCGAGGACGCCCGGGCGGGCCGCTGGGCCGGACTCGAGAAGACGGAGTGCGGCCTGCACGGCTGAGATCGCCGAAGCCGTTACCCTACGCCGCTTCCTGACCAAGCCGATCAGCTTTCCCCCCACCACCCCGGACTCCCCATGACCCAGACACAACTCAAGCTGCAACTGACCGACCGCCAGACCGCCGACTTCGAGATGATCGGAAACGGCGGCTTCGCGCCCCTCTCCGGCCCCCAGGGCTCGGAGGACTGGAAGAGCGTCGTCGAGTCGATGACCCTCGCCGACGGCTCCTACTGGCCGATCCCGATCACGCTCGCCACCGACCTCGACGCCTCCGACGGCGACGTGGTCGAGCTCTCCTCGGACGAGGGCAAGGAGCTCGGGCGATTGTCCGTGACCGAGGTCTTCGAGCGCGACCTCGAGGCCGAGGCGGAGAACGTCTACCGGACCACCGACAAGGAGCATCCGGGCGTCGCGGCGATCTACGAGGAGGGCGCCCGCTGCATCGCCGGGACCTACGAGGTCGACGCCCTCCCCGACCACGAGGACGCGTTCATGTCGCGGTACTTCACCGGCGGAGGAGTCCCGCAAGGCGTTCGCCGACCGGGGCTGGAGCCGCGTCGTCGCCTTCCAGACCCGCAACCCGATCCATCGCGCCCACGAGTACCTGACCAAGTGCGCGCTCGAGATCACCGACGGCCTCTTCATCCATCCCCTGATCGGCAAGACCAAGGCGGGCGACATCCCCGCCGACGTGCGGATGCGCTGCTACGAGGTCCTGATGGAGGACTACTACCCCACGGACCGCGTGATCCTCGGCGTCTTCCCGTCGAAGATGCACTACGCGGGCCCGCGCGAGGCGATCCTCCACGCGATCGCACGCCGGAACTACGGCTGCACCCACTTCATCGTCGGGCGCGACCACGCGGGCGTCGGCGACTACTACGGCACCTACGACGCGCAGCTGATCTTCGACGAGGTTGAGCATCGAGCGGCTCGGGATCCAGCCCCTCTTCTTCGAGCACTCCTTCTGGTGCAACCGCTGCGAGGGAATGGGCTCGGGCAAGACCTGCCCGCACGGCGCCGAGGACCACGTCTTCTTGAGCGGCACGAAGGTGCGGGAGATGCTCGCGGGCGGCGAGTTGCCGCCGGAGGAGTTCAGCCGCCCCGAGGTGGCTCAGATCTTGATCGACTCATACAAGAAGGAGACGAAGGAAGACAATGGCTGATGAGCGGGGCTTCACACTCTGGTTCACCGGGCTCTCGGGCGCCGGCAAGACGACGATCTCCCGGCTGGTCGAGTCCGAGCTTCGCGATCGCGGCTCGAGGGTCGAGGTGCTGGACGGCGACATCGTCCGCGAGAACCTCTCGAAGGGACTCGGCTTCTCGAAGGAGGACCGCGACACGAACATCCGCCGGATCGCGTTCGTCGCCGATCTGCTCTCGCGTAACGGCGTCCCGGTGATCACCGCGGCGATCTCCCCCTACCGCGAGCTCCGCGACGAGGCCCGCGGCGTCATGGGCGAGCGTTTCATCGAGATCTTCGTCAAGGCCTCGGTCGAGGTCTGCGCGGAGCGCGATGTGAAGGGGCTCTACGAGAAGGCGTTCAAGGGCGAGATCAAGGAGTTCACCGGCGTCTCCGACCCGTACGAGCCGCCGCTCGACCCCGAGCTCACCCTGGACACCGAGCACCAGTCGCCCGAGGAGTCGGCGGGCAAGATCCTGACGCTGCTCGAGGAGCGCCAGCTGATCCCGGCGGCCCAGCCCGCATAGATGCGAGGGTGCTCCGAGCGAAGCGAGGAGCAACCCGTTTAGCCAGAGCTCGGCTTCGCCGGAAGCTCAGGGGTGCCGAGGTCGTAAGTCGGATAGGCGCAGAAGGAGTCGAACATCTTGTGGTTCGGGCCGTGAAAGTCGGACGAGGCGGTGGCAGCCAGGCCCCGCTCGCGGCAGAGCCCGAGCAGGAACTCGGTCTGCGCCCGGTCGTGCGCCGGGTAGAAGCACTCGATCCCATCGAGGTCGAGCTCGCCCACGAGGGCGGCGACCTCGCCCGGGTCGTCGAGGTCCCAGAATGGATGGGCGAGAACCGCGGCGCCGCCGGCCTCGTGGATGTTCTCGATCGCCTCGGGTGCGCTCGGCCAGCGCCTGGAGACGAACGCCTTCGCCCCGGGCACGAGCCACTCCTCGAAGAAGGCGCTCATCCCCTCAGGCTTCACGCCGGCGGCCTTGGCGATGTGAGGCCTGCCGACCGACGAGGCGTCGCCCGCCTGGGCGATCGCATCCTCGAATCGCACCGGGACTCCCTGGGCGTTCAGCCGCTCGACGATCTCCCGAGCGCGGGTCACCCGCTCGGCCTGCGCGCGCTCGCAGGCCGGCGCGATCGCCGTGGTAGACACCCAGTAGCCCAGCATGTGCATGTCATCGAGCCGCCCGTGAACACACGAGATCTCCGTCGCCGGCACCAGTGCGACTCCCTCCTTCCGAGCCGCCTCCGCGGCCTCGGCAACGCCGTCGATCGCGTCGTGGTCCGTGAGGGCGAGCGTCGTCACTCCCGCCGCCGCCGCCGCGGCGACCACCTCGGCGGGCGGAAGCTCGCCGTCGGAGTAGGTCGAGTGGCTCTGCAGGTCCAGCATCGGCGGCGCAGCATATGAGGATCTCGGCCAAGGCCGACTACGCGGTCCGCGCGGCGGTCGAGATGGCGGCCGCCGGCGACCAGCCGGTGAAGGGCGAGAAGCTCGCCGACGCCCAGGGCATCCCGCTCCAGTTCCTCGAGCACATCCTTCTCGAGCTGAAGCACGCCCGGCTGGTTCGCGCCCGTCGCGGCGCGCGGGGCGGCTATTGGCTGGCGCGGCCGCCCGAGGAGATCACCCTGGCGAACGTGATCCGCGCCGTCGAGGGCCCGCTCGCGAACATCCAGGACCTCGCTCCCGAGGCGACGAAGTACCCCGGCCACGCCGAGAAGCTGAGCGACGTCTGGATCGCAGTGCGGGCCTCGCTTCGCCGCGTTCTCGAGCACGTGACGATCGCCGATCTTCGCGACGGGAGGATCCCCGACGAAGTGCTCGATCTGACCAAGGACGAGGGGGCCTGGGTCACGCGCTGAGGGAGTAGGATCGGCCGACCCAGGGGGAAAGGGGAAGGTATGAGAAAGCGGATCGGGCTGGTGTTCCGACTCCCGCGACATCCTCAAGGGCACAAGGGAGCCGACGTGATCGTCAGCAACGGCGGCGCTGACAAGCTCGTCGGGCGGGGCGGCAAGGACCGGGTCTGCGGCGGCACCGGCAAGGACAAGCTGAAGGGCGGAGCCGGCAACGACCGGCTCCTCGGCCAGGCCGGGAAGGACAAGCTCACCGGCGGTGCCGGCCGCGACATCGTCAAGGGCGGGAAGGGCAAGGACGTCGAGAAGCAGTAGGCCGCTCTGCACCATCGGTTCTGGCGCGGATCGTCACTAGAAACCCGACCAATTAGGGGGCTCGTCCACCGGCCGCCTCGTCCCTTCTGCCCCATGGATCCAGCGATCATCTTCTTCGGCTTCGGCGTCGGCTTCCTGGTCGGGCTCACCGGCATGGGCGGCGGCTCCCTGATGACTCCCCTCCTGATCCTGGTCTTCGGGATCAAGCCGACGACCGCGATCGGAACGGACATCTTCTACGCGGCCGTCACCAAGACCGCGGGCGGGTGGCGCCATCTGAAGCTGAAGACGGTGAACATGCCGCTCGCCTTGTGGCTGGCGGCGGGAAGCGTCCCGTCCGCGATCGCCGGGGTCTGGGTCCTCGACCTGCTCGAGCGGCGGCTCGGCGACGACCTCGACAGCACGGTGTTCGCGATCCTCGCGGGCTGCCTGCTGGTCGTCGGCGCGATCACCCTCCTGCGCAGCCTGTTCCTCGCGGACAAGATCGAGGAACGCGACGACTTCGAGATCCATACCCGCCACAAGATCGCGGCGGTCGGAATCGGCGCTACCACCGGCTTCGTGATCGGGCTCAGCTCCGCCGGCAGCGGCACGGTGATCGCGATCATGCTGATCACCGTCTTCCGCCTCACCCCCCACAGGGTGGTCGGTACCGACGTCTTCCACGCCGCGATCCTGCTCTGGGCGGCGGGGATCGCGCACATCTTCAGCGGCAACGTGGATTTCGGCCTCGCCGCGAACATCCTGGTGGGCTCGGTCCCCGGCGTCATTCTCGGATCGAACCTGTCCGTCTCGTGGCCGCAGGGCCTCCTCCGAACGGCCCTCGGGGTGGTCCTGATCGCGGCCGGAATAGCGATCCTCGAAAAGGCGAACACGGATCTGGTCCCGTACACGATCGGCTTCGCCGCGGTCTCCTTCGCCGCTCTGTTCGGCATCCAGTACCTGCTCCGCCGAGAGGTCGAGGCCGACCCGTGGGAGCAGGAGCTGATGCGGCGGGCGCAAGCGGTATCGGTAATGGGGGACGAGGTCGCCTCCCCCCGCGCTTGACCCGGACGGGTAGCTGCACAGGGTCGCGCCCACGGCGCGAGCTCCCGCTCCCTCAGAGCGCGCCGAGCACCTCCTGGAAGGCGATCGTCACCTTGTCGTAGCCGGAGTCATCGGGATGGAGACAGTCCGTCCCTCCGACCCAGTCCTGCGACACGAGATCCCCGAAGACCTCTGCGACCTCGACGTCGTAGCGCGCAGCGACTTCGCGCATGATGTCGTCGAGCCCCCGCGAGACCGGACCGCCACCCTCGAGGACGAGGGCACCGAGCTGGACCGCCCCCAGAAACTGACTGAGGAAACAGGTCGCGATCGGGTTGTCGTAGGTCCCGATCACGATCCGCGCGTCGGGCCCGGCGGCCTGGCGGAGAGTCGACAGCGCCACATCCAGGTCGCTCGCGTAGGCCGCGAACTCCGCCTGGATCACCGCCAGACAGCTCGGCGTGAGCCCCACGGCGACACAGGCGCCGATGATCGGCATGGTCACGTCGTTGCCACCGATGTGGAGCGTGATCACCTCGACGTCGTCGCGCGGGTTGAGATTCCCGTTCCTGGCTTCGAGAAGCGCGATCGCGTCGGGAAACTGGCCGGCGATCATGCTAGGGGTGGTTGCGCCGCCACGGGCCAGATTCACCAGCTCCAGTTGCGGGCATCCGGCCTCTGCCCGAGACACTTCCGCCCCATTGCAGTTGAAGTCGTCCTTGAGCGCCTCGTTCAGCTGCGGAACGTATCCCCCCTCGCCGGGGACGCTGGCACCGAAGCCGAACGCCCACGAGTCTCCGAGCGAGAGCTGCAGCGGTGCGACCGGCGTCTCGCTCGGCGGCTCGGCCGCGGCAGGTGTGGCGGCGAGGGCCCCAAACGCGAGCAACCCGGCGACGACGAGAGTCCGAAAGAGTCCGTTCACCAGGCTATCCCTCCTTGGCTAGCGTAAATCGACGCCTTCCGTGGCGCTGCCTGGACCATGCCCGAGGCGTGACGACGGCAAACGCACCGGCCAGGCCCAGCCGCAATACTCCTCCGCCGTGTTCGAGAAAGTCCTGATCGCAAACCGCGGCGAGATCGCGATCCGCGTGGCCCGTGCGCTCAAGGAGATGGGGATCGGGTCGGTCGCCGTCTACTCGGAGATCGACAGGGACGCACCCCATGTGCGCGAAGCCGACGAGGCCTTCCTGCTCGGGCCGGCGACACCCGCAGAGAGCTATCTGAACGTGGACAAGATCCTCGAGGTCGCCAAGAACGCTGGGGCCGAGGGGATCCATCCCGGTTACGGCTTCCTCGCCGAGAACGCCGAGTTCGCGGCCGCCTGCGAGAAGGCGAAGATCACCTGGATCGGCCCGCCGCCGAAGGCGATCGAGGCGATGGGGTCGAAGACGCGCTCGCGCGAGTTGATGCAGAAGGCGGGCGTCCCCATCGTCCCGGGCTCGACCAAGCCCGCGAAGGACGTGGAGGATGCGAAGAAGCAGGCAAAGGAGTTCGGCTACCCGATCGCATGCAAGGCCGCGGGAGGGGGCGGCGGCAAGGGGTTCAGGGTCGCCGTCGACGAGGAGTCGCTCCCGGACGCCTTCGAGGGAGCCGCCCGCGAGGGCGAGAAGTTCTTCAGCGATCCCACCGTCTACCTCGAGCGCTATCTCGAGGATCCGCGCCACGTCGAGGTGCAGGTGCTCGCTGACTCGAAGGGGAACGTGATCCACCTCGGCGAGCGCGACTGTTCGGTCCAGCGCCGCCACCAGAAGCTGATCGAGGAGGCTCCCGGCCCGAAGGTGGACGACGAGATGCGCGAGCGCATCGGCAAGATCGCGACCGACGCCACGGCCGCCGTCGGCTATCGCTCCGCCGGCACCGTCGAGGGACTCCAGGTCGGCGACGACTACTTCTTCCTCGAGATGAACACGCGCGTCCAGGTCGAGCACTGCGTGACCGAGATGGTCACCGGCATCGACATCGTCCGGGAGCAGATCAAGATCGCCGCCGGTGAGATCCTCTCGATCTCCCAGGACGACGTCGAGCTCCACGGCCACGCCATCGAGTGCCGAATCAACGCCGAGGCCGCCCACAAGAACTTCGCGCCCGCCCCGGGCAAGATCACCTCCTACCGGGAGCCGGCCGGTCCCGGCGTTCGCGTCGATTCCGGCGTCGAGGCGGGCTCGGAGATCACCCCGATGTACGACCCGATGGTCGCGAAGCTGATCGTCTGGGACGTCGACCGCGAGCTCGCGACCGCCCGGATGCTCAGGGCGCTCGACGAGTACGAGGTGGGCGGGGTGACGACGCTGATCCCGTTCCACAGGGCGCTGCTGGCGACCAAGCAGTGGGAGAAGGGCGAGACCTGCCGCGACCTGATCGAGGACAGGGACTGGCTGAAGTCGCTCGCGCCGCAGGAAACCGCCCAGACCGCGGCGCCCGCCGCCGAGGACGGGGCAGAGAAGGTCTCGCGCGATTACATGGTCGAGGTCGCCGGCAAGCTCTTCGACGTCACGGTGATCGGCGAGGCCGGAGCGGTGCCCGCGGCGGCGGGGGCTGGGGCCGCCGGATTGAAGCGGCCTCCGAAGCGCGAGCGCAAGGCGGGCGGCGCCTCCGCTGCCTCGGGCGACGAGCTGGTCTCGCCGCTCCAGGGCAACGTCTTCAAGGTGCCGGTCGAAGAGGGGCAGGAGGTCTCGACCGGAGACCTCGTGTGCGTGATCGAGGCGATGAAGATGGAGAACGAGATCACCGCCCACAAGGACGGCAAGATCACCTCTCTTGTCGCGAAGGAGGGCGCCTCGGTCAACCCGGGCGACGTCCTCGCGAAGATCGAGTAACGCGAGGGTGCTGCAGCAAGCTTTCGCGCCGAGCTTCGCGGCGGCGTCGCGAAGGTTCCGGACCGTAGCGTCGGGCGCCTTCCGCCCCTCGAGCTTCTCGCCCTGGCGGTTGACCCAGATCACCGGGACGTTCATCTTCAGTGCCGGGGCGATTTCGGTCTCGTAGCCCGCGGCGATGTGGACCCACCCCTTCTTGCCGCCGATCCGGCGCGCGGTCTCCCTCAGGTGGGTCGGGTCGGGCTTGTAGCTCCGGACCTGCTGGGCGGTGACGACGAGGTCGAGCTCAGTGCGCAGGTGGCGCCTGGAGATCCCGAGCAGCTTGTCGTCGGTGTTGGTGACGATGCCGATCTGGTACCGCTCCTTCAGGCGGTCCATGGCGGCATTCGCCTCGCGAAAAGGGGGCCATGACCCCACGCTGTCGGGGAGGAACTGGGCGCGGGAGGGCTCAATCGTCCAGTCGATCTCAGCCGCGGCCTGAACCGCCGCCCTGCGCAGGACCTCGGCGTAGAGCTCGTATGACCCGGACATGATCTGCGCCTGAATCTCGAAGAAGCGATCGAGGAACGCCTTCTCGTCGATCGTGAGGCCATCGCGGTCGGCCTCCCTCTTGAAGGCGTCGCCGATGCCCTTCTCCCAGTCGATCAGGGTTCCGTAGCAGTCGGTCGTCACCCACTCGATCTCCTTGAGCTTTGGAAGGGCCATGAGAGCGGCGGGGATTATCGCAATTTGCACATCGGGGGCGCTTCCGGCCCCGTCAGCGGCCTGATTTGACGCTCATGTAGGCTCTCGCAGCCTTGGACCTGCTCGAATATCAGGGAAAGCAGCTCTTCGCCGGGCATGGGGTCCCCGTACCCGAGGGGGAGGTCGCCGACACAGTCGAGAAGGCAGTCCAGGCGGCGGAGCGGATCGGCTATCCGTGCGTGATCAAGGCGCAGGTCCAGATCGGCGGCCGCGGCAAGGCCGGCGGGATCAAGCTCGCCGAGAACCGCGAGGCGGCCGAGGAGCACGCCAAGGCGATCCTCGGCATGGACATTCGCGGCCCCCGAGGCGAGGGCCCCTTCACGGTCGACCAGGTCTGGGTCGAGCGCGCGTCGGAGATCGAGGCCGAGTACTACGCCTCGATCATCCTCGACCGCTCCGCGAAGAAGCTGATGACGATGCTCTCGACGATGGGCGGGATGAACGTCGAGGAGATCGCCGACAAGGACCCGGACGCACTCGTCAGGCGGCACGTCGAGCCGAAGGAGGGATTCGGCGAAGCGCAGGCCACCAAGCTGGCCGCGGACGCCGGCGTCGCCGAGGATGCCCGCGAGAAGACTGCTGCGCTGATGCTGAAGCTCTACGAGGCGTTCAACGACAGCGACGCGACCCTGATCGAGGTGAACCCGCTCGTCGTGACAAGAGACCGGGACGTGATCGCGCTCGATGCCAAGGTCACCATCGACAACTCGGCTCTGTTCCGGCACGAGGAGCTGGCCGAGCTCGAGGATCAATCCGCCGAGGATCCCCAGGAGCAGATGGCGAAGGAGAAGGGGCTCACCTACGTGAAGCTGGACGGGGACATCGGAATCCTCGGTAACGGGGCCGGCCTGTGCATGTCGACCCTCGACGTCGTGGCGCAGGCCGGCGGCAAGCCCGCCAACTTCCTCGATGCCGGTGGCGGATCGAAGGCGGAGGCGATCATCGACGCGCTCGAGGTGATCACGTCGGATCCGAAGGTCGTCGCGATCCTGTTCAACATCTTCGGCGGCATCACCCGCTGCGACGAGATCGCCAAGGGGATCATCGAGGCCTTCCAGCGGATGGACATCGACGTGCCGCTGGTCGTCCGCCTCGATGGAACGAACTCCGAGGAGGGACTGGGGCTTCTCGCCGAGGCCAACCTGCCGAACCTCCACGTCGAGAAGACGATGCTGGGGGCCGCGGAGAAGGTCGTCGAGATCGCCATGGCCGAGTCGAAGGCGAAGGCGAACGCCTAGCCGTGGCGATCATCGTCGACAACGACACGAAGCTCGTGATCTCGGGGCTGACCGGCCGGGAGGGAAGCTTCCACGGCCTTCGCAACCGCGATTACGGCACCGATGTGGTCGCCGGCGTCACCCCCAAGAAGGGGGGCCAGGAGGTCGAGGGGATCCCGATCTTCGACACGATCAAGGAGGCGGTCGACGAGCGCGGCGCCAACACGTCGATGATCTTCGTCCCGGCCCGGTTCGCCGCGGCGGCGATCAACGAGGCGATCGACGCCGGGATCGGAGACGGTCATCGCGATCACCGAGCACATTCCGGTGCACGACATGCTCGACACCTACTGGAAGGCTCGCGAGGCCGGGCGTCCGGTTGATCGGCCCCAACTGCCCGGGCGTCCTCTGCCCCGGCAAGGCGAACGTCGGGATCATCCCCGCCCAGTTCTTCGAGCAGGGCTCGATCGGCGTGGTCTCCAAGTCCGGGACTCTCACCTACCAGATCGGAAACGAGCTGAAGCAGGCCGGTCTCGGGAACTCCACGATCGTCGGAATCGGCGGGGACCCGATCGTCGGCTCGGACTTCATCGACATCCTCGACGCTGTTCGAGCAGGACGACGAGACCGACCTGATCGTGATGGTCGGCGAGATCGGCGGCGACGCCGAGGAGCGGGCCGCGGAGTTCATCGCGGAGTCCGTGTCGAAGCCGGTGGTCGGCTACATCGCAGGTTTCACCGCTCCCCCGGGCAAGCAGATGGGGCACGCCGGCGCGATCATCTCCGGCTCGTCGGGAACGGCCGAGGCAAAGAAGAAGGCGCTCGAGGAGAAGGGCGTCCGGGTCGGCAAGAGCCCGACCGAGACCGCCCAGCTCGCGGCCGAGACGATCGGCGCAAAGGCCTGACCCGGCCGGCCTAGGCCGTCTGCCGTGAGTTGCGGCGGCGGAGCCGGGCGCGGGCCCGGGCGGCCCGCTTCTGCTCCTCGCTCTTCGTAAGCGGGCGCTCGCGAGGCCCCTGCCCGGATGAGGCCTCCACGGGCTCGGCGGGGTTCGTCGGCCCCGTGCTCCGTTTGATCTGATCCGGCTCGATCCGCCCGCCCAGGAGCTCCTTGGCCGCGCGAACCGCCTCCTTCGGGGTGAGATAGGTCGCCCAGGAGGCGATCTTCGAGTTCTCGACCACCCAGAGGCCGCCGAAGCGCCGGTCGACCGGAGGCCCGTCCTTGGGCGTGCCGCGCTCGCGGCAGATTCCGACGACCTTTCCCGGTCCGACCTCGGCGATGTCCTCGACGTCGAATCGGTACTGCTCCCAACCGTCCAGATAGCGGCGCATCGCGCGCTGGACGGCCTCACGCTCCCAGACCAGCTCCCCGTCCGTACGTGAAGCGCGCTCGTCCCATCGGATCAGCGGGTCGGCCATCGCAAGCGCGATCTCGCAGTCGCCGCTGCCGTAGGCCTGAAGCGCGATCTTGACCAACTCGAGCGAGGCGGGCACGGCAGAAAGTATTGCCAACGGCTCGGCGGGTACTGCCCTGCCGGCGTCCGTGCCGACGGAAGGCATGCCTGCCGGGTGGCGGCCTTCATCCCCAGTCAAGCGATTATGGCACCGTTCATATACTGGCTGCGCAATGGCCGAGAAGACGATCAGCTTCGCGCGCGGCGCACCCAGCATCGACATCCTCCCCCACGAGGCTGTGCGTGAGGCGGCCGCGCCGGGCGCTCGAGTCCGACTGGGAGAAGGCGCTCAGCTACGGCACCGGCCGCGGTCACCTCGGGCTCTGCGAGTGGATCGCGGAGCTTCACGGGGTCAAGACCCGACCAGGTGATGGTCGACCAACGGCTCACTCGAGGCGGGCGGCGATGCTGTTTCGGTTCCTGCTCGAGCGTGGCGACCGGGTGGTCGTGGAGCAACCCTCGCTACGACCGGACGCTGCTTCTGCTGAACCGGCTGGGCATCGAGCCCGTCGGCGTCGCGCTCGAGGATGACGGGGTCAGCGTCGAGGCGATTGCGGAGGTCACCGCCGGTACCGACACTCGCTCGTGCACGTAATCCCCAACTTCCACAACCCCGCCGGCTGCACGCTGTCGGCGGAGAAGCGCCTGCGCTTGGTGAATCTCGCAGCCGAGCGCGGGTTCAACCTGTTCGAGGATGATCCCTACCGGCTTGATCTCCTTCGAGGGCGACCCGCTGCCGACGATGCTGGAGCAGGATAGCACGACCGAGTCATCCATGCCTCCTCATTCTCGAAGACGGTGGCGCCCGGGGTTCGGGTCGGCTACCTGATCGGGCCCGCTGACGAGATCGCGGCGCTCGCGAAGCTCGCGAACGAGCAGTACATCTCGCCCGAGCATGCTGGCGGAGTCGATCGTCTGGGAGCTCTGCCGTTCCGGAGGGCTTGGAGAAGAACATCGAGTACGTCAACGCCGCGCTCCGGGAACGGCGTGACGCCCTCGTCAAGGCGCTCGAACAGCACATCCCCGAGGCGAAGTTCGTCGTTCCCGAGGGCGGGTACTTCCTCTGGCTCTCCCTCGATGAGCGACGTCGATACGACCGCGCTTCTCGCCGAGGCGAAGGAGGAGGGCGTGACGTTCATCGCCGGGCCCGACTTCATGCTCGAAGGGGGCTCCTCGAGCCTGCGCCTGTCGTTCGCACCCGTTCCGGCGGGCGACGTCGACGAGGGGATCCAGCGCCTCGCCCGCGCCCTCCAGCGCCTGCGGGAGAGCAGCGGCCGCCAGGCAGCCTAGATCCGGTGGCCCAGGATCTCCTGGGCGCGGCGGTACAGGTTCAGGTCCTCGGCCCGCGTCGGGTACGGCTTGCGGCGTTGCTCGTCACGGTGCGCCTCGATCGCTCGCGCGATCGACACGAGACGCCGCTCGGCGATGTTCCGGTCGGTGATCAAGGTTCGTGTGCTCGGTTCCATGCTCTTTCCCCCGTTTGTTGAGTTGCTTACTCAGCTACTCCGGTGCGACCTATCAGGGGAGTCTCCGCCGACGAACTAAGGCCCGGGATAACGATTGGTAAACGGCGTTCCTGCACATTCGGCGGCCACAGACGCCGCCGCCGGCTCAACGCCCGTAGCGGTCCGAGCTGACGACGAGCTGCTCGGGAAGGGGCGGGCGCGACGGCGGGGCCGGTCGGCCTTCACGGAGACCGTCTCGGCGACGCTCTTCGAGACCGCATGTCGGCCCTCATCGGAGCCGACCACCACCTCATCGTCGTCTGAGCTCTCGAGCTTGCCCTCGAGGCCGGGATAGAGCCCGGTGCTCCTTCAGGTAGTGCAGGATCTCCTCTGCCTCGTTCTCGAACCGGAGGATCCGGACGTCGGCGCCGGGCTCTACATCGGCGAGCAGGACGCCCTCCTCCCGCGCTCCCTCGACGATCGGGTGACCGTGCGGGCAGGTCTTCGCGTCGCCGATCGCGGCCAGCATGCTCTCCTCGAGCACCGGCGACATCGCGTGCTCCAGCCGCTCCGCTTCCTCGTGGACCTCGTCCCAGGGAATCCCGAGCACGTCGGTCAGGAACCGCTCGATCAGGCGATGGCGCCGCGAGATCGCCTCGGCCTCCTTGCGCCCGCTTGTCGGTGAAGTCAAGGGACTTGTCGTCCGCCCGCTCGACGTATCCGTCTCCCTCGAGCCGGCCGATCATCTCGTGGACGGTGGGCGGAGAGAGCTGCATCGCCCGCGCGATGTTCGCGCCGTTGATCGGCAGCCCGGCCTCCTCCAGCCAGAACATGATCTGGAGGTACTCCTCCTCCGCGACGGTGGCTTTGGCCATGGGCGCACGATGCCTGGCTTGGACCGGCACCCGCCGCTTCTCGAGCGAGCGCGCGGAGCGCCTCGAGCCGGTCGTCCCACTCGGCGCTCACCATCTGGATCCAGTGCGCGGCCTCGTTGAGCGGCTGCGGGCGGAGCTTGTAGTGGGTCTCCCGGCCGACCCGGCTGGCGCTGAGGAGCTCCGCGCCGCGCAGTGCGGAGAGATGCTTGGCGACGGCCTGGCGCGTGATCGGGAGCTGATCCGCCAGGCCGCTCGCCGTAACCGTGCCGCCGCGCGCGAGCTTCTCCACCACCCGCCGGCGGGTCGGGTCGGCGAGCGCGGCGAAGATCGAGTCGACCTGTCGGTGCGCGGGTGCCCTCAAGCGACCGGAGCGAATCGAAGGGAGCGATGCAGGCGCGCGAGCCGCGGTCCCCCATCCGGCGGCGAGCGCCATCGCGGTCGGGCCGATCGGGCGTCTCGACAACAGTGACCCGGGTGCCGGCCGGGAAGCGGCTCGAGGGTGAACTCGACGAAACTCTCGCCCTCGCCGGGGCGGGACCAGGTGAAGGCGAAGCGCTCCTCCTCCTCGATGGTCTCGACGGTGCCGATCCGCTCGTCGTCGCCGTCGCGGACAGCGATCTCGCCGCCCTCGATGGGATCGAGCTCGACGTCCGGGGCCATCCACTCCTCGAGGCGATCCTCGTCGGTCAGCGCCTCCCAGACCTCCTCCGGAGTAGCCTCGACTAGGGTTTCGCGCTCAACCCAGGGCGCATCTCGTCCGCTGTCCGGATTCTCGTTCGCAACCGCATGGTTGCCATATGGTATCGTGACTCGTGCAACCGAGGGGTTGCGTTATTTTGAAAGACGAGGAGGTTCCGATGCCGCTGGTCCCGATGGTCGTCGAGCAGAGCGCCCGTGGCGAGCGCTCCTTCGACATCTACTCCCGCCTGCTCGGCGAGCGGGTGATCTTCCTCGGCCGGCGATCGACGATCAGATCGCCAACCTGATCGTCGCCCAGATCATCCACCTCGAGTCCGAGGACCCCGACAAGGACATCTCCCTCTACATCAACTGCCCCGGCGGGCATCGTCTACGCCGGGCTGGCGATCTATGACGCGATGCAGTTCGTGAAGCCCGACGTGCGGACCATCTGTTACGGCATCGCGATGTCGATGGGGGCGCTGCTCCTAGCCGGCGGGGCCAAGGGCAAGCGGATGGCGCTGCCGAACTCCCGGATCCTGATCCACCAGCCGAGCGGCGGCTTCGAGGGCGTCGCGGCCGACATCGAGATCCACGCGAAGGAGACGCTCGACCTTCGCGACCGCCTCGACTCAGATCTACGCCAAGCACACCGGCAAGTCGAAGAAGCAGGTCCACGAGGACATGGAGCGCGATCGCTTCTTCAAGGCGCACGAGGCGGCCGAGTACGGGCTGATCGACCGCGTGATCGAACAGCGTGAGCTCGAGCAGCGCAAGACGGGCTTCGGCTCGGAGAACGGCGCCGGCTGACCGCCGAGATCGCTGCAGGCTACTGCGGCGCGCTCCGCCAAGGGCCGGGCTGATACTCCCGCGCGCTCCCCAATGGCTGGGCACCCGTTACGAAGGTGGGCCGCTCGACGTCCTCGAGCACGCGGCGGAAGCCCGCGGCGTCGAGCATCGACCGGGCATCCCAGACACCGCTCCGTGAGGCCGCCGACCAGCGGCATCGGGACGCGAAGGTCGAGCTCCAGTCCACGTGGGTGCCGCCGTCCATCCTGCCCGCAGCCGGATCGAGCCGCCCTGGTGGTCGAAGGGGCGTTCACGTCGGCGATCAGGTAGTCCAGCCGCGACGGCCGCTCGTACGCGGTGATCTCCTCGTCGAAGCGCAGAAGCGGCCCGACCTGCATCCTCCGCAACGCGCCGACCCCGTTCGGCGGCGGGTTGCCCTCGCTTGACCAGCTCGGAGCTGCTCATGTCCCGGAAGCGGTCGTAGTTGGCGTGGTCGGCGAGCAGCGTCGAAGACCCGCTCGGGGGAGCCGGGATCGTCGCGCTCGACGTGACCGTCCTGCATCGCGCGCCCGCCAGGGTCGAGACGACCGCCTCGTAGACGCCCTCGCCCATTCGTCCCTCGGTCACGGTGACGTTCGGTCGGCCGGCGATCGCCTCGCGCAGCGCGGGATCTCGCTCGGGGCCGTTCGCGGGGACGAAGAAGCGGCCGACGACTTCGGCGACGTCGAGGTCCTCGACCGAGTCGCCGATCGCGATGCACTCCTCGGGCGCGTAGCCGCGCACCCGCTGGTGGAAGGCGACCGCCCGCGCCTTGCTCGCTCCCTCGGGGAGCAGGTGGTACGCGTGGGCGGGCCCGTCGATGCCCTCCATCGGGGCGAAGATCGCGCCGTTGTCGATCAAGCGCAAGCCCCGTGTGGCCGCGCTCCGCGAGAAGGGCGTTCGCCTCGTCGACGTCGACCTTTCCCCGGAAGAGCAGCGAGAGCTCGCGCTGGCGATGCCACGGGCTGTGCCACTCGAGCCGGCCCGCGAAGTGCTCGAAGAGCTCGTCGGGGATGCCCCGGTCGACCATCGTCTCGGCGAGGCTCTTGCCCGGATCGCCCTCCGCATCGCCGACCAGCTCCGTCCGCTCGCCGTCGATCACCACCGCTGCGCCGACCTCGCAGATGTAGGAGCTCGCTCCGATCAGCTTCGCGTCCTCCATCACCGAGGACTCCCGGCGCCCTGACTTGATCACCACCTCCACCCGGGCCCGGTGACATGCCTCCAGCGCTCGTGCCTGGAGCATGGAGAAGTTCCCCTCCGAGTCGCGGAAAAGCGAGCCCTGGTGACCGAGGAGGGTGCCGTCGAGATCCGTGTAGACGCAGCGAAGTGACATCGGCCCGAACCGTAACTCTGAGCTACCGTATGGCAATCACGCTGGAAGCTAGCGACCGAACGCTCGAGCTGGAGCATCCGCTGGGCGTCGGGATCGTCAACGTCACCGACGACTCGATGTTCGAGGGAGCCCGGAGCGTCACGCCAGAACGGGCGGTCGAGGACGGGCTTCGCCTGGTCGAGGAGGGGTTCGAGATGCTGGACGTCGGGCGCGGTGGCGGCGCGGAACGGTCCCCCGGTCGCCGCGGAGGACGAAGCTGCGCGCCTGGTCCCGGCGATCGCCGGTCTCCGGAGCGGGTCGACGTGCCGGTCTCGGCCGACACTTTCTCGCCCGTGGTCGCCGCGCGCGCGCTCGAGGCGGGGGCGGCGGCGATCAACGACATCGGCGGCGGGCGAGCCCGAGATGCTCGAGGTCGCGGCCGAGAGCGGCTGCGGGCTGGTGATCATGCACATCGAGGGGCCCCCGCGCGAGGACCGCGAGCCGCCGCGCTACGAGGACCCGGTCGATCACCTCCGTCGCTGGTTCGCGGCGCGGATCGAGCGGGCGCTCGCGCTCGGGCGTCGGCGAGGAGCAGATCGCGCTCGACCCCGGCCTCGACTTCGATCTCTCGGTCTCGGACGACCTCGAGATCCTGCGGCGGCTCGGCGAGCTTCGGGAGCTCGGCCGGCCGCTGTACGTGTCGCTCTCGCGCAAGGACTTCCTGGGGGCGGTGCTCGCCGGCTCATGGGATGCGCGACTGCCGGCCGAGCGAGCGGGAGTGGGCGACCGCCGCGGCCACCGCGCTCGCGGTCGCCGAGGGTGCCGACCTGCTTCGCCTGCACGATGCGAGCGCCCTCCAGGCGATGCGGATCGCGGGCGCGATTCGCTCACCGGCGGAGGCTCGCGTTGAGTGGGGCGCCGGCATCGCGGGCGGCGCCTGGGAGCCGGCCCTGGGGCCGGCCCGCGACGACGGCCGCCTGGTCGCCGAGAGCTCCGAGCCGGCGACGATGGCGAAGCTCACGGGGCTCCCCGAGTCGCTGCACCCGGAGCTTGCCGAGGCGCTGTCCGCGGTCGGGATCGAGTCGCTCTACTCCCACCAGGCCGAGGCGTACGAGACCGCGAAGCGGACGAACCTGATCCTGACGAGCGGGACCGCGTCCGGGAAGTCGCTGTCGTTCAACCTCCCCGTCCTCGACGGGATCGCTCACGAGCCGAAGCGGCGGGCGATCTACCTCTACCCGACGAAGGCGCTCGCCCAGGACCAGGCCCGGAAGCTCGGCGAGCTGCGTCCGCCTGGCCTGCGCGAGGCGATCTACGACGGGGACACGCCGCGCGAGGACCGGCCGGGCATTCGCCGGCGGGCGAACCTCGTCCTGACCAACCCGGACATGCTGAACATCGGGGTCCTCCCCCACCACAAGCGCTGGGGCGACTACCTCGCGAACCTCGGCTGGGTCGTGGTCGACGAGGCCCACACATACCGGGGCGTCTTCGGCTCCCACGTCGCGAACGTCCTTCGCCGCCTGCGCCGGATCGCGCGCCTCTACGGCGCGCATCCACGGTTCGTGATGGCATCGGCGACGATCGCGAACCCCGGCGAGCTGGCCGAGAGGCTGACCGGGCTGCCGTTTGAGCTCCTCGACGACGACGGGGCGCCCCGCGCCGGTCGCGAGATCGCGATGTGGAACCCGCCTGTGATCGAGGAGCGAACGATGACCCGCCGATCCCCCGTCTCCGAAGCCGCGGACCTCTTGGTCGAGCTCGTGACCCGGGGAGTGCGGACGATCTGCTTCATGCGAAGCCGGCGCGGGATCGAGCTGATCAACCGATTCGCATCGGACGAGCTCGTCCGGCGGGGACAGGGTGACCTGGCGGATCGGATCGCGCCCTACCGAGCCGGCTACACCCCACAGCAGCGCCGCGAGATCGAGGCGCAGCTCGCCTCCGGCGGGCTTCTCGCCGTCGCCGCGACCGACGCCCTCGAGCTCGGCATCGACGTGGGCGAGCTGGACGCGGCGATCTGCGTCAACTTCCCGGGAACGGTCGCGAGCCTGCGCCAGATGTGGGGTCGCGCCGGGCGACGGCGCCGCGGGCTCGCGGTCTACGTCGCGGGCCAGGACGCACTCGATCAGTTCTTCTGCCGGCACCCCGACGAGTTTCTCGGCCGGCCGGTCGAGGCGGCGATCCTCGATCATCGCTCCGAGCAGATCCGGATGCAGCATCTGCTCGCCGCGGCCTACGAGGCGCCGCTCGGCCCGGAGGACGACGAGATCCTCGGCGAGGGATGGCGGGACGGCGCCGAGCGGCTCGTGACCATGGGCGAGCTGCGGCGCGGCCGGAGCGAGCGATACCTCACCAGGACCGGGGACTTCGTCGCGGGACGGATCGCGCTGCGATCCGCCTCGGCGGACAGCGTCGCGGTGATCGATGCCAGCTCTGGCGAGATGCTCGGGAACGTCGAGGCCGAGCGCGCCTTCTCGACCGTCCATCCCGGTGCGATCTACCTCCACCTGGGCCGCTCGTACGAGGTCGCGGAGCTCGACGTCGGGCACCGCCGGGCGATCGTGAGGCCGTTCGAGGGCGATTACTACACCCAGGTGAAGAAGGAGACCGAGGTCTACATCGAGGAGCTGCAGACCCAGCGCCGGACGCTCGGCGTCGAGCTCAACTTCGGCGCCGTCTCGGTCTCCGAGCAGGTGATCGCCTACCAGCGAAAGCGGCTCGGGGACAACAAGGTGATCGACATCGTCGCGCTCGACCTGCCCGAACAGGACTTCGTCACCCAGGCCCTCTGGTACGTGATCGGCGACCGGATGGCCGCCGCACTTCCGAGCGAGGTCCTGCTCGGCGCGCTTCACGCCTCGGAGCACGGGCAGATCGCGGTACTGCCGCTGATCGCGATGTGCGACCGCTGGGACATCGGCGGGCTCTCGACCAACATCCACCACCAGACGGGATCGCCGACGATCTTCATCTACGACGGCCATCCGGGCGGCGTCGGGATCACCCGGCGGGGCTACGAGGAGTTCGGGCGGCTGGTCGGCGACGCGGACCGCCTGATCCGCGAGTGCCCCTGCGACGACGGCTGTCCCTCGTGCGTCCAGAGCCCGAAGTGCGGCAACCTCAACGAGCACCTCCACAAGGGCGGCGCGCTCGAGCTGATGGGAAGGATGCTCCGCGAGGGGAAGGCCAAGGCCTCGTGACCCAGCACGTCCAGATCTCGGTGATCGGCGCGTCGGAGGGAGAACCGGAGATCCTCCGCGACGCCGAGGCGGTCGGGCGCGGGATCGCGGAGGGCGGCGCCGTCCTCGTCTGCGGCGGCCTCACCGGGGTGATGGAGGCGGCGTCGAAGGGCGCCACCGAGGCCGGGGGAACCGTGATCGCCGTCCTGCCGACGCTCTCCCCGGCGGACGCCAACCCGTACGTCACCTACGCCATCGCCACCGGCACCGGTCATGCCCGCAACCTCGCCGTCGTGGCGTCGGGAGAGGCCGTGATCGCCGTCGGCGGAGAGTGGGGAACGCTCTCCGAGATCGCCTACGCGCGGAAGCTCGGGAGGCCGGTGGTCGCGATCCAGAGCTGGACCCTCAGGAACCGCGCCGGAACCGACCTCGGGATCGTCGAGGCGGACTCGCCGGAGGACGCGGTGAGGAGCGCGCTCTCGGCGGCGGTCCTCGAGCCGAGCTCGGCGGAGCGGACCGAGGCGGCCGACGACCTCCTCGACCAGTCCGACGTCGACCGCCTTTAGCTCTGCGCGCTAGCCTTTGCGCCTCGCGGCGAGGTAGCTCAGTTGGTAGAGCACACGACTGAAAATCGTGGTGTCGCCAGTTCGATTCTGGCCCTCGCCATCGCGTAAGCAAGCCATTCCGGGCAGACTGACTAGCCGAAGGTGAACACGTACGCCTGGGCGCCGGCATCGATGAAGGTGATCTCGAGGGTGCGATCGGTGATCAGAGCGTCTTGGCGGACCAGCTGGTAGAGCCGCGCATCGGCAATCGTGCCGTTGCCCCGCTCGTCGACGTCGATTCCTCGGGCGCCGTTCGGTGGCTCCCCGTCGATCAGCACCAAGAAGCGCACGGGCCCTCCGTCCTCCCGGGAGCCCAGAACGAGGTTCAGATCGCGGCCGTGGAAGCGAAGGGTGATCCGCCCGCCGGGTTCGTTCAGCGTCGTGATCTGCTCTCCCACTGTCCAATCGCCCGAAAGCGCCCATTCGTTGAGCTCGAGATGCGATGGCTCGACGTAGAGCCGGCTCCGGTCGGGGTCCACGCCGCCGGGAGACGCAAGGCCGGTGGCCCGCGCGTAGCCGACATAGGTCTCCGGTGACCCCAGCGTGCTCCAGTCGGCAGCGAGCTCGACGCCGCCGGGCTCGACTGAGACCAGGTCGCTTGCGACACCATCCTTCCCCGCCTCTACGAGCAGCTGCTGAATGACTCGTTCGGACCGCTCGTAGTCCTCCTCGCCGAAGTGGCGATGCCGGATCCGCCCCTGGGCGTCGACGAAGTAGAGCGCGGGCCATGCGTGGTTGTCGAAGGCACGCCAGATCGCGAAGTCGTTGTCTACCGCGATCGGATAGACGACGCCCATCGCCTCGAGGGCAGGCCGGATCTTCTTGACGTCGTGCTCGAACGGGAACTCCGGCGAGTGCGCGCCGATCACGACGAGCCCGGCTTCCTGGTACTTCGCTTCCCAGGCTCTGACGTAGGGCAGGGTGCGCAGCCAGTTGACGCACGAGAACGTGCAGAACTGGACCACCACGACCTTCCCGCGAAGCTCGGTCGGCGTCAGCGGCTCCGAGTTGAGCCAGGCGGTCGCGCCGTCGAGCTTCGGGAATTCGCCTTCGACGGACAGTTGCACGTTAGCCGCGCAGGCCGATCAGGCGGCACAGGGGCACCGGCCCAGGGTAACCGCAGGGTTCCTCTGCTTCGAATCCCCGCGGTGCCAGCATGCTGGAGTCATGCACGCCGCCGAACTGCACGACGTCTCGTGCCTCGTGCACGTCCACAGCACGTACTCGGACGGGACCGCAACGGTCCCGGAGCTGCTCGACGACGCTCGCGCGGCGGGCGCCGACGCCCTGCTGCTGACGGACCACGATTCGCTCGCCGCCCGGGACTGTGGCTGGGAGGGCGAGCACGACGGCGTCTTCCTCCTCGTCGGTGTCGAGGTGAGCCCGAAGGGGGGCCACTACCTCGCCTTCGGCGTCGACGAGACGATCGCGCACGCCGGACGCTCCGCCCAGGAGATCGCCGCGGCCGTTCGTGAGGCGTGCGGCGCCGGGTTCGCGGCGCACCCCTTCTCGCGCGGCGGGCACATGCTGGTCCCGTCCATCAGCCGGCGGATCGTCCTGCCGCACGGCTGGCCGGCGCTCGAGAAGGATGGCGGGACCGACGGGATCGAGCTGTGGAGCGTCCTGACCGACGCGGCCGAGGCGTGGCGCACTCCGGCCGAGGCGGTCCGTTGGCTGCGCGACCCCGAGGCGGCGGTGGCGTCGGGGCCACCGGCTCATCATCTGGAGGTGTGGGACGCCCTCTCGGCTCGACGCCGGGTCCCCGCGATCGGCGGTCTCGACGACCACCAGCGCGGGTTCCGCATCCGTGGCAGGGTCCGATCACCGGTTCCACACCGCCGTACCTTCCGGCTGCTCCGAACCCATCTGCTCTGCGACCGAGCGCTGTCGGGCGACGTGTCGGCCGACCGAAGCACGATCGTGACGGCGCTACGCGCCGGAAGCGCCTGGCTCGCCTGTCCCTGTGTGGCGCCGGCCCACGGCGCCCGGCTCTGGGCCGAGCGCGCGGACGGCACGACGATCGCGATGGGAGCGGAGGCGCCGGCCGGCCCCTCGGTGCTTCGCCTTCGGTTGCCGCAGCCGGCTGACGTCATCGTGCGCTGCGACGGCGCGGCGATCGAGCAGAGGCGCTCGGCGGAGCTCGACCTGGGAATCGCCGATGCCGGGGGCTATCGGGTGGAGGCGAGGATCGACGGACGTCTCTGGCTCCTCTCGAACCCCGTCCACCTGCGCTGACCAGCGAGGCTCACTCGAGCCCGCCGGTCCCCGGCTGCCTGAGCGGACGGAGCTCGAGACCGCGCCGATGGAGGAAGGCGCTGAAGGAGCCCGCCAGAAACGCCACCACCGAGATCGCCCACGCCTGCATGAAGACATCGAGCACCCGTGCCGGGGTGGAGATCGGATTGGGGAGCTGCGATGAGACGGTGAGCAGCTGCGTACTCGTCCAGAACACCGAGTCACCGAAGTTGTCGATCTCGGTCCCGGTCGCATTTCTCTCGAACCCCAGAATGAGCACGCTGGCGATCGCGTCGAGCACGAGGGTGGCTCCAAACGCAAACAGGATCCGTCCGCGGAGGTGAGCGTGAGTCGGGGTGGCCGCACGCGCAACGTCGACCACCTCGCGGCCTCCCTTCCGCATCGGTCTGTGCATGAGCGCAGTCTCGCGTTCAGGGCGGTCGGACCGTGACGGCTTAGGCGGGCGCCGCCTCGGACGCGGGAGCCGCGTCGGACATCGGAGCCACCTCATCCCCCTTCGCCATCTGCTCGAGAGCCTGGAACAGGGCAGCGAGGTCGCGTCTGTCGTAACCCAGCGCCACCGCGCGTTCGATCACCTCGTCGGCCCGCTCCGCGGTGGGGAGCGGAACGTCGAGCTCTCGTGCCGCGCCGAGCGCAAGCTCGATGTCCTTGTGCATGAAGCCGAGATCGAACCAGGCCTCCTCAGGCGGGTCGAGGATGATCTCCGCGCGAGCGCGAATCATCGGCGACCCGATCGCGCTGGAGGCCATCACGTCCAACGCCCGCTGCCGGTCGACCCCGTCGCGCTCGGCGAGGAGCAGACCCTCCGAGAACGCGAGCATCTGAACCGCGAGGCTGATGTTGATCGCGAGCTTGAGGACGAGCCCCTGGCCGTTGGCGCCGATGTAATTGGGGGTACCGAGTTCGCGGAGGATCGGCTCGACGCGGTGGTATGCGTCCTCGTCGCCGCCGACCATGATCGTCAGCGTCCCCGACCTCACCTGGGGGACGCTTCCCGACACCGGGGCGTCGAGCATGGCGGCTCCGGCGTCGCGCACCTGTTGCGCCACCTCGCGGCTTGCGCCCGGGCTGACCGTGCTCACGTCCACCCAGATCTTGCCCTTCTGGAGGCCCGCGATGATTCCGTCGGGCCCCGACGCGACATCACGAAGGACCGCGTCGTCGGGGATCGACGTGAAGGTGACGTCCGTCGCGGCGGCGACCTCGCGCGGCGTATCGCACCAGCTCAGGCCCTTGTCCAGAAGCTCCTGAGTGCCGTCCTTGCTTCTTGCCTCGCCATAGACGGTGTATCCCGCCTCCAACAGCCGGGCGGCCATGTTGCCGCCCATGTTGCCGAGGCCGACGAAGCCGAGCGTCGCGGTGGGCGCCTTGGTCTTATCGCTCTGGGCGCTCATTCGGGCATCATCTCCGGGTGCGGACCGGACAGCGGGACGGAGCCGGCCGTGATGCGGTCGATCCGCTCGAGATCGGCCTCGCTCAGGCTCAACTCCGCCGCTCTGATGCTGTCCTCGATGTGACCGGGATGCCGGGCGCCGACGATCGCAACGTCGACTGCCGGGTTGGCGAGGGTCCATGCGATCGCCAGCCGGCTGACGGAGGCTCCGAGCTCGTCCTCCGCGAAGCGCTGCAGCTCGCGAACGACCCGGAGGTTGCGGCGGTAGTCGTCGCCATGGAAGAACGGGGCCCCGCTGCGCCAGTCGTCTCGGGCAAACTCCGTGTGCTCGTCAAGTGCGCCGGTGAGGAGTCCGTGCGCGAGGGCGCCGTAGATGAGAACGCCGATGTCGTGGTCGGCCGCATAGGGCAGGATCTCCTTCTCGATGTCCCGCCGGAACAGGTCGTACGGCGGCTGCAGCGTCTCGACCGGGCGCCTCTCGGCGAACTCGGCCATCTGGCCGGCGTCGTAATTCGAGACGCCGACATGGCGGATCTTGCCCGCGTCGACCAGCACCTGGAGAGCACCCGCGGTCTCCTCCAGGGGGACCTTCGGGTCGGGCCAGTGCACCTGGTAGACGTCGATGTAGTCGACGCCAAGCGCCTTGAGGCTTGCCTCGACCCCGACGCGAAGCCAGTCCGGACTGGAGTCGCGGACGAGCCCTTCATCGGTCATCCGCAGGCCGCCCTTGGTCGCGATCACGACCTCGTCGCGGCGCTGGTCGAGATCGTCACGCAGCGCCTTCCCGAGCACTCGCTCCGAGACGCCGAAGCCATAGCCGTGCGCTGTGTCGAAGAGGTTCACGCCGAGGTCTCTCGCCTGTCGGATCGCGGCGATTCCATCCTCCTCGTCGAACTTGCCCCACTCGCCTCCGAGCTGCCAGGTTCCGAAGGCGATCGGTGCGACCTGAAGGTCCGTCATTCCGAGTCTGACGGTCTGCATGGCGGTCGTGGTCATTGTTCCTCCTGTGGGTTCAGTCCATTTACGTCTTCACAAGAAGGCCATTCCTCTAAACGCCTCGCGCCACCGATCCGGCCTTTCTCTGACCGGAGGGAGTGGGGAAGAGATTGGCCCGGCCGGGGGCGAACGGAGAAGCGAACGGAGAAGGAGAGGTCGCCCCCGGCCGGGGCCGCGTCCGTCCGACGCGGCATCCGGGGCTGGGGGGAGCTCCGGGGAACGCGCGTGGACGTCGTTGGTGCCATGCCCGCACTCTCGCTGAGCAGGGGGAGAGTCGCCATACCCCCACGCCCCAGAGTTCGGCTCCGGAAACCGGAGACCCTTGGTAGGGAAGGCCCTACCTGGGATGCGGTGCACCGGAGGTCAGCGCACCGGCGCGCTCGGCTCCCTGACGAGACCTGCGACCGCGTCGCCCACCCGCTCGGGCTGGTCGAGCGGGGAGAACGTGGCGGCGTCGGGGATCTCGATGATCTCCGTGTCGGGGATCATCGCCGCCAGGCGCTCGGCGTGGGAGAGCTTGAAGAAGCGGTCCTCGGTCCCCCAGACGAAGCGGACCGGGCGCTCGAAGCTGCGCAGCTTCCCCGCCGCCTCGATCGTGTAGCGCTTGTTGGCGCCCGCGGTGACCTTGCCCGCATCCCGCCGAATGTCGGCATCGTCCTGGGCGGGTTCGAGCCAGGACCGGACGTTCTCCGGTGGGATCGGGTGCTTTGCCAGCATGCTGTAGGTGGCCCGACCGAGGGCGCCGATCCGGAATGGCGCGGCGAGGATCGTCATCCCGCCCGGCAGCTTCGCGATCGGCGGCATGACTTTGAAGATCCCTGGCGGGAAGTGCTCGAGGGTGTCGCAGTTCGTGAGGACGAGCCGCTCGACCCGATCCGGATGGTTGGCGGTGAGGATCTGCGAGATCGCGCCGCCGGTGTCGTTGCCGACCACCGTTGCCCGCTCGAGCTCGAGCGCATCCATGAAGTCGGTGATCAGCCGGGCGAGGCCCGGCGGCGAGAGATCGGCGTCGGGATCCATCGCGATCGTGTGTGAACCCATCGGCCAGTCGGGGACGATGCAGCGGAACGATCCGTCCGCGGCAAGATGGTCCGTCACCCCGCTCCACAGCTCGCCGTTGACGAGCAGGCCATGAACGAAGATCAGCGGCACCCCGGACCCTGTTTCCCGGTAGCGGATCGTCCCCTGCGGTAGATCCACGGTGTTGCTGGAGATCATCGTCCCTCCTTCGAGGTCCGTAGCGACATCTCGCGCCGGTAAGGTCGTTACATACAGCCGGTACGTTTTAACATACATACAGCCTGAATGTCAACACGCAACCTCACACGGAAGGGGAAGCGCACCCAGGGTGAGCGCTCGGAGGCCACCCGGTCCGCCCTGGTGGCCGCCGCGCGCCCGCTCTTTGCCAAGCGCGGCTACGCGAAGGTCAGCACCGAGGAGATCGTCCGGAAGGCCGGGGTCACCCGCGGCGCCCTCTACCACCACTTCGCCGGCAAGCGGGAGCTGCTCGATGCGGTCTACGAGCAGCTCGAGGCGGAGCTGTCCGCCGACTTCGCCGAGCGCGTGTCGCCGGATGCCGATCCCCTCACGATCCTCCGGGAGGGGGCCGAGGCCTTCCTCGACGCGTGCCTCGAGCCGGAGGTGCAGCGGATCGCGCTCCTCGACGCGCCCGCGGTGCTCGGCTGGGAGCGGTGGCGGGAGATCAATGCGAAATACGCGCTCGGCCTGATCGAGGGGGTGCTGGCCCACGGGATGGAAACGGGAGAGATTCGGCGCCAGCCGCCGCGACCGCTCGCCCACGCGCTGATCGGGGCTCTCGACGAGATCGCGATGCTCGTCGCCCGCTCCGATGACCCCGCCGCCACGCGCGCCGAGACCGGCGAGACCCTGAACGCCATGCTCGACGGGCTCCGCCCCTGAGCAGCGCTCATTCGGGGAGACTGTCGGCCCGATGGCGCCGAAGAAGGTGATCGTCGGGGCGCACGTCCCCCCCAGAGCGCCGCTGAAGGCGGCGGAGAGCGTGGACGCCGACTGCGTCCAGATCTTTCTGTCCGACCCGCAGGGCTGGAAGAAGCCGCCGCCGCGGAAGGACGCCGAGGAGCTGCGCTCCTCCCCCGTGCCGCTGTACGCCCACGCCCCGTACTTGATCAACGTCTGCTCGCCGCGGAACAACGTCCGCTACGGGTCGCGCAAGATCCTTCAGCAGACGTGCGACGCGGCCGCTGAGGTAGGGGCGGCGGCGGTGATCGTCCACGCCGGGCACGCCGAGGACGACATCGCCAAGGGAGTGGGACGCTGGGTGCGCACCCTCGAGATGCTGGAGAGCGAGGTCCCTCTCCTGATCGAGAACACGGCGGGCGGGGAGAACGCAGTGGGCCGCCGGTTCGATGCGCTCGCCCGGCTCTGGGACGGGATCTCCGGCACGAAGACCGCCTTCGAGCTGGGATTCTGCTTCGACACCTGCCACGCCCATGCCGCCGGAGAGGAGCTCTCCAACGCGGTTCAGCGGGTGCTCGCGATCGTCGGCCGGATCGATCTCCTCCACGCAAACGACTCACGTGACCCGCCGGGGACCGGCGCCGACCGCCACGCAAACCTCGGCAAGGGGCAGATCGGCGCCGAAACCTTGCGGGAGATGATCCGGGCCGCAGGCCCTCCAGTGATCGTCGAGACGCCGGGCGGGACCAGCGGGATGCGCGCCGACATCGAGTTCGTCCGAGCCGCCCTCACCTGAGTCGCTCGGCCGCGGCCGGAGAGTTCGGTCCGGGTCCGCCTCTAATTTCAAAGAACGATGGCCGAGAGCTTGTTCGAGAACGGAAACGGAGCCGCCCCCGAGCGGCGGGAGCTGCGAGAGCTCTCCGACGGGGACCAGGTCTCGGGCGCGTTCGTCGTCCGCGAGCGCGAGCGGCGCCAGAAGCGGAACGGCGAGCACTACCTCCGGGTGGTGCTCGCGGACCGGACCGGAACCGTGCCCGCCGTCGCCTGGGAAGGCGTCGCGGAGTGCTTCGAGATCTGCTCGCCCGGTTCGATCGTCCTCGTCACGGGAAGCTTCGCGATCCATCCGCAGTTCGGCAGGCAGATCAAGCTGGCGGCGGTTCGCGCTGCCGGCCCGGGCGAATACGACTCCGAGCAGCTCACTGAGGGACCGGCGAAGGCGATCGAGCTCCTCGAGACCGATCTTCGCGAGCTGATCGAGACGGTCCAGAACGGCTCCCTGCGGGAGCTGCTCGACCGGTTCTTCGGCGCCGGGACTGCCAGCTGGTCCCGGTTCAAGGAGGCGCCCGCAGCCAAGCATTACCACCAGGCCTACGCGGGCGGGCTCCTCGAGCACACGCTCTCGGTCGCCCAGGCCGTGAGCGCCGCCGCCAACTTCTTTCCCGGAATCGACCGGGAGATCGCGGTGACCGGGGCGCTGCTGCACGACATCGGCAAGACCGAGGCCTACAACGACGATCCGTTGGCGATCGAGTTGACAGACGCCGGCCGACTCGAGGGCGAGATCCCGCGGGGCTACTACAAGGTGCGCCGCGAGATCGAGACGATCGACGGGTTCGACCCGGACCTCGCCCAGGCGATTGTGCACATCATCCTCTCCCACCACGGCCAGCTCGAGCACGGCTCGCCGGTGGTGCCCGCCACCCGCGAGGCGACTCTGGTCCACGCGATCGACAACCTCGGTGGCAAGCTCGGCAGCTTCGACCGGCTCGAACGAGAGTTGGCCGACGGCGAGAGCTGGTCTCGCTTCGACCGCGGGATCGACGCCTCGGCGTTCTTCGGCTCGCGCGCGGCCTAGCGGCCTTTACCCGGAGTTGTAGTGCTGCTGGATCGTGGTCGCAGACAGCGCCTGGTTGTAGACGGCGGCCTCGTCGATCCGGCCCTGCCAGGGATTGGTGAGACCCGAGGCGCCGCCGGCGGCATGACCGAAGAGCAGCTTGTCGCCGCCCTTCCAGGAGCTGCCGATGGCGACGCTGGCTCGCTTCGTGCCGTCGACATAGAGGTCGGCGGTGCCGCCGTCGGACCAAACGAGCGCGTAGTGGTGCCAGGTGTTCGCGGCGATCAGGCCCGAAGCCGTATCCGCGCGGCGCACGGAACCGTCCAAGAGGTAGAGCCTCACCGAACCGTCGGGGAGGACCCCGATCTGGTGGCTATAGGTGGAGGTGCCGTCGTCGGCGGTGTAGACCACGCCGTTTCGCGAACCGAGGTCGTTGGCGTAGCCCCAGAACTCGATCGTGCCCTGGGCGCCGCCCGGATTGGCCGGCGTCGAGAGATAGCCGCTCGAGCCATCGAGGCGGACGGAGGTGTTCGAGTCGCCATCGATCGCGCCCAGCTTGCCGAGCGTGAAGCCGCCGTTGAAGGTGCCGTCATTGGAGTCCTTGGAGTCGACTGCGGTGGTGCCGCTTGACTCACCGAGGCGCCAGTAGCTGACCAGCCCGGAGGTGCCGAGGACTGTGGTGGCATAGGACCGGCCAGTCCAGTTCTGAAGCGTGTAATAGCTCGGCTTCTCGGACCAGTCCCACCGCAGGAGTCCCCAGCGGCCCGTGATCGAGTCCTCGTCGGCGGGATCGTGCAGCACGTAGACGATCGCGTCGGTCACCCGCCCACTCATGCGCTTCAGGGCTTCGCCGATGAACCGCCCCTGCTCCTCCTCGGTGACGCAATGTGGGCGGATCGAGCAGGTCGACCAGCCGAACTCCGTCGCGACCAGCGGCTTCTTCGTCACGGTGCGCATGCGGTCGAGAGTGACGGTGTACTCGCTAGGGTACGCGGCGTACGGGTGGACGCCTACGGCGTCGAACTTGGCTCCCGCCGTGGTCGCTTGCTTCAAGAAGCGGGAGTCCTGGTAGGGCTCGCCCCACATGGGATGGATGCCTCCGAAAATGACGCGGGCGCTCGACACCTGCTTGATCTGGTTATACGCAGCGGTGAGGATGCGCGCGTAGTAGGCCGGGTCGGGCGTGCGTCCGCCCCAAAAGCCCGGCACGTTCGGCTCGTTCCAGACCTCGAAGCCACGGACCGTCCGCCAACGCTCGGCCAGGAAGCGGGCGAACTCACCGAACTTCGCCGGGTCAGCGGGCGGGGCGAGCGGGTGGTCCCAGGCCCGCGCCCACGCCGGGACCCGGTAGCCGAACAGGATGATCGGGGTGGTCCCGGCCGCGAGCGCCGCGTTCACCTGCGCGTCGTAGTACCCGACGGCGCCCCAGTCGATCGCGTTGTCCTGCGGCTCGATCAGGTCCCACATCACCTCGATCCGGGTGGTCTTGGCCCCGAGCGGAGCAAGGTGCGGCGCCCACTCGCTCGGGCTGCTCTCCTGGTGGAAAGCGACGCCCCTGACGGTGATGGGGTCGCTCGCGGCCGGCGGCTTCGAGATGGCCTCGCTCGCCGGAGCGCAGAAAGCGAGCGCGAGTAGCAGCGGAGCCACGAGCCAGGGCCTGCGACGGCCGAGCGTCTGGGTCATGCGAGTCACCATCACGAGTGCCGCCTCCGCCTTGAAGGCGCGCTGCATGCGCGCAGGTTGAAGATGAGAATCCTTTCCCAGTCGTGGGGGCCTCCCTAGTGGTCCCCAACGCCACACCCCATCACGCTGAGACTCCGCAACCGTACACGGATGGAGAGAGGCCTACGCACAAGTATTGGGGGTTCTTTGCAGGTCTGCGGAGAACTACCTAACCCGAGTTGGGGCGGAAGGGGTCCACTTAGGGTCCACTTGGGGCCGAAAACCACTCTGGAATGCGGGTAAACCGTCGCTCAACAGAGCGGCAGGCGAAGGTGACCCTGCGTTCGTATGACCACACCAACCCCGATGACGTCGATGTCGTGTTGGTGTCGCCGGGCGCAGCATCTCCCGGACCCCTTTGCTCTGACTCCCGACGCCCACGAGCTTAGTCCGCCTGATCCGCCGACGCAAATTGCGCAAATGGTTTCCTGATCCGTAATCCCTGCGGATGGACGCACGAATCCCGCGTCTATCCTGCTTCGCGCATGGCCAAGGACACCGAGAAGCTGATCCGACAGCTCTCGCTGATCTCCTATCTGATGGCGCAGGGCAGGCCGACCTCGGCGCTCGAGATAAAGCGCGAGGTGGAGGGATACAGCGACATGAATGACGACGCCTTCGCGCGGCGCTTCTACGCCGACCGCGCGGAGCTCGAGAGCCTCGGGATCACGCTCCAGGTGGAGAAGCCCGGCGAGAGCCTCCAGGGGTACGAGTCGGAGCTCTACTCGCTTCCGCCCGAGAACTACTACCTGCCCGAGATTCGCTTCGGCGACGACGAGCTCGCGGCGCTCCAGACCGCGCTTCACCTCCTCGACGGGGAGTTCGCCTACGCCGAACCGCTCCGCCTCGCGCTCCAGCAGGTCTCATGGGGGCGGCCGAGCCCTCTGACCGCGCCCGAGCAGTCCTCGGTCGAGGTGCGGATGACGGCGAAGGCCGACGGGGCCGAGGTGTCTCAGCGCCTTTCGAAGATCGAGACCGCGATCTCCCGCCGGAAGACGATCGAGTTCACCTACTACACGATCGAGCGGGACTCGGAGGAGAAGCGGAAGGTGGACCCCTACCACCTGGTCTACCGCGGCGGTCAGTTCTATTTGATCGGGCACGCCCACGAGCGTGACGCGGTGCGCGTCTTCCGTCTCTCGCGCATCCGCGGCAAGGTCTCGTACGCGTCGAAGGCCGAGCACGATTTCTCCCCGCCCGAGGACTTCGATCGCCGCGACTACGCGCGCCGGGCGGAATGGCAGCTGGGCGAGATCCAGGGGACTTCGAAGATCTTCCTGAGGGAGCGGATCGCGTGGCTCGTGGAGCGGGACTTCGGCTCCTACGGCGAGTTCCGGAATCCCGGTCGCGGCGACGGCTCGCCGGGCAAGGGCCGGATCTTCGAGACCGAGTACGCCTCCAGCCGCCAGATGGTCGCCTGGGTCCTCCACTGGCGCCAAAACGCGATGGTCCTCGATCCGCCCGAGCTGGCCGAGGAGGTGTCCGAGCGACTGAATCAGCTGGCGGAGCGCCACAGCGCGGACTTCGAGCCGGCGGAGTCGGTCCGGACCGTGCCGCCGGCGCCTCGGAGCGGCCGCTCCAATGGCCGCTCGGAATCCTCGATCCGCCCCGAGCGCTTCGCCCGGCTGGTGACGCTCGCGGGGATGCTGATCGACTCGGCGAAGGGCGAGAGCAGGCTGCCTGTCGCGGACGTGAAGGACCGGCTCCACGTCACCGACGAGGAGCTTCGGGACGACATCGACCTGCTGAACGTCGTCAACTTCGGCGGCGGCACCTACGTGCTCTACGCGGAGCTCCAGGGCGACGAGATCGAGGTCGACGCCGAGCCTTACGGGGACAGCTTCGCCCGCCCCGCCCGGCTACTGCCTCTCGAGGCGAAGGCCCTGGTCGCGGCGATCGACCTCTTCGGCGACCACCTGCCGCAGAGCGGTCTCGCCAGCGCCCGGAAGAAGATCGTCAAGGCCCTCGGCCACGACCCCTCCCAGGAGGGGCTCGAAATTGCGGCCTCCGGTGGCGATGACTCGGACGTGGCCCGCCAGGTGAACAAGGCGATCGGGGCGCAGCGCGTACTCGCGATCCACTACTACAAGGAGAACGAGGACGAGTTCACCAAGCGGGAGATAGAGCCGTACCAGCTCGCGAACGGGCCGGAGGGCTGGTACGTCGCCTCCTACGACCGGCGCCGCGAGGACATCCGCCACTTCCGCCTCGACCGGATCAAGGAGGCCGAGATCTCGAAGGAGACCTTCGAGCCGCGGCCGGAGGTAGAGGAGATCGCCGCGATCGAGGGAGCGTGGCTCTCGGGCGAGAACGTTCCCGCCGCCGACATCGCCCGGGTCTGGGTCTCCCCTGAGCGCGCGCGGTGGGCGAGGGAGGAGCACACCGTCACCGAGGAGCTCGCCGACGGTGCCGTGGTGATCGACGTTCCCTACGGCAGCACCGAATGGCTGCTGCGCGAGATCCTCAAGGGCGCCGGTGAGTTCGTGGTGCTCGAGCCCGAGCCGGCCCGCGAGGCGATCGCCAAGGAGCTCCGGGTCGACGCCGGGGCGACTGCGGTCAAAGCGGCGTAGCGCGACCTCACAGATTCCTCCTCCTCACCGATTAATTCTGGGACGGATCGGCGTCCTTATTGGTGAATGCAGCGATCAGGAGGAACCGGCATGGCGATCAAGACCAAGAGCGGCGGACCGGGATTGGGCGGCTGGCTCGACGAGAGCCTGATCACGGCCTCCCCGGCGAGCCTCGAGGAGCTGGAGGAGATCGTCACCGAAATCGGCCAGTCCCCGTGGCTCTGGGGGCACGCGGTCAGCTTCGATCTCGAAAGGCGAAGTCACCGGGTCCTGTACAAGACCCCGCGTCTGGAGATCGCCCTGTTCGGATGGGCCGCGGGACAGGACACGATCTTCCACGACCACGGCGGAGCGAGCGGAGCCGCGTTCGTCTGCAGCGGGATCCTGATCGAGGACACGGTCGAGGCAGTCGACGGCCGCGTTATCGCGCAGCACACGCACACGCGACGGGCGGAGTCGGCGTTCAGCTTCGGTCCCGACTACATCCACCGGGTCAGGCACGACCCCGACCACGGGATCTGCCTCTCGATCCACGCCTATACGCCCGCGGTCACCGACTCGACCGACTACGAGATCGCTCCCGACGGCACCCTTCGCGTTCTCGACGCGGACCGCGAGCTTCAGCCGGCCTAGGGCGACCCGCTTTCCTCCGCAGCGACCGCCCTACTGCGTCTCCCCCGGTGTGAGCAGGATCTCGAAGTGGAGCGAGCGCTCGTCGAAGCGGGCTAGGACCTGGCGGGCCTGCCTGGGCACATAGGCGATCTCGTAGTCGTCCCCCGCAAAGGCACGCACCGAGTCGGTCGAATCGAAGAGCAAGATCGTTGCGAATTCGGTCTCATCGCCGAGCTCACGGCGCGCCAGGTAGGCGCCGCGGTAGCCAGCAACCTCGCGCGCGGCAATGCCTGCCAGCACCTCCCTGACGATCCCGTCGTAGAGATCGGCGTTCTCCTCGGTAGTCCATCCTCTCCAATAGCGCAGAATCATCGATTCCCACCTTCCACCTGGATCGTTCGCGCAGAAGACCTCCGATAAGAGAACGAACGAGACGCAAGCGGTGTGAGACGGCCTGGCGTCGGGATGGGGCGCGGTCAGCTCGCCGGAGGCGCGCTTGGCGCATACCGGTGGTGAATCGCAAGGGCGTTCCCGTCGGGATCCTGGAAGATCGCCTGCTTGCAGACGCCGCTGTCGATCACCTCCGTGACGAACTCGACGCCGCGTGACTCGAGCTCGGCCTTCGCGGCGTCGAAGTCGTCGACGTGGAACTCGAGCGGAGTGCGGTTCGGGTCGAAGTCGATCCCGAACGCGTCGACCTGCATCAGGGCGATCGTCACGGTTCCCGTCTCGAACTCGCCCGCGGGCATGTCGCCCCACTGCTTTCCGAACGGGAGGCCCAGGGTCTCGCCGTAGAACCTCCTCGAGGCCTCCCAGTCCTTGATGGGAAACGCGATGAAGTCGACGCCGTTGAGGAGTTGTGAGCCGCTCATCGCTTCAGCCTCTCACATCACGGCCGACCGGCGTGTGGCGCGGGGGCCTCGACGGCGAGCACCTTGCCGGTCGGCGGTCCCTCGGCGACGCCCTCGGTACCCGTCCAATCCGCCACGTTCATGAACAGGGTGGTTCCGTCCTCGCCGCCGAGCATGCAGGCGAAGCAGAACTGATCGAGCTCGATCGTCTGCAGAATCTCGCCGCCCTCCCGGACACGGAGGCACGCGTTCAGGGAGGCGACCCAGACCGCTCCATCGCCGTCGATGCAGATGCCATCCCCGCCCTGCTCGCCGGGCAGGTCAGCCCAGACCCTGCGGTTGGACAGCTCGCCGTGTTCCCCGATATCGAATGCTGTCAGCCGTCCGGCGTAGGACTCGGCGACGATCAAGGACGAGTCGTCGCCCGTCACGGCCATCCCGTTGGGAAACTCAAGCCCGTCCGCAACCTGGCGGGCTGAGCCATCGGGCGTGACCAGAGCGATCGTCCCGGGCTTGGGGTCCTCGCCGTCCATCAGGCCAAATTCGATGTTGTTGACGTAGGTGTTACCGCGGCCGTCGACCACGATCTCGTTCCAGCCGTAATCCGAGAGATCGCTGAGGTCGACGTGGGTGACGAGCGAGCCGTCGGTCTCCATTCGCAGGATCTCGCGGCCGGATGTCATCACGAGCGTTCCGTCCGGCAGCCACTCGAGCGAGAACGGGAACGTCGTCGGTCGGGCGATCACCTCCGCGTCGGAGCCCGGATCGAGGGCGATCACCTCCCCTGCGATCCAGTCCGAGAACCAAAGCCGGCCCTCGTGCCAACGCGGAGACTCGCCCAGCCCGATTCCCTCCATCAGGGTCCGCGGCTTGGATCTGGGTACCTTCGTCGCGCCGCTCATGAGGCCGCCTGCGAGTAGCGCAGTGAGCCTGGCGTTGTCAGGTCCTCGCCGGTCTCGAGCAGGGTCTTGAGGCCGGAGAGGATCATCGGCCAGCCGCCGTAGAGCTCGCCGTTGGCGCCCTTCTTCGGCAGATTGTGGGTGACCGTGAGCCGGCACGAGTCGTCGCCTACCGGCTCGATCTCCCAGGTGACCCGCGACGGACCCTCCGCCTTCACCTCGTCGCTCCACAATGCGGTGAAGCTCTGGACCAGCCGGCGCGGCGGATCCACCTCGAGGTTGTCCCCCTCGGCGATGTCGATCACGCCTGGGACGGAGGAGCGGTAGTGGGATCCGGGCGTCCACTCGGACTCCGTGCCGACCCCGAAGCTGTACCTGGCCCTCATCTCTCGGTCGGTGATCGCCTGCCAGAGTCGCTCCGGCGTCGTCTTGATATAGATCTCGAACACGGCCGCGGTGTCATCGGGATGCAGCGCGACTCCGGCCTCTGGAAACCTCTCCATCTTCTTCCTCCTCCAGCTCTCGTTTGATCTCACTCAGGGCCGAGGCATATGGCTCGGCGTACTTGCTCACCCAGCGGTCGTGGATGACCCGGATGGGGACGGGGTTCAGGAAGTGCAGCTTCTCGCGACCGCGGCGGCGGGTGACCACCAGATTCGCCTCCTCGAGCACGCCGAGGTGCTTCATCACACCGAAGCGCGACATCGGGAGCCGGCGCTCCAGCTCGCTCAGCGTCTGACCGTCCTCGCGGTAGAGCTCGTCGAGGAGCTTCCGGCGGGTCGGCGCGGCGAGCGCCCGGAACACGAAGTCCTCGTCCATGGCCGGGAAGTATACGTGACCTTTTAGTCACATGTCAAGAGAGAGAGTTACGGACTCTTTGATGGCCTATATGCAGGAATGCTCCACAACGTGCCCGAGACGCCCCGACGTCGAGCTGCTGACGGCGCCCAACCCTGGGCCGATGACCCTGGACGGGACGAACACGTACGTGGTCGGCCGGAATCCGGCCGTCGTGATCGATCCGGGCCCGGACGACGCGGGGCATGTCGAGGCGATCCGCGAGGTTGCCGAGGGACGGGGCGGAATCGGGACGGTTCTGATCACCCACGGCCACGGGGACCACAGCGGTGCGGTCGACGCGCTCGGCATTCAGCCTGCGAACCCGGCTGACGGTGAGACGGTCTCCGGTCTCCGGGCGCTCGCGACGCCCGGACACGCCGACGATCACCTGTGCTTCCTCCTCCCCAGCCGGCCCGGGGAACCCGCCGATGGGCCGGGGCCCTTCGTCTGCTTCGCCGGGGACCTGGTCCTCGGCGAGGGCTCGAGCATCGTCCCGCCGCGGGAGATGGGGGGATCGCTGCGCGACTACATGAGCTCCCTCCGGAAGCTGGCCGAGCTCGACCTCGAGCTGATCTACCCAGGCCACGGGCCCGTGATCGAGGACCCCGCCGCGAAGCTCGCGGCCTACATCGCCCACCGGGAGGATCGGCAGCGGCGGCTCGAGGCGGCGCTCGACCGGGGCGAACGCTCCCGAGCCGCTCTGGTCGCCGAGGTCTGGGACGACGTGCCGGAGGAGCTCCGCGGCGCCGCCTCCGCCGCGATGCAGGCACACCTGGAGATGCTCGAGGACGAGGGCAGGCTGCCCGCGGACCTGACCGACTGACTGGCCCAGCCCCTCCCTGGTATGAAGGACCGATGGACATCGATCTCGGCCGCCTTCTGAAGGGGGGAGCCAAGGGCCTGGGGATCGTGACGGCGCTCTTCGGGGCGACCGCCGCCGGGCTCTGGTGGCAGTTCTTCCGCCGCCCCCTCCCCCGAACGAAGGGCACGATCGCCGTTACCGGCCTCGAGGGATCCGTGCGGATCGCCCGGGACCGCTGGGGAATGCCCACCGTCCGGGCGGGGAGCGCCGCTGACCTGTGGTTCGGCCAGGGGTTCTGTCATGGCCAGGACCGCCTGTGGCAGTGCGAGGTCAATCGGCGCCTCTGTGCGGGCCGGGTCGCCGAGATCGGGGGGCGGGCCGCCCTTCCGCTCGACCGCCTGATGCGGACGCTCGGACTTCGCCGCCTCGCCCTTCGCGAGGAGGCCGCGCTCGATGGCGAGCTGCGCTTGCTTCTGGACGCCTATTGCGCCGGTCTCAACGAGGCGGCTCGGGTGGCCCCGGCACCGCCGGCCGAGTTCCAGCTGCTGCGGCTCGAGTTCGAGCCCTGGCGACCCGCGGACATGCTCGCCGGCGGCAAGCTCCTCTCGTTCGGGCTCTCGACCAACTGGGAGCGCGAGCTGCTGCGGGCCGACCTCGTCCGGGAGCTCGGAGAGGAAAGGGCCGCGAAGATCGACCCCGTCTATCCGAAGGGCAATCCGATCGTGCTCCGGCCCGGCGAGCGGTGGGAGGGCGACGGGTTCGGATTAGCCGATCAGATCGCCCGCGTCCGCGAGCACCTCGGGCTCGCCACCGCCGCGAGCGGGTCCAACAACTGGGCGGTCACCGGGAAGCGCTCGGCGACCGGCGGCGCACTCCTCGCAGGCGACCCCCACCTGCCCAGCGGGATGCCCGGACTCTGGTACGAGGTCGCCCTGGAGCACGGCGGGCGCCGGTGCCGCGGGGCTTCCATCCCGGGGATCCCCGGGATCTTCATGGGCCAGAACGACGACGTCGCCTGGTCGTTCACGAACGTCCTCGCCGACGTCGAGGACCTGTTCATCGAGCGTATCGACCATGAGGGCTACGAGTTCCAGGGCGAGCGGCGGCCGCTCGAGGTGATCGAGGAGCTGATCACGATCCGCGGGCGCGAGGACCCGGAGCGTCACGAGGTCCGGGTCACTCACCACGGCCCGATCGTCAACGACGCGCTGGGGGCCGACGACGCGCAGCCGCTCGCACTCAGGTGGGCGGCGCTCGACCACGCGTTCATCTCGCCGGCCAACCTCGAGATCTTCGACCCGACCAGCGGCCCGGAGCTGGTGGAGCTCCTCGGTGGCGTGACGATGCCCGTCTCGAATCTGGTCTGGGCCGACCGGCACGGGTCGATCGGCTACAAGATGATCGGCCGTATCCCGAGGCGGCGGGGCGACTGCCCCGACCTGCCGAAGCCGGGCTGGACCGCGGAATTCGAGTGGGAGGGCTGGATTCCCTACGAGGAGCTGCCCGAGCTCACAGACCCCGAGGAGGGTTTCATCGTCACCGCGAACAACCGCGTCGTCGACGACTCCTACCCGCATCACATCACCAGCGACTGGCTCGACGGCTATCGGGCGGCGCGGATCGAGCAGCTCCTCGACCAGACCGAGGAGCACGACCTCGACAGCTTCCGCCACATGCAGACCGACCTCTACTCGATCCCGGGTGACGAAGTCGTCCACCGCCTCGCACGGCTCGCGCCGACCAGCCAGCGAGAGATTCGGGCAGTTGAGCGGCTGAAGAGCTGGGACCGCCGACTGACCCCCGAGACGATCGCGGGGACGATCTACCAGGCATTCGTGCTCCGGCTTGCGCGCGAGTTCACCAGGGCGGCGATCGGCGACCGCGATCTGGCGGAGCGCTACCTGGACCGGGCCGACAACGGGTTCATCTCGCATGTCACGTCACCGTGGCGCTGGCACTCGCACCTACTCGCGCTCTGGCAGGAGGGAGACGAGGACCTGATCGGCGGCTCGTGGGACGAGCTCGCGCTGGAGGCGCTTCGCGGGGCGCTCGATGACCTCGAGGGCCGCTTCGGCTCCGATCCGGAGCACTGGCGATGGGGCAAGGTCCACGAGCTCCACTTCCCGCACGCTCTAGGCGCGGGGCACCCCCTCCTCGAGCTCGTGTTCAACCGCACCCTTCATCCGGGCGGTGGTCACGAGACGGTCGCGCAGATCGCATACAACCCGGTGGACCCCTACCAGGCGATCTGGGCCCCAAGTTGGCGGATGGTCGCCGATCCGAATGAGCCTGACCGCTCCCGCTGGCAGGCATTCACCGGACAGTCGGGGCACGCGTGGACCCGCCACTACGACGACCTCCAGCCACGATGGTCCGCGGGCGAGATGCAGCCGATGGCGGGCGAGGGGCCGTGGGAGGAGCTGGTCCTGAGCCCCGCCGGATCGGGCTGATGCCCTCCCGCCGCGACCAGATCAAGCTCAGCGACGAGGAGCAGCGCGAGCTTCTGGAGTCGGAGCGGACGGTTGTCGTCTCGACGATCGGCCCGAGCGGATGGCCGCACCTGATGCCCATGTGGTTCGTGACGCGCGACGGCGACATCTGGATCTGGACCTACGCCAAGTCCCAGAAGGTGAAGAACCTCGAGCGGGACCCGCGCGCGACGCTGCTGATCGAGACCGGCCACGAGTACAGCGAGCTCCGCGGGATCCAGATCGAGGCGGAGGCCGAGCTGGTCCGAGACACCGAGGAGATCGTCGAGTTCGCCAAGGAGCTGACCGTTCGCTACACCGCCGGAATCGACTCCGTGGAGGGGGACGCGGCGGCGGCGCTCCAGGCCCAGGCTCCCAAGCGGGTCGCGATCCGCTTCCGTCCGAAGCGGATCGCAACCTGGGACCACCGCAAGCTGGGCGGCACCTACTAGTGGGAACTAGTGGGAACTTTTTTGCAATACCCGGAATTTCCGGAAATTCGTACGCAGAACCTGGCAGAATCGCCCTTCTCGTATGGAACGGAAAACCATCAGCCGGATGCGACGGACCGCACTTTCGGTGGCGCTGATCGGGGCGTCGCTCGTCTGCGCCGCGAGCGCCCAGGCCGGCGTCCTCACCAGCGCCAACGGCACGCTCACCTACATCGCCAACCAGGGCGAGCGCAACGACGTGCTGGTCAGCACCAATCTCCGGCTCGGAGTTTCGGTCTACACGGTCAAGGACCTGGATGCGAATCCGATCAGCATCGGCGGAGGGATGTGCGACCTGATCAACGGAATCGGGGAGTGCCGTACGGACGGCGTCGGCGCGATCATCATCGACGTCCGGGACGGCGATGACACCGCCCAGATCGCGACCGCGGGCGCCGGTGGGCTCGGGCCCCCGACGATCCTCTCGACCCTGATCGGGGGCGACGGCGTCGACACGCTGATGGGCGGATTCGGTCCCGACATCCTGAAGGGGAACAACGGCAGGGACTCCCTGCGCGGCCGCCAGGGTCCCGATGTCTACAAGGGTGGCCGCGGATCGGACACCCTCCAGACCCTCGACGGCGTGCACGACACCTTCATCTCCTGCGGCAACGGCGGCAGGGACCTGCTCCGCGCCGACAAGATAGATCCGAAGCCGAAGAGCTGCGAGCTCGGCGGACGCAACCCCTCGAAGAACTTCTAGCGACGCAACCACTCGCCGCTGTTTAGCCTCTCGGCGATGGAAGACCTCAAGGGGTTGATCCTCTCCGGAGGCGCCGGCACGCGCCTGCGGCCCATAACCCACACTTCGGCGAAGCAGCTCGTGCCCGTGGCCAACAAGCCCGTGCTCTTCTACGGGATCGAGGCGCTCGTCGAGGCGGGGATCACCGAGATCGGTGTGATCATCGCGCCCGAGACGGGTGGCGAGATCCGCCAAGCGGCCGGAGACGGCTCGAGGTTCGGAGCGAGGATCACGTACATCGAGCAGGAGGCTCCGCTCGGACTCGCCCACGCCCTGCTCACCGCCGAGGACTATCTGGGGGCGAGCCCCTTCGTGATGTACCTCGGCGACAACCTGCTGCGCGACGGGATCGTCGATCTCGTCGACGTGTTCAGGAAGACCGAGCCGGATGCGCTGATCCTGCTCACACGCGTCGACGATCCGAGCTCCTACGGGGTCGCAGAGCTGAACGGAGATCGGGTCGTCCGGCTGGTGGAGAAGCCGAAGGACCCGCCCAGCGACCTCGCCCTGGTCGGGGTCTACATGTTCTCACCCACGATATTTGCGGCGGCGCACTCGATCGAGCCGTCCGCTCGCGGCGAGCTCGAGATCACCGACGCGATCGACACGCTGATCGACGGCGGAGGCAGGGTCGAGCCGCACATCGTCCGGGGCTGGTGGAAGGACACCGGGAAGCTCGAGGACATGCTGGAGGCGAACCGGCTAGTCCTGGAGGACATCGAGCAGCGGATAGAGGGCGAGCTGGATTCAGCCTCGCGCGTCGAGGGCCGGGTGGTGATCGAGAAGGGCGCGAAGCTCGAGCGATCCGTCGTCCGGGGGCCGGCCGTGATCGGCGCGAACGCCCGGATCTCGGACTCCTACATCGGGCCGTACACCGCGATCGACGAGGACGTCGTGATCACCGGGTCCGAGGTGGAGCACTCGATCGTGCTCGCCGGATCGAGCATCCGGGACCTGCACGCCCGCATGGAGGCGAGCCTGCTTGGGAAGAACGTGAGTCTCAGCCGCAGCGAGGGAATGCCGAAGACGCTGCGCTTCCTCGTCGGCGACAACGCGGACATCTCGATCCCATGAAGGTGCTCGTCACCGGCGCTGAAGGCATGCTCGGGCACGACGTGGTGCGCGTCGCGAAGGACGTCCGGCATCAGGTGGTGGCGCTCGGTCGCGACGATCTCGACGTCACGGACCCCGCCCGCGTCGAGCGGCTGATCACGCGCGAGCGCCCCGGGGCCGTGATCAACTGCGCCGCCTGGACCAACGTCGACGGGGCCGAGGAGAACGAGCGCGAGGCGTCCGTGGTGAACGCGCAGGGCGCGGGATTCGTGGCCGACGCCGCCGACAAGGTCGATGCCAAGGTGATCTACCCCTCGACCGACTATGTCTTCGACGGCACCGCCGCCCCGTACGGGGAATCGGACGACACCAACCCCATCAACGCCTACGGCCGAACGAAGCTCGGCGGCGAGCGCGCCACCGCCCTGGTGAACGGCCGCAGCTTCATCGTCAGGACCTCCTGGCTGTTCGGCCCGCACGGCGGGAACTTCGTGGAGACGATGCTGCGGCTCGGCGAGGGTGGAGGGCCGGTCGTGGTCGTCCACGACCAGGTCGGCTGTCCCACCTACACGGGCCACCTCGCCGTCGGGCTGCTTCGCCTGGTGGACACCGCCGCGTATGGCATTCACCACATGTCGGGCGAGGGAAGCTGCTCCTGGTACGAGTTCGCGAACGAGATCTTCCGTCAGGCCGAGATCGTGACGCGAGTGATGGCGAGCAGCAGCGACATGATGGAGCGCCCCGCGAAAAGACCGGCGAACTCGGTTCTGATCAGCCGCCGCTCCGCGCCGATCGAGCTGCCGCCGTGGCAACGCGGGCTTTCCGACTATCTCGCGCGGCGGGGCCACGACGAGGATGCCGAGGAGCCGCGAAGGCGCTCGAGCGCGTCGCGGCGCCAGCCGATGCTCGACTGGACCCGCCGCGAGCGCGAGGAGCGAGCGGCCGAAGGCGAGGAGATCACCGGCGAGAGCGAGATCCCCTCGGACGAGGGACAGGACGCGGCATGAGGCTTCTGGTAGCCGGGGGTGCCGGATTCATCGGCTCCAACTACGTGCGCATGCGCCTCGGCTCGCACCCGGAGGACCGCGTCCGCGTCCTCGACAAGCTCACGTACGCCGGACGCCCGGAGAACCTCGAGGGGCTCTCCGAGGAGCGCCTCGAGCTGATCGAGGCCGACATCGCCGACCGAGACGCCGCCCGGGCGGCGGTCGAGGGCTGCGACGCCGTCGTCAACTTCGCTGCCGAGTCCCACGTCGACCGCTCGATCGAGGCGCCGGGCGAGTTCATAACGACGGACGTCTACGGCACCTACGTCCTGCTCGAGGCGGCGCGGGACGCAGGGATCCGCCACCTCCAGGTCTCCACCGACGAGGTCTACGGCGACTTCGACAAGGGGTCCGCCACCGAGGCCTCGCCGCTCAACCCCTCCTCCCCCTATTCCGCATCGAAGGCCGGGGGCGACCTGCTGGTGTCAGCGTTCTCCCGAACCTACGGCGCCGAGGCGCTGATCATCCGTGCCTCAAACAACTACGGGCCCCGCCAGCACCCGGAGAAGCTGATTCCGCTGTGCGCCCTCAATGCCCTCGCCGGGGATCCCCTTCCCGTCTACGGGGACGGAATCCAGGTACGCAACTGGATCTTCGTCGAGGACTGCTGCGCCGCGATCGACGTCGTCCTCGAGAAGGGCGATCCGGGAAGCGTCTACAACGTCGGCGGGCCCGACGAGCTCCCGAACATCGAGGTCGTGCGCCGGATCCTGGAGCTCACCGGCAGGGACGAGTCGCTGATCGAGTACGTCACCGACCGGCCCGGTCACGACCGCCGCTACTCGCTCTCCTCAGACCGGCTCATCGAGCTCGGCTGGCGTTCGGCCGTTCCGTTCTCCGAGGGCATCAAGCGGACGATCGAGTGGTACCGCAACAACGAGTGGTGGTGGCAGCCGATCCGCTCCGGCGAGTACCGCGAGTACTACGAGCGGCAGTACGGGAAGGCGCTGAAGTGAGGTTCCGTCGCCTCGAGACCGAGATCGAAGGGGTCGTGCTGATCGAGCCTACGGTTCACGGCGACGCGCGCGGGTTCTTCGTCGAGACCTTCCGCGAGGACGAGCTGGGCAATCTGGGTATCGACGTCGACTTCGTCCAGGACAACCACAGCCGCTCCGGGGCGCGGGTGCTGCGGGGCATCCACATGCAGGCGGATCAGGCGAAGCTCGTCCGGTGCTCCCGGGGGAGCATCTGGGACGTCGCCGTGGACCTCCGACCGGACTCCCCGACCTACAGGCGCTGGGAGGGCTACCAGCTGGATGACGTCTCCCATCTACAGCTCTACGTCCCGCCCGGCTTCGGCCACGCGTTCTGCGTGCTGAGCGACTCCGCCGATGTCCTCTACCGCGTCTCCAGCTACTACGACTCCGAACTCGAGACCGGAGTCGCCTGGGATGACCCGGAGATCGGCATCCGCTGGCCGATCACCGATCCCGTCCTCTCCGAGCGGGACCGGAACGCACCGCGCCTGGCAGAGGTCGCGACCTCCCTCTAGCCTCAAATCCAACGAGTCGGGGCCGGCGATCTGTAAGGTCAGTAGGTTGGCCATGAGTACGTCCGCGACCCAAAAGTCACCCCTGGAGCCCTTCTCCGAGCCGGTCAGAAGGTGGTTCCAGGCATCGTTCGAGGCGCCCACACCTGCGCAGGCGGCGGGCTGGCCTGCGATCGCCTCGGGATCGCACACACTGATCTGCGCCCCCACCGGTTCCGGAAAGACGCTCGCGGCCTTCCTGTGGGGGATCGATGCACTCGCGCAGGAGCCGGAGCGGCTCGGATCGGGCGTCAGGATCGTCTACGTCTCGCCGCTCAAGGCCCTCTCGTACGACATCGAGCGGAACCTGCGGGCGCCGCTTCAGGGCATCGGCGCCCCGATCTCGGTCGCCCTGCGCACGGGCGACACACCTCAATCGGAGCGGCGGGCGATGCGCCGCGAGCCTCCGGACATCCTGATCACCACCCCCGAGTCGCTGTATCTGATGATGAGCTCGCAGGCCCGCGAGATCCTGGGCGGCGTCGAGGCCGTGATCGTCGACGAGATCCACGCCGTCGCCCCGTCGAAGCGCGGCTCGCACATGGCTCTGACACTGGAGCGCCTGGACCACCTGCGGGGCGAGGAAACGATCCAGCGAATCGGCCTCTCCGCCACCCAGCGGCCCCTCGAGCGGATCGGGCAGTTCCTGGTCGGAGCCGGCCGCGGGTGCAAGATCGTCGATGCAAGCGAGCCGAAGCAGCTCGACCTGGAGATCGTCGTCCCGGTCGAGGACATGCTCGAGCCGAGCCCACTGTCGAACAAGCGGCGGGACGGCGCCGACACCGGGAAGACCCCCCATCAGGATGGTCGGGAGGGGGACCTGAAGCACTCCCCCGAGCGAATCGACCCCGGGCCGATCGAGGCCTCGCTCGATCCGGCGACCAACACGCGCTCGATCTGGCCCGCGATCTACCCCGAGCTGCTGCGGCTGGTCCGCGAGCACACCTCGACGATCGTCTTCGTCAACAACCGTCGCGCGGCTGAGCGGATCGCGAAGCGGCTGAACGAGATGCACAACGACGAGCTGCAAGCGGAACTGCCCGCTACGGAGCACGCGGGCAATGCGAAAAATGGCGTAGATGCTCGCGGCGGCGGACGCGAAGCGGAGCAGCCGCGAGATGGTGTTACGGAAATCGCCCGGGCCCACCACGGCTCTCTCTCGCACGAGGAGCGGGCGGTCGTCGAGGAGCTGCTGAAATCCGGCCAGCTCCCCTGCCTGGTCGCGACCTCGTCGCTCGAGCTGGGCATCGACATGGGGGCGGTCGACCTGGTGATCCAGGTGGAGTCGCCGAAGTCGGTGACGAGGGGGCTCCAGCGCGTCGGCCGCGCCGGGCACACGCTCGGCGAGGTCTCGAAGGGGCGGATCTTCCCCAAGTTCAGGGCGGACCTGCTCGAGTGCGCGGTGGTCGCGAGGCGGATGCGCACCGGGGAGATCGAGGAGACGGTGATCCCTCAGAACCCGCTCGACGTGCTCGCTCAGCACCTGGTCTCGATGGCCGCGCTGGACGAGTGGAAGATCGACGAGGTCGAGAGCCTCGTCCGCTCGGCGCAGCCCTTCGCCGAGCTCTCACGGGAGCAGCTCGAGAACGTGCTCGACATGCTGGACGGTCGCTACCCGTCGGAGCGGTTCGCCGAGCTCCGCCCCCGGATCGTCTGGGACCGCACCAAGGGGACCATGCGTGGGCGGCCCGGCGCCCGCCAGCTGGCCGTCGCCAACGCCGGGACGATCCCCGACCGCGGGCTCTACGGGGTCCACCTGCCCGACGGCCGCCGCGTCGGCGAGCTGGACGAGGAGATGGTCTACGAGGCACGCCCGGGCCAGACCTTCCTGCTGGGCGCGAGCACCTGGCGGATCGAGGAGATCACTCGCGACCGGGTGATCGTGACCCCGGCGCCCGGAACTCCCGGCGCGGTCCCCTTCTGGCGCGGCGACGGGATCGGCCGGCCCGCCGACCTGGGCAAGGCGATCGGCGCGTTCGCGCGGGAGGCCGTGAACACCACCCCGAAGAAGCTCGCCAAGGAGAACGACCTGGACAAGCTCGCCGCTCAGAACCTCGTCAGCTATCTGACAGAGCAGCAGGCGGCGACCCGGGTCGTCCCCTCAGACGAGTCGATAGTCGTCGAGCGCTTCCGCGACGAGATCGGCGACTGGCGGCTCTGCATGCTCTCACCGTGGGGCGGACGGGTCCACGCCGCGTGGGGGCTGGCGCTGTCGGCGAAGATCCGCGACGAGCGCGAGCTCGAGGCGGACGCGATCTGGTCGGACGACGGAATCGTCATCCACCTGCCCGACGCCGACGAGCCGCCGCCGGCCGATCTGGTGATGATCGAGCCAGACGAGGTCGAGGACCTCGTCATCCGCGAGCTCTCGGGCTCGGCGCTTTTCGGGGCGCGATTCCGGGAGAACGCGGCGCGGTCGCTCCTGATCCCGCGGGCCTGGCCGGGCAAGCGGACACCACTTTGGCAGCAGCGGCTGAAATCGCAGAGCCTGCTCGAGGTCGCGCGCGACTTCCCCCGCTTCCCGGTGATCCTCGAGACCTACCGGGAGGTGCTGCGGGACGTCCTCGACCTGCCCGCGCTCCGCGAATTGCTTCGCGACCTGCACTCCCGCCGGATCACGATGGTGGAGGTGGAGACCGCGACGGCCTCGCCGTTCGCCTCCTCGCTCCTCTTCGACTACGTCGCCACGTACATGTACGAAGGGGACACGCCGAACGCCGAGCGGCGCGCGGCGGCCCTCGCCCTGGACCGCGATCTCCTGGCCGAGCTCCTCGGACAGGAGGAGCTGCGTGAGCTGATCGACCCCCAGGCGCTGGAGGAGGTCTCGAACCAGCTCCAGCACCTGACCGAAGCTGGCCGCGCGAAGGACCGCGACGGGCTCCAGCAGGTGCTCCGCCGGCTCGGCGACCTGACCGAGGAGGAGTGCGAGCTGCGGGTCGAGGAGGGCTACTCGGCCGCCTCGATGCTGGAGAAGCTGGTGAAGGAGCGCCGGGCCGCCCTGGTCCGGATCGCCGGCGAGGAGCGCTACATCGCGGCCGAGGACGCCGGGCTGTATCGCGACGCCCTCGGCGTGCCGCCGCCCGCGGGACTGCCCGAGAGCTTCCTCGAGCCGGTGGACGATGCGCTCGTCTCGCTGGTCAGGCGCTACGCCGCAACCCACGTGCCCTTCCCGACCAGGCAGCTGGCGGATCGCTACGGCGTCGATTCGAGCCCGGCCCTCCGGGAGCTCGAGAGATCGGGCGACGTCGTCCGGGGCGAGCTGCTCCCGGGTGGGACTTCCCGTGAATGGTGCGAGGCGGACGTCCTTCGCCGTCTGCGACGTGCCAGCCTCGCCCGGCTCCGCAAGGAGGTCGAGGCAACCGACCCCCGCGAGCTCGCCCGCTTCCTCCCGAGCTGGCAGAACGTCGACGCCCACGGCCGAACGGGCGCGGGGCCGGATCGCCTCCGCGAGGCGCTGGTCCCGCTCCAGGGGGTCGCGCTCACTCCGAAGACGTGGGAACGCGATGTCCTTGCGCGCCGGCTCGGCGCCTACAGCCCCTCCTGGATGGACGAGCTCTGCACCAGCGGCGAGCTGGTCTGGATCGGCGCAGGCGCCCTGGGCCGGAGCGACGGAAAGGTCGCGCTGTACTTCCGCGAGGACATCCGCCTCGCCGGCCCGCCTCCGGCCAACCTGAAGCTCGACCGTCCCGAGAGCCCGGCCCATGACGCGATTCGCGAACGCCTGGCCAAGGGGCCGTGCTTCTGGCTCGACCTGCTCGAGCTGGACGGATCGGCTGAGCAGCTCCACGAGGCGCTCTGGGATCTCGCATGGTCGGGGGAGGTGACCAACGACGCCTTCGCGCCCCTTCGCGCGCCCCGCCTGAGGGCGGCCCAGCGCTCGGACCGCTCCGGGCGCCGCTTCGCCCGCCGGCGCGCCGCCGCCTCCGGGACGGTGATCGGCCGCTGGTCCCTCACCGCGCCTCTCTTCACCGACGCGCCCACTGCCGGGCCCCGGATGCGGGCGCTCGCGGAGCTGATGCTGGAGCGCCACGGAATCGTCGCGCGGGAGACCGCGATCGCCGAGGGCATCCCCGGTGGGTTCGCCTCGATCTACGGCGAGCTCCAGAACCTCGAGCTGCTCGGGACGGCAAGGCGCGGCTACTTCGTCGAGGGCCTGGGCGGCGCACAGTTCGCGCTTCCGGGAGCGGTCGAGCGGCTTCGCAGCCTTCCACGCGCCGACGGCTCGCTGCAGGTGCTGGCCGCGACCGATCCCGCCAATCCGTACGGCGCAACGCTTCCGTGGCCGAAGCTCGAGGGCCAAAGGCGCCCGGCGCGGACGGCCGGGGCATACGCGATGCTCCGTGACGGCGAGCCGCTCCTCTATGTCGAGCGAAGCGGGAAGGGAATCCTGCGGCTCCAGCAGCTGAGCGACGCGGAGCTCACATCCGCTCTCGCGGAGCTCGCCGCCGCCGCGCGCGACGGTCTGATCGAGAAGCTCGCGGTCGAGCGAATAGACGGCGAGCCGGTGATCGGCTCCGGGATGGAGGCGGCGCTGATCGAGGCGGGGTTCAGGCGCCAGCCGCGCCGCCTCGTCGCCTAGAGCGATGGCGGAGGGGGACTCGATCCTCCGCATTGCTCGGAGGATCGACGATCAACTCGCGGGGGAGCGGGTCACGGTGAGAACCCCCGGCCGCCGCCGGCCCGATGGTCTTCCCGCCAGGGAGATCGACGGCATGGTCCTCGAGCGGGCCGAGAGCCGAGGCAAGCACCTGATCCTCCACTTCGAGAACGGGCTCGCGCTCCACAGCCATCTCGGGATGCGCGGGGGCTGGCACGTCTACGCCCGCGGTGAGCGCTGGCGGCGTCCCGCCTCACAGGCGTGGATCGCCCTCTCGACGGAACGGGTGGAGGCCGTGAACTTCGGCGGGTCGACGATGCGGGTCGTGCGCGAAGCGCAGCTCCGGCGGGATCCCCGACTGGCCCACCTTGGCCCGGATCTGCTGGCCGGCGACTTCGACACGGCAGGCGCGATCCAGCGGATCCGGGGTGCGGGCGCCGAGTTCGAGCTCGGAGAGGCGCTTCTCGATCAGGGTCTGATCGCCGGGATCGGAAACGTCTTCAAGAGCGAGGGGTGCTTCGCCGCCCGGATCGATCCCAGGAGCAGGCTCGGGGGGCTCGACGACGAGCAGCTCGCGTCCGTGCTGGATCTGACGCGCGAGATGATGCTGGCCGCCGTCGAGACCGGGAGGCAACCCGGCGAGGTGTACCGAAAGGCCGGCCGGCCGTGCCCACGCTGTGGCACCGCGATTCGCTCGGGGGCGCAGGGCGACGCGGCGCGCGTCAGCTATTGGTGCCCGAGCTGTCAGCAGCGTGGCTGAGCACCGAGAGCAGCGCGGTCACGACGTCCCGATCGAACTGTGTGGCAGCCCTCACTGGCTCTGCGCCCAATCCAACGTCCAAAGTTGCCGGCATCCAAGTGCGTGAACTTCAACCGGGGCCAACCGCCAGAAGCACCCGATCCGACGCGCAGCCTCGCGACGGAAGTGCGAGCGCTCCTCCGCAATTTTCGACTAACCACTTTCGCGCCGACTCCCGGATAATCGTCTGTGCGTGGAGAGAGGAGCGAGTCAACAAATTGTCGAGTTGCTCGGAAGGGTGCCCCTGTTCTCCGAGCTCTCTTCCCCAGAGCTCGAACGGGTGTCTCACGTCGCGATCCCGCGAAGCTTCCCGCGAGAGACGCGTGTCTTCCACGAGGGAGATCCTGGGGACGCCTGCTACATCGTCAGCTTGGGCAGCTGCCGCGTGACCCGGCAGCACTCGGACGGCCGTGCGATCACTCTCGCAACCCTCGGGCCGGGAGCGATCTTCGGCGAGCTTGCGATGCTCGACGGGGAGCGCCGCTCGGCGAGCGTCGAGGCGGTGGAGAACACCGAGCTGCTGGCGCTTCCCGCCATGGACATGCGCGCGCTGATCCGGGAGCACCCGGAGATGGCGGAGAAGCTCGTCGTCGCCCTCACGCGCCGCCTCCGAGAGGCGAACGAGCGGATCTCGCGCCAGTCCTTCCAGACCGTCCCGAGCCGGGTCGCGGGCGTGCTCAGCAAGCTGCTCGCCGAGGAGGCGGTCACCCCGCTCGTGCGCGACGGCGTCACGATCCGGCTTCGCCAGGCCGACCTCGCCCAGATGGCGGGCACCTCACGCGAGAGCGTCAGCCGATTCCTTGCCACGCTCGAGCGAGCGGGCGTGGTCCAGGTGGGACGAGGCCGGGTGACGGTCATCGAGCCCGAGCGTCTGGACGCCTAATTTTCTGAAGCGTGGGGACCGCGTGAGACCGCCCGGCAGCTCCCCTGACTTCGCGGAGCAGCGGGAGCGCATGGTCGAGCGACAGCTCCGCCGGCGTGGAATCTCAGACGAGCGCGTCCTCGAAGCGATGCAGTCGGTGCCGCGGGAGGCCTTCGTCCCGGATCGGGTCCGCCGAAGCGCCTACAACGACTCGGCGCTGCCGATCGGCCACGAGCAGACGATCTCCCAGCCCTGGGTGGTCGCTGCGATCTGCCAGGCGCTCGATCTGGACGGGGATGAGCGTGTGCTCGAGATCGGAACGGGGTCGGGCTATTCGACGGCGATCCTCGCGAGGCTCGCGGAGCGCGTCCTCAGCATCGAGCGGGTGCCGTCGCTCGGCGAAGCGGCGAGGGCACGTCTCGAGCAGATGGGAATCGGGAACGTCGAGGTGATCGTCGGCGACGGGAGCCGGGGTCACTCGGCGGAGGCCCCGTATGACGCGATCGCAGTGCACGCCGCGACCCCCGAGGCGCCGCACAGCCTGCTCGCCCAGCTCGCCGACGGCGGCCGCCTGGTGGTCCCCATCGCGACGGGCAGCGCGGACCTGCTCACCGCGTTCATCCGCGGTGGCGATGGGCTTCGGCAGGAGACCATCGGGCCGTGCCGCTTCGTCCCGCTGATCGGCGCCGAGGGATTCGACCTGCCCGGTTGAGCCGGGGACCGTTGTCACGGCGCCTGAAGTAGGCTCGGCCGGTGAATTCCGCGCTGTACGTGCTCAACTTCTACTCGCCGATCTTCGTCGATCAGCTGAGGACCGGCCGCAAGTCCGCGACTATCCGTCTCGGGGACAAGTCGCGGAAGTACAGGCGGGGACAGGTCGTCTGGATCACGGTCGGCTACCGGCACAGCCCCAGGGAGAAGATCTTCGCCGCGGTGATCGACGACGTCGAGGTGAAGAAGGTCTCCGAGCTCTCGCCGCGCGACATCGAGCACGACAACCCCGAGTTCCGTCGACGCGAGGAGACAGTCGCGTTCCTCGAGAAGATCTACACCCGGGAGATCTCCGAAGAGGACACGGTCACCGTCATCCGCTTCTCTCAGATCGTGGAGCGGCCGAGCACGCAATTCGGGAACGGCGAGAGCCCCTCCCGCAACTGACGCCCCGCGCAGTGGCGGATTACCGCTTCCTCACGACCTGGTTGCTGGAGGCTCCCCGCGAGCGGGTCTGGGACGCGATCTACGACTCGGAGCGCTGGCCGGAGTGGTGGCAGGGAGTGCTCGAGGCCGAGAAGCTCGAGGAGGGCGACGAGACGGGCGTCGGCCAGTACGGCCGCTACGTCTGGAAGTCGAAGCTGCCGTACAAGCTCGAGTTCTTCGTCCGCACCACCAGGGTCGAGAGCCCGCATCTGCTGGAGGGAGCGGCATCGGGCGAGCTCGCGGGCACCGGGCGCTGGCGGCTCTTCGACCAGGACGGGGTGACGGCCGTCCTCTATGAGTGGGAAGTGCACACGACCCGGGCGTGGATGAATCTGCTCGCGCCGATTGCGCGCCCGATCTTCGTGGTGAATCACAACTACGTCATGCGCAACGGCGGGGCGGGTATCGCCAGGTTGCTCGAGGGTCGACTGCTGGCGCTCGACTAGGAAGACTGCCGGCCGACCGCCGGCGGGATTGCCTGGCTACAATCACGCCTGGCATTGGCACTCCCACATCGAGAGTGCCAAACCACGCACATACTTGGTACCACCCCTACCAGCCCAGGAGGAAAGCGAATGAAGTTGAAGCCGCTCGGCGACCGCGTGATCGTACAGGCGGTCGAAGAGGAGGAGACGACCGCAAGCGGGATCGTGCTCCCCGACACTGCGAAGGAGAAGCCCCAGAAGGGAAAGGTGCTGGCGGTCGGAGACGGCCGCTGGGACGAGGACGGCGAGAAGCGCATCCCACTCGACGTGAGCGAGGGCGACGAGGTCCTCTACTCCAAGTACGGGGGCACGGACATCGTCGTCGACGGAGAGGACCTGCTCGTCCTTCGCGAGTCGGACGTGCTCGCGAAGGTCGGCTAGCCCAAGAACTTAGGAAGGAGGAAGCAAACACATGGCTCACAAAGAGCTGAAGTACGAAGAGGAGGCGCGCGCCGCATTGCAGTCCGGCGTCGACGCCGTGGCCAATGCGGTCAAGGTGACGCTCGGCCCGAAGGGGCGCTACGTCGTTCTCGACAAGAAGTTCGGCGCTCCCACCATCACCAACGACGGCGTCACGATCGCCCGCGAGATCGAGGTGGAGGACGTCTTCCAGAACCAGGGCGCCCAGCTGGTGCGTGAGGTGGCCACCGCCACCAACGACGTCGCCGGCGACGGGACCACGACAGCGACCCTGCTCGCCCAGACGATCGTCCGCCACGGCCTCAAGAACGTTGCCGCCGGCGCGAACCCGCTCGGGCTGCGCCGCGGGATCGAGACGGCGGTGGACACGGTGGTCGAGAACCTCCGCGAGAAGCAGTCGAAGGAGATCTCGGGCAAGGATCAGATCGCCCGCGTCGCCGCGATCTCCGCGGCCGACGACGAGATCGGGAACATCATCGCCGACGCGATCGACAAGGTCGGCAAGGACGGCGTGGTGAACGTCGAGGAGGGTCAGACCTTCGGTATGGAGCTGGAGTTCACCGAGGGAATGCAGTTCGACAAGGGCTACATCTCGCCCTACATGGTCACCGACCAGGACCGCATGGAGGCCGTTCTCGAGGAGCCGTACATCCTGATCGCGAATCAGAAGATCGGCTCGGTCCGCGACATCCTGCCGATCCTCGAACAGGTGATGCAGGGCGGCAAGCCCCTCGTGATCATCGCGGAGGACGTCGAGGGCGAGACCCTCGCGACCCTCGTGGTGAACAAACTCCGCGGCACCTTCACCGGCGTCGCGGTCAAGGCACCGGGGTTCGGCGACCGCCGCAAGCGGATGCTCGAGGACATCGCGATCCTGACCGGCGGTGAGGTCATCACCGAGGAGATGGGCCTGAAGCTCGAGAACACCACGCTCGAGCAGCTGGGCAAGGCGCGTCGCGTCGTGGTCTCGAAGGACACGGCCACGATCATCGACGGTGGTGGCGACTCCGAGCAGATCAAGGGCCGCATCAAGCAGATCAAGCAGGAGGTCGAGACGACCGACTCCGACTTCGACCGCGAGAAGCTCCAGGAGCGGCTGGCCAAGCTGGCCGGCGGCGTCGCGGTCGTCAAGGTCGGTGCGGCGACCGAGACCGAGATGAAGGAGAAGAAGCACCGAGTCGAGGACGCCCTCCAGGCGACCCGCGCGGCGCTCGAGGAGGGGATCGTCCCGGGCGGCGGCGTCGCGCTGCTGAACGCCCAGGACGCGATCTCCCTCGATGGCTACGAGGACGACGACGAGCGCACGGGTGCATCCATCATCCAGCGCTCCCTCGAGGCGCCGATGCGGCAGATCGCCGAGAACTCGGGCTTCGAGGCGTCGGTGGTGGTCGAGAAGGTCCGCGGCCTGAAGCCCGGCGAGGGCCTGAACGCCGCAACCGGCGATTACGGCGACCTGGTCAAGGACGGCGTGATCGACCCGACGATGGTGACGCGATCGGCGCTGCAGAACGCGGCCTCGATCGCGAAGAACATCCTCACCACCGAGGCGATCGTCGCCGAGCCGCCCGAGAAGGAGCCGGTCGGCATGCCCGGCGGCGGCATGCCCGACATGGGCGGGATGATGTAATCGTCGTAACAGGCGAGTGTTTCGAAAGGCCCGGGATCTCCCGGGCCTTTCGCATTCCGGGGGCGCTAGACGCCGAGAACCGCACTCATCGGACGCGGGTCGACGCCGAGCCGCTCGGCGTCCTCCGTCCCCCGGTCCGTGGTCATCGGGACCTCCATCAGCTCCGCCTCCTCCCAGGTGGCGAATGAGGACGAACCCGCGACCGCCTCGAGCACCCGAAGCCCGGCGCGAACCAGGGGCAGCGGCACGTTCACGAGTGGCCGGTGGCGCCCGCTCGCCTCGAGCACCAGCTCGACGATGTCCTCATAGGAGAGAAGATCCGGTCCGGCCAGCTCATAGCGTTCGCCGGGCTCGCCCTCCGATCGGCCAGGTTTCCCGTTCACCGCCGAGACGACGCAGCGGGCGACGTCACGGGCCCAGATCGGCTGGTAGCGCGCGTCGCCGGATCCCGACACCGGCACCGCCGGCAGGATCGAGAGCCGCTGCAGGAGGGTGATCCACGGATCGCCGGGCCGGTAGACGATCGACGGCGCGAACACGGTCGACGGGATCGGCGACTCCCGCACAGCCCTCTCGGCGATCGCCTTCGTTCGGAAGAAGCGCGTCCGCTGGAATCCGCTCGCCCCGATCGCCGAGAAGAAGACGAAGCGGCCGACCCCTGCGCGCTCGGCGGAGCGAAGCAGACGCGCGGTGGCGAGGCCGTTCAGCTCCTCGATGGTGCCGCTCGGCTGATCGCGGATCGTCGCCGCCAGGTGAATCACCACGTCGACCCCTCGCATTGCGTGCCGGATGGGATACGGATCGGCGAGATCGCCGAGCGTGATCTGAACGTCCACCCGGTGCTCGCCGAGCTTGCGCGGGTCCCTGACGAGCGTCCTGACCTCGTGTCCCTCGGCCAGCAGGGCCGGGAGGAGCTCCCCGCCGACTACCCCCGTGGCCCCCGTGAGCAGGATCATCGGGGGGACTGTAGCCAGCCGGATTGCCCGGCCGCACAGGCCGGGCAGGGCTCCTCATCACTAGAATGTCGCTCTCCGCGGCGCCCATGAGGCGCCGCGCCCACGAACGCAACTTCGGGAAAGGACGAACGTCGTGGCATACGTCATCGCGGAGCCCTGCATCGGGACCAAGGACAACTCCTGCGTCGAGGTCTGCCCCGTCGACTGCATCCATCCCACCCCGGACGAGCCGGACTACGAGAAGGTCGAGCAGCTCTACATCGACCCGGACGAGTGCATCGACTGCGACGCCTGCGTCGAGGCGTGCCCAGTCGATGCCTGCTTCGCCGAGGACCAGCTCCCCGAGGAGTGGTCCAAGTACACCGGGCTCAACCTCGAGTACTACAAGGCCAACTCCTAACCGGTTGCTCCTCGGCTATCGCCTCGGAGCATCCCGCGCGGGCGCCGGCGCGGCGACCGCTTCCTGGCCGACTGCTAGCGTCCGGCCCAGGCGTCAAGGAGCCTTACGACGGGTGCAAAGCGCGCTCGCGGCCCAGGCCGCGGGCGCGTTTGCGTAGTGGAGTGCCCCATTTGGTCGCAGACCCGTCGTTGGCCCTCCCGGCGCGGAGAATCGGGGCGCAGACCATGACGAGATAGGCGAGAAGCAAGAGGTTCCTCGTGGCCACCGTCCAGACGAAGTTTCCGTCGAGCGCCTCGACTCCGTCGTAGTTCTGAAGCACGATCTGGGTGAAGAGGACCGCCACGAGCAGGACCAGGTTGTTCCAGCGCACGCCATACGCCGCCGCGGAGAGCGGGAGGATCCAGAGCAGGAACTGGGGCGAGAGGACGGGCGCGAACACGACGAGCACCGTGAGCAGGGCCGTGACGAGCTCGAGGTTGGAGACCCGCGAGCGCCAGCCCGCACGAACGAGCAGTGCGTACATCACGAGCCCCGCGAGAACCGAGAGCCATCGCACCAGGGTCGTCCCGCCTGCGTCGATCTCGTATCCGCCATGGCCGATGGCGCTGCTCACGTCGGCGCCGAGGACGCTCGCCACCTCGAACGGGGTCGCAGCCAGGCTCTCCACCTGAACGGGACGCTCGGTGTGGTAGCTGATCGCCGATCCGAACTCGTCGCCGGTCGCGATCACAGCGATCGCGGAGGCGACGACCGGGATCGCGCCGGCCACGACCACCTGCCTGATCCGGGTCTCACCCCGAAGCAGCGCCGGATAGAGCAGGAAGGGAAACGCCTTCACCGTCCCGCCGAGCGAGAGCAGCGCCGACCACGCCGCGGAGCGCTCGGCATCGCGCGCGAGCACCGCCGCGAGCATGAGGAGCGCGGGAACCAGATCGAAACGGGCGAGTATCAGTGGTGCCGTGTCGATCAGCGAGGGGTCGAGGACAGTTCCCGACAGGATCACGACGCCGGCGGTATAGACGCCTAGCGCGCCCAGGACGTGACGCATGGGGCCGGGAAGGGCAAGCGCCAGCAGGACGACGATCGCGAGGTCGAAGGCGAGCATCTCCCAGCCGAATCCCTCCCGGAAGCTCTCGGTGCCGTCGCCGAAGTACTCGGGCGCGACCAGGACCGGGATCGAGAGCGGCGGGTATTCGATCTCCTGATCACGGTAGGGAAGCTCCCCGTGCTCGACGATCGCCTCCGCCTGCGGCGCGAAGTCGTTGTCGAGGATCGACGACCACTCGCCGATCTCCGGGACGAAGACGAAGAGATGCAGTGCGCAGACCAGAGCCGCGGCGGTCGCCCGCCAGCGGGTGGTCACCGCCTACTGCACCACCGGCAACTCGGTGCCGCTGATCGAGCCACCGTTGGGTTGCGCCGCAACGGGCGCCGCCTGCATCACGGGTAGCTCTACGGGGGTTGAAGCGACGATCCCTCGGGCCGCCTCCCGGATCATCTGCGCTGCGGGTGCGTCGGGTTCGTCGATCACGAGAGGATTCCCTTCGTCGGCGTGCTCTCGCAGCTCACTCGACAGCGGCACCTTCGCGAGCAGCGGTACGTCGAGCTCATCGGCGAGCAGCTGGCCTCCGCCCTCGCCGAAGATCGCGACGCGCTCGCCGCCGGGGCCGGTGAAGGCGGACATGTTCTCGATCACGCCGAGCACTTCGAGGTCGACCTTGGCCGCCATCTCGGCGGCGCGGCGGGCGACACTCTGCGCGGCCGGCTGCGGCGTCGTGACGATGACGATCTTCGCCTGGGGCAGCAGCTGTGCGAGGGTCATCGAGACGTCGCCCGTGCCCGGCGGCAGGTCCAGGAGGAGGTAGTCGAGCTCCTCCCAGGCGACATCCTCGAGGAACTGCTGGATGGCCTTGTGGAGCATCGGGCCGCGCCAGACCACCGCGGCGTTTTCCTCGACGAAGAACCCGATCGACATCACGCTCGGGCCGGCGGGGGAGACCGGCGGGATGATCTTCCGCTCCGGTGACACCTCGGGCTTCTGGTTGATCCCGAGCATCCGCGGGATCGAATAGCCGTAGACGTCGCAGTCGAGCGCTCCGGCCTTGTGGCCCTCGGCGACCAGCGCCGCCGCGAGATTCGCGGTCATCGTCGACTTGCCGACGCCGCCCTTGCCTGAGGCGACGCAGATCACGTTCTTCACCTGGGCCAGCGCTCCCTCGGGCAGCTTCGCGCGGCCGAGCTTCTGTTGCAGCTCGGACTTCTCTCCATCGGTGAGGACGTCGAATCCGACGTCGACCGAGTTCACGCCCTCGAGCTGGGAGACGTTCTGGACCACGGCCTGCTGGAAGTGGGACCTGATCGGGCATCCGGGCGTGGTCAGCGAGACGACCACCTGCACCCGGCCGTCCTCGCCGATTTCGATCGAGCGCACCATCCCGAGCTCGACGATCGAGCGCCGCAGCTCGGGGTCGATCACGGCCGTGAGCTTCTCGGTGACCTGGTCCTTCGTCGGCATGGGGACCATTGTAGGCGGGCGTCGCTGTTGGCCGAGATTCCTCCCCTTCTTCGCGCTGCAAATGAAAACCGGGCCGCGTGGGCCCGGTTTTCGAGGGAGGAGAGGTGCTGCTTCCCGCTCACGATTCGAGCGAGCTTCTCCGGGCGCGCCACCTCTCGAGGCGGCCCGGGCTAAATCTCAGATGCGCTCGCGCACCCGCTTCACCGCCGGCTCGAGCCTCTCGCGGTACACCGGCTCGACCCGCTCCCTGTAGACCGGCTCGACCCGCTCCTTGACGACGGGCTCGACGCGGTCCCGGTAGACGGGCTCGACGCGCTCGCGGGCCTTCCGGGCCTGGCCGACCAGCTGGTCGGTCACCTGGCGCCGGACGTCGCCGCCCTTCTCCTCGACCTTCTCCAGACTCGTTGCCGAGCCTGCTGCGGAGCATCTCGATCTCCTTCGAGCGGGACTCCGGGTCCCGCCATGTGTCGGCGGTCTTGCGGACAGCCTCGGCGACGGTCGGAACCGTCCCGACCGCGACGTCGACGGCCTGCAGCGCCTGCTCGGAGGCCTTGCGGCCGTTGGGCGTGGTCTCCTCGGTCTTCACTTCGGTCTTCTTTGCGGCCATTTCGGCTTCAGATCCCTTCAGTTTTGCTTTCTGTGGGCTTATTAGATCTAAGGATGTTCAGAGCGTAGCAGCGAACACACGTTTTGGCGAACACATGTTCCTAACCGCCCGGCGGGGGCCGGTTACACGCCCCTTTCAGGCCCCCTCCGACTAGCGGAACAGGGCGAACAGGCGCCACTCCCGGGCCGCTCCCACGCGCTCGACCCATGTCTCGGGGGTGTCGAGCTCCTCCGGACGCGGTAGCGCTTCGGGGTCCCGCCAGGCGCGATTCAGGGTCCTGATCCCGTGCGCGGCGACCACCTCGTCGGCGAACGCCTTCCCGCGACGGTACTGAGCCAGCTTCATCTCCAGCCCGAGGAGCTTCGAGACGATCGAGTCCAGCAGGCCTCGCCGACCGCGATCGCGATCGAGTGCTCGCCGCAGATCTGCGAAGCGGGGGTCGAGCTCCTCGCCGACCGCATCCATGACGTGCTCGGCGTATCCCTCGACCATCGTCATCGTCGCCGTCATGCGCTCCAGCAGCCGCCGCTGCGGCTCGGGCCAAAGCACCGTCGCGAGCTCGCCGCTCGTGGCCGAGCGGATCAGCTCCTTCGGGTTCAACCGGACGAGCTTCGAGATCAGCTCACCGGGTTTGACCTCGATCGCGGCCTTCTCGAAGAGCTCCTCGGCGATTTCGCCGATGTAGCCGCGCAGCCATGGAACCGAGGCGAAATGGACCGCGTGGGTCGTCTCGTGAAGGGCGATCCAGCGCAGGAACAGGTCCGGGTCGACCTCCAGCCGCCTGCGAGCGGCGGAGAGATTCGGGCCGACGAAGAGCAGCCGTGGCGCCCTCGCCGGGCCGATCAGGGCGACGTCGTATTGCCCAATCACCCGCTGCGAGAGATACCCGACCGCCAGCCCCACCTCGGCGCCGGTGGCGGCGCTGACGAGTGTTCGTTGGAGCCCGCCTAGGCGGCCTCCCTCCTCGAGTCGCTCCTGGAGGCGCCGCTCCACCCTCGAGGAAAGCCCTCGGAAGGACTCGATGTTCACCCGGGCCCATTCGGAACGATCGACGAGCTCCGCCTCCGGCAGAGGGCTCTTCGGCTTCAGGCTCGTGTAGCTGCGGACGAGCTCGGAGGCCCTCTCTGACTCGGCACGAAGCTCCTCCTCGCTTCCGCTCCACCCCGACCCCGACCCGCCAAGGGCAAGCGCCACCCGCTCGGCCAGGTTCCAGTCGACGATCGTCGGCGGCGCCTCGGTCACGGCATCGCCCTCCGCACCTCGTTCAGGGAAGCGAGGTCGGCCTCGGTCCGGGCGGCCGCCAGGTCGTAGCGGGCGGACAGCTCAAGCGATGCGTCCCCGAGCCCCCCGTCGCCGAAGTTCACCAACGCGCCCGCCTCCCGCGCGATCAGCTGCCCGGCGGCGGCATCTACCGAGCGGCACTTCGCGCTCACCATGCCGTCGTACCGCGCCGCCGCCACATATACGAGCGAGATCGCGATCGACCCCGGGGTGCGCACGCGGTAGGCGCGGCCTCTCAGCTCCTGCGCTGCGGCGAGGAGTCGCTCGGGCTTGTTGGACTCGACTGAGATCACTTCGAGACCATCCCCGGGTGCGACGGAAATAGGCATTCCGTCGAGCGTCGCACCGCCGCCCGCCGTGCCAACGAACTCCTCGCCGGCGCCGAACTCGTAGACGTAGCCGAGCGTGACATCGGCCATCGACCCTCCGTCGGCAACGGCGATAGTGAGGCTGTGCCAGGGGATGGTCCGTCGCGCGTTCAGCGATCCGTCGATCGGGTCGATCACCACGCGGACGTCGGACGAGCCGTTGCCGAATCTGACCGTGCCGCGCTCCTCGGAGATCGCCGTGAAGTCGTGACCGTCGCGGTGAAGCGCCTCGAGCTCTTCGAAGACGGCGTCCTCGCAGAGGCGGTCGATGACGAGGGTGCGGTCACCTCCCTCACCGACGCCCTCGTAGACCGTCCGGGCCTCGATCCCCCTGTGCTCGTCGAAGATCCGCCGATGCGCCGCGACCGCCCGGCGGAACGCCTCGATCCACTCGCCGTCGGCGATCACTGAGCCGCCAGATTAGCGGCGGATGTGTGCACTAGCCTGACCTCGTGGCACCCGACGGCGATCCCGACTACCTCAGGCCGAGCGAGGGACAGGAGGCGGTGATCGCCCACTCGGAGGGGGCGTTGCTGGTCCTCGGCGTGGCGGGAAGCGGCCGCACCGAGGCGCTCACCCGCCGGCTCGCGCGCCTGACCGAGCAGGACGAGGGCACGCTCGTCCTTACCCGCTCCTCCGCGGCGGCGAACCGGATCAGGCTCCAAGCAGAGGAGGGGATCCAGGGTGGCTTCGAGGAGCTCGTCGTCCACCGCCATCCCATCGCCGCGGTCCGGCTGTTGCGCGAGCACGCCACCGAGGCGGGGGTCGATCCCTTCTGCGAGTCGCTTAGCCCTGCAGAGCGCCTGGCGATGCTTCTCGAGCGGGTGGATGAGCTTCCACTCCGCCGCCACGAGATCCGGGGAAACCCCGCGGGGCTGCTCGCCCGGATCATCGACCGGATCGACGCGCTGAAGTCCGCGGGCATCACCGCGCGGCGCTTTCGCGAGTGGGCGGAGCGGACGAGAGGCGAGAGCGGGTCCGAGCGCGACGCCGCCGAGCGCGAGCGGGAGTTCGCCGAGATCTACGAGCTTCACGACTCGATGCTCCGGGCGGCCGGGGCGATCGACGATGGCGAAGCCGTTCTCGAGCTGACCCGCCTGCTCGGCGAGCGTCCGGCTCTGGCGGCGGCGATCGGAGAGCGGTTCCCGCATCTGATCGTGGACGAGGCCGAGGATGCGTGCCCGGCGGAGCGGTCGATGATCGCGGCGCTGGCCGAAGGCGCCCACACCGTGGTTATCTCGTGCGACGACGAGCAGGCCCGGGCCCGTTGCGGGTCCGGATCCCGCTGGGCCCGGGAGACGCTGGGGGCCGCCGAGCTCGCCCTGGAGCCGGAATGGCGCTACGGCGGCGACGTTCTCGACGCCGCACACGCGGTGGTCGCCCCGGCTGAACGCGGCGCCGAGCCGCCTCGCCGGGCCGCCGGGCCGCAGACGCGTGTCCGCTTCTGGCGAGGCGTAAACGAGCGCGCCGAGGCGCAGGCGGTGGCGCGCGACATCGAGAGTGCCCTCGCGGCGGGCGAAGCGAGAATGGAGGAGATCTGCGTCGCGGTCCCGCGCGGAGGCGGGCGGGCGCGGGCGATCGCCGCCGCCCTCGAGGAACGACGGGTTCCCTACCGGCTGACCGGACCAGGTGCGTTCTTCCAGCGCCCCGAGATCCGCGACGTGATCGCGTGGCTGCGGCTGCTCGCCGATCCCACCGACGCCGCGGCCGCGGTACGGGCCCTCAGCCGGCCGCCGGTCGAGTTGCGTTCGGTCGACCTTGCCCGCTGCACGACGATCGCCCGCCGGCGAAAGCTCGACATGGTCTCGGCGCTCGAGGCCTCCCTGGAGAGTCCGCAGATCCCGCCCGAGGCGCGGGAGCGGATCCGCAACTTCCTCTCGCTCCACCGCGCCGCCGCCAGGGCGATGGGCGAGATGCGCGCAGACGTCTTCGTCCGCCGGCTGATCGAGCGGATCGGCTTCCGGCGCCACCGGCTGTTCGCCGCCCACCCCGAGGCGGCCGAGCGGCTCCGGAATCTCTCCCGGCTCGGCGAGCTGGCCGCCGACTGGGTCCGGCGCGAGCCGACCGGATCCAACCGCGACTTCGTCCGCTACCTCGTCGCCGTGTCGGAGGCCGGCGGGGTCCGAGGAGGGACGGGCGATGCGGAGGAGTTGCCCGACCTCACGTCCGAGGACCCGAGCGGCCCGATGGCGGCGGCCGTCCGGGTGATGCCGCTCGAGGCGCTCAAGGGCCTGGAGCTCGCCCGCGTGTACATCGTCGGGATGCATGCCGGAGCGATCCCGGGGTCGAAGCCCGCGGGACTGCCCATGGTCCCGGCCGATCTCGCCGGAGGACGGCCCTCGCACGAGGATGCGGCGCGGCGGCTGCTCTACGTCGCGATGACACGGGCGACCGAGGAGCTCGTCCTATCGAGACCGGCGGCGACCGAGTCCGAGGCGGTCCGGCCGTCGCCGTTCTACGAGGATGCCCGCGCCGTGCTCGACGCGGACGAGGAGGAGCACGGCGAGGAGCTGTTCGGGCCGGCCGAGGGACTTCAGGCGACGTACAGGATGATCCAGGACGAGGTGCTGGAGGAAGCGTGGCGCGCCGGCGGAAAGCTCCGCGAGCCGCGGCTGGACACCTATGTCGACGTCACCCGCGCCGTGGCGCGCTTCCTCGAGCTCGTCAAGCTAGCCGGCCTGCTTCAGGGCTCGAGCGAGGAGCCGGTCGCCGACTCGCTGGCCGCGATCAACGATCTGCTCGACACCGCGATCTCGCCCGATCAGCGGGCGGCGCTCGGGGATTCCGGCCTCGACGGCTACCTGCTCGACGAGGAGGGCGCTGCGAAGCGGCGGCGCGACCTGATTGAGCAGCGCGACGAGCCCTCGCTCGAGGCCTTCCTGCCGCGCCGCGGCGAGGGCCTCGCGCTGTCCGCGACGGACATCGAGCTCTACCGCACCTGTCCGCTGAAATACAAGTTCGCGCGCGTCTTCGGGATCCCGCAGGAGACGACGATCAACCAGCGCTTCGGGATCGTGATCCACCAGGTGCTGGAGCGGTTCCATGCTCCAACATCAACGGCGACGATCCCGGGAGGCGCGGCGGAACCTTCCGACGCCGGCAGCCTCGACCGGCTGATGGCGCTGTTCGCCGTCGCCTGGAGGCGGTCCGGATTCGGCGAGTCGGACGACGAGCTCCAGTTCCGCGAGAAGGCGATCGAGGCCCTTCATCGCTACCACGCGAGGGAGGTTTCGAGCGGCTCGCAGCCTCGGTGGGTCGAGCGCAAGTTCGACTTCCGGATCGGCCCGCACCACCTTCGCGGCCGCGTGGACCGCGTCGACCAGCTTCCCGGCGGCGGCTACGAGCTGATCGATTACAAGACCGGCGACCCGAAGCCCCAGCGCGAGCTCGAGTCCGATGTCCAGCTCGCGATCTACCGCCTCGCCGCGAGGGAGGCATGGCGCCTGGAGGGCGCCGCCGGCAGCTACTGGTACGTGCTCGCGGACGAGAAGGTCGCGGTCGGCGGCTCGCCCGATGATCTCGAGCGAGTGGAGGGCGTCGTGCTCGAGGTCGGCGAGGGAATCCTCGGCCAGGACTTCGAGCCGCGCCCGTCGCCGGAGATCTGCTCCTGGTGCGACTTCAGGCTGATCTGCCCCGCGTCCGAGGCATGAGCGCCTGGATCTACCTCGCTTTCGCGATCACCAGCGAGGTGGTCGGCACCGTCGCCCTACGACAGTCGGAGGGGTTCAGCAAGCTGGGCCCCGCCCTGATCGTCGTCGTCGGCTACGTCCTGTCGTTCTGGATGCTCGCGCTCGCCCTGCGCAAGCTGGACCTCGGGATCGCCTACGCAATCTGGGCGGGGGTCGGCACCGCCGCAATCGCCACAATCGGCGTGGTGGCTTTCGACGAGCCGGCGACGGCTCTCAAGCTCGCCAGCATCCTGCTGATCATCGCCGGGATCGTGGGTTTGAACTTCTCTGGGGCGCACTAGAGACGCTTCGCCATCAACGGCCCGCACATTCGGCGGCCACAAACACCGCCGCCGGATCTACGCGGCCGGATCAACCTTCGCCCTGCTGACGCAGGTAGCGCTCGAAGTCGCGTGCGAGCGCCTCGCCGGACGGAACGTCCTCCTCGATGTCGAGGCGCTCGGCCTGCTCTTCCTCCAGCCGCTTGACGAGCTCCTCGATCTCCGGGTTGGCGGCGACGGCGCGGCTCACCTGGCTCTCGTAGGACTCGGACTCCTCCTCGAGGTCCGATGCCTCGACTGCGACGCCGACCAGGCCCTCCAGGCGACGCAGCAGGGCGAGGGCCGCCTTCGGGTTCGGGACCGCCGCCACGTAGTGCGGCACCGCCGCCCAGAGGCTCGCCGAGGGGATCCCGCGGCGGCGGCAGGAGTCGTGGAGAACGCCCACCACGCCGGTCGGCCCCTCGTAGGTGGAGCGCGTCAGGTCGAGGGTCTCCACCAGCGACTCGTCCGAAGCGAGGCCGGTGATCGGCACGGGCAGGGTGTGGGCAACGTCGGCGATCAGCGCCCCGAGGGTGACGACCATCTCCACTCCGAACTGCTCCGCGACCTCCGCGATCCCGTCCGAGAACGTGCGCCAGCGCAGGTTCGGCTCGGTGCCGGCGAGGAGGAGCAGATCGCGCTCGGCCCCCTTAGGGGTAGCGGCGAGGAAGACGTTTCCCGGCCACTCGATCTCGCGGGTCTGTCCCTCGCTCAGCCTGATCGTCGGCCGATTGGCCTGGAAGTCGAAGAACTCCTCGGGGTCGATCTGCGCAATGACCTCGGCGTCGAGGGACTCGGCGGTCGTGGTCAGGGCGGTGGTTGCCGAGCCGGCCGCGTCGTTCCACCCCGCGAAGGCACAAACGAGGACGGGGGAACGAAGCTGCGGGGGCTCGGCCTCCCAGGCGAGCGCATCCATCGCGCCGAGACTAGCGGCTTGGGTCGCTCGCGGGTGCCGTTGGACGCTCTCGGCGTCCGCCGACGCCGCAAAGATCAGGGAGTGGAGGCCGCAACGCCAAATCCGACGATCGCGGAACTGGCCCCGGGACAGCGGTTCAGCGGCGTCTACGCGTGCGTCCGGAAGGACCGCCTCTCCGCCCGGAACGGGTCGATCTATCTCTCCCTGCAGCTCCGGGACCGAAGCGGCGCGATCACCGCGCGCGCGTTCAGGGACGTCGACCGCCTCGCCGCGCGGTTCGAGCGGGGCGAGGCGATCCGCGTCACGGGACGCATAGAGCGCTTTCGCGGTGAGCTGGTCGCCGAGGTCGAGGACATCCAGGCGGTCCCGGACGACCAGCTCGATCCGGGCGGATTCCTCCCCAAGGCCTACAGGGACTCCGAGGAGCTCGACGGGTTTCTCGAGCACCTGGCGCGCGAGGTCCATGACGCTCCCCTCAGGGCGGTGGTCGAGCGGATCCTGTTCAGCGAGCCGGTCGCTTCGGAGTTCCGGCGCGCGCCATGCACCCGGGCCGGCCATCACGCCTACATCGGCGGGCTGGTCGAGCACACGGTCGCCGTCGGCACGCTCGTCGGAGAGGTCTGCCAGCTTCACCCCCGCCTCGACTCCGATCTGTTGATGGCGGCGGCCCTTCTGCATGACGTCGGGAAGGTGCGCGAGTTCAGCTACGGGGCCGAGTTCGGCATCACCGAGGAGGGACGGCTGCTCGGCCACCTCGCGCTCGGCGCTGAGATCGTGGCCTCGGCGACCGGTGAGCTGCCGACGGAGCGCCGCGCCTCACTCCTCCACTGCATCCTTTCCCATCACGGTGCCGAGGGCGGCCGCGTGGGCGGGGGTCGCGGCTTCGGGACACCGGAGGCGCTCGCGCTCTACCGGCTGAACGCCCTTGACGCCGGCGTCAAGGGCGCACTCGAGCAGGGCCTCTAGGCGCGATCCGGCGGTCGCAGGGCCCGAAGCGCCAGCTGCGCGGAGATCACCAGGGCGAGCCCGGCGAAGCTCAGCTCGAGGGCGCGCTGCGAGACCTCGTTGGCCAGGACCACGCCCACGGTCACACCGGCCAGGGAGAAGGCCCCGATCATGATCCCCTCCCGGACCCGGACGTTGCCGTAGCCGAGCTGGCGCCAGACAGCGACGATCGCGACCGGCACGATCGCGAGGAGCGAGGTCGCTTCCGCCTCGACCTGGCTCTGGTCCAGGAAGATTGCGAGGGCGGGGACGAAGAGGATGCCGCCCCCGACCCCGAGCAGACCGCCGACGAGGCCACCCGCGAAGCCGAGCAGGACTGCGGCGACCTCGCTCACGGGATGATCAGCTCGACCGCGATCACGGCGAGAAGCACCGCGAACAGAAGCGAGATCGCCCGCTCCGGGACGCGCTGCTGCAGCGATGTGCCGACGACGGCGCCGGCGATTGCGGGAACCCCGACGATCGCGGCGTTCCCGGGGTTGACGTTGCCGTAGGCCGCCTGGAGGGTCACCGCCAGCGCCGCGATGATGACGATGGCCATCATGCTGGTGCCCGTCGCCTCGCGCTCGCCATAGCCGAGCCAGATGATCAGAAGCGGCACGATCACGCTGCCGCCGCCCACCCCGAGGAGGCCGCTGAACGCCCCGGCGGCAGTGCCGATCACCGCCAGCTTCAGGGTCCGAGAGGTCATCCGGGAACCGGCGAGGACGCAGGCTTGTGCGTCACCGGCGCCGCCAGACGTGCGAGGGGGTGTGCGGATGGCCTCTCCGCATGGCGGGCGATACTAGTGCGCGATGAAAATCCCGGCGAGCGAAGAGATCTCCCCCGACCTCGCACAGGTGATCGCGCCGCTGCGGAGGGATCCGAGCCGGTCCGCGATCCTCACCGACGTCGACGGGACGATTGCTCCGATCGTCCTCGAGCCGACGGAGGCCGGGGTCCCGGAGCACACGCGGGAGCTGCTCCGGAAGGTGTCCGAGCGCTATGCGCTGGTCGGCTGCATCAGCGGGCGGCGAGCGCTCGATGCACAGCGGATCGTCGGCGTTGGGGGACTCGCCTACTCGGGGAACCACGGTTACGAGCTGCTCCTTCCGGGCGAGGACGAGGTGCGTCCCGACCCATCCCTCGACGGACACGAGTCGGACGCTCCGCACTTCGTCGATGGCCTAGATCGCAGCGAGCTCGAGAGGGTCGGAATCCGGCTGGAGGACAAGGGCGCGATCATCGCCCTCCACTGGCGCGGGTCCGAGAACGAGGCGGCGGCGGAGTCGCTCGCCCACGAGATCGCAAGCGAGGCCGAATGGCAGGGCCTCGTCGCGCATCGAGGGCGAAAGGTGCTGGAGATCCGCCCCAACGTGGCGATCAACAAGGGGATCGCGGTCGCGGCCCTGCTCGGAGCATCCTCGGCAGGCGCGAACACCGCTGCCGGATTCATCGACGCCGCCCTCTACGGCGGCGACGACCGCACGGACGTCGATGCCTTCACGGCACTGAGGACGCTGAGAGAGGAGGGCAGTCTCTCGAGCGCGGTATGCGTCGGGGTGATCTCCGACGAGTCGCCGCCCGAAGTCGCTCGCGAGGCTGACGTGACCGTCGCCGGGCCCGAGGGCTTCGTGGTCGTCCTCGAGGCTCTCGCCGCCGACTAGGCTCGCCCCCGCGATGGCCTTCTGCGATCTCCTGCGATCCACTGTTCTGCTGGCCGCGGGTGCGGCAACCGTCCTCGCCGCGGTGACCGTGATCTCCGCGACGGGCGCCGACGACGATCTCACCCTGCTCGTCGCGGCGGGCTGGTGGGTCGTCGCTGCCGTGGGTGGGATCATCCTCGGGAGGCCCGAGCGGGCGCGGGAGGCGATGCAGCCGCTGCTGGCCGAGGCACGGACCGCGACGACGCTCCCCTCGCTCGAGAATCCGGGCCGGGCAGCCCTCGCTCGCCTCTGGCCGGTCGCCGCTTTCGCCCTGTTCGCGGGCGGCCTCGGGTTCGTCTTCCCCGGCGTAGCGGCGATCGGCACCGGGTTCGCCCTCGGAGCGGCACTCGCGTGGCGGGGTCGTGATCGGGCCGTTGCCGCGATCGAGGAGCGCGACGGGGTCCGCTTCTACGTCGAGCCCGGCTCCGCGCTCCAGCCGGTGAGGCTGCTGCGCTCTCCCGGACTGCGGCGTGAGCGCCCGCCGCCCGGACACCCACCGCCGCCTCCCCCCGCCGGGGACTGAGCCCCGGCGGGGATTTGGGGGGAGGGAGTCAGGCGCGGGCCGGGACGGCTTCGCCCTGCGCCATCTCGACGTGGGCACGGCTGTCGCGGTTCCGGATCAGGATCAGCGTGGCGACGAAACCGATCAGGCCGATCACCGCGCCGCCGAGGAAGGCCGCCTGGAATCCCTCGGTGAGCGCGTCCGGGACGGCTCCGCCGCTCGCCAGCGCGTCATCGGTCCGCGAGGTGGCGATGGTGGAAAGAACCGCCAACCCCAACGCACCTCCGATCTGCTGCGAGGTGTTGATGAGGCCGCTCGCCAGTCCCTGCTCGCGAGCATCGACTCCCGAGGTCGCGGCAATCGTCGAGGTGACGAAACCGAACCCGAGCCCCACCGCGGCAAGCAGCGACGGCCCGAGGACATCGGCGGCGAAGCTCCCACCCGCCTCGATTTGGCTGAACCAGGCGAGGCCGAGCGACATGGACAGCATTCCCGTCGCGAGGATCGGCTTGAAGCCGACCCTGGTGACGAGCTGCCCGCCCACCGCCGCCGAGACGATGATCGCAACGGACAGCGGCAGGTAAGCGAGGCCGGCCTCGATGGCGCTGAAGCCGAGGACCTGCTGCATGTACAGGGTGATGAAGAAGAACATCGACAGCAGCCCAGCCCCGAGGAGCAGTCCGATCACGTTCGCTCCGGTGAGGGTCCGCAGCCGGAAGATCCTGAAGGGCACCAGCGGCGCCTTCGAGCGGAGCTCGATGGCCACGAACGCCGCAATCAGCGCGGTGGAGACCGCGATGAGGCTGACCGTCTGGGTGGAGCCCCAGCCGGCGCTGTTGGCGTCGAGCAGGGCGTAGACCAGGATCGACAGACCGGCGGTGATGCTGACCGCGCCGGCCGCATCGAAGTGGCGCGTGAGCGATTCCGAGCGGCTCTCCGGGATCAGGCCGGGCGTGAGCGCCGCGGCTGCTGCGGCAACCGGCACGTTCACCCACAGCACCCATTCCCAGCCGAGGCCGTCGGTGAGGATCCCGCCGAGCAGGACGCCGACAGCGCCTCCGGATCCCGCGACCGCACCCCACGCCCCGAGCGCCTTGTTGCGCTCGGCTCCGTCGCTGAAGATCGTGGTGATGATCGACAGGGCGGAGGGGGAGATGATCGCCGCGCCGAGGCCCTGCGCCGCGCGAGCGGCGATCAGCTGGCCCTGGTTCTCCGCGAATCCCGCGAAAAGCGAGGCGACCGCGACCAGGATCAATCCGGCCATGAACACCCGGCGGCGCCCGAGAAGGTCGGCCATGCGGCCTCCCAGCAGCAGGAAGCCGCCGAAGGTGAGCACGTAGGCGTTGACTACCCACGGAAGGCTCTCCTCGGAGAAGTTGAGGCCCTCGCCGATCGACGGCAGGGCGACGTTGACGATCGACGCGTCGAGGACGACCACGAACTGGGCCATGCAGAGCAGCGCCAGCGCCAGCCATCGCCTTTGCGCGTAGTCCCGTTGAGTCGTCATCCCGGTGCTCCTTTCCCGATCCGGCGGTCCGATTGCCGCTTCTGTCCTTACGACGAACGAGTGGCGTTCCGTTCGACAGTGGGCTATGATCCTAACAATCCGGAATGTGAATTCCGGTTTCGGTTAGGCACTATACGGAATTCGGATTCCGTTTAGTGTGACAACCGATCACACAACGAAAGAGGCCCAATGACGACAGCCACGAAGGCCGCGCCGATCTCCACCCCCAGCCTGCGAGCGGACGCCCAGCGGAACCGCGCCGCCGTGATCGCCGCGGCCAAGAAGCTGTTCGCCGACAAGGGCCTCGATGCGCAGATGCCCGAGGTCGCGAAGGCGGCGAAGGTCGGCGTCGGAACCGTCTACCGGCACTTCCCGACCAAGGAGGACCTGGTTGTCGCGCTCGCCGAGGACCGCTTTGCGCGATTGGCGGAGAGGGCCGAGGAGGCGCTCGAGGCCGAGGACGCCTGGGAGGGCTTCTGCGAGTTCATCCGCTTCGCGGCCCAGATCCAGGCGGACGACCGGTCGCTGTCCGAGGTGATGGCCTCGCGGCCGGACATCATGGGTGGAGCGGCCGAGGGCGCGGGGCTCCCCGAGCTCTGCGACGGGCTGATCAAGCGAGGGCAGCGCACCGGAGAGCTGCGTGGGGACCTGGAATGGCAGGACATCCCGCTGATCGCGTGCGGACTCGGCCGCGTCGCTCAGGCCGACGTCGGGCCGGCTCCGGCCACCGGCCGCTGGCCGCGGCTCGTCGAGATCATCCTCGACGGCCTCCGTGCCCCTGGCAGCGGCAGGCTGCCGCGGCCTATCTGAATTAATCGGGTTGCTCCTCAGCTCCGCTTCGGAGCACCCTCGGATCTCTTCCTGAGCGGGGCGAACGAGCGCCACGAGCGCGTGTTCCCCACCTGCTCGGCGCCGAGCCAGGCGCGGCGGGCCGTCGCCACCGAGTAGCGAATGTTCCCGAGGGTGTCGACACCGTGGGCATCCGTGTTGCAGACGATTCGCGCGCCCGCCTCGGCCGCGAGCTTGGCGTGCCCCTCGTTGAGGTCGCGGCGGTTCGGGTTGCCATTGATCTCCAGCATCGTCCCGGTCCGGACCGCCGCCTCCGCCACCCGCTCGATGTCGATGCCGTAGGGCTCCCTCCGCAACAGAAGACGACCCGTGGGATGCCCGATGCAATCGACCAGCGGATGCTCCATCGCGGCGATCACCCGCTCGGTCATCGCCTTCTCGGAGATGTTGAACGAGGTGTGGGCGCTGCAGATCACCCAGTCGAGCTCGGCCAGGAGTTCGTCCGGGTAGTCCGGCTCGCCGTCCATCCCGATGTTGACCTCGGACCCCGCAAGGAGGTGGAATCCCCGGGGGGCCGACTCGTTCCAGGCGCGGATCTCCTCGATCCGCTTGGCCAGCTGTTTCGGACTGACGTCGTTGCCGAATCCGTGCGTCGCGGAGTGGTCGGTGACGGCCAGGTACGCGTATCCACGGCGGCGGGCCGCCTGGGCCATCTCGTCCAGCGAGTTCCGCCCATCCGACAGGGTCGTGTGGCAGTGGAGATCCCCGCGGATGTCGTCGACCGTCACCAGGTCGGGAAGCTCCCCGGTGTCGCCCGCCTCGATCTCGCCCCTGCCCTCGCGCAGCTCCGGCTCGATGTAGGGAAGGCCGAGGAGCTCGTAGACGCCCGCCTCCTCGGCGAAGCGATGGACCTTCTTGCCCCCGACCTTGGCGACACCGTGCTCGCTCACCGAGAAGTCGCGCGCCAGCGCCCGCTCCCGCAGCTGGACGTTGTGGGCCGCCGAGCCGGTGAAGTGCTGGAGCAGGTTGCCGAACGTCTGGTCGGTCCCGATCCGGAGATCGACCTTGAGCCCTGAATGAGTGAGGATGCTCGCCGCCGCGTCGCCTCCACGGCGGGTCTCGGCTGAGAGCGCATGCGTCGCGAGCGCTTCCGCGAGCGCTGCCGGGTCGTCAGTCGTCGCGATCAGGTCCAGGTCCTTGCAGGTCTCGGCCCACCGCCTCGCCGAGCCCGCCAGCTCGATCCGGTTCGCCACTCCCAGGTCCATGAGGTCCGTGCATATCTCCTCGGCGATCGGAAGTACGTGGGAGAGCAGGAGCCGCTCGCCGATCCCGTCCTCGGTCACCCCTACGAGGGAGGAGAGGATGTTCTCCTCCGTTCTCGGCCCCAGCCCGCGGATCCCGGCGAGCCTCCCCTCCTCGGCGGCCTCCTTCAGCTGGATCAGGTTCTCCACCCCAACCTCGTCATAGATCCGTCGTGCGGTCTTCGCCCCCAGCCCGGGGACGCGCGTCACCTCGACCAGCGTTGCCGGGAACTTCTGCTTCAGCTTGTCCGCCGACGGAATGCTGCCCGTCTCGAGCAGGGCCTCGATCTTTCCCGCGAGGGTCTTCCCGACCGCCGGCAGCTCGGTCAGCCGGCCCTCATCGGCGAGCTGCTCGACCGAGACCGGGCTCTGCGCGACGGTCCGCGCCGCCTCCTTGTAGGCGAGCACCCGGTAGCGGTCCGCACCGTCGAGCTCATAGAGGATTCCGAGCTCCCTGAGGGCCGCTGCGATCTCCGCGTTGCGCATCGAACGGTTGGCCATGGACGCAGGCTAACTCCGGTGTTGGTGTCGCTGGCAGGAAAGGGAGGGGATTGGCGCCGCGCCGCGGCGATATCGCCTGACCGCGCCCGCGGCCCGCGGATATCGTCGCGGGATGCCCGAGAGCCCCGAAGCCTGGGTCATCCTGCCCACCTACGACGAGGCCGAGAACATCGAGCGGATCACCGGCGCCGTGCTCGAGCCGCTTCCCGCGAACGGCAGGGTGCTGGTCGTCGACGACAACTCCCCCGACGGCACCGGTGAGATCGCCGACCGGCTCGCCTCCGAGACCGAGCGGATCCAAGTGCTGCACCGTGAGCGCAAGGAGGGACTCGGCCCCGCCTACCTCGCGGGCTTCGGGGTCGCGCTCGCTGCCGGCGCGGAGCGCATCATCGAGATGGACGCGGATTTCTCGCACGACCCTGCGTATCTCCCGGGTCTGATCGCCGCGACGGAGAACGCCGACCTCGCGATCGGCTCGCGATATGTGGAGGGAGGCGGGGTGACCGATTGGGGACCCGTGCGGCGCTTCATCAGCCGAGGAGGGAGCACGTACGCCCGAATCTCCCTGCGATTGCCCGTCCGGGACCTGACCGGCGGATTCAAGTGCTTTCGGCGGGAGGTCCTCGAGGCGATCGACCTCGACACGATCGAGGCGCGCGGCTACGCCTTCCAGGTCGAGACGACTTACCGCACCCTCAAGATGGGCTTCCGGGTGGTCGAGCTGCCGATCGTCTTCCGCGACCGCCGTGAGGGCAACTCCAAGATGAGCAAGGGGATCATCGCCGAGGCGATGTGGCGCGTCCCGGCGATGCGATTCAGGCGGTGGTGAGCCGGGGAAAGCAGGTCTATGCTTGGCCCTCCGCGAAGCCGCGAGGGCACCTGCTTTACTTTGTATAGTAACTCTGGAGTCCGAGCACGGACCGAGACACAGAGTCCCACCCACGACAGGAGAGGACCCACAGTGCCGGGCAAGCTGAACGAGGTAACCGACGCCACCTTCCAATCCGATGTCCTCGATGCCGAGGGCCCAGTTCTCGTCGACTTCTGGGCCCCCTGGTGCGGTCCGTGCCGCGTCGTCCACCCCGTTCTGGAGGAGATCGACTCCGAGCGCGAGGACCTCACGATCGTCAGCCTGAACACGGACGAGAACCCGCAGACGGCCGCGAAGTACGAGGTCCTCTCGATCCCGACCTTGATCGTCTTCAAGAACGGCGACGTCGCCACCCGCCTCGTCGGCGCGCGGCCCAAGGCGCGGCTCGAGTCCGAGCTCGAGCCGGTGCTCGCCGCGTAGCGCTGATTCGGCCCGCGGTGACCGTGGCGGCCGTTGATGGCGAAGCCGTGCTGAGATGACGCTGGTCCGCTACTTCTGCGCGGCGACGCTCGATGGCTACATCGCCGAGTCCGATGACTCCCTGGGCTGGCTGCTCGGATACGAAGGGACGTTCGAGGGCGCCGACTCCGACGAGAAGATGGGCGGGTACGAGAGCTTCTATGAGGAGATCGGAGCGCTGGTGATGGGCTCCGTCACGTACGAATGGGTTCTGGAGCACGGGGAGGACTGGCCCTACGGGGGCAAGCCGACTTGGGTACTGAGCTCGCGCGAGCTGCCGCGACCTGAGGGTGACGACGTCGACGTCCGGGTGGTGGAGGCGAGCGTCCCTGACGTGATGGACGAGATGCGCGAAGCGGCCGGCGAGGGGGACATCTGGGTGGTCGGCGGCGGGAACGTCGCCTCGCAGTTCGCCGACCGCGGGCTCCTCGACACCCTGGAGCTCACCGTCGTCCCGGTCGTGCTCGGCACCGGAAAGCCGCTGTTCGACCGGCGCCTCCCCGGCGGACCGATGCAGCTCGTCCGCGCCCGCTCGTTTCCGACCGGGATGGTGGGACTGACCTACGAGGTCAGAGGATCTGCTCGCTGACGAATCCGGCCAGCAGCCCCAGCTCCACGCGGAGAGCCTAGTCGGCCTCAGGAAGGGACCGGAGCACCTCGGGAGTCAGCTCGGTGAGCGAAATGAGGACGCGGTCCGCGAGGGCGAGAGCCTCGGGCTTGGGAGGGAAGTCGCTGTTCGGGATCGCGACGACCTTCATCCCAGCGGCGTGTGCCGAGCGGAGTCCGTTGGTCGAGTCCTCGATCGCCGCGCACGCACGGGGATCGACATCGAGCCGCCGCGCCGCCTCCAGGTAGACGTCCGGCGCCGGCTTTCCTCCGCCGACCTCCTCGGAGGAGACGGTGATCTGGAAGGCATCGGCCAGGTCGGCCAGCTCGAGGACGAGGTCGATCACATGCCGGTTCGAGGACGAGGCGACGGCAAGCGGCCAGTGCCGCGCCAGACCGAGGACGGCCTCCCTCGCCCCCGGCAGCAGCGGCAGCCGCTCGCGATAGACCGCGGCCACTCGGTCCGCGACCTCGGTCGAGATCCCCTCGGGGTCCATGTCGACGCCGAGCCGGTCGCGGACGTACCGGGACCACTCCACCGAGCTCATTCCCATCATGTCCCGCTGGGCTTCGTCGTGCCAGTGGCCGCCAGACTCCTCGGTGAACCGCTTTCGCACGTCGTCCCAGACCGCCTCCGAGTCGACGAGGACGCCGTCCATGTCGAAGACGACTGCGGCGATGCCGCCTTCCCGGCCGCTCGCGGCCACTCAGGCCCTGCTGAGGCGGATCCGGAGCTCGCGGCCTTCGATCGTGGCCTTCTCACCGCCGCCATTCGGCGCGTAGCCGACGGACGTCGCGAGAGTCTCGCCCGCGATGTAGGTCTCGTGCTCGCGAGCGGCGGCGAGCAGCTCCTCGTCGCCGCCCAGCTCCAGCGAAATCCGGTCGGATACCTCGAGACCCGCCTGCTTGCGCGCCTCCTGCACGGCGCGTACGACCTCGCGCGCGAACCCCTCCCGGCGAAGCTCGTCGTCGAGGTCGAGCTCCAGGGCGACTGCGTGGCCCGCCTCGGCCTCGACCTGGTAGCCCTCGAGCGGCTCCATCACCAGGCTCATGTCCTCCGCGGAGAGCGTGTGCTCCGAGCCGTCGACCGCGATTCCGACCTCTTTCCGGCCTCGAGCCTCTCGGCGACGGCTTTGGCATCGAGTGCCTCGACCGCGGCCGCCGCCTGAGGCATGTTCTTTCCGAATCGCGGTCCGAGTGAGCGGTAGTTGGGCTTCACGCGATAGGAGACGAGCTCGGCCTCGGTGTGGACGAAGTCCAGCTCCTTGACGTTCAGCTCGGCAGCCACCACGTCCGCGAGGCGCTCGATCGCCACCCGCTCCTCGTCGGAGGCGACGACGACGGCCTTTCGCAGCGGCTGGCGCAGCTTCACCTTCGCCTGGGCGCGGGCTGCTCGGCCGAGCTCGATGGTGCGCTGAGCGGCCTCCATTCCCGATTCGAGCTCAGCGTCGGCGAGCTCCATCACCACCTCCGGGTAGTCGCAAAGGTGGACGGAGTCAGGCGCCTCGCCGAAATCTTCAGCTTCTCCGCCGACGAGGTTGCAGTAGATCTCGTCCGCCAGGAATGGGGTGAATGGCGCGAGCAGCTTGCTCAGCTCGAGTAGACAGTGCCGGAGCGTCGCGAATGCCTGTCGGTCGCTCTCCCAGAACCGGCGGCGGTTGAGCCGTACGTACCAGTTCGATATCTCGTCGACGTATGCCGCGATCATGCGTCCTGCCGCGGTGCAGTCGAAGTCGTCCATCGTGTGACGGACGGCTGACACCAAGGCCTGCAGGCGAGACAGGGCCCAGCGATCCAGCTCGTTGTCACTGGAGGTCGGTTCCGGTAGGTCGCCCAGCCCGACCTCAGATGCGTTCGCGTAGGTGACCCAGAACGAGTACGTGTTCCAGAGCGTGAGGAGGAAGTGCCGGACCGCCTCGCCGACGGTCTCGACCGAGAACCGGTACCCCGCCCAGGGCGCCTGCGAGGCGAAGTAGTACCAGCGAAACGCATCTGCGCCGTGGCGGTCGATCACGTCCCACGGCTCGACAACGTTGCCGCGGCTCTTGGACATCTTCTGCCCCTCGGGATCGAGGATCAGCCCCAGGCAGACGACATTCCGGTAGCTCGTCTGATCGAAGAGCAGGACGGACTCGGCAAGCAGCGTGTAGAACCAGCCGCGGGTCTGGTCGATCGCCTCGCAGATGAAGTCCGCGGGGAAGCGCTGCTTGAACAGATCCTCGTTCTCGAAGGGATAGTGGAACTGCGACCAGGGCATCGCCCCCGAGTCGAACCAGGCGTCGATCACGGACTCGACGCGCCGCATCGTCCCCTCGCACCCTTGGGCGTCGCAGGGGAAGTTGAGGTCGTCGATGTACGGGCGGTGGAGGTCGTCGGGGACCTCGCCGCCGCGCTCGCGGAGGTCGTCCATCGAGCCCGCGCAGAAAAGCTCCTCACAGCCCTCGGCGTCGCACTCCCAGATCGGCAGCGGCGTACCCCAGTAGCGGTCCCGCGAGAGCGCCCAGTCGACGTTCCCCTCCAGCCACTTTCCGAACCGGCCGTGCTTGATGTGGTCCGGGTGCCAGCCGATCTTTTCGTTCTCCTCGAGCATCCGGTCGCGGACCTCTGTGGTCTTCACGTACCAGCTCGCCTTCGCGTAGTAGAGGAGCGGCGTGTCGCAGCGCCAGCAATGCGGATAGGCGTGCAGATAGGACTCCGCTCTCAGCAGCCGTCCCTTCTCCTGGAGCGCCCTGACGATGTCCGGGTCGGCCTCCTTGACGAAGCGGCCCGCGAAGTCGGTGATCCGCTCGTCGAAGCGGCCGCGCAGGTCGACCGGGTTCTGCAGCTTTATTCCGTACTGCTCGCCCAGCCTGAAGTCGTCCTCGCCGAAGGCGATCGCGGTATGGACGAGTCCGGTCCCCTCGTCGGTGCTGACGAAGTCGGTGAGAAGGACCGTGTGGCCACGCGGCCCGTAGTCGGTGATGTAGTCGAACGGCGGCTCGTAGGAGGTGCCCGCGATCGCCTCGCCCGGGAAGTGAGAGAGGATCTCGACGTTCTCGCCGAGCACGTGCTCGACGCGGTCGCGAGCAAGGACGAAGACCTCATCCCCGCCGGCCGCGCCGACCTTCTCGTCGCCGCCCAGGACTTGCGCGCGCACGTACTCGATCTCGGGCCCGGCGGCGACCGCTGCGTTGGTGATCAGGGTCCACGGGGTCGTCGTCCAGACCAGCAGCTGGTCCCCGGGCTCGAGGGGCGACTCCGGAATCCGGTCGTTCGGGGCAGGCTCCCGGACAGGCAGCTTCACGTAGACGCTCGGGTCCTCGACGTCGTGGTAGCCGAGAGCCACCTCATGCGACGAGAGCGCCGTACCACAGCGCGGGCAATACGGGACGACCTTGTGACCCTCGTACAGCCGGCCGTCGTCCCAGATCCGCCGCAGCGCCCACCACACCGACTCGATGTACTCGTTGGTCATCGTCACGTAGGGGTCGTCCAGGTCGAGCCAGAAGCCGATCCGCTCGGTCAGGCGGTTCCAGTCCTCGACGTAGCGGAAGACCGACTCGCGGCAGCGATCGTTGAACTCCGCGATCCCGTACGCCTCGATCTCCTCCTTCGAGGAGATCCCGAGCTCGCGCTCGATCTCGAGCTCGACGGGAAGCCCGTGGCAGTCCCAGCCGGCCTTCCGGGGCACGTGGTGCCCGGTCATCGTCCGGAAGCGCGGATAGATGTCCTTGAACACGCGCGAGAGGACGTGGTGGGAGCCGGGCCGCCCGTTCGCCGTGGGGGGCCCCTCGTAGAAGCTCCACAGCGGAGCCGACTCGCGCTGCTTCAGCGACCGGTGGAACACGTCGCGCCGGCGCCAGCGCTCGAGGACCCGCTCCTCCAGCTCGGGAAAGGACTGCTTCGGATCGACGGCTCGGAACTTCGCCATGAGCGGGCGATTCTACGGTCGGCCCGCGCCCGGCTTCCGCCGGGTCAGTCCGGCAGGATCACCGAGCCGTCCTCGGCGATCGTCCAGTGCGGGTTGTGGGCGACCTCCCACGGATGTCCGTCGGGATCGATGAAGACGCCGGAGTAGCCGCCCCAGAAGGTCTCGGCGGGTTCCCGTCCGATCGTCGCACCCGCCGCGCGGGCCTCCTCGATCACCGAGTCCACCTCCTCCGGCGAGCGGGTGTTGTACGCGGGCGTCACGCCCCCCCAGCCGCCACCGTCCGTGACCGCGCTGTCCTCGGCGAGCTTCGCCCGGTCCCAGAGAGCGAGGATCGTCCCGCCCGCCTGGAAGAAGACGACGTCATCGTCCGGCGCGGCGCCGGTCTTCCACCCGAGCGCCTCGTAGAACTTGCGGGCGCGGTCGAGATCCGTGACGCCTAGGGTGATCAGACTGAGGCGCTGTTCCATTGGCCTGCGATCATATGACGAGTGTCCAAGCAGGTTTCGGACCCTCCGTCGGCGAGCAATACCCGCCCATGACCATTGGCACATCACTGTTCCTGATCACCACCGGCGCGATCCTGCGCTACGCGGTGAAGGACAACTGGGCCGCGGTGGATCTGCCCACGGTCGGGTTGATCCTGATGATCGTCGGCGGCTTCGGCCTTCTGCTCGGCATCTACATGGCCTTCGTCCGCCGCCGACCGGATCCCACGCTCGAGGATCCGGACCTGCCCCGCGCAGGACGCGCTACTAGGCGGCCCGGTCGAGCTTCCGGCAGAGATCGGCCAGCTGGCGCTTCTCGGTCTCGTCGAGAACGCCGAATGCCTCGCGGACCCGCTCGGCGTGCGCGGGGAATGCGTGCGTGACGAGGTTGTAGCCGGCCTCGCTCAGGCTCACGGCGACTGCGCGCCGGTCGCTCTCCAGCCGGCTGCGCACGACGAAGCCGCGGTTCTCGAGCGTGTCGAGAACCTCGGTGGCGGTCGCCTTCGATGCGCCGAGGCGGCGGCGCATCGTCCGCAGCTCGAGCCTGCCGCCGGCGCTCGTCAGAAGCACGAGCATCGTGAAGCCAGTCGCCGAGACGCCGATCCGCTCGAGGTCGGCGGCGAGCTTCCGCGTCACGTTCGCCTGCGCCCGGACGAGTGCCTCGAGGGCGCGATGGGCCAGCGGATCGATGGGGCGAAGGGGCGTCGCCTCGTCGCTCACGAGTGATCAAGTTATGGCCCGCGGCGGACGCGATCGCCGCAGGGAGCCGGTGGCAGCCGCCGTCCGTAGGATCGTCTCCGCATGCACAAGCGCTCCGCGATCCGCTTCGTAGCCGCCTTCGTCGCCGCCGGCCTGGCCGCCACCGCGATCGGCTGCGGCTCCGATGAGGATGACGGGGCGCCCGCGCCGTGCCTGACGAGCAGCGACACGTACCTCGAGGCCCTCGAGGCCGCGCCCGCGCCGGTCCGCCTGGAGGGCGAGGTAGCGATCTCCGACTGTCTCGCCCCCTCCCAGGAGGGCGGCGAGCTCGCGAATATCGGCCAGCAGCTGATCGGAACAGCGAGCACCCTGAATGCGGAGGCTCGTCGCGACCCCGGTGGAGCCGCGGCCGTGGAGCTCGGGTACCTGATGGGCGCAGTGACCAAGGGAGCGGACTCGATACACACCGACCTCGTGCGCAGGCTCAACTCCTCGGCCCAGTTCAGCGAGAGCGGCCAGACCCTGCCGCCGGAGTTCCAGCGCGCCTTCGGCCGCGGGTACGCCGCCGGACTCGAATCGGGCTAGTTAGGCTGCACCTATGGCGACGAGAACCGAGCTCTGGGGCGGCGAGACCACGAAGGCTGTCGAGAACTTCCAGATCTCCGGGCACGCCATCCCGGCGCCGGTCATCCACTGGCTCGGGAGGCTGAAGGCCGCAGCCGCCAGGGCGAACGCCGAGCTCGGCAAGCTCGACTCGGAGCTGGCCGAGCGGATCGCGAGGGCGGGCGACGAGGTCGCAAACGGCGAGCACGACGACCAGTTCCCGGTCGACGTGTTCCAGACCGGGTCCGGGACCTCGTCGAACATGAACGCGAACGAGGTGATCGCAGAGCTGGCCGGAGACGAGGCCCACCCGAACGATCACGTGAACATGGGCCAGTCCTCGAACGACGTCTTCCCCTCGGCGGTCCATCTCGCCGCCCTGGGCGAGGTCCATTCCGAGCTGCTTCCCGCCCTCGACGGGCTCGCCTCGGCACTCGAGCGGAAGGCGGATGAATTCAAGGACATCGTCAAGGCCGGTCGCACCCACCTGATGGACGCCGTCCCGGTCACCCTGGGCCAGGAGTTCGCGGGGTTCGCGGCGCAGATCCGGCTGGGCGCCGAGCGGATTCGCTCGACCCTCGCACACGTCGGACAGATCCCCCTGGGCGGCACGGCAACGGGCACCGGCCTGAACACGCACCCCGAGTTCGCCGCCAAGGTCCGCGAGAAGCTGGCGGCCGCCACCGGCCTGGACATCTCCGAGCCCGCCGACCCCTTCGAGGCGCAGGGAAACCGCGACGCGCTCGTGGAGCTCTCGGGCGCGCTGAAGACGGTGGCCGTGTCGCTGCTGAAGATCGCGAACGACATCGCGCTGATGGGGTCGGGCCCGCGCGCCGGACTGGCCGAGATCGTGCTGCCGGAGCTCCAGAAGGGCTCGTCGATCATGCCGGGCAAGGTCAACCCGGTGATGCCCGAGGTCGTGATCCAGGTCGCTGACCAGGTGATCGGGAACGACGCCGCGATCACCCTCGCCGGAAGTCAGGGTCAGTTCGAGCTCAACGTGAGGGTCCCGCTGATCGCCCGGAACCTGCTCGACTCGATCAAGCTGCTTGCGGCCGCAACCAGGGCGTTCGACGAGAAGTGCGTCAGCGGAATCGAGCCGAACGAGGAGATGCTGACCCGACACGCCGAGGCGACGCTCGCAACGGCGACGGCGCTCAACCCGCACATCGGCTACGACCGTGCGGCCGAGATCGTCAAGGAGGCCCACTCGTCGGGTCGGCCCCTGCGGGAGGTCGCACGCGAGAAGGGCGTCGAGGAATCCGTCCTCGAGGAAGCCCTGGACCATCGCAAGATGGCTCGCCCGAACGACTGAAGGGCAGGTCCGGCTAGCCCTGGAGCGTGACCAGGCGCTCCTCGGTCAGCTCACGGACCGCGTAGGCGGGGCCCTCGCGCGTGTTGCCCGAGTCCTTGACGCCGCCGTAGGGCATCTGATCCGTGCGGAAGGTCGGCACCTCGTTGACGAGGACGCCGCCGAACTCCAGCCGCTTGCCCGCCTCGATCCCGAGGCCGATGTCGCGGGTGAAAACACCCGCCTGGAGCCCGAAGCGGGAGTCGTTCGCCATCTCGATCGCCTCGTCGAACGCCTTGAAGGTGTGGATCGTCGCGACCGGTCCGAAGATCTCGTCGCGCCAGGTGTGGGCATCGCGCGGGTCGTTCCTGATCACCGTGGGCGCCAGGCAGCGGCCCTCGTCGACCAGCTCGCCACCGGTGAGGATCTCCGCCCCGGCCTTGGCGGCCTCGTCGATCCAGGACTTGACTCGATCACGGTCGTCGGGAGAGATCAGAGGCCCGACGTCGGTGTTCTCGTCCATCGGATCACCCACCGTCAGGGACTCCACTTTCGCAACGAAGCGCCTCGTGAACTCGTCCGCCAGCCTCTCGTGGAGGAGGATCCGCTGGATCGAGATACAACTCTGGCCGGCGTGCGAGAAGGCGTGGATCTGCGCCTTGTCGGCCGCCGTCTCCCAGTCGCCGTCGTCGTTGACGATCAGCGGCGCGTTGGAGCCCAACTCGAGGTTGACCTTCTTGTGAGGGACCTTCGAGCGGATGTCCCAGCCGACCGCGGCCGAGCCGGTGAAGGTGATCGCGCCGACGGCATCCGCCTCGACGATCGCGTTCCCGACCTCCGACCCGGAGCCGCAGACGACCTGCAGCCAGTTCTCCGGCAGCCCGGCGTCGTAGAGGACCTCGGCCAGCTTGATCGCGGAGATCGGCGTCTGCCCGGCGGGCTTCAGGACGACCGCGTTCCCGGCGGCAATCGCCGGCCCGAGCTTGTGTGCGACCAGGTTGAGAGGAAAGTTGAACGGGCTGATCGCGCCGACTACGCCGTACGGGACGCGAGTCACGATGCCGAGCTTTCCCTCACCGGCCGCACCGGCGTCCATCGGGACCATCTCCCCCGTAAGAGTGCGCGCCGCGACAGCCGAGAACTCGAGGGTGGAGACGCACCGCTGCGCCTCGACCCGCGCGGTCTTGACCGGCTTCCCGGCCTCGGCCGCGATCGTCATCGTCAGGTCGTCCTCACGCTCGGCGACGAGGTGAGCCGCCCGGTCCAGCAACGCGGCCCGGCGATGCTGAGGGAAGTCGCCGGCCGCGAAGGCGTCCTTCGCGGCGTCGACCGCCCGCCCGACCAAATCGGCATCGCCCTTGGGCACCCTCCCGACCACTGTTCCGTCGTACGGGGCCTTGACCTCGGACCATTCACCCGTCTCGATCCACTCACCCGCGACGTAGAGCTTGTGGTCGGTCGCCTGAATCGTCTCGGTCGCCATGACGTCTCCTTTTCATGAAACGGGTCGCGCTGTCGCGCGTCCTCGCATATCCACAACGTAGCTCACGCACGCCGCCGCGCCCAGGGACGCGATGGCCATAGCCTGCGCCGTGCGTGCTCCAGTCCGCAGACGCAACTTCCCGCCGCGGGGCCCGTTATTCCTGACGTGATGGCCGGGGCAAGACGGGACCCGCGCGCATGGCTCGAACGAGCGCATCCGCTCGTGGTCGCTGCCGTGGCGCTCGTCGCCCTGGCCCTGGCGCCGCCGGCCTCAGGCGCGAAGAAGTGGATCGTGAAGGGGGCCGGCTTCGGCCATGGGGTGGGAATGAGCCAGTACGGCGCCCAGGCGTTCGCGAAGCGCGGCACCCCCTACCAGTCGATCCTCGCCCACTACTACACGGGCACCGCCCTGGGGACGAGTCCCTCCCAGACGGTTCGCGTCCTCGTTCGTCCACGGGTCACCAGCGTCAGCTTCCGTGGCGCGGGGTCGGCCTGCGGCGTCGGCCTGCAGCCCGGGAAGACCTATGTCGCGAAGCGAAAGAGCGGGGGCGTGCTGCTCCGCACCAAGAAGGGCGCGCGGGTCGCGAAGTGCGGTGGGATGTTGAGCGCTGCAGGGTCGCCCACCGTGATGCTGCTCGGCAAGGGGACCTATCGCGGAGCCCTCGAGGTGCGGCCCTCATCCGTCCCCGGCAAACTGAACGCGATCAACGCCGTCGAGATCGAGGACTACGTGAAGGGGGTGGTCCCGAAGGAGTCTCCCGCCTCATGGCACATCGAGGCGCTCAAGGCGCAGGCGGTCGCCGCTCGCTCCTACGCGATCGCCACCCCGGTACGGGGGAACGGGTTCGATCAATACGACGACACGCGCAGCCAGATCTACGGTGGCGCCTCCGCCGAGAACGCGAGGACGAACCAGGCCGTCGACGCGACCCGCTCGCAGGTCGTCCTCTACAACGGCAGGGTCGCGGAGACGTTCTTCTTCTCCACATCGGGCGGCCACACCGAGAACAACGAGTTCTCCTCGCTCGGCTTCGGCGGCACTCCCGTTCCATACCTGCGCGGAGTCGAGGATCCGTTCGAGCCGGAGGCGGGCTCGCCGTACGCGCACTGGAAGCGGAAGTACTCGGGGGCCCGCCTGAGTGCGGCGCTGGGCGGCCTGGTCCGAGGGAGACTCAAGAACGTCGTCGTCACCCAGCGGGGGAGCTCACCGAGGATCGTCAAGGCGAACCTGGTCGGCAGCAGGGGGACGACGACCGTCACGGGACCCGACCTTCGGGACGCGCTGAGCCTGCCCGACACGTGGGCTTTCTTCATCAGCCCGAAGGCGAGGGCCGCGAGGGCCCTGCGGGCCATAAAGAGCGTCGTCGGCTGGTAGCCCCTCGCCGTCAGCCGTCGGGGTAGGGCTGCAGCGGGATCCCATGGTCGGTCTGGCGGGTGCCGAACTCGTACGCCGCCGCCCCCCGGACACTGAGACGCTGAGGCGGCCGGCCGTCGAGCTCGACCTCGAGATCGAGATCCGAGATCGAGCAGTTCAAGGTGTTGTGCTCGGGGCCGACCGGGTCGGCGTAGATCCAGGCGACGAAGTCCTTCGGCGGCGCGTTCACGCCGCCGGAGACCCGGACGCCCTTTCCCTTGAGCTCGAATCTGGCGCCCGTCGGTGACTCGCTCACGTCGGTGCTCGGAACGTGGCCGAAGCCACCCAGCCGGTGAGCGATTCCGTCGAGCATCAGCATCCCGTTCCCGACCCACGGAGTCGTGCGCCCGCCGACCTTGATCCGGCCGACGGCCATGTCGAAGTAGTCGTCGGGCGAGCGGTCCTCGAAGCCCGAGCCCTGGACCCAGACCCAGCGCTCGGCGTGCTCGGCGCCCCAGTTATGGCCGATCATCCCGCGCCATCCATCGACCGCGATTCGCTCGCCGCCCACCTCCAGGTGCCCGTCGAAGACCGCGTCGGGGTAGGGGCTCAGGAACTTCGTCTTCGGGAGCCGGGTCCGGTAGAGGAACTGCCGAGGCAGGTGGTGGAAGGGCTCGTGGGTGTCGGAGAATCTCAGGTCCCACTTCGCCTCGAGCACATCGGTATCGACTCGGCCGGTCGCGCGCCCATCGGTAAGGGTGGCGTCCGCCACGCGGATATAGCAGTCCGGGCCCGCCCCGAGCTCGTCGGCGCCGAACTGGCGCTTGGTCGCGCGCGGGCCCGCGGCATCGGCGTCGAACAACACGAACCACAGCGCGCACGTGGCCGGCTCCTTCGGGCGCTTGTGGATCGTGTGCCGGATCCAGGCGCCCCGGCCGCCCCCCGGCGGGTTGAGCTTCAGGTAGAAGCTCTCGTAGTGGCCCGCCTTCTCCGGGATGCCTGGAAAGCGAGCCTCCGTCCGCACGGCGCCGAAACCTACCTGGTCAGACGCTCGGCGCGGGAGCGCACTTCGGCCACGGCCTCGGCCTGGCCCGCGACGACCCGGTCCCGCATCAGGACCTCGCCCGCGACCACGGTCAAATCGACGACCGCACCGCCGGCCGCGTAGACGAGATCGCCATCCAGGTCGCCGGCCGAAAGCTCGGGGTCAGAGATCTGCAGCAGGAGGAAGTCAGCGGGCGACCCGACCCGAAGCGGGGCCCCGCCGAGCACCGGAGAGCGCTGCCCACGGGCGATCGCGAGGGCCTCCGGGGCGGGCAGGACCGAGGGATCGCCGCTGCGGTGCTTCTGCGTGAGCGCGAAGAGCTTCACCTCCTCGAACATGTCGAGATTCGAGTTCGAGGAGACCCCGTCGGTCCCCAGGCCGAGGCTGACGCCGGCACGGTCGGCCTCCGGATAAGGGAGGACACCGCCGACAGCGAGCTTCATGTTGGCCGCCGGGTTGGCGACCAGGGTCGCCCCTCGCTCGGCGATCAGCTCGAGCTCGCCCTCGTCAACCCAGACACCGTGTGCCAGCACGGTCCTGGGACCGAGGAACCCCAAGTCGTCGAGGTAGCGGGCGGGCCGTACGCCCTGTGCCCGCAGGCAGTCTTCCACTTCTTGCTCCGTTTCAGACATGTGAATTTGAATCGGGATTTCACGCTCAGCGCCGATTTCCGCGATCCAGGCGAGGGATTCCGCGCTGACCGTGTAGAGCGCGTGCGGTCCGAGGCTGGGCACGACCCGGTCGCCGGCCTCGGCGATCCGGTCGAGGGATTCGAGCGCCTCCGCGCGCATCCCCTCTCCCCTGGCGGCATCCAGACCGTCGATCAGGACCGTGCTCACGACGGCGCGCATCCCCGAGTCGACGACCGCGCGCGCCACCTCGGTCCCGTGCCAGTACATGTCGAGGAACCGGGTGGTGCCCGAGCGGATCATCTCGACGCAGGCCAGCCGGGTGCCCCAGTAGACGTCCTCGGGCTCGAGCTTGCCCTCGGCGGGCCAGATCTTCGTGCGCAGCCACTCCATCAACGGCATGTCGTCGCCGAATCCGCGGAACAGGGTCATCGCCGCGTGCGTGTGGGCATTCACCATCGGCGGGCAGAGCAGCAGGCCGCCGGCCTCGATCAGCTCGTCGCCGGGGTGCGCGGAGACCGAGACACCGATCTCGGCGATCAAGCCGTCCTCAGCGCGCAACCCGACCCGCTCGCCGTCGAGCAGCGCGTCGATCACGGCGAGGCTCAACTTCCCGGCAGTCCCTTCGCGAGCGCCGGGAGGACGAACTCGAGGCTGGAGATCAGCTCCCGTCCCGTCCGGTCTCGCCCGCGACGGTAGTCGTCGACCGTCAGCGTCGTGTCCGAGATCCCGTTCGCCACATTGTCGATCGTGCAGACGGCGGCATAGGCGAGCGCCGCCTCGCCGGCGAGGATCGTCTCGCTGGCGATCGTCATCCCGACCATGTCGGCCCAGCGCGAGAGCGCCTGCGATTCCGTCGGCGTCTCGAAGCGCGGCCCGAGCGTCTGCGCATAGACGCCTCCGTCGAGCACCTCGCTGTCGGTCAGCGATCCCCACGCGCTGATCACGATCCGGCGCCATTCCATGTCGAAGCCCGGGACCGTGTGGCCGCGCCCGTCGCGGTAGAAGCTCTCGTTGATGGCGGGGGCGTAGAAATCATTCGGGGAGATGAAGGTCCCCACCTTCAGGTCCTCGTGGAGGCTGCCGGCCGAGCCGATCGCCAGGACGCGGCTGCAGCCGAGCTCGCAGAGGGCGCGGATGTTCGCGCGGTGGTCGATCAGGTGGGCGGGGATGGAGCGGTCGGACCCGTGCCGGGGGAGGGAGACGATCTCTCCTCCGTCGATCGCCTCCACAGGGAGAGCTCCTCCGGCATCCACCTTCACCCGCTCTCCCTCGACTGGGTCGGCACCCTCCGGAAGGCTGTAGCCGTGAATCACCCCCAGCCGGGTGCCTGTGGGTCTGGGCGCCGTCATGGGCCGACTCTAGGTCCTTATGTGGATGACGTCGCCCTCGCGGACGACGTAGTCGCGGCCCTCGATCCGGAGGGTGCCGCGATCCCGCGCGGCGGGGTAGCCCCCGGCGTCCACGAGCTCGTCCCATGCGATCACCTCGGCGCGCACGAACCCGCGCTGGATGTCTCCGTGGACCCGCCCCGCCGCTTCGTAGGCGGTGCCGCCGCGCGGCAACGTCCGCGCCCGCGCCTCCTTGTCCGTCTCCGCCGTGAAGAAGGTGACGAGGTCCAGGAGCTCGAACGCCGCCCTGATCAGGCGCTCGAGGCCCGACCGCTCGATCCCGAGCTCCCCCCGCATCGCCTCGGCCTCCTCCGGATCGAGCTCCCGCAGCTCGGCCTCGATCCGCGCAGAGATCACGACGATGCCCGCCTCCATCTTCTCCGCGTGCGCAACCAGGTCCGGGGGCGGCTCCGTCTCGTCCTCGTCGACGTTGACGACGTAGAGGACCGGCTTCGCCGTCATGGGAGCCAGCTTGTGCAGGGCATCCGGCGCAGCGTCGGGCACGGGGATCTCGCGTGCAGGTCTGCCCGCCGCGAGCGCCGCGACTACTCGTTCGAGCCAGTCGCGCTCGGCGACCGCCTCTCCCTCGCCGGAGCGGGCGAGCTTCGTGACACGCTCGAGGCGGCGCTCCGCGCCCTCCAGGTCAGCAGCGAGAAGCTCCGTCTCGATCAGTTCGGCGTCGGCGACCGGGTCGATCCTGCCCTCCGGATGCGCCACGGCCCCGGCGCCATGCGCGCGGATCACGTGACAGATCGCGTCCGTCTCGCGAATCGACGCGAGGAACTGGTTGCCCAGCCCCTCTCCCTGCGAGGCCCCCTTGACGAGGCCGGCGATGTCGTGGAAGTCGATCGTCTCGGGCACCGTCTCGGATGAGCTGAGCGTCTCCGCGATCCGTTCGAGCCGCTGGTCAGGGACCTGGACGACCGCGACGTTCGGCTCCACCGTGGTGAAGGGATAGTCCCCGGTCTCCGCCCCGGCGGCGGTCAGCGCGTTGAACAACGTCGACTTGCCCGCATTGGGCATGCCGACGATCCCGATCCTCATGACAAGGGGACGATCAGTCCGAGGGCCGTTCCAAGGACGGCCCCAGCGAGCACATCCGAGGGGTAGTGCATTCCCAGGTAGGGGCGGCACACGGCGATCGCGACGGCGAGGACGAACAGGACCGCCGCCTCAGGGGCGATTCTCGTCATCGCGGTCGCGCAGGCGAAGGAGGAGGTCGCGTGGGCCGAGGGGAAGCTGAGCGCGCTGGGAGCGCCGCCGAGCGGAGGCAGCCCCTCGAGCACCGGCCGCGGCCTTCGAACGATCAGCTTGACCACGAAGTTGAGCCCGATCGCGATCGGACCGAGGATGCCCGCCACCAGCCAGTCCTCGCCGCGATCGGGGTCGGCGATCGCGAGGACGATCCCGATCACGAGCCAGATGGCGCCGTACTCGCCGATCCTTCCGAGCACTCGGGCGATGCGCTCTGCGACCGGTTCGTGGAACCGAGTGCGCATGGCGTAGAGCAGCCTGGCGTCGAGGCGGCCGATCACCGGCGCAGAATACGGTTGATGCGAGGGCCCGCGATAGCGTGACCCGCTCATGATGGCCTCCGACTCCGAGCGGCTGCACGAGTACGAGGAGTCGTTCAGGCGCGCCGGTCTGCCCTTGTTCTGCGAGGACATCTCTCCCTACGAGGATGTCTTCAACCGCGCCGCCCCCCTGCTGGGCCTGGTGCTGCTGGTGGAGCTGCTCGGCGCCGGGAACCTCGACTGGAGCTGGTGGCAGAACGTGTTGGCGGTCGCAGGCGGCATGGCGATCCTGCTCGGGGCGATGGCCCTCCTCAATCTGGCTCGCGGAGAGCCGCCTCGGGCGATTCCCCAGCGGCTCGGTAAGACGGAGTTGGCCGGGTTCGTCCTGGTCCCTGCGCTGCTGCCGCTGGTCTTCGGCGGGCAGATCGGGAGCGCCGTCCTCACCGCGATTGCGAACATGGTCCTCCTCGCGTTGATCTATGCGGTCGTCGGCCTCGGGTTGTTCTCGATCGTGCGCTGGGTCTTCGGCCGGATCGCCGGCCAGCTGCGCTCCGCGTTCACCCTGCTGGCTCGCGCCGTCCCGCTGCTCGCAATCTTCGTCCTGCTCGCCTTCCCGACCCAGGAGCTCTGGGAGATCTTCGCGAGCCCGACCCGCGGCATCTACGCGCTGATCATCGGGATGCTTGCCGTTCTCGCCGCCGCCTTCCTCGCGATCAGGCTGCCCCGCGAGGCGCGAGAGCTCGAGCGCGAGGTGGGACAGGAGAGGGCGCCGCTTTCGCGGCAGCAGCTCTTCAACGTCGAGTTGGTGATGTTCGTGAGCCAGGCGGTTCAGGTCCTCCTGGTCAGCGTCATGATCGGTGCGTTCCTGGCCGTATTCGGGGTTCTCGCCGTGAACGACGAGATCCGCGCGGACTGGATCGGCTACCCGGGGAACGAGCTCCTCGCCTTCCACCTCTTCGGCGAGAGGCTCGAGCTGACCAGCGAGCTGCTTCGCGTCGCCGCCGGGCTCGCCACCTTCTCCGGGTTCTACTTCGCGATCGCGATGTTCACCGATCCGACGTACCGGGAGGAGTTCCTCGGCGAGATCACCTCGGAGATGCGGCGCAGCTTCAAGGATCGAGCCGCGTACCTGAAGCTCCGCGAGTCCTATAAATCGAGTGATGGCTGAGACCGCGAAGAGGGTGATGGTCCCCCGCTACCGGCACGTGCCGGGGAACCACTGCGGCTCGACGGCGCTGCGGAACCTGCTCTCCTTCCACGGCGTCGAGATATCGGAGGAGATGGCGTTCGGGCTCGGCGCCGGCGCCTGCTTCTACTACCTCGTCCTCGACGAACACTCGCCTTCGCGGTTCACCAATGGCCGAGCCGCCCGCCTGGAGGAGAACTTCCTCGAGCTCACGGAGGTCCCGCTGCGGCTCCGGACCGACCCCGACCCGGATGCATCCTGGGAGATGGCGCGCGAGTCGGTGGACGAGGGTCATCCCACCCTCCTGCTCACCGACCTCTACTACCTCGACCACTACGGCCGCTCCGCGCACTTCCCGGGGCACGCCGTGGTTCTCGCCGGCTACGACGACGAGCTGGCGTGGCTCTCGGACACAGCCTTCGAGGACCTGCAGACGACCTCGCTCGAGAGCCTGAAGGACGCGCGTCACTCCCAGCAGCCGATCTTCCCGCTCGAGGGCCACGCGATCGATCTTCCGGTGGGGATCGAGGTGGACCGAGACGAGCTCCTCGCCCATGCGCCCCGGGCGATCGAGCGGGCGGCACGACAAATGCTGGAGCCGCCCCTGGGGGAGTACGAGGGACTGCCGGCGCTGCGCCGGTTCGCGGGGGAGGTCGGCGACTGGCCGCAGGCGGCGGGGGACTGGCAATGGTGCGCGCGGTTCCTCTACCAGGTGGTCGAGCGCCGCGGGACCGGCGGCGGGAACTTCCGGAAGATGTACGCCCGCTTCCTCGAGGAGGCCGGCCACCCAGAGTCCGCGCTGGCCGCCGAGGCGGCCGAGAGGTGGACCAAGCTGGCACTGGCGGCGCGGGACGCCAGCGAGCCCGATGCGCCGGATCCGAGGCAGTGGGAGCGGATCGGCTCGGAGGCGGCGGCGGTGCTCGACGCGGAGGAGCGCCTCTGGTCAGGGCTCGCCGCGGCGGAACCGACCGCCGGGGCCTAGGCGGAGAAGCCGATTCGCTGCGGGGTCACCGCGCTGCGAACGAAGACCACCTGCCTGAGATCGAGGGAGACGGTGCCCTCCTCGGCCTCCAGGTCCATCCAGCCGTCGGCCTTCTCGAGCGCCTTCCGGAGGTCCTTCAGCTTCGCGTCGGTGATCCGGACCTCGACCACCTGGCCGCCGGCGAAACCGATCGAGACTCGCTCCGCAGTCCCCGCCATCAGCGTCCCTTTCCATCCTGTCGCCTGCGGCTCATGAATGAGCCTCCGACGGCTCTACCAACTCCGTGAGCACCCCACCCGTCGCCTTGGGATGGAGGAACGCGACCCTCGAATCACGGATCCCGACCCGGGCCTCCTCGTCGATCAGTGCGACCCCCGCATCCTTCAGCTGGGAGAGGGTCGAGTCGATGTCCGCCACGGCGTAGGCGACGTGATGAAGGCCGGGCCCTCGCTTCTCGAGGTACTTGCCGACCGGCGTGTCGGGACCGAGTGGGCGCAGAAGCTCCACGTGGCCGTCCCCGACGTCGAGTAGCACCGCCTCGACCCCCTGCGACTCGACCGTCTCGCGGTGAGCGAGGGGCATTCCGAGGGTCTCCTCGTAGAGCGTCAGGGCGCCCTCGAGGTCGTCCGTGGCGACGCCGACGTGGTCGATCCGGCCCAGCATCGGCTGAGAGTCTTTCAGGTCGTCGGCGCCGGCCCGCGCTCGCCCTCCGCCTCCTGCTCGACGCGGAGGATCTCGCGGAGCGCGGCGACGCCCACCTCGAGCTGCTCCGGGGACGGCTCTTTCGTCGCGATCAGCCGCTGGATCTCATGCCCGGGACGGTGGAAGGCACGAGCGGCGGTGGTCTCGGGATTCCGCTCGCTCCAGGCGAACATCTCCGCCGCGAGCGACGCGCTCGCGACCCCGACCGCTGCCCGGGCGACCGGGCCGGGCTCTCGCAGGGCCCGTTCCACGAGCAACTGGCCCGCCGCCGAGAGGACCAGCATCGGCGCAACGAGGTTGGATCCGCAGCGCTCGTGCTCCTTCGTGGCGCTCGCTGGATCGTCGGAGCCGGCCTCGTATGCGCCGATCGCCTTGTGCTCGACGCCGTGGTACGCGGCGAGGTTCCGGTCGCTCAGCGCCACCATCGCCGGCGCGAGCCCGAGGGCTGCCTGGACCAGCTCGCCGGTGGCGCTGCTCCCGCGACGGCGCAGAGCGCGGCTCACGCTCGATGCAATCAGCATCGTCGCGATCACGCGAACGTCCTCGAAGGGAAGACGCGCAGCCCTGAGCTTCATCCTGACGGTCGGGATCAGCATGAACGCCTCGGCGAGGCGCAGCGGACCCCTCAGGAGCGGGACGCGGACCGCGAGGTCCGGCGCAAGGGCGGGCTTCGGCCCGGACGCGACCTGGATCTCGCCCGCGTCGTCCCGAGCGGCGGCGGCCCATGACGTCGGGCCATGGATCAGCAGCCCGTTCCGAAGGGCCATCCCGCCGAGGCGGAGGACGTGGTCCTCGGCGTCGGCCCGATCCCCGTTCTGGCTGCCCTCGGTGGTCACGAGAGAATTCTCCTCGGAAGGTCGCAGAAGAAGCGGGCCGCCAGCTCGATGTCGGCGGCAGGGACCCGCTCGTCGGCGCCGTGTATCAGCGGCGCCTGCTCGATCAGGCCGATCTCACGGTGGGGGCAGAACCCGTAGACGACGGCGTCGGGGAATGCGGTGCGGAAGGAGTTGCTGTCGCTGAACCCCGGCATGATGGTCGGGAGGATCTCGGCGCCCCGGTCGGCGTCCGCCACCCAGGCGCGGATCGCCTCGGCGAGCGCCGTGTCCATCGGGGACGTGTTTCCGATGACGCCCTCGCTGAAGTCGATCGTGTACTCGCCCTCGCGGATCAGGGCCGAAAGCTTTCCCAGCGCCTCGTCCTCCCCCTTGCCCGGCGGAACCCGGCAGTCGATCAGCGCCTCGGCCTCCGAGGGGATCACGTTCGCCTTCTTGCCCGCATGGGCCTTGGTCGGGGTGAGGGTGACACTGAGCATCGGTTCGACGAGGTAGTCCACGAGCAGTGGCTGTTCGGCCCGCAGCCGCTCGAGTCCTGCCCTCATTCCCTCCGCGCCGGTGAACGCGTCTCCCAAAAGAGTCCGGAGGAGCGCATCCCCGACAGCGCTCGGCTCGGGCCGCGGTTGCTCGCGAAGGGTGGCGAGATGCTCGGAGAGCCTCAGGAGGGCGTTGTCGCCGATCCGCGGAAGCGATGCATGGCCCGCGTGCCCTTCCGTCCGCAGCCGCATCCGGAAGATCCCCTTCTCGCCCACGCTCATCGTGTAGAGCCGTCTGCCGTCGAACTCGATCAGCGCGCCGCCGCCCTCGTTGACGACGAAGTCGGTCCGGACTCGATCGGGATGCCGCTCGCAGAGCCAGCGGGCGCCCAGGCTCCACCCGCCTCCTCGTCTGCGGTTACGACGAGCATGAGCTCGCCGACGGGACGCCACCCCGAGCGCCCGAGCTCGAGACACGCCGCGAGCTCCGCCGCGACCTGACCCTTCATGTCGAGGGCGCCACGGCCCCAGATCCAGCCGTCGATCAGCTCTCCGCCCCACGGGTCGTGGCTCCATTCCTCCGGATCGGCCCTGACCGTGTCGACGTGGCCGAGCAGCGTCAGGGTCGGTCCCTCCCGCTCGCCGCGGAGCCGCGCGACCAGGTTCGGGCGCTCGGGCTCGGCCGCGAGCAGCTCGCACTCGAATCCGGCCTGGGTGAGCATCGCCGCCAGCTCCTCCTGAAGAGCCCGCTCATTCCCGGGCGGGTTCACCGTGTCGATCCGGATCAAACGCTGGAGCAGCGTCGTCGCCGCGGCGCCGAGAGCACCAGGGGCAGCGGTCGTCGCGGTCCCCTCCTCCATCGGTCCAGCGTAGCGGCGAGCGCTATGGGAGAGGGGCTCCAGCAAGCGCCAGCGCGGCGCCAACCGCACCGGCGGCCACCAGGGTCTCGACGATCCCTCGCCGGAGGAGAAGCAGCGCGATCGCCGCGGCCGCCAGAACGCCGATCTGCCATGTCTCGTCGATCCCTCTCGCAAGGGTGACCGCCGAGCCGAGGATCGCGCCGATCGCCGCGGGCCCGGCGCCGTCGAGAAATCCACGTGCGGTGTCGTTCGCGCGCAGGCGCTCGAACCGCCCGCCACCGAGGAGGATGAACGAGAACGACGGAATGAACGCGACCGCCGCCGCAAGCAGAGCCCCTCCACCCCATGCGCGGCATAGCCGACCGCCGCGATCGTTGCGACCACCGGGCCGGGCGTCACCTGGCCGAGAGCGACCGCGTTCAGGAACTCCGCATCTGACATCCAGTGGTAGACCTCGACGGCGTCCTCCTGCATCAGCGGGATGATCACGAAGCCGCCGCCGAACGAGAGAGCGCCGACCTTGAACGCAGTCCAGGCCAGAGCGCCGACCCCTCCCGCCGATGCCGCGCCCGCGAACACCGCGGACGGCGTCCACTCGATGGTCGCCGCACCCGAGAACCAGGCGCGCCGGGCAGCCTCGAACAGGCCGCAGCCGATCAGGACCAGGACGAGATATGGCCCGATCAGGATCGCCGCCACCGCGCCCGCGAGCAGGTATGCGAGCCAGCGAATCCGATGTCCGTGACCCTCCATCGCGTGTCTGTAGCTCGGGCCCAGCAGCTCGCTTCCCGCCCGTACGGCCACGGCCGCGACCGCAGCCCCCGCCCCGGCCCCGGCGCCTCGCACCCATGTCGGCGGTGACGAGCTGAGGAAGAGCAGCGAAAGGACCAGGACGAGTACCACCGCGGGAACCACGAAGCCGAGGCCTCCGATCACCGCGCCGGCCGGCCCGCCGACGCGATAGGCGCAGAAGATCGCGAGCTGGGTGGAGGACGGGCCGGGAAGGAGCGAGCAGGCGGCGTTCGCGTCCTCGAAGGAGCGAGCGTCCATCCACCCTTTCCTGGTGACGACAAGGTCGCGGAGCAGGGAGATGTGGGCGGGGGGTCCCCCGAAACCCGTCAGGCCGATCCGCAGCCACTCCCTGGCGATCACCCCGAGCGAGGTCACTGCACGGGTTCATACTGGATCCGGCGTGGCCGAGCCGAACCCGAACATCCCGCTCATCGCCGAGCTCCTCGTCGCCTACCGGGAGGGGGATGACGAGAAGTTCCGCGAGCTGATGCATCCCGACGGCGAGGTCTACGGCGATCCGTCCATCATCAACTCCGGCACCTACCGCGGCTTCGAGGGCTTCCAGCGCTGGGTGCGTGAATGGGAGGAGGCGTGGGAGGGGATCAGCTACGAGCTCGGGGAGATCGTGGAGGTGAGCGAATCCATCCTCGTCGCGCCCGTCCACGTCGTCGGACGGGGCGCCGGCAGCGGGGTGCAGATCGACACCGTCTTCGGCTGGCTCTACGAATGGCGGGACGGGAGGCTGTCGCGCTTCCACGTGTACGCGACGGTCGAGGACGCGCTCGAGGCGGCCGCGGCCCTCGCACGGGAGCCGGCGTGAACGAGCGTCTCTTCGAGACCGGCGGCGAGACCCGGCGGACCGGCGTTCCCCCCGATGAGGCTCCACTCGCAGTCCGCATGCGGCCGCGGGACCTCGACGAGCTCGCCGGCCAGGATCACCTGCTCGAACCGGGCTCCGCCCTGCGGGTCGCGATCGAATCGGGGGAGCCGCACAGCGCGATCTTCTACGGACCACCGGGAACCGGCAAGACGACGATCGCGCGGATCATCGCGGCTCGGGCCCGAGGCGCTTTCGAGGAGCGCTCGGCCGTGAACGCGGGCCGGGCCGAGGTTCGGGAGGTGATCGCGCGGGCCGAGGAGCGCCGAGCGTCCGGCCGGCCGACGATCTTCTTCCTCGACGAGATCCACCGGTTCAACAAGGCCCAGCAGGACGCTCTACTGCCGGCGGTTGAGGAGGGGCTCGTGACGCTGATCGGCGCGACCACCGAGAACCCCTACTTCGAGGTGAACTCCGCCCTGCTGTCGCGCTCACAGATCTACGAGTTCCGGCCGCTCGCCGCCGACGACCTCGAGGGACTCGTCCGCCGCGCGCTCGAGGACGAGCGGGGAATCCCGGACGCGCCGGCGATCTCGCCCGAGGCGTTGGAGGTCCTCGCGACGAGGTCGGGCGGGGACGGGCGCGTGGCGCTGGCGGCGCTCGAGCGAGCGGCCGAGGCGACGCGGGCGGCCGGACAGGGCGAGATCGGGGTGGCCGCGGTCGAGGACGCCCTGCAGCGCAAGGCTCTCCTCTACGACAAGGGCGGCGACCGGCACTACGACTACATCTCGGCTTGGATCAAGGCGACCCGGGGGTCCGACGTCGACGCATCGATCTACTACCTGGCGGTGATGCTCGAGGGCGGCGAGGATCCCCGATTCATCGCGCGGCGGATGGTGATCTTCGCGTCGGAGGACGTTGGGAACGCGGACCCCCAGGCGCTCGTGGTCGCAACGGCAGCCGCCCAGGCGGTGGACCGCGTCGGCCTGCCGGAGTGCGCCCTGAACCTTGCGCAGGCGGCCGCCTACCTCGCGCTCGCGCCGAAGTCGAATGCATCGACGCGTGCGATCTCGCGGGCCTCTGCCCATGTCCGAGAGCACGGTGCCGCCGAGCCGCCGCCGTACCTCCAGGACGCCCACTACCCCGGGGCGAGGCAGCTCGGCCGAGGCAAGGGCTACCGCTACCCGCACGACGAGCCGGACGCGGTCACCGACCAGCCGCTCGCGCCTGACAGCGTTCGCGGCGAGCCCTTCTACGAGCCGACCGACCGCGGGTTCGAGGCGAAGCTTCGCGAGCGCCTGGAACGACTTCGGAGCCTTCTCGGCGGCGATCGTTAGCACCACGTTAAGCGCGGTCACCCCCCCAAACCCCCGCAACCTTTCTCGGGAACCCGTGTTCTGTGGGTCGTCTGACGCTCCGGCATCGTGCGGTTCGCCGGAGCCGGCGCGTAAAAGCCGGGGAGTGGACACGGAGGCCGGGAGCTCGGGGATTTGCTCCCGGCCTCCACTTAAAGTCGGAGCGTGCTCCGCAAGGGGCACAGGGAGGGAGCGGTCTCGGCGGGAGACCGCTGCCTCCTGTGCGGGATGCCGTCGCGCGAGCCCAGCGTAGAATCGACGCGGACGAGGGCAACAAGCGACGAGAGGAAGCGATGGAGGCGAGCAGCTCCGGTAGGCCCCGAACGCGCCGAGATCCGAGCACGAATTCCGAGAGCGCCAACGGTAAGGCGCCGAAGTCCAGGCCGAAGAAGGCAGCCTCGAGGGGCGTCGTCAAGGCACTCGAGTCGTTCAACCCCGCCACCGGCGAGCTGGTCGGGACGGTCGAGACCCTCACCCCGTCGAAGGTTCAGGGCGTCGTCGACGAGGTCGCCGAGGTGCAGCCGTTCTGGGCCGCCCTCTCCCTCGAGGATCGTGCCCGCTACATGCGCCGGGCGAGCGACGTCCTGCTGGAGGACATCGACGAGATCACCGAGCTGCTCACGAACGAGCAGGGCAAGCCGCGGGTGGAGAGCTACACGATGGAGGTCCTCCCCACCATCGACTCCCTCAACTGGATCGCGGACAACGGCCCCCGGATCCTCTCCGACGAGAAGCTCTCGATGCCGGTGATCCTGAAGACGAAGCGCGCCAAGCTCACCTACGAGCCGATCGGCGTCGTCGGCGTTATCGCCCCATGGAACTACCCGTGGTCGATCCCCTTCGGCGAGGTCGCGATCGCCCTGATGGCGGGCAACGGGGTGGTCCTGAAGCCCGCGAGCCTGACCCCTCTCATCGGGGACCGGATCCGGCGGACGTTCGAGAAGGCGGGATTCCCCGAGGGCCTGATCCGCACCGTCCACGGCGGAGGCCGGATCGGCGACGCCCTCGTCAAGTCAAGCGCGGGGAAGATCTTCTTCACCGGCTCGGTCGAGGTCGGCCGGAAGGTCGGGGTCGAATGCGCGAAGCGGATGAAGGGCTCGGTGCTGGAGCTCGGCGGCAAGGACCCGCAGATCGTGTGCGCCGACGCTGATCTCGCCAACGCCGTATCGGGCGCGGTCTGGGGTGGGTTCGCCAACGCCGGCCAGACCTGCTCGGGGATCGAGCGGGTCTACGTGCACCGCGACGTAGCCGACGAGTTCCTCGAGGGCGTCGTCCGCGAGACCGAGCGCCTGACCGTCGGCGACCCGCGCGAGTGGACGACGGAGATCGGCCCCATGGTCTCGGACGATCAGGCCGCGATCGTGAGGGAGCTGGTCGACGACGCGGTGAAGAACGGGGCAAAGAAGCTCACCGGCGGGCCCACCAACATGAAGGGAATGAACGGCAGCTTCATCGCGCCAGTCGTCCTGACCGGCGTCACCCACGACATGCGGATCATGAAGGAGGAGATCTTCGGGCCGGTGTTGCCGGTGATGACCGTCGACTCCGAGGAGGAGGCGATCCGCCTGGCGAACGACTCCCAGTTCGGGCTCGGCGCCTCCGTCTGGACCAAGGACCGGGCGAAGGGCGAGCGGATGGCCCATGAGATCGAGTCGGGAATGGTCTGGATCAACGACCATTCCTTCTCGCACGGCGCGTGCCAGTGCGCCTGGGGTGGCGTCAAGGACTCCGGCCTGGGTCGATCGCACTCCAAATTCGGGTTCTACGAGTGCGTGAACATCAAGCAGCTCGCATGGGAGCCGGGCTGGACCCGGGACATGTGGTGGCAGCCCTACGACCGGAAGCTCGGCGACGCCATCCGCTACTCGGCGCAGCTGCTCTACGGGCGCAACGGCAACCGGCTGCAGGCGCTGCGCGACGGGATCGGTCCCCTCGTTGAGGTCGCCGGCAGGACCCTGCGAAAGGGCCGGTAGAGCCGAGCGGGGACGCCTTCCCGTCCGCGTCAGCCGCGGGTGAAGAAGCGGACGTGCATGTGGTCGTCGTGGTGGACGAGCGGCTTGACGACCCCCTTCGGGCCGCGGAGACCCGACTTCGGGCCGACGAAGACGTACGCGGCGCCGGCGGCGACGAACCGGTCGACCAGGTCCTGCGCCGCCGGCCGGTTGATCTGAGCGGGCCGCGAGGTCGGAAGCTCGAGCAGGTCCAGGCGGGGATAGAGGACGTCGACGTCGATCCCGTTCTGGTGTGAGGCATGCCCGAGGCCGCCGAACCGTCGGCCGAACGGGCCTCCGTGCGGCCGGGTCAGGTCCGCGACCCCGATCCGAGCTGCTCCGGGATACGCCCCCCGGTACTCGGACAGCACCTGGAGCAGGGTGAACAGGGTCCGGTCCGCCGCCCATCGTCGCCACGGCCTGTTGGGCGAAACGCGATGCGGGAAGTCCCAGGTGAAGAAGTCCGTCCCCTCGGCGGGCAGCTGGACGCCGCGAAAGAGGGCTCCCCGCCACGGCCTCCCGTAAGTGACCGAGCCGCGCCACTGGACGTCGCCCGCCTCGTAGGTGCTGACCTCGGTCGTGCTCGCCCCGGCCTCCGGCGAAGGAGCCACGACCGCACGGGCGAGCAGCCCGAGCGAAATCAGGCCGACGACGGCGACAAATGCGAGGGATGTTCGCGACCGCCGGGGCATGCCTGCGATGACCCAAGAACACCACGGGCACCAGCTAGATTCGGCGGGTGGTGGAGCAGACCGCAGTCGAGGGATCGCCGGACGCACCGCCTCGTGCGCGGGGCGGCGAGACGGCCGCAATCCAGCTGCACGAGCTCGTTCGCGTGTTCGGCGACCGCCCGGCGCTGGACGGCGTCAGCGTCCGGGTCGAGCGGGGGGAGAGCCTCGCAGTGCTGGGCCCGAACGGATCGGGCAAATCGACGTTGCTTCGGATCCTCGCCGGGCTGCTCCGGCCAAGCGGCGGCGAGGTGTTCGTGCTCGGCTGCTCGCTGCCGCGGGAGACGCACCGGCTCCGAGGAAGGGTCGGATACCTCGGGCACGCCCCGCTGCTCTATCACGACCTGACTCCCCGAGAGAACCTCGAGCTGGCCGCATCACTCCACGCCCTCGATCCGGCGCCCGGTTCGGCCCGGATCGACGAGCTTCTCGATGCGGTGGGGATGACATCACGGGGGAACGATCGGGTCGCCGAGCTCTCCGCGGGCATGCGCCAGCGGGTCGATATCTGCCGGGCGGTTCTCCACGAGCCGGAGCTGCTCCTGCTGGACGAACCGGACGCGCATCTCGACACCGAGGCCCGGCGGAGAGTCGAGCCGCTGATCGCCGCGGGGCCGGATCGAACCCGCGTCGTCGTCAGCCACGACCGCGAGAGGGCGACCGCGGGCGCCGACTCGGTCCTGGAGCTTCAGTGACCGCCTTCGCGGCACTTCTGCGCAAGGACCTTCGGGTCGAGCTGCGCACGCTGCGCTCCCTCCCCGCGATGGCGCTCTTCGCGGTGACGACATTCGTGATCTTCAGGTTCGGGCTCGACCGAGAGGAGCTCGAGGGGGATCTGGCCGCAGGCGTCCTGATTGCGACCCTGCTGTTCGCGGCGCTGCTCGCGATCAATCGGCTTTTCGTGGCGGAGCGGGAGGAGGGCGGGTTCGACCTGGTCCGGCTCGCCCCGGTCGACCGCACAGTCGCTGTTCGCGTCAAAGGCGTGCGCCCTCGTGATCTACCTGACGGTCCTGGAGCTGATCGCCGTCCCGATCTTCGCCCTCTTCTTCCTCGACTCCGTCGAGGGCCTGATCCCCCTCGCGCTCATCCTGGTGCTCGTGAACATCGGCCTCGCGGCCACCGGGACCGTGATCTCGACGATCGCGACGATGTCCAGCGCTCGCGACCTGCTGGCCCCGCTCATCCTGCTGCCCCTGCTGGTCCCCCTGGTGATCGCGGCGGCCGGCGCCGGCGAGCACCTCCTGGCGGCCGACGGCCCCGACTACGAGCGCTTCGGCAGGTGGCTGGCGCTGCTCGGCCTCTACGATTCGATCTTCCTCCTCGTCGGCTACGCCACGTTCGACTTCCTGCTCGAGGACTAGTCAGCCCGAGGACATCGATATGGCCACTGTGCTCTCACACGTAACCCTTCGCAGGCTGGCGCTGGCGACGCTGGTGCTGTTGGCGGGCGGCTATGCCCTCGCGTTCTTCGCCGCACCCGAGGACGCGGACCAGGGCTATATCCAGAAGATCTTCTACCTGCATGTGCCGCTCGCCACCTGCGCGCTGATCGGCTTCCTCGTCGCCGCCGTCCACGCGATCCGCCACCTCCGAACGGGCGACCCGGTCCACGACGCCCGCGCCTACGTCTCGATCCACATCTCGGTGATCTTCGGGCTCGCCGTGCTCGCCACCGGCGCGATCTGGGCGAAGGGGTCCTGGGGAGTGTGGTGGGAGTGGAAGGAGCCCACACTGGTGAGCTTCCTGATCGTCTTCCTGCTCTACGCCACCTACTACCCGCTCCGCTACGCGATCGAGGACCGCGACCGGCAGGCGCGCTACGCGTCGGTGTTCGCGATCACCGCGGGGGCGTTCGTCCCGCTGAACTTCCTCGCCGTCCGTCTCGCCGAACCCCTGATCCATCCCCGCACCTTCTCCTCGGCCGGTGGACTGCCCGATTCGATGCTCTACCCGTTCCTCGTCTGCCTCGCCGGGATGGCGGCGCTCTGGGTGACGCTGGTCTGGTTCGAGCTCGATGCGAAGCGCTCATCCGGAGACCTGGCGCGGATCCGACGCGCCCTGGAGGCGCCCGCATGATCCCGCTGGCGGCGATCGACAGCGCTGAGGGCTACGTCGCTGGCGCGTATCTCGTCTTCCTGCTCCTTCTCCTCATCTACGTCGCGATCATGGCCTCGAAGCTTGAGCGCATTCAGCGCGAGCTCCGGTCGCTCGCCGAGCTGGCGGAGTCGGGACCCGAACGGGACGTCGGGCGGATTCGCGAGCGGGAGGAGCGGATCGAGTCCGTGAGGGAGGAGGCGAGGCGATGAGCGGCATCCTCGCGCTGGGTGTCTCGCACCGGACCGCACCCCTCGCCCTGCGCGAGCAGATCGCGCTGACGGAGGGGCGGGCGGCGGGAGTCCTGAACGCGCTGGTCTCCGAGGAGGTGGTCACCGAGGCGGCTGCGCTGTCCACCTGCAACAGGACCGAGCTCTACCTCGTCGGCGGGGACTCGGTCGAGGCCGAGGCGTCGGGCCTGGGCGTACTCGCGCGCGAGGCCGGGATTCGTCCCACGGAGCTGCTCGGCCCGCTGTACTCCCTCCGGGGGCCCGAGGCCGCCCGGCACCTCTACCGCGTCACGGCCGGGCTCGACTCCATGATCGTCGGTGAGGCGGAGATCCAGGGTCAGGTGAAGCGCGCGTACGAGCTCGCCCTTGTCGAGGGGGCGACGGGACCGATCCTCAACCGGATGTTCCGCGGCGCTCTGGCCGCAGGCAAGCGCGCGCGGACAGAGACTGCGGTCGGCGAGAAGGGCGTGTCGATTCCGTCGGTCGCCGTGGAGCTCGCCCAGCGGACCCTTGGCGATCTCTCCGCCCGGCGGGTGCTGCTGATCGGGGCCGGCGAGACCTCCGAGCTGACCGCCCGGGCGCTTGCAGCGCGCGGCTCCGACGCCGTCTTCATCGCGAACCGCGGCTACAACCGCGCAATCTCGCTGGCGCAGCGCTTCGGCGGGACGGCCGTCCGGATCGACGAGCTTCCGGTCCAGCTGACCACCGCGGACATCGTCGTCTCCACCACGAACTCACCCCACCACCTGATCGAGCGCTCGGAGCTGGAGCTGATCATGGGCCAGCGCGACGGCCAACCGTTGCTCCTGATCGACCTCGCCGTCCCTCGCGACATCGATCCGGAGTGCCGCGAGGTCGACGGCGTCAGCCTGCACGATGTCGACGACGTGCAGGCGATCGTCGAGAGGAACGCATCCGGACGCGTAGCCGAGGCGCGAAGGGCAGGCGGGATCATCGACTCCGAGCTCGCCAGGTTCGAGCGCTGGCTCGGAGGGCAGGAGGTGATGCCGACGGTAGCCGCCCTACGCGAGCGAGCGGACGCGATCGTCTCCCAGGTCCTGGCCGAGAACGCGACCCGCTGGGAGAGCCTCTCGCCTACCGACCGGGAGCGGATCGAGATGATGGCGCGGGCGATCGCCAACCGGCTCCTGCACGAGCCCACCGTGCGGATCAAGGGCATCGCCGACCGCGAGGACTCCTACCTGCACGTGAGCGCCCTTCGCGAGCTGTTCGGACTCGATGCGGGCACCGAGCCGGGGACGGACGCGGGCAGTGACGTCGCCTCCCTCGACGAGCGGCGGCGTCGCAGCGACCGAGGGTAGGACGGGTGACTCCGTAGGCGATGGCGGAGCCGCCGCTCAGGCTCGGGACACGCGGCAGCGCCCTGGCGCTGAAGCAGGCCGAGCTCGTCGCGAAGCGGCTCGGCAACGCCGAGCTCGTGCCGATCACGACGCGTCGTGAGCCGGGCGCGGGGGGTGGCGACAAGGCCCGCTTCGTTCGGGAAATCGAGCGTGCCCTGCTCGCGGGCGAGGTGGATCTCGGCATCCATTCGGCAAAAGACCTCCCGACCGAGCTTCCCGAGGGTCTCGAGATCGTGGGAGTGATGCTTCGGGAGGACCCCCGCGACGCCTACGTCGGAAGCGTGAGCTCGCTCGGCGAGGTGCCGAAGCAATCACGGATCGGGACCTCCAGCCTCCGGCGGCGTGCGCAGATCCTCGCCCGGCGCCCGGACCTCGAGGTGGTCGCGATCCGGGGAAACGTCGATACGCGGCTCGCGAGACTCGCTGGGGGAGAGCTCGACGGGCTGGTCCTGGCGGCGGCGGGCCTCCGCCGTCTCGGCCGCGCGGAGGTAATCTCGTTTCCGATCGAGCTCGAGGAGTTCGTTCCGGCCCCAGGCCAGGGCGTGATTGCAATTGAGGGCCGGCATGCCGATTCCCGCTCCGCTTCGGCGGCCGAGTCGATCACCGACCGCGGCGCACTCGCGACTTTGACCGCCGAACGGACGCTGGTCGCGGCGCTCGACGCGAGCTGCAACACGCCGCTCGGCGCGATCGCGACCCTTGAGACCGGTGGGCGGATGTGGCTGCGAGCGTTCTGCGGATTGCCCGACGGCAGCGAGTGGCTCCGCGACGACCTCGAGGACGACGCAAGCGACCCCGAGGCGATCGGCACCGCGCTAGCCGAGCGGATGCGGACCGCCGGTGCGGCCGACATCCTGGCTCGCGCCGAGAAGATGATGGTGGATATGCGAGGGCGCTCCGGATGCGAGGGTGCGCCGCCAGGCGCAACCCGTTTTGGGTCGGAGGAGCGACCCGTTTCATGATGACCGACGCTCCCGGGATCGTCTACATCGTCGGAGCCGGTCCGGGCGACCCCGGACTGATGACGGCCCGGTCGCTGGAGCTGATCGTGGCCGCTGACGTGATCGTCCACGACCGGCTCATCCCCGCGGAGGCCCTCGTCGCAGCCCGGCCCGATGCCGAGGTCCTCTACGTCGGCAAGGAACCCGGAGCCGCGAGCGTCCCGCAGGACCGCATCGCTGAGCTCTTGATCGAGCGTGCGCGTCAGGGGTTGATCGTCGTTCGGCTCAAGGGCGGCGACCCGTTCGTGTTCGGCCGCGGCGGCGAGGAGGCCGAGGCGCTCGTCGATGCCGGAATCCCGTTCGAGGTGGTGCCCGGGGTGACGGCGGGTATCGCGGCTCCGGCATACGCCGGCATTCCGGTCACCCACCGCGACGACTCCTCGGCCGTGGCATTCGTCACCGGGCACGAGGATCCCGAGAAGGACGACTCCTCGCTCGACTACGACGCGCTCGCCACCTTCCCCGGGACGCTGGTCTTCTACATGGGCGTGAAGGCACTGCCACGGATCGCGGAGCGCCTGATCGAGGCCGGGCGGTCCGCGGAAGAACCCGCCGCTGTGATCGAGCGTGGCACGCTCCCCGACCAGCGAACCGTCTCGTCGAGCCTGTCGGGGATCGCCGACGCCGCCTCGGAGGCCGGGATCCGACCGCCCTCCGTCACGGTGGTTGGGCCCGTCGCGGCGCGACGCGAGAAAATCGCGTGGCTGGAGATGCGGCCGCTCCACGGGAAACGGGTGGTCGTGACTCGCGCCCGCGCACAGGCGAGCGAGCTATCCCGGCGGCTCGCGGCGCTGGGGGCTGAGCCGATCGAGCTGCCCGCGATCCGGATCGAGCCGCGCATCGACAGCGATGAGGTCCGGCGGGCGGTCGAGAGCCTCCACACCTACGCGCTGATCTGCCTGACGAGCCCGAACGGGGTCCACCTGCTCTTCGAGGCGATGGCGGCGCAGGGCCGAGACGCCCGTGCACTCGCGAACGCGAGCATCGCCGCGATCGGCGCCGGCACCGAGGCGGCGCTCGCCGAGTACGGCATCGTCGCGGACATCGTTCCGGATCGGTTCGTGGCCGAGCAGCTGGTTGCCGAGCTCGATCGGCTCGAGCTCGCCGGCAAGCCGGTTCTCGTCGCCCGGGCGGCCGAGGCCCGGGAGCTTCTGCCGAAGGCCCTTCGGGGGAAGGGAGCGGAGGTCGACGTCGTGCCGTTGTACGAGACCGTCGCCGAGGCCCCGGACCCGGACGCCATCGAGCGCGCCCAGTTCGCCGACTTCGTCACCTTCACCTCCTCGTCGACCGTGCGGAACTTCATCGCCACCGTCGATGGCCGGCTACCCAAGTCGGCGCGGATCGTCTCGATCGGCCCGGTCACGAGCGAGGCGATCCGCGAAGCGGGCCTGAGCGTCGACGTCGAGGCCGAGCGCCACGACATCGGCGGACTGGTGGAGGCGTTGCTCGGGGCAGTCGCGCAGCCCAGGGAGTGATTGGATTTCGGCCGTGGCGACTCCCCGGCCGATCACCTTCCTCTCCGACTACGGCTATGAGGACGAGTTCGCCGGTGTCTGCCGGGCGGTGATCTCGCAGATCGCACCCGGCGCCCCACTGATCGACCTCAGCCACGGGATCGCCCGACAGGACGTCCGCCGGGGCGCGATCGCGCTCGCGAACGCGCTTCCCTCGTGTCCACCCGGCGTGCATCTGGCAGTCGTCGACCCGGGCGTGGGGTCGTCCCGCCGTGCGGTCGCCGTGGCGGCCGCCGAGGGCCGCTTCCTGGTCGGCCCGGACAACGGGCTGCTCTCGCGTGCGTTGGACCGCCTCGGCGGTCCCCTCGATGCGGTCGAGCTCTCGCGGTCGCCCTTCCGCCTCGAACCGGTCTCCGCCACGTTCCACGGGCGTGACCTGTTCGCGCCGGTCGCCGCGCATCTCTCGCTCGGAGCGCGGTTGGCGGAGGCGGGTGAGCCGATCGACGCCGCGTCGCTCACCGCGCTGGATCTGCCGTCGCCGAGTATCGACGCGGAGACGGTGACCGCGCACGCGATCCATATGGACGGCTACGGCAACGTCACTCTCGATCTCGATGCGACGATGCTCGCCGACGGCCCAATCCGGGAGGGCGAGCGCCTCGAGCTCCGCGCACCGGACGGACGCTTCGAGGCCGTCTGGGCGAGAACCTTTTCCGACGTAGCGCCGGGCGACCTCCTGCTGTTCCGGGACGCAACGGGGGCGCTGGCGCTCGCGGTCAGCGGCGGCAGCGCGGCCGGGCTGCTGAACATCGAGCGCGACAGCGAGGTCGTGCTGCGGCCGTTATGAGAGGGTGCCCCGATCATGCGAGGGCGCGCCGCAGGCGCGACCCGTCTGATGGGTGAGGAGCAACCCGATTAACTTCGGAAGGCCCCACCGCCACTTCCGCATGACCGACTCGACGAACGAGCGCGCGAAGGAACTCGCGATGACCGGCGCCCCAGGCGGGCTGGTGGTGACCGCAGATGAACAGACCGCGGGCAGGGGCCGGCGCGGGAACCCGTGGTTTGCGCTCGCCGGCTCGAGCCTGCTCTACTCAGCCGTGCTTCGCCCGTTCGCCGCCGAGGAGGCGCCGCTCGTACCCCTCGCGGTCCCGATCGCCGTCTGCGAGGCAGCGGAGCGCGTGGCTCCGGTCCGCTGCCAGGTGAAGTGGCCCAATGATGTCTGGATCGACGAGCGCAAGGTCGCGGGGGTCCTGGTCGAGGCGAGGCCCGACGAGGACTGGGCGGTGATCGGCGTGGGCCTGAACGTCTCGATACCGCAGGAGTGGTTCCCCGAGGAGCTGCGCGACACGGCGATCTCGCTTCTGCCGACCGAGGCGCAGGGCGACCGGCCGCCGGGGGAGGCTCCCTCCCTTCGACCGGCGCGCGACGCGCTCAACGAGGCGCTCACGCGCTGGACGGAGGCGAACGGAGACGAGGTCCTCGCGGCCTACAGGGCCCGGGACATCCTCAGCGGCAGGCAGATCTCGTGGGACGGCGGCGCGGGTACCGCCCGGCAGATCGACGAGCGCGGGCACCTCGTGGTGGAGAGGGATGACGGTGAGAGGATTGCGCTCGGGGCCGGCGAGGTCCACCTCGCGGTCGAGGACTGACTCAGTCCTCCGGTGCCTCTGCCCCCTCGAAGTCATCGTCGGCGGCCTCCTCGGCCTCCCTGCCGCCGCCGTTCTCCGAGGCGAGCTTCTTCGGCTCAAGCCCGTCCTGAAGGTCGTTCTCCTCTGCCTGCGCCGGAGCCCCGTTCGACTTGGCGCCGTTCTCGGCCCCTTCCTGGGAGCCGCCCTTTCGCTTGCGGCGGCGCCGTCGGCCTCCCGACTTCGGGAAGTTTCGAAGCAGCTCGCGCGCGACGGCTGAGGGCTTCCGGGCCGCCCGCATCCGGGCTCCGCGCAGGACCTCCTCGCCCTCCGGCGTGTGGGCTACACCGGCTGCGAGCAGGGCGGCGGCGAGCCGCCGGTCCTGGTTGCGGGCGGCGTGGACGAGCCGACGGGCATTCCGCCCGTGCGCGCGCCCCGAGGAGTTTACGAGCAGGCCGAGCAGGCGCTTGGTCTCCGGCCAGCGCTGGACGGCGTATTCCTCGTGCAGGTCGCGGGTGTACTCCGCCAGCCGCCAGACCCACGCCTGCGCCTGGTCGCGGCGGCCGATCCGGCGCTCCGCAAGCGCCTCGAGCATGACCTTGGTCCCGGCGCGGCGGTCGTCGCGCGACCAGGTGCCGACGGTGTCGATCGCGTCGTCGAACGCGTCGGGATCGCGGAGGGCGGCAATCTCGGTGAGCGCCTTCACGCGAAGCTGCTGGTTCCGGTTTCGCTGCACGCAGGTGAGCAGGAAGCGCCGCCGCAGCTCCCTGGTCGAGTCGTGCTGGAGCATCGCCTTGGCGCGCCTCCAGCCGGAGGGGTTCACCCGCGCCCCGGCGAGGGCCGCCCAGACATGCTGCTCGGAGTGGTTGAGGTTCTCGACCGCGATCCGCCACAGCTCGCGCTCGAGCACGCGGAGGCGGCGATTGGCGTCATCGGAGACCGGGACGACCCGCTTCTCCACGCGGACGCGGCGCCCGCGGCCGCGGCGGACCGGACCGACCACGATCGCGCCACCGCGGTAGACGTCGCGGTCCAGCAGGCTGTGCAGGGTGACGATCGTCTCGTCATGGGTCGTCGCCGGGTGGACGAAGTCGATCACCAGCCCGGCCTCCTTGCCCGGATTCCGCCGGGTGACACGGCCGACGCGCTGCTGGTAGACGCGCCGCGAGGCGGTCGGGGCGAGGTGCATGCAGATCGTCGCGCGCGGCGAGTTCCAGCCCTCGGCCAGGAGCATCGCGTTGCAGAGCACGTCGACCTCGCCGCGTTCGAAGCCGGCCAGGATCTCCGCGAGCTCGCGCTTGGGCGTCTCACCCGAGACGGCGCGAGCGTTGATGCCCGCGTCCTGGAACGCCTTGGCGACGTTGTTCGCGTGCTTCACCCCGGCGGTGTAGACGACGCCAGGGACCCGCCGGAAGCGCGACCTGTACAGGTCGGCGATCGCGACGTTGAAGGGGGTCTGGTCGAGGAGCTTGGCCAGCTCCTCCTGATCGAAGTCCTGGTCCACCTCGCCCTTCCGCAGGGGAACCTTGGCGATCGTGCGGACCCCTGGGCCCGGCGGGATCCGGACGCAGCGCAGAGGCGCGATGACACCGCGGCGCGCAGCCTGGGCGAGATCGAAGCGCGACGTCTGGGTCGGGAAGAGGTCGGTGACATGACGGGCGATCAGGGCACCCGTCGCGGTCATCCCGATGAAGACGGGGCCGGGCCACGCCCGGATGCAGGCGCTGGTCTTCTCGCCGAGCGCGGTGTGCGCCTCGTCGCAGATCACGATCGAGTAGGCGTCAGAGACACGGCCGGCGTTGCGTACGAACCACTGGTAGGTCTCGACGGTCACGGGGCCGTAGGGATGGTCGGCACCGTCCAGCAGCGGCGGGGAGAGACGGTCGGCGTAGCCGCGGTCCGAGATCTCGCCGATGAACTGGTCGACGAGGTTCCTCCGGTGGGTGAGGATCAGGATTCCGCCGGTCCGCGATGCGTCGATGAACCCGACCGCGGCCACGGTCTTCCCCGCGCCCGTCGCATGCTCGAACCAGAACCGCCGGCTCGCGCCGGGGTCCTCGGGAGCCTCCTGGACGACGTCCTCGTCCTTCTCCTCCTGCCAGTCCTCGGCCTCCTCCGCCTCGGTGGCCTCCTCCTCCTCGTCGAGTGCGTCGCCGGCGCCGTTGTCGGAGGCCTCGGCCTGGGTGTCCGCCTCGGTGGTGGGTGCCGCGCCATTGCCCTTCCACGGCTGGCCGTTCAGGCGCTCCTGGACGTCGGTGATCAGTGCTGCGAGGGTTCCCGAGAGGGCGTCGACCTGGTGCTCGTTGAGCTCCGCGCCATCGGCCAGGTGCGGAGGCTCCTCCGAGAGAAGCCGCTCGAGGCCGAGCAGAAGCGAGAAGTCCCGCCGCCACTCGATGCTGGGGGCCTCACGCCCTTCCTCGATCTCGGCGAGGGCGGCATCCAGCGCCCGCCGCCGGGGCGTGCCGGGAGCGAGGTCCTTCGGCTTCTCGCCCTCGAGCAGGAAGGGCTCTCTGGCGAACTCCCGGGCTCGCTCGATGTCGGCGCTGCTAGGCGCCTTCGCCGCCTTGGCGGCTGCCTTGGTCTCGTCTGCCATCTGAGGCTCCTTGATCCGCCGCTCCCCTCCATTCGAAATCATGGCGAGGCGCAATTGGCTGATCATGGGGGACACCCGAGATACGGCTTCTCCGCTCCGGGCTCTCCCTGGGTCCAGGAACTTGATGGACCGCTAGGAATTAAAGCACTCTTGATCACGGACTCGTATTCCCTGAGGGGAAAATGGACACCAAGCCCAAGAAGCGGCTGACCGGATTCGCGATCGTGGGCGCCCTCGCGGCGGCCGTCGCGGGCGGCTGCGGTGGGGACGACGGAGCCGGAAACCCGGACTCCCGCCTGAGCGTCGAGCAGGCGACGGCCCCGCTCGAGGGGGCGCCGTCGCCGCTCGCGGGGATCCGCTCCGAGGCGAACGAGCTCCTGGATGGCGGCACGGACGCATTCGAGCAGCGAATCGAGGAGCTTCGAGGCTTTCCCGTCGTCGTCAACAAGTGGGCGTCCTGGTGCGGTCCCTGCCGCTATGAGTTCCCCTGGTTCCAGTCGGCGGCGGAGCGGCGGGGCGGGGAGGTGGCCTTCCTCGGAGTCAACGCCCAGGATTCCGAGGACGCTGCCGACCGGTTCCTCGGCGAGCTTCCGCTCCCCTACCCGTCCTACAGCGATCCGGACCTGGACATCGCGGGGGAGCTCGGCGGGCCGCCGCAGGCGTTTCCCGCCACCGCCTTCTATGACCGCTCCGGCGAGCTCGTCTTCACCCACCCGGGCGTCTATCGGGACGAGGGGGACCTGGTCGCGGACATCGACCGCTACGCCGGCTAACCGCGGGATAATCAACCCATGACCGAGCTCGCAATCGCGCTCGCCGTCCTCGCGCTGATCCTTCTGATCGCCGAGTCGGCTGCGCCCGGCGGCGTGCTGGGGATCCTCGGGGTCGCCGCCCTGGTGGGAGCGGGCTTCGCCTACCGGGACGCCGGCCACGACCTGCCGGTCGCGGTGATCATCACGACGGGGGTGGTCGTCGGGGGCTTCGTCATCTTCGCGTCGCGCAAGGCGCTCGCCGCGCACCGCGACGAGCCGGTTCGGACCGGCTGGGAGGAGCTGATCGGGGCCGAGGGCGAGGTCCGCGAGCCGCTCGACCCCGAGGGACACGTATTCGTGGAGGGTGCGCTGTGGCGGGCGCGCGCACACGGCGATGACCCGATCGGGCCAGGCAATAAAGTGCGAGTCAAGTCGGTCGACGGCCTGACACTGGAAGTCGAGCCCGTGGCCGACACCGACCCGGCAACCCTCGAGAAAGGGGCCTGACTCCAATGGCTGTAGCGATCGGCGTCGTCGTAGTCATCGCGTTCTTCCTGCTGATCTTCCTCGGTTCGGCGATCCGGGTCCTCCGCGAGTACGAACGCGGCGTGATCTTCCGGCTCGGCCGGCTGATCGCGCAGAAGGGGCCCGGACTGATCCTGCTGATCCCGGTGATCGACCGCATGGTGCGAGTCGAGCTGCGAACGGTGACCTTGAACATCCCGCCGCAGGAGGTGATCACGCGCGACAACGTGCCGACGCGTGTCAATGCCGTCGCGTACTTCCGGGTGATCGACCCGAACAGGGCGATCGTCGAGGTCGAGAACTTCCTCCTCGCCACCTCGCAGATCTCCCAGACCGCCCTTCGCTCCGTGCTCGGCAAAGCCGAGCTCGACCAGCTGCTCTCTGAGCGCGAGCGCCTGAACGAGGACCTGCAGAAGATCATCGACGAGCAGACCGAGCCCTGGGGCGTCAAGGTGAGCACGGTCGAGATCAAGGACGTCGAGATCCCAGAGCAGATGCAGCGGGCGATGGCCCGCCAGGCGGAGGCCGAGCGTGAGCGGCGGGCGAAGATCATCTCCGCTGAGGGTGAGTTCCAGGCCGCCCAGAAGCTCGCCGACGCGGCCGAGATCATCAGCAAGAACCCGGCGACCCTGCAGCTGCGCTACCTGCAGACGCTGCTCGAGATGGGCGTGAACCAGAACACGACGATCGTCTTCCCGTTGCCGATCGAGTTCATCGACGCGTTCACGGAGTTCCGAAAGCGCATGACGTCCGCTTGACGGCGGACTGCAACCTCACAGTGACGGTGAGGCGCGCTCGCGACGCAGCAGAGATCGAGCAGGCGCTTCGCCTCCGCGTCCGCGTCTTTTCCGAGGAGCAGGGCGTGGACGAGGAGGAGGAGCGCGACGAGTTCGACGATGAGGCCCTCCAGATCGTCGCGCTCGACGAGTCGGGCGTCGTCGCAACCTGCCGGTTGCGAATGCTCTCCCCGGGAGCGGGCATGGGCGCGGGGCAAGCCGCGGAGTCGCAGGTGATGAAGCTGGAGCGGATGGCCGTGGATCGCCGGCTGCGGCGCCTAGGGGTCGGGAGCCGTCTGCTCACGGCGGCCGAGGACGAGGCCCGTGCCGAGGGGGCCGGAGAGATCCTGCTGCACGCTCAGCGGCGCGCCGAGAGCTTCTACGCCGCGCGCGGATTCGCCGCGGAGGGAGACACCTTCCTCGAGGCGGGGATCGAGCACGTCGCGATGCGGAAGGCGCTCTAGATGCCCGAGCGCCCCCAGCCAGAGATTCGGATCGACCAGCTCACCGGCCTGCGGACGATCCTCTCGCCCGCCCGCGCCGACCGTCCGTTCGACTTCGGCGGGGTATCGACCGACGATCGCGGCGCCGCCGCGGACTCGTGCCCGTTCTGCGAGGGCCGGGAGGACCGCACGCCGCCCGAGACCTGGGCCGATCGTCCGGGAGGGGGAGCACCGAACACCCCCGGCTGGCGGGTCCGCGCGGTACCCAACCTCTATCCCGCGCTCACCCAGTCCATCGGCGATCCCGGAGCGTCCAGCGGAGACGAGAGCGGCGTCACCGCCGGCGGCGACCCGCTCAGGGCGGCAAGCCGCGGGACGGAGCCGGACCTCTTTCGGGCATCACCGGCTCACGGCTTCCACGAAGTGATCATCCACACTCCCCGGCATCGAACGTCCCTGGCCGAGCTCGACGACGACGAGCTGTCGGCGGCGTTGGCCGGATGGCGGGCGCGGATGCGCGCACACGCAGAGACCTCGCCCTACGTCCAGGTGATCGTCAACGAGGGGCACGAAGCGGGAGCGTCACTCGAGCACAGCCACGCCCAGCTCTATGCCCTCGGGTTCGTGCCGGCTGCGATCGCTCGGGAGCGCGAGCGCTTCGCCTCCTACCACCAGCACACGATGGGAGGGGACCTGCTCGCCGAAATCGCCTCGGAGGAGGTTCGGCGCCGGGAGCGCCTCGTGGCGATCGACGACGAGGCGATCCTGATCTGCCCGTGGGCATCCCGCTCGCCGTTCGAGCTCCGGCTGATCCCGCGGGAGCCCCGGCCCAGCTTCGAGGGCGACGAGGTCGGGGTCGAGATGCTCCGGACCGCGCTGCGAGCGCTGGGTGCGCGGTTCGAGCAGGTTCCCGAGTTCAACCTGTGGACGATCACGGCGCCGCGAGGGGTCGACCAGTTCCATTGGCACCTCGACATCGCGCCGCGAATCGGGATCCGGGCGGCGTTCGAGATGTCGACCGGGATCGAGCTGAACGTCTTCCCGCCGGAACGTGCGGCGGCCGAGCTTCGCAAAGCGCTCTCCTAGCCGCGCACGGCGGCCGGCGCGGCCGGATGCACCGGGTTCCGGCAGCGGTAGTGTTCGCCGGCCGTGAGCCCGCCGGTCCGCCGTCCGATTCCCCGCTTCATCGCCGACGCCAGCGTCGAGGGCCTGCCCTACGGCCGCTGGGCCCAGCTTCTGCGCGACGAGTTCGCGAAGGCGTGCGAGCCCCACATCGCCGAGGCGGGGGGACCTCCGGGGGAGGTCACCTGGTTCCCGGAGAGGAGCTGGGGCGGCCGCACCTACGTCCCGATCGTCGCGCCGGTGGAGGGCGCCGCGACCCCGAGCGAGTACTTCGGCCTCGTCTCGTTCGTCCGCCCCGAGGGCGAGGGCGATGCCGGCGACTTCCGCGCGACGGCCGACTTCACGGACGTCACCGCCGCGGAAAATCCGGACTGGCAGATCGACCTGAACGAGGAGGTGATCGGATCGTGGCGCGGAGAGGAGCCGAGGCACGGCGACGTCACCCTCGTCTGGGGTACTCCGCTGATCCGCGGGGCGAGCGCCGCCACCGCCGAGCTCGAGGCCGAGGTGGTCGACCAGACCCCTGTCAGTGACGAGCGATTCACCCTGATCGCGGTCGACGCGGTCAAGGGCTTCCCGGATCCGCTCTATCTCGAGGTGAAGCTGTGGAGCTCCCAGGGCCACCAGCTGGCGGCCGAGAGCCTCTACGACGACGAGCCCGAGTAAGCGTATGTGACCGACGTCACGGTTTTCGGTTTCATCACAAAACTAAGGTCCAGGCAAGGTGCTCGCCCGGATCGCTGACCTGACCTGGAGACATCCCAAGGTGGTGCTCGCCATCGTCGGGGGTCTCGCGGTGGCCGCCGCGGTCTTCGCGCGCGACGTCGAGGGTCACCTCCAGGCCGCGGGGTTCACCGACAGCACGACCGAGAGCGAGCAGGGAACTGCCGTCCTCCGCGACGGGCTCGGCTACAACCCCAATCCGGGCATCGTCGTCCTCGTACGCTCCCCGGACGGCGGCCCACTCGACACCAGCTCGCCGGAGGTCCGGGCGGAGGTCGCGCGGATCACCGCGGCGGTCGCGGGAGCGGAGGGCGTCGGTCACGTCACCAACCCGCTCGTCGGTCCCGGCTCGGAGGGGCTCGTTGCCGCCGACGGGCACTCCCTGGTGATCCCTGCCCGGCTGTCCGCCCAGGACCTGGAGGAAGGCGGGGGCGTCGCGGCCGAGGACACCGAGAGGCGGATCGGGGACAGCACGCTCGACGTCTCGCTGAGCGGCTACGCGCCGAGCTTCAACGAGGTCAACGACCAGACCCGCGAGGATCTGACGAAGGCCGAGATGATCGCCTTCCCGATCCTCGCGCTCCTCCTCCTGATCGTCTTTCGAGGGGTGATCGCGGCGGCGATCCCGCTCGTGATCGGCGTTCTCGGCATCGTCGGCACGTTCGCGGTCCTCCGCGTCATGTCCGAGCTCGTCGACACCTCCCTCTTCGCCCTCAACATCGCCACCGGTCTCAGTCTCGGCCTCGCCGTGGACTATTCCCTGCTGATGGTCTCGCGATACCGAGAGGAGCTCGCCCGGGTCGGGCCCACAAGGGAGGCGCATCAGCGCACGGTCGCCACCTCCGGCCGGGCTGTCCTGTTCTCCGGAGGGACCGTCGCGGTCGCGCTGATCGGGTTGATCCTGATGCCCCAGCGCTTCCTCTACTCACTCGGCGCCGCCGGGGCGACGGTCGGCGTGCTCTCGGCGATCCTCGCCCTGCTCGTCGTCCCCTCCATCCTCGCGATCGCGGGCCCGCGGATCAACGCCCTTTCCCTGCGAGGCGGACCGGCCGTCTCCGACGAATCGAAGGGCTGGTACCGGCTCGCTCGCGGAGTGATGGCACGGCCCGTGGTCACGCTGCTCGCAAGCTCCGCCCTCCTCCTCGCCGCGGCCTCGCCCTTGCTGGTGACGACTCTGACCGGGCCAAGCGCAGAGGCGGTGCCGCCCGGCCTCCCGGCGTACGACGCCAACCGCTACGTCGAGGAGCACTATTCGCGGGGGCTGACGGAGGCGGTAACCGTCACGGTCGACGGCCCGGCAGACGGGGCCGGACTGAGCCAATTCGCAAACCGGATCACGGGGATCGACGGGATTCAGGCGGGGACACCGTTCACCGCTGTCTCGCCGACGCTGGCGTACGCCAACTTCACGCTGGACGACCGGGCTGTGTCCGCCGGGTCGCAGGACGCGGTCCGCGAGATCCGGGATCTCTCGGGCCCCGGCGGCGAGGTGTTCGTCTCCGGGAACACCGCCGGATTCCTCGATCAGAAGTCGAGCCTCCTCGAACACGCGCCACTGGTCCTCGGGATCGTCGCGGCGGCGATGTTCTGCCTGCTCTTCCTGCTCACGGGCTCCGTGGTCCTTCCGATCAAGACGCTCTTGATGAACGCCCTGACCCTCGCGGCGACGCTCGGCCTGATCGTCCTCGCCTTCCAGGAGGGCTGGCTCGACGGCGTCTTCGACTACCAGGGGCCCGCCGCGGTGGAGGTGATCAGCCTGGTCTTCCTGTTCGCGGTGATCTTCGGGCTCGCCACCGACTACGCGGTCCTCGTCCTGGCCCGGATCAAGGAGGTTCACGACTCGGGCGCCTCGAACGAGGAGGCCGTCGCGGTCGGAATCGCCCGCACCGGCCGGGTCATCACGGCAGCCGCGGTGATGATCGCGGTCGTCTTCCTCGCCTTTGCCGTCAGCGCCGTCTTCTTCATGAAGCAGATCGCGTTCGGGATGGCGGTCGGCGTCCTGATCGACGCGACGATCGTCCGCGCCCTCCTCGTCCCCTCGCTGATGCGCCTGTTCGGCGAGTGGAACTGGTGGGCGCCGCGCCCGCTTCGCCGCCTCTACTGGCGCTTCGGGCTGAACGAAGCCTGACGGGTCCCGGTCCCCCGGGTTCATGCTCGGCGTCTGGGAGTGGATGGCCGAGATCCGATCGTGGTTGCGAGCACCGCGGACCAGCGGTACGTGATGCCCCTGGCCGTGATGTTGACGTCCCTCGTCCGGCAGCTCGATCCCGACCGGAGGCTGCACATCCATGTCATCGACGGCGGTATCCGGCGGGATGATCGCGATCGGCCCGATGCGCCGGAGACCGAGGCTAGGCTGACCGAGCTCTTCGCATCCGACGTGGACCGGCTACGGGCGCTGCTTGGGAGGGACCCTCCGTGGCCGCGATTCTTCGGGGATCACGTGCAAACATCCGCAGGGGCCCCGATAGCTCAGCTGGATAGAGCGACTCCCTCCTAAGGAGTAGGCCGCAGGTTCGAATCCTGCTCGGGGCGCTCGCGGACCGGCCGGCTCTCGAGTGGAGAGCAGGTACTCCGAACGGGGGGTTTTGATCGGCCGCGGCGCTACCCAGAGCGAATAGAGTTGTTGTAGGGGCAGGTTCAATGGTCGTCTGAAACGTCGGAGCGTCGTGTACGCGGGGGAGAGAGGTAGTTGAAAATGAGGCCGCATCTGGGCTTGGCAATGGGGTTCGTGTCCCTGGCGGCGACGGCCGCCCTGATCGCACCCGCCGCATCGCTCGGCGCGGTCAGCTGCGCATACTCGAATTCCGACGGCCTGCTCACGATCACCGCCGCGGACTCTTCGACGAAGCTCAGCCGCTCGCAGGACGCAATCGTCGTCAGCGACGCCACGGGGCCCGTCTCGTGCAAGGGCCCGCAGCCGACCGTGACGAAGACCGACCTGATCCGGGTCTCTCACAGCGGCCGGCGCAGCGACGTCCTCGAGCTGATCGGGGGCCCGTTCGCCCCGGGCGGGAGCCTCGAGCCGGGGGGACTGTCCGAGATCGAGTTCGAGTACGTCGACCCCACCTTCCTCAGCGTCAGCGGAACCCCGGGCCCGGACCGTCTCACGTGGGGAGCGGGCGCCGCCGTGAACCTGAACGGCGACGACGACCTGGACGTCACCGGCGCGTTCACGACCAGCATCCTGCAGGGCTTCGGAGGCAACGACGTGATCGGCGCGCAGGCAGGCTATACCCGCAGCAGCCCGGCGCTGATCGCCTCGGGCGGGACCGGAAACGACACCCTGATCGGTCCCCGCGACGGGGCGGTTCTCCACGGCGGAGCGGGTCAGGACAGGATCAACGGCGGGCCCGGCGTGGACAACGTGACCGGTGGGCGCGGCAACGATCTGATCAGCTCCGGCAAGGGCAACGACCTGATTCGGTCGCTCGACGGAACCCGCGACGCGGTCCGCTGCGGCTCCGGCAGGGACCGGGTGAAGGCGGACGGGATCGACAAGCTGAAGGGATGTGAACGCGCGCTCCGAGTGAAGAGGGTCGAGCCCGTCTGAAAGGTGATATTGGTTCCCGGGTGATCTCGACGGTCGCAGTGGGAACGGATGGAACCGAGACTGCCGCGGAGGCCGTGAAGCAGGCCGCCGAGTTCGCCCGCCGCTTCGACGCGAAGCTCGTGCTGCTGAGCGCGTTCAAGGAGGGACCGGCTCCCTCCCACGGTCACGACGAGAGCCAGTGGGCGAACAACCCCGCCGCTCAGACCCGGGAGATCCTGGCCCGCACCGAGGAGCAGTTGAACGAGGACGGAATCGAGTGCACGACCATCGTCGACGAGGGGGATCCCGCTGACGTGCTGGTCCGGCTCGCCGCGGACTGCAAGGCCGACGTCCTCGTGATCGGAAACAAGGGGATGCAGCGCAGGGTCCTCGGCAGCGTTCCGAAGTCGGTCGCCCACAACGCCGACTGCTCGGTGCTCGTGGTCAAGACGACCTGACCTGCGCCCGGGTCCAGAACCTCTCGACCAGCTCGTTGTAGGGCCGACCGGCCGACGGGATCGCGTGGCCGGGCCCCTCGACGACGGCGCGCTCGGCTCCGATCCTCTCCGCGAGCGAGTCGCAAACCGCATCGAAGGCAGGGAGTGCGCGCCTGAGATCACCAATTTTCGGAAACGGAGCGGATGCGAGCGCCTCGAGCGGCGCATCGGCCCCCCAGGGCGGCCGCTCCCTCCTCAGGAGCTCGACCCCCGGGCGAGCGACTCCGGGAGCTCCGCGGGCGTTGTATGAGCGGACCCCGCCCCGGATCGGAACAGCGCAAGGCGGGAGGGCTGCCGGGGAATCCCGGCCGGTTCGGCATGGTGAGCCTCCACCGCTCGGCGAGCTCGCGCTGCTTTCGCCATGTGAGCTCCGCTCCCCCCACGCTGCCGTGGACGAACAGGAAGGATGGCCCTTCACCGAGCCGGATGGTGTCGAGGTCGTCCATTCGGACACCCTACGATCACGGCCCGTGAGGCTGATCATCCAGATCCCCTGCCTGAACGAGGAAGAGTCGCTTCCGCGGGTCCTCGCCGAGCTGCCACGGGAGCTCGCCGGGTTCGATCGGGTCGAGTGGCTCGTTGTCGACGACGGTTCGACGGACCGGACCGTTGAGGTTGCGCGGCGCCACGGCGTCGAACATCTCGTGCGTCTCACTAACCACAAGGGGCTGGCGACGGCCTTCCAGGCCGGGCTCGACGCGGCGCTGAAGCTGGGCGCCGACGTGGTCGTGAACACCGACGCCGACAACCAGTACCCCGCCACCGACATCCCGAGGCTGGTGGAGCCGATACTCGCGGGCAGGGCCGACATGGTGGTCGGCGACCGCCGGGTGCGGACGGTCGAGCACTTCTCGCCCGCGAAGAAGCTCCTGCAGCGGCTCGGGAGCTGGGTCGTGCGGCGGGCATCGGGGACGAAGGTCCCCGACACGACCTCGGGCTTCCGCGCCTACAACCGCGAGGCCGCGCTTCAGCTCGTGGTCGTGTCTCGCTACACGTACACGCTCGAGAGCCTGATTCAAGCCGGGAAGATGTCCGTTGCGATCGAGGACATACCGATCTCGCCCAACCCGACGGAGCGCGAGTCTCGGCTGGTGGGGTCCACCCCGGCATACGTCCGCCGGAACGCGTTCGCGATCTTTCGGGCCTACACGCTGTATGAGCCGCTGAGGGTTTTCATGATCCTGGCCGCCGTCTTCGGGGTCCTGGCGTTCGCCGCGTGGTCCCCCTTCCTGGCCGACTGGATCCTCCATGGGGACCGGTCCGGGCACATCCAGTCCCTGATCCTGGGGGCGGTTCTGATGCTCGCGGCGGTTCAGATGTTCGCGCTCGGGATCATCGGGGACTCGCTCGCAGGTCAGCGGACGATCGCCCAGCGCGTGTACGAGCGGGTTCGGCGGCTCGAGCTCGAAGCGGGCATCGCGCCCGCCCACTACGAGCCCGGCGACCCGACCCGCGAGCTGACGGTGGAGAAGATCGAGAGCAGCGTCGGCTCGTGAGCACCGTGGAGGCCGGCGGCAACGTCTACGACAAGTACGCGACGGCCAATCCAATCGAGCGCCGGCTCGTCGCCGGCTTCATGTCGCAGCTGGACGACCTCGTCCGCCGAACCGGCGCCCGTGAGGCACACGAGGTCGGGTGCGGCGAGGGCGAGCTGTCGATTCGCCTGGCCCGGCAAGGCCTTCGGGTGCGCGGCACGGACGCGTTCCCGCAGGTCCTGGAGGAGGCGCGCCGCCGTGCGAGCGATGCAGGTCTCGCGATCTCATACGAGGCGAGGCCGGCCGAGGAGCTGGATCCGGGACGGGACGGCGCGGAGCTGGTCGTCTGCTGCGAGGTCCTGGAGCACCTCGACGACCCGGACCTTGCCCTGGAGATGCTCGCCCGGCTCGCGCGGCCCTGGCTGATCGCGAGCGTCCCGCGCGAACCGCTCTGGCGCGCTCTGAACGTCGCGCGCCTCTCCTACCTCGGTGATCTCGGGAACACCCCTGGGCACCTCAACCACTGGTCGAAGCGCGGCTTCGTCCGCTTCCTATCGGGACGGTTCGAGGTGCTCGAGGTGCGCAGCCCCATTCCGTGGACGATGGCGCTGTGCCGCGCCCGATGATTGCCCGGCCCCCCGCTGGGTAGCTGATTACAATCGCCGCCTTCATGAGGCGCCTGAACGAGATGTTGAACGCGCTTCGAGCTCGACCGGGTGTCGCCGCGATAGTCGCTCTCGGCGTCGCCTGGGGACTCGTCATGCACACGATGGGGTGGGCCCAGCTGGCCCACTACGCCCAGGTGCGCGCGATCGACAGCGGGCAGCCCGAGATCGACCGCTGGCACTGGGAGACCAACGACAAGGCCTGGGTCGACGGCCACTTCTATTCCGTGAAGAGCCCAGCGATGGCCGCGCTCGTCACGCCGCTCTACAGCGCGATCACGGCGGTCGGAGGCGAGAAGCTCGCCCGGTCCGCGGTCGACAACGTCGAGCGAACCGCTCAGCCGAAATGGCACCCCCACGACGTCGTCTCCCTCGAGAACTACGGCTTCGACGTCGAGCGAGGCGAGCGGGTGGAGCGGTCGGTCCAGCAGGGAACGCCGATCGTCTGGGCGCTGACCCTGTTCGCGGCGGTGATCCCGGCGATTCTGCTTCTGCTCGGCGTGCGATGGGTCGCCGACCGGTTGGAGCCGGGCTACGGGACCGCCGCGGCCATCACACTCGGCCTAGCCACGATCCTGATGACGTTCGCGGCGGAGTTCTTCTCGCACGTGATCTCCGCCGCCCTCGGCTTCGCCGCATTCATCGTCCTGATTCGCGAACGGGACCGTCCCCCGAGCCTGGGCCTGGTCGCCACGGCGGGCCTGCTGGCGGGGCTCGCGGTCAGCTTCGAGTTCCAGACCGGGCTTGTGGGCGTCGTCCTCTTCTTCTACGCGCTGTCGCAAAGGACTGATCTCCTGCGGCGCGGCGCTGCGTACGCGGCCGGCGCGATCGCGGGGACGATCCCGACCTTCGCGTTCAACATGTGGGCATTCGGGGATCCCCTCGAGCTGGCCTACGGGAGCGCGATCGAGTCACCGGGAATCTCGGGTCACGACGTGATTGGGCTCAACAGCGACGGGTTTTTCGGGATCACCGCGCCCCGCCTGGACAGCGCGATCGACCTGCTGATCGCCGGCCGGGGCCTGCTCGTTCTCACCCCGGTCCTCGTCATGGCGGCGATCGGCGCCGTGATCCTCCGCCGGGGCAGTCATCGAGCAGAGGCCAACACCATCCTTGCCGTCGCCGCGGTCTACTTCCTCTACAACAGCGGCTACTGGCTTCCGTTCGGCGGCGGCACCCCCGGGCCCCGTTTCATGATCCCGGCCCTGCCGTTCATCGCCGTCGGCCTCGCGACGGCATATCGCAGGCTCCCGGCCTTCACCCTCGGCCTCGCCGTCCCCTCCGCGATGTTCATGTTGATCGGAAGCCTCACCTACCCCATGATCGGGCGCCAGGGAACCGGAAGCTGGGCCGACCAGCTCATGGACTCCGACCTGGAGCACACGGTCCTCACGGCGTTCGGCGTCACGAACGTGTGGCTGGCGGTGGCGCCCGTCCTCGCCGCGGTTGGCACGGCCATCGTCCTCGCGGTCCGGGCGACCCCCGAGACCCGGCTCTCGGACATCCGTCTCGCGGTCCCCGTCGTCCTCACCTGGGGATGGGTCGCCGCAATCGGCCCCGCGATCGCGGAGTACGACCTCAGCACCCTCGACCGCGGCAACGTCTCGGCGCTGTGGCTGGTCGCCGCCGGCGTCCTGCTCTCGCTCGTCGCGCTCGCAACCGCGCGGGCGCTCGAGCAGCGCACCCGCACGGGCATCCCTCAGCCCGCGTCGGAGCCCGCGCTGGGCGCGGAGCTCGCGGAAGAGACCTCGTAGAGCACGAGCCCCGGAAGCTCATACCGGCGAAGGGGCAGCCCATCGATCGGTTTGTCGACCGCACCCGCCTGTGGCGTCCCCGGCGTGAGGTCTCGGTGGATCACTACCGTTCGCACGCCCCAGTCCTGAAGGCGGGCCACCGAGGCCGCATCCGGGAAGGTGGCCATATCGTCGATCAGGTCGAGCACCGGGCGAGGGTTCGTGCTCGCCCGCCCGTTGACGAGGTCGTAGAAACCGTCCGTCGATGCGAGCTGATGCGCACGGTTGTGCTCGGCGGTCGTGGCTGGAAGGTGGAGCTGCGGCGCGAGCAGGTCAGCGGTCGAGGTGCCCAGGTCGGGCACCTCGGGCATCGCCTGGTCGTCGAGAGGGTCAAACGGCAGGCTGCGGCCCTCGGTCACGATCGCCAGGGCAAGAACGGCGGCGACCGCGGCCGGAGCCCAGGCCGGATGGAAGCGGCGGCGAACCGCGCGCATGAGCGCCTCCGCCCCCGCCGCTGCGAGCAGGGCGAGAGCCAGGGACGAGAACGTCGCGAGCCGGCCCGGCGTTCGGATCGCGTCCCACCCCGGCAGCACCTCGTAGACGACTCGATACGGCCAGAGCAGGCCGTCCTCCACCCGGAAGCCCAGCTCCAGCGCCATGATGAGGACCGCCGCCACCGCGAGGCCGATCCGGAGCCGTCGGTCGAGAATGCCACGCGAAAAGAGGCCGGCAAGCGCGAGAGCGAGGATCAGCGCTCCCGGGAAGAGCGTCTTCTCCGGGATGTTCATCAGGTCCTCGCGAACGCCCTCGGTCGCGTCTCCCCAGACGAAGCTCTCGGCGGGGGCGGTGATGAACACCTTCAGCGGCCCGGAGAAGCCGGCGACCTCGTTGATCTCGCGCTTCGCCTCGGGAAACTCGTCGGCGATCTCCAGATACGGGGCCGCGATGTAGCCGCAGATCGCGACGAACGCGATCGCGCCGCCGATGCCGCCGATCAGCATCCGCCGCGGGATCGGCGGCCGACCCTTGACCAGCCACACGAGAACGGCCGCGAGACAGGCGCCCGCCAGGCCGTAGGCGAACGGCAGCCCGAGAACGAAGCCGAGCGACACCTGCCAGGCAGCGATGAGCCAGGCAGCGAAGAGCCACCACGGCTTGCGGAGGCGGATGCCGCGAACCGCGAGTGCGAGGGAGAGAGGGATGCCGCCGCTGGCGATCACCTGCATGTGACCGTCCTGCTCGAGCCGGAAGGGAGCGAAGGCGAACGCTGCGCCGGCCACGGCCGCGCCCCCCGGGCCGATACCGATCTCGCGGGCGAGGAGGTAGGCGCCGAAGAACGCGAGCGCATAGGAGAAGAGAAAGAGGAGGTCGTAGCGGACGATCGCGTCGTCGGGACCGTCCCCGATCAGCCCCGCCGGCGCGTATCCGATCAGGGCGTCGCCAAAAGCAAGCGAGTCATCGATCGGCCAGAAGCGGTTGGCATCGAAGAAGTCCAGTGGCTGGTGCAGCAGGGCGTGCCCGCCCCAGGCCGGCTGCCAAGCGATCGCAAGGGGGTCCCCGATGTCTCGCGGGACGACGTCGCCGAGGTGAATGACGAGCGGCCACGTCATCGCAACGGCGATCAGCACGCTGGCCGCGCCGGCCAGCGTCAGCTCACGTCGGGTCACGTCCCCACCTGGCATAGGCCGGGCATCCTGCCACCCGGGGCGTATTCTCCGCACCATGACCGTCGCGCTGATCGTGATCGGGGTGATCCTCTTCCTGGCGGTCGACGCCTACGTGATCGCGAGGGTGATGCGGTCGCGCGCCGGCGCCGATGACTACGCGACGATCGACGTCCCGGGCGAGACGACGGTCACCGTTCCGGCCGGGAAGCTCAGGCTCACCTATCAGGAGTCCTACAACGCGCCGAGCAGTGGCGACGGAGACATCGATTTCGGTACTCCATCCGCGCTGGAGGTGACCGTCACCTCCGCCACGGGGGAGGAGCTCGAGATCAAGGGACCGGGGTTCCGAGGGATGGGCTCCTCGCTATCCACCGGGGGCGGAAACAGCCGGGCGCTCATCGGGACCATCGAGGTCCCGGCGGGCGTCTACACGGTCGCGATCGGCCCCGAGCTACCGGACGCGGTCGAGCCACGGGTCCTGATCGGTAAATAGGGGCCTGGGACGCGACAAATGGCGGCTTCCTCCCGCTATGCGGGCATAACCCGCCAGCCGGTCAGGCTTTGTCCGGTCGGTCGGGGTAGACGTCGTCGATCGTGAACAGGGGCCGATAGGGGGCGCCGGCCGCCGCCTCTATGGCCTCGCCCCCGCCGGCGAGGCGGTCGACCACCGCAATGATGCCGGCGACCTCGAGGCCCTCCTCGGTGACGCGCTCGATCGCGCGGACGGTCGAGCCCCCGGTGGTCACCACGTCCTCGACGATCAGGCACGGGGTGCCGGCGTCGAGCATCGGCCCCTCGATCCAGCGCTGAAGGCCGTGCTCCTTTCGCTCCTTCCGGACGAAGAACGCAACCAGGCCGTCACCGTCCTCGACGGCGATCGCTGCGGATGCGAGCGGGTCGGCGCCCATGGTCATCCCGCCGACCGCGGTCGCACCTCGCTCCCGGGCCTCCGCGGCGACCAGCTCGCCCGCTGCCCTGATTCCCGGCGGGCGGAGGAGCGCCCGCTTCGCGTCGACGTAGTACTGGGCGGCCTGCCCGCTCGACAGCGTCACCTCTCCGATCACCAGCGCGTGCTCGCGAAGCTCGGCGAGCAGCGTCTCGCGTGCGTTGTGGAGGTCGGATGCGATCGCTCGCATCGTATGGAGCGAGCCGGGTGTAGGCTCGCGCCGATCCCGGTACATGGCGCACCCTCGGAGCGGTACGGCAGGTTCCGGCGACCGGCGTCCTAACCGCCGAGCTCGACCTTCCGAAAGGGGAGGCGAGGTGTGATCGAGCGGCCCTGAGGCCTCAGCCGTACACGTGCATTGGATCGCCGATCTGGATCCAGTTGTAGATGTAGCGGGAGAACGGGATCGGATTCCGCAGGCAGCCGTGGCTTGCGGGGTAATTCGGCACCGGGTTGTAGCCGTGAGTCGCGTACCCGCCGATGAAGTAGACCGAGAAGTACATGCGCTTCGCGTTGTAACCCGCCTGCTTCATGTAGAAGCGGAAGTTGCCGCGGACCGTGGGCGTGGCCCCGGTACCGCTCGAGATGTGGAAGGTCGCAACCGGCTTGTCGCCGTCGATCAGCGCCATCACCTGGCGCGACAGATCGGCCTCGACGTGACGACCGTCGTTGAACTGCGGCTTGAAGGCCCCCTCGCCACGCAGGAGCTTCCTGAAGATCGCCGGGAGATAGCCCGTCCGCCTGCCCATGCCGTTCACCTTTCGGAAGGCGAGCGTGGCGAGGCGCGAGCCCATGCCGAACCGGTTTCCGGCATGGCCCGTGTAGTAGCCCTGTTCCCTCAGCTTGTCGTTGTACAACCCGGTGACCCCGCCGTTGCCGAGGTGCTTGGGCACCTTCACGCTGAAGCGCTGGGGTGCCGAGCTCTGTCCGGCCGCCGTGGCGGTCACCTCGTACGCGCAGCACGCGTCGATCGTGAATGGAAACGAGAACTTGCCGTCGCCGGACGGCGTGACCTTGTCGCCCGCCACCTTGCGGCCGCTGGCGTTGACCTCGATCGTCACCTGCTCGCCCGCAAAGCCGGGAACCGTCCCGGTCGCGATCACCTTGTCGAGGAGCCCGAGGTTCTTCGTGCCCTTCAGCCCCAGGGTGGGCGCGCCCGTGGCAGCGCTCGCGGAAGCAGCGGGCAGCGCAAGCACCGCCGCTACCGAAGCGAGTAATGCAACGGTGCACGCAAGTGCAACCCGTTTGATGCCGGGTATCCCTGCCGTGCGAAACACCGGCGGCATTCTAGACACACCCTAGGCGACCAGTTTGCGGCGAAGGGCCCGTACGGGAACGATGAAGAGCGCAACGCTGACCGCCGCGAGCCAGGCGGTGTTCAGCGCGATGTCGGCGAGCTCCGGCCCGGTGGCGAGGCCCCGGGTGATCTCGACCAGGTGGTAGAGCGGCATGAACCAGGCGAACACCTCGACCCAGCCGGGGAGCTCATTGAACGGGAAGAAGATCCCCGAGAACAGGAACATCGGCGTGATCCCCAGCGTGAAGAAGTAGGAGTAGAGGTCGATCTTCGGAATCAGCGTCGTGAACGCGTATCCGATCACCGAGAAACAGAGGCCGCCGAGGAGGACGAACGGCGGGATCAGGATGGCCCACCATGAGTCGATGAGTCCGAACGCCGAGACGACGACCAGGACGACGATGCCGTAGACGGTCGCTCGGCTCGCACTCCAGGCCAGGTCACCCGCGACGATGTCCTGTGGCTCCGCGGGCGTCGAGAGGATGTTGTCGTACAGCCGCAGCTCGTTCATCCGGAAGTAGACGTTGTAGGTCGTCTCGAAGGCCGCGGACCACATCGCCGCGGAGGCGATCAACCCGGGGGCGATGAACTCCTTGTAGGGAATCCCGTTGATCGTCGCCACGTAGGTGCCGAGCCCGAAGCCGAGCGCGAGCAGGTAGAGGAACGGGTCGAGGAAGGTGGGCAGCAGCGCGCCGCGCCAGAGCTTCGAGAAGACACGGGCGTTCCGCATCCAGACCGCGGCCGCGAGCCGCGGGACCGGGATCATGTCGCGGATCGGAATCCTTGGGCCGAGGCCGGCGTAGCCGGGTGGGGTCAGGGTGCTCATTCCCTCAGGCTCCTCCCGGTCAGGCGGAGGAACACGTCCTCCAGAGTCGCCCGCCGGACCAGCGCCGACTCGGTCGGGAAGGCGTCGTGGTCGAGGCCTGCCAGGACCGTCTCGGCGTCGTCGGCGTAGAGCATCAGCGTCCGCTCCGAGAGATCGTGACCCTGGATCCGGCCGTCGAGCGATCCGACCAGACCCTCGGCGTCGCAGCCCTCGTCGAGCCGGAGCTCCAGGACCTCGCGGCCGACGTGCTTGCGCACCAGATCCGACGGCCTGCCCTCCGCGACGATCTTGCCCTCATCCATGATCACCAGCCGGTCGCAGAGCCGCTCGGCCTCCTCCATGTAGTGCGTCGTTATCAGCAGGGTGACCCCGCGGCGGCGGAGGCGGTCGAGCTGCCCCCAGACTGCCAGCCGGGCCTGCGGATCGAGGCCCGTGGTGGGCTCGTCGAGGACCACCAGCGCGGGGTCGCCGATCAGGGCGCGCGAGATCAGCAGGCGCCGCTTCATCCCGCCCGAAAGCGCGTGGACCCGCTCATCCGCGCGGTCCCGGATGAGGGCGAACGCCAGCAGCTCGTCGGCCCGATCGGTTGCCTTCGCGGAATCGATTCCGAAGTACCTCGCCTGTTGGATCAGGTTCTCCCGGACCGTCAGATCGGCATCGAGGTTCGTCTCCTGCGGAACGACACCGAGCCGGGCCTTGATCTCGCGCCGCTCCCTGGTCGCGTCCATGCCCAGTACCTCGAGCCGGCCGCCGTCGATCGTGGCGAGGCCGTAGATCATCTTCATCGTCGTCGTCTTCCCTGCCCCGTTTGGACCGAGGAAGCCGAAGCAGACACCGGGCTCGACATCGAAGTCGATTCCGTCCACTGCAATCCGCTCGCCGTACCGCTTCAGCAGGTCGCGCGCCTGAACCGCCGGATCGCGAGCGGCCCGCGAGCTCACGTCCACGGCAGCGGGACCACCCCACTGTCGGTCGAGATCACGACGAGGGCGAGGCTGTTGTTGATCACGTGGGCGATCACGGGCGGCCACAGCGACCCGGTCCGGTCGTACAGCCAGCAGAGCGCAATGCCCAGCACCGCCAGGGGGATCACCGCCGTGATCCCGGTCGGCGCGTGAACAAGGCCGAACACCAGTCCTGAGACGATCGCTGCCGGCCAGAGACTCCAGCGAGAGCGAAGGCCGGCGAAGACGAACCCGCGGAAGAAGAGCTCCTCGGTGATCGGCGCCACCCCCGCGATCATCACGACCGCGGCGATGACGACCGCGGATTGGGGTTGTCGATCCCGAGGTCCCCGCCGATGTCCTCCTGCTCCGGCTCGAGCACCAGGGTGGCGAAAAGCGCGGCCGCGATGTAGTAGACGACCAGCGTCGCGACCATGATCCCGAGCGCGCTGAGGCGGAAGGGGCGAATTCCCAGCAGGGCCAGGGTTCGCCTGAGCGGCCTGAACTTCCAGCGGGACGCCATCCCCAGCGCGACCATCACGAGCAGGCCGTCGAAGATCCCCTGTGCGACCAGCAGCGCCCCAGGGCTCTCCAGATCCGGGTCGAACGGGAGGACCAGGATCGGGGGAACGATGACCGCGAGCAGCAGACCGCCGATCAGGCCCCAGGCCGTCTCCTCGGAGTCCACGGAACCAGCGGCAGGCTGCGATCCGGCATCGACGTCCGCGGGGCGGCCTGGGCGGCTGCCGGAGGAGGGGGGCGGGCCCGCCGACATCCGCGTCGGCCCCGCCGCGAACGGGCGGGGGGGCGGCCGCCGGCCGGGCCGTCCCTGCCGCCGTCGCCGCTGCGGGGGCCGTTCTCGCTGAGGCGGGCTGCCGCCGGACGACGATGGTGTTCGCCGCTTTGTCCCCAAGACGCTGCTTTCGCTTGGTGGTGGCTACCATCACCTCCCCGATCACGAAGAAGTCGACGATCCGGAGCAGGTTCCGGATGCTCGCCTGTCCGAAGGTGAGCCGGTCGGCCCCGTCGATCGAGCGCACCTCGATCCCGGTGGCGTTCTTTCCGATCGTCTGGCCCCATCGCCACTCGGTCAGGGCGAAGTAGTTGAACCAGGCCGAGAGCAGGACCAGGAGCACGAGCCCGATCAGCTCGGGCTCGTCGTCCCAGGCCGACTCGGGGAACAGGCTGAGCACCATCGATCCGGCGACCAGCCAGGTCAGGTTGTCCAGTGTGGCGGCCAGGGCCCGCCGCCAGAATCCCGCGTAGTCCACCTCAGAGATGCTCCACGATCTCCTCGAGGGATGAGATGTCGCCCCCGCCGTCGCGATCGATCAGCAGGGCGCGGATGCCCGCCGCCCTCAGCCCCGGCGACATCCTCCTCCGGCGTGTCGCCGACATGGAGCGCCTCAGCCGGGGCGGCGCCGGCGACTGCAGCGCGGCGCGTGAAGATCGCCGGATCGGGCTTGCGGGCCCCGCACGGCTGCGGAGGTGACCGTCTCGTCGATCAATGCCCCAGGCCGCAGCGCTCGAGCACCGCGGGCAGGGAGAAGTCCCAGTTGGAGACCACGACGAGACCGCAGGCCGCGCCCGCGAACTCCTCGAGCGCCGGGCACGGTATCGGGATAGGGACGAAGCGGATCGCGTCGACGAGCACCTCGACGGTGAGCTCGGTCCCGAGCTCGCCGGAGACGAGCGCTGCGCAGCGCTCCCTGAGGTCTGCGAGCGAGGCCTCGTCCCGTCCCTCGTGAGCGTGCTCGCGGTAGTACGCTCATCTCGGCGCGCAGCGCAGTGACCAGCCTCTCGTCGCTGACCTCCGGCCGGGACGCGATCGCGAAGGCTCAGCCACGGGGGCTCCAGCGCGACGAGGGTGCCGAGCGCATCGAGGAACACGGTTGGGGTCATCACCGACTAATACTCCCCGACCGAGGAGGCGACCCGATGGACGACCAGAGCTTCTGGCAAGCGCATGGCGACGAGATCTCGGCAGCGATCACGATGGTCGTCGCGATCGGGATCGCGATCGCGTCGACCGCCTGCTGATCGGGCGGGCGATGCAGGGTGCTATGAGGATCGAGCACCGAGGAGCTCTCCCGCGAGGCCCGGACCCGGCTTCGGCTGATCCGCCGGCTCGCTCTTCCTGGTGATCATCCTGATCGGGGTGGCGCTGGCGCTGAGCCAGTTCACCTCGATCAAGCGGTTCGCAACCGGGGTGCTGGCATCCACGGCGGTGCTCGGAATCATCATCGGCTTCGCCGGGCGCCAGGTGATCGCCAACCTGGTCTCCGGCGTGCTGATGGCGATCACGCAGCCGATCCGGATCGGCGACCTGATCTCGATCGGGGACGAGGTCAACGGCCGGGTGGTCGACATCGCACTCACATACACGCGGGTCGACGCCGGAGACGGCAGCCTGATCGTCGTCCCGAATGAGAAGGTGCCACGGACGTGGTCATCAACCACTCCGCCGGGAATGCCCATGCGCCGGTCACCGTCGACGTCTGGTTACCCCCCGACGCCGATCTGGACTCCGCCCGACAGCGCGCTCGAGGCGGGCGAGGTGACCTCGGTCGCAGCTGGTCGAGCTGACCCCGAGGGCGCAAGGATCCAGGTGAAGGCGGCGATCGACGCCGGCGCCGACCGGCAGGCCCACGAGGCCGAGCTGCGCGAGAAGGCGCAAGGCGCGCTGCGGGACGCCGGGCTACTTAGATCCGCCTAAGGGCTGCCCGGCTACCCTTCCCGGACCATGAGCGCCCGCTCCCGCCGGCGGCTTCGGCGCACGAGCCGAAAGAGAAATCCCTTCCTCCTGACCCTGCTCGTCCTTGGGTCCTGCCTTGCCCTGGGCGCGATGGCGTTCGGGCTGTGGGTGATCAGCGTCGCCGCCGAGGCGCCGCCGATCGAGGAGCTCCAGCCGGTCGACGTCGGCGAGAACTCGATCATCTACGCCGCCGATGGCAGCCGGCTCGGCTACATCCAGTCGGACACGGCGCGGACCCCGGTCCCGCTGGACAAGATCCCCGAGGAACTCCAGGATGGCGACGGTCGCGATCGAGGACTCGCGCTTCTATGACCACCACGGCGTGGACGTCGAGGGTGTCGTCCGCGCCGCCTTCAGCAACCTCGAGGCCGGCGAGATCAAGGAGGGTGGCTCGACGATCACGATGCAGCTCGCCCGCAACCTCTACATCACCGATCCGCAGCGCGATCTCGAGCGGAAGATCAAGGAGGCGAAGATCGCCCAGGAGCTCGAGGACGCCCACTCGAAGGAGTGGATCCTCGAGGAGTACCTGAACACCGCCTCCTACGGAACCGTCAATGGCCGGACCGCGGTCGGCGTCGAGGCGGCGTCGCAGATCTACTTCTCGAAGCCGGCCAGCGAGCTGGACCTGGCGGAGTCCGCGCTGCTTGCCGGGATCCCGCAGTCGCCCTCCCTCTACAACCCGCTTCAGAACCCCCGCGGAGCGTTGGATCGCCGCAACGACGTGCTCGACGAGATGGCCGAGCAGGACTACATCACCGAGGACGAGGCGGCCACAGGCAAAGGCGGAGCCCCTCGAGACGCAACCCCGGCAACCAGTACTCGACGATCCGCGAGCCCTACTTCTTCGACTACGTCGAGCAGCAGCTGATCGAGGAGTACGGCGTCAACACGGTCCGTCAGGGCGGGCTCAAGGTCTACACGACGGTCTTCCCCGAGCTTCAGGAGGCGGCGCGGGCCGCGATCGAGAACAACCTCTACTACGAGGGCGACCCGTCCTCGGCGGTCGTCTCGATCGACCCGACCACGGGCTTCGTCCGGGCGATGGCCTCGAGCGGGGCCTACGAGGACCAGCAGTTCAACCTCGCCGCCCAGGGCCACCGGCAGCCCGGGATCGGCCTTCAAGACCTTCGCCCTGACGACCGCGGTGGATCGGGCGATCGACCCCGACTCGACCTACTACACCTCGAAGCCGCTCGACCTCGACCTGCCCGAGTGGGGCCACTGGGAGGTCGCCACCTACGGCGAGAGCTACAGCGGGCACGATCACCCTCCACGAGGCGACGCTGGCATCGGACAACACCGTCTACGCCCAGCTCGCTCTCGACCTCGGGCCCGAGTCCGTCGCCGACATGGCGCACGACATGGGGATCGAGACCCGGCTCGACGGGATCCCCGCCGAGACCCTCGGCGGCCTCCGCCTCGGCGTCTCGCCGCTCGAGATGTCGAACGCCTACGCGACGCTCGCCTCCGGCGGGCATGCGCAACGAGCCGATCGCGATCGAGAAGGTCGTCTTCCCCGACGGCAACGTCGACGAGACGGGTCAGCCCGAAGCGCAAGCGCGTCTTTGAGGACGGGGTCGCTGCGGAGGTCACCGAGATTCTCTCCGACAACGTCGACGGCGGGACCGGCACGGCCGCCCAGACCGACTGCAGCTACGAGGCCGGCAAGACGGGTACCACCGACGACTTCAACGACGCGATGTTCATCGGCTACACGCCCCAGCTCTCCACCGCCGTCTGGGTCGGATATCCGGACGAGCTCCGCTCGATGACCTCGGTCCACGGCATCTCGGTCGCCGGCGGCACCTTCCCGGCGCAGATCTGGCACGACTACATGGAGGTCGCGCTCCACGGACCCAGGTCAACAAGGGCGAGTTCTGCCCGGCGTTCCCGGAGCCGCAGAACCCAGTCGAGTGGATCCCGTTCCACGGCTCCTACAGCTCCGACTCCAGCTCGTCCTACGTGCCGGACGCCGAGCGTGACCGGAACCGGGAGCTCCGAGGGCTCGTACTCGTGCTCGGAGCTCGAGCTCGAGCTACTACGACGATTACTACACGCCGACCACCGAGTCCGACAGCGACGGCCAGGACGAGGGGGCATATGCGCCCGGTGTCGGCCAGAAGCCCGCGCCGTCGCCGAAGCCGAAACCGGCGCCGGCACCGCCTGCGCCACCGCCGCCGGAGAGCGGCGGGGTCATCCCGTAGCCTCAGGGTCGAGGCGGTTCACGTCTCCGGGCCGGCGCCGTCGATCGCGACGAGCTTCCCGGCTCGCGCGGGGCGTGACCTTGATCTCGATCTTGAGGGGCTCTGCCATCGCCCGAATGATCCCTAGGCTTGCCCCATGCCGGCGAGCGAATTCGACCTGATCGCCGCGATCAACGAGCGGCTGCCGGCGCCGGGCGAACGGGTACGGGTGCCGAGCGGGGACGACGCCGCCGTCGTCGAGGGCGGTCCCGCGTCCGTGGTCTCGGTCGACGCGATCGTCGACGGGGTCCATTTCACGCTCGAGGCGTTCGGTGCGTAGGCGGTCGGGCCGGAAGGCGCTCGCCGCCGGCCTGTCGGACCTTGCCGCGATGGGCGCGCCCCTGGCGAGGCTTACGTCGTCGTCGGCGCCCCGGCGGAGATGCCGGACGAGCAGCTCCTCGAGATGGCGGATGGCCTCGCCGGGGTGGCGACTCGCGACGACGTATCGATCGCCGGCGGCGACCTGGTCTCCTCGCCGGTGCTGGTGGTCTCGGTCACGGCGATCGGGTACGAGCCGGAGGCGGCGGCCTGGTCGGTCGCGGGGGCGCCTCGCCGGGCGATGCGGTGGCGGTCACGGGCGAGCTGGGGGGCGCCGCAGCGGCCCTGTCGCTGCTCGGCATCGGGGAGGGAGACCAGGACCAGACCGGAGCGCGGTCCCACCGCAGCTCCGCGAGTCCTGCTCGCTCGCCAGCTCGATCCCCGCCCGCGTCTTCGCGAGGGTCGCGCCCTGGCCGCCGCGGGCGCGACCGCGATGATCGACGTGAGCGACGGCCTCGGCGCGGATGCGGGTCACGTCGCCCGGGCCAGCGGCTGCCGCCTTGAGATCGACCTGGCGGGTGCCCGGTCGCCGCCGGGGTGACGGCCGAGGTAGCCGGCGGTGACGGTCCGGCGCTCGAGCTTGCCGCCACGGGGGGCGAGGACTACGAGTTCTCGTCGCGATCCTCCCGAGCGGCCGCCGAAAGCCCGGAAGACGCTGACCGCCGTCGGCGCGGGCCTGACCGAGATCGGCTACGTCGGCCGAGGGCGCGGGCGTCACGATTCGACTCCCGGGCGGCGGGGAGATCGCGCCCGCGCGGCTTCGACCAGAGGCGTGGATCCGCTCGGGCTCCGGCTGAGAGGGGTCCGACCGGGCCCCGTCCGGCTCGGCATCGGGCGGGTCGCCGGCGGCGCCTGACCGAAATCGCCCCCTCGGGGTAGTCGAGCTCGTCCGGCTCCGGCGGATCAGGGCTGCGGGCGCTTTCCCGGCGGGGCTCGAGCATCTCGCTGAGACGCCCCCGGAGTTCCGGCCGGCAGCGGTCGATGCCCGGCCAGCGCGACGATCGCCACCCCCGCGCCCGCCAGGACACAGCCGATGAGAACGACGGAAGCGATCTGCCCGTCCGCGAACATCAGGACGATGTCCTGCCAGACGGACAGGCCGGCGTCGAATCGCCCGCGAGGTCGGCAAGCAGCGCCACCAGGGCAGGAGCCCCAGGAGCACCAGGGCGCCCGGCGAGGCGGCCGCCCGCGAGCCGCGCCGCTGCGGCCAGCCAGGCCTGCAGGCCGATCGCGACCAGCAGGCCGAGATACGGGTTGACCAGCCAGACCCCGAATGCCGCGAGACATGCCACCAGGAACGCCGCCGGCGCCGCGCTCAGGGCCGTCCCGCGGAGGCGGCCGGAGCGGCCGCAGGAAGAACGCGATGGCGCGTAGCAGAGCGGACGAGCGCAATGCGAGTTCCGCCGACGGGCCGAGCATTCGGCTGTGGGTCGAAGGGGAAGTCCGGGCTCGGGATCAGACCGACCAGGACCCGAAGGAGCACGACGAAGGCGCCGAGGAAGGGCAGCGACCGGAGCACGGTCCAGACGCCCCCGCGCGGCCTCGATCGGGCTGCGGGCGGCGGAGGCCAGGCCGAACCCGGCGGCGAGAGCCACGGGGACCAGCAGGGAGAGGGCGAGAAGGCCAATCGTCCAGCCGGGCAGCAGGTTCCCCGCGATGCCGATATAGCCACGCGGGCCGTGCTCGACCGGTTCGCTGGAGGAATCGAGGGAGAGGATCAGCGCGAGGGTCGCCCGGCCGAACCGATCGAAGGTGTCGGTGCCGAAGTGGTCGGGGGTCGTCCTCCGCAGGGTTCGATCGGAAGCTCGCCATGGGAGGAGAGCCGGACCGCGGGCAGTCCGGCCTCGACCAAGGGACCCTGCTCGCCAAGGGCGGCGGGGAGCGCGAGCCTGAAGAGATCATCGAGGGGGCCCTCGTCGCCGGCTGGCGTGTCCGTCTCCTTGGAGACGGTCGAGGTCGCGGTGTCGCTAGCTGGCTGGAAGTGCTCTCGTCCCCGGTCGACCAGGGGATCACCAGCGGGCGGTCGCGGATGCGGGGCGGCGGGCTGACTGAGGACGATCGCCGCATCGAGTCGGTCGGCATCGCTGTAGTCGCGGACGAAGCGGCGGGCCCCAGCGCGCCGACACTCGAGCCGTCGGTCGAGACGAAGACGAGCGTCTTGTGGTGGACGACCCCGAGAAGCTGTTCGCGATCTCCAGCAGCGCGGCGGTCGAGGCGATGCTGGTCAGCGCTCCCGGCCGTCGGCGGCGTCCCTGGGGGCGAGGACGGCGATCTGGCGCTCGGACTCGCCGGGTAGAGTGGCGATCAGGTTGCGAAGCTCGACCTCGTCCCCTCGGGATGAGCCCTCGAAGGGCTGCTCGGCGATCGGCGGCCCCCGGAATCACGGAGAACCGGTCCGAGACCTGCTCGGCGAGGAGCTCATCCGCGTCGGAGCCGGCCTTCGGGTCGGGAGCGTTCTCCGCAAGCTCCTTGGCGAGCGGCGCCGCGGTTGAGGGTCGAAGGCGTCGGGCGGGATCCCCGACGGGAGCTCCGGCGGGACCTCCCGGAGGGAGAACATCGCGATCATGATCACGAGCGGGACCGAGAGGAGCGTGATTCTCCACAGGCGCAGGTCGATCATCAGTGGGCCACCTGGCTTGCCTTCTAACCTTCAGGCATGGCGCAGGACAAGCGCGGATCCTCCTCGTGGACGATGAGCAGGCCGTGCAGACGCTTCTCACCTACCCGCTTCGCAAGGAAGGTTATGAGGTGGTGGAAGCGATGGATGGGCAAGAGGCCCTTGAACGTTTTTCGGAGCAGCGGTTCGATCTCGTTGTCCTCGACATCATGCTTCCGAAACTCGATGGGATCGAGGTCTGTCGGCGCGTTCGCACCCGAAGTCAGGTGCCGATCATCATGCTGACGGCGAAGGGGGACGAAGCCGACAAGGTCGCAGGGCTCGAGATGGGAGCCGACGACTACATCACGAAGCCCTTCTCCGTCCGCGAGTTTCGGAGCCGGGTGAAGGCGGCACTCCGGCGCGGGAACATGGGCGGGCCCGGCGCGGGACGAGCACGGGCCGATCCGGGCGGGCCAGCTGGAGATCGACTTCGAACGCCGCTCGACGATGCTCACCGGGAATCCGGTGCAGCTCACATATGTGGAGTTCGAGATCCTCGCGGCGCTCGCCGGGTCGCCGGGTCGGGTCTTCACGCAGGGAGACGCTCCTCGAGAGCATCTGGGGCGACTCCACCTACCGTGACCCCCGAACCGTCGACGTGCACATCAGGCACCTGCGGGAGAAGCTCGAGTCGCGATCCGAAGAACCCGGAGTACCTGTTCACCGTGCGGGGGGTCGGCTACCGCTTCCGCGATTCCGACCGCGATTGAGGGCCCACAGCCTCAACACCCTTCGCAATCGTCTCGTCGCGCTGATCGTGGTCATCACCGCCTGCGCGATCGGCTTCGTCTACCTCTACGTCGTCCCGCAGCTGGAGTCGAGCCTGACAGCCGAGAAGCTTCGGCGCCTCGAGCGGGTGGGAGCCGATCAGCAGCCGCGGCTCGCTGCGGGCGCTGCGGCCGGAGCACCACAGGCCGAGGTCCAGGACCTCGTGCGCTCCGCGGCACAGGCGACCGAGAGCCGGGTGACGCTGCTGGGCGTTCGCGGGACGACCGCCGGGCGCGGAACCGTCCTTCGTGATCGCCGACTCACAGGGCGAGACGACGGCGATCCAGGGCGCATATCCCCACGCGACCGTCGCCGTCGAGGAGGGCCGCGTCGCCTCGGGCGTCGAGCACGTCGCGGACGAACGGGTGGCGATGTCGGCACTGCCGATCGCGCTCGAGGGCGAGACGACGTGGGTGGAGGTCCTGACCAGCTCGCTGGAGGAGGTCGACGACGACGTCGCGCTGGTCCGCCGCCAGATCCTGATCGCCGGCGGGATCGCGCTCGCGTTGGCCGCCCTGATCGCGTTCTGGGCGTCCGGCGCCATCTCGCGACGCCTCCGCCGGATGCGCGAGGCGGCGGAGGCGGTCGCCGACGGGCGCTTCGACGAGCCGATCCCGATCGAGTCCTCCGACGAGCTCGGCCAGCTGGCGCGCAGCTTCAACGAGATGCAGCGACGGCTGGCGCGGCTGGACAGCTCTCGAAAGGAGTTCATCGCGAACGCTTCCCATGAGCTGCGGACGCCGATCTTCTCGCTCGGAGGCTTCGTCGAGCTGCTCGAGACCGAGAATCCCAGCGCGGCTGAGCGACGGGCGTTCGTCGCCGAGATGCGCGGCCAGGTCGAGCGGCTTCAGAAGCTGACGATCGATCTGCTCGACCTGTCCCGCCTCGATGCCGACGTCATGGAGATCAGGCACGAACCCGTCGACCTGACGGAGATCGCGAGCGAGGTGGCGAACGAGTTCCGCCCCGCCGCGAAGCACCACGGCTCGGAGATTCAGGTGCGCGGCCGTGGCCAGGTGGTCGCGCTCGCCGACGCAAACCGGGTCTCGCAGATCATCCGTATTCTGATCGACAATGCGCTCACCCACACCCCAGAGGGGACCACGGTGACGGTCACGGCCGTTCGCGGGCGGCGGAACGCGGAGGTGATCGTCGGCGACGACGCGAAGAAGGGAATCGATCCCCGCGTGATCGACAGGGTCTTCGATCGCTTCTACACCGGCGACACCGCGATCGGCTCAGGCCTGGGCCTCGCAATCGCCGACGAGCTCGCGGCGCGGATGGGCGGCCGGCTCGAGGTCGCCTCGAGGCGGGGCCACACGGCCTTCACCCTGAGCCTGCCGCCGGCGGAGCACCGGCGCAGAGCGCGCGAGCCTGCCGGAGGCGGCCGTATGAGGGCGCCGCACGGAGTCAACTCGGTGAGCAGGCTGAGAGGGTCGATGGCCGCGGTCCTCGCGGCCTCGCTGCTTGCGGGCTGCGGCGGGGACGACGGCGGCGGGGACTCCATGGCGCCTCGACTCAGACGACCGAGCAGGTGGTCGTCCAGGCCGCGGACGGCGGCGACTTCAACGCCGCGGAGATCTACAAGGACGTCGCTCCAGGCGTCGTCACGATCACGTCCATCTTCGACGACGGAGGCGAGTCGATCCTGGGCGGGGCGGCCGCCGGCCAGGGATCCGGGTTCGTCGTCTCGCCCGAGGGAGAGATCGTCACGAACGCCCATGTCGTCACGAACGGGGGGAACCTGAACGGCGGCGGCACGCCGCGCGAGGCGAAGCAGGTGTTCGCTGAGTTCGGGGATCGAAACCGGGTTCCCGCGGACATCGTCGGGTTCGACGCCGACTCCGATATCGCGCTGATCAAGGTCGATCCGGAGGGGCTCGATCTCGATCCGATCACGCTTTCGGAGCGAGACACCTTCGCGGTCGGCGAGCCGGTCGCGGCGATCGGCAGCCCGTTTGGCGAGAACCAGTCGCTTTCGATCGGCGTCATCTCGGCCACCGACCGGACCGTCGAGGGACTGACCGAATTCGGGATCGGGGGTGCGATCCAGACCGACGCTTCGATCAACCCCGGCAACTCCGGCGGGCCACTGCTCGACTCGAAGGGCGAGGTGATCGGCGTGAACGAGCAGATCGCCTCCAGCTCCGGCAGCAACTCCGGGGTCGGGTTCGCGATCCCGGTGACCACCATCCGCTTCTCGCTCGACCAGCTGCGCGATGACGGGGACGTCGAATATGCGTATCTCGGGGTGACGAGCGAGACCATCTATCCGCAGCTGGCCGAGCATCTGGAACTCGACGAGGATCACGGCGCTTTGATCACCGACGTGGTCGACGGCGGCCCAGCCGACGAGGCCGGGCTGCGCGGATCAGACGACGAGACCACATTCCAGCTGCAGCGGGTGATGAGCGGCGGCGACCTGATCGTCGCCGTCGACGGCAAGCCGGTGCTTGCCAACAACGACCTCTCCGACCTGATCGCCGCGCACAAGCCTGGGGACAAGGTGACCCTCGATGTGATCCGCGAGGGAGATCGGGCGAACGTCGATCTCACTCTCGGGGCGCGTCCCGACGACGTAAAGAGATAGTTGATGCAAGGGCGCGCGTAAGCGCATATGCGAGGGTGCGCCCCAGCGCAACCCGTTCAGTGAAGTGGCGAAGAGCTCGATCCGAACGCTCGTGCTTGACCTCGCGAAAACCCTTCGCGACGCGGTCCTGCCTCACCTCGGGGCGCACGCGGGCCGCGCCCACTCGGGGGAGGGTGCCGGCGGGGACGTCACCTTCGAGATCGACGAGCAGGCGGAGCGGCGGATGGAGAAGTTTCTCGCCGAGCACGCGCCGGATGTGGCCTTCTACTCGGAGGACCGCGGGCTCGTCTCGCCCGCCGGCGACCGCGCGGAGTGGGTCCTTATCGTCGACCCGATCGACGGCACGCGTCCCGCCCTCGCCGGGCTCGAGTCCTGCTGCGTCTCCGTCGCGGCGGCCCGCCTGGATTCCGAGCCGATGATGCGCGATGTCGAGATTGGATGCGTGATGGAGCTGAAGAGCGGATCCACCTTCCTCGCGGAGCGCGGACGGGGCCTGGAGCCGGCTGCGCGGCTCTCCGCCAACCGGTCTCTGAAGCGGATGTTCTGGACCTACGGATTCCGCGGGCGTCCCGCAAGGGCGCTGGTCGAGGTCCTCGCCGAGCTGATCGACTCCTCGTCGGTCGGCGGGGGCACGTTCGACCTCGGCTCGGCCACCTACGACATGACGCGTGTCGTCACCGGACAGCTCGACGCCTACATCGAGCCCGGGCCGAGGATGATCGAGGACCTGCCCGCGATGCGGGCGGAGTTCGAGCGCGTCGGTGGCGGCGCGATCCTCAACAACTCGCCCTACGATCTCGCCGCCGCAACGCTCTGCCTCAGCGAGGGCGGAGCGGTCGTCACCGACGCGTACGGACGCCCGCTCGACGACCGGCCGCTCCTTGGCTCCGGGCACGACTTCCAGATGTCGTGTGTCGCGGTCGCGAACGCGGAGCTGCACGCGGCGATCTGCGCGGAGCTGGACGCCGGGATCGACCGGCTGCGCGCCAATGTCTAACGAGTTGCTCCTCGGCTTCGCCTGCAGAGCACCCTCGCGCGAAACAAGTACTTTTCCGCCCTTGCCCCACCGTTCAGATCCATCTCGCAGGGAGCGGGCGTGCTCCAGGACGTAGCGCTCGGCAACAAGTCGCTCGCCGACTACACCCACCTGGCCGGCCGTGGCCTGGTGGACGAGGTCCGCGAGCTCGCCGCCGGCCTGGAGGGAAGGCGCATCCTCCACGTGAGTGCCACCGCATTCGGGGGCGGCGTCTCCGAGATTCTCTACACGATCGTCCCGCTGATGAGGGACGTCGGCCTCGACGCCCATTGGCAGGTGATCATGGGCCGGGAGGAGTTCTTCAACGCGACGAAGCTCCTCCACAACTCGCTCCAGGGCGACCCGAAGACGCTCACCCCGAACCAGTGGGAGCTCTTCGAGCACTACAACAAGATGAACGCCGAGAGCCTCGAGGGCGACTGGGACGTGATCATCGTCCACGACCCGCAACCGGTCGGAATGCGCCAACACGCCTCGGACCGGGGGAGGAATTGGGTCTGGCGCTGCCACATCGACCTCTCGGAGCCGAATCCCGAGCCGATCGAGCGCCTGCTGCCGCTGATCCGCGAGTACGAGATCACCGTCTGGCACCTGGAGCAATACGTGCCGAATGGACTCGACGGCCACGGCGGCGTGCGGATAGTGCCGCCGGCGATCGACCCGCTCTCGCCGAAGAACATGGCGCTCTCCCCAGACGACGCCGCCTTCGTCTGCAACCAGTTCGGGATCGACGTCGACCGCCCGATGATGTGCCAGGTCTCGCGCTTCGACCCCTGGAAGGACCCGATCGGGGTGATCGACGCCTACCGGATCGTCACCAAGGAGCTCCCGGAGGTGCAGCTCGCGCTGGTCGGCTCGATGGCCACGGATGACCCGGAGGGCTGGGAGTTCTTCCACCGGACGTTCGAGTACGCGGCCAACGATCCCGACATCAAGATCCTCAACAACCTGAACAACGTCGGCGCGATCGAGGTGAACGCCTTCCAGTCGCAGTCCGACGTCGTCGTCCAGAAGTCGATTCGCGAGGGCTTCGGGCTCACCGTCGCGGAATCGCTCTGGAAGGGCCGCCCGACGATCGGCGGAGACGTCGGCGGGATCCCGCTCCAGATCGTCGACGGCGAGGACGGATACCTCGTCTCCTCCCCCGAGGAGGCCGCGGAGGGATCGATCGCGATCCTCCGGGATCCCGAGCTGGGACGCAGGCTCGGCCGAGCCGGCAAGGAGCGCGTCCGAGAGCGGTTCCTCAGCCCCCGCCTGCTGCTCGACTGGATGCGGATCTTCACCGCTCTCGATTCCTAGCCACAACTCCCGGTTCCGACTCGACCGCGGTCCCCTGCTACAACGAAGGGCGATGTCCGAGCTGCCGCTGACGATCGTCTCCAACCGCGGGCCGGCCGAGTTCGGTCGTCGACGAGCGCGGTCAGCGTGTCGTCCGCCGAGGCGGCGGTGGCCTGGTCACCGCCCTGTCCGGGCCTGGTGTCGCACCGGAAGGCGCTCTGGGTGGCGTCGGCGATGACCGACGAGGACGTCGCCGTCGCGAACGAGAGCGACGGCCCGGTGGAGATCGAGGTCGACGGGATCACCTACGAGGTCTGCCTGGTCGCGTCGAACGCGGCGGCGTACGAGCGCTTCTACAACGTGATCGCGAACCCGATCCTCTGGTTCATCCAGCACTACCTGTGGGACCTCTCGAACGCCCCGGACATCCGCCGGGACGAGGTGGACGCCTGGGAGGAGGGCTACAAGGTCGTCAACGAGGACATCGCGGACGCCGTCATCCGGTCGATCGAGGGGCAGGAGCGACCCGGTGGTGATGCTCCACGACTATCACCTCTACACCTCCCCGGGCCCGATCCGCAGCGCAAGGCCCGACGCGTTCCTCCACTACTTCGTCCACATCCCGTGGTCACAGCCCGATGCCTGGAGGATCCTCCCGAACCGGTGGCGGGAGGAGATCTACCTGAGCATGCTCGCCAACGACATCATCGGGTTCCACACGACCTCCTACTGCCGGAACTTCCTCCAGTGCTGCCGGGAGCTGATGGAGCTGGAGGTCGACTATGAGCGGATGGCGGTGATCCACGAAGGCCGCGAGATCTGGGTTCGGGCCTATCCGCTGCTCGATCGACACGAACGGCTCTACCGGGCGGCGCAGTCCGAGGAGGTCAAGAGCTACGAGGAGGAGCTGCTTCGCCGCCGCCGCGACCACCTGATCATCCGGGTCGATCGCGCGGACCTCTCGAAGAACGTGCTGCGCGGATTCACCGCGTTCGACGTCTTCCTCGAGCAGCACCCCGAGTTCCGCGAGAAGGTCACGTTCATCGCCCACCTCCAGCCCTCGCGGCAGGACGTGCCCGAGTACGCCGAGTACCTCGAGCGGATCGAGGCACTCGTCGCGGTCGTCAACCACCGCCACGGGACGACCGACTGGATGCCGATCGATCTTCGGATCTACGAGAACTTCCCCGAGGCCGTCGCCCGCTACAAGCAATTCGATCTCCTGATGGTGAACTCGCTGTTCGACGGGATGAACCTCGTCGCGAAGGAGGCGCCGGCGGTCAATACCCGCGATGGCGTCGTGATGCTCTCGGAGAACACCGGTGCGCACGAGGAGCTCGGCGACTGCGCGCTCTCGGTCAACCCGTTCGACATCCAGGAGCAGGCGGACACGATCTATCGGGCGCTGACGATGGAGCCCGAGGAGCGGGCGCTGCGTGCGAAGCGGCTGAAGGAGATCATCACCGAGCGCGATCCGGGCGACTGGGTCGACGAGCAGCTCGCCGACATCCGGGCGAAGCGGGCCCTGCCGGCGTCGAGAGCTAGCCGAGGCTGTCGGGCCTACGGCTCGATCGCCGAACTCGCCGCGCCGTGCGGGCGGCGAGTACGTCAGGACCGGAAGCGGACGGGCACGAGCCCCGTACCGCTGTCGGTCTGTGGGTCCCCGCTCGCGGCGCCGTGTCGCCCTTCCTGCCGCCGCTCGCCGCGACGATTTGGCTTGGCCTCCCTGCCCGCTTCGGAGGTCCGTCGCTGCAGTGCGTGAGAGAGCTGGAGCCGCGGGGCCGCGGCGGCCAGCGGGGGCGGCGGGCTCCGGACGGCGGCGGAGACCTGGGTCGGGATCAGGCCCACGTCGTCGGGCACGGGCGGGGGCGCATCGGGGCTTCCGAGCAGGGCGGGGAGGGCGGCGACTCCGGCGATGGCCGCGAGCGCGATCGCCTGCGATCCGGCGCCGCGGGGCCACTCACCTGATTGCGCGCCATGGACCCAGAGGAGCCGCTGCGGGTTCTCCCCCGGCGCCCGCCGAGCCTCCGCCCCGCGCCCGGTGCCTGCTTCGCCTATAGTCGCCGTCGCCCATGAACCGGCACTACGAACTCGTACTGATGCTCGACCCCGAGTCCGCGGACACCGATCGCGAGAAGCTCGCCGACGACGTGCGCAAGCAGATCGAGGGTGCGGGCGCGCTCGACCGCGCGGACAACTGGGGGGTGCGGAAGCTCGCCTACGAGATCCGCCAGCGGAACGAGTCGGACTACCGCTATTTCCGCTTCCAGGCCGAGCCGGAGCTGCTCGAGCGGCTCGACCACAACCTGAAGATCGCCGACGGCGTACTCCGCTTCCGGATCTTCAAGGTCGAGCCCGAGACGACGACCAACGCTCCACCCGCCACCGAGCGGCCGCGGCCGTCGGCGACGGGCGCGGCGATCGGGGCGACCGCGAGCGTCGACCGCGCCGCGAAGACCGCGACGAGTAGCCTCCTCGGGCCTCGCGTCTCGCAGTTTCCGGCGCTTTATCCCGGCCGGGGGAGAGAACCAGCCGGGCCGCTCCTTAAGATCGAAGTTCGGAATCGAAAGGAATAGGAGTTGATCACGTGGCGGCCTCAAACATCAACATCGTCGCGATCACCGGGAATCTCACCCGCGACCCCGAGCTGCGCTCGACGCCCAGCGGGACCTCGGTCTGCAAGCTTCGCGTGGCCGTCAACAGCCGCCGCAAGGACGGCAGAGCGGCAACTGGGTCGACAAGCCCAACTACTTCGACGTCACCGTCTGGGGCGCGCAGGGCGAGAACTGCGCCAACTACCTCTCCAAGGGCCGGCCGGTGGCCGTCGAGGGACGCCTCGACTGGCGCGAATGGGAGGCGCAGGACGGCTCCAAGCGCCAGGCGGTCGAGATCATCGCCAACAGCGTCCAGTTCCTGGGCTCCCGCTCGGACAACCAGGGCGGGGCGGTGGCGGCAACGGCTTCCAGCCCCAGTCCGACGTCCCGGCGGACACCTCGGACTTCGAGGGCGCGACGGTCAGCTCGGGCGGCGGCTCGGACGACGACATTCCCTTCTAGCTACCATTCGCGCCCTTCGTGGCGCGACAGCAGCGACAGACCCAGACCGGCTGGCGGCCGCAGGCGCCGCGGTCTCGCCGATCGCGGGCGGCCGCGTAAGTACACGCGGATCAACGTCGACCACATCGACTACAAGGACCTGGGCCTGCTTGCGGCGGTTCATCTCCGACCGCGGCAAGACCCGCTCGCGGCGTGTCACCGGCCTCTCCCGCAAGCACCAGCAGCAGCTCGCCCTCGCGGTGAAGCGGGCGCGCGAGCTCGCCCTGCTGCCCTACGTCGGCGAGCGCTAGGCCCGATGGCTCAGGCGGTTCTGCTGCAGGACGTCGAGGGCCTCGGCGAGGCCGGCACGGCGATCGACGTCTCCCCGGGATACCTCCGCAACTACCTCGTCCCGCGAAAGCTGGCGCAGCCCGCGACCAAGGGGGCGCTCGAGGAGGCCCAGCGCAGCCGCGAGCGGGCCGAAGAGGCCGAGCGCCAAGCCGCCGAGCGCGCCGAGCGAGACCACCGCGCTGCTCTCCAAGACCGTCCTGACGATCAACCACCAGCGCGGGCGAGGACGGCAAGCTGTTCGGCTCCGTCACCTCCGCCGAGATCGCCGAGGCGATCCAGGCCGCTCGCGGGATCAAGGTGGACCGGAGGAAGATCCGGCTCGAGGAGCCGATCCGGGAGACCGGCACGTTCATGGTCGACATCGAGGTCGGCGGCGGGTCCGTCGCCTCGGTGAAGACGATCGTCGCCGAGGCGAGAGGGCCCGTAAGGGCCACTCGTTAGTTCGGCGCAAACAGCGCGCTTCGGCCGCGGCACGATAACGCCTGAAACAAGGCCGTCCGCAAATAGCCGCTTTGAACCCGACTCGCGCTATCGGCGGCCTCTGTGATTTTCTAGCCAGGCTCGCGCGGATTCGGTTCCGACTCCGGGGCAAAGGGGAATCCGCCGGGCCCTTATGAAGACTTGGAGGCAGCTTCGGCCCTGCGCCGGGGCGATGCATCCTGCGAGAGAGGAGCAGTTGGCGAACAGCGGAACAGCGACGATCGTCCCGCCCCAGAACCTCGAGGCCGAGGAGTCCGTGCTCGGGCGCGATGATGGTCTCCGAGTCGACGATCGAGCCCGTGATGCTCGACGTCCACCTCCAGGCCGAGGACTTCTACCGCGACCGGCACCGGACGATCTACGAAGCGATCATCCGGCTCAACGAGAACGCAGACCCGGTGGACGTTCTCACCGTCGCCGAGGCGCTCTCGCAGCACGGGGAGCTGGACGAGGTCGGCGGCCGGGACGTGATCTCCAGCCTCGCGGCGCGGGTTCCCGCCCCGGGCAGCGCCAAGCACTACGCGAAGATCGTCAAGCAGAACTCGCTGATGCGCCGGCTGGACGCAGCGGCGAAGACGATCCAGCAGTCGGTCGCCGAACGTGACGGCGAGCCGTCCGATCTCGTCGAGCAGGCCGAGCGACTCCTCTTCCAGGTCGCGCACCAGGAGCGCGCCGTCGACTTCCGCGAGCATCGGGGCGATCCTCCACGACGAGATCGACAAGCTCGAGGCGCTCGCGAGCGGCACCGCCTCCGTCACGGGCACCCCCTCGGGCTTCCGCGACCTCGACGACAAGACCGGCGGGTTCCAGCCGGGCAACCTGATCGTGATCGCGGCGAGGCCGGCGATGGGGAAAAGTACGCTCGTCTGCGACTTCGCCGCAGAACGTGGCGATGAAGCACCAGAAGCCGGTCGCGCTGTTCTCCCTGGAGATGTCGGAGATGGAGTTGGCCCACCGCTTCATCGGCTCGCAGTCGCGGATCTCGAGCGACCGCCTCCGCAAGGGCAAGGTCGCGACGAAGGACTGGCCGAAGGTGGTGAAGGCGTGCAACCAGCTCGAGTCAGCGCCCCTCTGGATCGACGACTCCTCCGACCTCGGCCTGCTCGAGCTCCGGGCGAAGGCGCGGCGCCTGCACGCCCAGGAGAAGAGCAGGGGGCACGACGGGCTCGAGCCTGGTGATCGTCGACTACCTGCAGCTGATGCGAAGCGACGACGCCCGCGCAAATCGCGTCGAGCAGGTCGCGCAGTTCAGCCGCGGCCTGAAGATCCTCGCCCGCGAGCTCGAGGTTCCCGTCATCGGCATCTCTCAGCTGTCGCGGGCCCCTGAGCAGCGCCCGGACAAGCGCCCCATCCTCTCGGACCTCCGCGAGTCCGGTGCGATCGAGCAGGACGCCGACCTGGTCGGCTTCCTCTACCGCGACGACTACTACAACGACGAGTCCGAGGACCCGGGCGGCGCCGAGCTGATCCTCGCGAAGCACCGGAACGGCCCGGTCGGGACCGTTCGGCTGGTCTTCCTCGAGCACTATCCGAAGTTCGCCGACCGTGCCCGCGAGGAGAAGCCGATCGAGCAGAGCGCCGGCGAGGGACCGCCGATGGTCGACCTAGCCGAGGAGGGATAGGTGGCGCGGAAGTCGGCATCGGGGGACCGGCTCCCCTGCCCGCTCGGGGTCTGCGACGGCTCCGGTTGGATCCTGGGGCCCGAAGACGTCGCGCGGCCCTGCGAGTGCCGCTCGAGGATGGTCGCCCAGGCGCGCCTGCGCGGAATCGACTCGGTGATCCCCGCGAAGTACCGCGGCGTGTCCTTCGGCCGCCCGCCGGTCACCCAGATCGACGAGTTCGTCGTCCGGCGGGTCCGCACCTACTGCGAGCAGCTCGATCAGATGCTCGCCGAGGGCCGCGGCCTCTGGTTCTTCGGGGGGCCGGGGACCGGGAAGACGACCCTTGCGATGCTGATCTCCCGGACCGCGCTCGAGGCCGGGCGGTCCGTCGCCATCTATTCGCTGCCGAAGCTCCTGAGCAGGATCCGCCGCACCTACGACGCTGAGCTCGGCGAGCAGTCCTACGCCGACCTGTTCGAGCGTCTGACCACCGTCGACCTGCTCCATCTCGACGACCTGGGCGCCGAGAAGCAGACGGAGTGGGTCCTGGAGCAGCTCTACGCGCTGATCAACGAGCGCTACGAGCGGGAGCGATCCGTGATCGTGACCAGCAACCTGGAGGACGACCAGCTCGAGGACCAGCTGGGGGCCCGCCTCGTCTCGCGGCTGGTGGAGATGTGCGGGGATCCGGTGCTCCTGTTCGACGAGGACCGCCGGATGCGCGTCTCGGCCGACGTCGCCTCTTCGCTGGGTGAGGGCGGAGGATCCGCCCTGGGGCCGCTGGACCCCTAACCGGCGGCGCAAACGGCTCATAATCCCCCGGTCATGCCGGGAATCGCGATAGTCGGCGCCCAGTGGGGCGACGAGGGAAAGGGAAAGGTCACCGACCTGCTCGCCGAGCAGGCGCACCTCGTGATCCGCTTTCAGGGCGGGAACAACGCCGGCCACACGATCATCCGTGACGGCGAGGTCTTCAAGTTCCACCTGATCCCGTCCGGGATCCTCTATGCCGGCAAGACCTGTGCGATCGGCAACGGCGTCGTGATCGACCCCGGCGTGCTCACCGGCGAGATCGACGACCTCCGGCACCGCGGGGTCGACGTCAGCGGGCTGCGGATCTCGGCCAACGCGCACCTGATCATGCCCTACCACGTGAAGCTCGACACCGCGGGCGAGCTCAAGCTCGGCAAGCTCGAGATCGGCACGACGAGGCGCGGGATCGGCCCGTGCTACGCGGACAAGGCCTCGCGGCTTGGCATCCGCGTCCAGGACGTGCTCGACGAGAAGATTCTCCGCAAGAAGATCATGGCCGCCATGGAGCCGAAGCAGCACATGCTCCGACCGTTCGCCAAGGACCCCGAGCTGGACCTTCACACGATGACCGAGACCTACATGACCTATGGGCACCGCCTGGAGCCGCACATCGCGGACACGGCGAGGCTCTGCTGGGAGGCGCTCGACTCCGATCGCACCGTCCTCTTCGAGGGAGCCCAGGGCACGATGCTCGATCTGGACCACGGCACCTATCCGTTCGTCACCTCCTCGAATCCTGTCGCGGGGGCCGCCACCGTCGGGGCCGGCGTGGGCCCCTCCGACATCGACGAGGTCTGGGGGATCGCGAAGGCCTACTCCACCCGGGTGGGAGCCGGGCCCTTCCCCACCGAGCTCGATGACGATCTCGGCGAGCTGATCCGCGAGCGCGGTGGCGAGCTGGGGACCACCACCGGGAGGCCGCGCCGCTGCGGCTGGCTCGACCTGGTCGCGCTCCGCTACGCGGTGCGCCTGAACGCGATGACGGCGCTGGCGGTGACGAAGCTCGACGTGCTCTCGGGCATCGATCCGCTGCGTGTCTGCACCCGCTATCGCCACCCGGAGGGCGCGGTCTTCGACGAGTTCCCCTACCACCAGTCGATCATCCACACCGCCGAGCCGGAGTACGAGGAGCTGCCCGGCTTCGACGGGGAGATCGGCGACTGTCGGCGCGAGCAGGACCTGCCGAGCGAGGCACGCAACTACCTGGCCGCAATCACGGACCACCTCGGTGTCCCGATTCGCCTCGTCGGCGTCGGGCCGGGCCGCGAGCAGGTGATCTGGATGGGTGAGGAGGCCGAGCCGCGCCTGAGGGCGGCGGCGTAGGAATGCCGGACGGCCTCACTCTCGAGCTGGCTCACCTCGCTCGCGCACCGCAACCCGTCGTCTTCCGGCTGTTCAGCGCTGCCGATCAGTTGCGGGGATGGTGGGGGCCGGCCGGCTTCAGCACTCCCAGCCTCGAGTTCGAGCCGAGGGTGGGACAGCGCTACCGGATCGAGATGCAGCCACCGGAAGCAGAGGCGTTCTTCCTAACCGGAGAATTTCGCGATTTCGATCCCCCAAACCGGCTCGCCTACACCTTCATCTGGGAAGCCCCGGACCCCGACGACGTCGAGACGCTGGTCGAGCTCACCTTCCGCGACCAGGGCGGCGCGACGGAGGTCGCGCTCACCCAGGGGCCCTTCAAGACCGAGGCGCGACGCGAGCTCCACCGGAACGGCTGGGGTGACAGCTTCGAGAAGCTCGAGCGGATGATCTCAGCGGGATAGCTCGCGGCTAGGCCAGCGCCCCGGCGGCGGCGATCTCGTGAGTGTCGAGCTGGGGAATCAGCCCCTCCTCGACGCCCTTCTCCTCGCCCCGTCGCAGCACCCGCAGCCCGAGGATCGTCGACGCCAGGATCGCAGTGACACCGAGGCTGATCTGGACGCTGAGTAGCCCCTGCCGCGTCCAGTAGACGTCCTGCAGGTCGAGCAGCAGCGCCGCCTCGTCCATCGTCAGCCCCATTCCGGCCCCGAACGGAATCGCGAGGGTCGACTCGAGGTTCTCGTTCTCCGTCGTGATCGCCGCGATCCCGGAGGCGAAGGTGAGGACGATCCCGGGGATGAAGTGGTGGATGTGGCGACCGCCGACGGCGACGTTCCCCATGGGCCACCACCCATGCCGGATCCCCCAGGTCGAGATGCGGGCGAACGCGAATGCCCCGAGGAAGCCCTGGAGGATGTTGAAGAGGACGGTCTCGTGGTGTGGCGTGGCGCGGATTCCCCGGCGCGCGACGGCGATCGTGTCGCGCGTCGCATAGCCGGCGGCGTCCACCAGGCTCGCCGGAGTGTCCGTGACGCGGCTCTCGCGCCGGCGGCGGGCCATCCGCACCGCCTCGCCGCTGATCAGGACCCCGGCGGCGCCGACGGCGAGAACTGCCAGTCCGACCGTGGCGCGCTCGGCACCGGCAGCGCTGACGATCGCGGCGAGGCCGCGCTTCCGGCTTCGATCCCTGCCGATCAGCCTGTTCATCGCGCCGCATGCTAGTGGGGCCGGTTTGGCCGTCCGCAAATAGGGACAGAATGTCGCTGCGTGCAGCCGCTTTACTCCTATCTACCGATGCGCGCGACCGTCGACGCAACTAGAGTGCTCGCCATGCGAAGGCTCCTCTCGCCGGTCAACGTGGGCGTCAGCGCCGCCCGGCACGTCTTCTGGTACCTGAGCTACCACTCCTCTCCGCGGCAGCGCCCCGAGCGCTGAGGGACCCGGATGGGAATCCTCGCCTGGATCATCCTCGGCCTCTTCGCCGGCACGATCGCGCGCGCACTGATCCCCGGCCGCACCGAGCCCGGCGGCTGCATCGGGACCACCGCGGTCGGCATCCTCGGCGCCCTCCTCGGCGGCTTCCTCGCCAGCGCGCTCGACGTAGGGGAAATCGATGAGTTCTTCGACCTCGGCACCTGGCTCATCGCGATCGCCGGATCGATCCTGCTCCTGCTGATCATCCGCGCGATCGCGCGCTGACGGGACGGGGGCTCAGCCGGAGGGCTGGAGGACGAAGGAGACCTCGTCCAGGTAGCACCAGCTCCACTCCTCACCCGGCTGGGCCGAGCGAATCAATGGATGGCCATCCTCGTGGAAGTGAGCGGTCGCGTGCCGCATCGGGGAGTTGTCGCAGCACCCGATCTTTCCGCAGTTCAGGCACATTCGCAGGTGGACCCAGGGCGTGCCGATCTTCAGACACTCCTCGCAGCCGGGGATCTCGGCGGGCAGCTCGTAGACCTGAACCTGGTCGAGGTGGCTGCACACCGGGGCGGCTTCCATCGCTCACACGATACGCCCAGGCGGCCCCCCGGTTGTTCGACTTCCAGAGTAAGCGGCCCGGGGAGGGATCGAACCTGTGACCTTGAGATTAAGAGTGGTCTGCAGCCGTCGCGGGGGCTTGCCCAGTCCGCCCGCAAACCTCGAAGCCGTAGCCCCGGGCGATGCCATCCGCCTTTGCGGTGATTGCCCCGATGCGTAGTTGCAGCCTTCGAATCTCCCTGGCATCCAGATCGTCGTAGGCCTGGGCCCAGTCGTCGATCACGCTCGCCTCGGCAGCGACAACCGACACGATGGACCTGAGCGTGCCGACCCCCGCGGAGGGGGGGTCGAGGGCCTGCAGCTCCTGGCTCTCCGCCATCAGGTTGTCGCTCGCCTGACGAAGAAGATCGGCGACCTGATGGGCCTTATCCGAGTTGAGGTGACCCAACTCGTTTGCCTGGCTTTCGAGGTCTTCCCTCCGGGACTCGTGGTTGTGACAGATCACGTCGGCCTGGGCGATGAACTCGGCCCTCGAGAGCGGCTGCCCGCTCTGTTGAGTCGCCACCTGGGTCGCCGGCTCGGTGGACCCCCCGCCGCAGCCGCCGGCCGTGAAGAGCGGAATGAGGACACCTACCAGGGCGATGCGTCGCACCGCATTCAACCTACCTGGGGTTCAGCGCCGGGATCTCGTCCTTGGCGAGGTCCCCGATTCGTGGGCGCTTTTCACATGGGCCGTACAGGGATCGAACCTGTGACCTTGAGATTAAGAGTCCGCCTGGCCTCGTGACGGTGGATGTCGGCTCACCGCGTCGTGTGCGCGCGAGCAGGGGTTTCGGGGAGGCTTGCTCTCGGCTCGTGACGCCCGGTATCGACCCGTTATCGCCCGTTGGGTTGCAGCTTGGGTGCACAGGACGACGACGCGTTACGTGGCTGAAACGGTGCTGTAACGCCGGCTCCGTACAAGGACCCCGAGCCGCTTATCGTTCTGCGGGGTCCCGAAAGCGAGGATGCGCACATGCAAGTCAGCGATGACCCGCAGGTCGGCACCGAGCTCGCCGGCTACCGGATCGAGTCGCTGCTGGGCCGCGGCGGCATGGGCGTCGTCTACCTGGCCGAGGATCTGAGGCTCAAGCGGAGAGTGGCGCTGAAGCTGCTCGCTGCCAGCCTCGCCGAGGACGAATCGTTCCGTGACCGCTTCCTGCGTGAGTCGGAGCTGGCCGCGTCGATCGATCATCCGAACATCGTCCCGATCTACGAGGCCGGGACGACCGAGGGCCTCCTCTTCATCGCCATGCGCTACGTCGAGGGGCGTGACCTGAAAGAGCGCCTCAACAACGCGGCCGTCTGGACCCGGCGGACGCGATCAGGCATCCTCGCGCAGGTCGCGATCGCCCTCGATGCGGCCCATGCGCGCGGCCTCGTGCATCGCGACGTGAAGCCCTCCAACGTGCTTCTCGACACGGGCGCCCGCCCCGACGGCTCCGACCACGTCTACCTGGCGGACTTCGGCCTCACGAAACGGGTCTCCGAGGAGGCCGGAATCGGCGAAGACGGCCACCTGATGGGCACGATCGACTACGTCGCTCCCGAGCAGATCGCCGGTGAGGAGATCGACGGGCGGGCGGACGTCTACTCGCTCGGCTGCGTGCTCTACGAATGTCTCGTCGGGCGGCCGCCGTTTCGGCGTGACTCGGAGATCGCGGTCGTGTTCGCGCACCTCGAAGCGGAGCCGCCGGCGCCGAGCGCACAACGGCCGGAGCTGCCGGCAGCGCTCGACGCGGTGATCGCGCGGGCGCTGGCGAAGGAGCCGGAGCGGCGCTACCCGAGCTGCCGGGAGTTCGCGCGGGCGGGGTTCGCGGTCGCGGTCGACGAGGCGAGCCGCCTGCTAGCCGATGTCGCCTCCCGCGCCGCCGGCGGCAGGAGCGACCTGAGCGAGGTCGAGGCCGAGCTGGCCGGCAAGGTGATCGACCTCCAGCTCGTGCGCGAGCAGGCGCGGGCCCTCGCGGCCCCGGCCACCCCCGCCCGCGTCTCCACTGAGGGGATATGCCCGTTCAAGGGTCTCGCGAGCTTCGAGCCGGTGGATGCCGAATATTTCTTCGGCCGCGAGCGGCTCGTCGCCGAGCTCGTCGCCCGCCTCGTCGGCGCCGGCTTCCTCGGCATCGTCGGCCCGTCGGGCAGCGGCAAGTCCTCGGTCCTCCGCGCCGGCCTGCTCCCGGCCCTCGCCGGAGGAGTCCTGCCGGGCAGCGAGGGCTGGCGGCGTCTGCTGCTGCGTCCCGGCGAGCGGCCGCTGGACGAGCTTCGCCGCGCGCTCGTGTCGGGAGCGAGGGATCCTCTCGCCGAGGCCCTCGACGCGCTGCCCGCGGACGAGCGCCTCCTCCTCGCCGTCGACCAGCTCGAGGAGCTGTTCACCGCCTGCCGCTCCGAAGCCGAGCGCGCCGCGTTCGCCGACACACTTGCCCGCGCGGCCGCTGATCCGGAGGGTCGAGCAGTCGTGGTGGTCGCGTTGCGCGCCGACTTCTACGGGCGGTTCGCCGCCTACCCGGGACTTGCCGAGCTGCTGGGTGCGAACCACGTGCTGGTCGGGCCCATGCAGGCCTCGGAGCTGCGGCGTGTCGTCGAGCTGCCCGCCGGCCGGGTGGGGCTGCGGGTGGAGCCGGAGCTGGCCGACGCGCTGGTCGACGACGTGGAGGGCGAGCCGGGCGCGCTGCCGTTGCTGTCCACCGCCCTGCTCGAGCTCTGGCAGAAGCGGCAAGACAACGCGCTCGCCCTGGCCGCCTACCGCGAGTCCGGCGGCGTTCACGGCGCCGTCGCGCGGCTGGCCGAGGGCACCTACGCTCGCGTCCCCGACGGGCGCAAGCAGCTCGTGCGCGCGATCATGCTGCGGCTGGTCGGCGAGGGCGAGGGCGACGTACCGGTGCGCCGCCGCGCTCCACTCGCCGAGCTCGACCTGGAGCGCAACGAGGATGTGGCCGACGTGCTCGCGACGCTGGCCGACAGCCGCCTCGTCACCGTCGGCGAGGGCTCCGTCGAGGTCGCCCACGAGGCGCTGCTGCGCGAATGGCCGCGCCTGCGCGAGTGGATCGAGGAGGACGCCGAAGGGCGCCGGCTTCGCCGTCACATCACCGAGGCGGCGACCGAATGGGACGCGGCGGGGCGCGATCAGGGCGAGCTCTACCGCGGCGCTCGCCTCGCCGCCGCCCTCGAATGGACCGCCGATCACGCGCTCGACCTCAACGAGCTCGAGCGCGAGTTCGTCACCGAGAGCCGCGAGGTCTCCGAGCAGGAGACGAAACGGGCGCGCCGCACGAACCGGCGCCTTCGCGCGCTGCTCGCCGGGGTCGCGGTTCTGCTGGTCGCGGCCCTCGCGGGAGGGATCTTCGCCCTCATCCAGCGCGGCGAGGCGCGCGACGCGGAGACGGCCCAGCTCGCCCAGCGCCTCGGCGCCCAGGCGCTCGTCGAGGAGGACCTCGACCGTTCGCTCCTGCTCGCGCGCCAGGCGGTCGCGATCGACGACTCACCGCAGACGCGCAGCTACCTGCTCGCCGACCTCCTGCGCGCCCCCGCGGTGACGGGAGTCATGCACGGCGAGTCCGACATCCTCCGCGCGATCGCGGTCAGCCCCGACGGGAGGACGCTTGCGGTCGCCGATTACGACGCCGGGCTCCTCTTCTTCGACGCCCGGACGTACCAGCGGATCGGCGAGCCGCTGCCGGTGACGGGCGGGGTGGAGAGCGTCGCGTACAGCCCCGACGGCCAGACGGTCGCGTTCGGCGGAGACGGCTACATACGCCTGATCGACGCGCGTACGCCGAGAGCAACTGGCACTGCGCGCGTCACCGAGCGCGCTTGCGGGCGATGAGCCGGCGTCACGCCGGCTGGCCTTCACGAGGGACGGATCGCAGCTCGTCGTCCTCGTCGGCAGCGAGTCCGAGTACGCTTGGATCAGCGTGCGGGACGCCGCCACGCTGGCGGCGACCGGTCCTCCGATCGAGCCGGAAGGCTTCGCCGGCGCCTACGTCGGTTCCTACTTGCAATCGCCCGGGTTCGCGCTCACGCCCGACGGCCGCTCGGTCGTCATCGCGTCGGAGCGAAGGCGAGCTCGTGTGGTGGAACCTCCGGAGCCGCATGCCGACCAGGCGGCTTGACGATCGGCACGGGTCAGCATGCGCTCGCGCTGAGCCCGGACGGGCGCACCATCGCCGTCGGCATCGACCGGGGCATCCAGCTGGTCGACACGCGGAGCGGAGCGGTGCGGACGGCGGCCGGCGCGCTCGGCGGAGCCCCGAGCTGGCTGCTCTTCAGCCCGGACGGCGGGACGGTGGTCTCGACGAGCCTCGACGGGACGGTCGCGCTCTGGGACGCCGAGTCAGCGACTCGGCGCGAGACGCTGCGCGGCCACTCGGGCGCCGTCCAGCAGCCGGTCTTCAGCCCCGACGGGGGGACGCTCTACACCGTGAGTCACGACGGGACGGCGATCGCCTGGGACATCGGGGGCGACCGCGGGCTCGGGCGGCGCTTCACCTTCACGCATGACCGGGCTCCCGGCGGTACGACGGGCACCCCGGGAGCTTCAGCCCCGACGGGCGGCTTGTCGCGGTCGGTCTCAACGAGCAGGGCATCAGGCTCTGGGATCCGACGGATCTGACCCCGGTCGGCCCGCCCCTCTTGAAGACCGGCGGTGAGGTGTAGGCGCTCGCCTTCGCTCCGGACGGGAGAACGCTCGCAGCCGTGACCGTCAACGGTCAGGCAACGCTCTGGGACGTCGAGAGCCGATCGCTTCTCCGAGGGCCGTTCACGGTCGGACCGGAGACGTCCTGGGCGTCAGCATCAGCGCCGACGGCGCGATGCTCGCCACCGCCGGCTCGCCGGCGGCGTGAAGCTCTGGGACGTCGCAACCGGGGAAGCGCTCGGCACGATCGGCAGATCGGCGTGCCTGCGGGAGACGTCGCTTTCAGCCCGACTGGGTCGACGCTTGCGTTCGTCCACGAGCAGGGAGGCACCGCGGAGGTCTGGGACGTCGCCCGGCGCTCACGGATCGCCACGCTGCCGGTGGACAGTGACGCGCGGCTACTACGCGATCGCGTTCAGCCCCGACGGCCGAACTCTCGCGACGGGCGGGTTGGAGGACCCGATCGTGCGCGTCTGGGACGTCCGCACCGGAAAGCTCATCCGCGAGCTCGACCAGGGCAGCGCCGGCGCGATAACGCTCGACTTCAGCCCCGACGGCCGAATCCTTGCCGTCTCGGGCTTCGAGCCCGTCGCCTCGCTCTGGGACGTTGCCACCGGAGCCCGGATCGGACCGACGCTCACGGCCGGGAGCCGCCGGGCGGAGATCGACCTCTCCCCCGACGGGCGCCGGCTGCTGCTGACCCATGCCGACGGCCGTGGAGCGATCTGGGACGTCGATCCGGTGTCGTGGGCGCAGCGTGCCTGCAGGCTCGCGAACCGGACGCTGACGCCCGAGGAGTGGGAGGAGTTCCTCCCAGGGCGGCCGTACGAGCCGGCCTGCGCGAGCTGAGTCCGCTCAAGGGCGAATCGACCAGGTGAAGCGCGTGAGCGCGGGCGGCGGAGCGAGGCCGCCGGGGCGGAGACCCCGCCGGACGAGCAGCGTGGGCGGGGTCGCCTCTCTGGCGAGTCTGAGGCGGGCCGGGCCAAGGCCCTCGCGGTGCCACCTCGTCGACAGCCCGACGACGAGCAGACCGGCGTCGCGGCTCGCCTCCAGCATGCCCTCTTCGCCCGGCGGAGCCAACAGCGGCTCGGCCGAGATGCCCAGGACCCGTTGGACCGCGAGCGCGCCGTGCGAAAGCAGGCGGCTCGCGTCGCGCCTGCCGTGCTCCGGCACTGCGGCGGCACCTGCGAGCCGGAGCGGCGCATGCTCGGCGCGCGCGAACCACGCGCCGAGCTCGACCGCCGCCCAGTCGTGCTCGGCCCCTCCGAACGGGACGAGGACGGGGCCCTCAGGGGTCACGTCCCGAGGGGCGAGCAGCGCCACGTCGCAGGGCGTCTCCGCAAGTACGGCAGCGAGCCGCTCGTCGGGAGCTCCCTCGGCCAGGAGCTCGTCGGGCGCGTCGGCGAGCAGGAGATCGACGTCGAGCTCGGTGGCGAGCCGAGCCAGCTCCTCTCCCGGCGCCGTCGAGGTGAACGAGGCCGCACGGGCCGCGACGCCGCGCGCTTCGAGTGCAGACCGGCGCTCTTCGAGCCAGGCTGACGCGGACCGAAGCTCGGCTGCGTCCGACACGAGCCTGGCCAGGATCATGATGCGAGGCGGGTCTCGCACAAGCGGCTCGGCCACCGCGAGCAGCGCGTCGACGCGCGCCTCGTTCGTGATCGCCACGAGAATCGAGCGCTCCGCGGCCTCGCCGACGGACGCGGGCGCCGACGCTGGGAGGTTCAACGCCGGCTCCTGCCGAAGGATCGCCCGCTCCAGCTCCTTCAGCGCGGTACTCGGTTCGATCCCGAGCTCGTCGACGAGCGCCCGGCGCGCGTCCCTGTAGGCGTCCAGGGCCTCCGCCTGCCGACCCGACCGGTACAGCGCGGTCATCAGATACCCCCTCAGACGTTCGCGGAGCGGGTGCTCGGCGACCAGGGCCTCGAGCTCTCCGACCAGCTCGCCGTGGCGCCCCAGTGCGAGGTCAGCGTCGGTCCGGAGCTCGACTGCTGCCAGCCTGATCTCCTCGAGCCGGGCGATCGCCGTCTGGGCGAAGCTCTCGTAGGCGAAGTCCGCGAGCGCCGGGCCCCGCCACAGCGAC
>CAWEGM010000010.1:0-263422 GCA_963808565.1 uncultured Solirubrobacterales bacterium
TTAGTAGGCAGATACGTGGATGTGTCATGTATGGCAGCGGAAAAAATAACAAAGCCATCTTAACGCGGTACATTCTACGGGTTCTCTTTGCCAGGCAAACGGGGCGAGAAGCCTATGTTCAGTGCCAATACTAGGTGAACGTGGCATTGATCGAATTAGATACCAGAAGTCGATCAGCGGAAATGGCATGATTTCTCACACGCTATCAGATCAGGGCAAATACCTCCTCACACTCGTCTTGGGCGAATGACGCCCTTCCGATCACGCCTGTAATTTTTCACACGAATTCCGGACAGACTCCGAATAGGACGAGGTCTTTGAAATATCAGCAAACTGGCGAGTGACGGAGATGGGTCTTGCGTTTAGGCATTTTGACAAGCAGGTTCTTGCTGGGGAGAGGTTGTGGGGCCGCAGTCCCACGGCCCACCCACTCGCATACCTCTGCTCCGCAGCACGTGTTTCCCCGACCGGCGCCAGGCTGGCCGCCGGCCCGGGTCGGCTCCCCTGGCTCTTAAGGCTTGCCACGGCTTGCCCGTGAGAGCTGCGACTCTTCAGGCACGATGTCCACTGATAGCGGTGCCGTGCCGCGCAGAATGGTGAGTGTGGCGCGCTGTCCAATATGTTGATCTGTCAGCAACCGGTGCAAGTCATCAATACCCACCACGACACTGTCGGCGAAGCGCACGATAATATCTCCCTCACGCAGCCCAGCCCGCTGGGCCGGGCTATCTGGCTCGATGGCAATAACCAGAATGCCACTGGCGCTCGGCAGGTTTGCCGAGCGCACCAGCCGCCGGGGTAGCGGCACATTTTGGCCACCTACGCCAATAGAACTGCGGCGTATCTTGCCATCTTTCATGAGCCGCCCAGCGACAAACGCCGCCGTATTCATCGCCAGGGCAAAGCACAACCCCTGAGCGGGCAGAATGACCGCCGTATTGACGCCGATCACTTCTCCCCGCGACGTAACGAGCGGCCCACCGGAGTTCCCCGGGTTTAATGCCGCATCGGTTTGGATAATATCGTCGATGAGCCGACCTGACTGTGACCGCAGCGAACGCCCCAGAGCGCTGACGACCCCGGCTGTCACCGTATACTGGAAGCCGTATGGGTTGCCGATCGCCACCACCAACTGCCCGACGCGGATGGTCTGAGAATCGCCCAGCGGCGCCGGGACGAGGTCAGTGGCGGGAATGCGGAGTACCGCCAGATCCGTCTCTGGATCGTCCCCGACCAGTGCTGCCGGCAAGCGCCGACCATCCGCTAGTGTCACCTCGATCCGGGCGGCCCGGTGCACAACATGGCTGTTCGTCAAGAGAAAACCGTCCGGAGTGAAGATGAACCCTGAGCCATGTGCGTGGGAGTCTCGACTTGCCTGCCCCTGTGATACCTGTGGCCCACCGGGTCGCTGCTGCACTTCGATATTGACCACCGCCGGACTCACCTCTTCCGCTGCATGAATCACGGCACGCGAGTAGGCATCCAGAAGCGCCGCATCCGCAACAGGCTCGGTGTGTGGGTGATATGGGGTATCATCGTCATGACGAACGCTGCCTGTATACTGCATAACTGTAGACATGCCCTCCCCCCTTCTGACATTTTCGTGGCCACGCCCTGCGTCTCGCCTTAGAGTACTATGGTCGTTCACCAAGCGTGAGCCGCAGTTCCTGCACCTGGCCACTGCGCAGGACGTGCATGGCGATGGTGGTCCCAATACGCTCGGGTCCTAGCAGTGCCAGCAGGTCATCGTGGTGTCGTAGCGTCACCCCATCCAGCCTCACCACGGTGTCCCCTAACAATAAGCCGCCCTGTTCAGCCGGACTTGCGGGCTCGACCGTACTGATCAGCAGCCCTGTTTCTTGCCCGAGCTGCCCTGCCACGGCGGCGGGTAAGCGCACCGGCTGGGTGTGCACACCGAGATAGCCCCGGCGTACCCGACCGTGGGCCAGGAGCATGTCTACCACCCGACGGATGGTTGGCACCGGGATGGTGAGTGCCGTACTCCTGAGGAGCGCCGTGGTATTCAGCCCGACGATCTGACCGGCGACATCGACCAGGGGGCCGCCTGAGAAGCCTGGATACATCTCAATGTCAGGCTGGACGTACTGGTCCAATTGGCCACCAGCTGCAGTACGCCACGCGCCGCCGTGCGCACTGATGATCCCCAGGGTCGCCTGGACGCTGCGGAACGGTCGGCCAAGGGCAACAACGAGCGCTCCAACGCGCAGGCTGGACTCATGCCAGGGCGCGAGTGTCAGGCCTGTCGCTTGCACCCGCAATGCCGCCACATCCGTGGTGGGGTCTCGGCCTATCAAGGTGGCATCGACCGTGCGCCCATCAGGTAAACCCACCTTGATGCTCTCCTCCTGCTCGATGACGTGGTGCGCCGTGACCAGCACACCATCGGCTGCCCACACGATGCCCGTAGCGGGGAGCCGACGTCGTGCCTCGACGCGTACGACACTGTGTTGTACAGTCTGCACCAGGCTGGCTAATGCGTCCGACATCTGCTCTAATTAATACTGCGCTCATACTGCTTCTCCCGTCTGTGATGATCAGGCCCTTTCAGCCATTTGAGGCGAATACTACTCTGCTGAACATACCCTGTCGGTGGCAAGCTGCCCACTGTCAGAATGGTGAGGGTCTGCCCTGGAAAAAAGGCTAGGTCAGAGCGGCAAGACACCGGCACGAATGGCCCGCACCACGGCCTCAGTGCGGCTCTGGGCGTGCAGCTTGGCCATGAGGGCATTGACATGGAACTTGACGGTGTGTTCGCTGATCTGCAAGCGATCAGCAATGATTTTGTTGGGGAGACCTTCGGCTAAGAGTCGCAGCACATCAAATTCGCGCCGGGTGAGTAGGGCGGTCACCTGGCCAGACACCAGTTGACTGGTGGAAAGGACAGCGCTCACCAGCGCTTCCTCTAGCACCACGAGCCCTTGCACGGCCGCAGCCAGGGCACTGATGAGTTTCTCCGCACTGACCTCACGCAGGAGAAGGCAGCGCACACCGGCTGCCCATAGAGCTGTCACCTGTGCATCGTCAGCGAGTAACGCCACCACGGCATGGCCGGTGTCCCGCACCTCCATCAGACGTACCAGTGCCGGCCAGCCGTCGTCTAACCCAGGCGTTGGCGCTACAGACGCACTGGCAGCAGCGCTGAGCGGCTCCCAGCCCATATCCCACAGCACCACGTCTGGCCGATAGACCTCCAGCGCCGTGGCCATATCCCCGTCTCCACGGCTCTGCCCCACGACGCGGCAGTCTGGGACACCGGTCAGCATGGCAGCCAGACCGGCCCGCGCCAGTGGATCATCGGCCACGATGAGCACACGCAGCGGTGGCAAGGATGACACCATACGTTCAGCCCTTATTGCCTTTTTTGACTTTAGCGGCGATCCACATACGGGTATCATCGTACCATAGGAGATGTGCGAGTACGATCAACCGACGGTGCGGGAAGTATAGCAACGCCACGTCTGAGCGAAAGGGTAGGTATGAAAATCGCCATCATCGGCGCTGGCAATGTCGGTGGCACATTGGGCCGACGCTGGGCGCAAAACGGTCATAAGGTCACTTTTGGCGTACGCGACCCTCAGAGCCCAAAAGTCCAGGACGTACTCCGCGCGGCGGGTGCCAAGGCGCACGCCACCAGTGTACGTGAGGCCGCGGCAGCGGCCGAGTGTATTCTCCTGGCCACGCCATGGACTGCCACGCAAGACGCCATCCAGACCGCCGGCAATCTGTCGGGAAAGATTGTCGTCGACTGTACCAATCCCCTGGCGCCTGGCTTGCGCGGCCTGGCTCTTGGTCATACCACTTCCGGTGGCGAGCAGGTTGCCAAGTGGGCAGTGGGGGCGCGCGTCGTAAAAGCCTTTAACATGACCGGTGCCAAGAACATGGCCAGTCCCGCCTATGGCGCACAACCGATAACCATGTGTATCTGTGGAGACGACGCCGCAGCGAAGACAACCATTGGCGGCCTGGCAGCAGAACTTGGTTTCGAGGTCGTCGATACCGGGCCACTAACGACTGCACGTTATCTTGAACCGCTGGCCATGCTGTGGATTCACCTGGCCTATGTGCAGGGCCTGGGGCCGGATTTTGCTTTCAAGATCATGCGACGGCCTTAGTGCTGCGCACGGCTGCATAGGAGTCCATGGCCCCACCTGCAGTCAGCAAGGCAGAGGCGCTGGGGGATGGACATCTGGCTCTGTAGGGCAGCTCATAGAGCAATACGCCACTGCCTGTACGGCGGGCACACGCTTGTGGAGTGCGCCAGCCATGCTGGCGCCGTGAAAGCGGGAGCACGGCTCGCCGCACTCAACAATCACGCACCGTACACCCAATGGCCAGCCGCTATAGGACAATGGTCAGCCGGAATTTTTCATTGCTGCCGGGCAGTTGTGCCAGTATGCTAGAACATGACGATGGCCGTACCGTGCACATCGCTTTCACCACGGGCGGCGTGTTCGGTGTGTCAGGAGGCCGTGCCACGTATTGAAAGGGCATAGCATGTCGCAGCTGTCTGTAGTGTCCCATAACACGGCGTCTCCCGTATGCCAGGATGACGAGGACTTCCCCTTCACCTGTGAGCTGAGCCTGCAGCCGCTGGTGGCCTTCTGGCAGCAGACCGTCAGCGGTGATCATCCGCTCGAAGGAGCCCTGGCCACGCATGTGCAACACGCCATACAGGAGACACCAGCCCTGTGTGCACCGATCGAGGATCTGGCAGTCATCGCCCAACACCAGACACTCGTGGACACGCTGATGACAGCGGTCTTTCCACGCGCCTCCCGTGATACGCTGTACGCTGTGGCCCTGCGCCCACTGCATCTACAGAGCTTTTATGCCACGCCGCCGTTTGCCCGTCTCCTGCTGGCCGACAATGGCAGCGTCTGCGCCCGGGCCAACGTCAGTGATGCGACGCTGGCGCAGGTGCGTATCCTCTACGCCTATGCCCTGATCTTGCAGCGCTTCTACGGTATGCTCCTCAACTTTGAGTACCCTCTCATCTTTACGGTCACAGACCCTGATACCGGCCTCGACTGTCACTTCAAGACGCACTGGGACGCGCGCTTTGTCGAGATCCGTCCCGTGGGCCAGATACCCACGCTGACCACGATGTCCAGGGAGACACTCCTGGCGCACCTGGACGATCCGCAGGTGCTGATGGCGCTCCTACCGCCTGAGCGCTTCGTCTTCCATGGCTTCTTGGTGCTCAACGCCCTGGAAGTCACCGACCAGGAAGTCCTCTCAGGCCTGAAGCGCGACCTGATCGACCGTGAGTCGATCATCTCGACGACACGCTTTCACGGCCTGCGTGACAAACTCCGCACCTTGTTCAGACGCCCCGATCTTGGCTTCAGAATCGCTGCCTTGCAAGGGGAGCAAATTTTTATGCTCGATCCTGGCACCGAGCTCGCACACCACTGCATCTTTGCAGATTCCCAGCACTACACCGGTGCCGACCTCGCTGGATCGGTCTATGCACACGTCTTGACCCAGGGGGAGGCGCTACTCATCGACGATTTGACCACGTACCCTGAACGCTCTAGGGTTGAAGAGGCCCTGTTACAACAAGGCATACGCAATTTCCTGGTGGCACCGCTCTACTATCAGGATACGCTCATCGGCATCCTGGAGTTGCATTCCCCGCATCCTGGAGATCTCCACGCCCTCAACGCCATGAAGCTCCAAGAAGTGCTGCCGTTGTTTGCCATGGCTATCCGGCGCAGTATGGACGAATTGAACATGCGTGTCCAGGCCGTCATTAAAGAGCAGTGCACGGCGATTCACCCTGTGGTGGAGTGGCGTTTCCGTCAGGCCGCCATGCGCTGGGCTGAACAGCGCCAGCAGGGGACGCCGGGGGAGATGGAGCCCATTGTGTTCGACCAGGTGTATCCGCTGTATGGTGTGTCGGACATTCGCAGCTCTTCGACGCATCGTAACACCGCCATCCAGGCCGACCTGGTGGCGCATTTGCGTCTGGCGTGTCACTCCAGCAAGCGGGTTGCCGCTCGGGACCTGCCCCTCGTTCGCCGCGGCGACGATGGGACCGAGGTCCGCTCCCAGATACAGGTTCTGGGACATCACCCTCACCGGCTTCTTCTTCCCCTTCTTCCCCTTCTTTTTCGCAGCGGTCGCTGCCGGTTCGCTTTGCCCCTTCGCGGCATCGGGGGCTCCTGAGATCAGCAACAGACAGAGGGCCCCAATCAGCCCCAGTACCGCCGCTACACCCATCAGCCCGCGCTTGCCCCGGGATGAGAACGCCTGACTCACTTGCAACTCCTTTCCGTGAGGGATCGGCGTCGCGTCAGTGCGGGCCAAACTCCCTCGGGTCTCCTCTCTCACTGCTGAGTAATAACGCTATTTGATCCGGAGTTGCGGTTGGAACCGCACAAGCCGCATTAGTGGGTAGTGATCGTTACGCGGAGAGATTTGGGCGCGGCGGAGCCTACCCGCCGGTGCCGGCGACGCTCGAGACGTACGTGGCGACGGCGTCGGCCTGATCCCCGGCGAGGATGCCGGCCGGCATCCGCCCGGCGACGCCGTTCTGGATGGCGCTCAAGACGCGGGGCTTGATCGTCGCCGGATCCGGGGGAGTGGCGCTCGGCGGCGCAAGCAGGTCATCCAGGTTCGGCCCCACTACGCCGTCCGTGCCCGCCTCCGCGAGCGTGTGGCAGGTACCGCAGTTGGTGACGAACAGATCCTCGCCCGCCTCGGAGTGGGCGGCGCCCTGCTCGGCGGATTCCTCGCTGCCCTCCTGGCTGATCGCCCAGGCCGGAATCCCGACGCCCAGGAGAAGGACGACGATGCCGAAGATGACGAAGGTGCCGCGGTTCATTTCTGGCGCGGGAGCATATCGGGGGCGCGAGTGGCGTCCCCTCGGGTCCTACCTCGCGGCGGGTAGCGCCTCGACCTGATCCGCGGCCCCACTCCGGTAGAACGGGCACATTCTCCGCAGTCCGCATTCCCCGCATCGCGGGCGGGGGCGGCAGATTGCGCGTCCGTGCCGAATCAGGTTGATGTGCAGCTCATAGGCGTCCTCCGGCGGGGTGATTGCGAGCATCTCGTCGTGGGCCTCCTCGAAGGACGCTCCCTCCCGGAACAGCCCCAGCCGTCCCCCGACCCGGTGGACGTGGGTGTCGACCGGGACCTCGGGCCGGCCGAAGGCGAAGATGAGGACGCAGGCGGCCGTCTTCCTGCCGACGCCGGGAAGCTCGGTCAGGTAGTCGAGAGCGTCCTTGCGGTCCTCCTCGGCGAGCCAGTCGAGATCCGGGTGCTCCCCGAGCCGCCCCAGGATCTCCTGGATCCGTGGCGCCTTGGTGGCGCTCAGGCCCCCAGGCTTGATCGCCGCCTCGACATCCGCGGTGGGCGCGTCGCGAACGTCCTCCCAGGTCGGGAACCGCTCGCGAAGGCGCGCGTACGCGACATCGCGATTGCGGTCGTTGGTGTTCTGCGAGAGGACGGTGCGGACGAGCTCCGAGATCGGATGGCCGTGGGGCTGGTTGACGGGGCGACCGTACATCTCGCGGAGCCGATCCCGAATCGCAAGGATCCTGCGGCGGGACGGCCTCCGCCACTCGGGATCGCGCTTCGGGATCCGCGGCGGCTTGTCCGCCGGCGGGGAGACGGTTGTGCCGTCCGCCAGGACGACCTTGTTTGGGAGCGGCATCGCCGCCGAGGATATTCTCCGTGACGAGCGTGGCCGAGTCGGCGACAGGGGTGAGCAGTGCGATCGAGACCGGGACCGTCGAGGTCGACGGCGTGTCGACCTTCTTCCGGCGCATCGCCGGCGATGGTCCGCCTGCCGTGTTCGTCCACGGCAACCCGACTCACTCCGAGGACTGGATGCCGATCCTCGAGAGGATGCGGGGGCCCGCCCTGGCACTCGATCTGCCGGGCTGGGGGCGCTCCGGACGGCCGCCGGCAAGGGGTCCCGAGGCGTTCGACTACTCGATGTACGGCCTCTCCCGCTTCGTCACCCGGTTCCTGGACGAGACGTCGGTCGAGGAGTACTCGCTGATCGTCCACGACTGGGGCGGCCTCGCCCTGATCGGCGCCCAGGAGCACCCGGAGCGGATCCGGCGGCTGGTCATCACCAACGCCGCACCGCTGCTCCCGGGTTATCGGTGGCACCGGATCGCACGGATCTGGCAGACGCCCCGCCTGGGCGAGCTGTCGAACCGCCTCTGGAGCAAGCCCATGCTCTCCCTGGTCCTGCGCGAGTCCCGGGGCGACTGGAGCCGCCACGATCCCGAGTTCATCGACCTGATCTGGGACCACCTCGACGAGGGGACCTTCGACGCGGTCCTCCGCCTCTATCGCTCGGCTCCGCCCGAGGAGCTCGCCGCGGCGGGGGAGCGGCTCGGCTCGATCCAGGCCCCGGCGCTGATCATCTGGAGCGGCAAGGACCGGTACCTCCCCGCCCGCTTCGGCCGTCACTTTGCGACCCGCCTTCCGAACTCCGAGCTGATCGAGGTCCCGGACGCCGGGCATTGGGTCTGGCGTGACGACCCGGCGATGATCGGCCGGATCGTCGGTTTCCTCGAGGGTGACTGACGAGGGTCTCGCGGGGCCGTGCCGAAGTTGTGACGGGCTGGTGACTAGAATTTCCGGGTCGTGCGTTCCCTCGTAATCAAAATAGGCAACTGGCTACCGCAGGGGTACGGGGACGCGGCCCGTCAGCTCAGTCTGTTCGTGGTCGCGGAGCTCTGCTACGAGGCGGTCCGGGGGGTCGCCGAGGGCGATCGCGCGCAGGCGTTCGCAAACGGCGCCTGGGTGATCGACGTCGAGAAGGCGACCGGGACCTTCTTCGAGCCGGGACTCCAGAGCGCTCTGCTCGATATGGGGTGGCTGGTCGATGCGGCGAACTGGGCCTACATGAACAGTCACTTCGTGGTCACCACTACGTTCCTCGTTTGGCTGTATGTGTTCCGCAATTCCAACTTCTATTTCGTTCGCAACATGTTCATGGTCGCCATGGGCCTGGCGCTCGTCGGCTACACGCTGATGCCCACCGCTCCGCCGCGAATGTTCCCGGCGGAGGGCTTCGTCGACACGATCACGGCCTACGCGCCCGCTGGGCATGACTCCGGGCTCGTGAAGCTGTTCATCAATCCCTATGCCGCGATCCCGAGCATGCATTGCGCCTTCGCGCTGATGATCGGGATCACCGGCGCGATGATCGTTCGCCACAACTACGCGCGCGTGCTCTGGTCGCTCTATCCCCTCATGGTCTTCTTCGTCGTCGTGGTGACCGCGAATCACTTCTGGCTCGACGCCGCCGCCGGCGCACTGGTCGCCGCCGCCTCGGCCGTCGCGGCCCGGCAGGTCCTCGCCCGCGTCCGACCGGCGGTCTGGTCCTTCCGGCCCGCGACGACTTGAACCCGCGGGTCGCGCTCCGCCGCTACGGCGAGCCGGGGCTGGTCGCTGCGGTCTTCAGTGCCGCCTACCTGATCGTTCAGCCGGACAGCGCCGACCACGCCGCGCAAATCTTCCGCTCCGGGCTGTTCGCCGAGGAGGGCTTCTCCGCGTGGAACAACTCGTGGTTCGGCGGACACCATCTGCCCGGCTACGGGTTGCTGCTGCCCGCGCTGGGGTCGGTGATCGGACCGCGGGTGGTCGGAGTGATCGCAACGATCGCGGCGGCGCTGCTGTTCTCCGCCATCGCCTATCGGCAATTCGGCGACCGCGCCCGCCTCGGGGTTCTCTGGTTTGCCACGGCAACGGCGATCAGCCTCTTCACGGGCCGCCTCACCTTCGCGCTCGGGGTCGCGATCGCGCTCGGCGCGGTGTTCGCAGCCCAGCGCGGATGGCGGGTGACGGCACTGGTCTTCGCCGCGCTCACCCCGCTGGCGAGTCCGGTGGCGGCGCTGTTCCTCGCCTGTGGAGTGGTCGCGTTCGCGGCGGCGGAGCGAAATCGCAGAGTGCTGGAGATCGCGGTCGTCGCGGTGGGGATGACCGCGATCATGGCGTCCGCGTTCCCGGAGGGTGGCACTGAGCCGTTCGTGTTCTCGAGCTTCGAGCCCGCGATCCTCGTAACGCTCGCGGTCTTCATCGCCCTTCCGTCGGAGGAGCGGCTGCTCCGGTACGGCGTCGCCGCCTACGGAATGGCGCTCGCGGCCGCGTTCCTGATCCAGAGCCCAATGGGTGGGAACGCCACGAGGATGGGGGCGCTACTGCTCGGGCCGGCGCTCGCGTTCGGCCTCTGGCGACGCCAGCGGTTCGCCCTGATCCTGCTCGTTCCGGTGCTGCTCTACTGGCAGTGGTCGCCGGTCGTGCGCGACCTCGAAGAGGTCCGAGCCCAGCCCTCGGTGGACGCCGATTACTACGCGCCCCTCATGGACTTCCTTCGCGGCACACCGCGTCGCAACTCCCACAGGGTGGAGGTGCTTCCCGTGGAGCACCACTGGGAGTCCGCGCATGTCCCTCGTGGGATCTACATCGCCCGGGGCTGGGAGCGCCAGCTCGACCGGAAGCTCAATTCGCTCTTCTACGACGGGACTCCCCTGACCGGACCCGAGTACCGGAGCTGGCTTGACGACCTGGGTGTCGGCTACGTTGCGGTTCCGCACACCCGCCTCGATTATGCGGCCAGGTCCGAGAAGAGGCTGTTCAAACGCGGGCCACCCCGCTACCTGGAGCGGGTGTTCAGAAGCCAGAACTGGACGGTGTATGAGGTGCGTGAGCCCGCCCCGCTGGCGATCGGCGGGGAAATGGTGAAGCTGACTCCGGAGGGCTTCGTCGTCGACGCGGACGCCCCCGGAACGGTCCTGGTCCGGGTCCACTGGACGCCCTACTGGTCGATCGAGCAGGGCAGCGGGTGCGTGGAACAGGCTCCGGCCGACTACACGCTGCTCGACGTCACCACGCCCGGGCGGTTCCGGGTCGGGGTCGACTTCGCGCCCTGGCGTGCGATCGACGACGGTGCGCGCTGTCACCAGGAGCCGGCGATCCAGTACGGGTCCGCCCAGACCGAGTCCGGGGGATCCCCGTGACGCTCGAGTCCCTTCGCCGCCGGTTCCTGCCACGCGGTCCGCTCGACCTGCTGCTCCAGTTCGTTCTCCTCGCGGTGGCTTATTGGGCCTGGCGCCACGCGCGCGGTGCCGTGGACGGCTCGATGGCCGCCTCCTTCGGCCATGCCCGGGACCTCGTCGATGCCGAGCGCTGGCTCGGCACCCTGATCGAGCCCAACGTCCAGAACTGGGCGGTCGACTGGGGCTGGCCGGCCGAGGTCGCACGCTGGGGTTACGCGAACCTGCATTTCAAGGGGAGTTGCCTCGCACTGGCGATCCTCTATTTCGGCTACCGCGGGAGCTACGGGTTCGTTCGCAACGCCGTCTTCGTGGCGATGGCGATATCGGTGATCGGCTACGCGCTCTACCCGACGGCGCCACCGCGGTTCCTGCCGGAGCTCGGTCTCGACCCGTCGAGCGCAGTCACGGGCAACGACCCGCTCCTGTCCAGTCCGGGAGATCCGCTCTTCAACCCCTTCGCGGCCGTGCCGTCCATGCACGTGGGGCTCTCGGTGATCTTCGCCTGGTCGCTCGCGCTGCTCGTTCGCCCGCGCCCGCTGAAGGCGCTGCTCTTCGCATATCCGCTGCTGATGACCTACGTCGTCGTCGCCAGCGGCAACCACTTCTGGCTCGATGCTCTGCTCGGCCTCATCACGGCGGCCGCTGCCGCGGGGATCGCCACGTTGCTCGCAAGGGTGAATCCGGACTGGTCGTTCCGCCCCGCCGGCCGCCGGGCGGTCGCCGGCGAGATCGAGCCTCAGCCGGAGCCGAAGGCCGCGCCGGCCTAGGCGCCCACCCCGCCGCCGGTCCCTAGTCTGTTCGGGCGCTCCGATGAGCACCGCTCCCCCAGACCGTTCCGGCAGCGGCCCCCTGGGCCCGGGTCAGAGGCCGACCGCCGCCGCCGAGCTGTCGGCAACGGTCCGGAACCGGCTGATCGAGTCGCGGCTGACCCCCAACGCGATCTCGATGGTCGGACTGGTCGGGAACCTCGCGGCCGCCGTCCTGATCTGGCAGGGCCTCTACTTCCTCGGTGGGATCGCGTTCATCTTCGGGTCGGTCATGGACACTCTCGACGGCCGGTACGCGCGGGCCTCCGGCAAGGGGACGCTGTTCGGCGCGTTCCTCGACTCCACCTTGGACCGGGTCGAGGAGGGGATCGTTCTCACTGCCGTCGCGTACCGCTTCGCCGAGAGCGGGGACGAGTTCGCGGCGGCGATGTGCGTCATCGTCGTTCTCGGGTCTCTGATGGTCTCCTACACGCGTGCGCGGGCCGAGGCGCTGGGCGTCGAGTGCAAGGTGGGGTTGGCTACACGCCCCGTCCGGGTAGTCATACTTTCGATTGGGCTCGTCTTCGCGAAGGGAGCCGGAGTCTTCGACTTCGAACTGCTGGCACCGGCGATCTACGTGATGGCGGCGCTCACGGCGCTGACCGTGGTGCAGCGCGTCTTGCACGTTCGAAATGCCCTCGCCGAGCAGGGGGCTGGAGCGGGCCAGGCGCAGGCGATTCCCGCAGATGACGTGTAACCGCCCCGTCCCGCAAGTGTGGTGTCACCGTTGAGTCTTCAGATGAGGAGGATTTCGATAGATGAGCACAGTTAATGGAAGAGCGACCGGCACCCGGCGGAACGGCGCTCGTGACGACAAGGTCCGCGTTGCGATCGTCGGTGTCGGCAACTGCGCGAGCTCTTTCGTGCAGGGCGCCCAGTACTACAAGGACGCCGATCCCGCCGAACAGGTTCCCGGCCTCATGCACGTGGACCTCGGCGGATACCACGTGCGTGACATCGAGTTCACGGCCGCCTTCGACATCGACGCCGACAAGGTCGGCAAGGACCTTTCGGAGGCGATCTTCGCCGGCCAGAACAACACCTACAAGTTCTCCGACGTCCCCGAACTGGGGGTCAAGGTCCACCGGGGCATGACGCACGACGGCCTCGGCAAGTACCTGAAGGAGAAGATCACCAAGGCACCGGGACAGACCGCCGACATCGTCGGGATCCTGCAGGACACCCAGACGGACGTGCTCGTCTGCTACTTGCCGGTCGGATCCGAGCAGGCGACCAAGTGGTACGTCGAGCAGGCCCTGGCCGCCGGCGTCGGGTTCGTCAACTGCCTTCCCGTGTTCATCGCCCGCGAGGATTACTGGGACAACCGCTTCAAGGAAGCAGGCCTCCCGATCATCGGCGACGACATCAAGTCGCAGGTGGGAGCGACGATCGTTCATCGTCAGCTCGCGAGGCTGTTCGCCGATCGCGGCGTGAGGATGGAGCGAACGAGTCAGCTCAACGTCGGCGGGAACATGGACTTCTACAACATGCTCGAGCGCGAGCGGCTCGAGTCCAAGAAGATCTCGAAGACGAATGCGGTCACCTCGATCATGGATCACGAGCTGCCGGCGGAAGACGTCTACATCGGTCCATCGGACTATGTCCCCTGGTTGACCGACCGGAAGTGGGCACACATCCGGGTCGAGGGAAAGTCGTTCGGAGACGTTCCCCTCAATGTCGAGCTCAAGCTCGAGGTGTGGGATTCGCCGAACTCGGCCGGGATCGTGATCGACGCGGTGCGGATCATCAAGCTGGCTCTCAACCACGGCATCACCGGCCAGCTCGACGGTCCCTCGAGCTACCTGATGAAGTCGCCGCACGACCAGCGGCCCGACCCGATCGCTCGTGAGATGACCGAGGAGTTCATCGCCAAGTACGCCGCTCAGCGAGGCGTTCCCGCCGAGAAGAAGGCCAAGAAGACGAAGGCGAAGGCCAAGAAGACGAAGGCGAAGGCCAAGTAGGGACCGGCCATATCGGGATTCGAGAAACGCGCCCCCCGGGGCGCGTTTCTCATATCTATTCTGCGCCGGTGGCCGGCGACTCCCTTGCGATTGCCCAGGTGAGCCCTCATCCCTGGGGCTCGCGACATGAGATCAACGAGTTCGTCGACCGCACGTCGGGGGAGCTCGCCGCGCGCGGACACCGGGTTCTGATCGTTGCGCCGTCCGAATCGCGGACGGCCATCCGTGAGAGCCGCCGCCTGATCCGGGAGGCGGCGAGTGATCCAGGGGTGCTGATGAAGGGCGAAAACCCCAGGGTGATCGCGATCGGGCAGAGCATCCCGTTGCCGAGTGGCCCCCGTCGGCGCCCCGCCCCCCTTCCCGTCGACGTCTCCGGTGCGCTCGAGCGCCTCCTCGGGGCAGTGCGCCTCGATCTCGTGCACGTGCACGAGCCGTTCGCTCCCAGCACCGGTTCGGCCGCGCTCCGGCACTCGCAGGCGCTCAACGTCGCGACGTTCCACGAGCCGGTGGAGCGTGTCCTCTCCACCCAGGTTGCGCGAATGCTGGTGGAGGTCTTCTTCGGCCGGATCGATGAGCGAACGGCGAGCAACGAGGCGACCGGCGAGCTGCTTCAGCGATTCTTTCCGGGGCAGTACGAGATGGTGCGCCCGGGCGCCGACGTTGCGGAACCGGCGCTCGAGCCGGCGCCCGACGGACGGGTTCGGATCACCTACTGCGCCGAGGAGGAGCGCGGCGGTCTCCGCCTCCTTCTCCGCGCCCTGCGCCGCCTGCCTGACGAGCTCGACTGGGAGGGCGTGATCTGGTTCGACGGCCCCGGAGACCCGCTGGCGCGAGTCAGCCGGAGGCTCCGCCGGCGCCTCCGGGTGGTGCGTCCGCGCGATGGGGAGCCGGCCGAGTACCTCGCCGGAGCCGACGTCGCATGCCTCACATCGGGCGGGGTGCGCGCGGCGCCCGGGGTCCTTCGCAAGGCGTTCGCGGCGGGCGCCGTGCCGGTCGTCTCGGATCTCGAGCTCTACCGCGAGCTGGTCGGCGAAGGCGAGCGGGGCCTGCTCTTTCCCCTTGGGGACGCCCAGACGCTCGCGGCTCAGCTTCACCGGCTCTGCGCCGACGCGGCCCTCCGCGATCGGCTTCGCGCGGCCGCCCGGGAGAGCGGCGAGGCCCGTGCCTGGCGCGAGGTTACCGACGAGGTCGAGGCGGTCTACCGGCGGCTCGCCGCCCGGCGCCACGATCCCGACGGAGACCCGGAACTGCGACGACGCCTCCGCGAGCGCCCTTACATCCACTGTGACCTGCACATGCACACCGACCACTCCCCCGACTGCGCGACCCCGGTCGGGCTGTTGCTGGAGACGGCGAAGGCGCGCGGCCTGGGGGCGATCGCGATCACCGACCACAACGAGATCTCCGGTGCGGTCGAGGCGCAGGAGGTCGCCGAGCAGATCGGCGGGATCAAGGTGATCCTCGCCGAGGAGGTGAAGACCGCGCACCAGGGCGAGGTGATCGGACTGTTCATCCGCGAGCGAATCGAGCGCGGGATGTCGATGGCCGAGACGATCACCGAGATCCGGCGCCAGGGAGGCCTGGTGTACGTGCCGCATCCGTTCGACCGCCTCCACTCGGTGCCGGACTACGAGCACCTGCTCGAGATCGTGGACGAGATCGACATCCTCGAGGTCTTCAATCCGCGCGTCGCCTTCTCGGCCTTCAACGAGGAGGCCGTTCGCTTCGCGCGCAAGTACGGGATCGTCCCCGGCGCCGGATCCGACAGCCACGTCGCGCAGGGCCTGGGCAGCGTGAAGATCCGGCTTCGGGACTTCGAGGGCCCCCAGGAGTTCCTCGAGTCGATGCGGGAGGCTGACATCGTCCGCAAGCACAAGAACCTGGTGTACGTGCAGGCGCTCAAGTTCCTGCAAACCAGCGGGGGCCGCGGTGGGCGCTCGCTTGGCGCCCGGGACGGCCGCAAGCGACCCGCTGCACGCCGGCGTTCGGCCGGCAAGAGTTGATGCATGCGCAAGGGGCCGAGCCGGGCCCGAAGAAGAGGCAGGGCGGCGTGTCATCCATCACCGACGACGAGATCCGCGAGAAGTACCTCGAGCGCGCGATCAGGGAGCTGAATGATCTTGGCAGGGAGCTGGCCGCCTGCCAGGACTGCCCGCGCGGCAACGTCATGCCGGTCCAGGGCTCGGGCCATCCCCAGGCCGACATATTCATGCTGAAGGGAGCTCCCACGCCCTCCGAGATCGAGGAGGGGGTGGCCTTCTACGGTCGCGCGGGGAACGCTTTGATGAAGAGCTTCAAGCGGCTCGCGATCGACCCGATCGTGGTCTTCGGAACGCTCTGCGTGAAGTGCCCGTTGAACGATCCCGGTGCCGCCTCGGAGGCGTGCATCGCCCGCGTCGCGGAGGAGATCGCGATCGTTCAGCCCCGGATCGTCGTCGTGATGGGCGACGAGGCGCTGGACGTCCTCAACGACCTCGAACTTCCGCTCGCGCAGCGGATCGATCCGACCGAGGGTGAGATCCAGCGCCTCACCCCGACGATCGACGCGCTCTACGTCCCGGACATCGACGAGTCGCTCGACACCGAGGATTCGAAACAGCGCTTCTGGTCGGCGTTTCGGCTGCTGGGCGACTGGTACGACCGGCTCCCTCCCTACTAGCCACAGACTGCCTCCATGGGACTGCTGGGGGATGCATGGAAGGCTCGGGGTCCAATGGATTGCCCGCGGCGACGACGCCGGACTCGTGGGTTGGCCGAATGCCCTACCCGAGAAGCTCCAACATCGGTCCAGCCGAAGCTCGACTGCTGAAGCCCGGAGTGGGTTTAGGGCCGCCGACGGATGGCGAATAGACTCCTACGCATGGACCTCGAGGAGCGGACGATCGAGCAGCTGCCGAACCGGTGCCAGAACTGCGGCGCAGAGCTCACGGACGCCGAGAAGCAGACCGCGCTCACCGAGGGGACGGCGAGCGGGCGGGTGCTCTGTGCCACCTGCGCGAGCGAGGTCGTGCCACTGGACGAGGAGGAGGAGGCCGAGGCCGGGGCCTAGCCCCCCGCCCTCTACGCGCTCGGTGCCGCTGCTTCCGCGAGGGCGCTCAGGTCCTCGATCGTCGCGCTGGCGAGGGCTCGGACCACCACCGTGTCGAGCGCGCGGTAGCGGGAGAGCTGCTGCTGCGCGTCACCGGCGTTCTCGGCTGCGACCCCGACCGTGCCGACGGGCTGTCCGAGCCGCTCGAAGTGCCGCCGGTATCCCTGGTGCATATTGCGATAGAAGGCCTCGTCGTTGGCGAGCCGCGCCTCCGCATCCGGGCCGACGGCCGTGCGCACGTAGCCGAAGCTCGGCGGCTTCTCGCGTCCCGCTTCGCGCGCCCCCTCGTCGACCCACCCCCGCGCCTCGGCGGCGTACTCGGGCGTCATCCAGTTGAAGAAGACTCCGTCCCACTCGGCACCACCGAACGCGCACATCCGTGGCCCCATCGCGGCGAGCACGAGGCGGATTCCAGGAAGGGCCTCGCGGACAGCGGGAAGCGCCTCGCGCATGGTCGTGAGCGGCTTTTCGGTGAAGCCCGAGCCGAGGCCGAGCCAAAGCCGGTCGCGGTCGATTCCGAGGCGGTCGATGTCGGCGGCTATCTCCTTGGGAGAGTGACGATCGAGCGCGATCACGGCCACGCCCAGCTCGATCCGGTCCGCACCCTTGGCGTATTCGGCCAGGGTGTCCAGCCCCTTCGCCCCCGGATGGTCGTTCGACCACATCGAGGTGTAGCCAAGCTCCTGGCAGCGGGCGGCGAGCGGGGAGGCGAGCTCGGCGTCGAGACCGGCGGTTACCCCGAACCCCCTCATCAGGCGGCCGTCTCCTCCGCTGCGCGTCCCGGGGGGCCTTTGCCTGTCTTCTCGAGCAGCGCCACGCACTCGATGTGCGGAGTCTGGGGGAACATGTCGACCGGCTTCACGCGGCGGAGCCTATAGCCGGCCTCCGCGAGCTGAGCGGCGTTCGGGGCGAGGGTGGTGGGGTTGCATGAGACGTAGACGATCCGGGGGGCGTCGCACTCGATCAGTCTCCGGACCACCTTCCGCGACAGCCCCGCCCGCGGCGGGTCGACGACGGCGACCTCGGGGTTGCCGGCCTCGGCGATCAGGGGGCGAATCTCCTTGCGGGCGTCTCCGGCCCGGAAATGGGCGTTCGCGACGCCGTTTCGTCGGGCGTTGTCCTCCGCGTCGACGACCGCCGCCTCGATCAGCTCGATGCCCCATACCTCGCCGGCATCTGTGGCGAGAGTGAGCCCGAGGGTGCCGATCCCGCAGAACAGGTCGAAGACGCGCTCTCCGCCTCCCAGGTCAGCCATCTCGCCGGCGATCCCGTACAGGACCTCGGCCATCTCCGTGTTCGTCTGAAAGAAGGCGTTGTGCGAGATCCGGAAGTGCAGGCCGTATAGCTCCTCCTCGAGGTACTCCCCTCCGAGCACCCCGGTAGGCCCGTCGGTGCCGCTGCCCGGTCCCTCGACGATCGTGTGCAGGTCCACCGGCGGCCGTGGGATCTCGGCCGGGGAGGTGACCAGGCGGCTCTGGAGCTGGCCGGTGCGGCGGCCCTCACGGATTACGAGGTTGCGGAGCACTCCCGTCTGGACGCGGCGATCGTAGGGGGCAAGACCCTCGGCGCTCGCCCACGCCCGGATCTCGTTTCGCATGGCGTTGTTCTGCTCCGACGCGAGGCGGCAGTCCTCCGCGTCGACGATCTCGTCCCAGCGCCCACGCGCGTGGAAGCCGAGGACGAGCTCGCCGTCGAGCGCACCGAATGAGTACTCGAGCTTGTTCCGGTACCGCCATTGCTCGATTGCCGGCTCGATCGGCTCGAGCTCGAAGCCCTCGAGTCCCCCGAGCCGCACCAGGGCGTCCTCCACCTGTTGCTGCTTGTGGCGAAGCTGCTCCTCGTAGGGGAGGCTCTGCCAGGGAGCGCCAGGGCACGGCTCGCCGCCGTGGTCGCACCGGGGCGGGACCCTGTCGGGAGAGGCGCGGACGAGCTCGACCGCCGACGCCTCGGCGAAGCCCCGCTTCGCCTTCGTCACCTCCGCGCGGACGCGGTCGCCCGGCAGCGCACCCGAGACGAAGATCACGTAGCCGTTGCGCCGGGCGATGCCGCGCCCGCCGTAGGCAAGCGTGTCGACGTCCAGAAGGAGGATCTCCCCTCGCGCCGGTCGCTGATGGGTCTGGGTGCTCGGCTGCTCGCTCATCCCAACAATCGTCCCATGCACTGGGTATAGGCTTTCGCCGCACTTTGCGGAGAATCCGAGCAGGAGGTGAAGCGTGGAGTCAAGTGGGACAAGTGGGACTGAGAGTGCCGGCGTCAGGGACCAGGTTCAGAAGGCGATCGACGATCTGCGATCGGCCGGCGAGAAGGCGACCGGCGACGTGCGCTCCTCGATCGATTCGGCGGTCGCGCGGCTGCGCGACGTGACGGGCGACGCGACCTCCAAGGCGTCCGACCAGGTCGCCGGGTGGCGCGAGACCCTCGACAAGGCGACCGAGGACGTGCGCAAGGAGCTCGCGAAGCTCGCGGTCCGCGCGCAGAGCTCGGTCGAGGCCCTCGACGAGATCGGCCAGGAGCTCACCGAGCGCAAGAACGCGCTGAAGAAGTAGTAGAGGCGAGGGTCGATGAGAGGGCGCGCCGTAGGCGCGACCCGTTGATGGCGAAGCAGTCCCTCGCCTAGGTCTGGAGCTTCCGATCCAGCGAGCGCAGCAGGGTCTTTCGGGCCTTGTTTCGGCGTTCGTAGTCGCGAACCTTGCGAAGCTGCGCGCGGGTCAGCTCCTGTAGCCGGCCGTCGATCTGCCGGACCGAGAGCTGGTCGTAGGCGGTGATCGGGAACCCGGGCACCCTCGCCTTGCGCCGCACCCGGTCGGCGCGGGCGAGCGGTCCCTCGACGGCTACGACCGCCTTCTTTCTCGCTCGCTGTGCGCGGGTGCCGACCTCCTTGCGGGCCTGCCCCGCGCGGGTACCCACCTCCTCGCGCGCGCGGTCGGGCATCTCGCGGACCTGCTCCAGCATCCGCTCGAGCTGGGCGAGGATCTCCTCCGCCTGGTCACGGCCCCGGACGATCACCCTGCTGACGATCTCCTCCGCGTCGCCCCTGGTCATCCGGCCTCGGCGGACGGCGTCGTCGACGACCTCCTGCAGGCGGTCGCGGGAGATCGTGATGCTCTTCTCGATCGCCTCGCGGAACGCTTTGATGCTCTGCTCCGCGCGGTCGCTCTCCGCCGCGGGCGGCTTCTCCTTATTTGCGGTCGCCATGTCCTGACTATTCCATACCCGCGAAGCGCGCAATTACCGGGTTGTGGTCGGCCAGCCGGATCTTCAGCCGGGTCGCGGGATCGACGACGTCGCGAGCCTCCGGGGGCCACGCCTTCGGCGGGTCGATCACCTCGAGGCCGCGGGCGAGCAGATGGCTCAGGCGATCTGGGGCGGTCGGCGGTGCCAGGGCGAACCGCTCACGCAGGCGGTCGAAGACATCGCTCTCGCGCGGGCGGACGTTGAAGTCTCCGCCGAAGATCAGCGGCCTGGTCTCGGCAAATTCGCTGGCTTGCTCGGCCGCCGAGAGCAGCTCCCGCTCCGCGGCGGCGGGCCGGGTGCTGACGTGAAGGTTCGCGACGCACAGGCCCGACTCGAGCCGCGTCAGCGCCATCACTCGCAGCTCGGGCCTTCGCGTGAGGACCACACGCCGCCGCTCGGCGATCGGACCGATCTCGCCCCGAGCGAACGTGGCGTTCGATCCCCCCTCCCAGGATCCGATCAGGTCCGGGCGCCAGCGTCCGATCAGCGAGGTCAGCGGCTGCAGCCAGTTGCGGCCGCTGAGGGCCCTGTGGGCCTCGGCCCCGCACGCGGTGGCCAGGCGCCCCCGCCAGCTCGGAGGGAACTCCTGAAAGAGCGCGACGCCCCAGTCCACCTCGCTGATCAGCGACGCGAACTCGTCGAAGAGGTCCCAGTTGACCTGCTCGTACTCCCTGCCCAGCCGCGGCCCCCGCCGCCAGTTGCCCTTTTTGGCCCGAACCTGGAGATCGGGCTCGGGCGGCCAGTCCCGCCCATGGAACAAGTTCCATGTCATTGCGGTCAGGGGCACGCGCGTAGTATCGGCGGCTTCGTCCATGACGCAGTCCCTGATCACCGGCAAGGAGCTCGACCGCGACGCCCTGCTCGCGCTGCTCGACCGTGCGGAGGAGCTGAAGCAGGGCCGGGTCGCGGGCGTGGGCCGCGACTCCCTCGACGGGCGCTCGGTGGCGCTGATCTTCGAGAGGCCCTCGACCCGGACCCGGGTCTCGTTCGAGGTTGGGGTCGCCGAGCTGGGTGCGACTCCGGTCGTGCTTCGCGGTGACGAGATGCAGCTGAGCCGTGGAGAGTCGATCGGGGATTCCGCCCGGACGCTGTCGCGCTACGTCCACGGGATCGTGATCCGCTCTGGGTCCGACGACGCGGTCGCCGAGCTCGCCGACGCGGCCGAGGTTCCGGTCGTGAACGGCCTCACGCCGCGCCACCATCCCTGTCAGGTCCTCGCGGACCTACTCACGCTCCGCGAGCGGTTCGGCGAGCTCGAGGGGCTCCGGCTCGCGTACGTGGGCGACGGGAACAACGTCGCGCGTTCGCTCGCCATCCTCGGTCGCGTCGCGGGGCTCGACGTCGTGATCGCGAGCCCGGAGGGCTATCGGATCGAGGAGGGGCTCGCGGAGATCACGGACGATCCGGCGGCTGCGGTCGCCGGCGCGGACGCCGTCTACACGGACGTCTGGGTGAGCATGGGAGACGAGGACGAGGCGGAGCGACGGCGCAGCGATCTCGCCGGCTTCCAGGTGAACGAGGAGCTGCTCGCGAAGGCCTCCGAGCGCGCGATCGTGCTCCACTGCCTTCCCGCGCATCCCGGCGAGGAGATCAGCGAGGGCGTCCTCTACGGGGACCGCTCGGCCGTCTGGGACCAGGCCGAGAACCGCCTCCACGCGCAGAAGGCGCTGCTCGAACGGCTCCTCACCGGCTGACCCTAAGATCAACTCAGGCCCCGTGGTGTAACGGTTAGCACGCGAGGTTTTCAACCTCGTAGCGCGGGTTCGACTCCCGCCGGGGCTACTACCCTTCCCACCCTTGCTTCCCGAGATCGACATCGGCCCGGTGACGATCCAGACCTTCGGGCTCTGCTTCGCGCTCGCGTTCATCGCGGCCGGAGCTCTCGCCTGGCGCCGGCTCGAGGAGCTCGGCAAGCCAGGCGACTGGGCCTACGAGGGCCTCTTTGCCGCGCTGATCGGCGGCCTGGTCGGCGCCCGGCTCTATTACGTGATCGAGAACTACGACGCGGTCAAGGACGACCTGGCCGGCAACATCTTCACCGGCTCCGGGCTCGTCTGGTTCGGTGGCCTGATCGGCGGTGCCATCGCGGTCCTCCTCTGGGCCCGGTACCGGAACTTCCTCAACCTGACCCTGCTCGACACCGCCGCCCCGTCCCTGGCGCTCGGTCAGGCGATCGGGAGGATCGGCTGCCAGCTCTCGGGTGACGGGGACTACGGCCAGCCGTGGGACGGTCCGTGGGCGATGGCCTATCCCGACGGCACGGTCCCGACCGACACTCCGGTTCATCCCACACCGATCTACGAGACGCTGACCCTGGGGGTGATCGCGCTCGTCCTCTGGCGCCTGCGTTTCCGGCTCACCAACGGCCTCCTGTTCGCGCTCTATCTCGTTCTGGCGGGCACGGGCCGGTTCCTGGTCGAGTTCATCCGCCGAAACGACGAGGTCGTGCTCGGACTCACCCAGGCGCAGCTGATCAGCCTGGGAATGATCGTGGTAGGCGGGGTCTGGCTGTTGCTCGCGGCCCGGCGGACACCCCGGCCGGCCACGGCCTGACCGGCCCGTCGGCCGGACCATCACAGTCGCTTCACACCGGCCGCTTCCGCCGGCGGTATCACCCGCCCGGGGAGTGACCAGATCCGAGAAGGAGGAGCGAGATGACCGATGAGGTGAAGGAGATCCAGGAGCAGCAGGCGCCCAAGGCCGAGGTCGAGACCGACGAGATCAGCGAGCAGCCGGCGGCCGAGGCGATCGAGGAGCCCGACGAGCTCTGATCAGACCGAGCGGAGCAGGCCGCCGTCGAGCGGGATCACGGCTCCCGTGAGATAGGCGGCCCGCTCTGAGCAGAGAAAGGCGACCAGGTCGCCGTACTCCTCAGGCTCGCCGAGCCGCCGGGCCGGGACCCGCTCGCGCGCGACGGCCTCAGCCCCCTCGAGGGAGCCGTGGCGATCGGCGATCCGATCCGTCGCGAACATGCCGGTCGCGACGGTGTTCACGGTGATCCCGTCCGCTGCCACCTCGTCGACGAGGGTGTCCAGCAGTCCGAGGGCGGCCATCCGGAGCGAGTTCGAGATCGCCAGCGCGGGAATCGGCTCCCGGATGGAGATCGAGGAGACGTTGACGATCCGTCCCCAGCCCCGATCCCGCATTCCGGGGAGGACGGACTGGATCAGCACCCGTGGTGCGAGGACGAGCGACCGGAACGCCTCCTCCCACTCCTCGATCGAGTTGTCCAGCGCTCCGCCCGGGGGTGGACCGCCCGTGTTGGTGACCAGGATCTCGATGGGCCCGAGAGCTTCCGCGACCTCGCCCGGCAGCTCCCGCATCCGGTCGAGGTCCGAGGTGTCGGCTGCAAAGGCCCGCACACCACCATCGATCTCGGCGGCAGCGGCCTCGAGCGGCTTGGGCGAGCGGCTCGCGATCGCGACGCGAGCGCCCTCGCGGGCGAGTGCCGTGGCGATGCCGCGGCCGATCCCCCGACTCGCCCCCATGATGAGCGCGGCCCTACCCTCGATCCCCAGGTTCACCCCGCCGGCTCCCCGGGTGATTCGGCGGCGGTGTTTGTGGCCGCCGTTGATGGCGAAGCCGTCAACCGGGCGAGATAGGCGGCATCATTCGCCGGCAGGCCGGGTATCGACTGACCGTCCCACGTGATCCCGTCGGCCATCGCGGCGAACAGCTGCTTGTGCTGCCCCAGGCTGAGCTGCTCGAAGCGGGCGAGGGCGAGGCAGGAGTACAGCTTCGGCATCGCGTCACGCCAGCCCCGGTCCGTCCCCGAGATCCTCGCCAGGTCGTGGATCGAGCGCGGAACCTCCCTGAGCGGCTCGCGGAAGAGCTGCCCGAGGACGGCGAAGTCGAGCTGTTCCTCTCTGCCCGCCGGGACCAGCAGGGTCTCGGCATCGGGGGCGAGCAGCCCGCGCTCCAGTTCCTCCGCCGTCATCAGGAGGACTCCGTCGGTCGGTCGCGGGTTGCACTCGATCATCACCAGGCCCTCCTCGGTCTGGATGAAGTCGAGGGACATCTGGCCCTCCCAGCCGAGATCCGAGCCGAGGCGCTCCACCGTCCCGAGCGTGTCCGACGGATCGACCGAGACGAACTGGATCCCGGTCGAGTGCTCCCACTGCCTCGGAGCGCGGTAGGACATGTGCGAGGCGATCCTGCCGTCATGGAGGGCCGAGTAGGTGCAGTGCATCGGGCCGTCCACGAACTCCTGGACCAGCCACGGGTTGGCCTCGGTCGGATGGCAGTCGCCGGGGGAGAGGTGCCCGGCGAGCGGCCCCGTGTTGGTCAGCAGGCCGACTCCGCCGCGGGAGAACGCCGCTCTGGCGAAGTAGCGTGGAAACCGGCCGATCGCCTCGCGCAGGCTCATCCGCGTTGTGCGCGAGGACCGTCTGCGGAGTCCGAATTCCGAGGCGGTCGCAGAGCTCTTGGAAGCTGCCCTTGTCGTGGACCCGGGCGAGCGTTCGGAAGGGAGGGGCATAGAGCCTGGTGACCGCGGAGATCCGGTCGTGCTGCGCCGCGAGGTAGAAGACCTCCTCGAACATCGGCAGGACCATCTCGATCCGGTTCTCGGCGGCGATCCGCTCCACGTCGGCCGCGAACGCATCGGGATCTCCCGCCGGCGACGCGGTGGTGAAGTGCCCGCTGAGGTACCGCGAGTGGCTTCCCGGCGAGGCGTCGTAGCTGTCGCACGCGAACACCTCGTGCCCGCGCTCGCCGAGCTTCCGGATGGCGTCCAACGCGAAGGGCATCCGCGAGCTGGTGATCAGGACTCTCACGGCCCCCTACCCTATGGCCGAGGGCGGTTAGCTCAGTTGGGAGAGCGCCTCGTTTACACCGAGGAGGTCGCTGGTTCGAGCCCGGCACCGCCCATCTCCCCGACGATTGTCCAGGTCATTCCCGATTGCGCCGCGGGCGGCGGGGTATACGAGCGCGGGACGGGCACCAAGAACCTGCATCCAAGGAAGGAGGGCAGCTCATGCTGTGGCTAATCGTTGGCGTCGTTCTGCTGGTAATCGCGATCGCGGGCGGGGCGATAGTCCATCCTGTTCTGTTCGCGCTCGGTGTCATTGCGCTGCTGATCTTCTTGATGGGCGCGCGCGGTCCTCGTACCGTCTAGCGCTGCCGGGGAGGGATCGGTACCGAGAGCATCCGGCGCCCGCCCGCGCCCGACTCGTAGTACAAGTTGAGCCTTGCCCGACTCGCCCGTCTTCGCCCACGGGGTCGCAAGCGGCGATCCCCTGACCGACCGCGTGGTCCTCTGGACCCGGGTCACCACCGACGCCGAGTCGGTTCCCGTCACGTGGACGATCGCCCGTGATCCCGACCTGAACGAGGTCGTGGCGACCGGCGAGGCGGCCGCCGACGCCGAGCGCGATCACACCGTGAGCGTCGACGTCGCCGGCCTCGAGGCGGGAGCCATGTACCACTACGGCTTCTTCGCCGACGGCGAGGGATCCCCGGTCGGCCGGACCTGGACGCTGCGCTCGGATCCCGATCGGCTCCGGTTCGCGACCTGCTCATGTGCGAAGCACAACGCCGGCTTCTTCAACGCATACGCCAGGATCGCCGACCGGGACGATCTCGACTTCCTGCTCCACCTCGGCGACTACATCTACGAGGCGTCGAACATCCCCGCAAAGGGCCAGACGCCCGGGGCGGACATCGGTCGGCCCTTCGATCCCCTGGGGGAGTGCAGGACGCTCGCCGAGTACCGCACCCGCTACGCCCAGTACCACCGGGACCCCGATGTCCAGGCGCTCCACCGGCGGCTGCCCATGATTGCGACCCTTGACGACCACGAGCTCGCCGATGGCGCCTGGGCCGGAGGGTCGGACGCGCACGACCCCGACCAGCACGGGCCGTGGGCGAACCGCCGCGAGGCCGCCTTCCGCGCCCGCTGGGAATGGCTGCCGGCGCGGCCGCCGGACCGGGCCGACCCGCACCGCGTCTTCCGCAGGATCCCGGTCGGCGACCTCGCCGACATCTTCCTTCTCGACATCCGCAGCCGGCGCGACCAGCCGGCGGTCGAGCCCGAGATGAGGCGGCCGGACCGCTCGATGCTCGGCAGAGAGCAGCGCGACTGGCTCCTCGGAGAGCTCGCGGCCTCGAGCGCCGCATGGCGGCTCGTGGGCAGCCCCTCGATCATGCACCGGAGCTGGTGCGAGTCGCCGAGCGATCTCCTGCGGACCGCGTTGCTGAAGCTGAAGCTGATGGACGAGGACGGCGACGGCCCCGACAAGGACCAGTGGGACGGCTATCCGGCCGAGCGCGATCGTCTGCTCGAGAGGTTCGGCGCGCTCGACGACGTGGTCGTCCTGAGTGCGGACATCCACGCCTGCGTCGCCTCCCGGCTCGTCAGGGACGGATCCGTCGTCGGGGTCGAGATCACCGCTCCCAGCCTGACGTCGCAGAACCTCGACGACAAGCTCAAGGTGGAGCCACGAGCCGATCAGATCGTGTCCGCCGAGCGGGCGTTCGAAGGTGAGGTGGGCGACGTGGAGTGGTGCGAGTTCTCCGGACACGGCTACGTGGTCTGCGACGTGACTCGCGAGCGTCTGCGGGCCGAGTGGTGGATCGTCGACGGTGTCCTGGAGCGGGCTCCCGGCGAGAGCATGCCCGCGGCCTACGTGGTGAGGCGCGGCGCTCCGAACCTGATCCCGGCCTAGTCGTCCTCTGGCGACTCAGGCTGGGTGTGCTGCGATCCCGAAGATCGCAAGCGCCCGAACCTACGCCTGGCCGTAGAGAATGACCTTGTTGGTGTCGTCCGGATCGGCCTTGATCTCGAACTTGCCGCCCGGCTGATACGCGTTGACCGCATCGTCCGTCAGGTACTGGAAGACGGAGGTGTCATAGCTGTCGCCCTTCTCGAGCACGACCGACACCTGGATGTCGTACGCCTTGTTCACCGGGTCGGAGCCGGCGCCGGACTCGTTGATCGAGTTGATCGTCGCTACGCCCGGCAGCCCGTTCTGGTTCAGCTTCATCGCCAGGTTCGCGTACTCGACGTCGCCAGCCGAGGGGCTCATCTGGCCGGGCCCGCCCGTCTGCTGTGCCTGCTGCGCCATTTCCTGCGCCTTCTTGATGTTGTCCATCAGGCCCATGTGAGATCGACCCTCCTTGGTGTGGTGGACGTGGTGAGGTGGACGTGGTGTGGTGGACGTCGCACTCTATCCGAGCCGCTTTCGGGTACGTTGACCGCGTCAGCGGCGAACCAAGGAAGCCGCACGATCCAACGGGAGGAATGAAACCTTGGACGTATCCCAGCTCAAGAGAATCCCGCTCTTTTCGGGCGCCTCTGACGAGGAGCTCAAGAAGGTCGCGACCTTCGCCGCCTCCAAGGAGCTCCCAGAGGGTCAGGAGATCCTCAAGGAGGGCAGCTACTCGCATGATCTGTTCGCGATCGAGGATGGCACCGCCGAGGTGACCCGAGATGGCGAGCACATCGCCGACCTCGGTCCGGGAGACATCTTCGGCGAGGCAGGAATGCTCGATGACTCGATGCGCAGCGCAACGGTCACGGCCAAGTCGCCTCTCAGGGTGATCACGCTCGGCCACTTCGAGGTGAAGAAGCTCAAGAAGCACGCCCCCGAGGTGTACTCGCGGATCGAGGATCTGGTCGAGCAGCGAAGCGCGAGCTAGGGCGAGAAGTCCTCGAAGCACGCGGTGACCTCATCGATGTCGGTCCCCGCTGCCTGGATGCAGTCGTTCAGCTGCTCGGCTGCCTTCGCCTGGGGCGGGATCGCCGTTCCGCCGCCACCGACATCCTTGACCTGGCGGCCGTCCGCCGCGGCGCGGTAGGTCAGGTTCCGATCCCCGGCCTCGGCGCTGATCGTCCAGGCGAGCTCCCTCGAGCCGAACGGGATCTGGCGCTCCAGGTTAAGCACGGTCGGATGGAAGCGCGGGTCGCCGCTCTGCCTGGCGGCCTCGCCGAGCATGCGGTCGACGGCGGCCGGATCGACCGCGTCCAGGGGGAAGGCGAAGTCGGCGAGGGTCGCGGTGCCGGTGATGGTGACGGTCGCGTCCTGCGTGGAGAGGTCGCCGCCGTCGGCCCGAACCGAATACACCTCGATTTCGTCGCCACGGCGAACCGAGAACTGTGTCTGGGTGTCGTTCACGCTCACGCGCGTCAGCTGCTTCCCGGGGCCGACTGCGTCGCGGACCTTCGCGAGCGCCTCCGCGAAGGCGGCGGACGTGAACGGGTCCGAGTCAGGCGGCTCTTGCTCGACTCCAACCGTCGTGTCCTCGAGCGTCGTCTCGGAGACGTTCGTGGTCGTGCCGCCGGGATCCAGCTCGTCGAGATCGACCTCGGGAAGGTCGGGGAGGTCGATCTCGGAGTCCGACGCGAGCACGTATGCGCCCAGGCCGAGCGCCCCCCCGATCAGGACGACGAGGGCCGCCTTGATCCATGCGCGCGAGATGATCGGCTCTTCGCGCATCAGGCAAGCGACGTCCGGAGCTCGCCGAGCGTCGGCGAGCTGACCAGGATCTCGTCCCCAGCCTTGAGCCAGACCCGCGGCTGGCGAACGCTCCCCACCCCGGCGGGCGTGCCGGTCGAGACGATGTCGCCGGGTTCCAGCGTCATCCACCGCGACAGCCTCGACACGAGCTCGGGGACCGAGAAGATCAGGTCGGCGGTGGAAGCCTCCTGCATCCGCTCACCGTTCAGGTCCAGCGCGAAGGAGATTTCGTCGGGCGCTCCCGCTTCGTCGGGAGTGACGAGAGCCGGTCCCGAGGGCGCAGACCCATCGAAGACCTTTCCCGGCATCCATTGCGGGGTCGCGAACTGGAGGTCCCGGGCGGAGAGGTCGTTGAGAAGCATGTAGCCCGCGATTGTGTCGAGTGCCTCCTCGGGGGGGACATCGCTGCAGTGCCGGCCGACGACGAAGGCGACCTCGGCCTCGTAGTCGACCTTCTCGCTCGCGGCGGGCAGTGGCACGGTCGCGCCGGGAGCGGCGAGGGCGTTGCGGAACTTGGCGAAGAACGTCGGCTCCTCGGGCGGGTCGATCCCAGCCTCGGCGGCGTGCGAGCGGTAGTTCAGCCCGATGCAGATGATCTTGTCGGGATCGGGCAGGGGCGGCAGGAGCTCCACGCCGGCCAAGTGCTCGACGCCGTCAGGCGCGTCGGCGACCCTGCTGCGCAGGTCCGCCAGCCGGTCCGTTGCGATCAGCTCGCGCAGCGTCGCGGCATCCCCGCCGAGGAGCTCGCTTGCATCGAAAATGCCCTCCTGCGTCAGGACTCCGGCGCGCTCGCCGACCTCTCCCTTGTAGGTGACCAGCCGCATCGCCGCCGCACCCTAATCGCTTCGCGGCATCCGGCGGATCTGTTCGGTAGGTTCCCGCGCCATCAGTAGGGGGTCGACAGCCCCGACAAAGAAGCGCAGGGACCCGGTGCCTAGGCGCCTCCTCGCGCATCCGGACCGGCCGAGGAGGTTGGAGCAATGCCAGAAGGAACCGTCAAGTGGTTCAGCAACGAGAAGGGCTACGGGTTCATCACCCCGGACGACGGGAGCAAGGACCTGTTCGTCCATTTCTCATCGGTCTCGGGCGACGGCTACCGGTCGCTCACCGACGGCGCCCGCGTCTCCTACGAGTCGGAGGAGGGGCCGAAGGGCCCGGTCGCGACGAACGTTCAGGAGCTCGCCGGCTAGCGATTGAACGCTACGCTGGAGCCCCACCCCGGGGGCGTAGCTCAGTTGGTTAGAGCGCCGGCCTGTCACGCCGGAGGCCGCGGGTTCGAGTCCCGTCGCTCCCGCTACACGTTTCCCCTGCACCGGGCGTAGTTCCCGACGAGGGCCGGCGGCGGCCGCCGCGGCGCGCCTGGCCCGCTAGTGGCCCAAACGGTCGTCGGCGACATCGTCGCAGGTAGCGGGGACGATCAGCCACGCGCCCGAGGGTAAGGCGGGGTCATGACGAATCCCCTCACGCTTCGCGGAGCTTGATGTAGCGCTTGCGAGCGAACATCGAGTAGTAGAAATCGGTGAACACACTTGCCGCCGGTTCGCAAAACAGCCGGACCTCTTCGTCTCCAGACACATTGACGCTCACGGACGGGGACCGCCCCCAGTCGAGCTTTAGATGGACCTCGTGAGCGCCTGGCAGGACGTCGGTCGACAGGGTCTCGCCATCTCCCAATCGTCCGACCTCTTGCCCGTCCACGAGCACCTTGTACTTGCGGATTCGATGGGCGAATATCCCAGCCTTCCTCTTAACCGTGATCGTTGCCACTGCGGAAGCGGTGGTTCTCCCGCCTGCGTATCTGGTGGTCAGCCCCGACGCCAAGAGCGCCAGACCGACCAGCCCGAGGGCGCCGGCGGCCATCCCGCTCATCGGCAGGGTGTCCGAGTCGCCGGCCGCCTTGGGTGACTTCACGGCGTCCGCCTCGGAGGGCCCGGGACCCGCGCTCGCCCCCGCCCCCCCGCCGCCGGCTGTGCCGCCCGCTCCGCCGCCCGACACGCGGACTGTGCCCTTCATGTTCGGGTGGATGGTGCAGACGTAGGTGAACGTTCCCGCCTTGCTGAACATCCGGGAGCTACGCTGTCCGGCGACGACGACCCCCGTGTCGAAGCTACCGTCGTCCGCGGTGGCGGTATGGAGCTCGTGCCCGATGTTGCGCCAGGTGACGGTGTCTCCGACCGCGATCGAGACCGTCGCGGGCGAGAAGAAGAAGTCGCCCATGTTCACCCTAGTGGTGGCCGCCGCGCGTGCCCGGCCCGGCGAGCCCGAGCTGATGGCCGCGCCGCTTGGCTCGGGGACGTCTGCCTGCTGCGGGGCTCCTCACCCCGGTCGGCGGCCTGATCTCCCCCCGGCTCGACACCCTCGCTCTCCGTGCTGCCCGGCGGCGACGGGATCCGCCGGCGAAACGGGCTCCGCCGTTGTGGTGGTCGCGGTCTCGGTCGTCGGGGTCTCGGTCGGAACGCCACCGTCCTGCGCCGCTGAGATCGCAGGCGCCGCGCATACGATCGCGAGGATCAGCGACCCAAATGCCAGAGCCCTCGCTCCCTCCATCGATCTCATCCTAATCGACCTCTGCGCGCCAACGCTCCTCGTCGTCGCCGGCGGCGGTGATACGAAGCAGATCGTCGTCTGCGGCGGCGTCCAGCGGAACGATTTCGCCGCTCGGCAGATGAAGAGTGAAGTGGCGCTCCCGGCGGTCGCTCATCCTCAGCTGTTGTTGGCGTCGCGCCCCGTGCGGCGGAGCTCGAAGTCGTCCGGGTAAAGGTCGGCGAACGCGTAGGCTTCCGGCTGCTGCGGAATCTCCCGCAAGGTTCTGATCGCGGTGCAGCGGGCGGTCGGGTTCGTATCGGGATCGCGGATGATCTGCTCGAGGATCGCGATCATCTCCTCACGGTCCATCATTCTCATGCCTCCAGGCTGTGGGGGAGAAGTTTTCTTTGTACGAACTCAATCGGCGGTTTTCTCGTGCGTGGAAACGTGATCGCGACCCTCCCCCCTCAGCGAGAGGTAGTCTTTCCGCCGCCATGACGAGAAGGCAGATTGGAATGGTGGTCGCCCTCGTGGGGCTTGTGGTAGCGCTAATCGCCGCGTTCGCTAATCCGCTCGGGATCTCGGACTCAGGATGGGGCTGGAAGCAGGCCGTGATGCTTGCCGGCGGGACCCTCCTGATCGGCGCTGGGGGTGCGACGGCGCTTTTTTCGCCCAACACTCGAATCGGAACTCCACCCACTCCATAGAGGCGCAGCGGGCACGTCGAGCCCGAGTCTTCGAAGCCGCCGGGCTGCAGGAGTAGGGCCAGACCCATCAGCACTTGAAGGTCTCGACCTTGATCGGTCGGTTCTGCTTCGCACGCTTCTCGCCCTCCGCAGCGACCGCGAGGATCTCTTCCTCCGTCACCTTCGTCACGCGGGGGTGATCCCTTGCGGTCTTCCAGCTCAACGCCTGGGTCGCCGCATGTGCCGGTCTTGTCACTGCGCTGACCTCGAGCAGATCGATCTCGAGGATGTGGCGACCAGCGCCTTTACGCGGACGGGACTTCACCACCATGAACCCGATGCTGAACGAGGCGTCTGCCGCGCTTGATCATCTTCCACGTCTGCCTGCCCTCGGGGATCTCGCGGTCCACCTCGCCGGCGACGATCAGACCCTTCTCATCCGTTTCCATCGTGGCCGGATCGAGCGACCCGATGGCGGTCGTCGAGTGCTCGTGCAACAGCGGGATTTGCTTGCCGCTCGATTGCCATGCCGAGACCGTCCGATCAAACGCATGACGATCGATCGTGTCTCCGTCTCGATCGGCGCTCCATCCGCTGATGCGTGCGACGAAGGTGCCGAGCTCCTGATCGACCCCTGTGGTCGTGGTCTTCAAGATCATGCGTTGCACAGTGCAACCTCCTTGTCGCCGCGCGGCCCGCGCTCCGCGGTGGCGATCGTGATCACGTGCTCAAGCAGCTTGCCCTGAAGTACCGGGTAGTGAGCGAGCGCGGTCTTGAAGGCCTCCGACAAGCGGAAGAACTCAGCGCTGGCGACCAGCTCGAGCGCGTCCCCACGGAGCCGGTTCCAACCGGCGCGGTCGAGGTCCAGCTCTTCGGCTACCTCGCGCAACTGCCGCTCGTCCGGCGTCTCATCCTCCAGGGGGAGCGGAGGGAATGGGGACAACGACTGCCTCGCGTCTACCAGAAACGCGGACATGACCATCAACCCGAACTCACGCGGCCGGGCACGCCCGCCGCGGATCTTGACTCGTCCGTGGCAGTCGTCCGGCTGATCAACACGGACCTCGATCAGGTCCAGTCCGAGGAGAATTGCCGCGCTCGCGTGTGCGCTTTCGTGCTCGATCGCAAGCTTGTGGTTGACCATCCAGCGAGCCTCCGCGAGCGACCTCATTCTGGCCTCGGTCCAAAGCCAGGCGGGGCGAGCTTCGCAAAGGCGGCGTCCCTTGCCTTCTGGACGCGGCGGCGCTGCTCCGCTGCCTCTCGCTTGCGCTCATCGCGTTCGCGCAGGATCTTGAGCTCGCGCTCTTCCTTGGCGCGAAGCTGCTCGGCGTATTCGCCGGCCGGCCGCTGGGTCATCGTCGCGAAATCGATCACGTACTGAGGCGGCTCGCCCCGGCTCCGGATGGCCTCCTCGTTGGCTCGGATGAAGGTCCTGTGCGCCTGCACGTCCTCGACGGTGTCGAGCCCGACGCCGGCACGGGCCTTGTTCAGGAGGTCGCGCCGGCCCTCGGCGTCGAGGGATTCGACGTGGTCGATCAGGGCGCCCATGTTCTTGAACCCGGCCGCCTGGACGAGAAGAGAGGTGACGACGTCGCGGTCTTCGCCGCGCTCGACGGCGCGGTCGACACCAGCGGCGAGCGCCTCGCTGACCTTCTGACCGCGGGACTGGTACGGGATCTTGATCTCGAATTCGCTCATGACTTCTTCTCCTCAGCCTCGAGGTACGCGATGGCCTCCGCGGTGCTCATGACGCCGGCCCCACCACGAACCAGACCTCGTCCGCCAGCATCGGCAGATGGCCGGCGTCCCGGAGCCGGGCGGCATCGTCGTCGGCCTTCTCGGCTTGGGCTCGGTCGGACTCATGGGCGCCGCCTGGACTCGAGCAGCTCGGCGAGGTCGGGCTCGGCGATCAGGCGCCGGCCTCCGGGGAGGACCTGTGTCGTCGGGACGATGCCGCGGTCGATCCAGTCGCGCATCGTGTGGATGCTCACTGAGCAGCGCGCGGCCGCCTTCTCGACCGTGAGGTGCTGCGGGATGGTGCTGCTCGTCAACCGGAGCTCCGTTCCTTCGTGCGGCTCCGGTGGCTAGCCGCGAGGTTCGTATTCACCACAGAATACGCGAGTATCCCGATGGATCTGTGGCCCAGTTGTGGCCCAAACGTCCCCGCGCGCCCATGCCCGGCCGATCCGGCCGCCAGCTCGATCCGTGCCTGAACGCAGGGGAAAGCGTCCACCGTCGTCCTCCGTCGTTTTCCCCGACACGGCCTGTCACGCCGGAGGCCGCGGGTTCGAGTCCCGTCGCTCCCGTTGGACGTTTCCCCTCCAAATCTGTCGCTTCCGGGCGACGCGGACCACCAGCTCGGCAGCGGCGCGACGCCACTACAACGCCACTGCGTCACCGGGCCTAGCTGCAACTGGCTGCCCGAGTGGCAACGGCCATCACCGGTAGAACTAAGCGGGCCATCGGGCCGCAACTAACCCAGATGGGGCGGGTTTGCCCGGTGTGACGGGCCTGTGGAAGGCTCGTCGCCTTTAGTTCCCGAGATGGGGAGGAAAAATGATCAGAAGGATCAAGAAGCACCTGTCGCCTGGTTTCGTCCTCAGCCTGATCGCGCTGGTGGTTGCCGTGGGCGGCACCTCTTTCGCAGTCGCGCAGAACGGGGGGACAACACACTGAGGACCCGGCTCGGCGGGGCCACCACAAATGTGGTCCAGAACGTGACCTTGCTCCCGAACTCCCAGAACAACGGGGTCTCGGACCACACCGTCACGTGCCCGTCGAACCCGAAGCTGGGGGCTGGCGTGGCGCTCGGCGGCGGAGTGATCGACCCGCGGCCGCCTCTCGACAACAGGGATTTCGAGCCGCTCGCGGAGAAGACCGACGGCCCGTCGGGCAAGTCGGCCTGGCTGTTCCAGTTCGACAACGACACGGCCAATCCGCTGCCGGTTCAGCTGCACGTGCAGTGCACCTTCAGCAAGCTGAACACGAAGCGCGGGTAGCACACGTAGCGGCGAGCCGGTGTCCGATGGGGCACGGGCGAAGCGAGCGGCCCCTTCTCGTTGGGGGCCGCTCGCCGTTCAGGGCGGTCACAGCTCGATCTCATCGGAGCTGGGCCACTGATCGGCCCGATCAAGACGCCACTACAACGCCACGAGGGTGGGACCTCGGCTTACCGACTCCGCCTGCCGATGCGGTCCAGGTGACCGCAATCCCGCATGGCCATTGGGATAAAGCGCTCCCGTTAGAAGAAGCTGCTGCAAGTGGGTGTATCGGCTTCCGAGCCCGTGGTCATCCCAGACTCCTCAGCGCTCGCTTCGCCTGAGGGCCGTAGAGCGGGTTGAACCGCGGGCTCTGGGCGACCAGGACTCCGAGCAGCCGTCTCGCCTCATCCCGGTCACCAGAGGCCCGCGCGATCATCCCCGCGTGGAAGAGGAAGTAAGGGTCGCGGCTGCCCAGCCTCATCGCCTTCGCCGAGACCCGCGAGGCTGCGTCGTGGCGACCCGCCCTGTGAAGAGCCCAGGAGAGCGCATCGGCGGAGCGGACGCTCGGCGCCGCTTCCATCGTCTCGCGGCCCAGCATCACGGCCTTGTTGGGGGAGCCGTGGTCGGCCTCGAACACCGTCAGATCGGGGTCCGGGATGACGTCGACCGCGGCCAGCGACCGTTCCGCGGTCGCCACCATCGCGAAGGCGCGCTTGGCCTCGGCTCCCCGTCCGGCTGCCTCCGCGGTCTGGCCCAGCGCGATCGCGTAATCCGGAGAGCTTTGATGCTCGATCGCGGCCCGATAGCCGGCGATCGCCCGGTCGAACCTCCCGCGGATAGCATCGATCTGGGCGTGCCCGGCGAGGGCCGGTGCGTAGCCTGGATTGACCGCCAGCGCCTGACGGTACGCGTGCGCCGCAGCGGCATAGTTGCCGACGTCGATCTCGAGCTTGCCGAGCAGCGACTGGACGTAGGCCTGCCCCTCGGGGGCACCGGCGCCGGCGGCGGCGGCGAGCCGCATCGCCTGAAGGGCGCCGGGCAGGTCTCCATTCAGCTCGCGGAAATACGAGGCCCGTGCATACGAGCTCAGGTTCGGCTTCAGCGCCAGCATCCGGCCCAGGCTGCCCTCGGCGGCGCGGTAGCGGCCGAGCTCGATCTGGGCATCGACGAGCGCGGCGTAGGGTGCAACCAGAGCCGGCTCGAGGGCGTGGGCCCGCTGGGCGAGCGCCAGTCCGCCTGCGAAGTCGTGGCGCGCTAGCGCCAGCGTCGCCTGCCCGGTCACAGCCTCGACGCTGGCCGGGTCGCTTTCGAGCGCCTTCGAATAGGCCTGTTCGCCCCGCGTGTAGTAGGCGGGATCGCCCGTCTCGCGGGAGCGCTGGTAGTAGGCGTCCCCGAGCATCGTGGCGAGACCGGCGTCGGAGGGATTCGCCGCGAGTGCATCCTCCAGGATCCGCACCTGACCCTCGGTATCCCCGAACGGCAGGGCGGCAAGGTCGGGCGCGGTGTCGGTGCCGGGGTCAGATGAGCGGTTCAGCGCCGAAAGGGCGAGGAACAAGGCTCCGAAAACCGCGAGCGGCGCGAGCCAGCGGATCGTTCGGGCCGCGCGTCGGCGAGGTTGGGGGTGCGTGGGCCCGCCAGCGGGAGATGCGGGATGATGGGTGAGCTCTGCCATTTCAAGTCTCCGTGATCGCGGGTTACTCTGGGGCGCGAATCCCGGTGGGGTCGGGGGCGTCCTGCTTGCCCGGCCCCCGACCCCTTTCCGGGATCTCCACTGGTGGCCTCGTCTACAGGCCGCCGGCCGGAGTGCCTATGTGTGCCGGCTCGATCCGCTGGCCGGGATTCGAGTCGAAACCCGAGTCCGGCGCAGCGAGGTACGGGAACGCCGACAGGAACGGCTTGTCGTTCTTGTCGACTCCGTCACCGAGCGGTACCGGATTGCCAACCAGGAACCCGGCCACGACCTGGAGCTCGATGTCGACGACGTCGTCGGCGAGCCTGCGACCGTTCGGGAACCCGGCGTTGTCGCCACCGATCACGCCGAAGCGGCTCGGTGACATCGACGGCGGAGTTCCCAGGTTGAGCTTCAGGGTGTCAACCGGGGTCCCAGCCGCCGGCCCGGAGTGCCGGTTCAGGTTCGGCAGACCCTGGAGCAGAGCCAGAACGATGTCGCTCCGTCCCGTCTCCGGTGCGCCGATGCCGAACAGGTCGTTCAGGATCGCCGCCAGCTCCGGATTCGTGACGAACTGACCGTAGTTGGCTGCGTCCTGGGCCGGCCTCGTCCGGTTGAACCTGTCCTTCTGACCCAGCGGGATGACCACCTCGTTCACGAGGGGGTTGCCGAGACGCGAGACCTGCACGAAGGGGTTCCCCCTCTTCTGGCCCTGCGACTTCCCGGGCACCGTCCCGGTGGTCGGCTGGAGCCTACGACGCTCGGAGCTCGACCAGACGCCGACCACGGCGTTCGCCGCGTCGGGGCCCGCGACGGACTGCCGATCCCGGGTGACGAGCTGCTCCGGGACCTGGATGATCGTCGACGAGGTCGAGTACCCCGAGAAATCATCCTTGCCCTGACCCTCGTTGCCGGTGCCCTGACGCACGTTGATCGCGTCGAAGGTGGCGCCGAGGTCAACGAAGAACGGATCGTCGCGACTGCCCGCGAACACCTTGGTCCCGTCCCCCAGAGTCTGCGTCGCCTGATTGACGAAGTTCTGGTAGTTCGGGAACGTCTTCGGTCCGATGTTCGGCGGGGCAACCGGGAGGTTGCTTCCCACCGTCTTGCGGCTGGCCACCTTGCCGTTCTTCTTGAGCGTCTCCCGAACCAGGTTGTAGCGCTGGCTGACGTTGAGGCCAGGATCGTTGAAGTCCTGGGTCCCCGGGCCCGCGTACAGGAACGAGTTCGGGTTCGCGACGCTGGTCTTGAACTTGAACAGGTAACGGATGTCCGGCTTGCCTTCACCGGTGTTGTCGATGTTGATGTAGTACCTCGCTCGATCGTCAAAGCGGAAGAAGTTCGGTCCGTTGGCGGGGACCTCTCCCGGAATCCAGTTGGCGACAACCGTCAGCGCGTTCGGTGCGTCGTCCGCGGTGAACGCGTAGACGTCCGTGTTGTCCGCGGACGGGTCGAGCATGATGTTGGGCGCTTCGCGATGGCTGGAGCCGATGCTCAGCGGCACGGCTATGGCCGCCGCGGCGACCACCGAGGCGAGCAGGGTCGCCCGGCGCGCGGTCAGCTTCGTTCTCATCGTCCATCCCTTCCTTGGTCTGATTCGAATTGATCCGGCCCGGGCTGACCGTCGTTATTCCTGATTACGGCGGCGCAATCGAATGGATCATCGAGACACCAAAAAACTTCTGGCGCTTTCTCTGATCGCTCTCTCCATCGCCGGCTGCGGTGGCGAAGATGAGAACGCGCCCGCCGCGGCGGTGCTCGAGCCGTCCGCAGGCCGAGCGATCCAGGTCGGCGGATCGCCGGTCGCCGTTGCGACCGGTGAGGGCGGGGTCTGGGTCGCGGACAACACCCGGGGCGCCGTGACTCGAATCGATCCTCTCACCGGGACCGTCCAGAGGGACCCGATCGGGGTGGGGAGTGGTCCCGCGGCGATCGCGGTCGGGGGCGGGAGCGTCTACGTCGCCTGTGGCGACGACAGCATCTGGCGGATTGATCCGGCGACCGGTAGTGCTATCCGCGGCCCGGAGACGATCGGTGATCCGGCAGGGGTCGCCGTCGGGGACGGCGCGATCTGGGTGACCAGCGCATCCGACGGCACGGTGGCCCGGCTCGATCCCACGACACTCGCGCTGATTGGAGAGCCGATCGAGGTAGGCGCCCAGCCCGGGGACGTGGTCGTCGGCGATGACCGAGCCTGGGTTGCGAGCGTTCGGGACGGCACAGTCACAGGTATCGACACCTCGAGCGGAGAGGTCGTGAGTACCGTTGACGCGGGAGAGTTCGGCACCTACGCGCTCGCCCTCGACGGCGACGATGTGCTCGCCGCGCGGACGAACGAGCGGCTCGCCCGCGAGGTCGAGATCGTCGGCGTAGATCAGGGCAAGGCGGAGATCGAGGGCGACGGCACGGACGTTCCGGGGGCGGCCATCCCGATCAGGCTGGCAGCCGGAGAAGGCGCGGTGTGGGTGACGATCGCCGGCGGCGCAGCGCCACCGACCTTCGAGCAGCGCCCCGCCCAGGTCGCCTATCTCGCCGATGGCGAATCGGATCTAGCCCCGAGGCGCATCGAGGTCGGCCGGCGCCCGACCGGGATCGCGGTCGGTTATGGCCGGGTTTGGGTGGCCAGCGCCGAGCAGGGCACGGTCACGCCGATCGACCCGCATGGCTGAACCACCCGGGTCGCGGGCGCGCTATCGATCGGCGATCGCCATGATGTTGCCGTCGGGGTCGTTGAACGAGGCGGCCCTTTCGTCCCCCATCGTCGCGATCCCCTTCTCGTCGGTGTTGAGCGGCTCGCCGTACTGCTCGAACGCCAGTCCCTTGCCGATCAGCTCGTCGACGACGGCCTCGAGGTCGTCGTAGAGCCACGCCGCCAGGGTCGCGCCCGAATTGCCCGCGTTATCCGGTGAGGGGTAGATGTGGATGCCTCCGCCCGCACCGGCCTGATAGGTGACGCCGCCGTCGTCCTCCTCCCTGCCGCCGGATAGGCCGAGCGTCCCTAGGGGGATCCGCGAGACTGCCGCGCTATGCGTGTCCCGATCGCGGCCCTCAGCGGCGCCCTGAGCGTCATCCTCCTCGCCCCGGGCTTGGCGTTGGCCGGACCGGAGACGCCGGCGCAGCCCGGCGATCAGCCTCCCTTCGATGGCGGTCGGACCTATGAGCTCGTCGAGCCGCCGCCGCTGACACCGCCGCCGGGCTTCGCTCTCGACGCCCGGCGGGTCGCCTCGATCGCAGCCCTGGCCGTCCCCACCGAGGCGGCGGATGCGGACCGGGTGCGGGTGCGGACCCGGGTTGGCAGCGACGGTCAGCCCCAATGGCAGGTCGACTTCTTCGAAGGGCGGGACGACCTCGCCCAGGTGGTGATCGATGACGCGAGCGGCGAGGTGGTGGAGCGGTGGACCGGCTCCCAGGTCGACACGAAGCTCGCGCGCGGCTACGAGGGCGCGGTAGGCGGCGACGTCAGCGAGTGGTGGATCTGGATCCCGCTGTGCCTGCTGTTCGTCGCGCCGTTCATCGACCCGCGTCGGCCGTTCAGGCTGCTGCACCTCGATCTTCTCGCGCTGCTCGGGTTCAGCGCCTCCCTGTTCTTCTTCAACAAGGCGGACATCGACCTCTCCGTCGCGCTCGTCTACCCGATGCTCGCCTACGTCTTCGCCAGGATGCTGATCGCGGGATTCCGCCCGCGAGAGCGCGCCGGCCCCCTGCTGCCGATCGCACCACGCGGCGTGCTCGTGGCCGTGATCGCCGTGCTGATCGCCATTCACACGGCATACGTCGCGACGGAGGGGAAGGTGATCGACGTCGGGCTCGCCGGGGTGATCGGAGCCGATCGCCTGACGCACGGCGAGGATGTGTACACGGAGGAGTTCTCCGAGGGGCTGCCGCCCAGCGACGACGTTCGCGGCGACGTCTACGGCCCGGTCAACTACCTCGCCTACGTTCCATTCGAGCTCGCGCTTCCGTGGAGCGGGGAGTGGGACGGCGTTCCGGCCGCGCGGGGGGCGGCGCTCGGGTTCGAGCTGCTCACCGCGCTGGCGCTGTTCCTGCTCGGGCGCCGGCTGCGCGCCGGGCCGCAGGGGATCACGCTGGGGATCGCGCTCGCATACGGGTGGCTCGCCTACCCGTTCACGATGTACACGCTCGCCTCCAGCTTCAACGACGCGCTGGTCGCGTTCCTCGTCGTCTGCTGCCTGCTCGCGATCTCCTCCCCGTCGGCGCGCGGCGCTCTCTCGGCGCTCGCTGGGTTGACCAAGTTCGGGCCACTCGTGCTCGCGCCACTGTTCGCCGCCGGGACCGGAGACCGGCGAGGGAGGACTCTCGCGGCCTATCGCGATCGCCTTCCTGCTCGTCGCCGCGATCGTGACGGTGCCCCTGCTGCCCGACGGCGGCCTCAGGGAGCTCTATGACCGCTCGCTCGGCTATCAGGCCGCGCGCGGGTCGCCATTCAGCGTCTGGGGCCAGGCACCATCCCTCGACGCCCTTCAGACCGTCGCCAAGGTCCTTGCGGTGGGGCTGGCCGTGGCCTTCTTCTTCGTGCCGAGGGAGCGGTCCCCGGTACAGGTCGCCGCGCTCGCGGCGGTCCTCCTGATCGCCGTTCAGGTCACCGCGAACCACTGGTTCTACCCGTACGTGCTCTGGTTCGCGCCCCTCGTGCTCGTGGCTGGATTCGCCGAGCTCCGACACGAGTTCGATACCGCGGGCTGAATCTTTCGACATCGGTCCAAGGACGCGGGGGTGCGCCCTCCGGACAATTCCGCGATGCGACCCACACGGAGGGAGAGCCAATGCAGGCGATGAGACAGGTCGTTGCCTTTGGCGGTGGTGGCTTCTCGCAGGAGTCCGGGAATCCCCTGCTCGATGACTACGTGCTGGGCCTCGCCGGCTCGAGCACGCCGCGAGTGTGCTTCCTGCCGACGGCGAGCGGCGACGCCGACCACTACGTCGTCCGGTTCTACAACGCCTTTCGCGACCGGGCGAAGCCATCGCACGTGAGCCTGTTCCGTCGCGAGCGTGGGGTGGGTGACCCGCGCTCCCACCTGCTCGCCCAGGACGTGATCTACGTGGGCGGCGGGAGCCTGATCAGCCTGCTCGGGGTGTGGCGGGCGCATGGGATCGACCTGATCCTGCGCGATGCCTACGAGCGGGGAGTGATCCTGTGCGGCCTCAGTGCCGGGTCGCTCTGCTGGTTCGCCGAGGCCGTGAGCGGCTACCACAGCGAGGTGAACCGGGTGCCCGCGCTCGGGTTCGTCCGCCACAGCAACGCCGTCCACTACGGCGACGGGGACCGCCGTCAGGCGTTCCACAGGCACCTGCTCGACGGGATGCCGGCCGGGTTCGCGGCAGAGGACGGGGCGGCGCTGCGCTTCGTCGGGGACGAGCTGGTCGAGGTCGTCGCCTCGCGGCCTGAGGCTCGGGCGTACAAGCTCGAGCGCCGCGGGCCGCGCGTGATGGAGACGAGGCTCGCCACCAGATATCTGGGCGCCCCGGTGCCGGCGGTGATCCCGCTGGTCCAGCGGGCGGCTGCCTGATGATGCGAGGGTGCTCCGAGCGGAGCGAGGAGCAACCCGTTTAACGTGGCTGCCCGAGCCGCCGGGCGCACAGGAGCCGGTCCGGCCGGATCTACTAGAGGGTGCCGCCGGCCGCCGGTGGGGCGGTGGGGTCGTCCCCCGTGTCGCCGATCTGCTCGCGGGCGAGGAAGTCCTCGATCATCAGCGGCGACTCCTGCGTCCGCTCGACCACGTTCAGGAGGTCGGTCATCGACGAGACCTCCTCGACCTGCTCCTTCACGAACCAGGTGAGGAACTGCTCCGCCCTGAAGTCGCCGGTGTCGCGGGCGAGCTTGAACAGGGCGAAGATCTCGTCGCTCACGCGCTTCTCCTGCTCGAGCGCCATCCTCACGGGCCCGACGACGTCGTCGTAGGTCGTCTGCTGTGACTTGACGTCCGGGATCCGGACCTCCTCGTCGGTGTCGAGCAGGTACTGGACCATGATCATCGCGTGGTTTCGCTCCTCGACCGCCTGGCGGTAGAAGAACGCGGCAAGTTGGGGAAGGGTCTCCGAGTCGTAGTAGACGGCGGCCCCGATGTATTGCTGCGATGCCCCGAACTCGTTCGAGATCTGCTCGTTCAGCGCGTCGGCGAAGCTCTGCTCGGCCATGGCCCGGCAGCCTATCTGGCTATTCGCCCCAGCGAAAACCGGTCGGCGTCGGCATCGGCTCCAACGGGCTCGGCGGCAGGCCGGGCTCGGTGCCCGCGGTGTTGTAGCCAGAGGGAGCGACGTCGTTCGGGGTGTCGGGGTGGAAGATCGAGGCCAGGTACTGGATGTGGCCGCGACCCGGGCCAAGCTCCCACTGACCACCGCCGTAGGCCCCGATCCCGTTCTCCGCGGTGTGGTCGTAGGCCGCGAGGAGCCTGCTGAGCGGGCCGAACCGCGAGGGCTTGATGTTCACCATCTTCGGCGGCCAGGGCCGGTCCTCGATGTCGGCGACCGAGTGAATCGGTGCGTCCCAGGTGACGCGGTCCGCCACCGCGTCGAGGATCGGCCTCGTCTGGTCGTTCACGTCGGGATCCTCGAGCCACGCCTCCGGGAACGCCTCGATCAGCTTCCGGTAGAGCTCGGGATCGGTGTCGACGTCGACCGGGGTCCCCTTGTACTGCCCCTTCAGGTCGAGTGAGTCGACGGCGCCGGTCTCGGTGAGCTGGGCGATCAGCTCGTCGGTCCAGTCGTTCGTCGGGTCCAGCTTGAAGCGAAGGGTCGGATAGACCTCCAGCCGCTTGCGAACCGGCTCGATCGTCGAGACCTCATCCGAGCCGGGAGGGGTCAGCCGCATGGAAACGACGAAGTTGACCGGCTCCGGGTCGCGCCTCATCACCTCGTGCAGCGGCTTCCCAGCCTGTCGCAGCGCCAGGTCCAGAGCGGCGCTCTCGAAGGCCCAGCGGCGGTAGTCGGCCGAGACGTCGCGCTCGGGTGGGCTGGGGAAGAGATCGGCCCCCTCGAGCAGCTTCGAGAACGAGTCGATCGTGTGCTCGCCGGCGAGGTCGAGGACGGGTCCCGCGTCCTGGAATGCGACGTGATCGAGGGCGTCGTAGACGACGTCCTCGCCGATCCCCTCGTGCCCGTCGCCCTTCAGGTGAATCAGCGTCGTGAGCCGCGTGAACCCCGGCGCCTCGAACTCGAGCCCGCTGAGGTCGTAGGAGTCGATCCGCAGCGGTAGGTCCTTGATCCGGTCGTAGCTGTCGGCCATGGCGGCGGACACTAGCGAGCGGCAGGTATCGGCCTCCGAGGTTTCGTAACGTTGCGCCCCTCCGCCGGACGTAGGGGCGGACCATCCACCGGGAAGGAGAGGGAATTGGCCGAGACATTGGGCGCCGACGCCGGCGCCGGCTTCAAGGCTCTGGGGATCAACTGCACGCTCAAGCCCACGCCGGAGGTCTCCAACACCGAGGCGCTGATGAACCGGGTGCTCGAGCTGCTGGCGGAGCATGATGTGGAGACCGAGATCCTTCGACCGGTGGACTACAACGTCAAGTTCGGGGTCACATCGGACGAGGGCGACGGGGACGAGTGGCCGCAGATCCTGGAGAAGATCAAGGCCGCGGACATCCTCCTGATGGGGATGTCGATCTGGTTCGGGGTCCGCTCCTCGGTCTGCCAGATGGTGATCGAGCGGCTCGACGGAACGTACAACGAGACGAACGAGGTCGGCCAATACCCGCTCTACAACAAGGTCGCGGGGGTGGTCGTCACCGGGAACGAGGACGGCGCCCATGCGAGCGCCGAGACGACGCTGTTCAACATGACCCATCTCGGCTGTACGGTCCCCCCGAACGTCGACACCTACTGGGTCGGGGATGCCGGCCCCGGCCCCTCCTACCTCGAAGCCGGCGGGCCGGAGCACCCGTACACGCTGCGGACCAGCTCGTGGTGCGCCCACAACCTGCTTCACATGGCGCGGATCCTGCGCGAGACCCCGATTCCGCCGATCGGCAACACGCTCGAGGAGATGGGCGGGGACGCGGTGCACGGCGGCTGACGCCGCCGTCCGCTAGGCCGCTTTCAGTCCGGGTCCCGGGGTCCCCTCGGCGTCGCGGGCACCGACCTCGTCGCCGCACTTCGAGCAGCGCAGCTCGATCGTCGGCTCACCCCCGCAGTCCCGGTGGCGGATCTCGACGGGGGGGCCGTCCTCGGCCATGTAACGGTCTCCCCACTCGCGCAGCGCCATCAGCACGGGATAGAGGTCGAGACCCATCTCGGTGAGCCGGTAGCGGTCGCGCGTCCGGACCTCGTCCTTGTAGGGCTCGCGACGGAGGATGCCGGCCTCGACGAGGCGCCCGAGGCGCTCCGAGAGCAGCGAGCGGGAGATCCCGAGGCTGGACTGGAAGTCATCGAACCGCTTCACCCCGTTGAAGGCCTGTCGGAGGATCACCAGGGTCCAGCGGTCCCCGAGCAGGGCGGCGGGCCTTGCGATCGAGCATCTCTGGTCCGCTAGCTCCGAGGCGCGCATCGTCGGGGAGGATAGCGACATTGCGTTCGGAATCCGAACCCTATATATTGCGTTCGCTTTCTGAACTCAAGCCGCATGCCGCTTACGAGGAGGACGTGATGCCCAAGCTCGACCTGACGATTCCCACCGATCTGCTCTCCGAGGATGCGAAGCAGGGGCTGGCGCGAGACCTCGCCGCGGCTCTTATGCGCGCCGAGGGCGCTCCCGACACCGAGTTCTTCCGCTCGATCACGTGGGCCCATATCCATGAACTGCCGGCGGAGGCGATTCAGACACCCGACGGCGCCGCCGAGCCGCACGTCGTCGTAGACGTGACCGTGCCAGAGGGCGCTCTGAGCGAGCGGCGCAAGGGCGTTCTGGTCGAGGAGACCACGAAGATCGCGCTCGAGGCGACCGGTTGGGGCCCGGAGGCCGGCATTCGCGTCTGGACGCTGATCCACGAGGTCCCGGAAGGGTCCTGGGGGGCCGCCGGTCAGATCGTCCGCTTCGAGCAGCTTCGCGCGGCGGCGAAGGCCGAGCGCGAGAAGGAGGGCTCCGGCCGGAAGGAGGTGCCGGCATGAGGGCGCTCGAGTTCGTCGAGAAGGGAAAGCTGGAGTGGAGGGAGGCGCCTGACGCGAAGCTGGAGGGCGACAAGCAGGCCGTCGTCAGGCCGGTGGCCCTCGCCACCTGTGACATCGACGTTGCGTTCGTGCAGGGACTGGCGCCCGTGGCGGGGCCGTATCCGTTCGGGCACGAATGCGTGGCGGAGGTGGTGCGACGTCGGGGACTCGGTGGACTCCGTTCAGCCCGGCGACCTCGTGAGCGTTCCCTTCCAGATCAGCTGCGGCGAGTGCGACGCATGCCGCGAGGGAAGGACGGGCAACTGCGAGTCGGTGCCGAGGCTCTCGATGTACGGGCTGCCGGCGGGCCCGCAGACGTACGGCGGTTTCGCGAGCGACGCCGTCAACGTTCCCTACGCGGACGCGATGCTGGTCCCGATTCCCGATGGAGTCGAGCCCAGCGTCGTTGCGAGCCTCTCGGACAACATCCCCGACGCGTGGCGCACCGTCGCTCCGCCGCTCCGCGACGCGCCGGGCTCGCCGGTGCTGATCTGCATGGGCGCCGGCTCGATCGCCCTGTACTCGATTGCGATCGCACAGGCACTGGGCGCCGAGCGGGTCGACGTGGTCGGCGGTCGGAAGCGCGACCGCGAACTCGCTGCCGAGCTCGGGGCGAACGTCCTCGACGAGGAGTTCCCCGACCGGGCCGGCTTCTACCCGATCACGGTCGACGCGAGCGCCAACCCCGCCGGAATCGCCTGCGCCCTCCGGTCCACGGACGCCGACGGGATCTGCACCAGCATCGGCGTCTACTTCGAGCCGATCCCGCTGCCGCTGCTGGACATGTTCAGCCAGGGGATGACCTTCGTCACCGGCCGCCCCCACGTGCGGACGCTGATGCCCGACGTGTTAGAGCTGGTGAGCGATGGGAGGTTCGACCCGCGGCCGATGACCGTGAATACGGTTCCCTGGGACGAAGCGGCGGAGGCGCTCTCGGATCTGCGGGCGAAGACCGTGGTGGAGCGGGCGGCCTAGGTACCGCCGGGCGTGATCCCGCCCGTGCCCCCATGCGAGGAGCCGGCGACGGGCGGCCGGAGAAGCGCGATATTCGGCTGCTGGAAGAGCAGACGCATCGCGTCGTCGGAGGCGAAGAAGAAGAACGCGCCGCCCTTCTGCTTCAGCCCCTTCGGCACGCAGGCAGCGGCAGTGACGGCCGAGGTCCGCATGATGGCCATCCCCGAGCTGGGGTCCGGCGTGTCGGTGAACGAGATCTGATGGGAGAGGTTCGAGGCCAGCGGGCGCCCCTGCGGCTTCAGCTTCCGGCGGATCTTGACCTTGCGCTTCTTCTTCTTGCCGGGGACCTTCACCTTGTTGATGATCGTCTTGAACTTGTACTGCAGCCGGATCTCCTTGGCCCTCGCTCCGAAGGCGTCGGGACCGTTCGCGCACGAGCCCTGGGTCTGGACGCTGAGTGGGCCGACGTGCGGCGCGCCGAGCCTTCGGTTCTTCTTGTCGAGGTCCTGGGCGATCTGGCCGAAGTTCCAGCTGGCGTTGTCCTGGGGGACCAGGCCGGTCCGCTTCCCGACACCGGCGGGGTTGCTCGCGACCGTGGCCGCCAGCGACGCGTCCCAGCCCTTGATGATCGGGAAGGCCTTGCTGAAGTTGTCCGTCCACGGCGGCCGCGCCGGATCCGTGAGCCTGCCGGCGTTCCAGTCCCCCTCCTCGAAGTCGGTCATCAGCGCGAACACGTCCGGGTTGTCGATCAGTGAGAACGCGTATCCGGCCGCGGCCGGGTCGTAGCTCATCCCGTTGAGCGCGATGATCCGGTTGCAGGGAAACGTGGCGCGGAGATCTCCTGCAAGCTCGGCGGCGACCGTCGGCGTCATCGCGGGGAACTGACTGCTGCCCGGGAAGCGGGTGTTCAGCACGAAGATGTCCTGTGGCCGGAGTCGGCTGCCCATCCCGGCCTCCTGCTTCGTGTAGGTGTCGACGTTGCCCTCTGTGTTGATCCGGATGAGCATCGTGAAGCGGGTGGGGCCCGGTCCCTCCGGGCTCAGCCCCACCGGAAGCGGGGGGCACGCCGCCCCTTGCGCGACGGCGGCGGGGGGCGCTGCGGAGCGGCCGGCCAGCAGCATCAACCCGAGCAGGAGGGCACCTGCCGTGACTACGACGGCCACTCGCGCGCGCGACTGCGCGCGGGCTGCGATCTGTTCCAGGGCTCCTGCCATCGGATCCGGCGGGTCGCTTTACGAGACCCGCATCCAGAGCGACGCACGCTAGCGACGCCTCCCTGATGAACACGCGAGTCCGCTTGCAGTTGTGGAGCGAGGGTGCGCCGCCAGGTGCAGCCCGTCTAATGCCGGCTTCGAGCGACCAGACCGGCCATCGCGTAGGCGACGTTGGCGGCGAGGAGAGCCGTCTGTTGGCCGGGGCCGTCGTACGGCGGAGAGACCTCGACCACGTCGAAGCCGACGAAGCGAATGCCCGTGAGGGCGCGGACGAGCGCGAGCGCCTCCGCCGAGCTCGGGCCTCCGGGCTCCGGGGTGCCGGTCGCGGGGGCGAATCCCGGGTCGACGAAGTCGACGTCGAAGCTGAGGAACGCGGGGCGTTCGCCCACCCTCGCGCGAACTCGCTCGGCGTATTCCTCGGGATCGATGCCCGCCAGCTCGGGGCCCCGGATCAGCTCGAATCCAAGGTCCTCCGCCCCGGTCAGATCGGCCTCGGAGTAGAGCGAACCGCGCATCCCGCCCATCATCGAGCGGCCCGCGTCGACGACGCCCTCCTCGACCGCCCGCCGGAAAGGCGTTCCGTGGAAGTACCGCTCCTGACCGTATGAGTCCCAGGTGTCGGCGTGGGCGTCGAGCAGGACCAGCGCCGGAGGGCCATGGCGCGCCGCCAGCGCGCGCAGCTCCGCGAGCGCGATCGTGTGGTCGCCCCCGAGGACGAGGGTGCTCCCGCCGGATTCGACCAGCGGAGCGAGCCCCTCCGTGATCTGTGCGATCGACGACTCCGCGGGCCCAGGCATTGGCGCGACGTCTCCGGCGTCGACGATGTCGAGTGCGGTGAGCACATCCGTCCCGGTCGCGGGGTCGTAGGGCCGGAGTAGAACCGACGCGGAGCGAATCGCCTCGGGACCGAACCGGGCGCCGGGGCGGTAGCTCGTCCCGCGATCGAACGGGACCCCGACGATGACGATGTCGGCCCGTTCCGGTTCGCGCGCGTACCGCCGGCGGGCGAAGGTCCGGATACCGGCGTACCGCGGCGGCGAGGAACCGGGGGAGGGGTCGCCGGCGCTCACGACTTGCCTCTTCCGTCCTCCATGACGACGCGGATCGTCCGGAGCGATCGATCGCTCGCACCCCTCACCAGGCCGCCGTGCGCGAGGGAGTCCGCGATGTAGGACAGTGTCGGTGCGGTGAGACGCTCTCCGGGAAGAACGTTCGGCACGCCCGGAGGGTATGCGGCGAGTGACTCCGCGGCGATCCGGCCTTCGGCCTGATCGAACGGCACGACCTCCTGCGGGCCGAGGTAGGCGTCCCGGGGGGCGAGCTCGAGCAGCCCCCACGGAGGCGGCTCGGCAAAGGCACGCCGGCTCTCCTTGTCGGAGGGCCCGATCTCGGCCACCGCCTCGGCGAGCGCCCGGACGAGCCGCTCCGCCGGTTCGGCGGCGGGCTCGCCGAGTCCGAAGACCGCAACGATGACGTTCTCCGAGAAGAGCTCCAGGATGATGTCGGCCCGGTCGCGCATCAGCTGGGCGATCCTGTGCCCGGTGGCCCCGGTGCCGCGTACGTCGATCGAGAGCCGCAGCGGATCCCATGCGGCGACGCTTTCGGCATTGGCCAGCCGCTCGTCGAGCACGTCGAGACCCGGAATCTCGCGGATCCGCTCCCTCGTCCGCTCGAGGGTCCCGAGAGTCTCCGAAAGCAGCTCCTCACCCCGAGTCGCAGCGAGCCGCCGCGCCGCGTCGAGCGAGGCGGTGAGCAGCGCGTTCGGACTGGTCGACTCGACCAGCGTCACCGAGCGGTCGATCACCTGCTCGTCCACGCGCTCACCCTCGCCCAGGTGGAGGACCGCCGACTGGGTGAAGCTGCCGACGATCTTGTGGGTGCTCGAGAGAACGATGTCGGCGCCTCCCCGCAGCGCCCCGGGCGGCAGATCGGGGTGGAAGTACAGATGGGAGCCCCACGCCTCGTCCACGACCAGAGGCAGGCCGGCGGCGTGAGCGACCCCGGCCAGCTCGGAGATTCGCGCCACCGCGCCGAAATAGGTGGGGGAGACGAGCAGTGCGGCCTTCGCCTCAGGCGCCGCCTCGCTCGCCGCCTCGAGGGCCTCGGGCGTGACGCAGTGCGCGATGCCGAGCTCGGGATCGATCTCCGGCGCGACGAAGGCCGGGCGAAGGCCGGAGAGCACGAGCCCGTCGATGATCGACGAGTGCACGTTCCGCTGAACCACCACCAGGCCGCGATCGGGAGGTCCGGTGTGCAGGCGCCCCTCGGCATGGGCGAGCGCCATGCAGATCGCGTGGTTTCCCCCCGAGGCCCCGTTGAGCAGGAACCAGCTCCGCTTCGCGCCCCAGGCCTCGGCCGCCAGCAGCTGGGCGCGCTGGAAGGGCGTGGGCTCTGGCCCGACATCGATTCCCTCGATCCCGGCGGGGACGTCATGTAGGACCGCAGCCTCGCCGAGGGCCTGGATCAGCCCGGCGTCTGCGGCGACCCCCTTGTGACCGGGGATGTGGAAGCGGCCCGGGCGCCGGGCGACGTAGGCGACCAACGCATCCAGATAGGGCGCTTCGTACTGGTCAGGCACCGTGCGGGGGCTCGCCGCCGGCGTATTGCGAGTACGGGTACCACCACTCCTTCGGCGCCACCTCGCTCTCGATGTGGACGTGCTTCGTCTCCTGGAAGGCCTCGAGACCCTCACGGCCGAGCTCACGGCCGAGGCCGGACTGCTTGAAGCCGCCGAACGGACCGGCGTCGTTGTCCGTCAGCGGGTCGTTGAACCAGACGGTGCCGGCCTTCACCTCTCGCATGCATCGCAGGATGGTCTTGAAGTCCTGCGTGTAGACGTTCGCGCCGAGGCCGTAGGGGGTGGAGTTCGCGAGCTCAATCGCCTCGTCCAGGCTCTTGACCGGGACCAGGGGAGCGACCGGGCCGAAGGTTTCCTCGCGGAGCAGCTCTGTCTGCGACGACGCTCCGGTCACCACTGCGGGCGCGAAGAAGTGGCCCCGCTCCCGTCCCCCTGAGTCGCCCCCGGTGACGACCTCGGCTCCCGCTGCAACCGCCGCCTCGACCTGGTCTGCGACCTTCTGCCGCTGGCCGGCGGAGACCATCGGGCCGATGTCCGTGTCCCTCTCCATCGGGTCGCCGATCACCAGCCCTCGCGTGTAGTCGACGAACGCGTTCAGGTAGTCGTCGTAGACGTCCTCCATCACGTAGAAGCGCTCAGCCGAGGTGCAGACCTGGCCGGAGTTGAGGAACGCCGCCCAGGCGCCTCCCTTCGCCGCCACGTCGATCGTGTCGGCGACATCCGAGCAGACGATGAACGGGTCCTTCCCGCCCATCTCGAGGTTGATGCGCGCGACCCGGTCTATGCAGGCCCTCGCGACTTTCTTCCCGGTCTCGACGGAGCCGGTGAAGGCGACTCCGTCGACCCGCGGATCCGAAGCGATCCCGGCGCCGACGTCGCCGCCGCCCGCGAGAAGGTTCACGACCCCTGGGGGCAGGTGGTCGAAGCAGGTCGCGAGCATGAGCGTCGAGAGGGGGGTGAGCTCCGACGGCTTGCAGACCACGACGTTCCCCGCCGCCAGTGCCGGTGCCATCTTCCAGGCGAGGAGCAGGAGCGGGTAGTTCCAGGGGACGATGCAGCCGACCACGCCGAGCGGCTCCTTCAGCACCAGCGAGAGCTGGGTCGACTCGATCGACGGGATCACCCGTCCCGCGGAGTCCCTGCCGATCTCCGCGTAGTAGTCGAAGCATGCGGCGGTCCAGCCGACCTCGTCCGAGTTCTCGATCAGCGGCTTGCCGCCCTCTCGGGTCATCACCTCCGCGAGAGCGTCCGTGCGATCACGGAGGCGGGTCGCCACCTCCCGGAGCAGCTCGCCGCGATCGGGGGCCGGCGTCTGGGCCCAGCTCCCGGCGGCGTCGCGCGCGGCCGCGACCGCGGCATCGAGCTGCTCGTCGCTCGCTGTGCCGACGGAGGCGATCGGTTCCTCGGTGAAGGGGTTCTCCACCTCGAGAGCGGGGCCCTCGCCCGCTGCGAGCTCGCCGCCGATCAGCAGTCGGGTCTCGTGCTTGGTCATGGCCCGATCGTATTGCCGGGACGGCTTCGCCACATAGCCGCGTGCCGCGGCTTGGTGGCCGCTTCAGGGGTGGCGGGGAAGGACGGCCAGGGGGAGAAGGAATCCGGCCGCCCTATCCGCCCGCCTGCGCCGAGGCTGAAACCCGGCGAAGACGAGGCTTAATTGGGCGGGCGCCGGAGTAGGGGGTCTCCGAACGCCCGCCCGCTGCCTCGACTCGAAGCCAACTTACCCACGCTCGCACGGCCTAAACACATTTTCGGTAAGGACTCTTTTCGGTAAACGACTCAATCAGCGGCGCCTTGCCGCGACAGCTCGTTGCAGTTGACTCTTGCTCATGCTCGAGCGACCCTCGACCCCCAGGCGCTTCGCCTGGTTGTAGAGCTGCTCCTTGGTCTGTCCCTTCGGGCGGTTCGTGCCGGACTTCTGGCCTCCTCGCCGCGATGGCGATGGGCCGCGCGTCGAGCTCCGCGACCGCGTTCTCGATTCCCCAGAGCGGGCGCGGTTCTTGTTCACCGTGCGTGCCGCTACCTCCTTCGCCCGCGAGGCGGAGGCGCCGCGCTTGCGAGCGCTCTTCTTGACCTTCTCGTACTGCCGGGCGCGCTTCGTGCCCTTCTTCACGCCACGAGGTGGCATTCGAATCCTCCTTCAGAGCTGATTGGGCTTAAGAGCTGATTACGCCTTCGCTACCCCGCGATCTCCGTGCGAAACTGACCGAGGACCCCACGGATGGGCGAGTTTGGGCCCTAGGGGTCGATGGGTACCCACATTCGGAGGGCGGCTCGGCAACCGACCATTGAAATCGAACGGGGCGCCAACCATTCCCGGTTGCGAGGAGTCGGGAACGATGAATGAACTGGCCTCGGCAGAAATCCAGATGAACCCCACCCCATCGCCAGGACCGGACGAGCAGCTGGCCGACGAGCGGCGGCTACTGGAGCGCTACTCGCGCGACCGCTCCCCCATTGTGCGCGAGGAGCTCGTCGACCGCTTCATGCCCCTGGCGCGCAGGCTCGCCTCGCGCTACGCGGGCGGCGCCGAGCCGTTCGACGACCTGATCCAGGTGGCGAGCGTCGGCCTGGTGAAGGCGATCGATCGTTTCGACCCCGAGCGTGGGACGGCCTTCTCGACCTTCGCCGTTCCGACCATTCTCGGCGAGCTCAAGCGCCACTTCCGGGACCGGGGATGGTCCGTCCACGTGCCGCGCGACGTTCAGGAGCGCATCCTGAAGGTCGAGCGCGCGGTCGCCGAGTTGCCGTCGAAGCTTGGACACACGCCCACGGTGCAGGAGATCGGTGCGCGGATCGAGGCCACCGACGAGGAGGTTCTCGAAGCGATGCACGCCGCCCAGGGCCACCACGCGGTGTCCTTGGACGCGTCCTCGTCGCTGGGGGACGGCGACGAGCCCGCGCCTCTGCGGGACCGAATCGGGGCGGAGGACCTCTCGTTCACCACGGTCGAGTACGGCGAGGCGATCAGTGGCGTGCTGGGCGAGATCTCGGAGCGGGACCGCAAGGTCCTTCACCTGCGGTTCGTCGAGGACATGACCCAGAGCGAAATCGCCGATCAGGTGGGCGTCTCCCAGATGCACGTCTCCCGGATCCTGCGGGCGACGATCGAGCGCCTGCGCCAGCAGATCCCGGAAGAGGAATAGACCGAGCGCTCCGGCGGGAGCGCGGCTTTACTCCGAGCCCACCTCGAAGACAAGGAATTCGGCGTTGCCGCCGCTGCTCGTCTCGGCGTTGACGACCTCCATGTTCCGAGCGAGGCTCTTCAGTGAGCCACCGCCCGGCACCTCCATGTCGGACATGAGCTTCTGTCCCGCGCCCTCGACGAGGGGGCCGACCCGGACGTCCAGTGTCCCGTCGCCGTCCTTGATCGCGATCGCGATGCGCCCGCCGGCGAAGTCATCGGCCCCTGAGGACGAGACGGCGTCGCCGAGCAGGACCGTGTCGGCGAGGCGGTCGACGGAGAACTGCGCCCGCGCGGCGAGCGCGCCCATCACACGCTCGATCACCGGCCTCACGAACTCCCCCGGCGCGATCTCCATCGACAACTCCGTTGCGGGCTCGAAGGCGAACCCGTTCTCGCCCGAGGTGGGCGGCGTGAAGCCGAAGCGGATCGTCGTCCGGCTGCCCCTGCCGACCCCGCCGCTGATCTCGAAGCTGTCCGAGAGGGCGGCGATCAGGGGAAGGCCGAGACCGAGTGACGAGTCGCCCTCGTCCGCTCGCGGGCGGAAGCCACGGCCCTGGTCGGCGATCTCCACCTCGAGCTCGCCATCTCCGGGGGTCGCGAGGACCTCGAGTGGGCCGGGCTCGTCCTCGTACGCGTGTACGACGACGTTGTTGCAGGCCTCGGTCACGACCGTCTTCAGGTCCGCAATCCGCTCCGACGAGAGACCCAGCGCCTCACCGAGCCCGGCGACCGCCTGGCGCACGACCATCACGTTCTCAGCAGTCGCAGGGAGTGTCAGCTCCAACTGGCGCTCACTCATCGCGCCGGCTCCCCGGAGGCGTCCTGGGCCGCGTCGCTCGCTGCCTCGTGTTCCGCGTGCACGGGCAGCTCGGTACGCAGTCCGGTCACCTCGAGAACCCGGTCTACGGCGTCCGCTCCATTCGTATGGAGGACCGCATAGCCGACCCCGCGGTCGGCCGCGCGGCGCTTCCCGTCGAGGATCGCGCCGAGTATCGAGGAGTCGATGAAGGTTGCGCTCGATAGGTCGACGATCACGCCTGTCCCTTCTTCGAGTAGGGCATCGAGACGGCGGCGAAGTTCCGGCGCCGTGCTCAGGTCATGCTCCCCACTTATGGTCAGCACGGCCAGTCCTGCATCGGTTCGCTCGAGAGCGAGCTGACCCGTCCGCACATCGCCGGAAATACCTCGATCCGGGGCCGCTCAAACCTCTGGGTCGGGACGCACTGACGCCATCCGCTCGGCGCGCCGCTGTTGCCAGAGGACGAAGCAGATGGCGATCACGGTGACGACGAAGAGCATCGTCGCGAGGACGTTGACCTGGACGGGGATGCCCCTGAGGTGCGCCCCGAATACGTAGAGCGGGAAGGTCTCGGTCGTCCCGGCGTTGAAGTTCGAGACGATGAAGTCGTCGACCGAGAGCGCGAACGCGAGCAGCGCCGCGGCGAGAACCCCGGGCGCGAGCAGGGGCAGGGTGACATAGCGGAAGGTCTCCACCGGTGTCGCCCCCAGGTCTGCGGCGGCGTCCTCGATGCTGCGGTCGAAGCCGATCAACCGTGAGCGGACCACGACCACGACGAAACTGATCGAGAACATGATGTGGGCGATCAGCAGGCTGGTGAAGCCGAGCGGAACGGTGTAGATCAGGAACATCGACAGCAGCGATGCGCCGATCACGATCTCCGGCGTGGCCATCGGCAGAATGATCAGGAGGTTCGCCGCTCCTCGTGCGAAGAAGCGGTGACGGACCAGGGCGATCGCCATCAGGGTCCCGATCGCCGTCGATGCCAGGGTCGAGAGCGCCGCGAGCTCGAACGAGGTGAGCAGCGCGTCGTTCAGGTCCAGGATCGAGAACGCGTTCTCCCAGTACTCGAGGGTCAAGCCGTCGTTGATCGCGAAGACAAGCTTGTCCCTCGGGGTCGCCGCGAACGAGAAGACGGCGATCACCGCGATCGGGGTCATGATGTACGCGACCGCGAACCCCGTGTAGATGTGGAGGGCGTGGTTCTTCAGCCACGACCAGGCGCGCGTGGGAGCGGAGAGTCCCGGTCTGGCTGGTGCCCTGGCCGTCGCGGACTCCATCACCTAGCGTGCCTCCTCCTCGCTGCCCACGAAGGCCTCCGTCCCCGCGATCCGGAGATAGACGAGCACGACGATCAGGACGGCCGCCATCATCAGGAATGAGAGCGCGGCCGCCTCCGGGTAGTCGCTCTCCACCAGATACGTGGACTGGATCTTGTTGCCGATCATCGTGTTGTTCGCACCGCCGAGAAACTGCGCGTTGACGTAGTCACCGAACGCGGGAATGAACGTCAGCAGCACCCCGGCGACGACCCCCGGCATCGTCAGCGGGAGGGTGACGCGAAGGAAGGCCTGTCTGGTGGAGGCGTAGAGATCCTTGCCCGCCTCGATCAGGCTGGTGTCGATCCGCTCGAGGCTGGCGTATATGGGCAGGAGCATGAAGGGCAGGAAGTTGTAGGTGAGCCCGGCGATCACGGCCCCCGACGTGTCCAGCACCCTCCCGTTCTCGGGGACGAGGGAGAGAAACTTGAGGACGTCGACGATCGGGCTCTCGTCGTAGAGGATCGTCTCCCAGGCGATCGTCCTGATCAGGTAGGTGGTGAAGAACGGGGCGATCACGGCGAACAGCAGGGGAAGGCGCCAGCGAGGGCTGACCTTGAGGGCGATCGCGTAGGCGAGTGGATAGGCGATCAGGAGGGCGAGAAACGACGCCGCTCCGGCGTAATAGAAGGTTCGGACGATCTGCTCGCCACGACCCTCGAGCGCTTCGGTGTAGTTCGAGAACTCCCAGCTGAAGGTGAACCCCTCCGGCGTGTTCGGGATGCCGGAGCGCAGTGACATCTCCGCCATGAAGTACATCGGGATGACGAAGAAGAGGAGCAGCCAGACCGCGCCGGGCGCGAGCAGCCCGTAGGGCAGCAGGCGCCGGCGAAGGCTCCGCGCGGGGCGAGCCTTTACGGACCCGCCCCGCGCGCGCTTCGTTCTCAGCTCAGCCAGAGACCACCTCCTGGAAGGCCGCGTCGACCTCGGCGACGTCCTCGGGGCTGCCCGGCGGGTCCGGATCCTCCGAGCAATCCGCGATCTCCTCCTCGGCGGGGAAGATCTTCGGGTCGTTGGCCACCTTCGGGTCGTCCTTCTGGAGGATCTCCTGCACGCCGGCGACCGGAGTCACGTACTGGACGTAGTCGGTGATCTTCGCCGCGTTCTCGGGCGTATACGCGAAGTTCAAGAACGCGAGCGCCGCCGGGGTGTTCGGGGCACCGATCGGGATCACGGCCTGATCGAAGAACAGGTCGCAACCGTCGGTCGGCCTGCGCCACTCGACCTCCTCGGGGGGTCGCCCGATCAGGGACTGGTCGCCGGACCAACCGATCGCGGCGACGATGTTGCCGGCGGTCAGGTCCTCGGTGTACTCGTTGCCGGTGAAGCGGCGGATCTGCCCCGAGTCGCGGGCCTCGCGGAGCTTGTCGATCGCCGCGAGCCAGTCCTCCTTCGTCGCCTCGTCGGGCGGGATGCCCTCACTCTGAAGGATCAGCGGCACCGTGTCGCGCATCTCGGTCAGCATCGTCACCTTGCCCTTGTACTTGGGGTCGAACAACTGCGCAACCGAGGTGATCTCCGGGGCCTGGGTGGTGTCGACCCAGACCCCGGTCTGGCCACCCTGCCAGGGGATCGAGAACTTGCGCTCCGGGTCCGTCGTCGATTCCTCGAACTGCGGGAGGATGTTCTCGAACACCGTCGGCAGGTCGGCGTGGTTGATCTCCTGCAGATAGCCGAGCTCGAACATCCGCTTCGCCATCCAGTCGGTGACGACGAAGAGGCTGCGGCCGCCTGAGTCGCCCTGATCGAGCTGGGGCTTCAGCTTGTTGAAGAAGACGACGTTGTCGCTTACGTCCTCCTTGTACTCGGTCTGGACGCCGCTCTGCTGCTCGAACTGGGGAATGGTGCCGTCCGGGCCAGGGTCGACGTATCCCGGCCAGTTCGAGATCAGGACCTCACCGCTGGCCTGACCGCCCGTCGCGACCTGGACTTCCTGAGTGTCACCGCCGCCGACGCTGTCGTCGTCGCCGCAGGCCGCCAGCCCAAAGGCCATCGCGATCGCGGCGACCACTGCCGCGAAGCCCGCCACTCGCTTCTTTTCGTTCACGATTCCTCTCCTTCTCGGTAGTTCAAGCTGTTTACGCCTCTGCTGTCTCTCGGGCTTCCTTGCCTCGGCCATCCGGCGATCCCGATACCAGGTGCATGTACTCGGGACTCCACGAGAGCTTCACCGTCGCACCCCCACCTGGAAGCTGCTGTCGCTGGGCCTCGTCCGCGTTCGGGACCAGCACAGTCATCCGAACCTCGTCCGGAAGCTGCACGATCAGCTGGGTTGATGTGCCGAGATACAACGAGCTCTCGACCAGTCCCTCGACACTTGGCTCGTTCCCGTCGGCGGAGTTGATCGAGAGCTTCTCGGGCCGGACTACCGCGTGGCAGCGGTCGCCGACGGCGAAGCCGTTGACGTCGGCGTTGACCTTGACGCCGCTGTCGAGCTCGACCTCGCCCTGCGCGCCGGTCTTCTTCACCACGCCCGGCATCAGGTTCGAGACGCCGATGAAGCCGGCAACGAAGCTGGTGGAGGGGCGGTCGTAGACCTCCTCGGGGTCGCCGATCTGCTCGATCCGGCCACGATTCATCACCGCGATCCGGTCGGACATCGTCAGCGCCTCCTCCTGGTCGTGCGTGACGTAGGCGAAGGTGATCCCGACCTCCTTCTGGATTCGCTTCAACTCGACCTGGAGTCCCTTGCGGAGCTTCAGGTCGAGTGCCCCGAGCGGCTCGTCGAGGAGCAGGACCTTCGGCAGGTTGACGAGCGCTCGGGCGAGCGCGACGCGCTGCTGCTGACCGCCGGAGAGCTGTGAGGGGCGCCGGTTCGCCTCCGCCGTCAGCCCGACCCGCTCCAGCTCCGCGGCCACTCGCGTGTCGATCTCGCCCCGGCCCACCTTCTTCCGCTTCAGGCCGAACGCGACGTTGTCCTTGACGCTCAGGTGCGGGAAGAGCGCGTAGCTCTGGAACACGGTGTTGGTCGGCCGCCGGTACGGCGGGATCCCGGCCATATCAGCGCCGTCGACGGTCAGCTTTCCTGAGGTGAGCTCCTCGAACCCGGCGATCATCCGCAGGGTCGTCGTCTTCCCGCATCCGCTCGGCCCGAGCATCGTGAAGAACTCGCCCTCCCGGATCTCGAGGTCGATCGCGTCGACGGCGGTCAGGTCACCAAACCGCTTGGTGACGGAGTCCAGGGCGACGGACCCGGTGTCGCCGTTCCGTCCCACCGATTGCTCCACGCCAGCTCTCCTCCTGTCCAGCCGCGCCGATCAATGGTTTTTGGCCGCGGCGGTGCTCACGAGCGTAAGAACTGCGACGGATCGTCGCAAGGGGCGGAATCCCCAAAAGCGAGTCTACCGTTTGTACGTGTTGTACAAGCGGGTAACGGCTCATTTCACAGAATTCCGATTGTCCGTTTGGACTCCCCGGAGTAGCGTTGTACGGTGAGGCTAGAGATTGGAGGAAGATCGGATGGCGACCACCAGCGCCCCGGAGGCACGGGCCGTAGCCGACTCACTGCAGGAGCAGGCGCAGCGACATCTCTGGATGCACTTCACGCGGATGGGCTCGTTCGGGCCCGACCACGAGGTCCCGATCATCGCCCGGGGTGAGGGCTGCTACGTCTGGGACATTCACGGCAACCGCTACCTGGACGGCCTCTCGGCGCTGTTCTGCGTCAACTCCGGCCATGGCCGCTCGGAGCTGGGCGACGCCATGGCGGCCCAGGTCAGGGAGCTCGACTTCATCACCATCTGGAGCTACGCCCATCCCACGGCGATCGAGCTCGCGACCCGCATCGCATCGCTGGCGCCGGGCGACCTGAACCGCGTCTTCTTCACGAATAGCGGCTCCGAGGCGGTGGAGTCGGCGCTCAAGGTTGCGCGCAACTACCACCGGATGAGGGGGAACGGCGCGAAGACCAAGGTCGTGGCCCGTGAGATCGCCTACCACGGGACGACGCTGGGAGCGCTCAGCGCCACCGGGATCCCGGCGCTCCGCAGCCAGTTCGAGCCGCTGACCCCGGGTGGGGTCCACGTCCCGAACACGAACAGCTACCACTGGCCGGAGGACCGGGACCCGCTCTGGGCCGCGGACAAGATCGAGGAGCGGATCCTCTTCGAGGGCCCGGACACGGTCGCCGCCGTGATCCTCGAGCCGCTCCAGAACGCCGGGGGGTGCATCCCACCGCAGGAGGGCTACTTCCAGCGCGTCCGCGAGATCTGCGATCGCTACGACGTGCTCCTGATCTCCGACGAGGTGATCTGCGCCTGGGGGCGGCTGGGTCACTACTTCGGCTGCGAGCGCTACGGCTACCAGCCGGACATCATGACCGTCGCGAAGGCGCTCACCTCCGCCTACGTCCCGATGGGCGGGATGATCGCCTCGGACCGGGTCTTCGAGCCGTTCGCGGAGGGGACCGCGATGTTCGCGCACGGTTCGACCTTCGCCGGGCATCCGGTGGCGGCTGCGGTCGCGATGGCGAACCTCGACGTCTTCGAGCGCGAGGACCTGTGCGGCCACGTACGGGCGAAGGAGGGCGAGTTCAGGGCGGCGATGGAGTCGCTCTACGACATTCCGATAGTCGGGGATGTTCGCGGCGACGGTTACTTCATGGCGATCGAGTTGGTCAAGGACAAGGAGACGAAGGAGTCGTTCGACGACGAGGAGTCCGAGGCGCTGCTCCGTGGCTATCTGTCCGGTGAGCTCTATCGCCGCGGCCTGATCTGCCGCACGGATGACCGCGGCGATCCGGTGGTCCAGCTCGCGCCGCCGCTGATCGCGGATACCGAGCAGTTCGAGGAGATCGTCGACGTCCTCCGTCCGGTCCTCGAAGAGGCGTCGCGCAGGACCGGGCACTCGCCCGGGAGGCACTCGCAGCGCGTGCGGCGGGCGCCGTAGGAGACCGGATGCTGACGGTGGAGAACCTCACCGGCGAACTCGGCCTCGAGGTCATCGCGGGTGGGAACCGGGCGGGCGAGACGGAGATCCGCTGGGTGCACATCACCGAGCTGCTCGATCCGACGCCATGGCTCTCCGGAGGTGAACTGCTGCTGACCACCGGGATTCGGCTCGATACCGCCGACCGGCAGCGGAAGTTCGTCCGCCTGATGGCGGAGTCGGGGGTCGCCGGCCTCGGTTTCGGAACGGGCTTCGACCACCCGAAGTTGCCGAAGGCACTCGTCGCCGAAGCGGAGTCCGTCGGGTTCCCGCTCTTCGAGGTGCCCTACGAGACGCCCTTCATCGCGATTACCGAGGCCGCCTTCAGCCAGCTCGTGAACGAGCAGTACGACGTGCTCTCGCGCGGAATCGCGGTCAACGAGCGGCTCGAGCGGCTGGTCCTCCAGGGCGGCGGGCTCGAGGAGATCGCTCGCGAGATCGCGGCCGCCGTCGGGGGCAGCTCCGTCGTGCTCGATGCGCGCGGCGAGACCCTGGCGTACGGGGGCAGGCGCCTTCCCGAGCATCTGATCGATGCGATCAGGACGGAGGTGCAGCCCCGCGCCAGTGCCGCGGCGCCCTTCGTGCCGCCGCAACCCGACCTGCGCGGTCGCGCTCTCGCCCACCCGGTCTCGCCCAGGGGAGGATCTGCCGAGGCCTGGCTGGTCGTCGTCCGTCGCTCCGGGGCGCTCGGGGACTTCGAGCGGCTCTGCGTTCAGCAGGCGGCGATCGTCGTCGCGCTGGAGCTGATGCGCGAGCGGGTGGCGCGGGAGACAGAGCGGCGCCTCTCGGGTGAGGTCCTCGCCGGCGACCCTCTCCGGGCGGCTGGCGCCGGATGACATCCGCGACAGGCTCGCGCCCTTCGGGATCGGGGACCGCGCCGCCGTCCTCGCCTTCGAGCTCGCGGACCCGCCGCCAGCGAGGCGACCCTCGCGGAGTACCTGGCGGGGGAGAGCCGTCCCGCGGTGGTCGCACCCCATCCGGCCGGAAGGCGCGAGCTTCTCTGCGCGATCGTCGACACGGGAAGGGGTGACCCGATCGACCTCGCGGACAAGGCGCGCAAGGCGCTCGACGTCCGTGCACGGCAAGACCAGGGCCGCGGCGAGCCGCGCGCTCCCGACGGAGCGGGTGCGCCACTCCTTTCACGAGGCTCGCTGCGCCCTGGAGGCGACCGGCTTCGAGAACGGCGCCGCCCCCGATGTGGCGAGCTACCGGGACCTCGGCGCCTTCACGCTCCTGCTCTCGGTTCAGGACACCGAGGCCCTTCGCCTCTACTGCGAGAGCGTCCTCGGTCCGATCGAGGACTCCGACCAGCGCTACGCCAGCGAGCTGCTTCGCTCACTCGAGGCGTACATCGACCGAAACGGCCACTGGGAGCGCGCAGCCAGCGACTGCTACTGCCACCGTCACACGCTGCGCTATCGGATCAAGCGGATCGAGGAGCTCACCGGCCGGGACCTGAGTCGCGCCAACGACCGCGTCGAGCTCTGGCTTGCGCTTCGCGCCCGGGAGCTGCTCGCATGAGGGTCGCGGTCCTCGGAGCCGGCGGGACGATCGGACCGGCGATCGTGCGGGATCTCGCCGAGTCGGAGGAGGTGAGCGCGCTGCGGCTGCTCGACCTGAATCTCCGCCGCGCCGAGGAGGTCGCGATCGAGCACGGCGGCGAGAAGGCGCAGGCGCGGCGGGTGGATGCCGCCTCGCACCTCGCCGAGCACCTCGCCGGGATCGAGGTGCTGGTCAACTCGGCCGCCTACAGGATCAATCTGGAGGCAATGGAGGCCTCCCTCGAGGTGGGTTGCCACTACCTGGACCTCGGGGGCCTCTATCACGTCACCGCCGAGCAGCTTCGGCTCTCGCCCCGCTTCGAGCAGCGTGGCCTTCTCGCCCTGCTCGGGATCGGATCGGCGCCCGGGAAGACCAATCTGCTCGCCGCGCGAGCGGTTCGTGAACTGGACTCCGAGCCGGTCTCGATCGGTGTCGCCGCCGCCGGCCGCGACCTCGATCCCACCGGTGGGCTCAGCTTTCCCTACGCGCTGCGGACCCTGCTCGACGAGATCACGATGCCCCCGATGGCGATCGTCGGGGGCCGCGCCGAGGAGCTCCGCCCGCTGCAGGACGGCCCTCGGATCGACTTCGGCGACCCGATCGGCGAGGCGGACACGATCTTCACGCTCCACTCCGAGGTGCTCACCTTCGGGAAGAGCTTCGGGGCGGACAACGTCACCTTCGCGCTCTCGCTGTCGCCGACGGTGCTCGAGAGCCTGAGGACGCTGGAGGGGGCGAGCGAGGAGCGAATCGCCGAAGTTGCGCGCTCTGCATCGCCCCCCTCCGCGAACACCGTCTCCGTCCACCTCGTGGAGGTGACGGGACCCGCCGGCGGGGTTCGCGCCCGCAGCGTCACACCACCGCACCGGGAGTGGGGGCTCGGCGGCGGGATCGTCTCGACCGCCTCTCCGGCGGCCGCCGCGGTTCGGCTGCTCGCCCGAGGGCGGATCAAGGCGCGGGGCGCGCTCCCTCCCGAGCTCTGCATCGATCCGGACGAGATGGCCGGCGAGCTCGAGACCCGCGGGGTCCGGTTCGACGTCAGCGCGTCCGAGATCCGCGCGGACGAATCCCTCGCGGCCAAGGTGGCGAGATGAGGATCGGCGTTCCGACCGAGATCAAGGAGGACGAGTACCGGGTCGCTCTCACCCCCGCGGGTGCGCGAGAGCTGGCCGAGCGCGGACACGAGGTGCTGGTCCAGGCGGGGGCCGGCGAAGGCAGTGCGATCGCCGACGAGGACTACGAGTCGCAGGGGGCCACGGTCGTCCCGGATGGGGCCGCCGTGTTCGAGGCGGCCGACATGGTGCTGAAGGTGAAGGAGCCCCAGCCCTCCGAGGTCAAGGAGCTTCGCCCCGATCAGATCCTGTTCACCTATCTGCACCTGGCACCCGATCCCGAGCTGACGAAGGGGCTGCAGGAGAGCGGCGCGACCTCCGTCGCCTACGAGACCGTCGAGGACGCGCGCGGCCTGCTCCCGCTGCTCGCCCCGATGAGCGAGATCGCCGGCAAGATCGCGACCCAGGCCGGGGCGTTCTTCCTCGAGAAGCCACTGGGCGGCCGGGGCATCCTCCTGGGCGGGGTGCCGGGGGTCGCGGCGGCGACCGTGATCGTGATCGGGGGCGGCGCCGTCGGGATGAATGCGGCATTCATCGCGATCGGGATGGAGGCGGACGTGTTCGTCTACGACACGTCGATCGATCGACTGCGCGAGCTCGACGTGGCGTTCGGCGGCCGGGCATCGACCGTGTTCTCGTCCACCCTGGCGATCGAGGAGATGCTGCCGCGAGCCGACCTCGTGATCGGGGCCGTCCTCGTTCCCGGAGCGCGCGCCCCCTATGTCGTCCGGCGGGAGCAGCTGAAGCTGATGAAGAAGGAGGCGGTGCTGGTCGACGTTGCGATCGACCAGGGCGGCTGCTTCGAGACCTCCCGCCCCACGACGCACCGAAACCCGACCTTTTCCGTCGACGGGATCACGCACTACTGCGTCGCGAACATGCCCGGCGCGGTGCCGATCACGGCGACCTACGCACTCACCAACGCGACCCTGCCATATGTCATCGCCCTGGCCGACCACGGCGTGGCGGGCGCGGCCCGACGCGATCCGGGGCTTCGCCTCGGAGTCAACGTCGCCGCCGGTAGGGTCACCCATCCGGCGGTCGCCGAGGGAGTTGGCGTCGAGCACACGCCGGTCGAGGAAGTGCTCGACCAAAGACAGGAAGCCTGAACAAGGAGGAGATAGTGGCCACCGCAACCGCAAGGCGCAGCAAGAAGAGCCGGAACTCGAAGCCGCGAGCTCGCACCCTGAAGAACATGATCAACGGCGAGTTCGTCGATCCGGTCGACGGCATCCGCGAGGGCGTCATCAATCCGGCGACCGGGGATGTGATCGCAAAGTCACCGCTTTCCGACAAGCCGGACGTGGACGCCGCCGTCAAGGCGGCCCGGGAGGCCTTCGACGGCTGGGCGAACACCACCCCGGGTGAGCGCGCAAACTGCATGCTCAAGATCGCCGACGGGATCGAGGAGCGCGCCGAGGAGATCGCCGATCTCGAGGCGGCGGACGCCGGCAAGCCGCGCTCCGCGTTCCTCGAGGACGAGATCCCGTTCATGGTCGACAACCTGCGCTACTTCGCGGGCGCCGGGCGCAATCTCGAGGGCCGCCCCGCCGGCGAGTACCTCGAGGGCTACACGTCGTGGATCCGCCGGGAGCCTGTCGGCGTGGTCGGCCAGATCACCCCCTGGAACTACCCCCTGATGATGGCGATCTGGAAGATCGGCCCCCCGCTGGCCACGGGCAACACGCTCGTGCTGAAGCCGGCCGAGACCACCCCGCTCACCACCCTCACGGTGCTCGCGGAGCTCTGCGCGGAGCATCTGCCCCCCGGTGTCGCCAACTACATCGGCGGCCATCACGTGCCCGGACAGGCGCTCGTCAGGCACCCGGACGTCGACATGGTCTCCCTGACCGGCTCTCCGGAGACGGGGAAGTGGATCGCCCGCGAAGCATCCGACACCCTGAAGCGGGTCCACCTCGAGCTCGGCGGGAAGGCCCCGGTTGTCGTCTTCGATGACGTCGACATGGCGACGGCGATGGAGACGATCGCCGGAACCGGCTACTACAACGCCGGCCAGGACTGCACCGCCGCTACCCGTGTCCTGGCCTCGAAGAAGGTCTACGACAAGGTGGTCTCGGGGCTCGCCGAGCAGGCGCAGGGGTTCAAGATCGGCGACACGATGAACGGCAACACGACCCTCGGGCCGGTGAACTCGGAGCGCCAGCTCGGGCGGGTCGAGGGGTTCCTTGACCGCAGGCCGGACAACGCCGAGATCGTCACGGGCGGAAAGCGCGCCCGCCGTCCCGGCTTCTTCATGAAGCCGGCGGTCGTCGCAGGGCTGAAGCAGAAGGACGAGATGATCCAGGACGAGATCTTCGGCCCCGTGATCACGGTCCAGCCGTTCACCAGCGAGGAGAAGGCGATCGAGTGGGCGAACGGGACGCGTTACGGCCTCGCCTCCTCCGTGTGGACGCGCGACGTGGGCCGAGCGCTACGGGTCTCGAAGGCACTCCGGTTCGGCTGCGTCTGGATCAACGACCACATCCCGATCGCGTCCGAGATGCCGCACGGCGGCTACAAGCAGTCGGGTTACGGCAAGGACCTGTCGATCTACTCGCTGGAGGACTACACCAACATCAAGCACGTGATGACGAACCTCTCGTAAGGGTCCGGAGCAGCTAGCCCTTGACCCGGACGCAGTACCCGTAGGCGGTGAGCTGCGGCACGGCGCCGAAGTGGCCGAAGGCGGTCGCGGTCGAGGAGTCGTTCTCGTTGATCGAGCTGCCGACGTAGAAGGCCTCGCGGTCGCCGTTCGTGCTGAAGCCCGTGGTCGTGAGCCGCCGGCCATTCGGGCATGACGGGGTCGTGGCCGACGCCGCCTGTCCCGCCGGGATCGCCGTGTCGGAGGACACCTCCGTGAGAATCGGGCGCTTCTGCCGCACGCAGTAGGCGATCGCGGTGAGCTCACCGCCGCCGAGAGGGAACGCCGAGCCCGTCACCCGCCACGCTCGGGAATTGACCGCGCGCGACTCGATCACGTAGTTGCCCCCGTCCGCGCCGAAGTTCGTCCGCTGAAAGCCGCCGGTTACGAGCTGCTGCCCCTTCGGGCAGCGGGCGATGGCGGATCGGATCTGGCCCGACTTGATGAAGATGGTCTTGTGTGGCGAGGGCGTGGCCGAGATCAGGCCGCGCCCGCAGACCAACTGGAGCGTCACCCCGCGCGTCTTCGTCGCCGCGGGTGAGGCGTCGAAGAGGATCGCGCTCAGGTGGAAGCCCCGCTGGGCACCGAGACGCTCATAGGAGTGGGCGTAGACGGACTCGCCGTCCGGGTCGGGGAGCTGGTGGGCGATCATCCCACCGCCGAGCGGATCGGTCTTGGCGGGGCAGAAGACCTCGAATCGTGCCTGCTCCTCGGGCTGCGTCATCTTGAACTCCCGCTCGACCAGCGTCACGCCTCGAGCCGGACCGGGCAGTCCGGGATCGCTTTTGGTCCTCCCGCCACGCCCCTGGACCCGGATCGTGCCCTGGGCCGAGTCGAGGACGTAGAGCCCGGAGCTCGCGCGAAGAGCCATCCCGACCTTGTTGCAGGAGGTCCCCTTCCTGAGCAGGAAGAGGACGTTCGGCTTGCGGACCGCGTCCGCGACCCGCGCTACTCCCGTCCGGAGGTCGGACTCATAGGCGATCTGGTCGGCCAGCTCCCTCGGGCTGTTGTAGCACCCGTCCTCGCTCACCGAGCGCTGGTGGAGGGCGATCTTGAAGGCGGCCTCGAGCTTGCGGGTCGGCGGGTTGTGCCCGGCGCCCCCGCGACGCGCGTCGGCGAGCGAGGCCGCGAGCAGGGCGACGAGCGCCAGGACGAGTGCGGGCAGGGCTTTTCGCATGGTCACGGTTGGCTATGAACACGACGGTCATCGGGAAAGAGCGCAGTCAGACGCGACCGCGACCCCCGCTCCGCCGGCACATTCAGACGGCAGTCTATGTGGCCAAGCGGACCAAGACCTGGTAACGCGCGGTGAGAAATGACATGCTCGGGCAATGGGGAGTCCTGGTGATCTGGTTCGGCGGATGTACGGGTTCGACTGGGCCCGGATTCGCAGCCGCCATGAGGGTTTTGGCCAGCTGCGCGATCTCGTCACGGAGGACTTCGACTCCCAGCTCTCGCCAGAGCTCGGGGAGAAGATCCTCTCGGGCGTGCAAGGGCTCGAGATGTTCGTCGAGGCGGTCGAGGAGGACTTCTCCGAGTTCCGCTACGACGCCGACGAATTCGAGGAGATCGGAGACGACCAGGTGGTCGTGCTCGGGAGGATCTTCGCCCGCGCTCGGGCCACGGGGATGCCGCTCTCCGGCGAGTTCGGCCACATCTGGACGGTTCGCGACGGCCTCGCTTCCCACGTCGTCGCGTATCGCGACCCGGAGCAGGCGCGGAAGGCGGCGTCGGGCTCCTGAGCTCGGGGACCGGGCGCGAGCTCAGGGACACCGGCGACCGACTCCGCGACCGGCTTGCCGCCGCGCGCGCTGATGCTCTCCTCGCGCGTCAGGCGGTGCGCGAGGTAGACGGGGATCGCCGAGAGCAGGATCACGATCACCGCGACCACGTTCACGATCGGCAGCTGGTTCGGCCGCGCGAGGTTGTTGAAGATCCAGATCGGCAGGGTCTCGTCCCCGGCGCCGATCGTGAACGTGGTGACGATGATCTCGTCGAACGACAGCGCGAAGGCGAGCAGCGCGCCGGCCACGAGCGCGGTGCGCATGTTCGGGAACGTGACCAGCCGAAAGGTCTGCCAGGGGTTCGCGCCGAGATCGGCGGAGGCCTCCTCGAAGGAGCCCGACATCCGGCGCAACCGCGCGATCACGTTGTTGTAGACGACGACGATGCAGAAGGTGGCATGGGCGACGACGATCGTGAACAGGCTGAGATCCACGTCGAGGACCTGGGTGAAGGTCGAGTTGAGCGCGATTCCTGTGACGATCCCGGGCAGCGCGATCGGCAGGATCACGAGGAACGAGATCGTCTCCCGCCCGAAGAACTCATAGCGTGGCGACCGCGATCGACGCGAAGCGTGCCGAGCAACAGCGCGACCAGCGTCGCGCCGATCCCGACCTTGACCGACGTCCAGAGGGCGTCCCGCGCTCCCTGGTTGTCGAACGCCCTGCTCGAACCACTCGAGCGTCAGCCCCGGCGGGGGCCACTCCAGCAGGCGCGACTCGCTGAACGCGTAGATCGCGATCACGATCAGAGGGATGTAGATGAACGCCAGGGTGATGCCGGTCCCGACCCGCAGGAGGACGGCCGCTCGCCGCGAGAGCCTCATAGCTGCTCGAACGCCCCGAGCCGGCGGGCGGCCAGGAGGTAGAGGATCATGATCACGACTGGGACGGTCGCGAACGCCGCCGCGAGCGGGAGGTTGTTCGCGACGCCGACGTTCGTGTAGACGACGTTCCCGATGAACTGGGTGCTCGAGACGAGTTGCGGGGCGATGAAGTCGCCGAGCGTCAGCGAGAAGGTGAAGATCGATCCGGCGACGACGGCCGGGAACGCGAGTGGCAGGATTACCCGGCGGAAGGTCGTCCCCGGGCCGGCGCCGAGGTCCTGCGACGCCGATAGGAGCGAATCGGGGATCCGCTCGAGTCCCGCGTAGATCGGGATCACCATGAACGGCAGCCACAGGTAGCTCATCACCAGCCAGAGCCGGAAGATGTCGCCGTCCGGCGCACTCAGCCCGATCGGGGCGAGCGCCCAGTTCAGCGCCCCGTTCTCGCTCAGGATGGTGCGCCACGCGTAGACCTTGACCAGGTAGCTCGACCACAGCGGCATCAGGACCGCCACCACGAGCAGGCCGCTGATCCGCGGCGACGCCACCTTCGCCATGTAGAACGCGATCGGGAAGGCCAGCAGGGCGTCGGTGACCGTCACGAGGGCCGCAACCCCGATCGTGCGCACCACGATCGACCGGTAGACGTCCTCCTCGATCAGAGTCTGGAAGTTCTCGAAGCTGAGCCCGCGCTCGATCTCCGAGGTGAAGTCGTTCAGGTGCCAGAAGGCGGCGACGAAGAGCACCGCCAGCGAGCCGAGGTAGACGACGACCAGCCAGCCGAGCGGCGCTGCAAGGAACGCGGCGACCTGCGCGCGAGGCCGACCGTGGAAGAGGTCGGCGAGCCTGCGGCCCACCGACCTCCTGGGCGGCCGTGGGCTTACGCCGGCCGCTTCCACGAATCGAACTTACTGAATCGACCCTCTATCGGATCAACCCTTCACTTCCGTCCAGCCCTGGACCCACTCGTCGTAGGTCTTGCAGACCTCGCCGCGGTCGTCGCCGCAGTCCTTCGTCGGAGTGGTCCAGTACTCGACCCGGCCGAAGAACTCCTCGTCATCTGCGTGGTAGATCTCGCAGTGGTTCTTGACCTCGGTCAGGGCGCATGACTTCTGGTTGGCCGGCGCTTCGCCGAAGTACTCGGCGATCTGCGCGTTCACCTCCGGACTGACGACATGGTCCATCCACAGGTACATGCAGTTCGGATGCTCGGCCTCCGAGCTCAGCATCCAGGTATCCGACCAGCCCGTCGAACCCTCTTCGGGCAGCGTGTTCTCGACCGGTGCGCCCTCGTCCTGGAGCAGGTTGGTGATCACCTGCCACGTCGTGCCGATGGTGCTGTCGCCGTTCGCGAACGCTTCCACCTCGGCGGTGTAGGCGGACCAGTACTCGCCGACGTTCTGCCTCTGCTGCTTGAGCAGATCGATCGCGGCGTTGAACTGCTCCTCGTCGAGCTCGTAGACGTTGTCGATCTCGAGCTCCGGGTTGTGCTCCCGCAGGTAAAGCGCCGCGTCGGCGATGTAGATCGGGCTGTCGTACGCCGTCACCTTGCCCTGTTGCTTCGACGCCTCGGCCGGGTCGAAGACCGCGCTCCAAGACGTCGGAGCGGGCGTCACCTGGTCCGTGTTCCACATCAGCAGGTTGGCGCCGCGACCATGGGGAACCCCATAGTTCACGCCGTCGACCGTGTTGTGGGGCTGGTCCTTCAGCGCCGGGAAGATGTCGGCGTAGTTCGGGACCAGGTCCGTGTTGACCGGATCGACGTCGCCGCCCTCGACCAGGCGGAGCGTCGCGTCACCCGAGGCCGAGACACCGTCGTACTGGCCGGTGCGCATCAGGGTCACCATCTCGTCGGAGGTGTTTCCGAGCTTGACATTGACCTGGCAGCCGGTCTCCTGCTCGAAGTCGGACACCCAGTCAACGGCCGGATCGGTCGAGCCGTCCTCGCAGTAGCCGGCCCAGCAGATGATGTTCAGCTCGCCTTCACCCGGGCCAACCTCCGTGAGCGCCTCTCCTCCTCCGCCACCACCATCATCGTCATCGTCGTCCCCGCAGCCGGCGAGTGCCAGCATGAACACGGCGAGCCCAGTCACGATCAGGATGGGCACCCAGGCGGGGTGAGCTCTCAGTCGGCTCAATTGCTCTTCTCCTCTCCCTCGACGGCCACGGTCTGATCCGCGCGCCAGCCGATTTTGACTTTCCTTCCTCGCTGCTCCTGAGCCTCCGCTGAGGAGGTCTCGAGATTTTGTCTGACCACTTGAAGTTCTCCCCCGGCCTCGAGGTCGACCAGGTAGCGGGTGATCATCCCCGCGTACGACACGTCCTTGATCGTCCCCGCCTCGACGTGCAGCCCCTCCGGCACCCTTCCGTTCTCGATCAGCGACACCTTCTCGGGTCGCACGGTGAAGCGACGGCCGTCGCGCTGCAGGAGGTTCGAGACGCCGACGAATCCGGCGACGAAGGCGTTGTCCGGCCGCTCGTAGATCTCGGCCGGAGGGCCGACCTGCTCGACCCGGCCGTCGTTGAAGACGGCGATCCGGTTGGACATCGTCAGCGCCTCCTCCTGGTCGTGGGTCACGTAGATGAACGTGATTCCGACCTCCCCCTGGATCCCCTTCAGCTCGACCTGCATCTGCTCCCGCAGCTTCAGGTCGAGGGCCCCGAGGGGCTCATCGAGCAGCAGCACCCTGGGTTCGTTGACGATCGCCCGCGCCAGCGCGACCCGCTGCTGCTGTCCCCGGAGAGCTGATTCGGCTTGCGGTCCTCATATCCCGGGAGGCGCACGGTCGCAAGCGCCTCCGAGGCGCGCCTGCGCCGTTCCTCCTTGCCGACGCCCTTGACGCGCAGCCCGTACTCGACGTTCTCGCCGACCGTCATGTGGGGGAAGAGCGCGTAATCCTGGAACACCGTGTTCACGGCGCGGTCGTAGGGGGGCACTCCGGTGACGTCCTCCCCCGCAAGCTCGACGTTGCCGGTGTCGGGCTCCTCGAACCCCGCGATCATCCGGAGCGTCGTGGTCTTTCCCGAGCCCGAAGGGTCCGAGGAGCGTGAAGAACTCTCCCCGCTCCACCTCAAGGTCGAGACGACTCGACCGCGACGACCTCGCCATAGCGCTTGCTGACCCCCTCCAGCCGGACGTCAGGCGTGTCGCTCACCAAGGAAGGTATATCCCAGCGCTGTACGTTCCGTCGAGCCGGGGTGGACAATCTTTCCCGACGGCGTTGGCCATCGCGACCCCGCTGTCGCGTGCAGGGTCAGTCAGTTCCGGTGCTGGACCGGAAGGCTATGGGTGTGCCGCTACGGCCTAGAAGCCCGGCCAGTACTTCAGCGTGTAGCCGCGGGGCTTGCGCTTCGTCTTCCGCCACCGCGGGCCACTGCCCTGGTTCAGCTTCTCGCCGACCGCCGAGGTGTCGAAGCGAAGGCCCGCCACCACCATGTAGGCGTGACTTGCGTTCGGCGAACACCGTGATCCAGCGGCCCTTGCCCGGCGCGCCCCAGCCCGTCGCGAGGGGTCCCGACGGCATTGGGCTCTCGAGCATGCCGGCGGCGTGGAGGACGTAGCTCACCGCCCCCGAGCAGTCGTAGCCGGAGTCATAGAAGGTCCGGTGCCCGCCGCCCCAGCGGTAAGGCATCGCCTTGATCGCGTTTCCGGCGGCGATCGCAGCCTGGATCTCCAGCGGCGCGTCGGCCGGCGCGACGGCGGTGCCGTCCTTGCGCAGCTTGGCGCGCCCGGGAGGCGCGAGCGGAGTCGGGGAGGTCGTGGTCGTGGTGGTGGTCGTCGTGCTGCCCGGGGTCCCGGTCCCGCCGGTCTGCGCGGAGGCCGGAATCGCCACCGCCAAGGTGCACGCCACCGTCAGTCCCGCTACAGCGAGGCGACGCTTCACGTTGAGTGCAGCTCGCATCGATCAGTCTCCTTTGCAGGCCTGCGGGGTTAGCTGACGGGCTGGCGCTGAAGGAGCCTGCGCTCCCACCACGACCTCGGTGGGTTCGCCCCAGTATCTGGTTCCCCCGCTCCCCTCTCCTGGGTGGAGAAGGGACTCGGCGTAACTGGCGCGGCACCTTAGCAAACGTGAAGGATTCCTTGCAGCGGTCCGCGACGTTGTTCGTGACACAGACACCATCAATTGAATTCGACGCGTCGGACGGTCTCCCTGCGACGGCTAGAGGCCGGGCCAGAACCGCATCGAGTAGCCCGTGCCACTGCGTGCGGTCGTGCGCCAGCGCGGTCCGCTGCCCTGGTTGAGCGACTCGCCGACGGCCGACGTGTCGAAGCGCAGCCCCGCGATCACGACGAACGCATGGCTGCGATTCGTGTAGACCGTGATCCAGGAGCCGAGCCCGGGTGCGCCCCAGCGCATCAGCGGACCCGAGGACATCGGGCGCCTGAGCAGCCCGGCCGCGTGCAGCACGTAGCTGACCGCGCCCGGAGCAGTCGTAGCCCCTCGAGTTCCACTTCCGATGGCCGCCGCCCCAGATGTAGGGCTTCAGCCGGATCCTGTTGCCGGCGTTGATCGCCTTCCGAATCGGCCGCGGAGCGTCCGCGGGGGGCGTCGCCGAGCCGTCGGCGTTCAGGACGGCCATGCCCGCGGGGGCAGGCGCCGTCGTGGTCGTGCCCTCCGTGGTCGTGGTCCCGCCGGGCACTCCGCCCGTCTGGGCCGCCGCCGGCACCGCGCCGGCGAGTGAACCGATGAGGAGAACCCCTGCCAGGCCCATCCTCCGCTTTCCGTTGATGTTGTTCGACCGCAAACCGGTCTCCTTCGTCGGCCTACGGGGTTAGCTGACGGGCTGGCGCTAAAGGAGCTCGCGCTTCCACCCTTGGTGGATTCGCCCCAGATGCTCTGGTTCCCCCGTTCTCGTCCCGCCCTGGCGGGGACGAGATTCGGCTATGTCGATGCGCGGGAGCCTAGCAAGGCTCCCGGTAATGTGAGGAGGTCCTCACATGAATGCCCGCATCGACCGTGAATCTAGGTTGGGTTGGCCTCCGCCCACTCGACGATCCTGTCCGAGCCCTGCACGGTCGTGCCGTCGTCGAGCTCCAACACCGGAACCCAGCTCTGGCCCGTCAGCTCGCGGATGTGCTCCCGCCCGGGGGTGTTCTTGAATGGGCCGAGCCCGAGCCCGTAGACCTTCTCCACCTCCGGGTCGTGTCCGGCCTTCTCGAGCGCCTTGTAGGCCCTTCGGCAGGGGTGGCCGTGCGGCGGTCGCGGTGTCGGAAAGGTCCCCCAGCAGACGTACAGCTTCATCGCGGCGAACGCTACCGCTTCGGCCGTGAGGCCGCCGCTCACCTAATAGGGTTTCGTGCCGTGGATCTCGAGGGCAAGCGCGTGCTCCTGAGCGGCGCGACCGGGGGACTCGGGCGGGCGATCGCCGAGGCGCTCGCGGGCGAGGGCGCGAGGCTCGTGCTCAGCTCGCGGAAGAAGGAGGAGCTCCAGGAGCTCGCCCGGTCGCTGCCCGGCGGAGCGCGCCGGCACAAGGTCGATCGTGGCCGACCTCGCCGAGGAGGGCGCGGCCGAGAAGCTGGTCGCGGACGCGGGCGACCTCGACGTCCTCGTCGCGAACGCGGCGCTTCCCGGCGTCGGCGCGATCGAGAGCTTCAGCGAAGGACGAGGTGGCCGCGACCCTGCGGGTCAACTTCGAGTCCCCGATCCTGATGGCGCGCGAGATCGCGCCGAAGCTGGTCGAACGGGGCGAGGGTCACATCGTCTTCATCTCCTCGCTCACCGGCAAGGTTGGCGACGCCGCGTACCGTCGATCTACAGCGCGACCAAGTTCGGCCTGCGCGGCTTCGCGTTGGCGCTTCGGGAGGACCTGCTTCCCAGGGTGTCGGCGTCTCGGTCGTCTCGCCCGGGTTCGTGCGCGAGGCGGGGATGTTCCACGACGCCGGCTCGAAGGCCCCTCCGGGCCTTGGACACGACCACCCCGAAGAAGGTCGGGCAGGCGGTACTCACGCGCGATCCAGCGCAACCGAACCGAGATCGAGGTCGCGCCCCGGCGACAGCGCCTGGTCACGGCGTTCGGCACCGCCATCCGGAGCTTGCCGCGAGAGTCCAGAGCCGAGGCGGAGCCGAAAAGATCGCCGAGGATCTGGTCGCAGGGCACGGCCAAGAAGAGCTGACGGGCGTGTCCCGCACGCACGGCTCGGTAATACTGGAGACGTGAGCGCGAACGACAGCTTCGGAGCGCGATCGACCCTCGAGGTGGGCGGTCGCGAGTTCGAGATCTACCGCCTTGACGCCCTGCAGGAGCGCTTCGACGTCGCCCGGCTTCCGTATTCACTCAAGGTGCTTCTCGAGAACACGCTTCGCCTCGAGGACGGGACGGCGGTGAGCTCGGACGACGTCGAGTCGATCGCTACCTGGGACGCAAAGGCGGAGCCGTCGGTCGAGATCCCCTTCCAGCCCGCCAGGGTGCTGATGCAGGACTTCACCGGCGTCCCCGCCGTCGTGGATCTCGCGGCGATGCGCGACGCGATGGAGGAGCTCGGCGGCGATCCCGCCGCGATCAACCCCCAGGTCGACGTCGATCTGGTGATCGACCACTCGGTGCAGGTCGACGCGTTCGGGAACGCCCGCGCATTCGAGATCAACGAGGAGCGCGACTACGAGCGGAACGGCGAGCGCTACGCGTTCCTCCGCTGGGGCCAGACCGCGTTCGAGCGCTTCCGCGTCGTTCCGCCCGCCACCGGCATCTGCCACCAGGTGAACCTCGAATATCTGGGGCGATGCGTCTGGACTCGCGAGTCGGACGGAGTGGCCCAGGCCTATCCCGACACGCTCGTGGGCACGGACTCGCACACGACGATGATCAACGGGCTCGGCGTCCTCGGGTGGGGCGTCGGCGGGATCGAGGCGGAGGCGGCGATGCTCGGCCAGCCGATCTCGATGCTCCTGCCGCAGGTGCTCGGCTTCAGGCTCACGGGCGAGCTCCGCGAGGGGGCGACCGCCACCGACCTGGTCCTGACCGTGACAGAGATGCTGCGCGAGCGAGGGGTGGTCTCGAAGTTCGTCGAGTTCTTCGGCCCCGGGATCGGCGGCCTCGGCCTGGCCGACCGGGCCACGATCGGAAACATGTCGCCCGAGTTCGGCTCGACCTGTGCGATCTTCCCGATCGACGCCGAGACCCTCCGCTACCTCGAGTTCACCGGCAGGCCGACCGAGCAGATCGAGCTGGTCGATGCCTATACGCGCGAGCAGGGGATGTTCCACGACGAGGACTCCGAGGAGCCCACCTTCACGGACACGCTCGAGCTTGACCTCGGTGACGTCGAGCCGAGCATCGCCGGCCCGAAGCGCCCCCAGGATCGGATTCCGCTGACGAACGCGAAGAGCGCATTCCTCGAGGGAATGCAGGAGTGGGATCCAGACGCCGGCGAGGAGCTGAACAGGCTCGATGAAGCGATCGCCGAGTCCTTTCCCGCGTCGGATCCGCCCGCCGAGGACCACGACACCGAGCGCGCCCGTCCCCGACGGGTCGCACAGGCGGTCGTCGAGAAGCCCTGCACCAGCGACGCAGTGGAGGTCGAGCTCGAGGACGGTCAGACGGTCCAGCTCGACCATGGAATGGTCGTGATCGCGGCGATCACCAGCTGCACGAACACCTCGAATCCCTCGGTGATGCTGGGCGCCGGCCTGCTCGCGAGGAAAGCCCTGGAGCGGGGGCTCGCCCGGCAGCCATGGGTGAAGACCTCGCTCGCGCCGGGGTCGACCGTCGTCACCGACTACCTGAAGAGGTCAGGTTTGGACGAATCCCTCGACGAGCTCCAGTTCAACCTCGTCGGCTATGGCTGCACGACCTGCATCGGGAACTCCGGTCCGCTTCCCGAGGCGATCTCGGAGGCGGTCAATGAAAAGGACCTCGTCGTCTGCTCGGTGCTCTCGGGCAACCGCAACTTCGAGGGCCGGATCAACCCGGACACGAGGGCGAACTACCTCGCCTCACCGCCCCTGGTCGTCGCCTACGCGCTCGCCGGCCGGATGGACATCGACCTCACCTCGGAGCCTCTGGGACAGGATCCCGACGGCGAGCCGGTCTACCTGTCGGAGATCTGGCCGTCGAGCGACGAGATCAAGGAGGTCGTCGCCGAGGCGATTCGCTCGGACATGTTCACCAAGAGCTACGCCGACGTCTTCACGGGCGACGAGCGCTGGCAGGCGATCGAAGTTCCCGAGGGGGACCGCTACACCTGGCCCGAGTCCACGTACGTTCGCAAGCCGACCTTCTTCGAGGGAATGGAGGGCGAGCCGGAGCCGATCGAGCCGATCGGAGGCGCACGCGCTGCTCGCGGTGCTCGGCGACTCGGTCACCACCGACCACATCTCGCCCGCCGGCGCGATCAAGAAGGACAGTCCGGCCGGCAAGTGGCTGCTGGACCATGGGGTCGAGGTCCGAGACTTCAACTCGTACGGGTCACGACGCGGCAACCACGAGGTGATGATTCGCGGCACCTTCGCGAACGTCCGGCTGCGGAACGCGCTGGTCGAGCGCGAGGGCGGGTACACGCGGCACTTCCCTGATGGGGAGGAGACGACGATCTACGAGGCCGCGATGCGATACGCGGAGGAGGGAGTGCCGCTCCTGGTGCTCGCCGGCAAGGAGTACGGCTCGGGGTCGTCCCGTGACTGGGCGGCCAAGGGCACCAACCTTCTCGGGGTCCGCGCGGTGATCGCGGAGAGCTTCGAGCGCATCCACCGCTCGAACCTGATCGGGATGGGGGTCCTTCCCCTCCAGATCTCCGACGCGGACCAGCTGGAGGACGCGCTCAACGGGGACGAGATGTTCGACGTCTCCGACCTGAAGGACGGGGAGGCGGGCACGGTGACGGTGACCGCCAAGCGCGAGGGCGGCGAGGAGGTCACGTTCGAGGCGAAGGTCCGGATCGACACCCCGAACGAGCTCAGCTACTTCCGCAACGGCGGCATCCTCCACCGCGTCTTGCGCGACCTGCGTTAGCGGGTGGTGAGGCTCCGTTCCGTGGTTCCGTGCTCGATCGCGCGGTCGATCACATCCGGGGCGAGGACGTGCTCGATCATCAGGACCGCGGCGCCGATCACGCCGGCGCGATCGGCAAGCTGGCTCGGGACGATGCCGCAGGTGCGCGGGTGGCGAGAGGAAGCGAGCGCTGGAAAGACGACCTCGCGGATGCCGGCGAGCAGCTGCTCGTGCGCGCCTGCCGAGGTCGCCGCCGATCACGATGACGCGCGGGATTGAAGAAGTTGACGGCGGCGGCGAGGACCTCGCCGAGCCGCCGGCCCGCCTCGCGGACGAGCCTGGATCGCGAGCGGGGTCGCCGGCACGGGCGAGCTCGAACGACGGCCCGGGCGTCGTCGGCGCTTCGAACCCCTGGCTCCGCTCAGCCGCATCGGCGAGCGCGCCGCCGCCAGCGACAGCCTCGAGGCAGCCGACGTTCCCGCAGCGGCAGACGACACGTCGTCGTGGTCGGCTGATCCGGATGTGGCCGATGTCGCCGGCGGCGCCCTCGCGCCCCGCGGTGGATGCTGCCTCCGGCGACGACTCCGCAGCCGATCCCGGTGCCGACCTTGACGAAGAGGAGGTGCTCGCCAGTCGCGCCATCTCGTCCAGTGCTCGCCGAGCGCCATGATGTTGACGTCGTTGTCGACGAGCACGGGCGCCTCGTAGCGCGTCGGCGAAGCAGCTCGGGGATCGAGAAGCCGTCCCAGCCGGGCATGATCGGCGGGTTGAAGCGGCTCGCCCGCTCGAGAACGCGACGGGCCCCGGGACTCCGATCCCGATGCCGCGGACGTCGGCCGTCGCTCGCGATCCGCATGCAGCGCAGCAGGGCTGTGAGAATCGCGCACGCCAGTCGAGGACCGGTCTCGGGCCCGGGCGCGATCGGCGATGTCGGCCGGTCTCGCTCGGCGAGCGGCTGTCCGCCGAGGTCCGTGACCGCGGACGCGAGCGTGGGTGGCGCCCGAGGTCGGCAGCCAGGATCGACGCCGCCGGCGTCGTTGAAGGCGAGGAGCGATGGGCGGTCGCCCTCCGGTCGAGGCGCTTCCGCCGACCTCGCGGACGAGGCCATGGGCCTGGAGCGGCGTCGAGCCGCTGCGTCATGGTCGATCGCGCCAGGCCGGTGCGCTCGTGCGAGATCGGCCCTAGTGACAGCCTCGCCCGTCCCGGATCAAGCTGCAGCATCAGCCGCCGGGACCGACATGGCGTTGCGGCCCTCGGGACGTGAGTCGGCGACCTTCGCGCTAGTCAATCAGGGGCGGTATTATGTCAAGAAGGACGCGAAGCATTTCCCTAAAGTTAGACGGGAATTCAGAGCGTTCTGTTTGCTTGACAGACGATCAAAGTTCCCACGGATAGGTTCATCGACCGTGGAGGAGGAGGCTTCCGGGTCGGCGATTGCTCGGCGACCGGATTCGTCGGCGCGGATCCATGCGCGGGTCCGCGCGTACACGCCGGCGCCCGTCTAGCCGGTGATCGCCGGCGTCGACGCCGTCAGCGGGCCCGGGCTGCGGCGGCAGCCGAGCTGGGCGCCGAGCGCGCCTACGACACGGCGCGAGCAGCTCGTCGCGTCCGACGACGATCGACGTCGTCCACGTCTGCATGCCGAATCACCTCCACGTGCCGCTCGCCGATCGCCGCGCTGGCAGGCCGGCAAGCACGTGGTCTGCGAGAAGCCGATCGCCCTCGACGCCGACGGCGCCGCACGAGCTCGTCGAGGCCGCCGCCGCGCAGCGGGCTGGTCGGCAACGGTCCCGTTCGGCTACCGCTACTACCCGACAGTCCGCGAGGCGCGCGCGCGCGTGCCCGCACGGCAGCCTCGGCGCGTGCGCGCTTGATCCACGGGACCTACCTCCAGGACTGGATGCTCGAGCCGCGGCGACGACAACTGGCGCGTCGAGGTCGAACTCGGCGGGCCGCTCGCGGGCCTTCGCCGACATCGGCTCGCACTGGTGCGACCTGATCGAGTTCGTCTCCGGCGAGCGCATCAGCCGGCTCTCGCCGCGCGCACGACGACTCGCGGCGACGCCCGAGCGGCGACGCGCTCGGAGCCACTGCGTTCTGCGCCGCGGCAACGGCGCCGGGGAGCATGCCGGGCGGTCGAAACCGAGGACGCTGGCGACGGTTCATGTTCGAGACCGATCGCGGCGGCGTTCGGCTCGGTGGCGATCATCGCAGGTCTCGGCGGGGCGTAAGAATCACCTCTGGTTCGAGCTCTGCGGCGCGCGAAGAGTCGGTCTTCTTCGACCAGGAGACGCCCGGAGACGCTGTGGGTGCGGTCGGCGCGACGGCAGCGACGGTCATTCCCCGCGACTTCGACACCCTCGCCCCCGAGGCCGCCGCCTACGTGACGCTCCCCGCGCGGCCATCCCCAGGGCTATCAGGACTGCTTCGACGCCTTCGTCGCGGAGACCTACGCGGCCATCGCGGGGGCGAGCCGCCGGACGGCCTGCCGACCGTCGCCGACGGGCTGCGCGCGGCCCGGATCACCGAGGCGGTCCTCGCGATCGGCCGGCGACGGCGGCTGGACGGAGGTCCCGCGCGGACGCTGCGAAGGCGTGCGTGAGCTCGGCTTCACGAGCGCCTGCATGCCCGACCGCTCCCTCGAGGAGATCGCGACGTGGGCGGGCGCGCAACGGCTTACGACGCGCTCGAGCTCGCCGCCTGGCCGCGCGCTCGGCGACCGGCCCGTTCGTCGCCAGGCACGTCGCCGCCGACGGATTCGACGACGCCGAGGCGAGAGCGCGTCCGGCGTCGCGCTCGACGAGAACGGGCTGGAGCTCTCGGCGCTCGCCTACTACGACAACAACCTCCATCCGGACCCGGGCCAGCGCGGGGCGATCCACGACCACGTCCGCCGCTGCATCGACGTCGGCCGCAGCGCTCGGAGGCGTCCCCGTCGGCACCTTCATCGGCCGCGACAACTCGCTCAGCGTCGCCGAGAACCTCCGCGAGGCCGAGCGCGTGCTTCCCCCCCCTCGTCGAGTACGCCGGCGAGCGCGGGGTCAGGCTGATGGTCGAGAACTGCGTGATGGAGGGCTGGCACCCAGACGGGTACCCGGGCAACCTCGCGTACTCGCCGGAGCTCTGGGAGTGGATGTTCGAGCTCGGCTTCTGGCTCAACTTCGATCCCTCCCACCTGCTCTGGATCGGGATCGATCCCGTCGAGGCACTGGCGCCCTACGTCGACCGCGTCATCCACGCGCACGCCAAGGACGCCGAGACGTTCCCGGAGGAGCGCAACCGCTTCGGGTTCTTCGGCCGCCTCGAGACGCGCGAGTCCGACCCTTGGGACATGGGCTGGTGGCGCTTCCGCGTGCCCGGGCCTCGGCCAGGTCGACTTCCCCGGCTACGTGCGGACGCTCTCGTGAGGGCGGCTTCGACGGGCGTCCTCTCCGTCGAGCACGAGGATCCCGTCTGGAGCGGGAGCGACCGAGAAGATCGAAGGCGGGCTCGAGATCGCGCGTCGCAGAGCTGCGACCGCTGGTGGACGGCTGATGGAGTCCTCGGCGAAGCGCCGGTCGCCGGTCCTCGAGGTCAAGGACCTGGTCAAGGAGTACCCCGGCGTCAAGGCGCTTCGAGGGGTCGAGCTTCGAGGTCCAGGCGGGCAAGGTCCACTGCCTGCTCGGGCCCAACGGCGCCGGCAAGTCGACGCTGATCAAGTGCGTCTCCGGCGCGGTCGAGCCGACCTCCGGCGAGATCCTCTTCGAGCGGCGAGCCGCTGCCGCCGGGCGACCCCGCCGCGACGCTTGACCCGCGGGGTCGCGACGATCTACCAGGAGCTCGACCTGGTCGAGGACCTGACGGTCGCGCAGAGCATCTTCCTCGCGCACGAGCCGCGCCGGGGCCCGCTGCTGGACCTCGATCGGATGCGCCGCGAGTCGGCGGCGCTGCTCGAGCGCGCTCAACCACGAGTCGATCGATCCGCGCGCGCGGGTCAGCGCGCTGCGCCCGGCCGCCCAGCAGGTCGTCTCGATCGCCCGCGCCCTCTCCCACGACGCGCGCCTGCTGGTCATGGACGAGCCGTCGGCGATCCTCGACGAAGGCGAGATCGAGACCCTCTTCGGCGTCGTCAGGCGGCCTGACCGCGGAGGGGGTCGGGGTGATCTACATCTCCCACCGCCTCGACGAGATCCGCCGGATCGGAGACCAGGTGACGGTCCTCAGCGATGGGCGCACCGCCGCCACCGGGCTGCCCGGCGACGACGCCGACGAGCGAGCTGGTCGAGCTGATGGTCGGCCACAAGGTCGAGCAGCTCTACCCCGAGCGGCCGACCGTCCGACCGGCGAGGTCCTGCTCGACGTCCGCGACATGACGCGGCTGCCGGCGGTCCGCGGCGTCAGCCTCCAGGTGCACGCCGGCGAGGTCTCGGACTGGGCGGCCTCGTCGGATCGGGGCGCAGCGAGCTGCTCCGGCTGATCTACGGCGATGGACACCCCCGAGACGAGGGGGAGGTCCTCGTCGACGGCGAGCGGCTGCCGCCGAACCGGCCCGGACCGCGCCATCGCCGCCGGGCTGGGCCTCGCCCCCGAGGACCGCAAGTCGCAGGGGCTGCGTGCTCGACTGGAGCCTGACGAAGAACGTCAGCATCGCCGACCTCGGCCGCTTCGGCCGCGGCCTCCTCGACATGCAAGGCCGAGCGGGCCGCCGCGCGGGAGCAGCTGCGCGCGCTCCAGACCGTGCCCGACGACACCGAGCGGATCGCCCGCCAGCTGTCGGGCGGCAACCAGCAGAAGGTCGTCCTCGCCCGCTGGCTGCTGCGGGAGTGCCGCGTGCTGCTGCTGGACGAGCCCACGCGGGGTGTCGACGTGGCCGACGAAGGCCGAGCTCTACCGGGTGATCTGCGACCTCGCGGCGACGCGGGATCGGCGTGCTCGTCGTCTCCTCCGAGCTCGAGGAGCTGGTCGGCATCTGCACCCGGATCCTCGTCATGCGCGAGGGCGTACTGGTGGCCGAGGTCGCCGGCGAGGACGCGAGCGAGCGCGACCTGCTCAGCCAGGCCGTGGCCCCAACCGATTCAACCGACTTCGTCGAGGAGGTCAGATGAACACGACGGACAAGATGGCGGCCGATCCCCCGCCGCCGCCGCGGCCGGCCGCGACCGCCTGACCGGACAGCGTCAAGCGGCCTGGGGATGCAGGAGTACGCCCTCGCGATCGTCGTCGTCCTGCTTGTTCATCGTCGGGGCGCTGCTCAAGCCCGACTCGTTCCCGACCGGTGGACAACATCCGCAACATGCTCACGCAGGCGAGCGTCGTCGGGCGTGATCGCGATCGGCATGACCTTCGTGATCGCGACCAGCGGCATCGACCTCTCGGTCGGCTCGATGCTCGCGGCCGCCGGACGTCTTCGGCGGAGTCATGGCGGAGTCCGAGCAGCTCGACGGTACTGTTCATCCTCGCGGCGGTCGGCTTCGCCACCTTCCTGGGCACGATCAACGCGACGTCGATCGCCTACGGCCGCGTCGTCCCCTTCATCGCGACCCTGGCGATGTTCTCGATCGGCAAGGGGGTGGCGTTGCTTCTCAACGACAAGCAACCCGTCGGGCTGCTGGATTTCAACGGCGGCTCGTTCGGGGATCCCGCGCCCTTCTCGCTGCTCTGGTTCGGGACCGGCAGGATCGCTCGGGATCCCGGTGTCGGTCTATCGTCTTCCTCGCGATCACGATCGGCGGCTGGATCCTGCTCAACCGGACTCGCTACGGCCGGTTCGTCGTCGCCGTCGGCGGCAACCGCGAGGCGGCGCGGATCGCCGGCGTCCCGGTCCGGAAGGTCGATCTTCAGCGTCTACGTCCTCTCCGGCCTGCTCGTCGGCATCGCGACGGTGCTGCTCTGTGCCCGCCTCGGCAGCGCCTCGCCGGTCAGCGGCAACCTCTACGAGCTCGACGCGATCGGCGCGGTGGTGATCGGCGGGACCAGCCTGGCGGGCGGGCAGGGCGACGATCGTCGGGACCTTCCTCGGGGTGCTCACGTTCGCCCTGATCTTCAGCTTGATGACGCAGCTGAATCTCTCAACGGAGATCCAGCAGGTGGTCAAGGGAGGGATCGTGCTCGGCGCGGTCCTGCTCCAACGACCGGAGGCGCGGCTTTGAACCGCGGCCGGAAGTTCACGATCCGCTCGCGGAACCGTGGACCGCATGTTCCAACCCCACACGAGGAGAGGTCATCCCATGTCGCACAAGCGACTCACAATCCCGCATCGGCGATGACGTCCTTACGCTCGCGCTGTCGATCGCCGTGGCCGCATGCGGTGGCGAGATGACGACGACGACGGTGACCAACGAGGCCGCGGCAGCGACCGAGGCGGCCGAGGCGGCGGAGAAGGGCTCCGGCGAGACGGTGTCGCATCGTCGCGAGCGTGCCGCCGACCGACCACGGCTGGCTCGGGGCGATCTCGAAGAACGCTCAGGCCGCCGGCCGACGAGTACGACGACGTCGATTTCGAGCTGCTCGAGGCGGCCGACGCCGGACTCCCAGGCGCAGCAGATCGAGCAGGTCATCTCCGGAGAAGCCCGGATGCGCTGGTGGTCCTGCCCCAGGACGGCGAGGCCCTGACGCCCGTCGCCCAGAAGGCCGAGGCCGCCGGGATCCCGGTGATCAACGTCGACCGGTTGTTCTCCGAGCCCGACGCCGCGACGGCGACGATTCTCGGCGACAACTACCAGATCGGCGTGCTCGGCGGCCGACTACATCGCCGAGGAGCTCGACTGCGAGGGCAACGTCGTCGAGATCCAGGGACTCGCCGGAATCTCGGTGACCGAGGATCGCTCCAGGGGTTCGCCGACGAGCTCGAGAAGGTCTGCCCGGACGGTGGCGTCGAGATCGTCGCCTCCCAGCCCGGCGACTTCAACCCGGACACGGGTCTGAAGGTGATGGAGAACATCCTCAGCGCCGAGGACCAGATCGACGCCGTCTACACGCATGACGACGACATGGCCCAGGGCGTCGTCCAGGCGATCCGCAACAGCGGCCGCGAGGACGAGATGTTCCTGACCGGCGTCGGCGGTTCGCAGGCGGCGATGGAGCAGATCAAGGAGGGCGGCCTCTACAGGGCGACGTTCCTCTACAACCCGAACATGGCCGCCTCGGCGGTCAACATGGCGCGCCTGATCGCGCTCGGCGAGGGCTTCCCGGAGCTCGTTCCGCCGGAGGTGCCACGTCAGGTGATCGTCCCCGCGGCGGTGGTCACCCAGGAGAACGTCGAGGAGTACGAGCAGTACGCCTTCAACTAATTCGATCCAGGGAGCTGTGCGAGCCCGTCGGGAAATCCCGGCGGGCCTCGCCGGCCCCGCTCCACCTAGCCCCAAGCCGAAAAATAGGCGGCGTGGCGGGGCCGCGGGAGGCAGGGGGTCCACACGGCCCGCGCCACGCCTGCGCGTCGGTAGCCAGGGAGGGATTTCCGACGCGATCGTCCCCGGAGGCGGGACTGGCCCGGGGACGAGTCTTGAAAATTAGTACGTCCTCCCGCCTGCCGAATGATTATCCACCGTTTGGTCGGGCGGTGTCAATACCTCGCGGCGAATTCCCCATCCCCTCCGCTCGATCAGCTCGATTCCGACGACGCTACCCACGGGCCCGACCGGCGTGAGGGTTGCAGCGAGAAGCGGCCAGGGCGCCTCGCGCCGGATGATCGCGACGAAGATCAGGACGCAGAGCGCGATGAACCCGAGGCCGTGAAGGAGACCGAACAGCGACGTCTGGTCGTGGTAGCCCGGAGCGAGCCAGAAGAAGAGGAGGGCGGCGAACAGGCCGAGCTCGATCCAGGAGGCGGCCTTGACCCAGGGGAAGAGCTTTCCCGGGACGGGCCTCGGAAGGGGGTGGGGGTGGGACTCGGCGGCCACCGCCGGAAAGTAGCGGGCTGCCCGGCTTCGCCATCAGATCGCGGCGGCAGGCGGCCGCCCATCACCGCCCGCTTGGAGGTGTGATGCAAACCGCCGGCTTTGCATGGAAAGGGCGGTCTTCACGGGATAATGCGTGGGCGATGTCGCAGGAGCCCGCACGACCTCCGGGCTGACGTTTGCTCCGATCTGCGCCTGCTCCCCAGAGCGGCGATTGAAGCGTCAAAGAGGGCCAGGATCGCCGAGTCCATGTGCGTCGGAGGCGGCAGTCACGATCCGCACCACGTTGACTGGCCGCGGCGTCGAGGTCACCACCGACGGGGGAACCTGATCGAGTTCCGCGACGGACGCGTCGTGCGGATGACCATGTACCGGACCCCGGAGGAGGCCCTCGAAGCCGCCGGGCTGCGGGAGTAGACAAGTGCTGCTCTGGACGAGACGCGGCGCCTTGCATAGAAAGGAGCGCTCTTCGACTGGCGCTCGCTTTTCGCCCTACGCAGCAACCGGCGCGACGCGGAGCGTGGCGGCGCAGCAGGCGCTCCGTCAGGCGACGGCGCACTGCCTCCGGGCTCAGCCGCATCAGGAGGTCGCGCGGGCCGGCGTGGGTGGAGAGCGCCAGTCGGGCGAAGCGCGAGGACTCCTTTTGGAACATGCGGGCGCGCCGCTCCCTCGCCGCCGCGTAGGCGGCCAGCGCGCCGACCAGCTCGCCGCCCCCGCGCAGCGCGAGAAGCAGCGCCTCGGCGTCCTCAATGGCCTGGGCCGCGCCCTGGCCGAGGTTCGGCTCCATCGCGTGGGCGGCGTCGCCGAGCAGCGCCACCTTGCCCCGCGTCCAGGTGGGCAGAGTGTCCAGGCGCAGGATCCGGTTGACGAGCACGCTTTCGGGCTCGGTCGCGGCGACCTGGGCGGGCGTCGGTGCCGGCCAGCGGCCGGCGTCGGCCGCGGCAAGCGGATCCCGCCCGTCGATGAGCGCGCTGGGGGCCTCGTAGAACCAGTAGGAGCGTCCGGCGGGGAGTGCCGCGCCGCCGACGAGTTCTCCTCTGCCCCAGGCCTCAAAGGTCTCCCCGGACCCGATGTCGTGGTCGGCGAGGCCGCGGATCACCGTGTAGCCGCTCTCGAGCGGGTGGGCACCCGGGCAGACGTGCTCGCGCACCACCGATCCGATGCCGTCGGCGCCGATCACCGCGTCGCCCTCGACCCGTTCGCCGTCCGCGAGGGCCACCCTCCGGTCGTCGACTGCGCTTACGGCGACACCGTGGCGCACCGTTATCCCTTCGGCGAGCACATCTTGCAGGGCGGGTCGCTCGACCACCAGCATCGGGGCCCCCGCGCGGCGGCCCAGCGCCTCGACGTCGACCTCCGACAGCGTGCGGCCGGTAGCGCCACGAAATACCGTGCGTCTGGCGGGCGCGGCGAGGGCTCGCACCGCCCGACCGCTGCCGAGTGCGTCCAGCGCGTGGACCGCGTTCGGCCAGAGGATCAGCCCCGCGCCGATCGTAGTGCCGGCCGGGGAGCGCTCAAGCACGATCGGCTCGTGGCCGGCGAGTGCCACGGCCCGCGCGGCGCACAGGCCGCCGATCCCGGCGCCGACGACCACGATCCGTCGCATGCCCGCAGCATAGGCTCGAGGTAGCGCAGCTGATACCCGTGTCACCGCCCACGAGGCGGCGGGACGGATGTCATTTACGACTAGGCCTGAGGGGCCGCCGCTAGGCCGGGTCGGCCTTGCCCATCAGGGCCGTGAGGACGATCCGCTCCTGCTCCTTGGTGTGCGCGACGGCGTAGCCCTCGCCAGGGCTGGCGCGCGGTGGCCGGCCGACGTAGCCGAGCTCGACCCCCTCCGGCACCAATTCGGGCATCCGGCGCTGCATCACGGGCCAGGCGCCCATGTTCCGAGGCTCTTCCTGAACCCAGACGATCTCCTTCAGGTTCGGATAGCCGGAGATCACCTCGTCGATCTGCTCCTTCGCGAAGGGATAGAGGAGCTCGACGCGCGCGATCGCGACGGTCCCGGTCTCCTCGCGCTTCGGCGCGGCGTCGATGTCGTAGTAGACCTTGCCGCTGCACAGGACCAGGCGCACGATCTTGTCCTTGCGGTCCTGGGCCCGGGGGTCGTCGAGGACGAACTGGAAGGAGCCGTGGGAGAGGTCCTCCAGCGTCGAGGTCGCCCGGGGGAGGCGGAGCAGGCCCTTCGGAGTGAACACCACCATCGGGCGCGCCTTGGCGATAAGCGCCTGCCGGCGGAGGAGATGGAAGTACTGCGCCGCGGTGGTCGGGTTCGCCAGTCTGATGTTGCCCTCGGCGGCGAGCTGGATGAAGCGCTCGATCCGGGCGCTCGAGTGCTCGGGCCCGGCTCCCTCGTAGCCGTGCGGGAGCAGGAGGGTGAGGCGGGAGGTCTGCCCCCACTTCGCCTCGGCCGAGACGATGAAGCTGTCGATGATGACCTGGGCCGAGTTGTCGAAGTCGCCGAACTGCGCCTCCCACAGGACGAGGCTGTCGGGGGACGCCGCGGAGTAGCCGTACTCGAACCCGAGGCAGGCAGCCTCCGAGAGAGGGCTGTTGTGAAGCTCGAACGGGGCCTTGGCCTGCGCGAGGTTCTGGATCGGCGCGTAGCGGAGGCCCGTCTTCTCGTCGTGGAGCACGAGATGGCGGTGCGAGAACGTCCCGCGCTCGGTGTCCTGCCCCGTCAACCTGAGGTGGACCCCCTCGGTGAGCAGCGAGGCGAAGGCGAGGGACTCGGCGTGTCCGAACTCGATCCCGCCCTCGTCGACCGCCTCGAGTCTCTTGGCCAGGGGCTTTCTCAGCTTCCGATGGATCGTGAAGCTGTCGGGGACACGGATCAGCTCCTCGTTGAGTTCGCGCAGCCGATCCTCGGGAACCTCGGTCTGGACGCTCGGGCTCCGCGAGCGATCCAGCTCGCTGGTCCCGGTGGCCGTCGGGTCCGCGTACTCGCCGGTCTCGATCCGGCTCCGAAGCTCGTCGTGCGCCTTCTTCAGCTGGACCTGCCGCTCGTCGTTCCGCTCCCCCACCTCATCCGGGGTGACGATCCCCTCCTTCACCAGCGCCTCCGCGTAGAGCTGGCTGACGGGCGGGTGGTCCTTGATCTTCGCCGCCATCAGGGGCTGGGTGTAGGCGGGCTCGTCGGTCTCGTTGTGGCCGAAGCGCCTGTATCCGATCAGGTCGATCACCACGTCGCGTCCCCACCGCTCGCGGTAGGCCATTGCAAGGCGCACGGCGCCAAGGCATGCCTCGGGGTCGTCGGCGTTGACGTGGATGATCGGAATGTTGAATCCCTTCGCCATGTCTGCGGCGTAGGGAGTCGAGCGCGCCTCCTCCGGATCGGTGGTGAACCCGATCTGGTTGTTCTGGATGATGTGGATGGTGCCGCCGGTCGCGTAGCCCTTCAGGGACTGGAGGTTGAGCGTCTCCGCGACGACGCCCTGCGCCGGGAAGGCGGCGTCACCGTGCAATAGGACCGGGACGGCGATCATCGGATCGTGCTCGAGCCGGCCGTTCTCCCGGCGGGACTGCGCCGCGCGGGTCGCGCCGGTGACCACCGGATCGACGAACTCGAGGTGGCTCGGGTTCGGATAGAGCCGCGCCTGGATCTCGGAGTCGTCCCGCGTCTTGTAGACGCCGCTGTGCCCGTAGTGGTACTTGACGTCGCCGGTCCCGCCGGTGGGGATCGCGGCGAGGGACTTGACCGCCTCGATCGCCTTCGCCCCCTCGAACTCCGCCAGGATCGCCTCCACGGGCCGGCCGATGTTGTGCGCCAGCACGCTGAGCCGTCCGCGGTGCGCCATTCCGATGACCACGTCGCGGGCACCCTCCGTGTGGGCCATCTCGAAGACCTCGTCGAGCATCGGGACGATGGTGTCGAGCCCCTCGACCGAGAACATCTTCTGGCCCAGGTAGGCCCTCTCGAGGTAGCGCTCGAAGCCGAACACCTCGATCAGCCGATCCAGCAGGCGATGCTTCTCCTCCGGCTCGAGTGGCTTTCGGTGCCAGCCGGTCTCGATCATGTCTCGCAGCCACATCCGCTGCTGGTGGGAGGACAGGTGCTCGATCTGGTACGCGATCGTCCCGCAGTAGGCGTCGCGCATCCGGGGCAGCGCTTCCAGCAGCGTCTCGCCCTCGACCCCGATCCGCAGGATCTCGGCGGGGATCTGGGCCATCAGCTCGGGCGTCAGGCCGACGTTCTCCGGCTGGAGCGCGGGGTCGCCCTTGGGCTCGGAGCCGAGTGGATCCAGCCTCGCCGCGAGATGCCCGTGGGTCCGATACGCCTTGAGAAGCGAGGTGGCCGCCTGCACCGCCTGGAGCAGCGCGGTGTCGGGTTTCGCGGCGACCGCGGACGTCGGCTCGCCGCTCAGGCCGGACGGCATCGGCGGAGCAGAGGCGGATGCGGCGTGCGCGCTGGTGACGACGGAGGGCTCGACACCCAGATCCGCGGCGACCGACTCGTAGAAGTTGTCCTCGCCCTGGAGCAGTTCCTCGATCCGGCGGAGGAACGAGCCCGACTCCGCGCCCTGGATCACGCGGTGGTCGTAGGTCGAGGTCATCGTCATCACCTTCGAGACCCCCAGCGCCTTGATCTTCTCCGGCGGGGCGTGCTTCCACTCGACCGGATAGGCGAGAGAGCCGCAGGCGATGATCGTCCCCTGTCCTGCCATCAGCCTCGGCACGGACGCGACCGTTCCCAGCCCGCCCGGGTTGGTGAGGCTGATGTTCGTGCCCTTGAAGTCGTCGGCAGTGAGCTTGTTCTCCCTGGTCTTGGTGATCAGCTCCTCGTAGTAGGAGTGGAACTCCGAGAAGTCCAGTCGGTCCGCTCCCTTGATGCAGGGCACCAGCAGGCTTCGCGAGCCCTTCCGCTCCACGTCGACCGCGATTCCGAGATTGATCGAGGCCGGCTCGGTCACGGTGGGCTTGCCGTCGCGCTCCTCGAACGCGCGACCCATGACCGGCCAATCCTGCGCCGCCTTCACGATCGCCCACGCGATCAGGTGCGTGAAGCTGATCTTCATCCCGCGCTCGGTGAGGACACCGTTCAGCGCCTTTCGCTTCGCGTCGAGGCTGTCAACCGCGAGTGTCCGGAACGAGGTGGCGGTGGGGATCGACAGGCTCTCCTCCATCGCCTGCGCCAGCATCGCCGCGGGACCGCGGAGCGGCTTCGCCTCGCCCTCCGCCGCCGTCGGCGCCGCGGCGCCGACGCCATTGGCCGCGAGGACGTCCGACTTGGTGATCTTTCCGCCCGTACCGGTCCCCTTCACGGAGCCGAGGCTGATCCCGTTCGCCTGCGCAGCGCGGCGCGCCACAGGCGTCGCCCGCGCGTCATCGCCGGCGCCGGTGCCGGCCGTCGCCTCGGCCGAGGGCTCCGCGGTGTCCTCCTTCTCGACCGTCGCCTTCGCGCCATCGCCGGACGGCGCCTCGCCCTTCGCCATCTCCGCAAGGGGCTTACCGACCTCGATCGTCTCGTCGGGGCCGACGAGGATCTTCGTGATCTTCCCGCTCGCCGGCGCCGGGACCTCGGCGTCGACCTTGTCGGTCGAGACCTCGACGACGGTGTCGCCCTCCGCGACCGAGTCGCCCTCGGAGACGTGCCACTCCAGGACGGTCCCCTCGGTCACCGACTCGCCCATCTCGGGCATCACGATCTCGAGACCGCCGCCCTCCAGCGTCTTGCCGGCGGAGACGGAGGCGTCATCCGATGTCGCCTTCTCGCCGCCGCTCGCGGCAGGTTCCTCCTTCGCCGCGGCGCCCGCGCCGTCGGAGCCGTCGGATTCCTGGGGGGCGTCCGCGGTCGGCTCACCCTCGCTCCGCGCCGCCGGGGCGGCGCCGTTCGGGTCGATCTCGGCAAGCGGCTTGCCGACCTCCACCGTCTCGTCAGGCTGGACCAGGATCTTGGCGACTACCCCGGCGGCCGGGGCGGGCACCTCGGCGTCGACCTTGTCGGTCGAGACCTCGACCATCGTCTGGCCCTCATCGACGGTGTCCCCCTCGGAGACATGCCATTCGAGGACCGTCCCCTCGGTCACCGACTCGCCCATCTCGGGCATCAGGAGCTGGACCTGTTGCTTGGTGGACATTCCCCCGATAACTGTATGGCCTCGAAGGCGTGTCCCTACACGCTTCGATCCGCCCCTGTCCTACCCGATCCGGGCGATCAGGTCGACCGCGGGCCACCCCCGGTCCTGGATGAAGTCGTGTGTCGGCGCCTCCGTCTCGCAGAACGCGCAGACGATCGGCTCGTGCCACCCGAGCGGACTGGCGATCCGAACCGGGACTCCGCATTCCGGACAGGCGAGAGACCGCGTCCCGACCCACGCCGCCCGCTCGGCGGGCCGCAGCTCGACGCGCGCGGCGGTGGCACGCAGCCTCTCCTCGCGCTCGGGGTCCGGTCTCGTTGACGGATCGAAGTACAGGCTCACACCTCGATTATTGCGCCCAGCCCAGGAGAGGGGGCGATGCTTGCGCCGCGGTGTAAGTTCCGCGGTGAGCAGTTGAGGAACGAGGAGGGGACATGAACTACTTCGTCACCGGAGCGACCGGCTTCATCGGCCGGAACCTCGTCGAGCAGCTGCTCGAGCGCGACGGAACCATCTACGTGCTGGTTCGCGAGGGCTCGAGGGGCCGGCTCGAGGAGCTTCGCTCGCGCTGGGGCGCGGACGAGGACCGGATCGTCCCCGTGATCGGCGACCTCTCCCAGGAGAAGCTCGGCGTCTCCGACGAGGTGATCGACGAGCTGAAGGGCAAGATCGACCACTTCTTCCACCTCGCGGCGATCTACGACATGACCGCCGACGCCGAGAGCCAGCGCGTCGCGAACGTCGAGGGAACCCGGCAGGCGGTGGGCCTCGCCGAGGAGCTGGACGCGAAGCGCTTCCACATGGTGAGCTCGATCGCCGCCGCCGGCCTCTACAAGGGCACCTTCACCGAGGACATGTTCGACGAAGCCGAGAAGGTCGAAAACCACCCGTACTTCCAGACGAAGCACGAGTCGGAGGCGGTGGTTCGCGAGGAGTCGAAGGTGCCCTGGCGCGTCTACCGGCCCGGGATCGTCGTCGGTCACTCCGAGACCGGCGAGATGGACAAGATCGACGGTCCGTACTACTTCTTCAAGCTGCTTCAACGGGCGCGGAACGCCCTGCCGCAATGGTTCCCAGGGGTGGGAATCGAGGGACGCAATATCAACATCGTCCCGGTCGACTTCGTCGCGAAGGCGATGGACCACATCGCCCATCTCGACGGACTGGATGGCCAGGCCTTCCATCTCACGGACCCGAACCCGCTCACCGCCGGGCAGGTGATCAACACCTTCGCGAAGGCCGCCCACGCGCCCGAGGCGGCGATGCGGATCGACTCGCGGATGTTCGACTTCATCCCGAAGCAGGTCCGGAGCGGGCTGACGATGCTGCCGCCCGTGAAGCGGATCAGCGACCAGATCCTGGCCGACCTGGGGATTCCGCGAGAGGTGCTCGTCTACATCAACTACCCGACCGACTTCGACTCGACGAAGACGCAAGAGGCGCTGGAGGGGACCGGGATCTCCGTGCCGCCGCTGCCGAGCTACGCCGAGCGGCTCTGGGACTACTGGGAGCGCAACCTGGACCCCGACCTGTTCAAGGACCGCTCGCTCTCCGGGGCAATCGGAGGCAAGGTCGTGCTGATCACGGGGGCCTCATCGGGGATCGGCAGGGCGGCCGCGCTCAAGTCCGCCGCGGCGGGCGCCGAGGTGCTGCTGGTCGCCCGCACACCCGAGAAGCTCGAGGAGACCAAGGCGGAGATCGAGGCGGCCGATGGTACGGCCCACATCCACAAGTGCGACCTTTCAGACATCGCGGACGTGGAGCGGATGGCCAACGAGGTGCTGGAGGAGCACGGCCGCGTCGACGTGCTGGTCAACAACGCGGGTCGATCGATCCGCCGCTCGGTCGAGCTCTCATACGACCGCTTCCACGACTTCGAGCGGACCATGCAGCTCAACTACTTCGGCTCGCTGCGGCTCATCCTCAGCCTGCTGCCCGCCATGCGCAAGCGGATCAAGGGACGCAAGGGCGGGCACATCATCAACGTCAGCTCGATCGGCGTCCAGACGCACACCCCGCGCTTCTCGGCATACGTCGCGTCGAAGGCGGCGCTGGACGCCTGGTCGCGCTGCGTCGGCTCGGAGGTGCTCGAGGATGGCGTACACATCACCACGATCTACATGCCGCTGGTGCGGACCCCGATGATCGCTCCGACCAAGATGTACGACGCCTTCCCGACCATCACCCCGGAGGACGCGGCGGAGATGATCACCCAGGCGATGATCACGAAGCCGAAGAAGGTGGCGACCCGGCTCGGGAACTTCGGCGAGCTGCTCTACAACGTCGCGCCGAAGGCGTCCGACGCGATCCTCAACACGGCCTACAAGCTCTTCCCGGACTCGAGCGCGGCAAAGAGCAAGGGCAAGGAGGACGGGAAGCCGACCAAGGAGAAGGAGGAGGAGCTCTCCACCGAGGGGGTCGCCTTCGCCTACCTGATGCGCGGGGTGCATTGGTAGGCAGGGGCCGGTAGGCAGCGCGTGGCCACGGCGACGCGGCGGCTCAAGCACTGGGGCTGGGGCTATGAGGACCAGCAGCCGAGCCGCGAGCAGATCGAGGGGTTTGCGGCCGCGGTCAGCGAGCGACTGGGATTCGAGGTGGACCGGATCGAGGAGCCGGTATCGCTCGAGGAGGTGGCGCTTTCGAAGTCCCGACTGAGGAAGCCGAAGGCTCTCGGCAGCCTCTTCTCCTCGAGCCGTTACGACCGCCTCTCTCACGCGCTCGGGCGCGGCGTACAGGGACGTGGTACGTGGCTTCCGTGGCGAGTTCCCGAATCCACCGGACCTGGTCGCATATCCGAAGTCCCCCGAGGACGTCGAGACCGTGCTCGACTACTGCGCCGACGAGCGGGCCGCCGCGATTCCCTACGGCGGCGGGACCAGCGTCGTCGGTGGGGTCGAGCCGCGGCTCGGTGAGGGCTACAGGGGGGCGGTGAGCATCGACATGCGCCGCATGGACCGGGTTCTGGAGGTCGACCCGGTCTCCAAGGCGGCCCGGATCCAGGCCGGCGCCACCGGGCCCGTCCTCGAGGACCAGCTGCGCGAGCACGGGCTCACCCTCCGGCACTTCCCACAGTCGTTCGAGTACTCGACGCTGGGAGGCTGGATTGCGACTCGCGCCGGAGGGCACTTCGCGACGCTCTACACCCACATCGACGACCTGATCGAGTCGGTTCGCGCTGTGACCCCGGCCGGGGAGTGGGAGAGCCGGCGGCTGCCCGCCTCGGGGGCGGGGCCGAGCCCGGACCGGGTCATGCTCGGCTCCGAGGGCATCCTCGGCGTGATCGTCGACGCATGGGTCAGGGTGCGCGAGCGGCCGAGCGAGAAGCTCTCCTGCGGCGTCGCCTTCGACAGCTTCCTCTCGGGGGCCGGGGCGGTCCGCGAGATCTCCCAGTCGGGTCTTTACCCCTCGAACTGCCGGCTTCTCGATGCGACGGAGGCGGAGACGACCTCGGCCGGGCCTCCGGGGAAAGCGGTACTGGTGGTCGGGTTCGAGTCAGCCCATCACTCCGTGGATCACTCGATGGCGCTTGCGCTCGACGTGGCGCGAAACCACGACGGGGAGCCGGGCGAGTTGCGCGCGGGGCGGCGACGGAACACGCAGCCACGGATGCGTCCTCCGAGGGGGAGACGATCCGGTCAGCGCGTGGCGCAATGCATTCCTGTTCGCGCCGTACCTGCGCGACTCGCTGGTTGCGTGCGGGATCCTCTCGGACACCTTCGAGACCGCGATCACCTGGGATCGATTCGAGGGCTTCCACGAGGACGTGATGGAGGAGGCTCGACGCGCCGCGGCCGAGGCGAGTGACGCTCCCGTCGAGGGACCGGGCGCCCCTCGGGTGAGTTGCCGCTTCACGCACGTCTATCCGGACGGGCCCGCCCCCTACTACACGGTGCTCGCCCCCGCCCGGCGCGGCGAGGAGGTGGCCCAGTGGGATCAGATCAAGGCCGGCGTCTCCGACGCCGTCCTCGACGCCGGGGGAACGATCACGCATCACCACGCGGTCGGTCGGGATCACCGCCCGTGGTACGACCGCCAGCGGCCGGAGACGTTTGCGAGCGCCGTGCGCGCCGCCAAGCGCGAGCTGGATCCCCAATTCCCTGCTGAATCCGGGCGTGCTCATCGACCCTTAGGGCGCACGTCGTCATTCCGCCCCACCCCCCGCGCGCCACTACCCTTCCCGGTTCATGTTTGGCCCCCTTACGAAGGAGCGGGCCGAGCCGCCGGTGACCGAGAAGGTCGCAGACGGCCGGGCCCCGAAGCCGCGGCGAGGCTCCTTGCATGCGGTGATCGTCGCGATGCGGCCCCAGGAGTGGGTCAAGAACCTGCTGGTCTTCGCGGGCCTCCTCTTCTCGCCAAGTTCAGGGACTTCGATGCTGTCGTCGACGCGACCATCACCTTCGCCGGCTTCTGCGCGGTCGCTTCGGCCGGGTACCTGAGCAACGACGTCCACGACGCCGAGCTCGATCGCCAGCACCCGAAGAAGCGGCGGCGGCCGATCGCCGCCGGTGAACTGGGGCCGAAGACCGCATTGACGCTGGCGGCAATTCTTGCGGTCGTCGGGATCGCCGGCACGGCGATCGCCGTCGAGCCGCTGGTCGGCGGCCTCGTTCTGGCGTATGGGATCGGGACGACCCTGTACTCGTACGTGCTGAAGACGAGGTGATCCTCGACGTGATGACGATCGCCGGTCTGTTCGTGCTCAGGGTTCTGGCCGGAACCGTCGCGGTGGGGGCCGACCCCTCATCCTTCTTGCTGCTCTGCACGGGGATGGTGGCGCTCTTCCTCGGCTTCACCAAGCGCCGCCAGGAGGCCACCTCCGAGCTTCACTCCGGCACTGAGACGCGGCCCGTCCTGGAGCATTACTCGATCCCCTTCCTCGACCAGATGGTCGCGATGGTGACGGCCTCGACGGTGATGAGCTACGCGATCTACGCGATCAACTCGCCGCTGATCGGATCGAAGATGCTGGTCACGTTGCCCCCGGTGATCTACGGGATCTTCCGCTACCTCTACCTGATCTACGACCGCAAGGACACGCGCTCGACGGACGCGATCCTGCTCGAGGACTACGGGATGATCGGGGCCGCGGTGGTCTGGGTCGGCTCCGCGATCATCCTCCTCGCGATCTACCACTAGTCCGCTTACGGGCTCACGGAGTCAGGTCGCGAGTGATCTCCGCGGCGGGTCTCCGATCCGCTCGATGCAGCTCTCCGGTGGTAGGGTTGCCCCGGGGAAACGGGAAGCAAGAGCACGCATCGCACATGCTGAGGCGCGGGATTGCCGCGGTTCGGCCCTGGCGCTGGGGGCGGTCGCGTCTGTGCCCGCCACGGCGCGGGCGACGATCACGGTCGGCAGCGACCCAGCCTGGCGCCCACCTCAATCCTCACCTGCCCCACGCCCGAGCGCAGCGCCGTTAGGGGGGTGGCGTCGGGGCGTTCGCCGCGGGCGGCGTCCATGTCGGCAACGCCATCCGGCGAAGTCGCCGGCCAACGGGACCGTCGTGGCTGGGGGATCCGGACTCGGGGTGTCCTGCGGCCCCGTGATGGGCCCGTTAGCGAGCGAAACGGTCACTTCCGATTGGTCAGAACCGTCCCGCCGACCAACGGCGCGGTCGGCGTCGCCACGGGACCGACCGTCACGTCAGATCCGTATCCGATCCCGCTCGCCGCCGCCAGCGCGCTCAAGTACCGGGCGAGTACTTCTTCCTCCGGCCCGAGGGCCTGCGATCCACGCGGGCGACTACGTCGGCATCGACACCAGCGCCACCTGGGCAGTCCCGGCCTCGGCGGCTGCGGCTACCCCGAAATTTTCAATGCCTACCAGCCGGCGCTCACTAACGGTGGGTCGCCTCAGAGCGAAGCCGGCGTCATTGACTGTGAGCTGCTGGTCAACGCCGTGGTCGAGCCGAGCAGCAAGGTCAAGTTCGGAAGCTCGACGGGACCGTTCAAGGGGATCTACTTCTTCGACCGTGCAGGTCCCGGCCCGGGTGCGCTCTCCTTCGGGGCAGGGGGTCGCCGGCAGGCCAGCGGGCACGGCGTCGCTCGGATCAGCAAGGCCGTGACCGAGGCGGGGACGGTGAAACTGAAGATCAAGCCGAAGGGCTCTGCAAGCGCGTTCTGGTCTCTACCGGGAGGGCAAAGGTGAAGGTCAAGGTCACCTTCGCCCCCGTCGGCGGCAGCCCCGGCACGACGAATCACAAGCTGAAGCTCCGCGGAGGCTGAGACTCTTGGGCTGGCTGGGCGGCCAGGATCGGTAGTGTCCCGCGCGTGGATCTGACCCTGACGGAGTCCGAGGCCGCCTTCCGCGACGAGGTTCGGAGCTGGCTTCAGGAGAACCATCCGGGCCCTGCCCCCGAGGGAGACGACGCCGCCGAGTTCGAGTTCCGTCGCGCCTGGCAGAGGAGGATGCACGACGCGGGCTGGGCCGGGATCTCCTGGCCCGAGGAGTATGGCGGCAAGGGCGCAACCCTGATCGAGCAGTCGATCTTCAACGAGGAGCTCGCCCGCCAGCGGGTGCCCGCGCCGGCGAACGTGCTCGGCCTGGTGATGGGCGGCCCCGTGGTCATCGCCCACGGCAACGAGGACCAGAAGGAGCGCTTCCTGGAGCCGATCCTCTCCGGCGAGGAGATCTGGTGCCAGGGTTTCTCCGAGCCCGAGTCCGGATCCGACCTCGCCTCGCTGAAGACGCGTGCGGTGAAGACGAACGGCACCTGGAAGGTGACCGGTCAGAAGGTCTGGACCACCTACGCGCACGAGGCGAAGTACTGCATGCTGCTCGCCCGTACCGACCAGGACGCTCCGAAGCACAAGGGCATCAGCTATTTCATCCTCGACATGGACCAGCCAGGGGTCGAAGTGCGGCCGCTGCGCCAGATCACCGGCGAGGCCGAGTTCAACGAGATCTTCATGGAGGAGGCCGAGGTCCCCGACGAGAACGTGATCGGTGAGGTTGGCGGCGGCTGGCAGGTCGCGATCACCACCCTGATGTTCGAGCGGGCGGGCCTGGGAGCGGTTGCGGTGGTGGGCCTGAAGCGGACGATGGAGGATCTCCTCGCGGCGATCCGCGACCGCGGCCTCGACGACGACCCCCTGATCCGCCAGCGCATCGCCGAGCTCCAGATCGGAATCGAGGCGATGCGGCTCGGCGCCCTCCGGGCGCTCACGCAGACGATGAAGGCGGGGATCCCGGGGCCCGAGGGCTCGCTGGGAAAGTGGCAGTGGGCCGACTACAACCAGGCGCTCACCGAGCTCGGCAACGAGATTCTCGGCCCCGAGGGGATGCGGGCCGGGACCGACTGGAGCTATCGCTTCCTCCGTGCCCGCGCGAACTCGATCGAGGGAGGCACCACCGAGGTGCTGAAGAACATCATCGCGGAGCGCGTGCTCGGCCTGCCGAGGCTGAGGTAGGCGTGAACTTCGACCTGAACGACGAGCAGCAGGAGATCAAGCGCACCGCCAACGAGTTCCTCGCGGCGCGCTTCAAGCCGGAGCTGGTCCGAGAGCTGGCCGAGTCGCGTTCGTACGACGACGCGCTGTGGAAGGAGATCTCCGGCCTCGGCTGGCCGGGAATCGCCGTCGCCGAGTCGGACGGAGGTCAGGGCCTGGGGATGATCGAGCTGGCCGTGCTGCTGGAGGAGTCGGGCTACGCGTGCGCGCCGAGCCCGCTCCTCGGGACTGCCGGCGCCGCGCTCGTCATCTCGGCCGCCGGCTCCGACGACCAGCGCGCCGAATGGCTGCCGAAGCTCTCCTCGGGAGAGGCGACCGGATCGTTCGGCGGCTACGCAGACGGACAGAGCACGATGTTCTGCGACCTTCCGAACGCGGATGTCGTCGTCACGTTCGACGGCGAGGGAGCGCTGCTCGCGCCCGCCTCCGAGGTCGAGTTCGAGCCGATCGAGGCGATCGACGCGACGCGCTCGTACGGCCTGGTGTCGGACGCGAGCGGCGAGCGGCTTCCCGGCGACGCCGATGCGGGACGCGACCGGCTCGCAGTCGCAATCGCTGCGGAGCTGACCGGAATCGCCCAGCGCACCCTGGAGATGGCGGTCTCCTACGCGCGCGAGCGCGAGCAGTTCGGGCGCCCGATCGGGGCCTACCAGGGGGTCGGCCACCGCTGCGCGGGGATGCTGCTTCAGACCGAGGAGTCCCGCTCGCTCACCTACTACGCTGCCTGGACCGCGGACGCGGAGCCGCGAGTCGCTGCCGCTCGCGGCGGCGATGGCCGCCTCCCGTGCATCGGACGCGGGCTGGCAGGTCCCCGCATCGGCCCTCCAGGTTCTCGGTGGGATCGGCTTCACCTGGGAGCACGACCTGCAGTTCTGGCTGAAGCGCGGTCGCGTTGCGGGCCGCATGCTGGGCACCCCTCGCGAGCACCGCGAGCGCGTCGCCGAGCTCTCGGGGCTCGGCTCGGGCGAGCCCGTCGCCGCCTAGTCGCGGTTACTCGGCCAGCTCGGCGATCAGGTCGACGCCGTCGAGGTCGTCGTGCGTCAGGTACTGGAGCATGACTCGCTCGACCCCCGCCTCCTCCAGCTCGGCGAGCTGCTCCGAGATCTCCGAGACGGTTCCGGTCAGCCAGCTCGCCGGACGATCCCGCAGGTAGGCCTCGGGGTCGGTCGCGTCCTCGCCGCGGATCTCGGCGACCCGGTGGGCCCGCTCCAGCAGGTCGACGCGATCGGAGCCGATGATGCAGCCGGTCATCAGCGAGATCACCGGCCGTGGCCGTCCCGCCTCCTCCCACGCCGAGCGGATCGCCGGGACCTTGGCGCGGCACTCCTCGACCGAGATCGACACGAGGTTGTACTCGTCGGCGCAGCGCGCGGCAAGGGCAAGGCCGCGCGGGCGCGCCTGTCCGCCGACGATGACGTTGGGCCGGGAGAGCGGCTTCGGCAGGGCGTTCAGGCCCTCGACGCGGTAGTGCTCCCCGTCGAAGTCGAATGCTCCCTCGTCCCACTCGCGACGGATGATCTCGATCTGCTCCTCGAGCATCCGAACCCGATCCGGAGTTGGCGGGAACGGAAAGCCGTAGGCGCGGTGCTCCGACTCCAGCCATCCTGCCCCGAGCCCGAGCTCGATTCGCCCGCCGCCCGAGATGCGGTCGGCGGTGACGACGCTCTTCGCCAGGACTGACGGATGCCGGAAGGTCACCGGGGAGACGAGCGTCCCGAGGTGGAGGGTGGAGGTGATCGCGGCGAGCGCGGAGATGGTGGTCCAGGCGTCGAGGGATCCCCGGTCCGTCTTGCCCATCACCGAGAGGTAGTGGTCGGATCGGAACAGGGCCTCGATCGGGCTTCCCTCGCACGCGTTGGCGAGCCCAACCCAGTGGTCCCACTCGACCGATTCCTGGCCCTCGATCATCAGGCAGACGCGCATCAGTCCGGGAGGACCTTCGCGTCCGAGATCACCTGCGTTCCCCCGCCGCGCCGGAAGTGCAGGTCGACGGTGTCGTGCTCGCCATAGCTACCGAAGAGCCCGAGCGTCATCGCGAGCCAGCGGCCACCGCTGACTCTCTCCTTCATCAGCGGCCTGGAGAAGACGACGTCCTTTCCGTGGACCGAATAGTCCTCGCCCTCGGCCTGCTCGACGCCGTTCACGAAGACCTGGATCGGCCGCTCCGCTCCGTTGGGAAGGCGGACGCGGCGACCGGCTTCGACGCTCTCGCTCATCCGCCGCCAGCCTACCCGGGGCCCTCAGCGAGCAAGGGCCTCACGCAGCCGCTCGATCGCATCGTCGAGCGAGTCCGCCTCGATCGGCTCCTTTCGGATCGTCCCGCTATAGGCGATCAGCGCCCCGTCCCCCATCACGTCGATTCCGCCCTCAGGCGATCGGATCATGCCGGGGCCGGAGACCTCGATGCGGGCCAGGACCCGCTGGTCCGGCGTGAACTCGCGGAGCATCCTGACCGTCTGCAGCCGGTCCTCGCGGCGAATCCGGTCGACGACTGACCTCGCCTCCGTGAGCGCGTAGTCCGAGAGAGTCGAACCTGTTCCGCAAGACCTTCGGCCCGTGCCGAACCGTGACCTTCCACTTGCCCATCGCGCGCAGGACCCGCGCGCCGTGCGGCTACGCGCCGCGCCGCGGGCGCTTCGGCCGGCGCGCGGGGGGGCCGGTGATCTTCTCCGGGCCCTCGCGGTTCTCGATCGGCAGGTAGTGCTCGTCGCGCTTGCCGGTGTAGATCTGGCGGGGCCGGGCGATCTTCAGCTCCGGGTCCTCGTTCTGCTCCATCCACTGGGCGATCCATCCGGATGTGCGGGGGATCGCGAAGATCACCGTGAACATGTCGGTCGGGATCCCCATCGCCTCGTAGATCAGGCCCGAGTAGAAGTCCACGTTCGGGTACAGCTTCCGCTCGGTGAAGTACTCGTCCTCGAGGGCGCGCTTCTCGAGCTCGGTGGCGATGTCGAGCAGGGGGTTGTCCCCCGTCGCCTCGAGGACCTCCTCGACGTGCTTCTTGATGATCCGGGCGCGGGGGTCGTAGTTCTTGTACACGCGGTGACCGAAGCCCATCAGCTTCTCCTCCCGGTTCTTCACCCCCTCGAGGAAATCCGGGATGTTCTCCTGGGTCTCGATCTTGCGGAGCATTCGCAGGACCGCCTCGTTCGCACCGCCGTGGAGGGGGCCATAGAGGGCTGCGACCCCGGCGGCGACTGCCGAGTAAGGGTCCACTCCGGAGGAACCGACGGACCGCACCGCGTTGGTCGAACAGTTCTGCTCGTGGTCGGCGTGGAGGATGAAGAGCACGTCGAGTGCCTTCGCGAGCCGCTCGTCCGGCTTGTAGCTGTTCTCCACTTTGAACAGCATCGAGAGGAAGTTCTCGGAGTAGCTCAGCTCGTTCTCCGGGTAGACGTACGGCAGGCCCATGCTGTGCCGGTAGGCCCAGGCGGCCAGGGTCGGCATCTTCGCGATCAGCCTGATCGCGGCCATGTAGCGCTCCTCGGGGTCGTCGATGCTCTTGGCATCCGGGTAGAAGGTGGAGAGCGCTCCGACGTTCGCTAGCAGCATTCCCATCGGGTGGGCGTCGTGGCGGAAGCCCTCGTTGAACTTCTTGATGTCCTCGTGCGCGTAGGTGTGGTGGGTGACGTCGTAGGTCCAGCGCTCGAGCTGCGGCTTCGTCGGCAGCTCGCCGAAGATCAGGAGGTAGGCGACCTCGAGGTAGGACGACTTCTCGCACAGCTCCTCGATCGGAATGCCGCGGTGCTGGAGGATCCCGGCCTCGCCGTCGATATAGGTGATCGCCGAGCGGCATGACGCGGTGTTCGTGAAGGCCGGGTCGTAGCCCATGAGGCCGAAGTCGTCGTCGTCGACCTTGATCTGCCGGAGATCCATCGTCCGGATCGTTCCGTCCTGAACCTCGAGCTCATAGCTCTTGCCGGTGCGGTTGTCGGTGACGCTCAGGGTGTCGCCGCTGGGAGCGCCGTCGCTCGACGCGTCCGTCTGCGGCTGCGACTGGGTCTCCTGCTTCGTCGCCATCGGGCCTCCTTGACATAAGACGGGTCGCGCCCGGTGGCACGCCCTCGCGTACAACGCCCAGGCCCCAGTATCTCACGGCGGCGCCGCCGGCAAACCGCCTGCGTCAGGGTGCCGGCAATGCCTCCGCCTCGAAGTGCGTGATCCGCCGGAAGTCCAGGAGCCGCTGGTCGATCTCCTCACGCGTGAGGGAGCGGACGCGCTCGGTGCCGAAATCCTCGACGTTGAACGACGCGAGCACCGACCCATAGGCCATCGCCTGGCGGAGGCAGGCGTGGTCGTTGACCAGTTCGCCCGCCGCCCGACGACCTTCGAGGTAGCCGAGAAAGCCGCCCGCGAAGCTGTCTCCCGCTCCGGTCGGGTCGCGGACGTCCTCGAGCAGGTAGCCCGGAATCGCGAAGAACTCGTTGCCCGAGAAGAGCGCGGCGCCGTACTCGCCGCGCTTCGCCACGATCACTCCGGGACCCATGCCCATCGCTGCCCGGGCCGCCCTGGCCAGGTTCGCCTCCCCGGTCAACTCGCGGATCTCGGCGTCGTTCAGCAGCAGGCAGTCGACCTCGGCGATCGCCTTCTGCAGGGAATCGCGTTCCGTCTCGATCCACAGGTTCATCGAGTCGAGCGCCGCGAACTCGGCATCCGGGCAGGATTCCCGCACCCGCCTCTGCAGGTCGGGCTGGATGTTCCCGAGAAAGAGCATGTCCGAGGCCCGGGAGGCGTCCGAGAGCTTCGGATCGAAGTCGGCGAAGACGTTGAGCTGGGTGTCGTCGGTGTGGGCGACGTTGAGGTCGAAGTCGTAGTGCCCCCGCCAGAAGAAGGTCTTGCCTCCGCTCACTCGCTCGATGTCGTCCGTGATCACCCCGCGGCCCTCGAGGACCGCGAGCTCCTCGTCGCCGAAGTCCTCGCCGACCGGGCCGACGACGCGCACCTCGGTGAAGAAGCTCGCCGCCAGGGCGAAGTGGACGGCCGATCCGCCGAGCATGCGCTCGCGCTCCCCGAAGGGGGTGCGGACCGAGTCGAACGCGATCGAGCCGACGACTGTCAGGGACATCTCGGGGGGGCGGGCAGGTGGTTATCCATATCCTTGCCGGGTGAAGGCTATTCAGATCGAGGAGTTCGGCGGGCCCGAGAACCTCAAGCTGGTCGAGGTTCCGGATCCCGAGCCGGGCGACGGCGAGGTGGTCGTTGACGTCGCCCGCTCCGGAATGAACTTCGCGGACACGCACGCGATCCGGAACGATTACCTCGCCGAGCAGGCCCTGCCGCTGATCCCCGGCGGCGAGATCAGCGGCACCACCGCGGACGGCCGGCGGGTGGCGGCGCTCGTCCAGACGGGCGGTTACGCCCAGAAGGTGGCCGTGCCCGAGCCGTGGCTGGTGCCCCTGCCGGATGAGGTGAGCGACGACCAAGCCGCGGGCCTGCTCCTGCAGGGTTTGACGGCCCACTCGCTCCTCCACCACAGCGCTCACGTCGAGGAGGGCGAGACCGTCGTGGTCGAGGCCGCCGCGGGCGGAACCGGCTCGCTCGCCGTCCAGCTCGCCAAGCGAGCGGGCGCCAAGGTGATCGCCCTGGCCTCGAGTGAGGAGAAGCACGCCCTCTGCGAGCGCCTCGGGGCCGACGCCACCGCGGACTCTCGCGCTGAGGACCTGAAGGAAGCGATTCTGGAGGCGAACGGCGGCGACCCCGTCGACGTGGTCCTTCACATGAGTGGCAGCGGGTTCCAGGCGGAGCTGGAGGCCCTGGGGATGCTCGGCCGGATCGTCGTCTTCGGGAACGCGGCCCGTCATCCAAACGAGGTCGCGACCAACTATCTCCTGCGCACGTCGAAGTCCGTCGTGGGCTTCTGGCTCGTGCCGCTGATCGTCCGGCGACGGGATCTGATCGCAAAAGCGATCGGCGAGCTCCTCGGGGCGGTCGCCGCGGGGGAGCTCGAGGTCGTGATCGGTGGCGTCTATCCGCTGAGTGAGGCTTCGCGGGCACACAACGACATGCAGGAGCGCAGGACGACCGGGAAGCTGCTTCTGGACCCGGCCGGCTGATGAGCGAGAACGGCGGCGGCGTGCGGACCGCGAAGGCTTTCCGGGACCTGGGGCTGTCCGAAGGCCTGCTCCAGACGCTTGACGAGCTGGGCTACGCCGAGCCGACACCGATCCAGGAACAGGCGATACCAGAGCTGCTCGCAGGCCACGACGTGATCGGCCAGGCCCAGACGGGCAGCGGCAAGACCGCGGCCTTCGGGCTGCCGTTGCTGGAGTACATCGACTCCGAGAGCCAGGAGACCCAGGCGATCGTCCTGACCCCTACCCGGGAGCTCTGCATCCAGGTGACGCAGGCCCTTCGTGCCTATGCCGAGCATCTGGAGGGCGTGAACGTGGTCGCGGTCTTCGGGGGCGCCCCGATCCGCGATCAGCAGGCGCGCCTGCGGGCCGGCGGGCAGATAGTGGTCGCGACGGTCGGGCGGATGATGGACCTGATCTCGCGCAGGTCGCTGGTTCTGACCGCGGCGCGCTACGTGGTCCTGGACGAGGCCGACGAGATGCTGGACCTCGGCTTCATCGAGGACGTGGAGAAGATCCTCCGGATGTGCCCGAGCGGCAGGCAGACCCTGCTGTTCTCGGCGACGATCCCGGAGCCGGTCGCACGCCTTGCCGAGCAGTACATGTACGACCCGGTGACCATCCGGGTGACGCCGAGGAAGCTCACCGTGGACTCGGTCGAGCAGGCCTACGTGATGGTCGAGCCGCGCAACAAGCTCGATCGCCTCGTCGAGGTGCTGAAGGCCGAGGAGCCGGAGCAGGCGATCATCTTCACCCGCACCAAGATCGGCGCAGCCCGGCTCGACAAGGCTCTCGCCGACAAGGGCCTTCGCGTGAAGGCGCTGCACGGGGACCTGACCCAGGGACAGCGGGACGGAGTGATGATCTCGTTCAAGGAGCACCGCGTGCCCCTGCTCGTAGCCACGGACATCGCGGCCCGCGGCCTCGACATCGAGCACGTCACCCACGTCATCAACTACGACCTTCCCAACAATCCCGAGATCTACGTCCATCGGATCGGCCGCACCGGCCGCGTCGGCCGCACTGGGCGCGCGATCACCTTCGCGACCCAGAAGCAGGCCGGCGACCTGAAGACGATCGAGCGCACGGTGAGGGCTCCGATCGGAGAATGGGAGCCGCCCGAGGAGAGGCTCGAGCACGCTCCGCCCCCCCGTCCCCGCGAGGGACCTCCGGAGCCGGCGCCGGACGGGAGGGTGAAGCTCTTCGTGAACCGCGGCAAGCGAGGAGGGATCAGCGAGGAGGATCTGAGCTGGGCGCTGCGCGAGGGCGCCGTCATCCCCGAGGAGGCAGTCCGATCGATTCGGGTGCTGGACCGCTTCTCGTTCGTCGAGGTCGATGCCGAGCAGGCGGAGCGCGCCGTCGAGTTTCTCGACGGCACGAAGCTGAAGGGCAAGCAGATCAGGATGGAGATCGCCCGCAGTTAGCCGCGGGCCGAGCTCGCCTAGTTGGTGAGCTCCTCGATCCTCCCGATCAGGTCCTCCCACTCGAACGGCTTCGGGATGCAATCGGTCACACCAAGCTTGCGCATCCGCTCGGGCTCCTGGGCATCCAGGTGGGCGGAGATCATCACGACCGGGATCTTCGAGCCCGAGGTGCGGAGCTCCTCGAGGACCTCCAGGCCCGACATCTTCGGCATCATCGCGTCGAGGAGGATCAGGTCGGGCCGCTCCCGCTCGCTCGCCTCGCTCAGCCTTTCCAGCGCCTGGACTCCGTCGGCGGCGGTCACCACGTCGTAGCCCTCCATCTCCAGACGCCGCTGGAGCATCAAGAGGACTGTCTCGGAGTCGTCTGCAACGAGGAGGCGGGTCACCCGGCGGCCTTTGTCTCGACCTTGGGCGTCGGGCTCTTGCGGGTGGGTCGCCCGTCCTTGGCGATCGGCAACACGAAACGGAAGGTAGCGCCCTCGCCCCGCTTGGACTGGGCCGCAATGGATCCACCGTGAAGCTCGACCAGGGACTTCGCAATCGCAAGACCGAGCCCGGTACCGCCCACGGCCTGGGTGTCGCCGCTCTCGGCCCGCCAAAAGCGATCGAAGACGTGGTCGAGTTCATCCTGGCCGAGGCCGGGGCCATCGTCGCTGACCTCGAACTCGATCTCCTCGCCGACCCGGCTCGCGCCGAGCCGCACACGCGCGCCCTCGGGCGCGTACCTGTTGGCGTTCGTCAGGAGGTTCGCGAGCACCTGGCTGATCCGGCCGGGATCCGCCATCACGTCCGGGAGGCTCTTCTCGACGCTGACCGTCAGGCGTTGGTCCTTCTCCTCGAAGTTCGGCCTCATCTGCCGGCCGATTCGCTGGGCGAGCGAACGCACGGACGTGGGTTCGGGCTCGATCCGCAGCTTCCCGGCGTCGCTTCGCGCGAGGTCGAGCAGGTCGTTGATCATCTTCTGGAGCTGGCCCGAGCTCTCCGCGATGACCTCGGCCGCCTCGAGCTGCCGGGAGTTGAGTGTGCGCGGCTGCGCCGTCAGCATCTCCGCGAATCCCTTCACCACCGTCACCGGGGTGCGGAGCTCGTGCGAGACGGTGAGGACGAAGTCGTCCTTCATCTGCTCGACTCGGTCGCGCTCGCGTGCGTCTCGCTCGAGCGAGTTGGCCATCTCGTTGAAGGCGTTCCCGAGGGTCGAGATCTCGACGGGACCCCCGATCTCGACCCGGGTCTTCAGGTCCCCGCCCGCGAGCCGCCGGGCCCCTTCCACGAGGCGGCCAAGGGGGGCCCGCATCGAGTTGATCAGCCCGGAGAACAGGATCAGGGCGGCGAGGACGCCGCCGATCAGCGCCGCGGCGACCAGGATCGTTGTGTTCCGGGTGTCGTTTCGCGCGTCCTCTCGTGAGGAATCGCGCGCTGCGCGGGTCGCGAGGGCGAGCTCATCGGTCTTTCTCGTCACCTCGCTCGTCAACTCGCGCTCCACGTTCAGAGGTGGGACTCGCCCGCGGATCAGCGGTCTCGCGACCGCACTCCTCCATTCCGCCTCGCTGGCGACGAGTTGATTGAGGATCTCCTCGAGGCCTGGATGGCTCCCGGCGACCTCCTCCGCCCGGGCCGTGGCGTCCGCGAAGGTGTCTGACGCCTGCTTCAGCTCGGCGGGGCTCGGATTCTGGCGGGTCGTGGGCGCCCGGACGGCGGCCTGCTCGAGGATGAAGGCCGACCGAAGCCGCTCCGTCTCGAGCTCCAGCTCGAAGTACTGGCTGACGTCGTCCTCGTAGTTGACCCGGATCTGGAACAAACGTCCAACGCCGAGAAGAGAGACGATCCCCAGAAGGACGAAGAGAACCGCGAAACCGATCCGCAGCCTCGTTGTTAGTGAGGGGTTGAATCTCATCGTTTTTGTGGATGCGCCCCGTCCCTACCAGATCCTTACACTAAGTGCACGAGGTCACATGGGTAACGGATTACTCGCGCACTGGCGGCGCAGGATTGTGGCGCGCGGGCTCGCAGGGGCCATTCTCTTCGCCGTACCGGTGGGAGTCGCCGCTGCCATCGGATTCGGAACCAGCCTATCGGGCGTCGCAGGCGGCCTCTCCGCGATCGCGGAGGGCCCCGACGAGCTGAGTCCGTCAACGGCGACGACGCCGGCGAAACTCAACCGCGCCGTCGCGGCGCTCGCGAGCCGCGGTGCCGCCAACCGCACGCCCGCGTCGGAGAATCGGGTCGACGGCTCGAGTGGCGGCTCCGATGTCGTCGTCGGAACCGATGAGAGCGGCTCGACCGGAGGCGCGGGAAGCGACGGCTCGGGTGGCGCCGACGCGACACCGACGATAACTCCGCCCAGCATCGGGCTGCCCGGCGGCGGTGGAGGCGGCGCAAGCGGGGGCGCGGACGGCGGCGTCGACAGCACCGTCGGCGGGGTCGAGGACACTGTGAATGGCGTCGTTGACGGCGTCGGCAACACCGTCAACGGCCTCCTCGGCGGCGGCTAGACCGACCGAGCGCATCCTCGGCAGACTCCGGCAGGTTGCTGGCGCTCGTCATCAGCCTCGCATCAGCCGCCTCATGGGGAATATCCGACTTCCTCGGGGGGGTCCAGAGCCGGCGCCTTCCGGTGCTCGCGGTGCTGGCGATCTCGCAGCCCGCCGGGCTCATCTTCATCGCGGTCTTGATTCCGCTCGCCGGCGCGGACACGATCCCGGCCGACAAGCTCGCGATCGCGTTCGGCGCCGGAGCGGCGTCGCTCGGCGGGCTCGGCGCGTTCTACGCCGCGATGGCGATGGGAACGGTGAGCGTCGTCGCGCCGATCGCCTCCCTCGGCGTGATCGTCCCGATCGCAATCGGTCTCGCCCAGGGAGAGGAGCCCGGGACCGTGCAGCTCGTCGGGCCTGGTGGTCGCCATCGCGGGCGTGGTGATCCTGAGCTACGAGGAGCATCCCGAGCACGAAGGCGTCGCAAGGCGTTCGATCATCCTGGCGATCCTCGCTGGACTCGGGTTCGGCCTGTTCTTCACCGGGATCGATGCGGCTTCACCCGACCGGCCGGGGTGGGCCATTCTCGCAGTGCGCATCGGCGGGGTGACTCTCGGTGGCGCTTGCGCTGCTCGTCGCCCGGCCCAGCTTCGCGCGCGTCCCGGCCGCCCTGGGGGTGTTGGTCGCGATCGGGTTCTTCGACGTTCTGGCGAACGCCCTCTTCGCGATCGCGTCGACCAAGGGGATCCTTCCCGTCGTTGCGGTCGGCGGCTCGATGTACCCGGCGTTCACGATCGCCCTCGCCCACGGCGTCCTCGGCGAGCGCCTCGCGAGGGTCCAGTGGGGCGGCGTGGTGCTCGCCCTGGTCGGTGTTGGACTGATCGCGGGAGGGACCTAGACCGATGAGTTCTTCCCTCTCCACCGGTCTAATCGGATGGACTCTCCAGTGGAGGTGAGGAAGATGCTCGACAAGCGATTCGACGCCACCTTGCAAAGAAGCTCGGCAAAGGGGGGCTGGACCTACGTGGTGATGCCCGACTCCGTCGAGTTCTTCGGAACCCGAGGCCTGGTGAAGGTTCGCGGCACCGTCGACGGGCACTCCTTCCGCAGCTCCTTCATGGCGATGGGGGACGGCACCCACAAGCTCCCGGTGAAGGCGGAGGTCCGCAAGGAGATCGGCAAGGAGGCCGGCGACAGGGTCACGGTCCGCCTCGAGGAGCGGATCCGGAGCTGATCCGGTTCAGGCGGCGGGTCTGAGCGCGAGCCCGGTGAGGTCGCCCAGGCGCGCGATCGTCTCGGACGCATCGCGGTGGCGGACCGCGGTCATGCCGACCGCCTCGGCTCCCTCGCAGTTCTCGCGGAGATCGTCGACAAACACACATGCGGCCGGCTCGACCCCGATCCGCTCCGCGGCAAGGCGGTAGATCTCAGGCTGCGGCTTGTGCAGCCCGACCTCGGCGGAGATCACGACGTCATCGAAGAGATCGGCGAGGAGCTCGCGATCGTAGTGCGCGGTGCTCCACGAGTTCGAGACCAGCCCCGTCCGAAGCCCCCCGGACCTAATCTGCCGGACCGCATCGACCATCGGCCCGAGCGGCCTCATCCCTTCGAAGAGGCTGTCGATCAGCCCATCGGGGTTGCTCAGGCCGAGACGGCGGCCGAAACTCGCCTCGAACTGCGCCTCGCTCAGCTCGCCAGTCTCGAGGCTGCGGAGTTCGGCGAGCGCCTCCGGATCGGTGCGAAACAGGTTCTTGATCGCATCGGGGTCGAGACCCTCCGAGCGGCAGAACGCCGCGAAGCTGTCCCAGACGGAGGTGGTGATGACCCCGCCGAAATCGAAAAGCACTGCCGCATAAGGCGCCCCCGGACGCGAAGCCGAGGAGGCGCCGCCATATGCTGGGCCTGGCATGGACGAGCAGGCTACCCATGAGGCTCCCGAGGGGATAGATCGCGCCGGAATCGAGGGCTGGTTCGGGGACAACGTCCCGGGCGCGGAGCCGCCACTGACGTTCGACCGGATCTCGGGCGGGCGCTCGAACCTCACCTTCGGGGTCCACGACTCCGTCGGTGGCGCCTGGGCGCTTCGACGCCCGCCGCTTGGCAAGCCGGTCGGCTCGGCTCACGACATGGCGCGTGAGCACAGGGTGATCTCCGCCCTCCAGGGCACGCCGGTCCCCGTCCCGCCTGTGGTCGGGCTCTGCGACGACGTGTCGGTGAACGGCGCCCCGTTCTACGTGATGGGCTTCGTCGAGGGGCCGATCCTGCGCACTGCCGACGACGCGAAGCAGTTCGACGAGGACGAGCGGCGGGCGATCGGCGAGCGGGTGGTGGACACGCTCGTCGCGATCCACGAGGTCGATCCCGATGCGGTGGGACTGGGTGAGCTGGGGCGCAAGGAGGCCTACGTCGAGCGCCAACTGAAGCGCTGGAAGGGCCAGTGGGACCAGTGGAAGACCCGGGAGCTGCCGGCGGTCGACGAGATCCACCAGCGCCTCGCGACCGGGATTCCGGAGCAGGGGCCGGCGGCGATCGTCCACGGCGACTACCGGCTGGACAACATGATCCTGACGCCGTCCGGAGAGGTCGCGGCGGTGGTGGACTGGGAGCTCTGCACCCTCGGCGATCCGCTCGCCGACGTCGGGATGCTGCTCGTGTACTGGTCCCAGGAGGGCGACGAGTTCATGCCGCTGTTCGCCCCGGCGACCATCGCGCCCGGGTTCCCCAAGCGCGAGGAGGTGAAGGCGCTGTACGCCGAGCGCTCCGGACGGGATCTGAGCGAGGTCGACTTCTTCGTCGCCCTCGGCTACTGGAAGCTGGCGATCATCCTCGAGGGCGTCTACTCGCGTTACGCCAAGGGCCAGTACGGCAAGACCAATGACGCCTTCGAGGAGTTCGCGAGGATCGTGGAGAGGCTCGCGCAGGCCGCTGACGAAGCGGTCGAACGCCTGAGCTAGGCGGGAGCCTTCTCCGGCTCCTCGGCTGCCGCCTCGGCCCGTTTCGCCGCCCGGTTGAGCTCTCGCCGTGCGATCACCATCTTGTGGACCTCGTCGGGGCCGTCCGCGACCCGGAGCATCCGCATGAACCGCCACATGCCGGCAAGGGGGGTGTCGTCGGACATCCCAAGCGAGCCATGGATCTGGATCGCGCGGTCGAGCACGTCCATGACCACGTTCGCCGCGACGACCTTGATCATCGAGATCGCCTGTCGCGCACGACGCTTGCCCTCGGTGTCCATCTGCCATGCGGCGTAGAGGGTCAGCAGCCTCGCCTGATCGACCTCCATCCGCGAGGTCGCGATGAACTCCTGGACGAATTGCTTGTCCGCGAGCGGTCCGCCGAACGCCTCGCGGCTGTTCGCCCGGTCGCACATCATCTCGATCGCCCGCTCGGCGGTCCCGATTGCGCGCATGCAGTGGTGAATCCGCCCCGGGCCCAGGCGGTCCTGCGCGATCACGAAGCCGGCACCGCGCTCGCCGAGCAGGTTCGACTCGGGGACCCTGCAGTCGGTGTAGCGGATCTCGCAGTGGCCGGGCCCGCCGTCGTGTCCCATCACCGAGACGTTGCGGACGAGATCGAAGCCGGGGGTGTCAACCGGGACGAGGATCATGCTCGCGCGGGTGTAGGGCGGAGCGTCGGGGTCGGTGACGACCATCGCGATCGCGAACTCGGCACCGTTGGCCCCCGAGGTGAACCACTTGTGCCCGTTGATCACCCACTCGCCGTCCTGGAAGCTCGGCACGGGTCTGGAGCGCGGTTGGATCGGACCCCGAGACCTCCGGCTCGGTCATCGAGAAGCAACTCCGGATCTCGCCCTCCAGCAGCGGCCGCAGGAAGCGCTGCTTCTGCTCGTCGGTCCCGTGGTCGACGAGGATCTCCATGTTGCCGGTGTCGGGAGCGGCGCAGTTGAATGCCATCGGCGCGACGATGGGGCTGCGGCCCATCTGCTCGCAGAGGATCCCGTACTCCCAGTTGCTCAGGCCGGCGCCGTACTCGGAGTCGGGCAGGAACAGGTTCCAGAGGCCCTGCTCCTTCGCCTTCGCCCGGATCTCGACGAGGATCTCGGGATAGGGAACGCCCGGCTTCACCTCCTCGTCCAGGGCCCGCATCGCCTCGAACTCGACGGGATAGCAATGCTCCTGCATGAACGCCTCGATTCGCTCGAGAAGCGATTCGACCGCCGGTGAGGGCCTGAAGTCCATGTCCTGAAAGCTATGCCATCCCGCGATAGCGGGTGAAGAGCTCACCGTGGGACTCCAGCAGCCAGGCGAGCTCCTCCTCCTCGACGACGGGCAGCGCGCCCTCCAGCACCCGGGGCCCCTCGCCGCCGGCGATCTTCGGCGCGATCGTGAGGAAGAGCTCGTCGGCGAGGCCTCCTTCGCGCAGCCTGCCGTGCAGGGTGGGGCCCCCCTCGCAGAGAACGGAGCGGATCCCACGCTCCTTTCGCAGCCACTCGAGCGCCCGGTCGAGCTCGACGCCGTCCGGGTGGCGGATGACCGTGACCGGGGTGGGGGTCTCCGGCGGCTCCTGATCGGAGGCGGTGAAGACCACCACCCGCCCGCCTCCGTCGGTGAACAGCGGCGCGTCCCAGGGCAGCTCGAGCCGGTTGGAGACGATCACGGCGAGCGGGTCGTGGGAGAGCCCGGTTCGCTCCCGGTAGGCGCGAAGGGCGGGATCCGAGACGATCCGCCCGTAGCGCTCTGCGCGCATGGTGCCGGCGCCGATCATCACGGCGTCCGCGCGGGTCCGCAGGCGCTGGAGCATCTCGGTGTCCGTCTCGCTGCCGATCGGGCCGGAGCGCCCGTCGATCGCGGCGCGGCCGTCGATCGTGCTGGCGAAGTTGAGGACGAGATATGGCCGGTCCTCGTGCGCGAGCGACGCGAGGTCGAGCCCGGCGAGCTGCTCTGCCACCGTCGTCTCGGCCGGGTCCGGTAGTAGCCGCAGGACGGGGTGCGTCTCCCCGGGGATCCGCGAAGGCGCGGGCTTCGTTACGCCGTCGCTCACTCGTCGGCCTCACCCTCGATCTCGGCGAGGTGCCGGACGTTTGCGGCGTCATCGGCCTCGGTGCTGGGCTCACTGCCGAACCAGGCGTCGAGGATCTCCCCGAGCTCCGCCTCGGAGGTGGCCCTGAGCGAGATCGCGAGCGCGTTCGCGTCGTTCCACTTCCGGGCGCCGTCCGCGGTCTGCGCATCGAGGCAGAGGGCGGCGCGCACGCCGCTCACCTTGTTCGCCGCGATGGACGCGCCGGTGCCGGTCCAGCAGCACACCACCGCCTGGTCCGCCCGGCCCTCGGCGACGTCGCGGGCGGCGGCCTCGCTCGCCCATGCCCAATCCTCGCGCTCGCCCTCGGCGAGCGCGCCGTGGGGGATGGGATCGTGTCCCCGCTCGCGAAGCTCCTTCAACAGGGCCTTGGCGACGCCCACGCGCTCGTCCGCGGCTACGGCGATCCTCATGCGTTCAGGTTATTGCCAGCGTCGCCGCGGCTAGTACTGCTTCCAGCCCGCGAACTCGCGGCCGGTGAACTGCTGGAGCGCCGCGACGTCCTCGGCGAACTGCGCGGTGAGCTCGTCCCGGATCGGGTCGGGCAGCTGCGGCTTCGGCGCGGATGGCGCGTCCGGGTCGTGGACGACCTTCTCGACCATCCAGCGCATCCGCTCGGGGAGGCGATCGAAGTTCCGGTCGAACGAGCGGAAGCCTGGCAGCTTGATCAGCTTCTCCATGAACTGGTAGCGATCGGACTCCTTCGCCGTCGACTTCTCCCACTCGCGGTCGAACTGCTCGGAGTAGAAGTCCTCGTCGACGCCGGCGAATCGGAACGCCTTGCGCATCGTCCCTTCGCGGTCCGTCTGGAGCTCCTCCTGGGTGATGACCTCGATCCGGGAGCGATCGAAGTGCTCGAGGTAGGGCTGGAGCTGCATCCAGTAGCGGGAGCGCGTCACGTAGGTCTGGTCCGGGCGGGCGAGCGCCTCCTCCATCGGCCGCGGCTCGTAGCCGGCGCCGACCGCGTGCCGCCAGTGGGAGAGGATCCGCGAGATCGGGTCACGGACCATGTAGATCAGCTTCGCATCGGGGGCGTGCTCCGCGATCCGCTCGGGGACGCCCGTGAAGTAGGGGAGGTTCGTGTAGTGGGGAGATGACTCGCCCCGAACCCCGAAGCGATCGTCGAAGCGGCCGCGGTACCAGTCCAGCCCCAGGTCCCAGTTGAGCTCCTCGACGAAGAAGTTGAGCTCCTTGGGCTTCGACATGTTGATCTTCGGGTGAAGCCCGAGGTAGTGGTGGATGCTCGTCGTCCCGCACTTGAGCCCGCCGATGATGATCAGGTTGGGCATCGCGGCGTGGCGCCGACGGCGCATCGGCACGCGGCCTCCCCGCTTTCGGTCGGCGGCATAGCGCTCTCGCGCCCGGAAGCACATCGCCTCGTCGGCGGGGTCGTGCGTGGCGGGAGGCATGGTCGGTGTTCTTGGAGGGCGCTCCGCAGCGGAATCCGAGGAGCGACCCTTCACACGCTGGGCCATGAAGGCGGGCAGTGTAGCGACGACCGGGCCGCTTATCCTCCGGCCGAGTGGACGTCTTCCGCACGCCCGACGAGCGCTTCGAGGGGCTCCCCGGCTACGAGTTCGAGCCGCACTACGCGGAGGTCGACGGGCTTCGCCTCCACTACGTCGACGAGCAGCCTGCTGAGGAAGCGAACGGAGCCGGGCCGATCGTCTGCTTCCACGGCGAGCCGACCTGGGCCTACCTCTATCGGAAGATCGCGTTGCCGCTGCTCGAGGGTGGGCACCGGGTCGTCTGTCCGGACTTCGCGGGGTTCGGGCGCTCGGACAAGCCGACGGACCGCGGCTGGTACAGCTACGACCGCCACTGCGAGCTGGTCGGGAAGGTCCTCGGACGAGCTCGATCTGAAGGACGCCACCGTCGTCGTCCAGGACTGGGGTGGGCCGATAGGGCTGCGCTGGGCGGTCGAGAACGCCGAGCGGGTGGGGGCGCTCGTGATCCTCAATACCGGGCTGTTCACCGGCCGGGTGTCGAAGGGCTTTCTCGCCTGGCGCGACTTCGCCGAGAAGAACCCGGACCTGCCGGTCGGCTTCGTGATCCAGGGTGCGACGACGAGCGCGCTTCCGGACGAGGTCGTTGCGGCGTACGAGGCGCCCTTCCCGACGCCGGAGTCGAAGGCCGGCGCCGCCCAGTTTCCGCTGCTCGTTCCCATCGAGGAGGACGCGAACGGGGCGGCCCAGATGCGCGAGGTGATCGCATCCCTGGAGCACTGGGACAAGCCCGCCCTGGTCGCGTTCTCCGACGAGGATCCGGTCTTTCCGTTCCCGCGTGCCGGTGAGCGGTTCATCGAGTGGATCCCGACGGTCAGCGAGCAGGTGAGGATCGAGGGAGCTGCCCACTTCCTCCAGGAGGATCGCGGCGAGCTGATCGCCGAGCGGATTCTGGGTTTCCTGGACCAGGCGTGAGGGAGTCGAGCTCGCCCGTCTGCCGTGGCGCGGGCCGCCCGAGGATCGCCCCGGCTCTCCCGATTCCGCCCGCTCGCATGCCCCTGCTGCATCAACGGCGGATGCGAAAGCGGTGGCGATGGGTCGGGGCATTTGCAGAGAACCTGATCGCCTTCGCTGCGGTCGTCCAGGTTGGCCCGTCTTCGATGAGCTTCTGGGGAGTCTGGGACCGGGAGCGGCGCAGGCTGTGGGAGAACACCCGCCGCGGATTCCCGTGGTTGCGTGAGGAGGTCGGGATGAGGGGTCGCTCCGTCCGCGTTCGAGGGAGGAGCGTCCAGTTCGACCTCGAGCTCGGCGAGGGCCAGGCGATCGAGACGATGTGCTCGAACGGGGAGGGTGGCTACACGTGGACGCGAAAGCTCGGTGGCGTGCCGGTGACGGGTGAGGTCCGGATCGGCGGCCGCGCCAATCCGATCCAGGGATTTGCGGTCGCGGACGATTCCGCCGGCTACCACCCACGTTACGTGAGCTGGAAGTGGTCGGCCGGGGTGGGGAGCGCCCGCGATGGACGGTCGGTCGCGTGGAACCTGGTCACCGGGATCAACGATCCGCCGCGAAACAGCGAGCGCACGGTCTGGGTCTCCGGATATCCGACCGAGGTCGGCCCGGTGCAGTTCCAGGGACTGGAGTCGATCCACTTCGAGGACGAGTCGCGCCTGGACTTCACCGCCGAGACCCGGCGCACCCATCATGCGTCGGTTCCGCTGATCGCGCGATCCGACTACGAGGCGCCCTTCGGCCGCTTCAGCGGCGCCTCAACGGCCTCCAGCTCGACTCGGCCCTGGGGGTGATGGAGGCGCACGATGTCGTCTGGTAGGACGGCGACGCGACAGCCAGTCCCCTGGCGCCGGCTCGGTCGCGACCAGTGGATGCGGATCGCGAAGTCGATGTACGAGCGGTTCGGGGAGGTCGAGATCACCGATCGCGCTGCCGCGCTCACCTACTACGCGATCCTGTCGCTCTTCCCCGGCCCTGCTCGTCGTCGTCGCCCTGCTCGCCCTCGTCGGCGAGTACCCGGAGACCTACGAGAGCATCGTCGACACGCTCAGGGACACCGCGCCCGGCACGGCGGTCGACGCGATCGACAGCGCTCTCCGCGACGCGCTCGGGCAGACCGCGGGAACGCCGGCGCCCTGCTGGGGGTGGGATTGCGGGTCTCCATCTATTCCGCCTCCGGCTCGATCGGGGCGGCGATGCGCTCGCTCGAGTCGATCAACCGGCGTGAAGTCCGGCCGCGACTTCCTGCCGAACCTCGGGGTGCGCTTCGGCCTCACCGTCCTGCTCATGGTGCTGGTGTTCATCGCCTTCCTCGCGGTCGTCGTCGCCGGTCCGCTGTTGGCTCGATCGCCGAAGCTGCCGGCTTCGAGGGCGTCCTCAAGGACCTGATGGCTATGCCCGCTGGCCGATCGGCGCCGCTCTCGCTCTTCACGGCGTTCGCGCTCGTCTACTCGCTCGGCCCCCGAAAGGGGCCGCGGCGCGGGACGAGGTCGATCGCCTCGGTGATGCCCGGGGCGGTCCTCGCGGTCGTCCTCTGGTTCCTGGTGTCCCTGCTCTTCACGTACTACGTCGTCGCACTTCGGCTCCTACGACAAGACCTACGGGACGCTCGGCGCGCTGATCTCGCTGCTGATCTGGCTCTGGCTCGGGAACCTCGCGTTCCTGCTCGGGGCGCTGTTCAACGCCGAGTCGCAGCGGGTCCGGGGCGGGGGACGATGACGCCGCCTCTCGCGATCGACCTCGGCCAGAGCGTCGAGGGCTTCCGGCACGGCGCCGAGGAGTTCTTCCACCGGCTCTCGGAGATCAACTGGCTCGCGATGGCGGTCGCGCTCGCCTTCTACCTCGCTCATCTTCTCGCGCGCAGCCGCGCCTGGCAGAACGTCCTCCGGGCCGCGTATCCCGATCGGAACGTTCCCTTCCCGCAGATCGCGGCGGCGTACGTCGCGGGGGCAGGGCTGAACAGCTTCATCCCGGCCCGGGTCGGCGACGCGGTGAAGATCCTCCTCGCGAAGCGCACGATCCGGCGCTCGACCTACACCACGGTCGTCTCGTCCTTCTTCGTCGGCTCGGTGTTCGACACGACCGCCGGCATCCTCGTCTTCGCCTACGCCCTCAGCCTCGGCCTCCTACCGCAGCCGCCCGAGTTGCCCGACCTGCCCGCGTTCGACATCTCCTTCTGGGCGGAGAACCCGAGCTTCCTCCTCTTCTTCCTCACCGCGCTCGGGATTGCGATCGTCGCCACCTTCGCCCTGCTCGCCCGGCGTGTCGAGGCGTTCTGGGATCACGTCAAGCAGGGCGCGGTCGTGCTGACGCAGCCCGGCCTGTATCTGCGCACGGTCGCCTCCTGGCAGGGAGTCGGCTGGCTCTGCCGGTTCCTCGCGTATCTGGTTCTTCCTCGAGGCGTTCCACATCGGCGGGTCGTTCGAGAACGTGATGCTCGTGATGAGCGTGGCCGCGATCTCCACGCTGCTCCCACTGACGCCCGGCGGCGCGGGGGCGCAGCAGGCGCTGCTGGTGGCGACGCTCGTCGGACCGGGGCCGATCGCGGTCCTCACCTACTCGGTGGGCCAGCAGATCGCGATCGCCGCCTGGACCGCGATCCTCGCGGCGCTCGCCCTGATCTTCGTCTTCCGCACCACGAACTGGCGCCACCTGATCCGGAGCGCGAGCCGCGAGGCCGAGGAGCACGCGAAGGCCTAACAGTTGCCTGTGACGGAGGTAGGCTCGCGACTCGTGAGCCTCGATGCGCTTGCTCTGGCGGTGGTTTGCGCAATCCGGCCTACCGCCCTGGCTTCGGTCTCGTCTTCAGCGCTGTCGGCGCGTACAGCAAGCGCGCGCAGCCTAGGGTGATATAGTCCGATATGGGACTATGGTCGCAAGCTCGACCACGGATCGTTCGGCCTCGCCCAAGCTGGCGACGCGCGGGAACCTCGGCTTTCTGCTGGCAAAGGCGTCCCAGCGTTGGAACGAGCTGCTCTACGCCCACTTCAGCGAGCGTGGCTACGGCGAGGTCCGGCCGGCGTACGGCTCGCTGCTACTCCCCCTGTTCGAGGAGGACGGACTGCGGATGGGGAGCTCGCTCGTCGCGCCCGGCTCGCGAAGCAGACGATGACGACGATGGTCAGGTTGCTCGAGCGCGACGGGCTCGTCAGGCGTAAGACCGACCCGTGGACGGCCGGGCGACTCGGATCGTTCTGACTGAGCGCGCTCACAGCTTTCGTCCGGTCGCCGAGTCCGCGCTACGGGAACTGGATCAGCTGGTGATGAGATCGTTGGGCGCCCGGCGCGCCCGGCTGCTTGCAATCGACCTCAAGGAGGTAGGCGAACTATGAGAAGCCGCACGGTTACGACGGTCCTGCCGGCGCCCAAAGAGGAGGTCTTCGACTACATGTCCTCGATCGAAAACCTGCCCGAGTGGGCGACCGAATTCGCCCGCGAGCTTCGTCGCGACGAGAACGGCTACAAGGTGATCAACAACCTCGGCGAGTTCCGATTCAAGATCGAAGCCGACGAGCAGACCGGGGTGATCGACATGCTCGCCGGTCCAACAGCTGAGGAGATGGCGGTCTTCCCCACCCGCGCGGTGGGACTCCCCGACGGGCGCACTGCGTACTCGTTCACGATGTTCCAGGGTCCGGGAATGCCCGACGAGCTGTTCGAGAGTCAGTACGAGTCGCTGAAGCGCGAGTTCGCCAACATCGAGGCGCGGTTCGCCTAGCGCCGCCTGGTGGGCCCACTGCAGCTCGCCTGGCCGTCGGTCGCAATGCGTGACAGGCAACGCCAATGGACGCTCATTGCGCCCGCGGCGCAGATGGTCCCGCACCTGATCCGTCGGCAAGCTGTCCTACCGCTTTGCCGGAAGCGTGCGTGCGTACGCGACGCCGCGCCTCACCCAGGGTTCGAGCTGCCGGTTGGTTCGCACGCCCGCGGCGTCGATGCGAAGCCAGCCCTGTATTGCACGCCCACGCATCTCGAATGGTTGCGCGTGCGGCTTCGCGAGAAGCACATCGGTCTCCTCGGGATCGACCCGGACCATCAGGCCGCCCTGACCGCTGGCTGCGACCGACATGTTGCCGCCGACGAGGAAGGCGAGGCCTCCGAACATCCTCTGCTCGCTGACATCGGGCTGCCGGGCGATCAGCCCGCGAATTCGGTTGGCGAGATCCTCGTCGTACGCCACGCCAGGATCATCGTCTACCAGAAGGCGATGTCTTGCCGCCTGCCGCTCCTCCTTCGCGCGAGATGCGAGCGTTGACTCAAAGAGCGCTCCGTTCCATGCAGAGCGGCTATTTGCATCGCAGCTCCCACCGAAGAAGCGTCCGCTCGGTGTCATCCGATCGACCAACGCCATGGCGGCTCCTCGCCCGGCGGGAACCGGTAGTGGTCCCGCCCGGGGAGGGTCTCGAGCGGGGACCAGGGCGGGGTCGTCCTCCAGGTTCAGCGTCAGACGGGAGGCGGCCTGGATCGCTTTTCGTCCAAAGCGGCTATTTCGCCAAAGGGGAGCGTTCAAGACCCAAGCGCGATAGCCACGCGGTACTGGCGATCCGACTGCCGCAATACTCTGCCGCCGGTCTGCGGGCAGCCGGCTACTCGATTGGAGGAATCGATGGCCCAGGTCCACTTCCACATTTCGATGTCGCTGGATGGATTCGTCACCGGGCCGAATGAGGGCGTCGGTAATCCGCTGGGCGACGACGATGGCCGGCTCCACGACTGGATGTTCGACAAGAAGACCGACCCAATGCCGAAGTCCTCGACGAGGTCTATGCGAGGACCGGCGCGATTCTGATGGGCAAGCGGATGTTCGACGTCGGCGTGGAACCGTGGGGGGATCCCCCTCCATTCGAGAGGCCGGTGTTCGTCATTACCCACGAGGCGCTGATCCGATGCCGATGCAAGGCGGGACCACCTACACCTTCGTAACCGATGGGATCAAGGCGGGCCTCAAGCAGGCCCAAGCCGCCGCCGGCGAGAGGGACGTCGGGATCTGGGGCGGCGCCAACATCATCCGGGAGTACCTAAAGGCGGGGCTGCTGGATACAGATTCGATTCACCTCATCCCCGTCATCCTTGGCGGAGGCGTTCGCTTGTTCGAGGGCCTAGGCCCGCAGCGAATCGAGCTGGAAAAGACCCGCACCATCGACACCCCTCGCGCCACTCACTTGCAGTATCGGGTCCTCCACTGAGCCCGCCCAGCGCTCCGCTAATCGCGGCTCAAAGGCGCCGCTTTCCATGTGAGGCGGATAGCCGCTTTTCGTCCAAAGCAGCGGTCGCCGTACTCCCAAAAACGTGGCGCCTGGAACCTCCCAGACGCCACGCCCTACTCCCGCAGCCCGGCGGCTTCGAGGGCTTCACACGCTAACGCCCACGCCTAAAAGCGGACGCCCCTCATGGTCGGGGGGCCCGGGTCCGGGCCCTCCTGACACGCCAACGATCTAGAAGCGGAAGGCGCTGCTGGAACGCGTGTAGCGCCTACCGATCCTGCGGGGGCAGGAGATTGAGGTGGAAGTCCTGGACGCCGTGGCAGCCCTCGGGTTCGAAACCAACGAAGCTCGCCCATTCGGGCATAAGCCGCCGCTCCTCTGAGATCGGCCACTCGTTAACGATCGGCTCGGGGCCGACATAGCCGGCGTCGTTCAGGTCCGGATACAGAAACGTCGCGCCGCCCTTCAGCGTGACCTCCAGGGTGAAATCGGCCTTGTCCCTGTTGTGCTTCCGGAACTTGCCCCGGAAGTTGATCGACGCGTCGATCCGCTCGTTGCTGATGCGCGCGACGGCGTCGGGGACCAGCTCGTTGAAGTGCCACTTCCCGTGCCGGACCTTGGCATCGATGGCTATCTCGGTTCGGAAAAGAATGCCGGTGATGACTCGCCAATCTCCCCTCGGGTCCGGACGGATACGTCATGACTGTGTGCGGCCCGCTCGTCGGGCAGTTGACTCTGAACTGGGAGAAGCTCACGGCCTTGACCCGTTTGTTCTTTTTCCCTTTCCCGCGCTCGACCGCCATCGAGGTATTTTGGTGGCGTCCTCCTCGTGCGCGTCGCCGCATTCCCGATAGAAGCGGGCAGTGCCGCCGAATGCGGCGGACGGCACCACCACGGCGATGATCAGCCCCGCCGCAAGCAGGAATCGCCTACCCAGTCGTCCTTCGTTTCCGGGTGCCCTCATTTCGGGCCTCCTTCGAGTCGTGGCGTCGGACCTCCCAACGAGTCGAGGCTCCGGTGCCTGTTTGACGGCCAGAAGCCTCCTATACGGCGGTACATTCTCGGTACATTTGGGCCGGGCCAGGCGTGGTCTACTTAGTTGTGCGGACCCTGATCGGCTGCCGCGACCATGAATCGCTTGCCCATGTCCTCCCCTTCCCTGGGCAGCGATGCACGCCCACCCCATCTCCCCCGTCAGTGCGCGGGTAGGTAGCCGGGCCGAGCATGGACCGCTGCTTTCTCTTTGAAGGGACCCCAGCTGTCAAGGGGGTGAGCGTCCCGCGGTGATCGGTGTCCTCGTGCCGCTCCCAGCTGGTGGATGAGGTGTGCTCATTTCTCTTTCGGCGCTCGGGGCGCAGATCGTTCCTGGGAGCTGCCTCGGCCGCTCAATTCCATGCAGGACCGTCGGGCGGTCAGAAAGCAGCAGGAGCTCGCCGGGGCAGTGTTTCGCACGGGAGGCTTGAAGGGCTCATCGCGGCTCAGCATGTGCCAGGCGGCGATCAGGAGCTTGCGGGCGACCGAGGACTTCGCCGGGTTCTTGCCGTGCCGCGCGCTCACCCGCAGGTAGTGGCCGTGCCATGGATTCGCGGGCCGCCAGGCCTGGTGCGCGGCCTCGACCGCCGCCCAGCGAAGCGTCCTCGAGCCGGCCTTGGAGAGGGCGCCGGTCTGAGAGCGCTCGCCCGACTGGCTCACCCTCGGGGCGAGCCCGGCGTAGGCGATCAGCTTGCCCGGGGATCGAAACCGGGAGACCTCGCCGATCTCGGCGGCGAAGGTGAGGCCGAGCAGCGGCCCGATCCCGGGGATCGTCTCCAGGAGGCGGACCCGCTCGTCCGGCGCGCGAGCGGAGCGAGCTCGCGGTCGACCGGGTCGATCCGGCGGTCCATCTCCTCCGCCAGCTCGAGCAGCTCGGCGATCGAGGCACGCCAGACCTCGGGCACCCCGCGGCGCTGGAGCAGCTCGATCGCGTCCGGCCTTCGCAGCCGGCGTAGGGGACCCGCAGACCGAACTGGGTGAGCAGGCCAAAGATCCGGTTCCGCGCCGCGGTCCGGGTCCTCACCAGGTGCATCCGGCGGCGAAGCCGCTCGCGCAGGGCGCGGTCCTCGATCGAGGGGACCCAGAGCTCGGGGACCAGGTCACGGCGGCAGAGCTCCGCCAGCACCCGGGCGTCGACCTTGTCGGTCTTGCAGGCAAGCGGGGCGACGTCTCTCACCTTGCGGGCGTGGGCGACCTGGACCTCCCAGCCCGAGGCCTCGAGCCGGTCGCGCACCCAGACGGCGCCGCTCATCATCTCGACCGCCGCCTTCACCTCGGTGCCCTGCTCCAAGACCAGCCGCGCCAGGCCGTCCTCGTTGGCGGGGATCAGCCCCTCGCCCGCGATCGTCGCCGCCCCGTCATCGCGCAGAAGGCCGCGCGCCCATAGGCCCAATCGATTCCGACATAGTTCATGCCGGGTCTCCTCTCCTCGCTGGAATGGCAGTGCCAACCGCGGTTCTAGTGGGCGCGGCGGAGGCCCCTTTTCAGTTCAGAGGAGCGGGACCCTCATGACATTCCATGCAAAGCAGCACCGCTGGTTTTCGTCCAAAGGGGCTACCTTCCGAGTCGCGGGCCAGTGGTCGAGGGCTTCCGCATCCACGGGCGGAAGCGAAAGCGGGCCGGCTATCGGGTGTCAATTCGTCGCGCCGGAACCAGAGTCCTCGTACTCGTCGTGTCGCCGGAACCAGGGCAGTGAGTCTGGCGCAGGCGAGTCCCCCTCGTCGCGTCCCTTCGGCGCCCGGTCGAGGATGGGGTAGTAGCCCATCAGGAACTCCACGCCTCGACTTTGGGTCGAATAGGTCTAGTAGACGGTTCCGTCATCGAGCACGAACGCAGTGAGGTCGGTGACACCGACTCCGCGAGATATCCGAGGACGTCCGTTCCCGAAGCGGTCGCCAGCTCGACGCAGGCCCGGCGGCGGGTCATCCAGCGCAGGGCCCATTGACTCGCGCACCTGCTCGGGGGTAAACGAGACACCGAAATCGAAGTTGAAGTCGTTGCCGGCGGTCGAGGCCCAGGGAATGCTCCAGCCCATCCTCCGCTTGTAGGCCTGGAGCCACTCGAGCGGCGCGCGCGAGACGAGGAGCATCGTCACGTCGCGCGCATGGACGTGCGGAAGGACGCCGTTGATGGCGTCGGCCATCGACGAGCAGATCGGGCAGAGCGGCATCGAAGCTCTCCCCGAACATCGCGTGGTAGACGAGGAGCTGGGAGCGACCGTCGAAGAGGTCCGCCAGCGTCCGCGTGCCCTCCTCCGCGTCGAACCGGTACTCCTTCTCGATCGGCACCCACGGCAGCTCGCGGCGCTCCCGCGCGAGCTCGTCCCCCATCCGGGTGTGCTCCTTCTCCCGTCGAGCAGCTCGTCGTGGGCGGCCTGCCACTCCTCGCGGGTTCCGAGCTTGTGCTCCGTCATCGCGTCTACCTCCTATCTCACCGGGGGCCCGCAATAGAGAGCGGCTGCGGTTCCCAGAACTCATCGGGGCCTAAGATGACATCCAGCCAGCCCCCTGGACCAGTCTCGTCATCCTGCCATGCTGTCGCTTCGCGCGAAAGGCGGACGCTTTCCTCGAAAGGCGCTGCTTTCCATGCAAAGCAGCACTGCTGCTTTTCGTCCAAAGCAGCGGTTTGCCTACTCCCGCAGCCCGGCGGCTTCGAGGGCCTCGGCTCGCTCTTGGAACAGCCGAAGGCGAGTGATCCGGGAGAGGAGCCCCGCGCCGACCCCTTCAAGAGGCTCTCACGCTGACTCTTAGTCGGGCGTGCTGGTTCTAGTCGGTGACGCCCTTGTCGCGGAGCTCCTCGCGCGCTGCGTCGGTCTTCGGGAGTCGGTCGATGCCCATCGCGCGTAGGACGGATGGCGCCTTGGTGAACTGGATGTCGCGGTAGTCGACAACCTGTATGTGGTTCCCCCATGGATCTAAGAAGTCGAGTGAGCCACTTGCTTGGACGTCGACGCCGGCCTGCTGGAGCGCTGCGCGTACGCCTTCCTTGTCGTCGACGACGAGCCCGAAGTGCCGTGCCTGGTCCGGAGGTTCGGTTTGCCCTGCCGCGAGCGCGATGAACTGATCGCCCATGTCGACGAAGGCCATCCCGGCGCCAGCCCGACCGCGCAGCTCGAACTCGAAGAAGCGTCCATACCAGGCAAGCGCTTCGTCGACGTTGCCCACCTCGAGCGCAACGTGGTTGATTCCGACGAGCTGCGCCATCGCAACCGACCCTAGCGGGTCACCCTCGTCCGTCGGTGGGCTACATGGCGAACCCGAATTTGCCGCATTCCATGCAAAGCGGATAGCCGCTTATCGTCCTAAGCGGCTATTCGACGAAGACCGTCAGCGACTCTCGCCTTCACGCGAATGCGGAAGCACTGGTTCACCCGCGACCCTTTGCATACCCCGGATGGCCCCTAGGATTTGTGCATCGCTCAGCGAGCCACCCCCCGACGGTACCCAGCGAGGCGACTTGCAGCGGGTGCGTGCCTCGCGCTGCTGTCGCTGGCGGCGAGCGTCTCGCCCGCGGGCGCGGCGGTGACGATCGGACAGCTTGCGCCAGGGAGCCCGCCCGCGGCGATCTGCATCAACCCAACGCCCCAGGATTTGGCGCAGACGCCAGTGATCTCCGGCAACCATTATGCCGTGCCGTTTCTCCCTGCCCCCTTCCTGATCGTAACCTCGTGGAGCCACAGCGCCGCTTCCGGATCGGCGCCGCTGACGTTCAAGGTTTACCGCGGCGTCGGCCCGAACGCTTACCGGGTCGTCGGCCATGACGGCCCGCGGGCCCTTTCCTCGGGCGTCGTCAACACGTTCTCCGGCCTCAGGATTCCGGTACGAGCGGGCGACGTGATCGGGTTGCACACCACCGGGGCCAGTAGCGCCTGTCTGTTCAACGCTCCCGGTGACCGCCAATTCTTCGGAACGGGGACCTGGCTGACGGTCAGGAGGGCACCTTCACGGAGAACCTGGGGGAACGCGTGAATGTGACCGCCGTCGTCGCGCCCGACAACATATTTGCCTTCGGCAAGATCAAGCGCAACGAGGAGAAGGGCACAGCGCACCTCACCCTGAGCGTTCCGAATCCCGGCGAGCTGACCGGTTCGGGCAAGGGCGTCAAGGTTGCCGACGCTGCGGCGATCAGCAAGAGCGTCCCCGCGGCGGGCCCTGTGAACCTGAAGATCGGGGCCAAGGGCAAGAAGAGGCGGAAGCTCAACGAGACTGGCAAGGTGAAGGTCAAGGCCACGGTCACTTTCACCCCAAACGGCGGCGACCCCAGCACGCAGTCGAAGAAGTTGAAGCTCAGGAAGCTTTAGCTCCGGGGGCTCCTCGGTTGCGCGAGAAGCGGGAGCAGAACGGAAGCCGCTCCTTTCCATGCAAAGCGGATAGCCGCTTCTCGTCCCAAAGCGGCTATTTTGAAGAATCCCGGCCCTCAGGGCGAGTAGGTACTCTCCTCGGAGGCCAGACCGGTGCTCAGGGCCGATGACGCGGGCTGCCGTGTGGTCGAGACGCTCGGTTTGAAAGGAGATATGGGAGTCTCATGAGGAGTATTTCGCGCATCACTTTTGTGGCCCTGGCGCTGTCGTGCCTCTTTGCGAGCGCTGCTCGGGCCGCCTATCCGCTGGCCAAGAACGGCCGGATCGCCTTCACCCGGTTCGATGGCAGCTCAGAAACGACGTTTTCGTCATGAACGCGGACGCCTCCGGCCAGTTCAACCTGACCAAGACGCCTTCACCTCAAAGTGAAGTCAGCCCCAAATTCTTCCCCGGGAGCCGCACGATCGCCTTCAGCCGGTACGACGGCACGCAGTCGACGTATGGGTGATGAACGCCGGACGGCTCCGGCCAGGTCAACCTCACGAAAACGCCTGCGCTCTGGATGACCTCGTCACGGGTATTTCTACGCGACGGTCCGCCGGATCCTCTTCACTCGCGAGGACCTGAGCCAGGAGGACGTGTTCATCATGAACGCCGACGGCTCGGGTCAGACCAACCTGACGAACACCGGGGCCCGCTGGACGAGGCCTTCGGCAACTTCTCCTCCGACGGGCGCAGAATCGTCTTTCGCCACGACGGCGACCCAGTTCGATGTCTGGGTGATGAACGCCGACGGCTCCGGCCAGCTCAACGTGACCAAGACGCCCGCCCCCGAAGACGAGAGTAGCCCGGCGATCTCGCCGAGCGGCAGCAGAATCGTCTTCCGCCTTTCCACCGCCCCTACCGAAACCGATATCGCGATCATGAATGCCAATGGGTCGGGCGGACCGATCTGACCCCCACCCCGTCACCAGTGCAGGAGTTCAATCCCGTCTTTTCCCCCGACGAGACGAGGATCGCCTTCGAGCGCTGCCCCGACCTTCAATGCGACATTCTGCTGATGAATCCCGACGGTTCGTCACAGGTCAACCTGACCAACACCGGCGGATCGGTTGACGAGGAAAGCCCTGACTGGGAGTACGTCGCGCCCAGCGCTACCTGCACGGGCAAGCAGGCAACCATCGTCGGTACCAATCGGGCCGATCAGATCATCGGGACCCCCGGAGCCGACGTGATTGTCGGCCTCGACGGGAACGACAAGCTCTCCGGCCTCGCCGGGAACGACCTGATCTGCGGCGTGAAGGGCAACGACACGCTCAAGGGGGGCGCCGGAAACGACAAGCTCAGCGGCCAGAAGGGCAAGGACAAGCTCTACGGCCAAAAGGGCAAGGACAAGCTGAGCGGCAAGGCGGGCAAAGACACGCTTAAGGGTGGTCCCGGCAAGGACATCCTCAAGGGCGGGGCTGGCAAGGACAAGCAGGTTCAATAGGGCCTTAGCCCAAACCGCTGCTCATGGCTATCCGGTTTGTTCCGTCCAGGACGGTTCGTACCGTCGTCGGGTGCCTCGTCCGAGGTTCCCACGTTCGATCGTCGAGTTCCAGCGACAGTTCCCGGACGACGAGGCCTGCCGCCAGTACCTGTTCGCTTCGCGCTGGCCCGATGGGTTCAGCTGCCGGCGTTGCGACGGCAGCGAGATCGGCGTGATGCACCGCCGGCTGCTTTGGCAGTGCAAGGGCTGCGGCCTACAGACCTCGGTCACCGCCGGCACGGTGATGCACAAGACGCGCACGCCGCTGGTGCTCTGGTTCTGGGCCGCGTACTTGGTCGCGACGCACACGCCCGGGATCTCGGCCGTGCAGCTGCAGCGCCAGCTCGGCATCTCGCGCTACGCGACGGCCTGGCTGATCCTGCACAAGCTGCGCCGGGCGATGATCAACCCCGAGCGCGAGCCGCTCCGGGGCGAGGTCGAGGTCGACGAGACCTACGTCGGCGGACGCCATTCCAGGCGGCGTGGCGGGCGCCAGCGCGACGGCAAGACGCTGGTCGGGGTCGCGGTCGAGGTCCGCGGCACGCGCTCCGGGCGCCTGCGCATGAACGTGCTCGGCGGCCTCGACCGGGACACGCTCGCCGCCTGGGTGAGCGAGCTAGTCAAGCCGGGCGCGATCGTCCGCACCGACGGTTGGAGCGGCTACGGCGGGCTCGCCCAGGCCGGATTCGACCACCGTCCGCGCCTGCAGCACCTCCGCCAGCCCGATCGCCAGTTCGCCCTGCCGCGCGTAGACCGCTCGATCTCCAACCTCAAGAACTGGCTGCAGGGCACCCACCACGGCGTCTCGCCGGAGCACATGCAGGTCTACCTCGACGAGTTCGACTTCCGCCACAACCGTCGACGCACCCCGCTCGCCGCCTTCCAGACGCTCCTCGGGCTCGGCAGCAGCCACCAGCCCGCCACCTACGAGCAGATCGTCACCCGTCGCCATAGGCCTCTCGCGGAGTTGACCGGATAGCCAGGAGTGCTGCTTTCCATGGCGGTCTCAAACTGCCGCCGCACCACCCGAGAGGGTCAGCGACTCGCTGACCAACGAAGGAGGTGCGGTGATGCCAAAGGGCTACGGCCTGAGCGAGGCCGTGAAGGACGGGATCTGGGAGCTGCGAGCGCAAGGGCTGAGCGAGGCGGAGATAGGCCGCCGGCTCGGCTCCCCTCGAGCGACGGTGAGCCGCTACCTGGCGAGGGTCGGCGGCATCCGCCCAAGGCCGCGGCGGCGGCCTGCGAGGTGCCTGAGCCCGAACGAGCGCGAGGAGATCTCGCGCGGGATCGCCGGCGGCCACTCGGCCCGCGCCATCGCCCGGGCGCTTCGCCGCTCGCATACGACGATCGCCCGTGAGATCAACCGCTGCGGCGGGCGGCGGCGCTACCGCGCCCAGGCCGCGGACCGCGATGCCCGGCGCCGCTCGCGGCGGCCGCGGCCGACCAAGCTCGAGCTCTACCCGGAGCTGCGGCGGCTCGTCTCAGAGCATCTGCGAGAGGACTACTCCCCCGAGCAGATCGCGGGCTGGCTCAAGATCCAATACCCCGACAATGAGGCGATGCGGGTCTCGCACGAGACGATCTACCGCGCCCTCTACGTCCAGGCGCGGGGGACGCTCAAGCGAGAGCTCAGCCGGCACCTGAGGACGGGGCGACGGCGGCGCTTTGCCCGCTCGCAGTCGTCAAAGCGCCAGGGCCAGGGCAAGCTCACCGGGATGGTGATGATCTCCGAGCGCCCGCCGGAGGTCGGAGACCGAGCGGTCCCCGGCCACTGGGAGGGCGACCTCCTGATCGGGACGCGAGACGAACGCGATCGCGACCCTGGTCGAGCGCTCCACCCGCTACTGCCAGCTCGTCGCCCTGCCCGAGGGGACCGGCGCCGTCGAGGTCGCCGACGCGCTCAAGGCGAGCATCACGACCCTGCCGGCCCAGCTTCGCCGCTCGCTCACCTGGGACCAGGGCTCGGAGATGGCAGAGCACCGGCGCTTCTCGGTCGAGGCCGGCCTGCCGGTCTACTTCTGCGACCCTCGAAGCCCCTGGCAGCGGGGCTCGAACGAGAACACGAACGGCCTCCTTCGCCAGTACTTTCCGAAGGGCAAGAGCCTCGCCGGGGTGAGCCAGGAGCGCCTCGACGAGGTCGCCGAGAAGCTCAACCGCCGACCGCGAAAGACGCTCGGCTTTTCGGACCCCGGCCGAGAAGCTCGCCGGGCTGATCGACGGCCTCGAGGAGGCCGGCGCCGAGCGCTGACTCGCTTCGGCCTACGGCCTTCGCTCGACAGCGCTCGGACTAGATGAGACGATGCGACACGTCAGGGGTGGTGCATTGACCGGTTGAGGTCAAGATGCAAAGCGGCTATCTCGCATCGCAGCTCTAACGGAAGGGGCGATCGGTCGGTCGTGAGTGGATCGACCAGCGCCAGGGAGGTTCCTCGCCCGGCGGGAACAGGTAGTGGTCGCGACCCGGGAGCGTCTCCAGTGGAACCAACGCTGGGTCGTCCTCGAGGCTGCAGCCTGATCGACTGCGCGGCCGCGATCTGCGCGGCTCCGGCGGTGCGGACGGTCCTTTGCCAGCCAAGCGTCGGTACGTAGAGCCACTTGGTAACCCATACTCCTGGACGGACGTGAGGCCTACTCGTCCAAACCGCTGCTTTTCGTCCAAAGCGATTGTGAGCGCGACTCCCGCGGCCTGGCGACTTCGAGGGCGTGCGCACGGGTTGATGACCACCTCGCGGCTAGGGGATCTTCTTCTCCTTCTCGCAGCCCTTGCCAGTGTCCTTCTTGCCCTTGCCGCCGATGCACTTGTCCTTGCCCTTGCCGCCGATGAGCTTGTCGTTGCCCTTGCCGCCGTTGAGGACGTCCTTGCCCTTGCCGCCTTTCAGGGTGTCCTTGCCGGCGTCACCGCAGGCGATGTCGTTGCTGTCGAGGCCGCTGATCTGATCCTTGCCGCCCTGGCCAGAGATGATGTCGGCGTTGGGGCCGCCGGTGAGCGTCTCCGAGGCGGAGGTGCCGACAATCGTCGCCACCTTGCCCTGGCAGACCGCGGTCGGCTGCCAGTCGGGGCCGCGGTTGGTGCCGGTGGTGTTGGTGAGCTGGGTGACGCCGGAGCCGTCGGCGTTCATCACGTAGATCTCCCGGTCCCCGTTGCGGTCGCTCCGGAATGCGATCCGATTGAGTCCATCTCTCGACGGGCTCGGGGCGTCATCCTCGTTCGGGGGCGTTGAGTTGGAGGTGAGCTGCCTGAGGTCCAAGCCGCTCGCTGCGATCGACAAGATCTCGTCATCCGTGCCCCCGTCCGGCGCCCGATGACTATAAAAGACGATCCGCTGTCCGTCGCCCGTAAAGTCGGGTGCAAAGCCGCCGATCGACGTGATGACGAGCACCGGCCCCCCGTTCGAGCTCATCAGCCCCAAGAAGTCGTTGTCGAGCCCGGCCGGGTTGGTGGTGAAGACGATCTGGGTCCCGTCTGGCGAGAAGTGAGGTCCGAATGGCCCATTGCCCTCCGTGAAGAAGCTGAGCTGCCGTAGACCGCTTCCATCCGAATTGATCAGCCAGAGGTTGCCCGTCCCCCCCGGTACGTCCTGACTGAATACCAGGCGGCTGCCATCCGGGGCCCAGTCGACCGAGAAGTCCACGACCGTGTTGAAGGTGAGCTGCCGCGGCGAGGAGCCGTCGGCGTTCATGATCCAGAGGTCCTCTTCGATGCCGAGGTTGTCCCGGTCGGTGAAGAAGGCGATCTGCTTGCCGTCCGGCGACCAGGCGGGGTCTACGTTCTGGACCGGGTTCGGGGTGTTGGTGATCCGAGTCTGGCCGCTGCCGTCGGCGTTCATCACGTAGATCTCGGCGTGGCCGTCGCGGGTGCTGACGAAGGCGATCTTCCCCGGCGTCGCCGCCGAGGCCACGCCAGGCAGCAGCAGCGCCATCGCCATCAGCACTCCGGTCAGTCCCAGCAGAGCCGCGCGTCGCATCTCCCACCCCTCAACTCATTTGACGGGGGGAACCATATCGCGGGCGCAGCCAGATTGCCCGCGCAGTATTTCTCGACGGAGTACCGCTTTCCATGCAAAGCAGAACTACTGCTTTTCGTCTCTATGAAGGAGGGCCTCGTGTCAAGTAGCGGCCTGTAGCTCTTTCGTCCTCCTCTCGCGCTCGGGGTGGGGAGCAACGCTCATGTCTCTATGGCCTCCTCGGCGGGAGGATCAGGCGAAATTGGATGTTCGCTCGCGGGCGCAAGTCCAAAAGGGCGGTCAGGCCGCCAGACGAAAAGTGGCGCCTCTTGGAGCGAAGGGCTGGTTTCGGGAAAGCATGTGCCAGATCGCGTGGGCGAGCCGGCGGGCGATGTCGATCTGGGCGACCTTCGCCCCGCGCTGCTTGCCGTGCCGCCGCTTGTTTCGCTGGTAGCGCTCCGAGTAGGCGGGGTGCTTTAGGGCGTGCATCGTCGCCTCGAGCAGCGCCCAGCGCAGATAGCGGGGGCCGTGCTTGCTGAGCGGGCCGCGGCGATCGGAGTCGCCCGACTGCACCACCCGGGGGCAGAGCCCGGTGTAGCCGGTGAGCTTCTCGGGGCTTGAGAAGCGCTCGATCTCACCGATCTCGGCGGCGATCGTGAACGCGAGCACCCAGCCGATCCCCGGGGCGCTCCGAAGCAGCGGGACGTAGGGATGGTCGGCGTGGCCCTGCTTGAGCCGCCGGTTTGCCTCTTCGATCTGACGCTCGAGGTCGTCGATCAGCACGACCGAGGCGGTGATGTTCCCCCGCCACGGTTCCGGGACCTCGAGCCGTTCGAGCAGCTTCCTCCCCTCGACCCCGAACAGGTCGGTGACCGGGCAGGGCCGCCCGAAGTTGATCAGGCTCGAGTGGACCCGGTGCTTCAGCATCGAGCGGTGCTTCACCAGGTGAAGGCGAAAGCGGGCCAGCTCTCGCTCCTCTCGAACCCTGGGGTAGGGAAGCCAGATCGCCGGCACCAGGTCCCGGTGGCTGAGCGTGGCCAGGACCAGGGAGTCGATCTTGTCGGTCTTGCAGGCCAGCGGCGCCAGCCCCTTCACCTTCTGGGCGTCGGCGATCTCGACCTCCCAGCCCTCTGCTTCGAGCGTGTCGTGGACCAGGCGAGCGCCGGTCATCGACTCGACGACGGCGCAGACCGGCTCGCGGTGGACCTCCTCGATTCGGCGGGCAAGCCTCCTCAGCGAGTCGGCGTCGGGTGGCGCGGCCAGCTGGTCTAGGTGCTCTCCTGTCTCGGAGAGCAAACAGACGTCGACCTTCTTTCGGCTGAGATCCAATCCGGCGTGCAACATTGAAGTCGGGCCTCCTTTGAGCTCGCTTCTCGGTGACAGCCGGAGCGTGTCACCAGAGGGGGCCCTTCTTCATGGCAGTCCAAAGCGGTGCTGGAGAGCCGCGGCTGCGCTTCGGCCTGCCCTACGAGGTCTCTTGCAGAACCGATGACGTTTCCGTCAGGGTCCTTGCACCAGGCGGACTTGAGGTTGAGGGCGTCAAGGTCGGCGATGTCCTGCTCGTTGGTTTTCATCTCCTCGCTGCCGGCTGACGCCGTTTGACGTAATCGTCCACGGTCGCGTCGAGAGTCGTCGACCTCCACCAATCGGCTCGCCTCTGTATGTGCTGGCGTGCGGAGTGGAGTAGACGTGCACCGAGGTGCCGCCTCAGCTGCCGCGATCAGGATGGCTCCATCGCCCATGGCAGTCGCCGCTGTCGAGCCCCAGCATTGCTGCTCGTAGAACTCCTGCCTTAGAGATATCGCTGCTGAGATTACAGCGCACGAACATGATGTCTCGGCCCCAACCTCGACCCTCGCTTGTCGCATAAGGGTGGATCATATGCAGTGTCGATACCGCAGTTGCGCGCAGCCCAGGTAGGCGGATAGCCGCTTTGCATCTTGACCTCAACCGGTCAATGCACCACCCCTGACGTTTCGGATCGTCTCATCTAGTTCGAGCGCTGTCGAGCGAAGGCCGTAGGCCGAAGCGAGTCAGCGCTCGGCGCCGGCTGCTCGAGACCGTCGATCAGCTCGGTGAGCTTCTCGGCCGGGGTCCGGAAGCCGAGCGTCTTGCGCGGCCGGCCGTTGAGCTTCGCGGCGACCTCGTCGAGGCGCTCCTGGGTGACCCCCGCGAGGCTCTCGCCCTTCGGGAAGTACTGGCGAAGCAGGCCGTTGGTGTTCTCGTTCGATCCCCGCTGCCAGGGGCTTCGGGGATCGCAGAAGTAGACCGTCGACCCCGGTCTCGACCGAGAAGCGCCGGTGCTCCGACATCTCCGAGCCCTGATCCCAGGTCAGCGAGCGGCGAAGCTGGGCGGGCAGGGTGGTGATGCTCTGCTTGAGCGCCTCCGCGACCGCGCTCGGCGCTGGTTCCCTCGGGCAGGGCGACGAGCTGGCAGTAGCGGGTCGAGCGCTCGACCAGGGTCGCGATCGCGTGCGTTCCGCGTACCCGATCAGAAGGTCGCCCTCCCAGTGGCCGGGGACCGCTCGGTCTTCGACCTCCGGCGGGCGCTCGGAGATCATCACCATCTCGGTGAGCTTGCCCTGGCCTTGGCGCTTTGACGACTGCGAGCGGGCATAGCGCCGCGGCGGCCCGTTCTCAGGTGCCGGGTGAGCTCGCGCTTGAGCGTCCCCCGCGCCTGGACGTAGAGGGCGCGGTAGATCGTCTCGTGCGAGACCTGCATCGCCTCATTGTCGGGGTAGGCGAGCCGAAGCCAGCCCGCGATCTGCTCCGGGGAGTGGTCGTCGCGCAGGCGCTCTGAGACGAGCCGGCGAAGCTCGAGGGCAGAGCTCGAGCTTGGTCGGCCGCGGCCGCCGCGAGCGCCGCCAGGCCTCGCGGTCGGCGGCGTGGGCGCGGTAGCGCCGCCGTCCGCCGCAGCGGTCGATCTCACGGGCGATCGTCGTGTGGGAGCGGCCCAGCGTCCGGGCGATCGCGCGGGCCGAGTGGCCGCCGGCGATCCCGCGCGAGATCTCCTCGCGCTCGGCGAGGCTCAGGCACCGCCCGGCCGTCGGCGCGGCCGTGCGGCCGGATGCCTCCGACGCTCGCCAGGTAGTGGCTCACCGTCGTTCGGGCGAGGCCGAGACGGCGGCCGATCTCGCGCTCGCTCAGCCCCTGCGCTCGCAGCTCCCAGATCCCGTCCTTCGTGGCCTCGGTCAGGCCGTGGCCCTTTGGCATCACCGCACCTCCTTCGTTGGTCAGCGAGTCGCTGACTCTGTCGGGTGGTGCGGCGGTGGTTTGAGATCCGCCATGCAAAGCGGCTATCTCGCATCGCAGCTCTAACGGAAGGGGCGATCGGTCGGTCGTGAGGCGATCGACCAGCGCCAGGGAGGTTCCTCGCCCGGCGGGAACAGGTAGTGGTCGCGACCCGGGAGCGTCTCCAGTGGAACCAACGCTGGGTCGTCCTCGAGGCGCAGCCTGATCGACTGCGCGGCCGCGATCTGCGCGGCTCCGGCGGTGCGGACGGTCCTTTGCCAGCCAAGCGTCGGTAGGTAGAGCCAGTAGGTGACCCGGACACCTCCGCCGGCGCGACGTCGGTCATCGACGGAGGTGAACACGGTCACCCGGCGCCTGGACGCCGTCAGTCCCGGATCGGATCCCGGTGCGGCGCAGCTCGGGCGGCGGCAGCGGCGGAAATCGACCGGCAGCAGTGAGCCGCCTGGACCGACGATCGCCGCCGGCTTGGGAGCGAGGCTCCGCACCACCTTGCCGAGCGGAAATCCGTAGGCGACGGCGAGCGGGTTGCGGCCGCAGGGCACCGGGTGGCGCGGTGCGCAGGCGATCCGGCGGGCGATCATCTCGCCGAGCTCGCGGGCATCCCGCCCGGGCGGCGCCGCGACCAAGGCGGCGAGCGCGGCAAGGATCAGCAGGCCGACGAGGCCGGCGAGCGCCACGTACTCCACCGAGATCGCGCCGCGCTCGGCTGTGCGTCCCGCGTGCATCCGGAGCAGGTTCCGTGCCGGGGTGTGCCCCGAAGGCACGCAGCTGTGCCCGATCCCCGGACTTTTCGTGACGCTGTCTATGATCGGAGCCATGGAAGGCTTTGGCGGACTGTTCGGCGACCCGGAGGAGATGCGCCGGCGCATGGAGGAGCTCCAGGAGCAGATGGCGGGCGCCCAGAAGGTCGCCTGGGCCGACAACGCGATCAAGCTCGCCGTCGAGATGACCGTCGCCGCGATCGGCTCGCTCGAGCTGACCGGCTCGAGCGACGAGCAGGCGGTCCAGGTTCGCGACGCGATCCGGATCGTCTTCCCTGAGGCGGTGACTCTGGTCAGGGAGGCCCGGGAGGGCCTGCAGGACTGATGTCGCGCGGCACCCGGGTTCCGGCCTGATGGGGCTTCCGGAACCCTCCGTCAGCACCACCGCCCTGGTCACCGGAGCGTCTGCCGGGATCGGCACCGCGATCGCGAGGGAACTGGCCTCCCGCGGGCACGCCGTCACGCTGGTCGCGCGCCGGGAGGAGCGACTGCGCAGCCTGGAGGCGGAGCTGAGCGCGGAGCACGGCGTCGTCGTCGAGACGATCGCCTGCGATCTCGCCGAGCCGGAGGAGCGGGACCGCCTTGCGGACGAGCTTCGCGAGCGCGGGCGGAGCGTCGAGGTTCTGGTGAACAACGCGGGCTTCGGCCACCAGGCCGACTTCGCGACCAGCCAGCGCGAGCGGATGGTCGGGATGGTCCGGCTGAACGTCGAGGCCGTCGTCGACCTCACATCGCGCTTCGTCGAGGGGATGGTCCAGCGCGGTCGCGGCTCCGTGATCAACATCGCCTCGACCGGCGCCTTCCAGCCCCTTCCGGGATCCGCCGTCTACGGCGCCAGCAAGGCCTTCGTCCTGTCCTTCAGCGAGGCGATCCGCGAGGAGCTGCGCGGGACGGGCGTCAGCGTCACCGCGGTGTGCCCGGGGCCGGTGAAGACCGAGTTCACGGACGTCGCCGGCGTCCCGGGTGTCGAGGATCGAACCCCTGGCGTGGTCTGGATGTCGGCCGAGGACGTCGCGCGCCACGCGGTCGACGGCGCCGAGAGCGGTCGCCGCGTCGTCGTCCCGGGCGCCCTCAACCAGGTGACGGCGTTCGCGGGACAGCACAGCCCGAGGGCCGTCGCCCTCCCGCTGATCGGCCGAATCTGGCGCAACATCTAGGGCGATGCCGGTCCTTGCGGCGCGGGGCGTTGAGCTCGCCTGGACGGAGCGGGGAGAGGGCGCCCCGGTACTGCTGATCCACGAGACCGCCGCGAGCGGCAAGGTCTGGGGGCGGCTGGCCGAGGCGCTTGCGCCGAACGCCCGGGTGATCGGCTATGACCGCCGCGGGTGGGGATCGTCGAGCGCTCCCGAGGGCTACCAGCGAACGACGATCGAGGAGCAGAGCGAGGACGCCGCGGGGCTGCTCGAATCCACGGGGGCCGCGCCGGCGGTCCTCGTCGGCGCGGGGATCGGCGCCGTGATCGCCATGGACCTGCTGCTTCGCCGGCCCGAGCTCGTCTCGAGCGCCGTCCTGGTCGAGCCACCGCTCCTCGGCCTGCTTCCGCAGGCGACCGCGGTCCTCTCGGAGGACCGCGTCCGGCTGCACGAGGCGCTCGCCGCGGGAGGCGCAGACGAGGCGGTCCGCCTGTACCTGTCCGGCGCATTGGAGGCCCTGGGCCCCGGAGCCGGTAGGCAGGATCCGGAGCTCGCCGCGGACGCCGGGGAGAGGCCAGCGGTCCTCTTCGCGGAGCTCGGCTCGACCCCGATGTGGTCGACTCCGCTCTCCCGCCTGGGCGAGGCCTCCCTCCCCTCCCGGATCGTCATCTCGCAGTCGACCCCGGACCTCGTCCGGGAGGCCGCAACGGCCTTGGAGGGGCGGCTGGCGAACGCGTCCCTGCGAGAGGTCGACTCAGGCGAAGCCCCCCCGCACGTCGGGGCGGCGCCGGCAGTGGCCGCGCTGGTGCTCGAGCCCGGCTAGTCGGGGTCGGGCAGCGGTTCGGCTTTCAGCTCGATCACGCCTCCGTGCCGGGCGACCACTGCGGCGCCCTCCAGGATGACCGCGAGGATCGCGGTCGGGACCGCGGCGAGCACCGTCACCAGGGCGTCGATCCAGAACGCGGCGAGCCCGCGGCCGGTTCCAGGGCGCAGTCGTCCGGAGACCGCCTGGGCGGCGAAGTCCCGGTGGAAGGTCAGGAGGTTGAGGAGCGTCTGCCACATCGACGCCATCCCCGGCCCGATCAGGTGACGGACCCGGCGCAGGTCGAGCCCGCGGCGGGCGAGCAGCATCGCCGCCGCACGGGGCGTTGGCTTGATCGAGGTGTCGGCCGGATCGAGCGCCGCCCAGTTCTCGGCGCCCAGCCATGTCTGGAGGCTGGCGGCGTTCTGGGCGCGGACGGCGATCCGCCCGCCTTCGCGCGCGCCGCCCGCGAGCAGCTGCTCGACCGCCTCGTCGGGAGAGGGAACGGAACCACGGGGCACGACGAGACCGCAGTTCTCGCAGCGATCCACGAGCTCGTCCTCTCGGGGACCGAATCCGGAGGTCTCGACCCAGACGAAGAGCGGTTCCCCGCACGCCGGGCAGCGCGGCGCTCCCGGCGCGGCGCCCTCCTCGAGTGTCACCGCGCGGCCCCGCCGCTTGCCCAAGCCGATCGCCATCGCCGCTCCTAGGCTCCGACCGGCTCCCTGACGCCGTCGTGGACCTCCCAGCTGAGGTCGAAACGATCGAGGTCGCTCAGGAACTCCTTCGGATGGAACGCCTGGGCCGGAGCCAGCGCCCCCCTCGCCCGGAACCCGGATCTGGCAGCGATCATCGCTCCGTTCGCGACGGCGGCCGCCGTCAGGCCGTAGACGTCCGATCCGGTGATCACGCCCCGCCGCGAGAGCTCCCCCCGCTTTGCGTCGCAGACGATCATCCACCGCATCCGCCGACGCTGCTCGGGCGTCGGTCCCTCGGGGAGGCGGGAGACGACCGCCTTCGCGAGCCCCTTCAAAGGTGTGCGGAGTGCGAGGGACGCCGGTCCCATCGTCGCGGCGAAGATCGGGGCAGCGCGCTCGCTCGAGAACGCGGCGGCGTTCATCAGGGTCGTCACGTTCCGGGTGGGGATGTGACGAGGCACGGTGATCTGCTCCCCGGCCGGATAGCGGACCATGCGCTGGCGACCGATCGGCTCGGGGAAATCGAAGTGGCCGCGACCGAAGCCTCCGGCCGGCTCGCCCCACTCCATGTTCCGCCACTCGACTGCCGAGCCGCCCAGGATCTCGACGGTGGTCCGCGCGGTTCCCTGGCTCGGGGTGAAGTTCCGCCATGCATAGGCCAGTGAGACGTCGTCCAGCTCGCCCATCCCGGCGGCGGTGAGCGAGGCGATCATGTCTCCGGGCACGTAGTCGAACCCCATCGCCGGGATCACCGCGACCTCCGCCTCCGCCGCGCCCGGTCCGTAGCGCTCGAAGACGAGCTTCATGTAGGGCTGCTCGCCCGTGGTGTCCAGGTAGTGGGTCGAGGTCTCGACCGCGGCTCTCACCACCGGTTCGCCGAATCGGACGAAGGGGCCGGCGCAGTCGATCACCACGGCGCAGTCGGCGAAGAGGTTGCGGAGGGAGCCGGGATCGTCGATGGTCGCCGGCCGGATCGGGACGTCGAGATTCAGCTCGCGGCTGAGATCCTCCAGCTTCGCCCGGCTTCGTCCCGATACGACGAAGTCGGCATCGGCCGCGGCGAGCTCGGCGGCGACGAGTCGACCCGTGTAGCCGCTCGCCCCGTAGACGGCGATCGGCCCCCGCTGACGGGAGAGAAGTGGCATCGCGGCCAAGATACAGTCCCCCCATGCAGCTCCGCGAGATCATGACCGCGGGGGTCGTCACGGCTGGTGAGGGAGACCAGGTCCTGAAGGTGGCTCGTCTGATGCGCGATCGAGGTGTCGGATCGGTCGTGATCTGCGATCACGGGGGTGCCCCCGCCGCGATGATGACCGACCGAGACGTCGCGATCAGGGTGGCCGCTGACGACCGGGCGATGAGTGAGCCGGCAGGCTCGCACGCCTCGCGGCCGCTGATCACAGGGGAACCCGAGATGGAGCTCGAGGAGGCGGCCGCCCTGATGGTCCAGCACAAGGTGCGCCGCCTGCCCGTGGTCGAGGAGGGAAGGCTCACCGGGATCGTCAGCCTCGACGACATCGCCGTTCGAACGGGCAACCTGGAGGTTGCGCAGCGGATGACCGCCGACGTGATCCAGGGCGCCCTGCCGGACTTCTACTTTCACGAGCGCGGCTGAGGCTGAAAGACTGCCCGCTTCGTGAATTCGCTGCCAGGCAAGCAGGAGCTGCTCTCGTTCGAGTCCCGCTGGCTCCGGAGGGCCGGGGCGCTGGCGATCCTCGGGTCGCTGATCTTTGCGATCGGCGTGATCGTGCAGCAGGCGGGGATCGACGCCACCGACAACGACCACGAGCAGCTCCAGCAGTTCCACGAGAACGGTGGTCAGCTGATCGCCGGACAGGTGCTTCAGGGATTCGGGTTCTCCCTGTTCGCCTTCCCCATCTACGTGCTCTTCAGGGCCGCCGCCGGTCGTACCGACCGGATGCGGCGGGCATTCCTGCCCCTGGCGGTGATCGGGCCCCCGCTGTTCTTCATTGGAGCGGTTGTCGCGGCGGTCGGCCTCAAGGACGCCGCCGATCAGTACGTGGAGGAGCGCCCCGCGATCGAACGGCAGGCGCGTCAGGAAGCTGCCGCTCCACCCGCCGACCAGGGCACGACGACCGAAGCGCCCACCACCGAGGGCACGACGACGGAGGGGACGAGCACCGAGGCCGCGTCGGACGCCGAGACCCCCGACGAGCGGGTCGATGATGCGCTCGAGGAGCGGGCGGAGGACCTGGCCGGTGACTCCTCGGCGGTCCAGATCGGCTCCGGGATGAGGCTTACGGCCACCCTCGCGCTCGTCTTTGCGATGGTCTACGTGCCGCTGTGGGCGATGCGCACCGGGCTCCTGACCCGCTTCTGGGCGACGCTCGGAATGGCCCTCGGCGCCTCACTGATCCTCGTCGGGATTCTGGGCCTGATGGGGCTCGTCCTCTGGTTCGCCGCGATCGGCCTTCAGCTGGCCGGATGGTGGCCGGGGCCGCGGCCTCCCGCCTGGGAGACCGGGGAGGCGATTCCATGGCGGAGGCCGGGCGAAGACCTCGGGCCGCCGCCGGAGCGCCCGCCGGCGGGCGGGGGAGATGCCGTCGAGGGAAGCGGACGCGAGGTCTCCGAGCAGCCGCTGCCCGAGGGCCACACGGATGAGCCGGGCGGCGAGACGCAGGACCAGAGAAGAAAAAAGAGGAAGCGGCGGCAATAGCCGTCTACCGAGACGGGGGAGGCGGCGCCGCCATCAGCTCGACGCGATGGCCGCCGGGAGCGATCGCGAACGCCCGGTCGGCGCCCCACAGCTGCCTGGTGTCGTCGACCTGAAACCCCGCACCGCGAAGCCGCCGCTTCGCCTCGGCGTGGTCCGGGGCGACGACCGCCGCGTGGCCCAGGGCCGGCGCGGTGTGCCCCTCCGTGAGGATCAGGTGGATCTGGGTTCCGTCGCGCTCGACCCAGCGAACCGAGTCGCCAAGCGGCTCGGGGGAGTCGACCTCCTCGAACCCGAGCAGTCGCCAGAACTCGATCGAGCGGTCGGCCTCCCCGGGGGGAACCTCGAGCGAGACGTGGTGCAGCATTTGGCTAGTAAATCGTCAGGAACCGGCTCGCGCGGCCCGGGTCGCTCGCCCGGCGCACCATCGCCCCGGAGGCGAGCAGGGCAAGTCCGACGAGTGCCAGAACCCCTGCGGCCATCCCTGTCGCGGGCAGGGCGGTCGAGCTGCCCGCGGCATCGGGGGAGGCGACCGCGGCGGCCTCGCTGTCCCCGGTCGCGCTCGAGCCCGGTTGTGCGGAGCCGCCGCCGCTCCCACCGCCACCGGAGGCGCTCGCCACTCGAACCGTTCCGGTCATCTGCGGGTGGATCGTGCAGATGTAGCTGAAGGTCCCGGCCTGAGTGAAGCGGTTAGAGGCGCTCTGGCCGTTGTTCAGGTTCGGAGTGCTGAAGCTTCCGTCGTCCGCGGTTGCGTTATGGGGTTCCTGGCCGTTGTTCCGCCAGGTGACGGTGTCGCCGACCGCGACCGACACCGACGTGGGCGAGAAGAAGAAGTCGTCCATCGACACGGTCTGCGAGGCCGAAGCCTTGGCGATGGCGGGCGAGGCCGAGGCGGCTGCGGCGGCTGGTGCTGGCGCCGGAGGGGCCTGCGTCTGGGCCTCATCGCTCTGGGCCTGGTTGCGCGTATCGCGCGCGTCCGTGGCCTTCTTCTCGTCTTCGGAACTCGCGACGGGAGCGGCCGGGTCCGGCGCGGTCGGCAGCGGCTCCGCGATCGGCGCGGCGGTCGTGGTCGTCGACTCCGCGTCCTGAGCGGCGGAGACGGCCGGGACGAGGCAGACGGCGCAGAGGACGAGCATCCCGCTCGCCAGAGCTCTCATACCCTTCATCGGCCTCATCCTAGGCCCCAACCGCATGCGGGTCCAGTCTCGTTCGAGCAGGTGCGCGTTACGACTCAGCCGAGGGCACTGACGCCCGGCGGGGCGTCAGACGGCTCCGGCTCGCTCTCTGAGGCGGCCCGCTTCCGGTGGGTGCGGATCTCGCTCATGATCCGCTCCAGCCGGGGCTCGGTCGAGGAGTCGACGTGCGTCATCGCCGCGGCGATCGCCGGATGGACCGCGGCGATCCGCTCGTGCATCGCCTGGGCGACCGCTCGGTAGGTCGGATGCCCCTCGCGGCCGGACCGGAGCTCGATCACGTGCATCGCCTCCCGCGCGTTCAGGTCGAGGACGTACCGGATCCGGTATCCGAGGCAGAGGGCATAGGGAGCCGCATCGGGCATCCCGGCGGCCGAGATCCGCTCGTACTCCGTCCGCGATATGTCGAGCGCCCGCTCGTAGTCCCCGCCGGCACCCGCCTCGCGCACCTCGTCGGGGACCCCGGCTCCGAGGTCGGGGCTGAGCTGCTGCCACTGGCAGGTGAGCATCCGGTGGCGCTGGAGGTCGCGGAAGCCGCCGTAGTCCGAGACGATCTCGAAGCGGTAGCGCACCGCCTCCCAGCCGCGGCCCGGGCGGTGACGCCGGTTCGGCCGGTCTCCGGCGAGGCTCGCGATGATCTCCGCCTGCTCGTCGGGCGGCAGCGCCTGGACACGGGCGAGGATCGCGCGCTCGGAGGTTTCGGCCGACTCGAACAGGGAGGCGGCGATCAACTCACCCTCGGAGCCGTCGTAGTCGATCAGCTCGACCGACGGGCCGTCGGATTCCTCGCGCCGGTCGAGGCCGAGGCGAGCGACCACTTGCTCGGCGGCGTGGCGGCGGCGCTCGAGGTAGCTGATCCACTCACCGCCCCGCTCGGGGCGCTCGACCCTGGAGACGAAGCTCGGCATCACCTTCTTCAGCTCCTCCAGGATCATCGTCCCGAAGGCACGGGCCTCCGGCAACGGCGAGGCAATCATCCGGAGCAGGAGCTGCTCGTATGCCTGGCCGGTCGCATAGATCCCGACGTGGCTCAGGGTCGACGCCGGCAGCAGGCCGCGAAGCAGGTCGAGGGCCTTCGCCTTTATCGAGCGCTCCCAGGCCTTCTCGGGCTCGTCTCCGCGCGGCCATCGCTCGGCGGCCCACCCGCGGACCTGGGCGAGCGAACGGGAGTAGATCTCGAAGAGCTCCTCCATCGCCGCCGCGTACTCGGGGCCCAGCTCGTCGTCGCGGTAGAAGCGGTGCCCGCCGCCCGCCGACTCCGGAAACGGCGCGTCGTAGGGGATGTAGCGGGTCGACTGCTCGAGGTAGGCGGCCAGCCGCCCCCGCTGCAGGACCTTGGTGAGGATGTTCGAGACCCACTCGCAGGCAACGTGGGCGCCGCCGAGCTGGGCGATCGAGTCGTCCCCGTAGCCGGCGAAGACCCGCTCGTAGAGTCCAGCCGCCCGCTCTCCCTCCTCTCCCTCGAACGGGCGTCCTCCCTTCGGGACGTCGGCGGCGAACTCGTCCAGGTAGAGGCGCCGCACCGTTCCGGCGTAGCGTGAGTAACGGGCGAAGAGCGCCCCCTTGATCGTCTCCGGCAGGTTGACGAGCGCGAAGACCGGCCGATCGAGGTTCGTGAAGTGCGGGGCCAGAAGCCTCCGCTCCTCGTCCGTGAATTCCTCGACCGGGTAGCGCACGAGCGAGCCATCGTAGTCGCAGCTTCGGCCTCCACGAGTACGTACCCCACAGCCCGGAGACCGACGAGGTCTTCCCACACCTACACCTCACCGGCTCGAGGACGGCACGATCCACAGCTGGTAGGCGGGCTCAGACGCCGAGCGCCCAGAGGGCGACGATCGGGATCAGGCCGATCATGGTCGACCAGGCGACCGCGCGCGCGGTCAGCAGGTGGTCGAGCCCGTAGACGTGGGCGATCAGGACGGTGTTGATGCCGAGCGGCATCGCCGCGAGCAACAGATAGGGGTCGGGCAGCTCGATGAAGGGCAGCGAGAGCGCGAGCAGCAGCCCGGGGGCAAGGACCAGGCGGAGGAGGATCGCGGCCCCGACCGGGGGGTCGAGCGGCGATCCCAGACGGACCCGCTCTCCCTCGATCTCCTCGGTGAGCACCGCGCCCACGGCGAAGAACCCGATCGGAAGCAGTGCTATCACCGCCACCCTGGAAGCGTCGACGAGCACGTCGGGGGCGAGCGAATCCGGGGCGACGAGCGCCGCGATCGCGGCATAGAGAGGTGGATTTCGCGTCAGGAACGCGATCGAGCGCTCCCTCGGGCCCTCGCCGGCCCGCTCCCCGAATGCGGCGCCGACGCCGAACGCCAACAGGAGCATCGACGGGACGACGACGATCACGTCGTAGATCACCGCCTCGCCGAGGGCGTCGAAGCCGAGCAGCGCCGCGCAGAGCGGATAGCCGAGGAAGCCGGAGTTCGGGACCAGGGTGCCGGTGATCAGCGCGCCGGTCGCCGGCGGCTTGAGCCGCAGCAGCCGCGCCCCGACGACCCACGCGATTCCGGCAGCGGAGAGGATCGCGACCCAGCCGATAACGAGCCCTCCGGCGTGATCCGAGTCGAGCTCGATCCGGGCGAGGTTGAAGAAGGTGACGAACGGGACCAGCGTGTACAGGGAGACGATCAGCGACCGGCGGGCGAGTGAGACCGCCCGGCTCGGCCACCGGCGTTCGGCGGCGACCCCGGCGGCGGCGGAGACGGCGATCGCGACGATGGTGAGGAGAACGCCCAGGAGCTACAGGGTGACCGTCAGCGACCCCGCCGCGTGCGAGGCCCAGTCGATCAGCGGCGAGGGGAAGACGCCGAAGAAGATCGTCGCTCCCGCGCAGAGCAGGCCTGCGCCGACCACCAGGCCGCAGCGGCTCGCCCCCTTCGGGATCGCATCGGCCTCGGGGGAGCCCCCCGCGATCACCGGCGCATCGCCGACACCACCCGCCGGCCCCGGACGGGCCGTGGTCGTGCCCGGCTCCGGCGACATCCAGACGGCCGCCACTACCCGCAGGTAGTAGGCGAGGGAGACCATCGTCCCGATCACGATCGCGACGCCCAGCCAGGTGTAGTCGCCGTCCACGGTCGCCTCGATCAGGAAGAGCTTGCCCATGAACCCCGAGGTGCCGGGCAGCCCTGCGAGCGCGAGCATCCCGATCGTCAGCGGCCAGGCGAGAAGCGGCCGCGTCCGGCCGATCCCTGCCAGAGCGTCGATGTGGTCCCCGAGCGCTGTCTCGCGCTCCCGCGCGACGATGACGACGAAGATCGCAAGGTTCATCAGCGTGTAGGCGGCGAGGTAGAAGACGAGTGCCTCGAGTCCCGTCTCGGACGCGACCACGATCCCGGCGAGCATGTATCCCGCCTGGGCGATCCCCGAGTAGCCGAGAAGGCGCTTCAGCGAGTCCTGGCCCAGGGCGCCGAGGTTGCCGACCGCGATCGAGATGACCGCGAGCGCTGCGAGGGCCGGCTGCCAGTCGTCCGCGATCGGGCCGAGAGCGACCTCGAACAGCCGAGCGAGGGCGACGAAGGCGGCCGCCTTCGTCGCGACCGCCATGAACGCAGTGACCGGAGTGGGGGCGCCCTGGTAGACGTCGGGCGTCCACTGGTGGAATGGGGCGACGGAGGTCTTGAAGGCGAGACCCGTGGCGGCCATCGCGGTCCCAAGCAACACCAGGGTCTCGTCGCCCTTCCCGCCAGGTCCGAGCGCGTCGGCGATCCCCGAGAAGTCCATCGAACCGGATGCGCCGTAGAGCAGCGCGAATCCGTACAGCAATGTCGCCGACCCGATCGATCCGATCACGAGGTACTTCAGGCCCGACTCGAGCGAGGCCTCCGTGCGGCGGGCCGAGGCGCAGAGGACGTAGAGCGGGATGGAGAGAAGCTCGAGGGCGACGAAGAAGGCGATCAGGTTCTGCGCCTGGGCGATCAGGACCATGCCGAGGACCGAGCCGAGGAGAAGCGAGTAGAAGGCGCCGTGGCCGGCCTCCTCCGCGGCCGGCTCGCGGATCGCGAGGATCACCGCGACCGCGGCAGCGAAGCAGGCGATCAGAGCGACCGAGAGGCCGAACGCGTCGAGCCGGAGAGCGCCCGAGACCAGGTGCTCCTGCTCACTCCATTGCCAGATGCAGAGTCCCGCTGTGGCGGCGAGCACGGCGATCGTCAGTGCGGCCATCGCGAAGCGGCCGAGCCGGGGTATCAGGCCGAGCATCAGGACGATGCAGAGGCCCGCGGTCAGGGCGATCACCGGCGATAGCCCCGCGTAGTCGATGTGCGGGGCGTTGAACTCGTTCATCTCTGCGCCACCTGGGTCGGCTCCTCACCGGTGGCGGCCGAGAGCTGCTCGCCGACGGAATCGTCGGCCCGATCCAGGATCAGGCCCGGCCAGAGCGCCAGCGCGACGATGCACGCCGTGAGCGCAGCGATCACGCCGCCCTCCCGAAGGCCGATCTCGCGCGACTGGATTCCCTCGGGCGTCCGGTTGTGCATCGACGCCTGGTAGAGGCGGAGCGCGTAGTAGGCGGCGAACACGATCCCGACCGCCGCCACCAAGGCGTAGACGATCTTCTCCTGGAAGACGCCGTTCAGGATGTAGAACTCGCCGATGAAGTTGGCGGAACCGGGGATCGCCAGCAGCGCCATCGTCACGATCAGGAAGAGGGCCGCCAGGATCGGCGCCCGTACCGCGAGCCCGCCCATCCTGGTGATGTCGTCGGTGCCGGCGCGCGCCGCGAGGACGACGACGATCAGCAGGAGTGGCGCGATCACGAGGCCGTGGTTGACCATCTGGAGCACCGCTCCGTCCGCGCCGTCCTGACGGAGGCTGAAGATCCCGAGGGTGATGAAGCCGAGCTGCGCGACCGATGAGTAGCCGGCAATCAGCCGCGCGCTGGTCTGGGTGAAGGCCATCACCGAGCCATAGAGGACCGAGACGACCGCGATCAGGAGGATCACCTCCTGGAAGTGGTTCGTTGCGTCGGGAAAGATCGGCAGGACGACGCGGAGGAAGCCATAGGCGCCGACCTTCGAGAGGACGCCGGAGAAGAGCGCCAGTGCCGGCAATGGGGCGATCCGATAGGCGTCCGGCATCCAGCCGTGGAGCGGGAAGGCGGGCATCTTCACGAGGAAGGCGGCGGCGAAGAACCAGAAGATCCAGTACTGACTGCCGGTCCCGAGCGGATCCTGTCGCAGGGCCGCCATCGAGTAGGTGACTTCGCCTCCGTCCGCAGCGAGGATCCCGGCGGCGATGGCGCCCGCCAGCATCAGCAGCGAGCCGACGAGCGTGTAGATGATCATCTTGATCACGGCCGGCTGCGGGCGGATCGGCCGCTCATCCTCCTCGGGACGGCCCGGATGCTCGGTGCCCCAGATCCCGAACAGGAAGTAGAACGGGATCAGCATCAGGTCGAAGAAGAGGACGAACAGGATCAGGTCCTGCGCGAGGAAGGCGCCGAGCGTCGCCGTCTCGGCGAGGCCGAGCATCAGGAACCAGATCCGTGCCCGATCCGGGAGATTGAAGGTCGACCACAGGGTCGCCGCGAGCCAGAGGACCGAGGTGAGGACGACCAGGAAGAGGCTGATCCCGTCGATCCCGAGCTGGTAGCGGACGCCGAGGTCGGGGATCCAGGTCTCGTCGACCGTGTGCTGGATTCCGGCCCCGGGATCGAACTCGATGAGGATGGCGATCGCCATCACCAGCGAGACGAGGGTTCCGGCCACCGCGACCCAGCCGGCGGCCCGGCGAGGGAACGCGCACGCAAGCAGGCCGGCGGCCAAGGGCGCCCAGAGGAGGACCTGGATCATGGCGCCCTCATGATTGGAGGAGGAAGTAGAGGCCGAGGCCGGCGAAGCCCGTGGTCAGGAAGAGGGCGTAGGAGCGCAGGTAGCCGGACTGCACGCCGCGGACTGCGGCGTTGGCGCCCCTCGCAAGCTCGACCGCGCCCTCGACGAGCCCCTGGACCACATAGCGCTCGAAGGTCGAGTTCGCCCAGCGGCCGACCGCGAGCGTGGGGCGGACGACGAGGATGTCGATCGCCTCGTCGAAGTACCACTTGTGCTCCAGGAAGTCGTGGAGCCGACCGAACCGGGCCTGCAGCCTGGCGGTCGTCCCCGGCGCGCGGAGGTAGACAGTACGCGGCGATCGCGATGCCGGCGATCGAGAGGAACGCACCGACCGCCAATCCCTCGTAGGCGGCAGCGGTGCTCGGTCCCTGTTCGTACAGCGTCGAGTCCTCGAACGACCCGTGCAGGAACTTGTGGACGACGTCGTCAACTCCCGGGACCTGCAGGAAGCCGGCGAACAGCGCCCCGAACGCGAGGGTGCTCATCGCGATCTTCATCGGCCATTCCCGCTCGGCGATCTGGTGGCTCGACCCGGGGAAGCCGATGTCGGTGTCCTCCGGCTCTCCGGTCGCGGGGTTCTCGGGCTCGGCGTGATGGATGTGTCCCTGCTCCAGCTCCTTGGCCTCCGGGCACGGCTCGCCGTAGACGACCCGGAACCCGATCCGGAAGGCGTAGAAGGCGGTCAGCAACGCTCCGATGTAGCCGCCGATCGCGAAAATCTCGTAGAAGCCGCCGCGGTAGGAGGCGAAGTCGAGGATCTCGTCCTTCGAGAACCAGCCCGACGTGGCCGGGAACGCGGCGAGGGCGAGCGCGCCGATCAGGAGCATCGCCGAGGTGAACGGCATCGCCCGCCGGAAGCCGCCCATCAGATCGATGTTCTGGCGGTTCGCCATCGCGCCGATCACCGAGCCGGCCGCCATGAACAGGAGCGCCTTGAAGAAGGCGTGGGTCATCAGGTGGAAGAGCCCGGCCGAGTAGGCGCCGATCGAGACCCCCATGACCATGTAGCCGATCTGGCTCATCGTCGAGTAGGCGATGATCCGCTTCAGGTCGGTGACGACAAGGGCGATCGTCGCGGCGATCAGGAGGGTCGCGAGGCCGACGATTGCGGCGATATCCGCGGCGGTCAGGGCGATCTCGAACACCGGATGGAAGCGGGCGATCAGGTAGACGCCGGCGGTCACCATCGTCGCCGCGTGGATCAGGGCGGAGACGGGGGTGGGTCCCTCCATCGCGTCGGGAAGCCAGGTGTGGAGCGGAACCTGCGCCGACTTCGCGAACGCGCCCACCAGGAGGAGCAGGCAGATCGCGGTCACGACCCCCTGGTTGGTGTCGAACTCCTCGGGGGCGGCGTCGAAGATCCCGAGGAGATCGAAGGTGCCCAGCTCGCGGAAGATGAAAAGGGCGGCGAGCACCATCCCGACGTCGCCGACCACGTTGATCACGAACGCCTTCATCCCGGCGCGGGTGGCGGTCTCGCGCCGGTACCAGAAGCTGATCAGCGCGTATGAGGCGAAGCCGACGAAGGCCCACCCGACGATCAGCAGGATCAGGTTGCCCGCCAGGACGAGCAGCAGCATCGAGAAGACGAAGAAGTTGAGGTAGGCGAAGAAGCGGTTGAAGCCTCGATCGGTGGTCATGTAGGAGATCGAGTAGAGGTGGATCAGCATCGAAACGCCGCTGACGATCAGGCACATGTAGACCGAGAGAGGGTCGACGAGTACGTTCAGCTGGATGTCCAGGCCGGCCGCGCTGGCATAGTCGTAGAGCGATGACGTGAGCTGCCGCTCGTCGACCGGGAGGTCGAGGATCTCGAACAGGGCTCCGAGGCTCGCCAGGAACGAGAGGCCGATCATCGCCGTCCCAATCCACCCCGCGGCCCGGTCCGGCAGCAGCCTCCAGCCCAGCGAGATGATCAGCGTCCCCGCGAGCGGGAAGGCGAGGACCAGCCATCCGTAGGCGGTTGCGCGACAAGTCCCTAGCCTCTGAGCGACCGCAAGTCGTCGACGTTCAGCGGGATCCGCCGCCGGTACGCGGCGACGATGATCCCGAGCCCCACCACCACCTCGCAGGCGGCGATCACCATCACGATCAGGGCGAAGACCTGGCCATCCTGGTCGCCGAGCGAGCGCGAGAACGCGAGCAGCGCCAGGTTGCCCGCGTTCAGCATCAGCTCCAGGCAGAGCAGGATCACCAGAGGGCTGCGGCGGAGCAGTACCCCCGAGACCCCGACCGCGAACAGCATCGCGGAGAGGACGAGGTACCACGTCATGTCCATCAGCCGGCCTCCGGGGAAGCCGACGAGGTCGGGGTGGGGGCGGGCTCACCCGGAGGCCGGTGCCTGCCGGCGAGGACGACGGCGCCGACCGCGGCGACGAGCAGCAGCAGGGAGGCGGCCTCGAACGCGATCAGGAACCGCTCCAGCAGCAGCCTCCCGATCGCGGCCGGCGACCCGAAACCGAGCTCGACCGTGGGGCCGCCGCTTTCGATCGAGGAGAGGCCGGACCCGACTATCGCGATCGTAAGCTCGACGAAGAGCGCGATTCCGAGCAGGGGCGCGATGAATCGCTGACCGGGGATCGGCTCCCAGAGCGGCTCGTCGACGTTGCCTACGTAGGCGGCGACGAACACGTAGAGGACCATCACGGCACCGGCGTAGACCACGATCTGCGCAGCGGCGAGGAACTCGCCCTGGAGCAGGAGGAAGAGCCCCGACAGCGAGATCAGGTGGACGATCAGGGCGAGGACGCTGTAGAAGGGGTTGCGAAGGGCGATCACCGCGATCGCCCCGCCGAGGGCGCCGATCGCGCCGAGGAAGAAGCAGACCTCCGTCACCGCCCGCCGCCTCCGGGGAATCGAGCGTGGATCGACTCAGTCGCGAAGTCCGGCCGCGCGCTCGGCATCGGCGCGGTCCGTGTAGACCTGGTAGACGGCGATCTTGCCGTCGCGCGTCGTGACCACCTGGTTGAAGCCCTCCGAGATCTCGACCCCGCTTCCCCTGCCGCGAGCGTGTTGGACGGCGACGACCAGGACTTGATCGCCGTTGACGACTGTCTCAACGATCTCGACCCTGTAGTCGTCGAAGTTGTCCAGCCACTCCCTGACGAACTCCCGGTAGCCGTCATGGCCGCGGAAGACCTGCCCGGTGCGCTCGGGATCCCTGACCTCGACCTCCGGGTGAGCGAGGCTGAGGACTCGCTCGAGGTCTCCCTCGTTGAAGGCCGCATACGCGGCGCGAACGATTTCGTCCGGGTCTCCAGCCACGGGCGGACCAGTATCCAGCACACCGCTACCCGCCCCCCCACCGCCCTGACAGGCGCTCAGTCTTCGATGCCGGCGGCGCGCAGGGCTTCGTCGCGGTCGGAGAACGACTGCAGCCGTGAGACCCGGTCCCCGCGGAACTCCCACAGCATCCAGACCGACACGTCGAGCTCGACCCCGCTGGTCTTTCCCCGCGTGTGCACGCGGGACTCGCCGACGATGAACGGCTCGCGCTCCCGGTATTCGCCCGGCACGAATTGCACGTATTCCCAGTCGCGTTCCCAGTCCGCCATCGCCTTGCGGAACCCCTCGGGACCGATGTAGGCGCCACCCTCGAGCTCGGAGCGGATCGTCCGGATTTCCGCGTCCTCGGTGAGAGACTGCGCGATGCTCTCGTGGTCTCCCGAATTCCAGAGGTCGACGAGCTCCAGCAAGCGCGCCGCTCTGGGGCTCTCCTCGGCCATCGCATGATTATCACTCGCCCTCCCGGCGCAGGGGCGTGCGGTCGATCGGCTCCGCGAGCAGCATCTCCTTGGTGAAGATCAGGTCCGAGCGGTTGTAGTCGGCCATCTCGTAGTCGTGGCCCATCGTGATCGCGTCGAAGGGGCACGCCACCTCGCAGTAGCCGCAGAAGATGCATCGCGAGAGGTTGATCTCGTAGACCTCGGCGTAGCGCTCGCCCGCGGAGACCCGGTGCTCCGGGTCGTTCTCCTCGGCGACGACCCGGATGCAGTCGGCGGGGCAGGCGGCGGCGCAGAGCGAGCAGCCCACGCACTTCTCGAGGCCGGTGTCCTCGAATCGGTGGAGCTTGTGACGGCCGCGGAAGCGCTGATAGACCGGGGTCTTCTGCTCCGGGTACTGGATCGTTACCGGGCCCTCGAGCACGCGGGCGAAGGTGGTGCGGAGGCCCCTGAGGGTCTCCCCGAACGCTCGGTACGCGCCACCGAGACCGCCGGGCTCCGGGCCCCGCTGGACCGAGATCACGTCCTCGGCGTTCTCCAGGTACGGGAACGCGGCCCAGTCGGTCTTGTCCGTGTTCAGCTTCGCTTCCATCAGCTCAGGGTCACGATCACGGCGGTGACGAGCACGTTCAGCGTCGCCAGCGGGAGCATCACCTTCCATCCCAGCGACATCAGCTGGTCGTAGCGCAGGCGCGGGAGCGTCGCCCTGACCCAGATGAAGAAGACGACGAGTGACAGCGTCTTCACCACCATCCAGACCGGGTCGAGCCAGCCCGGCCCCGGTCCCATCCAGCCGCCGAGGAAGAACGTCACGGCGATCCCCGAGACCACGAACATCTCGAGGTACTCGGCGAGCAGATAGGAGCCGAAGCGCATCCCTCCGTACTCGGTCATGTAGCCCTGGACGAGCTCGGCGTCGGCCTCGGGCAGGTCGAAGGGCGCCCTGTTGGTCTCGGCGAACCCGGCGATCATGAAGATCAGGAAGCCGATGATCTGCGGGACGATGAACCAGATCTCGTCCTGAGCCTCGACGATCTGGGTGAGGGAGAGAGACCCGCTCATCATCACGACGCCGAGCAGGGACAGGCCCATCGAGACCTCGTAGGAGATCAGCTGGGCGGCCGATCGCATCGCGCCGAGGAAGCTGTACTTCGAGCCCGAGGACCAGCCGGCGAGGAGCAGCCCGTAGAACGAGAGCGAGCCGAAGGCGAGGAAGTAGAGGACGCCGATCGAGACGTCGATCCCATAGAGGCCGATTCCGTCCTGGACGTCGCCGAACGGCAGGATCGCGAGGGTGACGATGCCCGAGAAGATCACGATCGCCGGGGCGATCGCAAAGAGGAATGGGACCGCCGCCTTCGGCCGGAACATCTCCTTGCCGGCGAGCTTGACGATGTCGGCGAGGGGCTGCATCAGGCCGACGGGGCCGACTCGGTTCGGGCCGTAGCGGTTCTGGAAGCGGCCGATCAGCTTCCGCTCGGCGACGGTGAGGATCGGGACGATCAGGAAGACGCCGAGGAAGATGAGGATCGACTTCACCACCATCACCCACACGGCCTCGGTGTAGCTGACGTCCGCGAGGGGCAGCATCAGTCCGCCACGCCCTCGGCTTCGCCTGCGGGCGTATCGGAGCTGGTTTTTGTCACCCTGATCCGCTGCGGGACGCCGTTCGTCAGGACGTTGGCGTTCGCCTCATTGGTGCCCTCGATCAGAAAGGCAGCACCCGGCTGCATCCGCTCGCGAATAGCGACGGTGGCCTCAACGCTGTGCCCGTTAACCGACACGGTGACCGCCTCGCCGTTGCTCAGCTCGAGGGCCTGCGCATCCTTCGCCGCGAGTTCGAGCTTCTGCTTGGGCATGAGGAACCGCAACGCCGGATTCCGGTTGGTGACCTCGGTGGCCCACAAGTCCCGATAGGTCCCTAGCAGCAGGCCGTCCTCGTCCGTCGGCGGTGGTGCCGGTGTTGCCGAGGGTGCGTATGCAGGCGCCTCGCGGTTCTGAGAGCCCGGGCGGCCGACCGCCGAATCAGCACCCGAGGCAATACCGGCAGCGCCGCCGCCACCGGCCGGCGTCCAGGACGCGCCGGGGTCGCGATCACCCCAGCGGAGACCCTTACCGCCGATCTCCTCGTAAGTGAGGCTGTCGTAGAACGGAACCTCTGCGGAAAGCGCGCCGAAAACGCCCTGGGGAGTGTCGAAGTGCAGACCGCCTCCGAGCGAGTCGAGCACCCGGGCGAGGAACCACCAGCCGGGACGCACACCCTCGGGCAGCGGCACGTTGGCGCGGACCCGCTGCAGACGCCCGTCCGGATGGGTGACGGTGCCCTCCTTCTCGGCATGATTCTCGGCCGGGATGACCAGGTCGGCGAGCCTGGTCGACTCGTCTTCGAACGAGGAGATCGAGACCACGAACGAGGAGGCGAGCGCCTTACGCCAGCCCTCCGAGTCGGGGTGGTTCCTGACGGGGTCCGTGTTGACGAGCAGGAGCATGCCCAGCTCGTTGGCCGCGAGGCCGTCCTTGATCTCGGCGCTGCGGCGGCCGGCGTCCGCCGGCTGCAGCCCCGGCAGCGCGTCGGGCAGACAGCCGACCTCGCGCAGGCCACGCGTGTTCGACTCCTCCGGAACCTCGAGCAGGCCCGGGCCGATCCGCTTGTGCATCTCGAGCGCCGTGGCGCACGCGTGAAGCGCCTCGACCGCTCCCGGGCTGCGCCAGAGCCGCTCGCCCCAGACGATCGTCTGGTCGGGCGCTTCGCTGAGCGTCTCCGCGATCGCGCCCGCCTGCTTCCCGAAGCGCCCGCCCGCCTCGTAGCCGTCGGCGCCGAGGGCGCCCGCGAGTGCGCTCAAGAATTCCGCCGCATCCCCCGGCGCGTAGCGGACCGTCTCGGTCGCGCCACCGTCGAGTGCGGTCGGCCGCTCCGAGGCCACCATCAGCTTCGTGCCGGAGCGTCGGACGGCCTTGCGGAGCCGGAGATCGAGGATCGGCATCTCGTGGAGGGGGTCCGTGCCGATCACGAGGATCGCGTCCGCGTGGTCCAGGTCCGCCATCCGCGAACCGAGCTCCGGCCACGAGAGATCTCCGAGCAGGCCCACATCGACCGGATTCGCCGAGGAGTCGATGTTCGAGGAGGCGCCCTGGCGGAGGATCCGCTGGACGAGCCAGCCCTCTTCGTTCGTCGTCCCGCCACCGACCAGCGCGGCGCCACGCTCACCCGCGTCCCGCAGCTTCCCGGCGACCTCCTCGATCGCCTCCTCCCAGGAGATCGGGCTCAGGCTGCCATCGCCGGCGCGGACCATCGGCTGGGTGATCCGCTCGGCCGAGTTGAACATCTGGAACGCGAACCTGCCCTTGTCGCAGAGCCAGCCGTCGTCCACGGCCGCGTTGTCCCGGGCGAGCACGCGGAGCACGCGCTCGTCGCGGACCGTGAACTTGACGTTGCACTGGCTCGGGCAGAGGGTGCAGATCGAGCCGGCGTCCTCGATCTCCCAGGGGCGGGCGCGGAAACGATAGGTGTAGCTCGTCAGGGCCCCGACCGGACAGAGCTCGATGATGTTCCCGTGAAATGGGGCGATGTACGGCCGCTCGTCGAACGTCCCGACGAAGCTCTTATCCCCCCGCTCGAGCAGCTGCAGCTGCTCGTCCTCCGCCACCTCCTGGCTGAAGCGGACGCAGCGGTAGCAGAGGATGCAGCGCTCGCGGTCGATCGCGATCAGTGGCGAGAGCTCGAGCGGCTTCTGGAAGTGCCGCTTCGGGTCCGTGAACCGGCTCTTCCCGGGCCCCCATCCCATCGCGATGTCCTGGAGCGGACACTCCCCGCCCTTGTCGCAGACGGGGCAGTCGAGCGGATGGTTGATCAGGAGGAACTCGACGACGGCGTTCTGCGCCTCCTTCACCCGGTCCGTCTGCGTGTAGACGACCATCCCGTCGCGCACCGGGGTCGAGCACGATGTCTGGAGCTTCGGCATCCCCTCGATCTCCACCAGACACATCCGGCAGGCGCCGACCGGCTCGCCCAGCTTGGGCTCGTAACAGAAGACCGGGATCTCGATGTCTCCGATCTTGGCGGCGTCGTGGAGCATCGTCCCCTCGGGCGCCGTCACCTCTCGGCCGTCGATCACGAGGGTGACCGCGTTCCGGATCGGGCGGGTCATGCCACGGCTCCCGCCCTCGCCGGCATCGGCTCGTCGCCGCCCGGCGGGATGATCGCGTGCTCCCCGGAGGCCGGGGGCAGGTGCGCCCCCGGGACCCCCCGCTCGACCGCCTCCATGAACTCGTCGCGGAACTTCTTCACCATCGATCCGACCGGCATCGCCATCGAGTCGCCGAGGACGCAGAGGCAATTGCCGATGATGTTCGTCTGAACGGAGGAGACCGTCTCGAGGTCGATCGGCGTCGCCTCGCCGCGGATCATCCGCTCGAGCATCTTCACCGTCCAGTTCGTCCCCTCTCGGCACGGCGTGCACTTGCCGCACGACTCGTGGTGATAGAAGCGCGCGGTCCGGAGCGCGAGCTCGACGATGCTCGTCGTGTCGTCGAAGACGATGATCGAGCCGGACCCCAGCATCGACCCCGCCTCCGCCATCGCCTCGAAGCTGTACGGAAGGTCGAGCCCCTCGTCCGGGGTGAGCACCGGCGACGAGGACCCGCCCGGGAAGAACCCCTTGAACGTCCGCCCCTCGAGCGGCCCGCCGGCGAGGCCGTCGATCAGGTCCCGCGTCGGGATGCCCAGCTCGACCTCGTAGTTGCCCGGCCGCTGGACGTCGCCCGAGACCGAGACCACCTTCGTTCCGGGTGACTGCTCGGTGCCGAAGCGCTTGAACCAGTCGGCGCCCGACGCGACGATGTGGGGGACGTTCGAGAGGGTCTCGACGTTGTTGATCAGGGTCGGCCCGTCGTAGAGGCCCTGGACGGCGGGAAACGGCGGCTTCAGCCGCGGGTTGCCGCGCTTGCCCTCGAGCGAGTCGAGCAGCGCCGTCTCCTCGCCGCAGATGTAGGCGCCGGCGCCGCGGTGGACGACGAGCTCGACCTGCTCACCGGTCCCCAGCACGTCCGTGCCCAGGAAGCCGGCCTCGTAGGCCTCCTCGACGGCCCGGTGGATGATGTCGCCCTGGAGGGCGTACTCGCCGCGGATGAAGATGAAGCAGCGGTTCGCGCCGGCGGCGCGGGCGGCGATCGCGATCCCCTCGATCAGCTGATGCGGGTTCTTCTGCATCAGCTCGCGGTCCTTGAAGGCCCCGGGCTCGGACTCGTCGGCGTTGCAACACAGGTACTTGTCCATGTCGCCGCGCGGCAGGAACGAGGCCTTCTTCCCCATCGAAAAGCCGGCGCCGCCGCGGCCGCGGAGCCCCGAGGACTCGAGCTCGTGCAGGACCTCCTCGGCCGTCATCTCCTTGTAGGCCTTGCGGATCGCCTGGTAGCCGCCGAGCTTGCGGTAGGTCCTGATCGAGGCGAGCCGGGGCTCGTCGATGTTCCGGAAGAGGATCCGCGTCTCCAGCGACTTCACCGGGGCCATCAGCCCTTCCCTCCCTTCGGCTTCGAGCGGGAGGCGGGCTTGGCCTTCAATGCCGACCCCGGCTTCGCCCTCGGCTTGGGCCGGGTCCCCTTGTTCAGGGGATGCCGGGCGATCCGCTTGTCGCCGGATCCCTTCGGCCCACCCGCCGCGGGGCGATCCTCCAGCCGCTTCTCGGGCAGGACGTCCCTGCCGGACCGGAGCTGCTCGATCGCCGCGACCGCCTCCGCGTCGGTGAGTGGGCCGTAATAGCGCTCGTCGATCGACGCCATCGGGGCGATGTCGCACGCGCCCATGCACTCGAAGCTGCGCACGAACACATCGTCGGCGTCGCCCTGGGCGGATTTGAACGAATCGAGAACCCTGTCGGCCCCGCGGCGCCAGCAGCTGATGTTGGTGCAGACGAGGACCTGGTGGTCGCCCTGCGGCTCGAGCCGGAACAGGTCGTAGAAGCTGGCGACGGACTGCAGGTAACCGGGGGTGACCTGCATCACCGCGGCGGCCTGGCGTATGCCCTCGGGGGTGCACCAGCCGTACCGCCGCTGCACCGCCCAGAGCGCGGGGATCGAGGCCGAGCGCTTGCGCGGGTAGCGCTTGATCGCTCGCCGGATCTCCTGCGCGAGGGCCCGGGGGACTTCGACCTCAGCGGGCTCCGGGACGGGCGCGGGCTCGTCGTGCAGCTCCCGCGCCTCCTCGGCCGCGAGCAGCGCCTCGATCTCGTCGGGAGGAAGCTCGACGCCGACCCGCTCCTGCTCGTCCGGCATCGGTGGCGGCTCGGGGGCGTCGTGGATGTGTCCCGGATCGGCGGTCCAGGGCCGATCACCCTTCGGTAGCAGCGGGCTCATCGAGGAATCTCCCGATGGGACGGGCGTCCGTAGATGAGGACCCGGTTGGGTCTCAGCGGTCGACCCCCCCGATGATCGGATCGAGCATCGCCATGTTCTGGACCAGGTCGGCCACCAGGCCCCCGATCGACATGTCCCGGAACATCTGGAGGTTGACGAAGGAGGGGTCGCGGAAATGGACCCGCGCGGGCTTCGAGGATCCGTCGGCCATCACGAAGCACCCGAGCTCCCCGCGTGGGCTCTCGACGGAGTAGTAGAGCTCTCCCGGCGGCACCCGGTAGCCCTCGGTGACCAGCTTGAAGTGATGGATCAGCGCCTCCATCGAGGTCGGCAGCTCGTCGCGCGGTGGAAGTACGTACTTGCGGTCGTCGGAGATCCAGGGGCCCTCGGGAAGGCCGTCCAGACATTGCTCGATGATCCGCACCGACTCGCGCATCTCCTGGAGGCGGACGCGGTAGCGGTCGTATCCGTCCCCGACCGTGCCGACGGGGATCTTGAAGTCGAGGTCGGGGTAGGCAAGGCAGTCGAGGGCCTTGCGCAGGTCCCACGGCTCGCCGGCTGCGCGCAGCAGAGGGCCGCTGACGCCGAGCTCCAGCAGGCGCTCCCGGGAGACGATCCCCACGTTCCGCGTGCGCTGGAGGAAGATCTCGTTGCGATCCAGCAGCGCCTCGTACTGGTCGAGCCGCGTCGGCATGATCGAGCAGAACTCGCGGACCTTTCGCTCGAAACCGACCGGGATGTCCTCGAAGACCCCGCCGACCTGGAAGTAGCGGGTATGCATGCGCTGGCCGGACGACATCTCGAACAGGTCCAGGATCTGGTCGCGCTCGCGGAAGCAGTACCAGAACATCGAGATCGCGCCGAGATCGAGCGCGGACGTGCCGAGCCATACCAGGTGGGAGTGGAGCCGGTTGAGCTCCATGTGGAGAGTGCGCAGGTACTTCGCGCGCGGCGGGATCTCCAGACCGACCATCCGCTCGACGCACCCGCAGAACGCCTCCATCTGGAAGAAGTAGGAGAGGTAGTCCATCCGCTCGACGAACGGAATGACCTTCCAGTAGCTCTGGTCCTCACAGCTCTTCTCGATCCCGGTGTGGAGATAGCCCATCACCGGCTTCAGGTCGATGACCCGCTCGCCCTGGAGGGTGACGATCAGGCGGAGCACCCCGTGGGTCGCGGGGTGATGCGGCCCCATGTTGATCGTGAGGATCTCCTGCTCCGGCTCGACCCCGAGGTCCTCGAGCTCCTTGAGCTCGCGCTCCGCCGTCTCGGCGAAGGCGTCGACGATGGGCGCGGACGGATCCTCGAGCTCGCGCGAGACTCCGCGCTCCGTGGCATGGAGCTCCTCGTCTCTGAGGACGTCGTCGGCCATCACTCGAACCAGCGCGGCGTTTCGATCTCGTTGTGGGTGAACAGCACCGGCTCGCCGCCGATGGGGAAGTCGCGTCGCTGTGGCCAGCCGACGTAGTCCTCCGGCATCAGGATCCGCCGCAGATCGGGATGGCCCTCGAACCGGATCCCGAACATGTCGTAGATCTCCCGCTCCTGGAACTCCGCGGTCGGGAAGAGCTCGACGCACGAATCGAGGGCCGGAAGGTCGTCGTCCTCCGTGCTGCCGAAGCCGTTGCCCTCGCGGCCCGCCGCGGGGTCTGGGAGCAGGGCCTTCACGTTCATCCGCTCGACCCGTTCGCGGCAGAGGAGCTCGTAGTGGACGGCGAACCGCGGCGTCGCCGGCAGGTAGTCGGCGGCGTGGACGCTCGAAAGGAACCGGTAGCCCTGGGTCTCGTCATCACGAAGCCACCGCAGGGCGTGGAGCACTCCCTCGGGATCGATGATCAGGCTGGCGGCGCCGTGCTCCACCGACGTCTCGATCACCGTGTTCGGCCGCTGCTCCTCGATCGCCTGTGCGATCAGCTCGAGTCCCGGAGCGTCAGGCATCCTCGCCGCCCGCTGCCCCTTCATCCGCGTGCTCCCAGGTCGGCATCTCGAGCGCGACGGCGGCACGCTCGATCGCCTCGCGGGTCGGCTTGCCGCTCTCGAGCCTGGCCCACTCCTCGGTCCCGGCGGCGTTGTATCGCTGGCGCCAGCCCAGGGCCGGGTCTCCGATGACGAGCCGCTGAAGCTTGTTGAACCCGTAGAGCAGCGCCTCAGGGCGCGGCGGGCAGCCGGGGACGTGGATGTCGACCGGCATGAACTTGTCGGCGCCCTGGACGACGGCGTAGTTGGCGAACATCCCGGCGGACGAGGAGCATGCGCCCATCGCGATCACCCACTTGGGCTCGAGCATCTGGTCGTAGACCCGGCGGACGACGGAGGCCATCTTGATCGACACCCGGCCCGAGAGGATGATCAGGTCCGCCTGGCGCGGCGACGCGCGGAACGCCTCGGCCCCGAACCGCGCGATGTCGTAGCGCGAGGTGACCATCGACATCATCTCGATCGCGCAGCAGGCGAGCCCGAAGGTCAGTGGGAAGAGGGCGTTCGCCCGCCCCCAGTTGAGCGCGTTCTCGAGCGTCGTCGTCAGCACGCGCTGCTCGACGTACTTCTCGAGGTCCGCCTCCGTGAGGTCCCCGCGGAGCAGATCGCGCGCGCGGAGCTGTCGGGCCCCGAGGCTCTCGCGCTCTATTTCCAATCGAGCGCCCCTCGACGCCACACGAAGACGAGAGCGACCAGCAGCAGCACAACGAAGATCAGGATCTCCACGAGCACGAAGACGCTCTTCGTCGTGTGAACGAGGGTGCCGACCGGGTACAGGAAGACGACCTCGATGTCGAACAAGATGAAGAGCATCGCGATCATGTAGAAGCTCACGCCGAACCGGAAGGTGCGGGTTATCTGGGTCGGCAGCCCGCACTCGTAGGGCTGGTCCTTGATCGGATTCGGACGCTTGGGGCCCGTCACCCCGTTCAACAGTGCGAAGGCACCTCCCACGATGATGCCCAGGCCGGCGAACACTAGGACGGGGAGGTAGCTCTGAAGCACGGTGCGCTCGTTCTTATACCACCGCGGGCGACTTTGTAGCATCCTGTTACATAGTGCTTTTCCGCATCAGGAAGCGGAATTCCGACCCTTTCCGACGGCTTTGCCGCGGGACCCCATCTAAGCTCCCGCGGCCGTGACGGAAGCCCACCTCATCGTCGGGGTCGCGCTGCTCGCGGCCAACCTGGTCGCCGGGCTGTGGGGCGGGGTGGAGTGGTTGGAGCGGCGGCCGAGCGCGGGCTTCTGGATCGCCCTCCGGATCGCGCAGGCGACCGTGGTGATCCAGGCTCTGCTGGGCCTCGCCCTCGTCTTCACCGGTCACGACGCGGAGGAGCTTCACATCCTCTACGGCGCCCTCCCGCTCGCGGTGTCGATGCTCGCCGAGGTGATCCGGATCGGATCAGCGGCGCAAGAGCTCGGCGAGCTCGACGTCCACTCCCTGCCTCCGGAGCGCCAGCAGGATCTCGCGATGGCGATCCTCCGGCGGGACACCGGGATCATGGCCGTCGCCTGCCTCGTCATCTTCGGCCTCGCGCTCCGGGCCGCCGGCACCAGCAGTTTCTTCTAGCGATCAGATGCCCGGCGGCTGGGTGAGCGAGAAAGTCGCCCCCTGGGGGTCGGCCAGGACGGCCTGCCTCATGCCGACGTCCGGGATGTCATACGGGCTCACGATGATCCGGCCGCCGAGCTGGGCGACCGTGGCCGCGGCCGCGTCGATGTCCCCGATCCAGAAGTCGACGCTCCAGTGCGGCGGCGCATCGAGGCCGTTTCCGCCGGCCGGGGCCATCGTCGCGATCACGTCCCGCGCCACCGGCTGCTCCGGCTCTCCGCCGAGGTAGCCGGGCAGCTTCAACATCGTCATCTCGTCGTCGCCCATGGCGAATGTCTCCGATGTCCACCCGAAAACGGCGCCGTAGAACTCCTTCGATCGTTCTGGGTCCGGGGCGGTCAATGCGCTCATCGCCCAGGCGCTGGGCCCTCGAAGAGCTCCTTGACGACGCTGCCGCCGGCGTCGATCACCCTCGCAACGGTCTCGTCGGCGTCATCGACCCAGACGTATGTCGTCCACGCGGTCACCGGCGGCGCGCCCTCCGGCCGGGAGGCGACCGCGGCGACGTCCCGGCCGCGAAGCGTGCACACATAGTGCTTCCCGGCGATCCCCGAGGGCATCGTGTTCTCGGCATCCCATCCGAACACCTGCGTGTAGAAGTCGACCGCGGCGTCGGCGTCGGGTTGCCAGGTGTCGACCCAGCAGGGGACACCATGCTGGAAGCCGTCGCGCTCGCTCATCGCGACCCGTTCTCGTACTCGTCGTGGCGCCGCCACCACCCGTACGGCGGCGTCTGCGGGTAGCCCTCCGGCGAGTCCTCCCACCTCTCCTGGCGCCCGAGCGCGCTCCGGTCCAGCAGGCTCCAGACGGGGCCGATCACCTCGAGCCCGCGCCGGCTGGTGAAGTACGTGCGGTAGATCTCGTCACCGTCGCGGAGAAAGGCGTTCAGTCCGAACATCTCTCCGTCCTGGTACTGGCCCGGCTGCGGCTCCGCCGGAGACAGGCCCAGGTCGACCCCGAACTCGCCCCCGCCCCAGGAGTACCAGGGGATTTCGTCCCATCCCATCCGCTCCCGATAGGCCAGCAGCTTGGCGAGCGGGGCGCGCGAGGCCAGGGCGAAGCTCGTGTCGCGGGCGTGAAGGTGTCGGATGTCCGTGAGCTGGTCGACGACCATCGAGCATCCGTCACACCCGACGTCCTGGTTCGGACCGAACATGAAGTTGTAGACGAACAGCTGCCGGCGCCCCTCGAAGAGATCGAGCAGCCCGACCTTCCCCTCCGGCCCCTCCAGCTCGTAGCTCTTTTCGACCCGCGTCATCGGCTGGCGCCGGCGTTCAGCTGCGAGGGCGTCACTCTCCCTCATCGCGGCCTTCTCCTTCTCTACGATTCGCGCGTTGGCCGCTTCCCATTCCTCTGCGGAGACGATCCTCGGGAGTTCCATCGAGCCTCCTTCCTTCACTGGGGTGTCCCAAGCTATAGACGAAGGAAACCACCGTGATTCATCGGGGCTTCGGCACCGACCCGCCGCAAAAAGGCCCGGCCTTTACGGCCTGATGACCCTCCAGGACTGACCACGAATGACGACCCTTCCCGAATGATGAAGTCCACGCTGTCGATCGCAGCACTCGTCGCCCTGCTCGCGTTCCCGCCGAGCGCCGACGCCCTCCGCTCGGGCGGGCACAACCCGCCGACACGAAAGCTGGAGCTGGCGTTCAAGGTCATGGGCGGGGTGCGGGCAGGCAGCAAGGACGGCTGCTACCCGGACCCGCGGCGCGCGGTGAGGCTGATCGACTACTGGTCCGCCGCCCCCGTCGAAGTCGCTCCCGGGCTCGGGGCGGTTCGTGAGACCAATGTCGTCTACGTGATCGCGCCGCAGGCGCGGCTGCGCTCGAATGCTTCTGGCCCTGCGGGCCAGGGGCCGCCTCTTCCTCCTCGACACCGGTAAGGGCGAGGTCTACGTTCACGGGCAGCGGCCGGACCGGGCCGGGGAGAACCCACGCGGCGGGCGCGGACCGCTCAGGGCGCTGTCCCTCGTCAGCCGAAGCTTCTGGCTGAAGAAGCCCGACCGCGCCAGGCGGCTCACCGTCCTGTGCCCGCGGGGAAGCTTCCCGCTCGGCGGCGGCTTGATCAGTGATCCGCCACCCGGCCCCGACGGCGAGGGCGTCTATCCCCACTCCTACGAGCGGCTCGGCGTCCAGCGCGGCTTCCACGCCACTGCGCTGATCATCGATCCATCGCAGAAGAGGACCATCGGACGCTGGACGACGCTCCAGGTGGTTTGTGCCCGAGGACTGGTGCCCACGTCCTCGCCGCACAGGACCGTCTTCGTCCATAGGAACGGGGCCAATACCGCTGTCGCCCGCTGTCCGCGGGGCGAATACATCTTCTCCGGCGGCTTCCAGCGCACCAACTTCACGACCCCGTTCATCGAGAACGGGGGGAACTACGTGACCGAGTCGCGGGCGACGGGTCCAAGCACGTGGCAGGTCAGTGGACACGCGGCAGGCCGGGATGGCGGCGAGCTGACGGCGATCGCCTACTGCGTGAAGAGCGCGGCTCCCCTCCTCACGGAGGTCTCCGCCTCGACGACGCTTGGGGGCGGAACCCTCGGGGCAGCCACCACGCCCGCATGTCCCGAGGGTCATGCGTTGACGACGGGCGGGTTCAGCTTCAACGGATCGCGCAACGCGTTCTTCAGTGACGGCGCCATCAACGCCGACGGGACGTGGACGGCGAGGGCCTTCGGCTACTTCGGGCCGGTCGAGACGATGACCGCTTACGGATACTGCCTCGAGCTCCCGGACGTCTAGCCCGCTAGCTCTCGGCGATCAGATCCCGATAGTCGCCGCGGTGGAACAGCAGTGGTCGCCCGTCGGCCGAATCGACCTCGATCACGTTGCCGGTGAGGATCAGATGGTCGCCGCCGTCGATCAGGTCGCGCAACTCGCAGGCCACCCACATCAGTCCCCCCGCGAGCCGGGGAAGCGCCTCGCGCTCGGACCAATCGATCCCCTTCCACTTGACCGCCTCGGGATCCTTGCCGGCGAATCGGCGGGCGACGTCCTCCTGGCCGGCGGCGAGCGCGTTCACGCCGAACCGTCCCTGCGCGCGGACCGCGGTGAGGGTTCGCGACCCGCGGTCGAGGCAGGCGAGCATCATCGGGGGATCGAGGGACAGGGAGGTGACCGCGTTCGCGGTGGCGCCGGACGGCCCGTTTTCCCCGATCGCCGTGACCACGGTGACGCCGGTGGCGTAGGCGGAGAGCGCTGATCGGAACTCACTGGGGCGCACTCCGTCGGCGGGCATGCCTGAACGCTAGTGCGCGGACAGGCCCTTATGATCCCGCCGCGTGCGAGGGGCATTTCTACTGATCGCGGTCGCCGCTGTCACAACCGCCGCCGGTTGCGGGACCGAGGGGATCCAGGTCTCCGAGAACGATCCGGACCACGCCGGGGCTGAGATCTTCGCCGAGCGCTGCTCCGGCTGCCACACGCTCTCCGCCGCCGGCACCCAGGGGAGCTCCAATCGGAGCGAGCGAGTGCAGGGCCCCGACCTCGACCAGCGCACGGAGACCATGGAGGACGTCATCTTCGCGATCCGAAATGGCGGCTTCTCCGGAGCGATCATGCCCCAGAACATCGTCGTGGGCGACGACGCCGAGAAGGTCGCGGCGTTCGTAGCCAAGTACGCGGGCCAGGATGTCGTCGAGCAGCCCGGACCGGACTCCACGCCCTAGACGGGCTCGCGCGGGAGCCGGACGACGCTCGACCTGAAGGAGATCCGCCGGGATCAGGAGTCGGTGCGCTCAGCGCTGGCCCGTCGGGGTGCCGCGGAGCAGCTCGACGAGGTCCTGGCCCTGGACGAGCGCGTCCGCGAGCTCGTCCGGCGGATCGACGAACTCCGCGCCGAGCAGAACCGGATCTCCGCCGAGATCGAGGAGGCGGCGCGTGCGGGGGAGACCGACGATCCGGAGTTCAAGCGGAAGCGCGAGGAATCGAGCGCGCTGAAGGCGGAGCTGAAGGAGCTCGAGCCCGAGCATGCGGAGATACAGGAGAAGCGCGACCGCTTGCTCGCCTCGCTTCCGAACCTGCCTGATCCCGAGGCGCCGGATGGGATGACCGAGGAGGACGCGGTCACGCTGCGGGAGGTCGGTGAGCGTCCCGACTTCGACTTCGAGCCGGTCGATCACCTCGAGCTCGGACAGCGGCACGGCTGGATCGCGATGGAGGCGGCGGCAAAGGTCTCCGGATCCAGATTCGCGTATCTGCTGGGTGACCTCGTCCTGCTCGAGTTCGCGCTCGTCCGGTTCGCGATGGAACTGCTTCGCGCCGAGGGGTTCGTGCCGGCCGTCCCGCCGGTGCTGGTCCGGGAGCACGCGCTGTTCGGGACGGGGTTCTTCCCGGGCGAGAGGGAGATGATCTACGAGGTTCCCCGCGATGAGCTCTTCCTGATCGGCACATCGGAGGTTCCGCTCGCCGCGCTTCACGCCGACCAGATCCTGGACGGCGGCGAGCTACCGAAGCGCTACGCGGGCTTCTCCACCTGCTTCCGCCGGGAGGCGGGGGCGGCGGGGCGCGACACTCGCGGGATCTTTCGAGTCCACCAGTTCGACAAGGTCGAGATGTTCAGCTTCGTCGAGCCCGACACCTCACGCGAGGAGCACGAGCGGATCCTCGCGATCCAGGAGCGCATCCTCGGCGCGCTAGAGATCCCGTACCGGGTCGTTGACATCCCGGTCGGCGACCTTGGGGTTTCGGCCGCGCGCAAGTTCGATTGCGAGGCTTGGATCCCGAGCCAGGAGCGCTATCGGGAACTGACGAGCTGCTCGAATACCACCGACTACCAGGCACGACGCCTCTCCAGCCGATACCGTCCCTCTCAAGGAGAGTCAGCGGAACCTGTGCACACCCTGAACGGAACTGCTGTGGCGGTCGGACGGACGCTGATCGGGCTGCTCGAGAACCATCAGACGTCGGACGGCATCATTGAAATTCCTTCGTCTCTGCAGGAATTCGGCATTCCAGAGCGCATTCCCACACAGTGAATTCCGCGGCCCCCAAACGCGTAGTCCTGGTCGATGACCACGAGATCGTTCGCGAGGCGATCAAGGCGAGGATGGCCTCGGTCGAGGGCGTCGAGATCGTCGGCGAGGCCGAGACCGGCGAAGAGGTCGTCGCCAAGGTCAAGGAGCTCGAGCCGGACGTGACCATCGTCGACGTCGAGCTGCCCGGCAAGGACGGGATCGACGCGACCAAGGACATCCTCAAGGTCCGCCCCGAGACCCGCGTGATCATCTTCACGGCGCACGCCCAGCCCGATCTGCTCACACTGGCGCTGCGGGCGGGCGCCTCCGGCTACGTGCTCAAGTCGGCGCCCAGCGAGGACATCGCGCGGGCGATCGAGGTCGTCGCCGGCGGCGGCACCTTCGTGGGCACCGAGCTGGGGCAGGGAGCGGGCGAGGTGGAGAAGCTGCTCGAGCTGACCCCCCGCGAGCGCGAGATCCTCGAGCTGCTCGCGGAGGGGCTTCGCGTCAAGCAGATCGCCGACCGGCTCTCGCTGAGCCCGGCGACGGTTCATACGCACGTGCGGAACGCGATCGCCCGGATGGAGGTCGACACCCGCACCGAGGCGGTCGCGCTCGCAGTGCGCTTCAGCTACCTGGGCGCCGGAGGAAAAGTCTAGGTCCCAGGGTTGCCGGCTACTCCTCGGGCTCGAAGTCCAGGGCGCAGCCGTTGATGCAGTAGCGCAGCCCGGTCTTGTCCCGCGGACCGTCGTCGAAGACGTGGCCGAGGTGGGCGTCACAGCGGGAGCAGAGCACCTCGGTGCGCCGCATCAGGAAGCCGTTGTCCTCCTCGGTGTCGACGTTCTCGTCATCCATGGGCGCGTAGAAGCTGGGCCAGCCCGTGCCCGAGTTGAACTTCGTATCCGAGCTGAACAGCGGCTGACCGCACGCGACGCACTTGAACGTCCCGGGGTCCTTGACGTCGTTGAGCTCGCTCGTGAACGGCGCCTCGGTGCCCTTCTCTCGCACGACCTCGTACTGCTCAGGGGTGAGCTCCGATCGCCACTCCGCCTCGCTCTTTTTGACCTTCTCCAAGTCCTTCACCTCTCTTCGGTGGGTTCGACCAGGTTATCCCGGTCGTTCATACAGTCCCGGGAGCGGGTCCGCCGTTACTGGGCTCCGACCTGGACCCGGGATGGCCTCGAGGAGCTCCGAGCGCCCGGATCCTAGGATGCCTGCGTGCCCGACTCCTTCTATGAGCCGGATGGCGACCGGTTCGTCGCCACGGAGCTCACCCGCGGGCCATGGGATCCGAACACACAGCACGCGGGCCCTCCCGCGGCCCTGGTCGGCCGGGAGGTGGAGCGTCTCGGCGGGGGAAGACTCGGCGGTGGCGACGGCCCGCCCGCGCAGATCGGCCGGATCACCTACGAGGTGCTGCGTTCGGTTCCGATCGCGCCGCTCGCTGTCCGGGCCGAGGTGGTGCGGCCCGGCCGGCGGGTGGAGATGTTCGAGGCGGCCCTCACCGAGGACGGCGACGAGGTCCTGATGCGTGCACGCGGGTGGCGACTTCGCACCGAGGAGGTCGCGTTCCCGCCGCCCCCCGGACCTTCCTCGCCCGCCCCTCCCGGTCCAGACCAGGGGAAGCCGGGCGAGTTCTTTCACACCGGCTACGACACGGGGTACCACACGGCGATGGAGTACCGGTTCGTCTCGGGGGCCTTCATGGAGCCGGGGCCCGCAACCGTGTGGTTGCGGATGGGCGTTCCGCTTCTGCCGGACGAAGCGCCGTCCCCGATTCAGCGGGTTCTGGTCGCGGCGGATTCCGGAAACGGGGTGAGCGCGGCGCTCGACTGGCGGCGCTACCTGTTCATCAACGTCGACCTCACGGTGCACCTCCATCGGATGCCCGAGGGGGAGTGGGTCTGCCTGGACGCGATCACGTTCCCCGAACCCAACGGGATTGGGATGGCGGACACCCTCCTGCTCGACGAGCGCGGCCGCATCGGTCGCGGCATCCAGACCCTTCTCGTCGGCGACCGCGGCGCCGGGTCCGGTTAGCCCGTCTCGACGGCGGTTTTGAGTAAAGGTTCCGCGCTGGGTTGCCGATGTGACCGGCGCGGTGGTTCCCGAGGCATGGGACACTTTTCGTCCGGGAGGGGATTACCGCCCTCGAGCGAGGATGGTCACCGTCAGGGACAAGGGATCGCGCCGAGCGCATCTGGCGATTGCCGCGGGTGCCGCGGTCGCCTGCCTCCTTGTGCCCACCTCCGCGATGGCCGGGCCCGACACGCTGAACGGCGGGAGCGTCTCGATTCAGCTTCGCGGCGCCGGTGGGGTGAAGCTCCGCCCCGCAACGCTCGGGCTGCCCATCACCCGCGGTGAGCTCGATCCGATCTCGGGTTCCGGCACGATCGAGACCACGGGGGGCTTCCGTGCGAAGCGCGGCGCGCGCAAGGCGAACGTGTCCGTGACCGGCCTGACCTTGGGCGCGGGCGGCGCTCCGGGCAGCCTCGCCGCCCAGGTGGGCAAGCGGCGGGTGGGGTCCTTCGGCACGCTCACCGGCGGCACGGTGACCCGCGCCGGGTTCGGCGCCGCCCTCAGCGGAATCACCCTCAGGCTCGCCCCGAAGGGGGCCAAGGCCCTGAGCCGCGCCCTCGGCGCCAAGGGCGGAAAGGGCCGAGCGTCCGCCGGGATCAAGGCCGGGCGAACGATCGGCACGATCTCCGCGACGACGGTTCCGGCAACGGTCGAGGTGCTCCGGGACAGCGGTTCCATGGAGCTCGCGACGAGCCTCGCCGCCGGCTCGCTGGGCGCGAAGCTCGCTTCGCACTGCATCGATGCGGTCACGCCGATCCTGGTCACTCCGGGGGTGGCGGCTGTCCCGCCGGCGACGTTCAACCCCCTCACGACGACCTTCACCTTCCCCGTAACCGGCGGGTTCGTTGCGCCGGACTTCAGCGACGGCCGCCTGATCACCGGGGGTGGTCAGACGCTGACGAAGAACAACGGCCCCCTCACCCCCAATCTCGGCGGGCCCCCGTGCTCGACCCAGGGGCCCCCGGTCGGCAGCACCATCCTCAGCTCGGACTTCGAGGCCCAGTTCAGCCTCAACGCCCTGGCCTCCAACACCACCGTCCCGACCGGCTTCCTCGGGCTCACCGCGCTCGGCCCGATCGACTTTTCGACGGGAACCCGCTCGATCGATCAATCGACCGGCGACCTGGTGGTCGAGGATGCGACCGTGGTCCTCGACTCCTTCACGGCCTTCGTTCTGAACCAGGTCTTTCCCAACCAGTCCGGCGACCCGGCCAACGACTTCGCCGGCGGCGACCTGGTCGGGACGCTGGGGATTACGGCGAAGCTGCGCTAGCAGCGCAGGACGTGCTCGTCAGCGGAGGGGGAGGGATTCGAACCCCCGGACCGGGAGACCCGGTCAGCAGCTTTCAAGGCTGCCGCAATCAACCAGACTCTGCCACCCCTCCGAACCTCCACAAGGCTAGTCGGCGCTAGTCGTTCTGGGGCGTGCAGACGACCACGGGGATCAGCCGCTCGCCGGCGCGCCCCTGGTAGGTCGCGAAGCCCGGATAGAAGGTGGTCGCGAGATCCCAGAGCCGCTCGCGCTCCTGGCCGTGCGCCTCGCGCGCGTTGTAGCGGCCGCCCGTGCCGTCGCTCCACAGCTCCACCTCCGGGTTGGCGCGGATGTTGTGAAGCCACGCCGGGTGCTTGTGGTGTCCGCCCTGCGACGCGACCAGGATCACGTCGTCTCCGTCCGTGAAGTAGGTGAGCGGAGTCGCGCGCTCCTCGCCGCTCCGCGCGCCCATATGCGTCAGCAGGACGGTCGGGAAGGCGATGCTGACCCTGACCCTCCCGCCCGTCGCTCTCATCAGGTGCGGATCGACCCGGTTACCGACGTTGATTGCGATCCAGGCCCCCACCCGCTGCTTGGCGACCCAGAAGAACGCGCTGCGAAACCAACCCTTCCGCGCCAGCGGGTCGAACGCCGGTACCCGTCCCATGCGGGTGAGCCTAAGAGATCGGCCTACAATCGTGCCGCGGTCGCTCCTGGCGACCCGTCCCCGGAGAGGTGGCCGAGCGGCTGAAGGCACTCGCCTGCTAAGCGAGTAGGGGGCTGATAGCTCTCTCGAGGGTTCGAATCCCTCCCTCTCCGCTGATGAAAGTGCCCGCGCCCATCGCGGCGCTCGCGATGATCGCGGCGCTAGCCGCGGCCGCGTTTCTGGTTCTCGACGAAGACGATTCAGGGGGCTCGGTTGAGGTCGGTGCGGTCGATCCGCTGCATGGTCTCCGAGCGCCCGTGCTGCTTCCGAGGCTCGGGATCGACGAGCCGCCAGCCGATGAGGTGCCCGGCCCGAGCTATCCGCTCGCCACCGTACGGCCCGGGAAGACCGTGGCGCTGCGCGATTCTCCTGGTGGCAGCGTGATGGAGCGAGTCGGTGACGAGACGGAGTTCGGCTCGCTCAGGCGGTTCTGGATCGCAGAGGTGAGGGGAGACTGGTTCGGCCTTCCCGCGCCCGAGCTCGGGAACGGCGTGCTCGGCTGGATTCGGGACGACCGCACCGTCCTGGACATCTCCGAGACCCACTACTCGATCGTCGCCGACGTCTCGCTGCAGCAGCTCGAGCTCCGCTACGGCGACCAGGTGCTCGACCGGATCCCCGTAACGGTCGGATCCCCCAGCTCCCCGACCCCGCTGGGGCGCTACGCGGTCACCGACGGCCTGGTCGGCGAGGGGGTCGGCCCGTACTACGGGTGCTGCATCTTGGCGCTCACGGGCCACCAGCCGAATCTGCCCGCCAACTGGATCGGCGGTGACAGGATCGCCATCCACGGCACCCCGGAGGCGATCGGCGGCGCCAGGTCGGCCGGCTGCCTCCGCGCCTCCGATCCCGACATGGTCTCGCTGTTCGCGCGCGTCCCCCTCGGGGCGCCGGTCTTCATCATCCCCTGACACGCGGACCGTCCTGCTCTTAGGTCCGCCTGGGACCGCTAGGCAGGACGGTTCCGGCGGCGAAGGCGCCCGAGCGTCCTTGTCCTCGCGGGCTTCCTCTTCCCTGCTGGTTTCTTCGACGCCGCCTTCTTGGCGTTCGCAGCCGGCTTCTTCTTCCGCGGCACCCGCGGCACGGGCAGCTCTCGCAGCGCCTCCCGCAGGGAGACGGCGAGGTCGTCCAGGTCGGGAACGACGTCTCGATCGCCGGCGAGTCCGAAGTAGATCTTGCCGTCGTAGCTGATCATCCCGATCGACAGCGCATGGTTCTGGGGCGAAAGCGGGACGAACGGGTAGATCGCCTGGATCCTGCGCCCGAGCAGATACAGCGGCTGCTGCGGTCCGGGGACATTGGAGACGACCAGGTTGAAGAGAAGCGGCCGGGCCATCGCCGTGGAGAGAAGACGGTTGATCGTCGGCGGCGCCCATCCCGTCGCCTCGATGATCAACGATGCGGCGCGGGCGTTGTCGGACTCCTTCAGCCGCTTGGTCTCGTCGCGGACCCGCTCGAGGCGCTTGTGCGGATCGGGCTCGTTGAGCGGCAGGCGAACCATGATCGTCGAGATGCGGTTTCCGAGCTCGCCCTTCTCGTTCGGGCGGCGGATGCTCACCGGCACGAGGGCGACCAGGTAGTCGGGGACCTCATCGCCGCGCCGCTCGAGGAACCTCCGGAGGGCACCGGCGGCGACCGCGAGGATCACGTCGTTGACCGTCGACCCCTCGACGATCGCCCGGGCCCGCTTCATCCGGTCCAGATCCGCGCGCGCCCAAGAGACCCGCCGGTCGCGGCCGATCCGCACGTTCAGCGGGCTCATGGGCACCTTGGGTCCGCCCGACGCGAGTCCGGTGAACGCCTCGGCGGTGCGCAGCACCCGGCTCGCCGTCTGGGCCGGCATCCGGACGGCGCTCCGGGCGGCTCTGCCCGCGGCCCGGATCGGCCTGCTCACCCGCTCGGATGCAGCCTGCGTCAGGAGCATGGTCGGGCTCGGCTCGTCGGGATCCCAGGGTGCCTCGGGCGGCTTGAACCTCGCCCCTCGTCTGCTCGGGTCGAGCAGGATCGTCCCGACGTCGACTGCCGCGACCCCGTCGACCAGGGCGTGATGGGTCTTGGAGATGTATGCGTGCCGCCCGTTCATTCCCTCGACCAGGTAGAGCTGCCACAACGGCCGGTCCATGTCGAGGGGCTCCGACATGACCCGGCCGATCAGGTCGCGGAGCTGGTCGAGCCGTCCGGGGCGGGGGACCGAGACGTGGCGAACGTGGCGGTGGACGTCGAACCTCGGGTCGTCGCCCCAGATGGGATTCTCGATTCCGAGCGGGATCCGGACGATCCGCTGGCGAAAGCGGGGGACCAGGGTGAGGCGCTTCTCGACGTGTGCGACCAGCTTCTCGTAGCCGGGCGCGGCCCCTTCGACGAGGATCGTGGCGCCGACGTGGACGTGGATCGGCCCCCGCTCCGCGAGGAGATTCGACATGTCCGATCCGGACAGGCGGTCTGGGGATCGGGTCGCCACGACCGCGGCAGGCTAGCGAGAGCTACGCGCGTCTTTGAACGTGTTGTCCGCTAAGAGCGGACGGGGTCGGGCAGCCGAGCAGCGCGAGAGCCAGCCGGAACTCGTCGGCGAGCATCCCGAGCGCGCGCGCCGCACCCGCCTCGCCGTCCACCGCGAGGCCCCATAGAGCGGGCCGACCGACCAGGACCGCCTCGGCGCCCAGGGCGAGCGCGACGGCGACGTCGGTGCCTCGCCGCACTCCGCCGTCCATCAGGACGGGGATCCGGCCCCCGACCGCTTCGACCACCTCGGGGAGCGCGTCGATCGTGGCAGGCACCGCGTCCAGCTGCCGGCCCCCGTGGTTCGAGACGACGACCCCCGCGGCGCCGTGCTCCGCCGCCAGCGCGGCGTCCTCGCCGGTCACGAGCCCCTTCACCAGGACTGGAAGCTCGGTGTCCCCGCAGAGCCACTCGAGGTCCGCCCAGGTGATCGATGGGTCGACGAGCCCGAATACCTCTGGGACCGTGAGGGTGCGGTGTCCCGCCGCCGCCTCGATCGCCGGGGCTCGGATCTCGGCGGAGACCTCGAATCCGGTCCGGAGATCCCGCTCGCGGCGACCGGCGTACGGCGCGTCCACCGTAAGCAACAGGGCCTCGTATCCGGCGTCCGTCGCCTCGTCGACCATGGCCTGGGTCACCCCGCGGTCCCGGAAGAGGTAGACCTGCATCCAGCGGACGGCGTCGGGGGCCGCCGCGGCGACCTCGGCGGGCGGCGTGCTGGTCAGGCTCGACAGGCACATCACGATGCCGGCGGCCGCGGCAGCGCGCGCCATCGCGGCCTCGCCGTCTGCATGCGCGAGCAGCTGGAAGGCGACCGGCCCGACCAGGATCGGCATCGAGACCTCTGTTCCGAGGAAGGTGGCCGCCGTGGAAATCTCCGACACGTCCACCAGCACCCGCGGCCTCAGCTCCCAGCGCTCGAACGCCTCGGCGTTCCGCCGCAGGGTTCGCTCGTCGCCGGCGCCACCCGCGAAGTAGCCGTGCGCGCCCGGCTCCAGCCGCTCGGCCGCGAGCCGCTCGAGATCGGCGATGTTGACCGGCTCGGTGACGCCGCAAGGCTAGTTGTCATCCTTCGGCAATGGCAAAGCGAAGCCGCCGCGAGCGCGAGCCGGTCGAGACCGTCGACTACACGGATCCCGAGGGCAACGTCCTCACCCTAAGGCAGTCACTCAGCGGCAAGACGATCCGCAAGCTCAACAAGCCCCACCGAAAGGAGGCCGCGTCCGCGGAGGACGTCTGGGCGCGCCGCAACGAGATGCTCTTCGAATACCTCGTCGTGAGCTGGGAGGTCGCAGGGCTGCCGCTGGACGACCAGAAGATGCTCGTGGGCCGCTACAGGATGGCCGACCCCGACGAGCAGCGATGGGTTCGCGAGACGATCGACTCCCACCTGCAGCGCCACCTTCCTGAGCTTCTCTAGGTCCCTCGATGGTCGGCGTCTCCGGATCCGCCTATAACTGACGGCGATGCGGCCTCTTCTGATCGGGGTGGGGATCGACTCGCGGATGGCGAGAGCGTTGGAGCGCCAGCTCCATCGGGGTTTCAGCAGCCGCGGATTTCAGGCCGCCGGCTTCGAGCAGGCGACCGCGGCGCTCGAGATCCTGCGCGATCTCAAGGTCCGTGAGGAGCCGGTCGCCCTCCTGGTTGCGGACCAGGCGGCGCCCGAGATGGACGGCATCGAGCTGTTGCGGGAGGGCCGCAGGCTCTACCCGGAGGTCCGGACGGTGCTCCTGTGCGCGCATGACGATCTTGGAATCGCCACGGACGCCGTGAGCACGGCGTTGCTCGATCACTTCCTGATCAAGCCCTTCGACGGCGAGAGGGACCTCCTCCCGATCGTCTCGGATCTGCTCGAGGGGTGGCAGGGCACCCGCGACCGCGACGCGCAGGGTGTGAGGGTCGTGGGCGAGCGCGACTCGCGGCGGGGCGACGAGATCAGGCGGTTCCTCGAGGGGAACCACATCCACTATCAGTGGCTCAGTCCGAGGAGCAGCGACGGGGCGGCCCTCCTCGAGCGAGTCGCCGAGCCGGAGCGCGAGGACCTCCCGCTCGCGATCTTCGCGGATGGCGTCGCGATCGGCGATCCGACGAACCGGGAGCTCGCGAGCCAGCTCGGGATCCCCACCCGCCCGGCACTGGAGCACTACGAGCTCGCGATCGTCGGCGGCGGCCCCGCCGGTCTCGCCGCCGCCGTGTACGGATCGTCCGAGGGCCTGAGCACGGTGATGATCGAGCGCGGGGCGCCAGGGGGCCAGGCGGGGCAGAGTCCCCGGATCGAGAACTACCTCGGCTTCCACGCCGGGCTGAGCGGGTCGGAGCTGACCCGCCGGGCGATCATCCAGGCCCGACGCTTCGGCGCCGAACTCGTTCGCCCGTCCGAGGTGATCGGGATCGAATCGGAGGGGAACAAGGTGGCTCTCAACCTGGCGGATCAGACCAGGCTCACAGCCGACAGCGCCTTGATCGCGACCGGGGTCTCCTACCGCCGTCTCAGCGCCGCCGGGGTGTCGGACCTGATCGGACGTGGGATCTACTACGGGGCAGCCGCCCGCGACGCCAAGGAGCGAGCGGGGCAGCACGTGGTGATCATCGGGGGCGCGAACTCGGCCGGACAGTGCGCGGTCGACTTCGCCGGCCATGCCCTCCGGGTGACGATCCTGATCCGGGCTGACTCCGTGGCCAAGGGGATGAGTCAGTACCTGGTCGACCAGATCGCGGAGACGAATAACATCGACGTCCTCACACGCACGGAGCTCGCCGAGGCGCACGGGACCGAGCGGCTCGAGGCGGTCACGCTGTCACGCGACGGGGAGCTCGGCGACCGGATCCCCGCCGATGCCGTCTACATCTTCATCGGCGCGGAGCCGCACACCGAAGACTTTCGCGAAGTGCTCACCACCGACGATCGCGGCTTCCTCGTCAGCGGGCGCGACCTGGGCGGCCGCCCGGCGACCTGGCCCCTCGATCGGGATCCCTATCCGCTCGAGTCGTGCATGCCAGGCGTGTTCGTCGCGGGGGACGTTCGCCACGGCTCGATCAAGCGGGTCGCCTCGGCCGTGGGTGAGGGTGCGATGGCGGTGCAGCTGATCCACCAGTTCCTGTCTGGCCGTTAGGCACCGCTACGCTTTTCGACCCACGCGCCCGTAGCTCAGTTGGATAGAGCGTCGGTCTACGAAACCGAAGGTCACAGGTTCGAATCCTGTCGGGCGCGCTCAAGAAAACCCGCTAAAGCGGGGTTTCGAGCTTCATGGGGGTGCGTACGGAGCGGCTCAAATGGGCGAGTGGGCAACCAGGAGGGCAACACGTCGCCCTCCATCGGCACTCATTCCCTACCGGGCGGCGCGCGTGAGCGCCCGTCCGCGAGTCTAGAGTCATGGAGGGCATGCATCCGTTTTCAGGCCCTGCGCACCGCGTTCTTTGCCCCTGAGATGAAGCTCACGCAGCAGCAACTCGAAGCCCATCTGATGGGCGCCGCCAACATCCTTCGAGGAAGGACGGCGGGGCAGGACGTAGAGCTGTGATATCAAACCGCTGCTTCTCGTCCAAAGCATATTTGGACTATTTCTGCAGCCCGGCGCCTTGGAGGGCATGTCTCACAACGACTTGCCCCGAGCGAAGCTTCTGAAAGCGATCAGTCCGATCAGCACGATGATCTGCTCGATCTACGAGGCTCCAGAACAGCGCCACCACGATCCCGATGATGACGAGGATGCCTCCGAGGGAGATACCGCCAATGCCGCCGCCGCGACGTTCCGGTGTGGCCATTCTTGCCTCCGTTCCAAGGGGATGTGGCGACTCTATCCGACTCCCACGGAGGGGCAGAGTCGCTGAGACTGGGAGTGTCCCTAGCCCAGGTACATCGCCTATTCCCGCACTCCGGCGGCTTCGAGGGCTGCGTGAGCGGTGTGACCTATCCAACTCCGCGCTTCGACGCACTTCCCGTTGCGCCATGTGAGGAGGCTCGCGGCCTCCTGATCGAGGTCGACGCCATTCGCAAACCTGAACCGGACCCGGCCCAGGCCGAGCACTTGCTCGCCGAGGTCGTGAACCTCGTGGAGCTCGACGTGGCCCTCCGCGGAGATCTCCGCCGAGATCTTCGAAGTACTGACGCATCCCTGCGTGTCCGCGATACACGCGTCCCCTCCGTGCGTGCAGGCCTGATTTGATCTTCGCGCCGACTGCGGCCGCTCAGACGTGCCGTTTTCAGATCAGCTACGCGAGTTCGCGAAGCTTCTGCGCCTCGGCGAGGCACTGAAGCTTCTTCAGCGACTGGTTCTCGATCTGGCGGATCCGCTCGCGGGTGACGTTGAAGGTCCGGCCGACCTCGTCCAGCGTCCGCGGATGCTCGCCGCCGAGCCCGTAGCGGAGCTCGAGCACGCGTCGCTCGCGATAGGAGAGGTTCTCGAGGGCCTCCTTCAGCGCCTCCTTGGTGAGGATTTCGGCCGCCCGCTCGAAGGGGGACTCGGCGCGCTCGTCGGCGATGAACTGGCCGAACTCCGACTCCTCCTCGTCGCCGACCGGCTTCTCCAGCGAGACCGGGGCCTGCGCCGAGCGCTTGATCGAATCGACCTCCTCGGGCTCGATCCGGTGACCTCGGCGATCTCCTCCGGGGTCGGCTCGCGGCCGAGCTCGGTGACCAGCTTCCGCTCCACGCGGCCGATCCTGTTGAGCTTCTCGACGATGTGGACCGGGATCCGGATCGTCCGCGCCTTGTCGGCGAGCGCCCGGGCGACCGCCTGGCGGATCCACCAGGTCGCGTAGGTCGAGAACTTGAAGCCCCTGCGGTAGTCGAACTTCTCCGCCGCGCGGACCAGGCCGAGCGTCCCCTCCTGGATCAGATCGAGGAAGGGCAGGCCCTGGTTGCGGTAGTTCTTCGCGATCGAGACGACCAGGCGCAGGTTCGACTCGACCATCTTCTGCTTGGCGTCGAGGTCGCCGCGCTCGATCCGCTTCGCGAGCTCGACCTCCTCGGCGCGGTCAGCAGCCTGACCTTGCCGATGTCCTTGAAGAAGAGCTGCAGGGAATCGGTGGTCATGTCCGGCTTCAGGTCGAGCGCCTTCTGGCGCTTGCGACCGCGCTTGCCGTCGGACGCGCTCGGCCTCGCGCGGCCGACTTCTGCGCCGGGTCGAGGTCCTCGACCAGCTCGATGCCGGCCTTCTCGAGGTGCCCGTAGAGGTCCTCGACGTCGGACTCGTCGAGCTCGACCTCGGACACGGCGCTGGCGACGTCACCGAAGGTGAGCACGCCCAACTGCTGGCCTTTGGTAACCAGCGTCTTTACTTCCTCAAGCTCCTGTAGTTCGGCAACCAGCATTCGTGCACTAGCTCGTCTCTCTATCGGTCGTGGTGGCTCCACCCGAAAGCGCCACTCGCGCTTCGCGTCCTCGTGATTACGAGCTGCGGCGGCCAACGCCGAGAGGTGCTGGGCAACGCGGGCCGCTCCGACTCGAGGATCTCAGAGGGCTGGGGAGTCGTTTCGGTCATGCCATCGTCTCCCCTCTCGATGCTGGATACTGGTCCGGCCTGAGCCAGGGGTGTTTAGGTGGCGGCGTGCCTCGATCGTTAGCGCGACACGACGGTCGCCGTCGGCGTGATGCAACTCCCCGCGCCGTCGTGCTGCTCGTTGGGACAGCTTGCTGCCAGTCATAGACCTCACACCCTTCGCGCCCTCTGTAGCGGGTCGCACGGAAGGAAGAGGGATGACCCAGCGAGCGAGTTGAAGCGCGGGCACCGACCGGATCATGATCTGGCCACAGCGCCAGCCCAACCACCTTACTCCGACCTCCTAAGTTTCCGCAGCGGGGGAGACAATGGCTGCAGACATGGGCCAGGAAGAGCACGACCGCGATGCGGTAGCCCGAGGCCGAGCCTTGGCCGCGCTCGTTCGACCGTACGTGCCAGTGGATGTCCTTGTTCACGGGCCAGCCGATGCCTGGCCACTTGTCGGTCCGGCGCTGATCGCCCGAGCGACGGGGAGCCTGGAGGCGATTCTCGCGCTCGTACCGCTCAGGCGGGAGGCCGACGCGGACACGCTGCTGCGCAGCCTCTACGAGCATGTGACCACCTTTGCTTGGCTGGCCGGCGAGCCGGGCGAGGAGCGAATGCGGCGCTGGCTGAAGTCGGATTGCGAGGCGCGACTGCGCGCCGACGAGGATTGCCGCAAGGTCGGCGTCAAGATCCTTGACGACGACAGGCGGAAGGAGTTCGAGGAAACGGCCGCCGCCCTGCCCAAAGGCATGCCCGCCTTGCTCGACCGCGCCGAGGCCGCTGACGCCCACTGGGTCAGCAGGGTCACCGGCCTCCGGGATTCAACGACTCCAACCTCGTTCCGCGGTCTTTACGCAGCCGCCTACCGACGCTTCAGCGCGATTGCTCATCCGACGAACCTCGGGCTCAACCCGGTGACGGTCGACCTCGATGGATCACACAAGCGAGTCCAGCTTGAAGAGCGGCCGCCTGAGATGAATGGGCCGTTCGGGCTGGCGACCATCGTCTTCGCCCTAGGCCTGTACGTTGCGGCCGAAACGATCGCGTGGCCGAGGAAGTTCGAGATCGATCGCGTCCTGACCGGTTAGCCGCAGACGGAACTTGAAGAACGAGCCGAATGCCGGCGGGCATATGACGGCAACGCCATGGCCGACAACGAAAAAAACGCAGTGATCATCCTCGACAGCGGCAAGCACTTCAACGTGCAGAGCACCGTCGTGGAGATCGAAAGCCAGATCACGGCTGAGAAGGAGAAGGGCGCGTCTCTTCCCACGATCAAGGTCGTCGATGAAAGTGGACGAGAGATCTGGGTCAACGCCAACCACATCGCCGTGTTCCACGAGTACGTGTCAGGCCGACCACTGGTCGCCTTCGCCTGATCACAGGCTGAAGATCGAACCCCCTTCACCCGAGGCGTGAAGGTTCTGAGTTGGCCGAGCAGGCGAAGCTGAACTGATCTAAGAGGAGTAGGGTGGATCACATGGACGACGATCAGCCACGAGCATCCGAGAAGGCGCAACTCCCACCTGACCCCGAGAAGGCCGCGCAGCCCCCACCTTCGCCCGACAAAGGCGGTGTGGTCCCACCTGAGCCCGACAAGGCGCAGCCCCCACCTGAAAGAAGGCGGTGGTGGTCCCGACTACTCCCGAAAAGAAGCAGCCGAAGCTGAACTAGGCTGAGCCGCTCTGCCGGGGCTCTGCTGGCCCGACCTCGTAGTCGCCGTTCGGCAGGTTGTCCCTCACGCGAGCCTCCGCGTCCTCGGCGCTCTCTGCCTCTAGCACGGCCAGCATGTGACGAGGTACACGTGCCCCTTCTGGACTCTTGCGGTCGCCGCGCGCGGTGTAGCCAGGACCAAGTGTTGGGATCTGGACCCGGTTCAGAGCCTGCTCTGCATGCACGAGTCCCTCTCCTTCGATTGGCACCTCGAACCACTGCACTAGCTAAGCCTCCGATGCCTCGGGTCGCTCGCGCTCCCAACACTCGGGATGCGCGATGCCCTCAACGCTTTGGCTTGTGAAGTCGGGCTCCCCGCTCTCATCGAGCGAGGTCTTTGTGACGATCACCGCCGATTCGCTTGGCCCGATCGTCTTCCCGCAGTAGAGGCAGGTGACTGGTGGCTTGTCCTCATCAGGCACGCGGGCGATTCTACGCCCGGCTTGGTCAGGGCCTCGTTTTTGAGAGTGCCTGAAACGAGCACCGCGCACTGTTCTGGGCAAAAACGCCTGGAGGGGCAGGCACTACTGTTTTGCATGGAATGTCATGAGGGCCCCGCTCCTCTGAACTGAAAAGGGGCCTCCGCCGCGCTCACTAGAACCGCGGTTGCCAATGCCGTTCCAGCGAGGAGAGGAGACCCGGCATGAACTATGTCGGAATTGATTGGGCCTACGGGCGCGCGGCCTTCTGCGCGATGAGCGAGGGCGGGCGCGATCGTCGCCGAGGGACTGATCGCGGCCAACGAGGACGGGCTGGCGAGGCTGGTCTTGGAGACCGGCAGCGAGGTCTCGGGCTGCGTGGAGATGATGAGCGGGGCGGTCTGGGTCCGCGACCGCCTCGAGGACGCCGGCTGGGAGATGAAGGTCGCCCACGCCCGCAAGGTGAGAGACGTCGCCCCGCTCGCCTGCAAGACCGACAAGGTCGACGCGAGGGTGTTGGCCGAGCTCTGCCGGCGGGACCTGGTCCCCGAGCTTTGGCTGCCTTCGCCGAGGACCGGGCGATGAGGGAGCGCCTGCGGCGGCGGATGCACTGGTGAAGACCAGGACCGCGGCTCGGAACCGGATCTTCGGCCTGCTCACCCAGTTCGGCCTGCGGCTCTCCCACTCCCGGCTGCGGAGGCCGGATGCGATGGAGCTTCTGGAGCACCGCGGGGTGCCGGAGGTTGGCGGGCCTCGATCGCCGAGCTGCTCGAGCTCGCGGAGGAGATGGACCGGCGGATCATCCGTCGACCGCGAGCTCGCTCCGCTTGCCAGGGCGGACGAACGGGTCAGGCTGTTGGCGACGGCGCCCGGGATCGGCCCGCTGCTCGGCCTCACCCTCGCCGCCGAGATCGGCGAGGTCTCCGGTTTCGATCCCCGGGCAGGCTGATCGGCTACGCCGGGCTCGCCCCGAGGGTGAGCCAGTCCGGCGAGCGCTCGGCGACCGGCGCCCTCTCCAAGGCGGGGTCAAGGACCCTGCGCTGGGCGGCGGTCGAGGCCGCGAACCAGGCCTGGTGGCCCGCCAACCCCTGGCACGGGCACTACCTGCGGGTCTCCGCTCGCCACGGCAAGAACCCGGCGAAGTCCTCGGTCGCCCGCAAGCTCCTGATCGCCGCCTGGCACATGCTGAGCCGCGACGAGCCTTCAAGCCTCCGCCCCCGCGGCGGGAGAACACTGCCCCGGCGAGCTCCTGCTGCTTTCTGACCGCGCGACGGTCCTGCATGGAATTGAGCGGCCGAGGCAGCTCCCAGGAACGATCTGCGCCCTGAGCGCCGAAAGAGAAATGAGCACACCTCACAAGCCAGCTGGGAGCACAGCGACGAGGGGACCTACGGCGACGGGACGATCCCCCCCTTGACAGCTGGGTTCTCTTCAAAGAGAAAGCAGTAGTCCCGCATCTCGCTGCTGCTTCTCGCGCGGAGCAGCAGGTCAGCTAATCGGTTCCTCTCGCCGCTCCGACGCGCCGCGCGCGCTACGGAACGCCGCCGCCACGTCGCGCGTTTCGACTTCCGCGCCAAGCGGATAGACGTGCAAGGCGTCGACTCCCGGCACGGCTGCGAGTTCCGCAGCAAGCTCGACCGCAAGGTTGACGCCTCCGCCTGCCCTGATCCTCCGGTCGGCGGACTCCGGGAGCTGACATCCGGGCAGCGCTCGCACATTGTCAGCCATGCGTGCGGTTCGCAGTACGCCGACGCCGGCATAGAACCGCACCCCCGCGAGGAGATCCGAGGCAGTGGCGAAGAATCGCTGGAGCGCATCGAGGTCGAACACCATCTGCGACTGGAGAAAGTCGACGCCTGCGGTCAGCTTCTTCTCGAGCAGCTGTAGCTCCCGCTGGAGGTCGGGCGCGAACGGGTTTACGACAGCGCCGACCGCAAGCTCATGCGGCTGAGCCCATTCCTTTGCCTTGGTGATAAGCGACGTTGCGGTCAGGTCTTTGACGCGAGGTACTCCCTCCACCGGGTCTCCATAAAGGCAGAGGACGCCCTCCGACCCAAGCGCGGCGGCACCCACTACCTGGGATTGCAACGCCATGCGGTTGCGATCGCGGCACGAGACGTGCACGACGGTCGCGACGCCCTGCTCGCGAGCCAGAGCCACGGCCGCCAGCGGCGACATCCGCGGTTGGCCGGCATGGTTATCGGTAAGACCGACCAGGTCAACGGTATCGGCGAGCGCCGCGATTCGTTCGCGGACTCGGAGCGCATCCGCCCTACCCGGCAGGGAGATCTCGGCCGAAGTCAATGCGGCGAGCGGCATCCCGACAGGCTAACTCCCAATTCGAGCTGCCAGCGCGCTACCGCCTTCGCGTGATAGCGATAGCGCCGCCGGGTCAATCGGACGGCACCGGTCACAGGTTCGAATCCTGTCGGGCGCGTCTCAGGAAACCGCGCTGGATTGACGACCGGCGGGCTCAAATGAGCCGGTGGGCAACCGAGAGGGCAACACGCCGCCGGGGGAGGGGGGCACCCAACCCCACTCCGGATTCGGACCTGAGCCGACAGCGAGTGCGGAACTCCATTTTGCTGAATTTGTTTCGGTGCTGGCCCGAGCAGTTGGGATCTCCCGGGGTGCTCTAGTTGCAAATCCGCACAGCCTGTGGCTCCAGGTGCTCGGCAGGCAAATGAGCAGCCGGCGAAGCCGCCCCGCATCTGCTTGGCTACTTCGCACGGCGTCAGGCAAATCGTGTGGTGAACTATGCAGAGGCACCAACACTGTGAAGTCCGATCGCGAGCTGGCCGCCCGTGCGCGAAGCTCGCGATCAGGCCCACGCTGCGTCAGCAGTAGGCGAATCGAACCTAAGGAGTCTTCATGGCCTTGATGAGCAAAGCGCCCGACCGTGCACTTATCGGTGGTGACTGGGTTGAAGGGAGCGCCGGCACCTTCGAGGTCCGCTCGCCGCATTCACGCGAAGTGATCAACACCGTCGCCCGATGCGATTCCTCTGATGTCGATCGGGCCGTCGCGGCGGCTCGGCGCGCGCAACCGGACTGGGCGGGGATGCCGCTGATCGACCGAGCCAAGATTCTCCGCAGGATCACCGAGGTCTTCCGCGACAACGCCGAGTCGATCGCCCGGATGGTGTGCGCCGAGATCGGCAAGACGATCACCGACAGCCGTGAGGAGGTCTACGAGTACGCGGCCCCCTCTTATGACAAGGCCGCCGCCGAGGTCCTTCGCCATCGAGGCCTGTCGCTGCCCTCGACACAAGAGCAGACCAACAACAAGCGGCTGGTGCTGGGACATCGCCCCCTCGGCGTGATCGGATCGATCACTCCGTACAACTTCCCGACCGACATCGGCTCGATCGCGATGGCCCACATCATCGCCGCGGGCAACACGGCGGTTTGGAAGCCGTCCGAGTTCGCGGCCACGAGCTGTGCAATGGTGGTCGAGCTCTTCGAGGAGGCCGGTCTGCCGCCCGGAGTGGTCAACCTGGTTCAGGGCTACGGCGACGTCGGCGCCGCGATCGTCGAGCACGAGGGCGTCGACGGGATTTTCTTCACCGGCTCCACCGCGACCGGTGAGCTGATCGCTCGCTCCGCGCCGCTCAAGCCTCATCTGCTCGAGCTCGGCGGCGACGGACCCTTCATCATCCTGGCCGACGCCGACGTCGACGCTGCCGTCGACGGAGCGATGAACGGCTGCTTCTACTACACCGGTCAGGTCTGCACCTCGGCCGAGCGCCTGCTCGTCCACGAGGCGGTCTATGACGAGTTCGTCGAGAAGCTCACCGGGCGCGCACGGGCGCTCAGGATCGGCGACCCGGCCGAGGAGGAGACGGAGATGGGACCGCTCTGCACCGAGGCGACCCTGGCGCGCGTGGTGGAGCACGTCGAGGACGCCCGCAGCAAGGGTGCCGACATCGTGCAGTTCGGACCTGAGGAGGATCTCTACTACCCGGCCACGATTCTCACGAACGTGAGCCAGGAGATGCGGATCATGCAGGATGAGACCTTCGGTCCGGTGGCGCCGATCGCCAAGATCTCCTCGGCGCAGGAGGCGGTCGAGATCGCAAATCGCAGTGAGCTCGGCTTGATCGCCTCGCTTTGGACGAGGGACCTCGCGACTGCTTGGCGGGTGGGCGAGGCGCTGCCGCACGGCTCGGTCAACATCAACGAAACAAGCAACTACTGGGACCAGCTGGCGCCCTTCGGTGGAGCCGGAAGGAGCGGAGTCGGCCGTGAGCTCTCCCAATGGTTCCTCGAATCCTTCACTGAGCGAAAGCTGCTCGTCTTCGAGCTCGGCGATGCGGAGCTCAAGTACGACCGGCGGGCCGAGGGCGGCTGGTAGCTACCCAATCGAGGGCGGCTGGTAGCTACCCCAAGCACTGGGCCCTGACTCCTACGAGAGCAATAAGGGCTGGATCCGGGTGGTCGATCCGGAGGCCTACGACCTGCAGATGCGGCAGCTGCTCGGCCTGGTCTGAGGTTTCCATAAGACGGGGCTCTCGGGCGCAGAGGAGGCTAGCCCGGGGCGAACGCCTGCTCACCGGGCGGCACGGCCGCGATCGCGGCGTCGATCCGAGCCGGCGAAAGCACGTGCTCGATCACCATCACCGCGGCGCCGATCACGCCGGCGCGGTCCTCGAGCTGGCTGCGCACGATCCGCAGGCCCCTCGTGGCCAGGGGGAGCGACCGCTGGTAGACGACCTCGCGTATCCCGGCCAGTAGCTGCTCGTGTGCCTGCGCCACGTCGCCCCCGATCACGATAACCGACGGGTTGTAGAGGTTGACCAAGGCGGCCAGGACGCCGCCGATCAGTCGACCCGAGTCGCGCACGAGACGAACCGCTGACGACTCGCCGGCGCGGGTGAGCTCGACGACTGCGCGCGAATCCGCTGTCTCGAACCCCTCGTCGTGCAGGCGCTTCGCCATCGCTCCGCCGCTCGCCAGGGCCTCGAGACAGCCGACGTTGCCGCAACTGCAGATGACCTCCTCCGGCTCATCCCCGGCCGCGACCCGGATGTGGCCGATGTCCCCGGCCGCTCCGTCGGCACCGCGGTGGATCGTGCCGTCGACAATGATCCCGCAGCCGATCCCGGTGGCCACCTTGATGAACAGGAGGTGGCTCGACCTCGCGCCAGTTCGTCCAGTGCTCGCCGCGGGCCATGATGTTGACGTCGTTGTCGACCAGGACCGGGACGCTGTAGCGGTCGGCGAACCGCTCGGGGATCGGATAGCCGTCCCAGCCCGGCATGATCGGCGGGTTGCGGGGACGGCCGGTCGCATGCTCGACCGGGCCCGGAACCCCGATCCCGATCCCGTGGACCTCCGCGTCCCCGCGATCGGACTCACGAAGCAGGCCATGGAAGCGCTCGTCCGCCCAATCGAGGACCTCCTCGGGCCCCGCGGCGATGGCGATCTCCCCGGTCTCCTCCGCGAGGACGCGGCCGCCGAGATTGGTCAGCGCAAGCCGCGAGTGGGTCGCGCCCAGGTCCGCGCTCAGGACGACCCCGGCGTCCTCGTTGAACGCGAACAGAGCCGGGGGCCGTCCCCCCGTCGACTCGCTCTCCCCGACCTGTCGCAGCAGGTTTTGAGCGACCAGTTGCTCGATCCGCTGGGCGATCGTCGAGCGCGCCAGTCCGGTGAGGTCGGCCAGGTCCGCGCGCGTCGCGCCTTCGGCCTCGCGAATCAGGTGGAGCATCGCCCCGGGGCCGAACGGCTGTCCGCGCCCGGAGTCGGCGTCGTTCGCCATCAGGCACAGTGAATCTCGCAGGCGTATCGCTGTCAAGCGATAAAAGCCCGGGCTTTGGCCGTCCCCTGTGTTGAACTTTTGCTTGACACCCGCTCAAAAGCCAGATAGGTTCGCGACCGATGGAGGAGAGAGCGCGCTCCGCTCTCGAGGACGAGGGCACGAATCGGATGAGGGGCGCGGGGGCCCGTGCAGGCATAGTCGGGGCTGGTTTCGTTGGCAGGATTCACGCGCGGAGCGCGCGGCTCGCCGGCGGGCGGCTGGCGGGCGTGGTCGCGTCGTCTCCGGAGCGTTCCGGCGCGGCTGCGAGGGAGCTCGGCGCGGAGCGGGCGTTCGCGACCGCCGATGAGCTGGTCGCCGCCGATGACGTCGACGTCGTGCACATCTGCACGCCCAACCACCTGCACCTTCCGATCGCGCTCGCCGCGCTCGCCCGGGAAAGCACGTCGTCTGCGAGAAGCCGATCGCGCTCGATGCCGCCGGCGCCGCGGAGCTCCATCGACGCTGCCCGGTCGAGTCGCGGCACCGTCGCCACCGTTCCGCTCGTATATCGCTACTACCCGACCGTCCGCGAGGCGCGGGCCCGACTGCGCGACGGGGGCAACGGGGACGTTCACTTGATCAGCGGCGGCTATCTCCAGGACTGGCTGCTTCGCGCTGACGATGACAACTGGCGCGTCGACGCGGAGCTCGGAGGGGCCTCGCGAGCCTTCGCCGATATCGGCTCGCACTGGGCGGACCTCGTGGAGTTCGTCTCCGGCCACCGGATCGAATCGCTCGTCGCCCGTACGTTGATCGCTCACCCGGAGCGCAGGCACGAGGCGGCGCGCGGCACTCGTTCGAGTGCGGCCGCGGTGACGGCGTCGCCCGCTCAGTCACGACCGAGGACGCGGCCCTGGTGATGTTCGAGACGGATCGCGGCGCGCTCGGCTCGGTCGTCGTGTCTCAGGTCTCCGCCGGACGCAAGAACCGCCTCTGGTTCGAGATCTCGACCGCCGCCGAGAGGGCTCGCGTTCGACCAGGAGCGACCCGAGACGCTGTGGGTGGGCCGGCGCGAGCGCGCAGACGTGATCCCGCGCGATTTCGCCACCCTCGCGCCGGACGCGGCCCATTACGTGACCTTGCCGGCGGGGCACCCGCAGGGCTACCACGACTGCTTCGACGCGTTCGTCGCCGAGACCTACGAGGCGATCCGGACCGGCGAGGCGGCCGACGGGCTGCCGGGCTTCTCCGACGGCCTGCGCTCGCTGCGGATCACCGAGGCAGTGCTCGAGTCGGCCCGCGAACGACGCTGGGTGGAGGTTCCCTCGGGATGAAGCTCGGCTTCCTCACCGCCTGCATGCCGGAGCGAAGCCTCGAGGAGATCGCGACCTGGGCGGCGGAGAACGCCTACGAGGCCCTCGAGCTCGCGGCCTGGCCGCAGCTCGGCGACCGCCCGTTCACGGCCAGCCACGTCGCCGCGGACCGGCTCGACTCCGCCGAGGTCGAGCGGGTGCGCGGGGCGCTCGATGGCAATGGGCTGCGAGCTCTCGGCGCTGGCGTACTACGACAACAACCTCCATCCGGATTCGTCCGAGCGCGAGGCGATCCATACCCACGTTCGCGCCTGCATCGACGCCGCGGCCGCGCTCGGCGGGGTCTCCGGTCGGGACGTTCATCGGCCGGGATCCCTCGCGGAGCGTCGCCGAGAACCTGCGCGAGGCCGAGCGCGTCTTCCCGCCGCTGGTCGACTACGCCGGCGAGCGCGGGCGTGCGGCTGATGATCGAGAACTGCGTGATGGAGGGGTGGCATCCGGACGGCTACCCCGGCAACCTCGCGTACTCGCCCGAGCTCTGGGAGTGGATGTTCGAGCTCGGGCTCTATCTCAACTTCGATCCCTCCCACTTGCTGTGGCTCGGGATCGACCCCGTTGACGCGCTGCGCCCCTACGTCGACCGCGTCGTTCACGCCCATGCGAAGGACGCCGAGACCTTCCCCGCGGAGCGAAACCGCTACGGGTTCTTCGGCCGGACCTCGACCCGCGAGCAGGACCCGTGGGACATGGGCTGGTGGCGGTACCGAATCCCGGGCCTCGGCGACGTCGACTTCCGGCGATATGTCGACACGCTGTACGAGGGCGGCTTCGACGGCGTGCTCTCGGTCGAGCACGAGGACCCGGTGTGGGGGGGCAGCCCGGAGCGCGTGGAGGCCGGGCTCGAGATCGCGCACCGCAACCTGAGAGCCGTTGGTGGTGTGAGCCCCGAAGCCGCACAAGCCGGCGACGCGCCCCTGCTCCAGATGCGGGGGATCGCGCAAGGAGTTCTTCGGCGTGCGGGTGCTGGACGACGTCGACCTCGACTGCGGCGCGGGCGAGGTCCACGCGATCGTCGGCGAGAACGGAGCCGGGAAGTCGACGCTGATGAAGATCCTCGCCGGCGCCTACGCGCGCGAGCGAGGGCGAGATCCGGATCGCCGGCGAGCCCGTTCGCTTCCCCATCCCCTCCAGGCCCAGCACGCGGGGGTCTCGATCATCTACCAGGAGTTCAATCTTCTGCCCGACCGCACCGTCGCCGAGAACATCTTCCTCGGCCGGGAGCCGCGGCGCGGGCATACTCGTCGACCGCCGCGAGATGGAGGAGCGCGCGGCGGAGATCCTGCGACCAGCTCGCCCCGGACGACCCGATCTCGCCCCGTGAGATGGTCGGCCGTCTGCCGTCGATCGCCAGCAGACCGTAGAGATCGCCAAGGCGCTGTCACTCGACGCCCGGATCATGGTCATGGACGAGCCGACGGCGGCGCTGGCCGCGCACGAGGTCGAGCGCCTGTTCGAGCGCGATCCGCCGGCTGAAGGAGCGGCGGCTCGCCGTGCTCTACATCTCCCACCGGCTCAAGGAGGTATTCGAGATCGCCGACCGCGTCACGGTCCTCAAGGACGGCAAGCGCGTGCGACGACCGTCCCCACCGCCGAGGTCACCGCGCCGGAGCTCGTGCGGCTGATGGTCGGGCGGGAGCTGGACCAGTACTTCCCGCCGCGCGCCGCGCCGGCGACGAGCGGGGCCCGCGTGAAGCTGCGCCTCCGCGGCGCGCGGCAACGACTTCCTCTCCGACGTCGACCTCGACGTCCACGCCGGCGAGATCGTCGGCGTCGCCGGGCTCCAGGGATCGGGTCGGACCGAGCTCGCGCGCGCGATCTTCGGCGCCGACCCGTTCACACGGGCACGCTCGAACTCGACGGTCGCGAACGCGCGATCCGCGTCGCCGGCACAGGCGGTCGCGGCCGGGATCGGCTTCGTGACCGAGGACCGCAAGGCGCGAGGGGCTCGCGCTGTCGCAGTCCGTCCGCGACAACGTCGCGCCTGGCCTGGCGCGGGCTGCCAGCGCAGCGCTGCGGCGCGAACACGAGCTCAACGTCGGCGATCTCGTCAAGGCGGTCGAGCTGCGCTTCCGCATCCTCGGCGCAGGAGGTGCGCTTCCTCTCCGGCGGCAACCAGCAGAAGGTCGTGCTCGCCAAGTGGCTCGCGACCGAGCCGCGCCTCGTGATCTTCGACGAGCCGACCCGTGGCATCGACGTCGGCGCCAAGGCGGGGATCCACGAGCTGATCCGCGGACTCGCCAACGAGGGCGTCGCCGTGATCATGATCTCGTCGGAGCTCCCGGAGGTGCTCGGGATGAGCGACCGGATCGTGGTCATGCGCCGGGGCGCGGTCGCCGGCGAGCTCTCGCCGGAGTCGAGCGAGGCCGAGATCATGTTCCTCGCCACAGGCGAACGGGACATCGCGGTCGGCGCCGCCGCGCCGAGCGCGGAGGGCGGCTCGTGAGCCGCGCCATGCGCCCGGGCACGGCCCCGGCTCGCGGCCGGCGGCGTGCCGCGGAAGGGCGGCCGGGGCCATCGGGGCGTTCGCGCGCACGACCTCCGGCCCCGTGTACCTCGTGCTCATCGTCGTCTTCTTCGCCTGCCTGCTCGCCGTCTCCATCGACGGCGGCGAGTTCCTGAGCGTGGACAACATCCGCGACATGCTCGTTCGATCGGTCGCGCTGGGGATCGTCGCCGCCGGCCAGACGCTCGTGATCCTCGGCGCCTCGCTCGATCTCTCGGTCGCGTACGTGGTCAGCCTCGCGTCGATCATCGGCGCCGAGACGATGGCCGACCAGGAGAGCAGGATCCCCTTGGGCATCGGCGCGGTGCTCGTCTTCGGCGCCGCGGTCGGGCTCGTCAACGGCCTCGTGATCACGAAGCTGCGCGTGAACGCCGTTCATCGCCACGCTCGGGATGGCGCTGATCCTCCGGGGGATCATCGAGAGCCGCTATCAGGGCCCGGTCGGCGGCGTCCCGACGCGCTTCGAGGACCTCGGGTACTCGACAGCTGGGGCCCGATCCCGATCTCGGTCGATCCTGCTGTTCGCCGTCGTCGCGGCCGTCTGGTTCCTGCTCCGCTACACGCGGTTCGGAAATCGCCTCTACGCGGTGGGCGGCGACGAGCAGGTGGCGAAGCTCTCCGGCGTGCGCACGCACCGGGTGATCATCTCCGCCCACGTTCTCTGCGCGATGGCGGCGGCCATCACGGGTCTCTTCCTCGCCAGCCGGCTGGGCGCCGGGAGCCCGCTGGTCGGCACCGATGGCGGCTACGACCTCGAGTCGATCGCGGCGGTCGTGCTCGGCGGCACCTATCTGCTGGGCGGCCGCGGCGGAGTGCTCGGGACGCTCGCCGGCGTCTTCATCCTCGCGATGCTCGACAACACCTTCAACCAGCTCGAGGTCAACGCGTTCGCCAAGGACGTCGCCCGCGGGGTGATCATCATCGCGGCGGTTGCCGCCTACTCGGTGCGCTGGCACCGGCGCCGGCGCCGCGAGGTCGGCCGAGTGCGGGAGCCGGCGGCGGCCGGCCCCCAGCGGCGCGCGGGCGCCGGAGGCGGCAGATGAGCACGCGCCCGGCAAGCACGCCCGAGCCGCCGGCCGGCCTCGGTGGCGTCCCGCGCCCAGCAGGCCGCGGGCGCCGCGATCGCCATCGCCCGCGCCGATCCCGGTGGTCTGGATCGTGCTCGCCGTGCTGATCGTCTGGATCTCGGTCGAGCAAGCCCGTTCTTCCTCACGCCGGAGGGCATCCTCGCGTACCTGAAGCGCTCGGCTCCGCTCGCGATTCTCGCGATCGGCGCGTACTTCGTCCTCGCCTCCGGCGAGTTCGACCTCTCGGTCGGCTCCCTCGTCACGGTCGTGGTGGTCGTCGCGGCGCGGCTCAGCGACGGCGATCCGGCGCAACACGATGCCGGTGATCGCGCTTCTGTTCGCGATCGGGATAGCGGTCGGGCTCATCAACGGCTTCTGCACCACGATCCTGCGCGTGCCGTCGTTCATCGTCACCCTGGCGATGCTGCTGATGCTGAATGGCGCCGTCTTCCTGTGGACGGGGGGCGCGCCGCGGGGGGCGCTCGCCGACAACTTCCGCGACGATCGGGCGCGAGGGGATCACCGGCATCCCGGTGATCGAGGAGATTCCCTACTCGGTGCTCGTCCTCGTCGCGGTCGCCGGCGATCGCGCTGTGGCTGGCGCGGGGCAGCTTCGGGCGGCGCGTGCTGGCGGTCGGCGACAACGACCGCGCCGCGGCGCTATCGGGGATCTCCGTGACCCGGGTGCGGATCGCCGCCTTCGTGCTCTCGGCGACCTCGGCCGTGATCGCCGGCGATCCTGCTCGGCGGCTTCGCCGGGGTCACGGCCCAGGTCGGCCAGGGGCTCGAGTTCCAGGCGATCACGGCGGCCGTGCTCGGCGGCACCGTGCTCGGCGGCGGCCGAGGCTCGGTGACCGGGGCGATCGGGGGCGCGCTGGTGCTCCAGGCGCTGTTCATGCTGCTCAACCTCTACAGCGTCGAGAGCGCGGTCGAGCAGACGGTCACGGGCCATCTGATCATCGCCGCGGTCTCGGTGGCGGCGTTCCGGACGCGGGAGGCTGAGGAACTGGGATGCGAACTCGTGACGCAACACAAACCATTGGGAATGCATACGAGGAGGAGGTACTCATGAGTAGGCGACAGAGCTGGACGCGGCTGGCGGTGATGCTGCTCGCGGCCATGACCTGCTCGCTTTCGGCGTCGCCGCCTGTGGCGGCGACGATGACGACGGCGGTGACGGTGAGAGCGGCGTCGTTCACGCCGGAGCACAACCCTGACTTCTTCGACCGCCAGGAGATGGAGCGAGCAGCTCGCGCTAGCGTGACGTCGAGCCGGAGGACTTCGGGGCCGGCAACGATCCGTGGGTGCAGGCGATCGAGCCCGAGCTCGTCAACACGTCGCAGTACAAGAAGCCGCGCCCGTGGAACGTCTGCTTCTCCAACGCGGCCGTCGACAACCCGTGGCGGGTGGTCGGCTGGGACGACGATGCAGGCCGCAGGTCGAGGCGCTCAGCGACGAGATCGCGAACTTCAACGTGATCGACGCCGAGGCGAGCGACGACAAGCAGATCTCGGACATCCAGTCGCTCACGCGGTGGCGACTGTGACGCGCTGATCGTCTCGCCGAACACGACGGAGACGCTGACGCCGGCGGTCGAGCAGGCGTGTGACTCGGGGGTCCCGGTGATCGTCTTCGACCGCGGGCGTCAACACCGACTGTCCGGTGACGTTCATCCACCCGATCGGTGGCTACGCGTTCGGCGCGGACGCGGCCGAGTTCCTGGCCGACAACGTCGATGCGGGCGGCAAGATCCTCGCCCTGCGGATCCTGCCCGGGCGTGGACGTGCTCGAGACGCGGTGGTCCGCGGCCCAGGAGGTGTTCGCCGACGCCGACCTGGAGATCGTCGGCGACGAGTTCACCGAGGGCGACGCCGCGACAGCGAAGCAGATCGTCTCCGACTACATCGAGCGCGAGGGCGGCCTCGACGGCATCTGGATGGATGCCGGTGCGGTCGGTGTCGCGGCGGCAGAGGCGTTCGAGGACGCCGGCCAGGAGATCCCGCCGATCACCGGCGAGGATCAGCTCGACTTCCTGCGCAAGTGGCACGAGGACGGTCTGACCGCGATCGCGCCCGTCTACTCCAACTTCCAGTGGCGGACGCCGATCATCGCCGCGACGCGGATCCTGTCCGGCGAGGAGGTCCCGAAGGAGTGGATCCTCCCGCAGCCGCCGATCACCGAGGACGAGCTGAAACAGGTGATCGCCGACAACGAGGACATGCCGCCGCTCCACTACGCGACCTGCGGGTGCGAGGAGATGCCCGGGTTCCCCGAGCGACTGGGGCAGTAGGCGGGTAGCCGATGGGTGACCCCTCCCGGAGCGGCGGGCCGGGCGCGACGCGACGTCGCGCCCGGCCGTCCCCCGCTGAGCCGGCGCGCCACGCGCTCCATGACCGCGATCGGGGCGAACGCCTGGATCTGGGCCTCGCCGATCACCGACGAGGTGATCGGCCGAGCTCGCGCCGCGGGTCGCGGGCCTCGGCTTCGACGTGATCGAGCTCCCGGTCGAGGAGCCGGGCGCGTGGGACCCGGGTCGCGCCGCCGAGCTGCTCGCCGGGCTGGGTCTCGGCGCCAGGGTGTGCTGCGTGATGCCGCCCGGGCGCGATCTCGCGGTCGCGGACGGCGAGGTCGTCGCGCACGACGCAGGACTACCTGCGGCCACTGCGTCGAGGTCGCCGCGCGGGTCGGCTCGAGCGGTGGTCGCCGGGCCGATGTACGCGGCGGTCGGCAGGCTTGGAGGATGGACGCGGGCGAACGGCGGGCGACGATCGCGCGCGTCGCCGAGCGGCTGCGCCCGGTGGCGGAGCTGGCCGCGCGAGCGCGGCGTGATGCTCGCGGTCGAGCCGCTCAACCGCTACGAGACGAGCCTCGATCAACACCGTCGAGCAGGGCCTGAGCTTGGTCGAGGAGGTCGATCACCCCGCCTGCGGCCTGCTGCTCGACACCTTCCACATGAACATCGAGGAGAAGAGCCCGGCCGGCGCGGCACGGCAGGCGGCCGGACGGATCGCCCACGTGCACGCCTGCGGCACCGACCGCGGGGCGCCCGGCGCGCGACAGCTTCGACTGGCCGGGCTTCCTCGCCGCCCTCGACGAGGCGGGCTACGACGGGCCGCTGTGCATCGAGTCGTTCACCTCCGCAAACGAGGTGATCGCCACCGCCGCCTCGATCTGGCGCCCGCTGGCGCGAGTCGCCGGACGAGCTCGCGCGCTAGGGCCTGCGGTTCCTGCGCGGCTTCGAGTGATGGCTGAACCTGATCACCTCGCCGCTCTGAAGCCACTGCCGCGTCGCGTCATCGGACAGAGGCACGCCCAGGATTCGCTCTAGTCCTGTGTCATGTGTCGGCGGCGTTGCCACGTCAGTACTCCACTGCGATGGTCGGCGCCCTTCGGGCAATGCCACAGTCCCGCCCCGGCCGACAGTCGCGCACAGTGACGACGCTTCGGCCCGGCCTGACGAGCACTCGCATCAGCTTGGCAAACCTCTCGCGGGGAGGTACCGCCGTCTTCAGTTTTCGGCATCCGCCGTCCTCGTCGCTTGCGGGCGGCTCGAGCTCGAGGCCAAACGCCTACACGGACTGCTTGACGGGCTTGCTCTGCACACCGCCATGCGGCCTCACCGGATGTCGCCCCAGCTGATCCGTTCGGTGCGCGCCCGTCACCTCGACTCGCTCGATCCCGAAGAGGACGATGGGTGAAGACGTTTGGCTTGGTGGTGGGATGCTTCGGGTCTTTGATGCTCTCGGCTGGACGACCCCGGGAGCGCTGCGGCGTCATGCGCGGGGTCGTGGTTCCGCTTCCGCTTTGCGCGAAACGCAGCAGCCCCCTGCCGTCGGGATCCCTGAATGGAAGGCGGCTGCACAGAGCGGAAAGAACCGCCCGCTACCGGATCAAATGACGCGCCCGAGTCCGACGCTGAATCGGCCCATAGCTACATTCGCGCTACGTCAAGCGACGGTCGGCCTCTGATTCCTCATCCCAAAGCGGAATGCGCCGTCGTGGGGGCGAGCCTACGAAACCGAAGGTCACAGGTTCGAATCCTGTCGGGCGCGTTGCAGTGACCCGGATGGGCTCAGGCGCGCTCGGCGCGCTGGGCCGCGATGCGCAGAACCTCACCCCCGACGAGGCGCTCGAAGTGGCCGACAACTGCCCACAGGGCTCGAAGGCGAAAGCCCGCCTGACGATTGACCGGTTTGATCCGTGCTTCGCTCACGAGCGCGTTCCGCCCGGGGCCGTCCAGTTCGATCCAATGAGCCAAGAGCACCTGGACGGTCCCCTGCTCATCCCAACTCAAGAAGTCGTCCGCGCCCACGATTCGAGGGTAGTCGCGTCGAATCGTCCAGATTCGCCCGCACATGCCCGAAATCGACCAGTGGGTCCCCTCGGCGATCACCGCGAACGGGTACTGCCGCAACAGATCCCGAAAGGACATGTCCGACGGGGTGCCGGGGATTCGCCAGCGCACTGCCCGTCCAAGAGTGGGTGCGTCGCGAAGGCGGACCGTTTCTGCCGCATGCCACAGGCGATCGGCTTCGGCTTCGGCGGAGCGGCGGTGGCGTGTGCGCACCCGTGGGTCCGGCAGCCATGCATCGAGGTCGAGGTCCAAAGGTCCACCTTGGCACGGGAAGCGTGTCGCATCCTTCCCGCGAGTACTACGCGGGCGGTGATGGTCGGGATGGCGGCGTAGCCTCCGTTCATTGAGCCCGCGGATTAGCCTGGTTGGACTCACGCTGTCTCGAGCGCCGGTATCGCACGATGCCCTTTATTCAGGTCAACGGAACCCGGCTCCGCTACGAGCGCACCGGCGCCGGGGACCCGCTTGTCCTCGTGCATGGATCCTGGGTCGACAGCAGCGTCTGGGACGCCGTTTGGCCCACACTCGCTCGCTCCTTCGACGTCGTCTCCTATGACCGCCGTGGCCACAGCCGCAGCTCCTGCCCACCGGGTCAGGGAAGCGTCCGGGACGACGTCGAGGACCTCGCCGGCCTGATCGAATTGCTGGGTCTAACCCCGGCCTACGTCGCCGGAGCCTCGTTGGGAGGCTCGATCACGCTGCGCCTGGCCGCCGCGCGCCCAGAGCTCGTGCGCAGCGCGGCGGCCCATGAGCCACCTCTGTTCGATCTGCTGGAGAGCGAGGCGGCGGATTGGCCCGAGCTCGCCGAGCTGCGTGCCCGCTTGGCAGCCGTCGCGACCAGGCTTGAGGCGGGCGACCTGGAAGGCGGGGCACGGCTCTACTTCGATCGGGTGGCGGCAACGGACCGGGGCTGGGCGGGCCTCGACCCTGGCCATCGTCGAATGCTGCTGGCCAATGCCCGGACTTATCTCGATCAATGCGGCGATCCCGCGGCGCTGGACGTCGACCTCGAAAGCCTGGCAGCCTTCGATGGGCCGGTGCTTGTCACCTATGGAGACCTCCGGCCGCCATTCTTCAAGCGGATCGTCGAGTTGCTCGTCGCGGTCATGCCCGGGGCGACCGCTGAACTGATCCCCGGCACGGCTCACGACCCACAGATCACGCACCCCAACTCCTATGCTCGAGCGGTTGAGGGGCTCGCGCGAGTGGGGCTGAGATAGACGTGAGCGAGCGGGACTCCCTGACGGCGGACTCTCGCAAGGAACATGCGCTGAAGCTGTTCGCCGGCTTACCGCGCCGCTACGACGCCGCCGGTGCCGCCCTAAGCTTTGGCCAGGATCCGCGCTGGCGGCGGACGATGGTGACTCGCATCGACGCTGGGCCGCGCGACCGGGTGCTCGATGTGGCGACCGGAACCGGCCTGGTCGCGGCCGCACTCGTGCGCCGTTTCGGCTGCCGAGTCGTGGGTCTTGATCAGAGCTCAGAGATGCTCGGGCGGGCGGAGCATCGGCTGCGCATGAACCCGCGGCTCGCTGCGCGCATCGAGCTCGTCCGGGGCGAGGCGGAGTCGCTGCCGTTCGCCGACCGCGACTTCGACCACCTGACCTTCACCTATCTGCTGCGCTACGTGGACGATCCGGGGGCGACCCTGCGCGAGTTGGCGCGTGTGGTCAAGCCGGGTGGCCGGATCGCCTCACTCGAGTTCATGCTGCCTCCGAACCGAGTAGCGCGTTCCCTATGGCGCCTCTACACGCGCGTGGGGCTGCCGAGCTTGGGCCGGCTGATTTCGCGCGATTGGCTGGAGGTGGGGCGGTTCCTGGGGCCGAGCATCACCGACTTCTACATGCGTCTGCCGCTGGAACAGCAGCTGGAGCTGTGGCGGGCGGCGGGAATCGTTTCGGTGGAGGCGAAGGTGATGAGCCTCGGTGGCGGAGTCGTGATATGGGGAACGCGCGGTGAGTGAGCGCGGCGTCCCCGCCGGCCCTGCGGAGGCGGACCAACGCCGCCCAGCCTTCTACGCCCTGCGTCCAGGCGGCTGGCGTGATCTGGTCACGGTGCTGCATCCGCCCTACACCGCCTGGCACCTGTCCTATGTGGGGTTCGGCGCTGCCGCGGCGCCGCAAATCCACGGCGATCGGTTGCTGGCCACGCTCGTGGCATTCTTCCTCGCCGTCGGCGTCGCGGCCCACGCCCTGGACGAGCTTCATGGGCATCCCTTGCAGACCCGCCTGTCCGATCGCTTCTTGGCCGCGCTGGCGTCAATCGGGCTTGCCGGTGCGATCGGGATCGGCGTCGCCAGCCTCTTCATCATTTCGCCCAGCATGGCGCCGTTCGTCGCCATGGGCGGCTTCCTGGTCGTCGCCTACAACCTCGAGCTGTGGGGAGGTCGGTTCCACACCGACTTCTGGTTCGCCGCTGCATGGGGTGCGTTCCCGGCGCTGACCTCGTGGTGGGTGAACACACTCACGGTCGAGTCGGTGGACGAGCTGGCGGCCGGGGTGCTCGTGGCGGTTGGCTGCTTCGGGCTGAGTGTGGCTCAGCGGCGCCTCTCGACCCCCGTGCGCGAGCTGCGTCGCAGGACGGCCTCCCTCAGCGGGGAGCAGCGCCTGGACGACGGCAGCTCCGTCACCCTCTCGGTCGAGAGGGTGGCCTCGCCGCTCGACGGGGCTCTGCGAGCGCTCTCCTGGGCACTCGTCGCGCTTGCGGCCGGCCTGGTTACTCTGCGCCTCGCCTAGTTCGTACCTGGCGGTCTTCCCTTCACAACCGGAGGAGATGCCATAAGCAACGACACCTCTCTCGACCTGGTGACGGGAGCGTTCAGCTACTCCGGGAGTTACATCGCCGAGCGGCTGCTGGGCTCGGGACGCCGCGTGAGGACGCTTACGTTCCACCCGGATCGCGCTCACCCTCTCCAAGCGCGCGTTGAGACCTTCCCGTATCGGTTCGACGACCCGGCGGCGCTTACTCGCAGCCTCGAGGGCGTGAGGACGCTCTACAACACCTTCTGGGTCCGGTTCGATCATGGACAGACGAGTTTTTCCGACGCGATCGAGAACTCGCGCATGCTGTTCTACGCCGCCAAGAGCGTCGGGGTCGAGCGCATCGTGCAGGTCAGCATCGCCAACCCCTCGGTCGAGTCTCCATTGCCCTACTTCAGGGGCAAGGCCCTGGTCGAGTGCGCCCTGGCCCAGTCCGGCCTGCACTACTCGATCGTCAGGCCCACCTGGATCTTCGGTGGGGAGCGCGACGTATTAGCCAACAACATCGCCTGGATCCTGCGCCGGATGCCAGTCTTCGCGCTGCCCGGCAGCGGTAGCTACCTCGTGCAACCAGTTCATGTCGACGACCTGGCACGAATCTGCATCGAGGCTGCCGGCTCCAACGGCGACCTGGTGGTCGACGCGGCGGGACCCGAGAGGATGCCCTTCCGCGACCTCGTTGCGCTGGTCCGCAGCGCGGTGAACGCTCGCTCGCCGATCGTCCACATACCCCCATCCCTTATGGCAGCGGCGGCGCGTGGGCTTGGCCTGCTCGTTCGCGATGTGGTACTCACGCCGGATGAGATCAGAGGTCTCATGGCCGGGCTGCTCGTGTCACACGACCCCCCTCGCGGACGGATCGCGTTCAGCGAGTGGCTCGACGAACACAAGATGTCCGTCGGTCGCTCCTACGCCAACGAGCTGCACCGCCACTTCGCCACCAACGTCGCCCCGTGACCCCTCGAGCCACCTCGTTGGGTTCGAATCCTGTCGGGCGCGCTTCGAGTGCTCGCACCTTAAGGATACGCGCGATACTGCGCGGGCGATGTCGGAGGAGAACGTCGAGATCGTGCGTGAAGCCATCAATGCCTTCGGTGACGAGGGGATAGACGCCGCCCTCGAGGACCTCGATCCCGAGATCGAGTAGTGGGCCCCGGGTGAACGGCTCGAGGATCGGCTCTACAACGGCCACCAGGGGCTCCGACGGCTGGCGGCGTTCTGGGGACAGCAGTTCGAGGAGTTCCGGCTCGAGCCCGAGAAGTTCGTCGACCTTGGTGAGGGACGGGTTGCAGCGCTTCTCCGCCACCGCCGCCGGATCAAGGGAAGCGGCGATCTGATCGAGCTGCCTGTCGGCTGGATCGCGCGGATCGAGCATGGATTGGTCAAGGAGATCTGGGTCTATTTCTCCTGGGAGGCAACCCTGGAAGCCGCCGGGCTGTCGAAGTAGGTGGGAACAGGGTGGTAACCGAAGCAGCAGACTCCACCGGAGTCCGCTCCGGCGTCCTCACGCCTGAACCCACCGCCTAGCGTCCGAATCTCGACTCCGCCGGACTCCACCGGAAAGCGACCCGCGTCTACGAAACCGAAGGTCACAGGTTCGAATCCTGTCGGGCGCGCTCTACTTGTCCCGCAAATCGCTGACCGCAGTCCGGGGCCGGCGCCACGCCGTGGCGCTCATTCCGGACCGCTCCTGATGCCCCAGTACCAGGTGGAAGGACCGGCCAGGTGGGTGCCCTCTGAAGGGACGTCGAGCTCGATCCGCTCGTCGACCAGGGCGTCCACGTGATCCTCGATGTATTCGGTGCGCGTGGGGTGTCGGAGGTAGGCGTCGAGGGCGTCTTCGTCCGCCAGCTCGACGACGGATGCGAGGGTGAAGCCGTGTTCCGGCTCTGAGCGGTCCCGCCCGTACGTCAGCTTCAGCAGTCCGGGGATCTGGTCCCGGTAACTCGCGGCCGGCCTCGAAGGCGTCTTCGATCTGCTCGTCGCTCGTTCCCGCCTTTAGCTTCATCAGGACGATGTGCTGTATCACGGCTATCGAGCTCCCTCCGTGCGTTCGACGGCTTCGACTGGTCCTTGCACCTCGATCTCCCGCTTCAGGATCTTCCCCGTGGGTCCCTTCGGCAGCTCGTCGACGAGCCAGATCTGACGCGGGTACTTGTAGGCGGCGACCTGGCCTTGACGTGGTCGCGGATCTCCTCGGCCGTCGCCTCGGCGTCGTCGTGGAGGGCGACCGCCGCGCCGACCTCTTCGCCGAGCTCGTCGTGGGGGATGCCGATCACGGCTGCCTCCCGAACCGCCGGCTGCTCGTAGATCACCTCCTCGATCTCGCGCGGGATAGACGTTGTAGCCGCCGCGGATGATCATGTCCTTCTTCCGGTCGACGATGAAGAAGTAGCCGTCCTCGTCGACCCGGGCCATGTCGCCGGTGTAGAACCAGCCGTCCGCGTCGATCGCGACCGCCGTGGCTTCGGGCTTGCGCCAGTACCCCTTCATGATGTTGTGGCCGCGAATCGCGACCTCGCCGACCTCACCCTGCGGAACCTGGTTGCGTTGCTCGTCGACGACCCTCATCTCGACCCCTTCGATGGGCGTTCCGATCGAGCCGGGCTTCCGCTCCCGGTCGGGGTGGTTGAAGGAGGCGACGGGCGAGGTCTCCGAGAGCCCGTAGCCCTCGATCACCACGCAGCCGAACGCCTCCTCGAAGCCCGCGCATGACCTCGAGCGGCATCGCGGCGCCGCCCGAGACGCAGATGCGAAGGCGTCGAGACGTCGAAGCTCTCACGCTCCGGGTGGGCGAGCATCGCCGCATACATCGTCGGCACCCCCTCGAAGATCGTCACGCCGTCCCGCTCGATGATTCCCAATGCCTTGCCCGGATCGAATCGCGGGATCAGGCTCAGGCAGGCGCCAGCGCGGACCGACGGCATTGAGGCTGCAGGTCTGGCCGAAGGAGTGGAACAGCGGCAGTGCCCCGAGCATCACGTCCTCAAGCTCAGCTCGAAGAGCTCGAGGCACACATCGACGTTGCTGGTCAGGTTCCCATGAGTGAGCTCGGCGCCCTTCGGGGTCCCTGTCGTCCCCGATGTGTAGAGGATCACGGCGGTGTCGTCGTCTTTGCGATCGGCGATCTCGCGATCCGGATCGGCCTCGGCGAGCAGCCCCTCGAACTCGCCCGGCTCGACCACGATCAGCTCGGCGCCCGTCTCGGCGGCGCCCGTCTCGGCCGCCTCGGCGAAGTCGCGCCAGGCGAAGCAGAGCTTCGCCTCGGGGTCGCCCAGGTAGAAGGCGACCTCGCGGCCCTTGAGCAGCACGTTCATCGGCACCACGACCCCGCCCGCGCGCAGCACGCCGTAGTAGGCGATCGGGAAGTACGGGACGTTGGGCAGCATGATCCCCACCCGGTCGCCCGGTTCGAAGCCCTTCGCCCGGAGCAGGCCGGCGACGCGGGCGCTCGCTTCGTCCAGCTGGGCGTAGGTCAGCTCCGCGTCGTCGAGCCGGAGCGCGGCTCGATCCGCGTGGTCGGCGGCCGCAGCCGCGAGGTTGTCGGCGAGGTTCACTCGAGCACCTCCATCAGTCCGCGAGAACATAGGTGCCCGGCGCCTTTCCCTTCGGCATGAATCCACTGGCCCCGACCCGCTTCGGTGCTTCCCGCATCGGGCCGGAGCGCTCGGCCAGCCAGGCGTTCCAGTCCTCCCACCAGCTGCCACGCCGCTTGTCGGCCTTGCCCAGCCACGCCTCCGGGTCGGCGTGCTCGCCCTCCTCCGCAACGCGGTAGCTCGCCTTCTCGTTCCCCGGCGGGTTCACGATCGCGGCGATGTGGCCACTGGTGGAGAGCACGAAGCGCGTGTCGCCGCCCAGCATTTGCGTCGTCCGCTGGCAGTTCTCCCAGGGCGTGATGTGGTCGGCGATCCCGGCCACGACGTAGCTGTCGACGGTGAAGCGCCCGAGGTCGATGGGTGAGCCGAGCAGCTCGAACGCTCCCGGCTCCACGAGGGGGTTGTCGAGAGCGATCTGGATGAAGTCTCGATGCAGGCCCGCCGCCAGGCGCACCGTGTCCTGGTTCCAGAAGAGGATGTCGAACGCCGGCGGACGCTGCCCGAGCAGGTAGTTGTTGACCACGTAGGACCAGATCAGGTCGTTCGGGCGAAGCCAGGCGAACAGCTCGGCCAGGGCCCTGCCGTCGAGATATCCCTTGCGAGCCGAGACCGCCAGGGCCGCCCGGGCGATGTCGCGGTTGACGAACGCGCTCGGGACTCCGGCCTGCTCGTTGTCCAGCACGCAGACCCCCAGCGTCAACCCTGCGAGTCGGTCCTGCTGGCCGATCGCGGCGAGGTGACCCGCGACGCAGGCGCCGGCGATCCCGCCGCCGCAGAACGCGAGCATCTGCGCCTGCTCGGACTCGGCCACCGAGCAGGCGGCGTCGAGCGAGGAGAGGATCGCCTCGGCGTAGGTGTCGAGGCCCCAGCTGCCGTGCTCCGCTTCGGGGTTGCGCCAGGAAATCACGAACACCTGCTGCCCCTGCTGCAGGAGGTACTCGACCAGGCTTCGCCCCGGCGCCAGGTCCGCGATGTAGTACTTGTTGATCATCGGTGGGACGAGCAGCAGCGGCACCGAGCGGACCTCGGGGGTCTGCGGCTTGTACTGGATCAGCTCGAAGGCGTCCTCGCGGTGGATCACGGATCCCTTCGTGGTCGCCAGGTTGACGCCGACCTCGAACTTGGATGTGTCGACCATCGAGGGCAGGCGCGGCGGCGTCCGCATATCCGAGGCGAACTGGCCGGCGCCCCGGACGAAGCTCGCTCCACGCGAGGAGACCGCGGCCTTGATCGCCGCCGGGTTCGAGACCAGGAAGTTGCTGGGCGACAGCGCGTCGACGATGTTCTCGACCGGGAAGCGAACGCGGCGCTCGGTCTGGATGTCGAGGTCGGCGTCGCGGATCAGCCCGTCGAGGGCCTCCCCAGTCGCTAGGTAGGCCTGCATCAGCCGGTGGAAGACGGGGTTCTCGCTGCCAGGCGGGATCTCCGAAGCGGCGGTCGCCGCGCGGGGGCGCAATCTCGGATGGCCCGTGGCCACCCCGCCAAGCTCCCGGGCTAGCCCGGTGACCCGGCGCGCGACGGTGCGCGGCCGCCGGACGAGGGAGGACGCAAGCTTGAGGGTGGCGTCAGCAGCGAAGAAGCGCTGGCGCGGGCTGTAGGTCGCCTCCGTGAGCAGCACGTCGAGGGGCGCGCTCAGGTCCCGTTGATCCGGGACGCCGTTCGCCTCCGTTGCCTTCGGCGGTTTGCTGGTGGCGCTCTCGATGATCTTTCTCCTCCTCTTGTGCCCCTACGTGAACGCAGATCTCGCCGGTGATGTCACGCCCTACGACCAGCGTCTGGATCGTCTCGGTTCCCTCGAAGGTGTAGATCGCCTCGATGTCGGCCATGTGGCGCATGACGTGGTTCTCGAGCAGGATGCCGTTGCCGCCGAGCAGGTTGCGCGCCTCCGCGATCACCTCGCGGGCCTTCACCGTGTTGTTGAGCTTGCCCAGCGCGGCGATCGTGTCCGAGAGGCGTTCCTCCTCGGTGAGCCGTCCGATCCTCAGGCAGTAGAGCTGCATCGCGGTGATCTCGGCGAGCATCCTGACCAGCTTCTCCTGGACGATCTGGAAGCTCGCGAGCGGCTTGCCGAACTGCCTACGCGACCGCGTGTAGGTGAGCGCGGCGTCGTAGGCGGCCACGGCATGGCCGAGCGCTGCGTAGGCGCATGTGGTGCGCGTCGCCGCGAGGACGCGGCCCGTGTCCTTGAAGCTTCGCCCCCCGGGAGCATGTTCTCCGCGGGAACCCGGACGCCATCGAGCACGATGTGGGCGTTCCAGATCGCCCGCACCGGGACCTTGCCCTCGATCACGGTCGCCTCGTATCCCTTCGTGGGAAGCTCGACCAGGAAGCCCTTTACCTGACCGTCCTCGGTGTCGCGGGCCCAGACCACGACCACGTCCGCGACGGAGCCGTTTCCGATCCAGCGCTTGGCGCCGTCGATCACGTACTCGTCGCCCTGCCGGCGCGCCGTCGTCTCGAGCGCGACCGAATCGGAGCCGTGCTCCGGCTCGGTTAGCGCGAAGGCGCCGAGCTTTTCCACCCGGGCCAGCGGCGGCAACCAGTGCCGCTTCTGCTCTTCCGACCCGAGCTTGGCTATCGCCCCCATCGCGAGGCCCGCCTGCACCCCCAGGAAGGTGCCGAGGCTCCCGTCGCCGCGGCTGAGCTCCATGTTGATCAGCCCTGCCGCGAGCGGGCTCATCTCGGGGCAGCCGTAGCCCTCGATGCCGTCGCCTACCAGGCCCAGCTCGCCCAGCCGCCTGCAGAGATCGACCGGGAACTCGGCCCTCTCCCAATAGTCGTTGATCACGGGGAGGACTTCCTCCTCGACGAAGGTTCGCGTCCTGGCGAGGTAGTCGCGCTCCGAGTCCGTCAGGTCCCCTCGGAGCAGGAAGTAGTCCGTTCCCAGGGCCCTGCCGAGGTCGACAGTGGCGGCCTCGGCTGCCACGGCGGCGGGTGCCGAAGGGCTGGTCACGCCGTCCACCCTACGCCTGCCGGCAGGCTGTCGCAATGGTTCCGCCCACAAGCGCCAAGAGCCACCCTTGTGGGCGCCATACAATCCTCGGGTCGAGGGGAGAGTCAGATGGCCCAGACCGAAGCGAGAGCGGCCGCGAGCGCGACGATGGCGCCGCCGGGCGTCCTGCGTCTCGTGGAGGGGTTCCGGTCGCGCATCGAGGAGGTGCTCGACGACGCCCTCGCCGCAATGCAAGATGAGATCCCCTCGTATCGCTCGGCCGACCCCGCGATGGTTGAGAGCGTCCGTGAGCACGTGCGGCTCCACTTCGAGGCGCTGCTCGCCAGCCTCTCCGAGAACCGCTCGATCACGCGCGAGGACCTGGTCTTCGTCCGTCCGGCCGCCACCTTTCGGGCCCGCACGGGCGTGCCGCTGGCCGACTTCATGTACGCCTTCCGGATCGGGCAGCGCGAGATCTGGAGGGCGCTCGCCGCGGGAATCGAGGACGACGAGACACGGGACGGGGCGCTCTCCGTCGTCGAGGAGGTGATCCAGTACGTCAACCTCGCCTCGACCCATGCGGCCGAGGTCTATGCGGAGGTCGAGGGGCTCCTGCAGGCCCAGGGCGAGCGGGTCAGGCGGGACCTCCTCGGAGATCTCCTCGATGGGCGACGACCGGAGCCCGGGCCACGTCTCGATGCGGCTCGCGAGGTCGGCCTCGTGCCGGATGCAAGCTGCCTGGTGATTGCGGCAGCCGCGCGGGCGCAGCCCGCAGACGAGCACGCGCTGCGCTCGGCGGCGAGCGCGATCTCCCGCGCCTGCGGCGGTGCGGTACCCCCGCTTACGGTGGTCCGCGGTGACGAGATAGTGGTTGTCACGGCGGCGGGCGGCAGGGAACTTGTCGCCGTCGGTGAGGCGCTCCGCTCCTCGCAGGCAAAGCTCGCGGGGAGCGGCATCCCGCTGGCGATCGGGGTGAGCACGCTCCAGAGCGGGCTGGAGCGGGTACCCGCCGCCTACCGCGAGGCGTGCGCCGCACGCGAGCGACTCGGTGCGGAGGGGGGCGTGATGGCGCTGCTCGAGCTGCGCGCTTTCGACTACCTGACGATGGTCGGCGGCGAGACCGCGCGACGGCTGATCGCCGACCCCGTCCGGGAGTTCGTCGAACAGGACCTCGCCAATGGCGGCGAGCTCTCGCGCACGCTGCTCGCCTACGTCGACGCCGACCTGAACGCCAAGGCCGCCTCTGAGCGGCTCCACATCCACGTCAATACCGCCCATTACCGGCTCGGGAAGATCGCCGAGAGGACGGGTTGCGACCTGCGCAGCGTCTCCGACGTGCTCGAGCTGGTGATCGCGATCAACCTCGACCAGGGCGAGGCCCGCGGCCGGTCGTGAAAAGCGACCCCCGGGGAGCGGGGTCGCTTTCGGTACTCGATACGGCGAAAGGAGTCACTCAGGAGTACGGGGCGACGAAGAAAAACACGCCGACGTTCGAGATCGCGATCGTGAGCATCAGGGCGCCTAGGGAGAGCTTCTCCTGGGCCTTGCTCTGAGCCGGGGTCTTCTGCATTTGCCTTTCCTCCTTGGCGGTAGGGTGCCGTCTCTTGCTTCGCGGTTGCGAGAAGGTATGCGCGCGGAGCGCCCACGTCGTTAGGTCCGGCGTGGGAACTTTCGGCCCGGCGCTTGTGTGGTGAGCACAAAACGGCAGCCGGTGATGCCCGGATACTGTGGGGCCATGGAAGCAGCGGCCCGAGACCCCAGGACCAAGGTCGATCGGCCGCTGTGGTGGGGCAACCACCTCGGCGAGGTCCGCTGGCAGCTCGACGCAGCGCGCCTGTTGGTCCACCCGGTGCTGCGCGGCCGAGGCGTCCCTCGCGGCAACGGTCGCCCGGTCCTCCTCCTGCCCGGTTTCCTCGCCGGCGACTACACGCTCGCTCCGATGGCGCTCTGGCTACGCAGGATCGGCTACAGGCCCGCCCGGGCCGGGTTCCTGACCAACACGGGCTGCTCGCAGGAGACGCTGGAGCGCCTGGAGTCCCGCGCCCAGGCTCTGGCGGATGAAACCGGCAGGCGCGTCGGACTGATCGGCCACAGCCGTGGCGCCCACCAGAGCAAGGTCCTGGCGGTGCGCCGCCCGGATCTGGTCTCCCACGTGATCGGGCTCGGGGGCGGCCTCAGCCGGCAGATGGACGTCAGCGCGCCGACCGCAGCGGCAGTGGCGCTGTTTCGGGCCTTGCAGCGGCGCAGCCCCGATCGCGAGCAGCAGGGCTGTCTTGCGGAGGACTGCCGCTGCTCGTTCACCCGGGACTATTCCGCCCCGTTCCCGGAGGAGCGTCCGGCTGACCAGCATCTACTCGAAGGGAGATGGCGTCGTCCGCTGGCAGTCCTGCGTGGTCCCATACGCGTACAACGTCGAGGTCAGCGGGACCCACGTCGGCCTGGCACTCAACCCCCAGGCCTACGTCGCGATCGCGACCGCCCTTGCCGCCCCGGCTTGCTGACCCGGTGACCGCGCCGAATCCTGTCGTGGGAGAGGACGGCGAGCACCCGGGCGTCGATCCGATCGGTCTTCACCGCGATCGGCGCCAGCCCCTTCGTGGGGGCAGCGCTGGTGGCAACAAAAGGGCAACGGACGGGACGGAGTCCAGACGCGCCCAGACGAACTCGACTCCCGGTACAGAGCCGAATCCCGAGCCCAGACGAGCCCACAGAACAACCTGCGAGTGAGCCGCCGGGCCGCATCTAAAAAACTGACTCCGCAGCCCGGCGGCTTCGAGGGCGCTGCTAGCTCAGATCGACTTCTCAGTTCTCGCACTTCGAGCGGGTGTCGCCGCCGTGGGTGTCGAGGCAGCGGTCCGTGCCATAGCCGCCCAAGAGCGCGTCCTTGCCCTGCTGGCCGACCAGGGTGTCATTACCGCTACCGCCCTTGAGCTTGTCGTTGCCTTGGCCGCCGCAGATCTTGTCGTTGCCGCCGCGGCCGGCGAGCGTGTCATTCCCGCCCAGGCCGACGATCACGTCCTTAGCGGGCGTGCCGCTGAGGGAGTCGTTGCCGTTCGTACCGACCATGGTCGCATCGAGGCCCATGCAGATAAGCGGCACCTGGCCTCGTGGAGTTGGGGCTGGAGTCTGCGCCCCGGTCTGCGCACCGAGCGCCATCACGCCGACCGCAGCCACGCCTATCACAACCGCGAATCGCTTCCTAATCTCGTGCTTCCCTTTCGTCTTGGCCCTCATTTCGGGCCTCCTTCGACTCGTGGCGTCGGACCTCCCAACGAGTCGAGGGCTCCGGTGCCTGTTTGACGGCCAGAAGTCTCCGACACGGCGGTACACACTCGGTACGCAAGTGCCGGGTTAGGCGTGGTCTACGCGTGCGAAGGCGCGAACTGCCGCCCGGCTCTTACTCCGCCAGCAGGTCGGGCACCGCGCCGCGAACCCGCTCGACGAACTCCATCGCGGTGATCGTGCCCTGCTCATAGGCGAAGAGCAGGAGCAAGACGCGGTTCTCCTCTTTGAGCGCCTCCAGCTTCTCCTTCCCGTGGGCAGCCCGCTCGTCCATCAGCGCCATGGAGTCGGCCCGCTCGTCGTCGGTGAGCGCGTGCCACTCGATCTCGAACTCCAGGCCGGGGTCCTCGCCCCGTCGCATCTTCGCTTGCACGCGGTCGGCCAGCTCGGCAACCTCGTCGCGGTCGTCGTTCATCCCTTCCTCCTCTCGGTTGGGCAAGCAGAGACACCCCAGGTGTCTCCCAGGTGTCTAAGTCCTTGCGGAGCTGTGCGTGGTCGTGCGTGGCCTTGCGTGCCTGATCCGTGCGTGGCAGGCACGAGCGGTGAGAGTCGGGGCGACTGGATTTGAACCAGCGACCTTTCGGCCCCCAGCCGAGCGGATTCAGGTGCCTATGGGTCTGGGAGCGTCCGTCGCTTCCTATGTGTCCAGGGCCGTGGACGATCTGGACAGATAGGACGGTGCATCCGGTACCAAAAGCGGTACCACGGCGGGGGCTCACAATCGGGCAGAGCGGTCAGGTGGTCGGGCCGCCGCGCGCGTCGACCGTGCCGAGCCGGTCGCGCACAAGGGCCTCTGCCTCAGACGCGCTCGACGGGTAGTCGCTGACGGCGCTCACGAAGTGCTGGCGGTCGAGCGTGTAGAGCAGGAGGGGCGTGCGCGCCCGCACGGTCATCGTTCGGACGGTGTCGCGTAGCAGCGCGATCTCGCCGAACCCATCGCCCCTGCTCATCGTGCCCTTCAGACCGCCATCGCCGATCACTTCGGCCTCGCCCTCGTCGATCACGTAGAAGAGATCGCCCGGGTCGCCCTGATGGAATACCTCCTGGCCCGCAGCCACATGGGCGGAGCCGAGATGAGCGGCGAGGTTCTCGATCGCTGGCATCGGCAGCGGGCGCAGCATCCCGACCCCTTGGAGCACCGCGATCCTGGCGTCGCGCCGCGCGATCGACCCATCGATCGCGCGGAGCCGCCCCCAGGCGAGCGCGGCGAGGACGGGGGCCACGAGACCCAGGACGACGAGGGCGCCGCGGAGACCGAGCAGGTCGATCGCGGGCAGGGCGATGAGCGAACCGAGCGCCACGCTGAGCGCGGTCAGGCTCTCCTTTGCGCCGAAGAGCCGCCCGAGCAACCCCTCGGGCACAAGCCGTGCTGGCAGCGTGTACAGGCCGATGTCGACGAGCGCGTTTGCGACGCCGATCACGCACATGAGTGCGAGCACTACCGCCTCGTGGGGTACGGCGCCGCTCAGTGCCAGCGGCAGGCCCCAGAGCGCCACGCCGGCCCCTTCAAGCGTGGCGAGTCGCCGGCCGCTGACCAGCATCGAGGCTCCGAGCGAGCCCGCCACGGCCCCGGCGCCGACTGCAGCGGTCAGCAGGCCGACGCCCGGCGCCCCCATGTCGAGCAGCTCGAGCGCGATGACGACCACGAATACGTTGAAGCAGCCTCGGGTCATTGTCTGGACGAGGGCTAGACCGATCACCAGACGGGCATCGCGATAGCGCATCACGGCGCGAAACCCCTCCGCGGTCTCGTACACGATCCGCCGCAGGGGCTGCGCCGGGGCACGCGGCGGCGCCTCGTACGACAGCCCCAGTAGCAGAAGGCCTGACCCGGCCGACAGCGCCGCCGTAAACGCGAACACTGCTGCCGGACTTCCGATGTCCAGAAGGAGCGCGGCCACCAGCGGGCCAATCAGCGTGCTCAGCGAGTCGAGGAACCCGCGGACCACGTTGGCGCTCGTCAACTCGAGTGGTGTCGTGCACAGGCTCGGCAGCAACGCCGAGTGGCCCGGACGGAAAACGGTGAACGCGGCCGTGGCGAGCACCGCGAGCGCGTAAACAGCGACGCGCGACCCACCGGTGGCAAGGATCCCCGCAGCCAAGGCGGTCGCAGCGGCCCGGATTAGGCATGACCACATCAGGACGCGGTCTCGCGGGCCACGGTCGGCGAGTGCCGTTCCGAACGGCGCCAGCAGTGCGGCGGGGGCCATCCGCACGAACGCCACGACGCCCACCGCCGTCGCGCCACCGTCGCGGAACGCCACCACGCCGAGGGCTACGGTGAACGCCCACTCCGCTGTCCAGGTCGCCCCGAACGACAGCTGCGCTCGTAGCAAGCTGCGGTTGCGGGCGCTCGCCGAAAACGCGCCCGCCGAAGCCCTCAGTCGTTCTCGGATGTGAGTCGTCACCTAGCGTTCCGGCAACGGAACCTGGAGCAACATGTCGGAGTCTGGCTGAGCTCGCCACTGAGACGGGCCGTTCTGTGACTCGATCAGCAAAGTCCACGTCCACGCCCAGGACCTCAACGCCTCCGGCACGTTCTCCTCCGACATCGCCCACGCAGTATCTCGCCCGCGACCGCTGCTTCCATGCAAAGCGCCACTTTTCATCCAAAGCGGTATTTCCGGTGCTCCCACGAGCCCGGCGGGTTTAGAGCCCAGCCGAACCGACGGAGCCCACCGAAGCAGCCGCCCCAGACTTTCGTTTATCGGATGCGCAGACGGCTGGGAGGATCAGTAGCCCAGGTGACGCCTACTCCCGTAGCCCGGCGGCTTCGAGGGCCTCCGCATGAGTCAGAAAGTCGCGAATGCGAACGATCTTCCCCGCTCGAAAGTCAAAGACTTCTCCGACTTCCTGGCTGAACTCGATGCCGGTCGCCCGGGCAGTCAACTCCAGGTGACCGAGCGCGAGGACCGACTCGCCGAGGTCGCGGAACTCCTGAGGCCGATTGGTGAGGCGTTCCCACGCCCCGCCGCGGTTCTCCCCCCAAACCTTTTGGGCGCCGTCATGACCTCGGTAGATAGTTGCCCTTCCCTCAAGGCCCGGCTCGATCGCAGGGTGCCACTCGACGTCGGCATCGAGCTCGGCCAAGAAGGCGTCCAGATCATCGGCATTCCACGCCTCGACGGCGCGTTGGACGCTCTCGACGTTCTCCTGCGACATCGCCCGCGCAGTATCTCGCCCTGGGCTGCGGGCCGTCGGTGCCACGACTTCCACCTATTCACCGATATACCGGAGGGACTCCCGCTGCCGCCCCTGGTCGTGGAGAGCTAACTAGTGCTTTTCGTCCAAAGCGGCTGCTCCGGAGAGCCCGCGGCTGCGCTTCGGCCTGCGCCTCCTACGAGGTCTCTTGCAAGAACCCGATGACGTTTCCGTCAGGGTCCTTGCACCAGGCGGACTTGAGGTTGAGGGCGCCAAGGTCGGCGATCCCCTTCTCGTTGGTTTTCATCTCCTCGTACTGCTCGAAGCTGACGCCGTTTGACGTCAACTCGTCCACGGTCGCGTCGAGGTCGTCGACCTCCCAACCAATGCGGCTCGCCTCGGATGCGCTGGCGTGCGGAGTGGAATAGACGTGCACCGAGGTCCCCTCGCTTCCGCGATACAGGATGGCTCCATCTCCCATGTCCTCGCCTCCGGTCAGCCCCAGCTTGCCCTCGTAGAACTCCTTCGCCTTAGAGAAATCGCTGACTGCGATTACAGCCACGATCTTCAAGTCGTTCAGCCGCATTCCTCGCCCTCCTTGTCGATGAAGCGCCATCCTATGCAGTGCGACACCGCCAGTTCTCGCGCCCTAGGCGGATAGCCGCTTCCCATGCAAAGCAGCACTGCCCGGCCTTCCAGGAGTCCTGGCACTTCGTCATGTGGATCAGTTTCGAATCCTGTCGGGCGCGCTCGAATCCCCCGCCGGGACGGGCGAAGGGCGTTCGATGCCGCGGCCGCCGCCCTCTAGCCGGTCGTCCGCGCTTGAAAGCGCCGCATTGTCACCGGCACCGCCACTGCCAGCAGCGCGATGCACCACATCAGCGAGCTCAGGACGGGGTGTGCGAGCGTCCACGCGGGGTCATCCGGCAGTCCACTTGGATTGCCGAAGAGATCCCGCGTCGCTGCGGCCAGTGAGCTGACCGGGTTGATCTCGGCAATCACTTGCAGGCCGCCCGGCAGCCCCTCGATCGGGACAAACGTGCTGGCAAGAAAGGTCATCGGAAAGACGATCAGGAACGCGAAGCCCATCACCGCGTCCGGGGAGCGGACAAGAACACCGACCAGGGCGCCAACCCAGAGCATGGCGAAGGCGAAAACGAGCAGGACCCCGACGCCGGCGAGCACGTGCAGGGGGTCGGTGTGGATTCGCCAGCCGATGACAAGCCCGCTCAATCCGAGCACCGTTATCGACACCAGGGAGGCGCCGAGCGCGGCGATCATGTGGCCGACAAGAAAGGCCGAGCGAGACATCGGCAACGTCCGAAAGCGGTCGACGATTCCCTCGGTCAGGTCCGTGGCGAGCGCAGTCGCTGGCCCGACGAGCCCGAAGGCGATCGTCTGCACCAGGATGCCGCCGATCAGATACTCGTGGTAGTTACCGCCGCCGGGCACGGCGATCACCCCACCGAAGACGAGCCCGAACAAGAGCACGAACATCAGCGGCTGCAGCGTCACGTCGATCAGCTTCTCCGGGACCTGGCGGATGTGGGCGACATTGCGCTTGGCGATCTCGAGGCTGTCGGCGACAAACCAGCGCGTCTTGGTGCTGATCCCGGGGCAGCGCCTTGTCTTGGTGAATGGTCATGAGGCTGCAACCTCCTCTACGAGTTGTGCTCGCGGTTTGGTCAGGATGAGGAAGACGTCGTCGAGGGTCGCCTCGCGCCGGGCGACGTCGCTTACGTCGACCCCGGCGTCATCGAGGGCCCGGACCACATCGATCAAGCGTGTCCCGGGCCGGATTGCGGCCGTGACGGTGAGTGCCTCGAAGTCGCGGTCGGCCTGGCCGTCGGCAAACGGCGCAAGCACCGCGGCCGCCGGGTCGAGCTCTCGATCGCTGGCGATCGTCACTGCGACGCGCTCGCCGCCGATGCGTGCCTTGAGCTCTCGGGGCGTGCCGGCGGCGGCAACGCGGCCGTGGTCGAGCACCACGATCTCGTCGGCCAGGGCGTCGGCCTCCTCGAGGTATTGGGTCGTGAGAACCAAGGTCGCGCCCTCTTTGACAAGGTCCTTGAGCAGGCTCCAGAGGTCGCGCCGGCTCGCTGGGTCAAGGCCGGTGGTCGGCTCATCGAGAAAGAGGACCGCGGGCCTGGCGATCAGGCTCGCCGCGAGGTCGAGCCGCCGTCGCATGCCGCCCGAGTAGGTCCTGACGAGGTGGTCGCCGACGTCGCCGAGGCCTAGGAGCTCAAGCAGCTCAGAGGCCCGCGCCCTGACCTGCCTCCGCGGGAGGTGATAGAGGCGGGCGATCATCTCCAGGTTGCGCCTGGCCGTGAGGAGGTCGTCGACAGTCGCCTCCTGGGCCGCGACTCCGATCTCGGAACGCACTCGGTCGGGCTCAGCGACCACATCGAAGCCGGCGACGGTTGCTCTGCCCTTGCTCGGGGCCGCCAGCGTCGTCAGCAGCCGAATCGTGGTCGTCTTGCCGGCCCCGTTGTGGCCGAGGAGGCCAAGCACGGATCCCGCCTGGACGGCGAGGTCGAGATCGCGCAGCGCCCAGTGGTCCCCAAAGCGCTTGCCGAGCCCTTCGGTCGTGGACGCCAAGCTCTCGGTGGGTCTTGTCGTTGCTCATTGGTACGTTGTATGAGTTGTTCGTACATAGTACGGACGCTACGGTACGATGTACGAGATGTCAAGGGCTTCGTCGAAAAAGTTGATCTGGGAGGACTCCCATCCTGATCTGAGTCGCAGGGCCCGTCGGCGCGAGCAGATCGCCCGAACGGCAATCGAGCTCGCCGATGCCGAGGGGTTTGGGGCAGTCTCGATGCGCCGCGTCGCCGAGGAGCTCGGCGCCGGGACGATGACCCTCTACCACTACGTCAGCAACAAGGAGGAACTGATCGCCCTGATCGATGACGAGATCAGCGGCGAGCTCCTCGTCCCGCAGGATGAACTGCCATCCGACTGGCGTGAGGCTCTGGCAGCGGTGGCCCGGCTGGCACGTGACTCTTTCATGCGCCATCCCTGGAAGACCGAGATTCCTCCGCTGACGGAGGGCGGCGCGAACGGGGGCAAGTATTTCGAGCAGATGCTGCGAGCGGCCTCGGGGACCGGACTCGACGCCATGGAGCAGGTCGAGATCGCTTCGCTTCTGGACGACTATGTCCTCGGCTTTGCCATCCGTACCAACGCGCTCAGAGATGCCGGGCGGGAACCGGCGCAACTCGCGGAGGAGTTCCGCGATCACGCAAGAGAAGCGATGGACACGCTGGCGCTCGGCGACCATCCACATGTCGCAGGGCTATTTGCTGACCGCGACCCGGTCGAGGTTCTCGGCGAACTGTTGGAGCGTGCGCTCGGCGCCGAGCGGTTCGAGCGCGGTCTTGAGCTTCTCCTCGACGGGATCGAGCGCCGGATCGCGCGCTCTGACGAACGCGCGCCCTCTACTTCCGGCCCTCAGTAGAACGGCGAAATATCGGCCACAAGGCGGTCGAGATGGTGGGGATCTGGAAGCCGCTAGACGCTGCTCAGCGCGGTGAGGCCTGGCTCCTCCCCGACCGGAGATGGTCAACCCAACAGCGACGAGTAGGGTCAATCCAATGAGCGCCCGGGAGAGCGCGGTCGAGGGTCAGGGAGGGGACCCGTCGGCGAGCGCGCCCAAGATCCCGACCGGCCGCGCGCTGCTCCTGATCGCGGTCCTGATGCTGCTCACGATCAGCGGGCTGTACGTGCTGCTTCCGGCTTTGGCCGGAGCGGAGAAGACCTGGCATCGGCTCGACGAGGGGGATCCGATTCTCCTGGTGCTCGCCGCGGGCCTCGAGGTGATGTCCTTCTGCTGCTACGTCTTCGCATTCCGGGGCGTGTTCGGGACCGGTTCCATCCGCATCAACCTGCGGAACAGCTATCGGATCACGATGGCGGGCCTGGCCGCCACGCGCCTGCTCGCCACGGCCGGGGCGGGCGGAGTCGCGCTCACGGTCTGGGCCCTCGTCCGCATGGGCATGCCCCGTGCCCAGATCGTCTCCCGCGAGGCGATCTTCCTCGTCCTCTTCTACGCGGTGTTCATGGGCACGCTGGTCGTCGGGGGAGTCGGGCTCTACGTCGGAATCTTCCCTGGCGAGGCCCCCTTCGCCCTCACCATCGTCCCCGCGATCTTCGGGGCCATCGTGATCGTCCTGGCGCTGCTCGCCGCTCGGTTCTCCGCTGGAATCCAGCGCGCCGCCAAGAGGGTCAAGGCGGCCGAGGGGCGGATGTCGAAGGTGGGCAGAGCGATGCAGACGCTTCCCGCCGCTTTGCGCGACCGGCGTCAGGGGCGCGATCGCCATGGTGCGCGCGAGAAAGATCGAGGTGCTCGGTGCCGTCGGCTGGTGGGGATTCGACATCGCGGTCCTGCTCGTCTGTCTGCACGCCTTCGGCGGCTCCCCCCCGGTGGCCGTGGTCGTCATGGCCTACTTCGTCGGGATGATCGCCAACACCCTGCCGGTCCCGGGAGGGGTCGGTGCCGTCGAAGGCGGCATGATCGGCGCGCTGATCGGGTTCGGGGTCGATTCCGGACTGGCGATCGTCGGGGTTCTCAGCTACCGGTTCTTCGCGTTCTGGCTCCCGATCATCCCCGGGGTGATCGCGTACGTCCAACTCCTGCGGACCGAGCCGGCGAAGCGATCATCCCGGTCCTCGGGTACACCTGTGTACGCGCAAGGGAAACCGGGAGGTCAGAGCAGCGGCTGAAACATCGTGATCGGCGAAGATCCCCGACTGAGTCGGCGTCGCATCGCGGTGGAAGCGGCTTCCGCTTTCCATGCGAAGCGCCCCTTCTCGTCCACAGCAGTAGTTCAGGCGTTGCCGGGGTTCCGTACCATCGAGCACTTGACGATCCAACGGATGGAGCACGTCGGCATCGTGGTTGACGACCTCGCGGCCGCGACTGAGTTCTTCGTCCGGCTCGTACTCGAGCCAGATCGGCTAACCCGGCCTCCGCCTGACGCGGTATGCGTGCAGCCCAAGTCACCCAGCTGAGGCAGCCTCCGCGCGTAGTGGAGCTCGACGATGCCGACGGTTTGGAAGTGCTCGCCGTCCCACTTAACCCTCTCGATCTGAGCGTGGCCAGTGGGTCATTCTACGGAGGCCACCCGCAGCTTCCGTATGTCCCCGGCTGCGAGGCCGTGGCGGTCGCGAGTGACGGTGGGCGCGTCTACCTGACCGGCGAGGGTCGGGGCACGTTACGCGACGGGTTCATGGCCGAGCGGGTCACGGTAGACGAGGCGAGCCAGCTGCGGCTTCCCGACGACATCGACCCGGCGCTTGCCGCCGCGGCCGGCATACCCGGTCTCGCCGCGTGGGTGCCGGTGGCATGGAAGGCGAAGGTGCGCGAGGGCGACCGCGTACTCGTCCTCGGTGGGACCGGTACCGTGGGACGGATCGCGGCGCAGGCGGCCGAGCTGCTCGGGGCCGCGAAGGTGGTCCCCGTCGGTAGGGGCGACCTCGACCGGATCCCGGAGGAGTTCGGCGACGAGGGGTTCACCGTCTGCATCGATCCGGTCTGGGGCGAGCCGCTGGCGGACGCGTTGCGGTACGCGCAGGCGCACGCGCGGATCGTGCACATCGGCCAGTCGGCGGACCCCGTGGCGCCGCTCAAGTCCGCGGACGTGCGCGGCAAGGAGCTGGTGATCATGGGGCACTCGATCTTTGCGCTTTCCGGGGACGAACGCCGCCGGGCGTACCTTGACCTGCTCGACCACCTCGTCGCGGGCCGGATCGAGCTCCCGTTTCAGACGTTCGAGCTCGACGACATCGCCGCTGCGTGGAAGAACCAACGCGGCGGCAAGTCCGTCGTGCTCATGAGCTAGTCGGAAGGTGCGCCGCCTAGTGTCTGTCCGCGGGACTCTGTGTCGACGGGAAGCGCGACCCATGAGTGACTCCTAACCGCAGTCACTCAACTTCTGCTTCTGAACTGAGCCGACCGTCAGCCGATCACTGTCGTTCTTTTCGCCCGAGGGTCGCGACGGTGGATGAGGTCTCAGGCCTTGGCTCCCTGGGGCAGCGCCGCGGGCTCGCCGCTTCGCTCCAAAGGCCCTGGCGCGGACTCGATTCGGCTCTGGGCATCCGTCTCGGGGCGGTCCTGTTCTCCCCGGGTATTGGTGATGCGGGTGGCGACCACAGCGGCGGCGACGAGGAAGACGCTGGATGCGAGCAGAGCGCGGTGAACGCCAGAGGTGAGCGCATCAGCCGGCGACGCATGAGCTCCCAGTAGGTCAGTCGTCCTGGCGGTCGCGATCGCCGAGAAGATCGCGAGGCCCAGCGCGCCGCCGACCTGCTGTGAGGCGTTCAGAAGCGCTGCGGCGAGTCCCGCCTTGTCGGCGGGGACGCCGGCGTTGGCCGCGGTGGTGACAGCGACGAAGACGGCTCCTAGACCCAGCGACATGACGACCAGGCCCGGCAGCAGGTCGGCGAGGTAGGAGCCGTCGACCGGGATGCGGGAGAGGTAGTAGACGCCGCTCGCCGCGATCAGCGATCCGGCGACGATTACCGGCCGGGTGCCGATTCGGGAGAGGAGCTGAGATGCGATCCCTGCCGCAATTCCGACGCCGGCAGTGACCGGGAGATATGCCAGCCCGGTCTGGATCGGCGAGTAGCCGAGGACGTTCTGCATGTAGAGGGTGAGGAAGAAGAAGACGGCGAGGAAGCCCGCGATCGCGATCAGCTGGGTGACGTTGGCGGCGGCGAGCCCCTTGGTGCGGAGGATCGAGAGCGGCAGGAGCGGGTCCTTGCTGCGCTGCTCATTGACAACGAACGCCGACAGCAGCGCTGCGGCCCCGGCGAGCTCGACAACGGTGGTCATCGAGCCCCAGCCCTGATCGGGTGCCTCCACCAGACCGAAGACCAGCAGCAGCATCCCGCCGGTGGCCAGGAGTCCTCCGCGAACGTCGAAGCTCGCAAGCGGCGCACGGCGCCGGTCGTCGTCGAGCAGCCAGAAGATCCCGCCGAGCACCAGCAGGGCGGCGAGCGGATTGACGAACATCACCCAGCGCCATCCGGGACCCTCGGTGAGTAGCCCACCGAGAAGGACGCCCGCGGCCGAGGCGAGCCCGGCCGCCCCGCCCCAGATTCCGAGCGCCGTGTTGCGGTCCGAACCCTCCTTGAAGGTCGTCGTGAGGATCGAGAGCGCGGCGGGGAGCATCATCGCGGCACCGATGCCCTGCACCAGGCGGGCGCCGATCAGCAGGCCGCTGGTTCCGGCGAAACCGCCGATCAGCGACGAGACCCCGATGAGGACGGTGCCGGCGACGAGGACCCGCCGGCGGCCGAGCAGGTCGGCGGCACGCCCACCGAGCAACATGAAGCCGCCGTAGGTGAGCAGGTAGGCGCTGGGGACCCACTGCAGGGCCTGCTCGGAGAAGCCCAACTCGCGGCGGATCGTGGGAAGCGCGATGTTGACGATCGATGCGTCGACGAAGTCGAGGAAGGCGACGGACGCCAGCAGCGCGAGGATGAGCCTCCCCCGGCGCGTCGCCAGAAACGATGTTTGCGGGGTCGCTGATGTCATCTTGGGAACCTCCGGCTGGTCGGCTATCATTTGCGCCACATATAGTTTGTAGCACAAATGATTGGCCCGACAAACGAAAGGTGCAAAGATCACACATGGCAGTGAGACCTTCCTCCGACAGCGCAGTCGCCGAATTCGCCGGTCAGCTCTTCTTCCGGCTTTGGCGGGCGTCCCACACCCGCATCACCCAGAGCCTGGAGTCGATTGGCCTGACGCCGGCAAGCTTCGGCCTTCTGAACCTCCTTGGCGCCGGCAGCGGAGCGACCCAGCGGGAGCTGGGCTCGGCGATGGGCATCGACCCCAGCACGATGGTCTCGCTTCTGGACGAGCTCGAGGCGGCAGGGCTTGCTGAGCGGCGGCCGCATCCCAAGGACCGGAGAGCCCGGGAGGTCGTCATCACCTCCAAGGGCCGCCGACTACTCGAGCGAGGACGTCAGATGGCGCTTCAAGTGGAGGACGAGGTGCTGGGCGGACTCAACGCAGGCGAGCGTCGTGAGTTGCTGAGGCTGCTTCGGCGCGCGCTCGACTCAGCCCCGCCGCAGTCGTTGTGGAGTGCTGAGGAAGGCGACTAGTGTCGCCGCCGGTTCTCGCGTGCACGCCGTACTGATTGCTTCTCCGCGAGATAACGCGATCGTTGGGCGAAGCCCGACCACAAAGCCAGCGAAGACCCGGACTACCTCCAGGGAGGTAGGGTCTCGCGCCCATGGCCGTCGACTCCACTGATGTCGTCTTCGGCGCGACTGGCGGGGTCGGCGGTGCCGTCGTTGCCGAGCTCCTGCGCCGCGGCAAGACCGTGCGAGCCGTAAGCCGGCGTGGCGTGGCCCCCGAGGGAGCGGAGGGAGTGGCCGCCGATGCCGCCGACTCAGCCGAGGCAGCCGCCGCGGCGAAGGGAGCCGGGGTCGTCTATCACTGCGTCAGTCCTGATTACACGCGGTGGCCGGAGCTCCTGCCCCCGGTCAGCCGTTCGATTCTTGGCGCCGCCGAGTCATCGGGCGCCAAGCTCGTTTTCGCCGACAACCTCTACGCCTACGGGCCCGTCGACGGCCCACTGCGGGAGGACCTGCCTCCGACCGCGAGCGGCCCCAAGGGGCGGACCCGGGTCGAGGTCGCCGCCGAGTTGCTCGCCGCGCACCAGGAGGGCCTGGTGCGGGTGACGATCGGGAGGGCCTCGGACTACTACGGGCCCGGAGGCACGAACTCCACCGCCGGGGAGACCGTCTTCGGGCGGGTCGTGGCCGGAAAGCGGCCGCAGTGGACCGGGAAGCTCGACGTGCCCCACACTTTCCACTATCTGCCCGACATCGCCCGTGGGCTCGTCACCCTGGCGGAGCGCCCGGAGGCCGACGGTGAGGTCTGGCACCTGCCGGCCGCGGAGCCGCTCACCGCGCAGCAGTTCTTCAACCTCGTCTTCGAGGCCGCGGGACGGCCGACGCCAGCGAAGGCTCAAATCATGGGCCCGGCGCTGCTCGCGGTGGCCGGCGTCTTTTCGCCGATGCTCCGGGAGCTGCGCGAGACCGCCTACCAGTTCCGCCGACCGTTCGTCATCGACTCGTCGAAGTTCGAGGGTGCATTCGGTCGGCTCGAGCCGACACCCCATCGTGAAGCGGTGGGGCGGACCGTCGAGTGGTTCCGCTCCCGCTGACCGTCGATCGAGTATGGACGTACCTCTGCCTCACGGGAGGCTTTCAGTCGCTGGAAGACCTCTCGCGTCCGTAGAGCACCAGCGCCCAAGCGAGACGACCGAGCGCCAGGGTGGAGGTGACCGCGCGACGCCGCAGCCATCACGAATCCGCTAACTATCGAACGGTGATGAGCACGGCCGAGCACCGGGCGCATCTGGGGGATGAGTCCGGATTCACCGCGTACTTCAAACGCCACCGGCGGGAGCTTCAGGTCCACTGCTATCGGATGCTCGGCTCGTTCGAGGAGGCCGAGGATCTCGTCCAGGAGACGTTCCTGCGTGCGTGGCGAAAGCGCGCCAGCTTCAGCGGTGGCTCCTTGCGAGCGTGGCTTTACCGGATCGCGACCAATGCCTGCCTCGACGTGCTCCGCAAGAGGCCGCCCCGGATCACGCCGCCGGAGCTGGGGGCGGCGGGGGACCCGACGGTGCCGCCGGCGCCTCCGGCGGACCTGCCATGGCTACAGCCGTATCCCGATCGGCTGCTCGAGCCGATCGCCGCCGCCGAGGAGGAGCCGGGCGAGGTGGTTGTCGCGAGGGAGACCATCGAGCTTGCATTCCTCGCCGCGATCCAGCATCTGCCGCCGCGACAGCGGGCCGTGCTCATTCTCCGCGACGTGATGCGCTGGTCGGCCAAGGACACCGCTTCGCTGCTCGAGGTGAGCATCGATTCGGTGACGAGCGCGCTCCAGCGGGCCCGCGCCACACTTCGCGACCGCTTGCCCGAGCGTCGGACGGACTGGGCGCGAGCAACCGCGCCGACGGAGGAGGAACAGGCGCTGCTCCGACGCTACCTGGATGCCCATGAGCGGGCCGACGCCGATGCGCTGGGCGAGCTGCTGCGTGAGGACGTGCGTCTGACCATGCCGCCGATCCCCACCTGGTACGACGGGCGCGAGGCGATCATGACCGCACAGGCGCAGGGCTGGGACCCCGAATTCGGGCAGCTCCGGGGCGCGATGGCGGCGGCAAACACCCTGCCCGCGGCCGCTCACTACCTTCGCCCGCCTGGCGAAGAGGAGTTCCGGCCGCTTGCACTGGACGTTCTTCGCATCGAGGAGGGGCGAGTCGCTGAGATCACCACCTTCGTCTCTCCAGAGCTGTTTCCGGCGTTCGGCCTCCCCCCGGCGCTCTGACCGACCAGTTTTTCGCGGATCTCCGTTCCTACGTGTGATGGCACGAACGAAAGGAGATCCCAATGAGAACCCTCGCTGTCAATTCGTTCATCTCGCTCGACGGAGTGATGCAGGCGCCGGGTGGCCCCGATGAGGACCCGACCGGAGGGTTCGAGCTCGGCGGCTGGGGCGCCAACTATGTCGACGACGAGATGATGCAGAAGGTCGCGGAGTCCGGCCCCTACGAGCTGCTGCTCGGGCGCCGGACTTACGAGATCTTCGCCGCCCACTGGCCCTACGACGAAGGGCCGATCGCTGACCGGCTCAACAGCACCCGCAAGCACGTCGCCTCGACGACGCTCGACAAGGTCGAGTGGAACAACTCGACGCTGATCACCGGCGACCTGGCCGACTACGTCAGGGAGCTGAAGAGCCAGGACGGGCCCGAGATCCAGGTTCACGGCAGCCCGGGTCTGATCCAGACGCTGCTCGAACAGGACCTGATCGACCAGTACCGGATCTGGATCTTCCCGGTGGTGATCGGCACCGGCAAGCGGTTCTTCGGCGATGGCACGGTCCCGGGCGCAATGAAGCTGGTGGACAGCGCAGTCACGAAGACCGGCGTCACCATCAACACCTACGAGCGGGCCGGCGAGATCGACCTCGGGTCGTTCGAGTTCGACGAGCCGACCGCGGCGGAGCTCGAGCGGCGCAAGAGCCTCGTGGACGCGTAGTCACGCGATTCCCGCGGCAGCCCGCCCTGCCGAGCAGCAGGGCGGGCTGTTCGGCCCTCAGGTTGTGTTGGCCGCCGGCGCCCCGATGGCCTCCTTGGTGGCGCCATCAGAGGTCGGAGTCGCGTCTCGAACCACCTCGTAAGTGAGGACGGCGATGCCGTCTCCGATCGTCTTCGTGTCGACGAGCCGCACCCCCTTCTTGTCGGGGAGCTCGCCGAAGAGGCGCTCGCCGCTTCCGAGCACGACCGGAAAGACCATCAGCCGCAGCTCGTCGACGAGGTCGTGCTCGATCAGCGTCCGCGCGAGCCGGATGCTTCCCGGGGCGTTGATGTCCCCGTCCGCCTCCCGCTTCAGCCGCGAGACCTCCTCAACCGCGTCGCCGCTGAGCACCGTCGAGTTGTTCCACTCGGGATCCTCGAGCGTCGAGGAGACGACGTACTTCGGCATGGCGTTGAGCCGGTCAGCGAGCTCGCCCTCCCGGGCCGGCCACACGCTCGCGAGCTCCTCGTAGTTGACCCGGCCCAGCAGCATGGCCTCCATGCCGAGGGCCTCGTCGAGCAGGATGCGCTGCACCTCGAGCGGGAGCCTCGACTGCTTGCCCCCCTCGCCCGGGTCGACGTCGAGGGTCCAACCTTTGTGCTTGAAGCTTCCGAACAGGCCCGGGGCCTCGACGACTCCATCGAGCGAGATGAATTCGGTTATGACGATCTTTCCCATTGCTCCATTCCTTCCGCTGGTACACGTAGTCGCGTTGCGAACGCGTCGTCGGGTTCATGCCTGTTCAGACACCGGCGGCGGCGAGAACGGAACGGCGTTCCATTCCGGGACTCGGTGGTGTCATTACTGGTGATGACTGCGACCGGACAAGCCGATGCGAGGAGCCCGTGGCGGGCGACGCCCTAGACGACCCGACCCTCGCGCGGGCGCGCGCCGGCGACGACGAGGCGTTTCGCGAGCTCACCGATCCCTACCGGCGCGAGCTGCAGGTGCACTGCTATCGCATCCTCGGCTCGGTGCAGGATGCCGAGGACCTCGTGCAGGAGACGCTCCTGGCAGCATGGCGGAGCCTCGAGACGTTCGAGGGGCGCGCCTCGGTGCGCTCCTGGCTCTACCGGATCGCGACCAACCGCTGCCTGAACGCGCTGCGGGCCCGGTCGCGCCGCCCCAGGGAGGTGCAAGCCATGGGTGACATGCCCGAGCCCACGCGCCGGAGCGAGCCGGTCTGGCTCGAGCCATACCCCGACGTCCTGCTCGAGGACATCGCCGACCGCGCCGCCGGGCCCGCGGCGCGCTACGAGGCGAGGGAGTCGATCGAGCTGGCCTTCATCGTCGCGCTCCAGCACCTGCCGCCCCGTCAGCGGGCGGCGCTCGTGCTCCGCGACGTGCTCGGGTTCTCCACCGCCGAGGTCGCAGAGATGCTCGACAGCGGCGAGGGCTCGGTCAAGGGCGCCCTGCAGCGCGCCCGCGCGACACTCCGAGCGCGCCTGCCGTCCGCCGACCGCGACCGCGCTCCGCGGCCCAACTCCGCCGGCGAGCGCCAAGTGGTCGGGCGCTTCGTCGACGCCCTCCAGAGCGACGACGTCGACGAGATCGTCACCCTGCTCACCGAGGACGCCTGGGTCACCATGCCGCCGCTGCCGCTCGAGTACCAGGGACGAGAGGCGATCGGCTCCTTGCTTCGCCAGCGGGCGGAGCTTCGCGGCAGGCACTTGCGTGTCGTGCCGACCCGGGCGAACACCCAGCCGGCCTTCGGCTGCTACCTACCGGATGCGCATGCGGCGATCGCCCGCCCCTACTCGCTGATCGTGCTGACGCTCGAGGGCGATGCGATCGCGGAGATGACCTGGTTCGTCGCCGACACCGCCCTCTTCGGACACTTCGGGCTTCCACGGATGCTGCGCTCGTAGCCGTCCCGAGGGTGGCGCTACTGCCGATCGGTTGGCTGGGCCGCCGCCGGGCGCCTCGATGCGCTCACGCAGCGACCCCGCGTACACGGAATCGGCGCCACCGCGCGTCCAGACCCTGCCCGTCGAGGGAGCGACTACGACCGTCCCGGATCGGCAGCATCGTCCAGATCCCGAACCCGATGCGAGCGCGTTCGGGGATCACCGTGCCGTGGGCCTCGTACACCTTGTGGCCGTCGACGCGCCAGACCGCGGTCGATTCGCTCCGATCGAGTGTGATCTCGCAGGCGCGAAGCCGGCGTGAAGTCGTCATCGAAGTCCTCGTACGGCGACTCGACCACCTGGTAGAAGGGTTCGCCCGCTCCGCCGCCCCCCAGGCCCAGCTGCTCGTGCAGCGCGAGCACGCGGGTGGAGGTGCCGCAGACGGCGAACACGCGCTGGGTATCTAGATCGAAGACGTGGAAGGCGGCCATTGCCCGGCGGTAGTCCCCCGGCTCCCCGCCGATGTTCTCCACCGCGAGGTCGGCGGCGAACGTCGCGGGCCGATCCGGCGGCAGCTCCCACTGGCGGGTCGAGTAGATCAGGTACTTGGGGCTGTCGGCCGGCTGAAACTCGTCGTGAGACAGCGAGAAGCGCGGGATCGACACTCGCACCTCGCCCTCGCCGACCACCAGCTCCGCGTTGGGGTCCAGCGGAATGTGCTCGCCCGTCGGGAGCGGCAGGCGCGCCGGGTCCCAGTACGCAGCGTCGAGGTCCGGCCCGCTGAGCTCGTCGTAGGTGACGAAGCCGTCCGGCTCTGTCTCCCTCGGAGCCATTGCCTGCCGGTCAGTCATCGAGGATCGTGAGGTCGAGCTCGCGGAGGCGCTCGGGGTCGCCGAGCCAGTCCATCTCCACGATTCTTCCGTCCCGTACCGTGAACGCTCCGACCGAGAAGGGCTGGCCGTCCCGCATCGTGACCACTCCCACCGCGCCGTTGATGAGTGCCGGCTTCATGTCGAGCCCGAGCTGCTCATAGAACACAGCCTGGCTGGCGACCGCTTCCGCCCCCCGGACCTCTCGCGATCCGGCTGCGCCAAGGTCGGCTCTGAGGACGACATCCGGATCGAGAACTGCGACCAATCGATCGAAGTCCCCGTCCCGCGCGGCCGCCTGGAAGGCCTCGACGACCTCACGCTGAGCCTCCAGGTCGGGGTCGGGAACAGTCTTCTCAGCCCGCACGCGGCGGCGGGCGCGGCTCGCCAGCTGGCGGGCCGCCTCGGGGGAGCGGTCGACGATCGGCGCGATCTCCTCGAAGGGCACCGCGAAGATGTCGTGGAGGACGAACGCGAGCCGCTCGGCGGGGCTGAGCGTCTCGAGCACCACGAGCAGCGCGAGGCCGACGGAATCGGCCAGCAGCGCCTCGTGCTCGGGATCGGTCCCGTCCGCGCGGTCGACGATCGGCTCGGGCACGCGCACGTCAAACGGCTGCTCCCGTCGCGAAGCGCGTGAGCGCAGCATGTTCAGCGACACGCGTCCTACAACCGTCGTCAGCCAGGCACCGAGGTTCTCGATCTCGTCCGCATCCGAGCGATTGAGCCGCACCCACGCTTCCTGAACTGCGTCGTCCGCCTCGCTCACCGAGCCCAGCATCCGGTAGGCCACGGCTCGCAGGCGGGTTCGATGCTCCTCGAAGCGCTCCGCCAGCCACTCTCGCTCATCCATCGTCACGTTCCTCCGTCGCGTTGGGTCATAGCACTAGACCCCTGAAATCGAGTGGATGTGACCGAAAGGAGACGCCATGCGAGTCTTCGTTGCAGGAGCCAGCGGGGCGATCGGAACCCGGCTCGTCGCCCAACTGATCGATCGAGGCCACGAGGTGATCGGCACCTCCACGTCAGCTGAAGGCGTGGTACGTGTGCGGGAGCACGGCGCGAAGCCGATCGTGCTGGATCTGCTCGACCCACGCGCGGTACGCAAGGCCGTCCTCGCAGCCGAGCCCGAGGCGATCGCCCATCAGGCGACCGCCCTGGCGAATCTGCGCGACCTCAAGCATTTCGACCGCAGCTTCGCGCAGACGAACCGGCTTCGGACGGAGGGCACCGACGCCCTGCTGACCGCCGCCGGCGAGGCGGGCGTGCGCCGTTTCGTCGCCCAGAGCTACGCGACCTATGGGAGGTACGCGCGTGAGGGTGGGCCGGTCAAGAGCGAGAACGATCCGCTCGACCCCACCCCGGTGCCGGCCATGCGCGAGACCGTCGCCGCGGCGCGCCATCTCGACGAGGCGGTCACCGACGCCGGCGGGATCGCGCTTCGCTACGGCGTCTTCTACGGCGCCTCCAGCGACGGGCTGGTCGAGCCGGTGCGCAAGCGGCAGTTCCCGATCGTCGGCGACGGCGGCGGGATCTGGTCGTTCATACACCTCGACGACGCTGCCGCGGCCACAGTGCTCGCGCTCGAGCACAGCGAACCCGGCATCTACAACGTCGTCGACGACGAGCCCGCCCCGGTGCGCGAGTGGCTCCCGATGCTCGCGGGGGAGCTCGGCGCCAAGCCGCCCCGACGCGTTCCCCGCTGGCTCGCCAAGCTCGTCGCGGGCGAGGCGGCGGTGATGATGGGAACCGACTCCCGCGGCGCATCGAACGCGAAGGCCAAGCGCGAGCTCGGCTGGGAGCTCCGCTACCCGAGCTGGCGCCAGGGCTTCGTGGCCGCCTACGCGTCAACCGCCCCTGGGGAGCGGCGCACGCCAGATCCGGGCGCACGCGCGAGTGCCTCGCCCTACGCCGTGAGCGATGGATTTGGTGACCGCGGGCGGTCTACATAGGAAAGGCGCGGAAGAGTTTGAGATGTTCGATCAAGAGTTCCAACTGCTGAAGACCACGGCCGCCGAGGCTCACGACCGCGTGGCCGAGCTCGAGTCGGAGCGCGCGCTTGCGCTGACCACGGACCTCGCCGGCAATGGCGCCTACATGCACGACCTCGAAGATGAGCTCGCGGTCTGGCGACACCATTACGTGGCCGCTGCCGTAACCGAAATCGCAACCCTGCGCGCCGACCTGTCCGGCGCCAACGCCGGCTGATGCCCTGAGCTACAGCGGGTTCACTGCGGGCGCGCAAAGCGCGCCAGCAGCGGAAGCATGATCCGCTGGAGCGCCGGCGGCGGCGAGGTCATCACGGTCTCGTCGCGGAAGCGCAGCGCGAACTCCGCGAGCCAGGTCGCGCCGCGGAAGCTGGTCGGCATGTTGCGGGCGTTGTAGAGGCCATCGCGCGCGGCCCTGGCGCTCTCGGTGAGGAATTCCTCGAGCCGGCCCCCGGGGGTCACCCTGGTGCGCATGCGGGCGACGCGCCCGCTCTCGTTCTTGAGCGCGTGCCGGACGTTGCGCGCGACCAGGACGGGTCCATCGGCCGGCACCAGGTCACGCCAGACGCCATCCAGGCCGACCCGCGCCGCACCCTCCAGCGTCTCCCAGTGCTCCTCCAGGGAGGGGTGGTAGTGCTCCGGCAGGTCGGCGCCGTCCTCGAGCCAGGTGTAGACCCAGAGGTCCGAGCCCTCAGGCCGGAAGCTGTAGGAGACGCGATGGATCGGGTCCTCGACCTCACCGCGGGCCCGGCTGACGATTTCCGCTTCGGTGGGCGACGCCCCATTTGTCGCAGCCGTCGTGATGGTTTCGTTCGTCATCTTGGGTACCTCCTCGTGATCTTCGTCCACCATAGCAGCTAAGTTACCCACTGGTAACTATGGCTGACACGAAGACGCGTAAACGCCTCCCCGTCGCAGAGCGCCGCGCCCTGATCGTCGAGGCTGCTGGGCGGCTGTTCGGCGACCGCGGCTACGAGGGGACCCGGCTCGACGAGATCGCCACCGCGGCCGGGGTGACGAAGCCGATCCTCTATCGGCACTTCGATTCCAAGCGTGACCTCTACCTCGCCCTGCTCGAGCGCCATCGCGCCGACCTCTCTACCTTCATCCCGGCGATGCCGTCCGAGGGCAGCGTCGAGGAGCGGCTGCGCGCGATACTCGATGTCTGGCTCGATTACGTCGAGACCCATTCCTACTCCTGGAAGATGCTCTTCCGCGACGCCGGCGGCGGTCCCGAGGTGGTCGCATTCCGGCGCGAGGTGCACGCCGAGGCGCGCGCGGTGCTGGTCGAGCTGATCCGCGCCCTGGCCGGACGCTCGATCCCGCCCCGCCAGCGCGAGCCGCTCGCCGAGCTGATGAGCATGGGGATGGCAGGGCTGGTCCTCTGGTGGATCGAGGAGGCCACCGTCTCGCGGCCGGCCGCCCTCGACGCGCTCACGACCGTCTGGGTAAGACTGCTGGCGTGAGGATCGACACGAGCCGAAGAGTTGAGCGCACGCCGCGATGAGTCAGACCGAACAGAACAAAGAGCTGCTCGAGCGTTTGACCGAAATCGTGAACCGCGGGGACCTCGATGCGATCGGCGAAGTCGCAACCGGTCAGATCGCCGCGGAAGCCGCCCGCTGGATCGGTCCGTTCCGCCAATCATTTCCCGACTTTCACATGGAACTCGTCGACGCCATCGCCGAAGACGACAAGGTCGTCGGCCACTTCAAGTGCTCAGGCACACACCGCGGAGAGTGGCGTGGCACCGCCCCAACCGGCCGCCGCTTCGAAGGCGTCGACGAGATCTACATCCTCAAGATCGAGGACGGGAAGCTCGCAACCGTCGTCGCTGTTGTCGAAGACAACCTGACGAGGCTCCAACAACTCGGGATGGAGATGGTGGAGTCCACCGCGATGGACGAGGGGCAGTAGCCGGAAGCGGAATGCCGCGTTGCGGTGACCGCCTACGAAACCCGAAGGTCACAGGTTCGAATCCCGTCGGGCGCGCTCGTCGGTGCGGATCACCAGGGTCCAGTCCACCGCGGTGGGAAAACTGGCGCTTCCGCCCTGTTCCTCGAGTCGAACCGGGCCCGGCTCCTGCGCGCCGCGCCCCCCTGAGTTGGCGCCGCCCTCCAGCTCCGCGGTCACCGGCAGCGCCCGCGCGGTCCCGGACGCCTCCAAACGCTGCGCGGAGACTCGAAGCTCTTGTGCCTCGGCGGTGTGACCCCTGACAACGAGCCCCTCCGAGGCCTGCTCCAAGGCGATCTCGGGGATACCCGCGAGCTCGCGGCCACCGAGGCTGATCTGGACATGCAGCGGCCGGCCGCATTCCTCGGCGATGATCCGGACCGGCCCGTCATCGTCCGACTGCCGCAGCTCGAGCAGGGCCGCGGGACGGAAGGCGCCATGTCTGATCGCGAGGACCACCGTCGCGAATGCGAACACCGCCGCGACCGCTGCCAGCCCGCGCTCGACCGGGTCGGTCCAGAGAATCGTCGCGTGCAGGATCAGGATGACCGGGGCGGAGACCGCCGTCAGCCCCATCAGGGCCCGTCCCACGAGAATCCCGCCTCCGCCTCCGGCTGCGAGATCGGAGCGGCGCCTTGCCGCCAGCAGCAGCATCGGCGGCAACAGGCCCGAGACCGTGGCGAAGGCGATCACCCCGGCGATCCTGAATGGGTCGGAGACCGATGCCGTCCCGGCCACGATCAGCGCCGCCGCGAGCGCAGCGAGGCTCGCGGTGGGCACCGAGCCGACGATCATCCTGCCATTCGGCGAGGCAAGCACCCGGGCGATGATCCCCGCCGATCCCTCCTCCGGTTGCTCGGGCGGCTCAGGGGGCGGATCGAGCCCGAGCCGGGACCAGACGTTGGCGTCGAGCCCCGTTCGGTGACGGCGGACGCTCATGCGGGGAACGAAGCGCCCGCCCTCCTCCAGCGTCGCGCCGCCCCCGTTGACCAGCTCCTCGAGCCGCTTGCGCGCCTCGGACTCGGACCAGCCGAGCCGCCGCGCCGCCTCGGCGGCATCGCCGCCCCCCGTGCGGATCAGCCACGCGGAAAGCCGCGAGGTGTCGCTGTCATCGAGCAGGCTCTCAGCGACACCCGGCCCGATCGCTACGGGGTCGCCGTCGTAGGAGATGGCAAGGTCGGTGACGATCGAAAGCCGCAGGGCTGCCTCATCGGCCTCGACCACCCTCAGCTCGAGAGCGTCGTCGCCGATCCGGATCGTCGAGGTCGCTTCCGCCGGTGGCAGAGCTCGCTCCTCGGCCTCCCGGCGCGACCCGCCGGCGAGCCCGATGACCGGCCGACCTTCACGAATCCCCCGGTAGGTGAGCGATATGTCCGGCCGCTCCTCGCCGCGATCGATCAGAAGCACCCGTCCCCGGCCCACCGTCAGGACCACGCGACGCCCGCGCGGTCCCGGGATGCGCTCGTCGACGAAGTCGAACAGGGCGAGCGCGTTGCCGTAGAGCCGGCTTCCGAACAGTCCGATCCCGATCAATGTGGCGAGCACGATCGCCGTCGCACCCCCATGGTCTCCGACCGTGTCGAGCGCCGATCCGTCCTGGCCGGCCAGCTCGGCGGCGGGGACCACGAATAGGAGGACCGCGCTGAACACCACGGTGGCCGCGACGAACGCGGCCATCCCCGCGACCGATCCGCGGACGTACTCGGTTCCGTCCGGGTCGCGCGGGAGGACGAGGCGCCCGATCTGCACGGTGTAGACGGGATCCGCGTACGAGGTGAGCAGGACGCCGATGATCAGCCCGAGTGCCGCGTCGACCCCGATGTCACCGGGGGACGAGAGCGAAGGAGCGGTGAGCTCCCCATCCAGCCCGGCTGCGCCCAGGAGAACGACGCTGAGGCCGGCGAGCAGCCCCAGGTTCACCAGGCCCAGTGCCACCAGCCCTCCGAAGGACGTGGTTCGCCGCAAGCGCAGCGGTAGCACGACCATGATCACCCCGAGGGCCGCCGCCCAGATCGCGGCCGGGATCGGGATCGTCACTTCGAGAAGGAGCGCCAGGCCGATGAAGGCCGCCAGGGTCTGAAGGACCGTCCCCAGAATCCCGAGCAGGCCCGGAGCGGTTCCGGCGCCGGCGCCGAGAGCGCTCGTCGCCAGGCGCCCGAAGAAAGCACCGCGAAAGCGCACCTCGCCGTTTCTGGTCGTGGCCTCGCCCACGGCGGCGGTGGCGCACAGAGCCAGGAGGCCGATCACCAGGATGCTGGCGCCGGCGGCGGCCGGGCCGACGGCTGCGACCGTAACCGGGACGATCAGGATCGATTGGCCAAGGCAGGTGAAGAAGGTGACGGCTAAGGCGGCGCGGAAAGCGGTGGCTCCGTCGAGCCAGCGCTCTGGTGCCGTCGCCAGCCAGCGCAGCCGCTCCACGGGTGTCGCCCGCGACCAGATCGTGTCGATCGTCCGGCCGGTCTGGCGCTCGAACGCCGCGGCGACTTCCTCGGAGTCGAGTCCGAGGGCGGCACGGATCCCCGTCACCCTGCGGTGATCGAGCCGGTAGCGATCCGCGAGCAGCCGGGCGGAGGCCGCCCTGATCTCGGCGGAGGCCGGAACCAGGCTCGCCCACCCCGCTGCGGCGGCCTCGATCTCCTGCACGCTCGGCCGGCGTGGGGGGTCCTCGCCCAGCGCGAACGCCTCGATCCAGGCGAGCTCGCGGGCCTCGGCGGAGCGCTCGCCGAGCAGGGACATCGTCCCCACCTCGCGCTCGGCCCGCCGGCGCGCAGCCGCCCGCTCGATCAGGTAGACGAGCGTCCTTGCTCGGCGGGTGGGCAGTCCGGCGAGCACCTCCTCCCTCGATAGGAGGCCCGGGTCCTCCGTCATCGCTCGACTGTATCGAGCGGGTTTCAGCGGTCCCGACGGGTAGGGTCAGTTGCGGGTGACGCTGCAAGCGCGGACACTTTTGCTGGTCGCCGTCCTCGTCCTGTTCGCGGTGGCGGCGACGGCGATCCCGCTCACGCTCAAATCCCGTGACAGCCTGCTCGATGAGACGCGGCACGACGGCGAGCGCCTCGCGGGCGTCGTCGCCGAAAGCGCGGCCTACTCCGATCGTGCCTGGCGCGACGTCGAGGGCGCGATCGGCAAGCAGATGGTCGTCCAGGCGACGACCGCCGCGGAGTTCGTCGCCGCGGCGGAGCGCTCGGGCATGTCCCCCGGCGAGATCAGCGCTCGCCTGCGCGAGGTGACGAGGCGGACGACGATCGACGAGTTCTGGATCACCGACCCGACCGGACGCGCCTATATCCATAGCGAGCCGGGAATCGACTTCACCTTCAGCCCCGACCCTCGCGTACAGCGACAGGCCTCGGCGTTCTACCCCCTGCTCGCCGGTGAGCGCAACACGGTCGTTCAGCGGGCCCAGCGGCGCGAGGTCGACGACCGCGTGTTCAAGTACGTCGGCGTCGGAGGGGTCGACAAGCCCAGGATCGTCCAGGTGGGATACGAGGCCAAGTACCTGGCGGGGCTCCGCCGCCAGGTTGGGCTTGTGCGGCTGGTGGACCAGACGGCGGACGCGCCGGGGGTCGTGGCGGTCCGGGTCGTCAACCACCAACTCGGCACGCGGGTCGTTCGCATCGGCAGCGGGGAAGGCGAGGACAGCGCGGGAGCGCAGGACCCGGAGCTCAGCGCTGCTGAGTCGGTCGCGCTCCGTGATACCGAGCGGTCCGGCGATCCCCAGTCGTTCGAGCAGGATGAGGTCCTCACCGTCGCGGCGCCGATCATCGCCGAGCGAGGGAGCGAGGTGATCGGCGGCGTCCTGGTCGCGCTCTCGACCGCCCACGTCCAGTCCGAGCTGCGCGAGGGCACGTTGCTCGCGCTCGGGATCGCTGCGGCCGTGCTCGCCCTCGGGCTGCTCGCCGCGCTGCTGGGCGCACGGCGGGTGACTCGCCCCGTTGGCGAGCTCACTGCTGCAGCGATCGCCGTCGAGGGCGGCAGCTATTCCCCGGGATCGCTCGACGGCATAGCCGAGCGCGAAGACGAGATCGGCCGCCTCGCCAAGGTCTTCGATCGGATGGCGGGCCAGGTGCGCGAGCGGGAAGAGCGGATGCAGCGCCAGATCAAGGAGCTGTCAGTTCAGATCGACGAGGGCAAGCGCCGCCGCCAGGTCGCGGAGATCACCGATACCGACTACTTCCGCGATCTTCAGCAGCGAGCCAAGGAGCTGCGAGAGCGCTCTCGCCGCGACGACGACTGACGAAGCGGCTAGCTGCCCGCCACCCGCTGCGCGATTCGGCCGATCTCCTTCGCGATCGGGTGATCGGGCTGCTTCACGCAGAACACGCCGGCGCTCGCGAGCCGAACCACGTCCTCGGAGAGCGGAAGCAGGCCGGCGACCGGTAGGTCATACGTCTGCTCGATCTGGGTACGAACCGCGTCGAGGTCGTAGTCGGAAAGCACCTTGTTGGCGACCAGCAGGATCTCGGGCACCTCCAGCTTGCGCGCAACATCGACCGTCACGGCCGTCCCCTGGAAGTCCTGCTGATCGGGGCGCAGCACGATCACGAGCACGTTCGACATCGTGATCGACAGCAGCGTCTCCTCGTTCAGGCCGGGATGCGTGTCGATCAGCAGGTAGTCGAGTCCGAGACGCTCGCCGAGCTCACGGAACCCATCGTTGAGGACGCTCACGTCGTAGCCCTCGCGCAGCACGCGCGTTATCTCACCCACCCTGATGCTCGAAGGAACGAGGTGGACGCCGCCGCCGATCACCGCCAGTTCGCCGCCGTCGATTCCGAGGTGGTCGCTGACGTCGTAGGCGGCTTCCTCGATTCCGCAGTCGCCCCAGAGATAGTCGTTGAGGCATTTGTCCATCCGCTCGTCGTCGAGCTCGAACAGGACGTGGATGCCCGGCGACTGGATGTCCGTATCGACCACGCCCACGCGCTTGCCCAGGCGCGCGATCGCGACGGCCAGGTTCGCCGTCGTGTTCGACTTGCCCGTGCCCCCTCGGAAGGAGTGGATCGAGATGATCTCGGTCATTGTCCGCCCGCGTGGCCCACGCGTCCATTATCCGCCGTCCGCCGAATTCCGGGGCGGCTGAGCGCGGCGTCACCCGGGGGCAAGGGTGCCCTCCGGCAGGACGAAGGCCAAGTCGTAGTCGTAGATCAGGACGCGCAGGGTCCGAACTGAGCGGATTCCGCGGGCGTCCCCCAGCGAGCCGGGGGCGGGCCGGCGAGCGGGTCGGCACCCCCGTCGTGGACGACGTAGAAGGTGCGGACACCTTCCTTGGGTAGGTACCACGCGTCGAGGCGGTGCGCCGCGGATGGGCACACGATCACAACGTCTCCCGACCCACGCTCGTCGATAGTTGCCCAGCCACTGGAGTCCCCCCGAGCCGGCCGTGCTGGATCCGCGCTGGCTCGACCTGGCCCGACGCCTGGGATGAACAAGGCCAAGTACCGGCAGCTCCGTACCCTGCGCCGCCTTTTCAAACTTTGATTAGATTCTGGGGATGAGCGAGCTGACTCTGTCGGCGCCGGTTCCCTTCAGCCGCTGGCTGCCCCCGCAGGCGACCGCGCAGGCCGCGCGCGAGATGGAGGCCAGCGGGCTCGTCGACGACATCCTGATCTGGGACCAGATCACCTGGTTCTTCCCGCAGTCCCTGTGGAGGCGCGAGAACCTGCCGACCGGATTCATCGACGCGATGCCGGACCCCGACTCGTTCCCGGACGCGTTCGCGACGGCCGCGTACGTGCTCGGTCAGGTCCCTGGACTCGGGGTCTCGATCAGCACGGAGTCCGTCCGCCGCGGACCGCTCGAGCTGATGCAGACGATGCTCACCCTGGCCGACATGACCGAGCGCCGCGCGATCTTCCAGATCGGCGGGGGCGAGGTGAAGCAGCTTCGGCCCTCGAAGTGGCGCCGCAACGGCCTCGCCCAGCTGGAGGACAAGCTCGAGATCTTCCACCGCTACATGGAGGCCGACGGGCCGATCGACTTCGAGGGGAGCTTCTCCAAGCTCGACACCGCCTGGATCGGGGGCGCCAGGGCGAACAAGCCCTCGATGTGGGCGCTCGGCGGCGGCCCGAAGCTGATCGACATCGCCTGCCGCAAGGCGGAGGGTTTCGCCACGGTCGCGCCCTTCGCCTGGCCGTCGCCCGAGGTGGCCGCAGAGCAGATCAAGTCGATGCGCGAGAGGGTCGAGGCCGGCGGGCGAGACCCCGACCAGTTCGAGTTCGGCATCTGGACCGTCGCGATCCTTCACGAGGACGAGGAGATGATCGAGCGGGCCATCGCCAATGAGTTGATCCGCTGGCAGACCGCGATCTTCGGACGGCTGAACATGGCCGACTGGGACGCCGAGGGGATCGAGCCGCCGATGCCCCGCGACTGGCACTACGCCGCGAACCTCGAGCCCATGAAGTGGGGAGCGCAGGAGACCCAGGAGGCGATCGACCGCGTCACCGACGAGATGGTGCGTCGCAGCTGGTTCATCGGCAGTCCCGAGAAGGTCGCCGGCGAGCTCCGGGCCTACCAGGACGCGGGGGTCAGCTGGATCCACGTCTCGGACCTGCTGCCCCTGGCGATCGACATCCCGCCGGACGAGACGGCGATGGATCGCACCTACGAGGTCTTCAAGATCCTGCGGGGCTGATCCCGGACGCTGCCCGACGTGCGGCCCGACCGCTTTGCTAGATTGCCGCGCCTCGACAACCGACCTTGCTGAACCGCCCGCGCGTCCGCCGCGCCGGCGGCCGGGGGAACCAATTCCTGGGGCGAATTGCCGATACCCGGCATAACGCGACTCTCTTCGCGTGAGCCCGACAGCTAACCCCGGAAGCACCGATGAGAGAGGGGTCAGCAGATGCCACGGATGGTTCTGCGCAGCAGTCTCCTGCCCGCGACCGTCGCCGTGCTGCTCGTCCAGGGCAGCATTGCCGAGCGGGTGAGCGCCGCGACCGCGGAGGCGGCCGGAAAGCGGCTGACCATCGCGACGAAGACCTACCGGATGACGAGGGCCGACGAGACCCCGCGCCTCGTCGTCGGCTGTCCCGGCCGCACCGTTCCCTTCGGCGGCGGGATGGTCACGAACCCGCCTCCGAGCGGGGACGGCGAGGCGGTCTACCCGCACTCCTTCGAGCGGCTCGGAGTGCAACGGGGCTGGCACGTCACCCCGGTCCTGTTCGATCCGTCGCCGGGCAGGACCGAGGCACGTGATGTGACCCTCCAGGTCGTCTGCGGGCGGAAGCACAGGCCCGTCACGCCGCCGCATACGACGGTGTTCGTCAGACCGGGCCAGACCAGGACCATCCTGGCCACCTGCCCGGGCCGCCGCCATCTGTTCGGCGGCGGCTTCCAGCGCACCAACTTCATCTCCGGGGGCGGCAACTATGTGACCGAGTCACGGGCGATCTCCCCGAAGACCTGGCAGGTCACCGGAAGGGCCTTCGGCTTCATGGGTGGCCAGCTGACGGCGATCGCCTACTGCCGCAGGAGCAAGAAGCCGCTGCTGAGCGAGGTCTCGGCCACGACGGTGATTCCGCACGGTCATTACGCGGCAGCGACGACGCCGCCGTGCCCGCCAGGGCGCCGTGTCGTCTTCGGTGGCTTCAGCACCGAGCCGGCGGGAGCGGTCCTGTTCGCGGGCGGCTTCATCGACCCCGGCGGGGCCTGGACCGGGTCAGGCTTCAACTTCTTCGGGCCCGAGGCGAGAATCTCGGCTTACGGGTACTGCCACAGAGCCTGATCGCGGGGCCTCGCGAGGGCGGTCCAAGGCGAGGGAGCTCCAGTTCTGACTGCGCGCAGCGTGCGCTATCCTATGCGTACTAACTACAGAAACTGGACTTGCTCATGAGCACCTTTCTTCTGATTCCACTCGACCAAGCGATCGTCTTCCCGGGCGTCACGGCGACCCTGCCGATCGACACCGGCGAGGAGGACCGCGTGTTCCTGCTGCCGCGCCGAGAGGGGGACTTCGGCCGGATCGGCGTCGTCGCCGAGGTGATCGATCGAACCCAGCTGCCGAACGGTGCCTGGGCGTCGACCGTGATCGGCCTGCATCGCGGCCTCGCCGGCGGCGGGCAGGCGAGTGAGGGCGGCGGCGACCAGCTTCGCGTCGACGTGCAGGAGATCCACGACGGTAGCCCCGATGACGAGCGCACTCATGAGCTCGTGCGCGAGTACCGCGCCGTGGTCGAGGAGATCCTCGAGCTGCGCGGCGCGGACGAGCGCATCGGCGTCTTCCTTCGCTCGATCGAGGAGCCGGGGGCACTGGCCGACACATCCGCGTTCAGTCCCGATCTCTCCGCGGAGCAGAAGCTGAAGCTCCTGGAGACCCTGGACGTCACGGCGCGGCTCGAGCTCGCGATCGAGATGCAGCGCGAGCGCCTCGCCGAGCTCCAGGTCCGCCGCAAGATCCGCGACGACGTCGACTCCGGCGCCCAGAAGCAGCAGCGCGAGTACTTCCTGCGCAAGCAGATGGAGTCGATCCGAAAGGAGCTCGGAGAGGACGAGGGCGACCTGATCGGCGAGTACGAGAAGAAGATCGCCGAGGCGGAGATGCCCGAGGCCGTTGCCGAGCAGGCCGAGCGCGAGCTGCGCCGGCTCGAGCGGCAGGGCGAGCAGTCGCCCGAGTCATCGATGATTCGCAGCTACCTCGACTGGCTGCTTGCAGTGCCTTGGTCGAAGCGCTCCGAGGAGCGGCTCGATCCGGAGCACACCCGTGAGGTCCTCGACGAGGACCATGCCGGCCTCGAGGACGTGAAGCGGCGGATCACCGAGTTCATCGCCGTCCGCAAGCTCCGCCAGGAGCGCGGCATCGAGGGTGAGAGCCGCGCCAACGGCGCGATCCTGACCCTCGTCGGTCCCCCGGGTACCGGCAAGACCTCGATCGGCGAGTCCGTCGCCCGTTCGCTCGGGCGCGAGTTCGTCCGCCTGTCGCTGGGCGGAATCCACGACGAGGCGGAGATCCGCGGCCACCGGCGCACCTACATCGGCGCCCTGCCGGGGCGGATCGTCCGCGCGCTGCGAGACGCGGAGACGATGAACCCAGTGATCCTGCTCGACGAGATCGACAAGGTCGGGGCGGACTGGCGCGGCGACCCCTCCGCCGCCTTGCTCGAGGTACTCGACCCGGCTCAGAACCACTCGTTCCGCGATCACTACCTGGACGTCGAGGTGGACCTCTCGGAGGTCGTCTTCCTCGCGACGGCGAACATGCTCGACACGATCCCGGCGCCTCTGCTCGACCGGATGGAGGTCATCTCCTTCGACGGCTACACGACCGAGGAGAAGCTGGCGATCGCTCGCGGCTATCTGTGGCCCCGCCAGCTGGAGCGCAACGGTCTCCAGCCCGACGAGGTCGAGGCATCCGACGCGATCCTTCGCAAGGTGATCACCGAGTACACGCGCGAGGCCGGCGTCCGCCAGCTCGAGCGCGAGCTCGGCAAGATGCTTCGGCGCGAGGCGACGCGCATCGCATCCGGCGATGTGCCGACGCCGATCGTGATCGATCCGGATGCGGTGGTCGACGCACTCGGCCGCCAGCGCTTCTTCCAGGAGTCGGTCGAGAGGACCGCGATCCCCGGTGTCGCCACCGGGCTTGCGGTGACCGGCACCGGCGGTGACGTCCTCTTCATCGAGGCGACCGCGATGGAGGGCGACAAGGGTCTGGTCCTGACCGGCCAGCTGGGCGACGTGATGAAGGAGTCCGCGCGGATCGCGCTCTCCTACGTCAGCTCGCACGCCGAGGAGCTCGGCATCGACGGCGACGGCTTCGGCCGCGAGTTCCACGTCCACGTGCCGGCCGGGGCGATCCCGAAGGACGGGCCGAGCGCGGGCACCGCGATGACCACCGCCCTCGCCTCGCTCCTCACCGGACGACCGGTGAAGCACACCGTCGGGATGACCGGAGAGGTCACGCTCCAGGGCCGGGTGCTGCCGATCGGCGGCCTGAAGCAGAAGGTGCTCGCTGCCCACGCAGCCGGGCTCACGGAGGTGATCCTCCCGGAGCGAAACCGCGGTGACCTCGACGATGTACCGGAGGAGGTCCGGGAGCAGATGACCTTCCACCCGGTGATGAGCATCGACGAGGTCCTGGAGCGGGCGCTCGAGCCCGCCGGACACGGAGCGAATGTCGCCGCGGTGTCGTAGCTGCTCGCCGATTCCCTCCGAGCTCCGCGCCGTCGCGGACCTCCTGGAGCGCCGCTGGACGCTGGGCACGATCTATGCCAGCGCCAGCGGCGCCGTCCGTTTCAACGAGTTCCGGCAGTCCCTCCCGGGGATCTCGCCGACCACCCTCTCGGACCGTCTCGAGCAGCTCGAGGAGGCCGGAATAGTCGAGCGGCGGCTGGTCCAGGGACGCCCTCCGCACGCCGAGTATCGGCTGACGAGGCGGGGCGAGCGGTTGGCGGCGGCGGTCAGCGGCCTGCTCCAGCATCGCTCCCCCGCGTAGGCTCGACGCGCCCAGATGGGGGAACAGGCGGCGCGCCAGTTTTGGGGTTGATTTCGCCCCCGGCGACTGAAAGGGTGCACGCCAACGGCGTCGAAGGGGAGTCCTGGATGGATGTGCAGCGAAGTAGGAGAGGCCGGCGGGGAGTTCTGATTGCTGCTGTCTGCCTCGCGGCGCTGGCGGCCCTGCCCGAGACCGCTGGCGCGGTGCTCTCGGGTGAGAACGGCAGGATCGTCTTTGTCCAGGGTCCCACCGGCGGGAATGCGCAGCTCTTCCTGTTGCCGGTTCCCAGCAGCATTGGCGGCGGAACCCTTAGCCCTCCAATCACCAGCGCCGCGGTGCAGCACCGTCACCCGACCTGGTCGCCGGATCGCACGAAGATCGCCTACGCGGCCGGCGGCCCCAGCTGCAATCCGAACAAGTGCGACATCTTCATCCTCGACCTGACCACGCCGGGCGCGATCCCCCAGAACATCACCGAGACCCTGACCGTGAACGAGGATCGCCCGGCCTGGTCGCCGGACGGCACCCGCATCGCCTACGAGAGCGAGGTGACGAACGGGAGCCTCCAGCTCGACGTGCTGATGGATACGGACCCGCTTCGGCTCGGGCACGAACCTCAACCTCGACGAGCTCCACGACGATCGAGGGCAAACCGGCCTGGAGTCCGGATTCGCAGACGCTCTTCTACGCGCTCGGGAACCTGAACGTGGCGCCCAACGGCGCGAACAACGACATGAGGATCAAGCGGGAGCCCGCCGACAACAGCGGGTCCCCCACGGACGCGATCAGCCACGCCTCCGGGGCGCAGCGAGTTCCAGCCCTCGATTTCGCCCGACGGGACCAGGATCTGTTACACGCTTTCCCTCGTCCAAGGGTTCAGCGGCCAGGCCACCGTGATGGTCGCACCGCTCGGGGGAATGGGAAGCGTGCTCGAGTCACAGCGGAGCGGCGGCGGACTACAACTGCACCTGGTCGCCCGACGGGTTTTTAGATCGCCTACAGGGATCGGGACGTAACCACGGCCGGCAGGCTCGTGATGGAGCGGCGACCTGACGGCAGCAACGCGTTCCCGGTCGAGCTCTCCCAGGATCCGGGGGCGAACGACTTCGACGGCAACCCGGACTGGGCCCCTGATGCCCGTCCGGTGTGCCCGGACAAGCACGGTGATAACAGGCGTGAACGTCCCCGTGACCTTCCAAGTCGTGTGCACGGACACCGGGCCGGTGTATGAACAGAGTGAGGTGCGAGAGTTCAGCGGCACGAACCGCCACGAACGGCACCTCTCGACGCAGAATGACCTCGCGGGTGGATCCCGACTTCACCTACACGCCGAACCCGGGCTTCATCGGTACCGACTCCTTCAAGGTGAGAAGCTTCGACGAAGCTCGGCTTCGGGACCGACCGTAACGGGACCGCCGACGGTAAAAGTTGCGGCCCCGTGCGACGGCAAGACGTCCGACCGTCCTGGGCACGGCTGGCGCCGATCAGCTCACCGGTACCCCTGCCGCGGATGTGATCGACGCCCTGGACGGCAACGACACGGTCACCGCCCTGGAAGGGAACGACCTCGTCTGCGGCGGCCCCGGCAAGGACACGCTCAATGGCGGCCCCGGCAACGACAAGCTCCTCGGCGGCCCGGGCAAGGACACGCTCAAGGGTGGGGGAGGCAAGGACAAGCTCCTCGGCCAGGCGGGCAAGGACAAGCTCAAGGGCGGCGGCGGCAAGGACACCTGCAAGGGCGGGAAGAGCGCAAGGACACCGCTTCCGCCTGCGAGATCCAGAAGTCGATCTGAGCCGGTCCGCCGGCCGCTGGGATCACCGCAGCGAGGGGCCGGGCTCGAACCGGTCGAGAGCCTCCTCGGGCCCGCACAGGTCGTCCCTGAGGCCGATTAGCCGCCTCTACCGGTTCAAGAGCAGGAAGAATCAATCCTCAGATGTCACCGCGAGTGGGAGAAGCCCTGCGCGATGCCCGCACGAGCCGCAAGGTCGACCTGGACGAGGTCGAGCGGGCGACGAAGATCCGGACGAAGTTCCTGATTGCGATGGAGGAGGATCGGTGGGACGATCTGCCAGCTCCGGCCTACGCGCGAGGATTCCTCTCAACGTACGCACGCTTCCTCGGCCTGGACGAGCGGGCACTGCTCGACGAGTACCGAAGGACCACCGGCGATGCCGAGCGGCCGGAGGCGATCCCACCCCAGGTTCTGAAGCCAAGCGGGGCAGGCCGTGGCCGGCGAAGGTCCGTCTTCGGGGCCACCCGCTCGCTGAAGCCCGCCGCCCTCCTGCTCCCGGGCTTGATCCTCGTGGGTCTCCTCGCCTTGGTGATCGTGATGTCGCTGGGCGGCTCGGATGAAGGCGACGGCGAGCGGGCGGAGCGCGAAGCTTCCGTCGCCGATCGGGAAACGCGCGAACCCGCGCCCGCTGAGGAGGGATCGTCGGCGCCAGGGACCACGGTGGAGGTCGAACTTCGGTCGATCGGCCCCGTCTGGGTCTGCCTCGTTGACGGTCGCGGTCGCGCCCTTGTCAACGGCGAGACGCTTGTTTCGGGTGAGAGGCGGGGACCGTTCGACGGCTCGCTCTTCGCGGTCACATTCGGCAATGGCTCCATCGAGATGACGGTCGACGGGGAGCCGGTGCGGATTCCGGCCGTTGCCGAGCCCCTCGGCTATCGGATCAGTGCGAGTGGACTGCGCGAGCTCGAGCCATCGTCGCAACCGACCTGCGGATAGCCATTCCACCAGTGCTGGAGGGGATAGGTGGATAGGTGCCCCGTACTGGCGGCTGATGGTCGATTGAGGCCGGCCGCGCTCAGCGCAGCCACGGCCCCGGCTCGAACCTCTCGAGAGCGTCCTCGCACTCCTCCTGTGAGCGGACGACGAGGTGGCGGCGCTTCGCGACGTCGACGAAGACCACGTCGCCGTAGTCCTGGAGCTTCGCGGTGCCCCAGCTCCTGAGGTTGATCTTGTCGTAGAGCGGCGTCACCAGCTTCTCCAGAGCCACCCCCTTCGTCGAGCAGCGCAGCCGGGCACCGGTGAACACCGGGTAGGTCTCGATCCCCCTTCCGGTCCGCAGTTGCGCCGCGGGGTAGAGGTCGTATGTCACGTTCAAGACCGGGACGCGGGGCGCGACCTCGGCTGGATAGTCGAACGCCAGGACGACCGCCGAGTTGGGTGCATTCGCTCGGTCGATCGCGACCGAGGACCTCCTCCTGGAGGTCGGTGGAGCGGAGCCAGTCGTTCTGCTGCCGGATATCGTTGATGCCGTAGCCGATCGCGACAACGACGGCCCCGGCGACGGCGACCAGGTAGCCGTTCCGACCGAGCAGGGTCCCGGCCGCCCGCAGCACCGCCCAGACCAGAACCGCGGCGGGGTATAGGGCGAGAACGTTGACGCGGTCCTCGAGCCCCCGGAAGGTGGGGGTGTAAAAGGCCTGGGGGACGAAGATCGCCCAGCAGAGCCCAAGCGCCGCCAGAGACACCACGGCCACCACCGCCCAGCGGCGGCCGGGAGCTGCCCCGCTCCCATCGGCGTGACGCGGGCGCCGCGCCGCGGCGATGAGGATCGCGGCGGCGGCGGCGAGGATCAGGGCCGTGAGGACGGCGGAGAACTTCGCCGGCACCGACAGCGGCGCCAGCGACGCGGCGATCAGCTTGGCGCCGTCGCCCACGATGTCGGGCAGGTGGCCGATCTGGTCGGCCAGGCTCTCGACGTGCTTGTTCGTGTTCTCCTTGGTGTAGAGCGCCGCGAGCCCCACCGCGCTCAGATCGAGCGCGATGCGCGGCCGTGCCGCGCGCCAGCCGAAGAGCCAGACGTAGGCGGTCCACAGGAAAAGCGCGACGCCCACGGTGACCTCGTAGGTGAGAACGCTCGCGACGTAGCAGCCGGTTGCGACCACGTGGATCAGCAGGCCGCGACCCCCGCCGACCCGAAGCCCCAGCATGGCGATCAGGAAGCCCCCGAACAGCAGGAGGATGGCGAAGTTGTTGAGCATCCCGGTCGGCCATAACCGGATCGCGGACGCCCAGGGAAAGAGCAGCGCCAGGAGCGCGATCGGCAACGCGTCCCGCGGCTCGAAGCGAAGCTGCCTGAGGACGAGGTAGAAGGTCCCCGCGGTCGACAGCCCGAGCACGGCCGCGAGGAGGTGGTGCCAGGCCGGGTTCGTGCCGAGCACCTCGTAGGAGCCGATCAGCAGGATTCCGAGCAGCGGCTTGCTGCCCAGGATGTCGAACTGGCGGTCGACCGCCTTCTCGAAGCCATAGTGATTCCACTCCCACTGGATCGCCCAGTCGTCGGAGTAGAACCCCGCCTCCGCGATCTGCCGGATGACGATCACGAGCCAGAACGCGGCGACCGCGGCGAGGAGTGCCGCACCGGCGAGTCGGAGACGGCGATCCTCGAGTCGCATGAGCGGCGCCAGGTTAGCCAGAGGCGCAGGCGCAGCCTTCGCCGGATCCCTCCTCCGTTCCGGATAGGGTGCCGAGCACAGGGGCACCGTCAACGAAGGAGCATGGAGGAGGATCATGCCCAAGCGTCCGAAGCTCGCAGCCGCAGTCATTTCCGCAGTCGTTCTGGCCCTCGGCGTCACCGCCTGTGGCGACGACGACTCAGACGATTCCGGCGGCGGCAGCGACGCCTGGCGGATCGGCCTCGAGGCACCGCTCTCAGGCGATCTGCAGACCCTGGGTGAGGGAATGCTCGACGGCGCCAAGCTCGCGGCCGACCAGATCAACGCCGACGGCGGCCTCGAGGGCAAGGACATCGAGATCGTCCCGATCGACGACGGCGGCGAGGCCGAGATCGGCGTCCCGGCGGTGCAGGCCGCGATCGGCGAGGGCCTGGACGGCGTCGTCGGCCCATACAACTCCGGCGTCGGGGTCGAGACGCTGCCGCTGTATGAGCAAGGCGGGCCTGGTCCCGATCAGGCTCACCTCGGATACCGACACCGAGGGCTTCGGGTTCACGCTGCAGCCGATGGGCTCGCAGATCGCTCCGGCGACCGCCCAGGCACTGACGGACTTCATCGGCGCCAAGACGGTGGCGATCGCCTACGACAAGACTGAGGAGTACACGACCGGAATCGCGGGCGAGGTCCGCGCCGCGCTCGAGGACCGGGGGGTCGAGGTGACCGCATTCGAGCCGCTTCAGCCCGGTGGACCGGACTACGCAGGCGTCGTCAACAAGCTCGCCGCCGGCAAGCCCGACGCGATCTACGCCGCTGTCTACTCGCCGGAGGGCGCCGCAATCGCCAAGGCCATCTCACCGGGCCAGAGTCCCCCCTGCCTGCTCGACTACGGCGCCTACGACACCGGCTACCTGGACGAGGCCGGCGAGGCGGCACCCAATTGCGAAGTGGTCGGCGTGCCCGCTCCCAGCGATTTCGAGGGGTCTGAGACCTACGTCTCCGACTACGAGGACGAGTTCGGTGAGGCCCCCGGCACCTGGAGCCCGTACACCTACGACTCCGTGAACGTGCTCGCCCAGGCGGTCGAGAAGGCCGGCGGGTTCGAGGCGGGGGCGCTGACGGAAGCCCTCAACGAGGTGCGGAACGAGCAGGGCTGGACCGGCTCGATCACGCTCGAGCCCGGCAGCGGAAACCGTGAGCCCGCGACCGTGACGGTGGACCAGGTGAACGAGCAGGGCGCCTTCACCGTCGATCCGTCCTGGGCAAAGGCTGTCGGCGCGCCCTACTAGCTCTTCAGCTTCACCTTCATAGCCGATGCGGCCGAATTCCCGGCCGCGTCCGTGAAGGTGACGTCGATCTTCGCCTTGCCGCGGGTGCCGCTAGCGAGCAGGTCGAGCAGCGCCCGCTGGGCCTTCTTGCCCTTCGGGACCAGCTTGACGATCACCGACCCGGTGGCCGGGACGTCGGCCCGAACCTTCGTCAGCGGGAAGCGGCTGGGGCCGACCACGATCACCCCGCCCGCGAGCGCGGCGCAGGCCTCGTCGCAACGGAGTTCGAGCTTGATGACGCCGCCGCGCTTCGCCCGCGCGGAGAGCCCGCCGAGCGGCGGTGTCGCGTCGGCGGCCGCGCCGGCTGGGGGCGGCGAGGGGCCCGGATCCGGCACGGCGTCGATCACGAACGGACCGAGGTGCACGGTTGCCGTCCAGTTGCCGGCGTTGTCCCGCGTCCGCAGATGGAAGAAGTGGCTGGAGCCATCGGCGAGCATCGGGCTGGTCGTCCCGGTCGCCGACTCCTCCGCGTCCTTGGTCGTGTCCGGGAGCGTCGTCGGGAAGGTGCTCCACTGATAGGAGAAGCCGTCAACGCCAGAACCGAGAAGCCCGTCCGTGGCACCGGAAAAGCCGATGACGACGGTCGGATCGCTCGAGGCGACGCCGAGTTGGTGGGACGAGCTCGAGACCATGGGATCGGACGGCAGGACGGTGTCGACGGTGAAGCTCTGGCTCGCTGGGGTTGTATCGGTGTTGCTGGCGGCGTCCGTGGCCCGCACCGCGAACGTATAGTCGCCGTCCGCCAGCCCCGGGTTCGGGGTGTGGCTGAGGGGATTCGAGCAGGCGCCGAAGGAGGCGGGATCCCCTTGGGCCTCCAGCGAGCATTCGAACGTAGAGCCCGCCTCGTCGGAGGAGAAGCCGAAGGTGGGGGTCGGCGTCGTTCGTGGAGCCCGACGGCCCCGAGTTGATCGAGGTCTCGGGCGGGTCTTGTCGTCCCCGCCCTCGATGTCCTCGTGCGGGAGCCCGAACGTGTTCTCGAGCTCGAACACCTTCGAGGCGATCGAGGCGCGCATGCTCCCCTCGGCGACCCGCGTATAGACCCCGGGCGGCGTCCGGCTGGGCGCAGCCGGCTCCCCAGCTCGTGATTCCAACCAGTCGATAGACGCCGCCACCGACCGCCGCCTGCATCGGCCCACCGCTGTCGCCGAAGCACGTGTCGACGCCCCCCGCGGGGAAGCCGGCGCAGACCATCGTCGCGCTGTTGAAGCTTGCGCCGTAGTCGGAGGCGCAGCTGGCGTCGCTGGTGATCGGCACCGTGGCGTGCCGGAGGGTGTCGCTGCCGCCGCTTCCGGGCCCGCTCACGGCGGTCGCCCCCCAACCGGTTATCTGCTGGTTGCTTCCCGGGTCCCAGAGGGCGCCCTCGTCCGGGCCCGCGATGTCGATCGGCGTCGTCGCGTTGTAGGGAGACTGGAGGACGAGATAGGCGACGTCGTTCGAAGGCACTCCGCCACCTGGCCCATAGCTGTCGTCATAGCCGACCTGCTTCGCGACGCCCTGGACGTTGAACTCCGAGTTCGGCGGGGCGGTGGAGAGGGTCGTCTGGCCGAGGATGACGTTGACGTCGTCCGGATCGAGATCCGAGTTGTTTTCGGGGTCGGTGCCATGGACGCAGTGGCCCGCGGTGAGGACGATGGATGGAGTCACGAGCGAGCCACCGCAGAACTGGCGCTGGAACGGATTGCCGGCTCGCTTCGCGGGGTCGTAGGCGATCGCCGCCTGCCACGGGTACTGATCGATCGTCGTCGTCGACCCCCCGATGATTCGCGGCTGGAACTGCGCATGCGCAGTCGGCGCGAACAGCGCAAGCGCGACCAAGACCAGTCCGACAACCCTCCCCACAGGAGGGAGGGTAGAGGCCTCAACGGGTTCAGCCGCGTCTCCTAGCGACGCCGATCACCGCGGCGGCCTGGAGGACCACGAGCCCCGCCAGCGTCCCGCCCGCGACGCCCCAGAAGAACTCGGGGTAGAGCTGAAGCAGCGTGTCTTCGTCGTCGAACTGCCAGCTGTCGCCCTCGAAGAAGAGGCCGTGGAACAAGTCGTCGAAGAAGAAGTCGAAGTCGACCAGCATGAGGAGCCCCGCGAGCGCCATCGCGGCGATCGTCAGATAGGCGCCGCCGACGAGCGCCGTGCCGACCGGGCCCAGAGCAGGCGTTCGCGGCAGCCGGAGCGGAGACGGTCCGTCGAACCGCCGAAGGGCGAGGAGCGCCCCCAGGCCGAGGACCAGAGCGGTCGCCCAGGCGATCAGCGTTCCTCTCACGAGGGCGCGAACGTCGTCCATGTGCTGGATCTCGTCCTCGTCGAACGCCGGGGTCCCGTCGGGAAGGCGCGCCTCCCGGAGGAGCTCGGTCCCCTCGGAGCCGGGGCGGATGGAGCGGATCCCGGTCACGGCGAGGTCGGTCCTCTCGTCGTCGCTCAGCCCGATGTCGTCGTCGGGGAACCCCGGGATCGCGTACTGGGCGTGGACGAACCAGGGATTGACGAGGACCAGCAGCGTGTTCCCGACCAGGACGATCGGTACCGCAAGGATCAACAGCGCCGACAGAGCGAGTGCGAGCCGACGGCGCATGGGCGGAGGCTAGCTCCGCCCAGCGCCCTCCGATGTGGCGAGGTCAGGAGCTCGAGCGCGAACTGCTCTTCCGGGAGGTCGACGGACTGGAGCCGTTCCTGCTCTGTGTCCGGCGGCGCTTCGCCGAGGAGCTCGGGCGGCGCTCGGTCCGGCGCTTCACCTTGCCCTCCTCGATCGTGCCGCGCCAGCCACCCTCGGCGTCCTCCTCGAGCTCGACCAGGGCCTTGAAGCGATGCAGATCGGCGCGAACGGCGCGCTTCGTGAAGCGCATCCCGCGGGCCATCTTCTCGACCAGGCCGTGTGGGTCCATGTCCAGGGTGACCTCGATGTGGGTGAGGCGGTCAGCGAGCTTGTGGAAGGTGACGACCCCCGTATGAGCAGGGCCCTCCGTGACGTTCCACTCGATCCGCTGGTCGGGCCGCTGCTCGACGATCTCGGCCTCGAACCGCCTCGTGAGCCCCCACATCTTGACGGTGAATGAGAGGGTCGTGTCGTCGGCCTGTTCCACGCTTTCGAACCGCTGCATGAAGTCGGGCCAATCCTCGAACATGGTCCACCGGTTGTAGGCGACCTTGATCGGGACCGCGACGTCGATCGACTGCTGGATCGGCATGCGCCTGCCACCGCCGCCGTATCCGGGGGCGGCACGGCCGTGCTCGTCCTCGTCGGATTCGCTGGATCCGCCGGGCGTCAGCTTCGAGAGGATGCCGCCTTCGCCGTCAGATCCGCCGGGCGTCAGCTTCGACAGGATGCCGCCTTCGCTGTCAGATCCGCCGGGCGTCAGCTTCGACACCACCGCGCCCTTCGCGGCCTGCTTCGCCTGGTCTCCCAGGCCTGAGGTCGCGTCGGAGATCTTGTCCTTCGCCTGATCGCCGATATCCGAGACCTTCGGCGCGACGCGCTTCGCGATCTGCTCGACGGCGACTGGAAGCGTCGCCACGGCGAGGCCGGCCACGCCGAGCCTCTTCGGGTCAGCAAGGAATTCCTTGCCCGGCTTCGCATCCTTCGCCGCATCCAGTGCGTTTCGAGTCATGCGCGTGAGGTCTGACATCCTGCTCTCCTTCCCTGGAGGTTCACTGGCGAGTTACCCGGCGAGGGCACGAGCAAACGCAGTGTGCCCACTACTTCCGCAGCAGGTCGCGCAGATGCCCGCGCTTCTTGCGTGCGGAGCCCTTGTCCTGCCGAGCGCGCCCCTTCGTCCGGCGGCGCTCATTGCCGGTGAGCGCTCCGCTCGCCTCCTTGATCCGGCCTCGCACCTTGTCCAGGGTGCCGCCGGCCTTGTCGCGTCCCTTGCTTCGCATGTCACTCCTTCGTCTCGTGCCGCAGAAGCCGGTAGGTGATGACCGCGGTGACGGTGCCGGCGACGGCCGCCGCCCCGATCGCCCGGGGCGCTCCTGGTCGGTCGCCGCCCAGCCGCTCAGCGGTGACCCGCGTGATGAACTCCTTCATGGCTACTCGTCCTCTTTCTCTTCGTCCTCGTCGGATTCCTCGGGCATCATCGCCCGGGCCCTCGCGGCCCAGCCGACCTCGACGTCGCGATAGGTGACGCCGGGCTCGACCTCTTCGGGAAGGTTTCGGCGCTCGCTGCCCGAGTCGGACTCGATCTCGACGTCCTCGATCCGCTCATCGGATCTGACCCGCGTCTTGCCCTCGAACTTGACGTTCGTCTCTGGCTTCGTGCGAAAGCGAAGCTTGCGCGCCGTGGCCCGGGCGCCGATCTCCACGTCGGGCGGCAGCACACGTTTCGGCTTGCGACGGCTCACTCGCCCTTTGCGGCGCGCTTCACGTCCTGAACGGTGACCCGGCCATCCGCGCCGCTCCCCTCGATCTCCTCGATCTCGATCCCGAGCTGCTCGGCCTGACGCTTGGCGGCATCGGTCGCCGGATGCTTCTCGGCGCGCCGCCGCCGCCGCCGCTCGCCCAGCTCCATCACCTTGCGGGTCGCCGCCTGGCCGAGGTCCTTCGCCTCGTCGGTGGCAGCCGACGCCGATCTCCTTGACGACCGTCTTGGCAACGGTCTTCGCGGCTTCCTTTGCCAGCTTCGGCGCGGTCAGGTCCGCAGCGCCCTGGGCGTCACCGCCCTGCTGGTCGGGCTGGCCGTTGCCCTCGCCTCCGCCCTGGGGCTGGCCGTTGCCGCCGCCGCCCTGACCAAGGAGCCCGCCGGCCCCGCCTGCCAGCCCGCCGGCGGCTTGGCCGAGGCCTCCAACGGCCTGGCCCGCCTGACCGGCGACCTCACCGGCGCCCTCCCCGACTCCGCCTAGGGCCTGTCCGGCGCCCTGCCCGAGCTCGCCGGCCCCTTGGCCAAGACCACCCACGGCCTGTCCAGCGCCCTGGCCCAGCTCTCCGACCGTCTGGCCGAGCCCGCCGGCCAGCTGATCCAGATTCCCGGCGGCCTGTCCCGCTCCCTCGCCGACGTCTCCGACCGCCTGGCCCGCGCCCTGGCCGAGCTCCCCCACCGCCTGGCCGGCACCCTCGCCGACGTCTCCGACCGCCTGGCCCGCGCCCTGGCCGATCTCGCCGACCGCTTCGCCGGCGCCCTGCCCGACCTGGTCGACCGCGTCGCCGGCGCCCTTGCCGATCTCGGGCAGAGCCTGGCCGGCCCCCTCACCGACGTCCTCGACGGCCTCGCCCGCCTCGCCGACCATGTCGCCGGCGCCGGCGCCGACGTCCTGGACGGCCTCGCTGAGGCTGTGAACCAGCTCGGGATTGCGGTCGATCGTGGTCATCACCCGATCGACGATCGCCACGACGTGGTCGAGGCGCACCTTGAGGAGCGCCTGGGCCTCGACACCCTCGATGTCGATCTCGAGCTTGCCGAGTTGCACGTCCACGCCGACGTCCAGCGTGACCAGATCGAGCACCTGCGCCTTCAGCGCGACGTGAGCCTGGAGGTCCGCAAGCTTGAGGTAGATCTTGTCGACCTTGATGACCGGGACATCGAGCAGGACGTCCGGGTCCTGGCCCGTCTCGGCGAGCGGGGAGGTGGCATAGTCGCGGTACTCGCGCTCGGCGACCGTCGCCCGGCCCTCGACGTTCTTCGCGAACCGGTACTTCTCAGTCTTCTGCGATGCGGATCGCGCATCCGTCTTCCGCGCCGGCGTCCGCGTGCTCGAACCCGATCCGTTGGATCGGCTCCTGCTCGAGCTCGAGCGATTCGAACCCTTGCTTCGACGAGCGTGACTTCGTGGACTGAGACGCCACTACCCCTCTCCCTCCTGCTGTGGGGGCCTGCTGCGGCTGGCCCTGCTGTTGCTGCGGCTGTTGGCCCTGCTGACCGGTCAGTTGTCCAACCCCTTGCTGGACGCCCTGGCCGACTCCCGCGACTCCGCGGCCCGCGCCCTGGCCGATTTCGCCAAGGCCCTGTTGGGCTCCCTGGCCGACACCCGCGACCCCGCGGCTTGCGCCCTTGCCGACTTCGGGCAGGGCCTGCCCGGCTCCCTTTCCGACCTGGCCGACCGCCGAACCTGCGCCCTTGCCGATCTCGGGCACCGCCTTCCCGGCGCCCTCGCCGACATCCTCGACGGCGTCTCCGGACTCGTCGAGCATATGTCCCGCGCCGCCTCCGACTTCCTCGATCGCCTTGCCCACTCCCTCGAGCAACTCAGGATTGCGGTCCAGGGACAGCAGCACCCGCTCGAGGATCTTGGAGACGTTGTCGAGCCGCGCCTTCAGCAGCGCCTGGGCCTCGACGCCCTCGATCTTCAGTTCGACCTGGCCCAGGTGCGCCTGCGCGCCCACGCTCAGGTTCACCAGCTTCCGGACCCTCGCGAGAACGGCGACCCTCGCATCCAGATCGTCTACCTCGATGTCGATCTTGTCGACCTTGACGACGGGGACGTCGACCAGAACATCCGGACCCTCCGGCACGTCGTTCGGGTCGACGACCGAATAGTCAGGGAACTCCTCGCGCTTGCGCTTGCGGCTCCGCGATGCACTGCGGCCGTTGGAGCTGCTCCGGCTCTTGTCCCTCGGCGCCTTGGTCGAGGAGTCGCTCTCGACCCGTCTCGACTCGGTGCGCGCCCCCGACCTGTTGTGGGACTCGCCGCGTCGCGAGCCGGAACGGCTCTTGGACGAGGGCGAGCGGCTCGAGGACGAGCGGCTCTTCGACTTGGACGACGAGCTCTTCTTTGAACCAGACGAGCTCTTCTTCGAACCGGACGAGCTCTTCGTGTTGCGTGACCGCGAGGACTGCTTGGGCATCCTGCCCACTCCTTCTGTCGTGAATCCGTGATCCGCGCTTACCCGCGTCGCGCAGTTCAAATCATGAGTTTGCGGGTAACCCGATGGAACCGCCGGCGCGAAAAGCGCAGCCGGCACGGAAGCCAAGAGAGGCGAGATCAGATGGCTCAGACAACGAGGTCCTCGAGCACGCGCTCCAAACGCAGCGGCTCGAGTACAAGCAGATCCACCAGCAGGAACGGCAGATCGACAACGAAAAACGGGTCGAGGTCGAACGCCTCGTCGAAGACGAGACGAGCCGGTTCGAATGGCAGCAGGGCGAAGACTTCCCAGCGGAAGACTTCCCCGAGCCGGAGTCGATCGAGAAGTCGTTCCTCGACGAACGGGCCGATCGCCCAGGCGGGCGAGAAGGTCGGAAATGTCGCGGGGAAGGCGAAGGGCCCGCTGCTCGCCGTCGGCGCCGCAGTCGCCGGCGTCGCAGGAGGCGTCGCGCTGAAGAGTCGTAACCAGTCCCAGTCACGGAACCCGCTGAGCAAGCTGGGTTCGCCGTCGCTCCCGAAGGCGGTCAAGAAGATCGACCTGAGCAAGATCGACCTGGACAAGATCACCTCCGCCGCCAATACGGTGAGGTCGATCGGCGAGCAGGTCGGGGACGTGGCTGACGCTGCAGAGAAGACCCGCAAGAAGCACAAGTAGCCCCACCCGCAAGAACGGCCAGCCTCGCGCCGCTGTGCGAGGCTTCGCCGATGCGGGATGACCTGGAGGAGGCGCTTCGGCGCCGGGAGCTCACCCGGGACGAGGCACGGCCGGAGGCCGTTGAGGCGCGGCACCGGGCCGGCAGGCGAACCGCGCGCGAGAACCTCGAGGACCTGGTCGACCCGGGGAGCTTCGTCGAGTACGGAGCCTTCGCGATCGCCGCCCAGCGCGCACGGAGGGATCTTCAGGAGCTGATCGAGCGGACTCCGGCCGACGGCCTGGTCGCCGGGACCGCGCGGGTGAACGGCGAGCTGTTCGGAGAGCGGGCTGCGTGTGCCGTCCTCTCCTACGACTACATGGTGCTCGCCGGGACGCAGGGGGTGATGGGCCATCGCAAGAAGGACCGCCTCTTCGAGCTGATCGAGCGGATGCGGCTTCCGACCGTCTTCTTCACCGAGGGGGGTGGGGGCCGCCCGGGCGACACGGACTACGCGGTCGTCTCGGCACTCGAGACCCGCGCGTTCGCGCTATGGGCCGGGCTCTCGGGCCTGGTGCCCCGGATCGCGATCGTCGCCGGGCCGGTGCTTCGCGGGAAACGCGGTGCTCGCCGGCTGCTCCGATCTGATCGTCGCGACCGATGACATCTCCCTCGGTATGGGGGGCCCGGCGATGATCGCCGGCGGCGGGTTGGGCGACGTCGACCCCGACGAGGTGGGCCCGGCGCAGATGCAGATCCAGAACGGGGTCGTCGACGTCCTGGTCGCCGACGAGGCCGAGGCGGTCGCGGTGACCAGGCGCCTCCTGTCGTACTTCCAGGGGGATGTCCCCGGCGGCCAAGCCGACGCCGAGGCCCTCCGCGAGCTGATCCCCGAGCGCCGCCGTCGCGCCTACGACGTCCGCCGGGCGATCGAGGGAATCGCCGACGAGGGCTCGACCACGGTGCTGCGCGAGCGCTTCGCCCCCGAGATGGTCACCGCCCTCGCCCGGATCGAGGGGCGGGCGGTGGGAGTGATCGCGAACAACCCGATGCATCTCGCCGGCGCGATCACCAGCTCCGGCGCCGACAAGGCGGCCCGCCTGATGCAGCTCTGCGACGCCTTCGGCCTGCCGATCGTCTCGCTGATCGACACGCCGGGGATGATGGTCGGGCCCGAGGCCGAGGCGACGGGCCTCGTCCGGCACTGCTCGCGGCTCTTCCTCGCCGGCGGCTCCCTCCGGGTGCCGCTCGTCGCGGTGATCCTGCGAAAGGCGTACGGCCTCGGGGCGCAGGCGATGGCGGGCGGGAGTCTTCACGAGCCGCTCCTCACGGTGGGCTGGCCGACCGCCGAGCTGGGACCGATGGGCCTGGAGGGCGCCGTCAGGCTGGGATTCCGCCGCGAGCTCGAGGCGATCGCCGACGAGGACGAGCGCGAGGAGCGCGTTCGCGAGCTCACGGAGCTCGCCCACGAGCGCGCGAAGGCGCTCAACGCCGCGACGGTCTTCGAGCTCGACGACGTGATCGATCCCGCCGAGACCCGGCGGGTCGTCTCATCGACCCTCGCCGCCGCGACCGCCGGCCCCGCCCCGCCCGCCGGCCGTGGCCACCGCTTCGTCGACTCCTGGTAGTTGCGAGTCGGCATTTGCGGCCCGGCAAGCCGCGATACTTGGGTGCTCGCATGTCTGTCGAAGGAACGATGAGACGTGGGCGCTCGGCGGAGTTCGCGCCCGGGACGGTCTTCGCTGGGTACCGGATCGAGCGGACCCTCGGACGCGGCGGGATGGGCCTGGTCTATCTCGCGATCGAGCTTCGGCTCGAGCGGCCGGTCGCGCTCAAGGTGATCCGAAGCGACATCGCCGACGACGACCGCTTTCGCGAGCGCTTCCGATCGGAGTCGCGCACCGCGGCGTCGATCGAGGATCCGCGGGTGGTCACAGTGTTCGCCGCCGGCGAGCGCGACGGGCTCACCTACGTCGCGATGCGCTACGTGCCCGGCCCCGACCTCCAGCGCCTCACCGCGTCCCAGGGCCCGCTCCCACCCGAGCGTGCGGCCGCCGTGATCGCGCAGGTCGCCGCCGGTCTCGACGCGGTCCACGCGGCCGGCCTCGTCCATCGGGACGTGAAGCCGGCGAACGTGATCATCGCCGACGGGGATGGTACGGAACGGCCCCCGTGCTTACCTGACGGACTTCGGGCTCGCGAAGGCGGTGGCCGCGACGACGGGGCTGACCGTCACCGGCGAGGTGATCGGGACGGTGGACTACATGGCGCCCGAGCAGATCCAGGGCGACCGGGTGGATGCCCGCGCCGATGTCTACGCGCTCGGCGGGGTCCTCTTCCACGCCGTCACCGGCGAGGTCCCCTTCTCCGCCCCCGAGAGCTCGGCGAAGATGTGGGCCCACCTGAACGAGGCGCCGCCCTCGGCCTCATCGCAGGAACGGGGTGCGGCGGTCCTCGACGACGTCATCCGGCGGGCGATGTCGAAGGACCCCACCCACCGGTTCCCCTCGGCGGGCGACCTGGGCCGGGCGGCGGTCGCCGCGGTGCGCGGCGAGGCGGTCACCCAGCCCGAGCACGCGGTGGGCTCCGGCGAGGCGGCGCCCACCGCGCCCACCGTGCGGCTGGCGCCGATCGAGCCGCCGACCGAGAGGCTTCCGAAGCGCCGCCGCCGCGGGCGCAGACGCCGGCGCGGCCGGAGGATCGCCGCCATTCTGGCCCTGCTCGTCCTGGCCGGCCTCGGCGCGGCGGCGTTCGTCGCCGTGCCGAGGCTCGACGACGACGGCACCCCGCCGGCCGAGCGGACCGAGAACAGCGGGCCGGGGGGTGCGAGCGGTTCAGGCGAGGGGAGCGCGCAGAGCGAGGCGGGTGGAGTGACGGTGCCCTTCGTGATCGGCCTTCCCCTGGACGTGGCCGAGAGCGAGCTGGAGGCCGCCGGCCTGGAGTCCGATCGCATAGGCGGCGGCCTCTTCGGGGTGATCGTGCCTGAGGACTGGGAGGTCTGCGACACCTCGCCGGCGCCGGACGAGATCGCTGAGCCCGGCTCCACCGTCCTCCTGCTCGTCGATCGCCCGGGCAGCTGCTGACCGTGACCGACCCGCTGATGCCCTCGACCCGGTCGGCCTACCACTGGACGACGACCAACCTCGGGGAGGCCGCTCCCGGCGTCCTCACCCCGCTGAGTTGGGCGCTCTGGGGCGCGCCCGGAGAGCGCGGCGCCCGCCGCGCCGCCTTCGACATCGGCGTCCTCCGGCGCACCGAGCTCGACCCGCCCGGCGATCCCGCCGAATGGGTCCTTCGCCTCTTCTACGGGCGGCTCGCGATGCGGCTCGAGTACATGGCGCTGATCGGCGACCGGTTTCCCGGGACGAGCGGCCGGGAGGCGATCCGCGGCATGTTCGGCGAGGCGCCGCCCGGCATGAGCTTCGACCCGACGCGATCCCGATACGCCGCGATCGCAGGGAAGTTCACGAGGTCCTTCGTCCGCTACCCGTCGCGGCTGCGGGCAATGGCCGCCGACCAGGATCGATGGTGGCGCGGGGTTACCGAGCGGATCCACTCCCTCGGGCTTGAGGAGGCCCGGGATCTGTTCGCGACGGCGACGAAGCGCTTCGAACGGACCGCCGGTACCCAGCTCCTCGGGACGCTCTGCAGCGTCCAGCCGATGTACGAGGCGCTCGAGAAGCTGACCGCCGAGGCGGGCACCGGCGACATCTCGATTCTGAGCGGGACCGGCGGCGCCGAGATGGACGTGATCACCGACATCTGGCGCGCCTCTCGAGGCGAGATCGAGCTCTCCCGCGTGATCGCCAACCACGGATTTCACGGCCCCGCCGAGGGGGAGATCTCGAGCACCGTTTGGCGGGAGGACGACGCGCCACTGAGGAAGCTCGTCGAGCGCTACGCGGATCGCGACGACTCGGAGGATCCGCGGACCAGGGAGGCGGCGCGGGCCGAGGAGCTCGCCGAGGAGCAGGGCCGGCTGGTCGCGGCTCTCCCGCGCGGGAAGCGGCCGGTGGCACGCCTGGTCCTGCCGCTCGCGGCCCGTCGGATCCCACTGCGCGGCGTGGCGAAGCGCTCGTTCCTGCAGGCGATCGACGCTGCCCGAGCCGCTGCGCGGCGAGCTGGGGAGCACCTGGCGAATGACGGCGCCCTTGCCGAGCGCGATGACGTCTTTCTCCTCACCGGCGAGGAGCTGATCGGCCGGCTCCCGAACGACGTTCGCGACCTCGTCGAGCGAAGGCGCGCGGTCCGGGACGAGTACGAGGGCCTGGATTTCGCCTCCACGACCTGGGCGGGGCTCCCGGAGACCGTGCCGGTGGAAGGTGGGGAGGAGGCGGACGAGGAGGTTCGCGAGGTCACCGGCACGGGAGTCAGCAGCGGGGTGGTCGAGGGGACCGTCCGGGTGGTCACCGATCCAGGGTTCGCGGACGTCGAGCCGGACGAGGTCCTGGTCGCGCCGACGACCGACCCGAGCTGGTCCTCGATCATGTTCATCTCCTCCGCCCTGGTGGTCGACATGGGCGGCGCGCTCAGCCACGCAGCGGTGGTCGCGCGCGAGCTTCAGATCCCATGCGTCGTCAGCACGGGTGACGGGACGGACAAGCTTCGGACCGGGGACCGGGTCCGCGTCGACGGGGATCGCGGAGTGGTCGAGATCCTGGAGCGAGCCCGGCCCGAGCCGGCCGGCGCCTGAACGCCGCGGGCGGCTCCGGTCAGGCCGCCTCGAGCAGCCGCTCCGCGAGCCTGTTCATCCCGCGGGTGCGAGCAGCCTTCGCGGCGCCGCGGTGGTCCGTCCGCTTGTCCCGGGGGCGGCCCACCTTCTCCGTCCGCAGGGTGGCGACGTCCTTGAAGATCAACAGCCGCTCCCGGTCACCGACGAGCGCCGTCCGCAGCGCGGGCCGCGGCTCACGGATCGCCGCGTCCAGCACCTTCTCCAGCGAGCCGTGCTTTCGGAGCAGCTCGACCGCGGTCTTCTCGCCGACGCCCTTCGCCCCCGGGATGCCGTCCGAGGGGTCGCCGCGGAGGGCGATCAGGTCGGGGACCAGCCTCGGCGGGATCCCGTATCGCTCCTTCACCTCCGCCGGGCCCATCGGCTGCCCCCCCTGCTTGCCTGTGCTCACGTAGAGCACCTTCGTCCGCCCGCTGGCGCACTGGAACATGTCGCGGTCGCCGGTCATCAGCAGCGACCGCCCGCCCGCCTTGTCCTCTCGCAGCGCGTACGAGTTGAGAAGGTCGTCCGCCTCGAGGTCGTCTGAGCCGGCGATCCTCCAGCCGAACGCGCCGAAGAAGTCCGCCGAGTCCTCCCACTGCGGCCGGAGCTCGTCCGGGAAGGCCGCCTCTCGATCCGAGTGATACTCGGGGAAGAGCTCGAGCCTGTAGGCGGCGGCGTCGGGGCCGAAGCAGAGGACGACCGCGCGCGGGTCGTGACGCTCGACCTCTCGGAGGATCAGGTTCGCCGTCCCCAGCAGTGCGTTGACCGGGTTTCCGTCCGGACCCTTGATCGACCGGGGCAGGGCGTAGAAGGCCCGGAAGAGCATCGACGGCGCGTCGATGGCGAGCAGCGGTTTCGGCACCGCAGGGACGCTAGCGGTACCACGCCCCCCTCAGGTACAAATCCCGCCATGCCCGCGACGCTTCGCATTCGATTCCTCGCCGTCGCCGCCATGGCCGTGGCCGCGTTTGCAGCCGGCTGCGGTGACGAGAGCGGTCAGGACGAGACGACCGCCCCGCAGGTCTCGATCCCCTCGCCGACCTCACCGCTCGCTACGGAGACGACCGCGTCCACGCCGCCGGCCGGCCAGAAGAAGCAGAAGAAGGAGAGTGCGCCCGCCACCGGCGGCACGGCGGCGGGCTGCTCGGTCCCGGCGAACTACGTGAAGTTCGAATTCGCCGGCACCGACTGCGCCACCGCGCTTGCGGTCGCCGGAGCGTGGGAGGCGGACCCGAACCGCTGCAACACGATCGACAACCCCGATTCGCCCGAGGGCTACAAGCGGACGTGCTCGGTCGAGGGCTACGCGTGCGAGGCAAAGCGTGACGTTCGCTCGGACGGGCGCTTCGTCAACTGCGCCATGGGGGGCGCGAGCCTTCGCTTCACCTGGTTCCCGAACTAGCCGCGCCCCTGTGCGGCATCGATTCTCTCGTGGGACGAGTCTTACCCGCGGCCGGACGGCGCTAACTACCCTTCGCCCGACGCTCAAGTGGCGGACGAGCGCACATCCATCGAGCGCACCTTGGGAGCGATCGCCCGGACCGGGTGGCGCGGCGCCCGCGGCGTGGCTCGCCGGCTCGGCATCGACCGGGCCGTCGGAGGCGCGGTCGATCGCGGGGTCGATCGGGCGCTCGACAGCGAGACCGCCGCGCGCGCAACCGAGCGATTGCTCGACAGCCAAACGACGCAACGGGTGTGGGAGAAGGTCCTCGAGAGCGAGGAGGCCCAGCGCCTGGTGGAGCGCGTCGCGGACGCCCCCGAGGTGCGCGCCGCGATCGCGAAGCAGGGCGTGGGGCTGGTCGAGGATCTCCGACGCGGAGTCCGCCGCGCCGCGCGCCAGATGGACACGGTGGTCGAGCGCGCCGCCCGCACCGTGCTGCGGCGGCCGCAGCGGGAGGCGCGTCCGATCTACGCCGGCGCCGTCAGCCGACTGCTCGCGCTCGCGATCGACGGCGGTGTCGTCTACGGCTCCCTCCTTCTGATCTCCGCCGCGATCGCATTCCTGATCTCGATCTTCCAGTCGGGCGATCAGGAGGCCGGCACCGCGGTAATCGTTCTCGGGTTCACCGCCTGGTCCCTGATCGCGATCACCTACCTCGTCGTGTTCTGGTCCGGCGCCCAACGGACGCCCGGCATGTCCTTCGTCGCGATCCGGTTGCTCTCCGAGGATTCCGGAGATGTCACGGTTGGACAGGCGCTTCGGCGCCTCCTCTGGATGCCGATCTCGGCTCTGCCGCTGATGCTCGGCTTCGCCGGGATCCTCCTCGAGCGCCGCAGGCGCGGGTGGCCGGATAGGCGCGCGCGGACTGTGGTCTGCTACGCGGACCCCGAGCTCGACTCGGAGCTCATTCCGGGACCCTCCGACGGCGGCCCCGAATCGCGAACCGGCGTGTAACGCAACGGTGCCCGGCGCGACGGGTGGGGAGTCGAGCGAAGGAGCGAGGATGACCAGGCAGATGGCGATCGGCGCGGTGGCGGGAGCGCTGCTGCTTGTGGGCTGCGGCGACGACGACGATGACGGTGATTCCGGCACCACTGCGGCAACCGCCGTGACGACCACGGCCACCGAGGCGGCCCCACCCCCGGCGGCGAACGGGACGGCGATCAAGGTGTCGAGCTCCGACTACGGTCAGATCCTCTACGACGCCGACGACCAGGCGATCTATCTCTTCGACAAGGAGAGCGGCCCGACCAGCGAGTGCTACGGCGCCTGCGCCGAGGCCTGGCCACCGGTACTGACCAAGGGCGAACCGCAGGCGGCGTCGGGTGCGGACCAGGGTCTGCTCGGGACGACCGAGCGGGACGACGGCACGACGCAGGTCACCTACAACGGGCAGCCGCTCTACTACTACGCGCACGAGGGGCCGGGACAAGTGCTCTGCCAGAACGTGGAGGAGTTCGGCGGGCTCTGGCTCGTGGTGAAGTCGAGCGGCGAGCCCGTCCGGTGAGGCTGAGCGAGCGCCGGGCGGAGCGGCCTCAGTACTCGTCGTGGCGGTGGAGCCAGTGCGGCTCCCCGGCCTCCTCCTGACGCCCCAGCGGGGTCCGGTCGAGCAGGCCGTAGTAAGCCATTGCGAGCTCGAGGCCGCGCGCGGTAGTCACGTACGTTCGGTAGACGACTCCATCCGAGAGCGCGTAGGCGCTCAGGCCTGGTCCCTCCGTGACGTACCCCTTGACATCCGTGCCCGACCGCTCCGCCATCTGCTCGACCGCCGGTGGGATCTCGCCCTCCAGGAAAGGCTTCAGCTCCTCCTCCGTGTGCATGAAGCCGAGATCGGGATGGAAGTCGCTCTCGCCGGTGGAGACCCAATCGATGTCCCATTCCATGCGCTCTTTGTATGCCTGGAGCCTGTCCAGCGGCGCCCGGGAGGAGAGCAGCAGTGTCACGTCGCGGGCCCTAAGGTGCGGGGCCTGAGGGGCGAGGGTGTCGGTGATCGATGAGCACACCGTGCAGCCGGCCTCATAGGGCGGGCCGAACATGAAGTGGTAGATCAGCAGCTGCGAGCGCCCGGCAAAAAGTTCCGCTAGCGACTTCGTCCCATCGACTGTCTCGAAGCTGTAGTCCTTCTCGACCGCGACCCATGGAAGCTCCCGCCGCTTCCGCGTCAGCTCATCGTTCCGTCGGGTGAGCTCCTTCTCCTCGGCCAGCAGCTCGTCGCGCGCGCTCTGCCATTCCTCCTGGGTTCCGACCTTTGGCTCGCTCATCTTTTCCTCCTTGCTCGCCGCCTGGCGACGTGTGTGCTCTCGGCTAGTCCGGCTCGTCGAGCAGCTCGTTCGCCTCGCTCCATCGGCCGGGTGGGACGCGCAGCGCGATGTCCCCCCGGCCGAACTCGTTCAGGGGATGATCGGAGGTGAGGACGGCCTCGATTCCCGCGTCGGTCAGCTGCTGGCGCCAGGCGCGGCCAGTCTCCAGCTCCTCGAAGTCCCGGACGACGTCCCAGTCGTCATACCCGGCCTCGCCGACCTGGAGCTCGGCGAGGCCGTCGGGATGCAGCGATCCCTCGCCGACACCCAGCATTTCGCGGAACTTGTCGGTCAGTCCCACAGCGCCGCTCAGTCGCTCAGCTCGACCCTCTCGATCACCTGCGGCTCGGCCGGCCGGTCGCCGGGACCCGTCTCGGTTCCCTCGATCGCGTCGACCGCGTCCATGCCGTCGGTGACCTCACCGAACACCGTGTGCTTACCGTCCAGCCAGGCAGCGGCCCCGGTGGTGACGATGAAGAACTGGGAGCCGTTGGTGTCGGGTCCGGCGTTCGCCATCGCCAGCGCTCCGCGGACGATCTTGTGGTCGTTGATCTCGTCCTCGAAGGTGTAGCCGGGCCCGCCGGTGCCCGTTCCCTCCGGGCAGCCGCCCTGGATCATGAAGTCGCTGATCACACGGTGGAATGTCAGCCCGTCGTAGAAGCCGTCGGTCGCGAGCTTGCGGAAGTTCTCGACCGTCTTCGGCGCGTCCTCGTCGAAGAAGTTGACGGTGATCGGCCCGGCGTTGGTGTGAAGGGTGGCCTGCGACATGATCGAAGAGTCGCACCCCGTCTCGGCGGCGCGCCCGTCCGCTCACTCTACCCCGCCAGGCCTCCTGCCTCTCACGTCCATTCCTATCTCATGAGTCTGGCTCGTCCTCGTCGCCGTCCTCCAACTCAGCGACCCGCTCCTCGAGGGAGGTCAACGCGTCGTTGCGGGTGATGTAGAAGGAGATTCCGTCCCTCGTCACAGACGCGCCCGTCGGACGGTGCGTCGCGGTCACCTGGTGCTTGCGTCGCACGCGCTCCTCGGTGATATCGATGTCCTCCATGCGGATTCTGCTGATGTCAGCCACGCTCTTCACCTCCCCTCATGTATTCGACCGGCGTTGCTCATCGAACTCTTCGTATACCTCCCCCCACGCTTCGTAGTCCTCGATGTTGCGGGCGCCTAACCCCAACGCAATGATCAGCGAAGCCGCCGGGCTGCGGGAGTATGGATCAGCATTGCGCTTCACCGGTCACCACCCACTCGCTCGGTTCAACGAATCGAGCACCGGGGTAGCAGGCCTGTATCGAGTGAGAAGGGGAGGGCCGAGGACGAACGTGAGCGACGGAAGACAGGAAGGAATCGCGACGGCCATGCAGGAGTCCCTGGCCGCCTTCGCTCAACTCCGCGAACAGATGCGTGAGGAGGGCCCACAAGCTGCAGTGGCTTCGCTCGCCTCTATGCCCGAGGACGACATTCGGCAAATCCTGTTCGCGCTCCTGGTGATGACGGAACGTATGGAGGGGCAAGTCTGAGGCTCCAAGCCGCAGGGCTGCT
>CAWEGM010000011.1:0-419337 GCA_963808565.1 uncultured Solirubrobacterales bacterium
GCCCGTAAAGAAGTCGTAGCCGTAGTACCGAGTCACCGGCACTCTGGTTGAAATACAGCTGAGCTGCGAATTGATGGTGTTGATTTGCTTCTGCAGGCTCTTGACCCCTCCCAGCCTTCTCTGTGCGCGCGTTTGGACTCCTTGTCCCTTAGTCCCCGGATCGTCAGCATGACGGTCGTAGTCCCGTGTCAGGCTCGCCGGAAGGCATCGACCGCCAGCGGCACGAAGACGATAAGCCTTCGAGATCGCCGACCTCGAGCGCCACGTCGTTGATCCCGACCAAGCGCGCCATCAGACCCGGCAAGGCATCGCTTTGCCTCGGGCAAGCCAGCGCCGGACGCCTCCCCGCCGCACCCCTCCGTTCAGCCGCTCAAACCGCCGTAGGAGAAACTCTGCGACATCGCCGCTCGGCCGGAAGGGATCGGCGACAACCGTGCCACATCCCAGCTCGACCGCGGCCCAGAGCTCGCCGTCCACCTCCGCAACCAGGAGTTCGCCGCGAGGGGTTTGCACGCCCTCGAGCTGGGCCAGCCGCTCGATCGCCCTCGCATCCTCCGCCGTCGCCCGCCTGATCGTGATGCTCTGCTGGCTACTCATAGTGCCTCCTCCTCGGGCGCCCTAGACTCTGACGGCCGAGCGCCATAAGGTCAAATGGAGATATCTTTGATTTGCTCTAAGGTGCCTTTATGTTTGAGCTGCGGCACTTGCGGGTCTTCCGTGAGGTTTCCCGCTGCGGCTCCCTAACGGCCGCGGCGGAGTCGCTCGACTACACCCAGCCCGCTGTTTCGCAGCAGATGGCGGCGCTCGAGCGCCGTGCCGGGATGCCGCTTCTCGACCGCACCACCCGCGGCGTCCGCCTCACCGAGGCAGGGGAGGCCCTTCTCCGCCACGCTGAGGCGATCCTCAGTGAGCAAAGCCTCGCCGAACAGGAGTTGGAGGCGCTCGCGGGCGTCCGCGGCGGGCGGGTGCGAATGGCTTCCTTTCCGACGGCTGGGGCGGCGCTCGTGCCGCGCGCCGTCTCGCACTTCATCGCTCGATACCCAGAGGTCGAGCTCTCCGTGCTCGAGGCGGAGCCCGAGGAGGCGGCGTCGATGCTCCGTGCCGGCGAGCTCGAGGTGGCCCTCGTCGCCGAACGCAAACGACCCGACGCGTTCGGCGATGCCTACGAGGGCATCGTCCTCCACCACCTCCTCGACGAGCCGATGTGCGTGCTTCTTCCTCAGAGCCACCGGCTCGCTCGCCGCAGGCACCTCCGCCTCGAGGACGTCAGGCAGGATCCATGGATCGAGCTCGGCCGGAGCCCCGCGGGACCACGCGGGCGCGTCTACCTCGCCCCGGGCCGCGAGGCTGACCTTGAGCCACGCGTCGCTTTTCGAAGCGACGACTTCAACGTCGTTCAGGGAATGGTTGCCGCGGGCGCCGGGGTCGCGGTGGTTCCAGCACTCGCACTTGACAACCTGCGCCGCGACGTAATCGTCCAGACCCTGGGCGGCTCCGCTCCGATGCGCACGGTCGCGGCCGCGACGCTCGCCGGCGTGCATCGCTCACCCGCGACTGTGGCAATGCTCGAACTCCTCGCTGAGGTCAGCGGTCGGCACGGCGCGCCACCGAGGCCCAGTCAGGCCGCCCGCGGCTAACTGTTGCGGTCCGCGACCTCCGCTCGCGTGAGCGAGGTGCAGCCCGAACGGGTCGCGGCCCGCGCCATCGCGGAGGTGCCGCCCCCCCATGGTGAGGGTTAGCACTCAGTCGTCGGGACCAGAATGCTGCATGCCGTTGGAAGCGGTAGTCCTCATGGAGGCCGACGAGGTGCTCGCTCGGGACGAAACGCAGGAGTGAAAGCTTGCCTCGCTCTCGCTCCTCCATTGCGCGATTCGGGGCACTTCAGGTGCTCAGTGCTGAGTTTCGCGCAACCCAGGCGCCCGAGCGGAGGCGGGTCTACTTCTCCTCCTCGTCCAGAACGAGAGCTCGCCAGCGTCGGCCACGACGCCTGCCTTCACGCGGGGAGCGACACTCTTCCCGAGACCAGCGCGAGTGTCGTCCCAGATCCGGTCTGCCCCTCATCGGCCCCGTGCCGATCGCGGAGTGCGCACGGCGGTGGGACTCCAGGGCCGGTCGCCGTGGTCCGCTACCTGCGCGACCTAGTGGGCGACGGGTACATCGGCGATATCCTCTCCACGACGCTGGTCGCCTCGGCGGGAGCGTGGGGTGGGTCGTTTCTGCCGCGTGAGCCGTTCCTGCTGGACCGTGATAGCGGCAACACGATGCTGAGCGTGACCGTGGGGCACCTGACCGACTCGCTGTCGATGTGCCTCGGGGAGTTGGCCGAGCTGAACGCCGTCATGGCCAATCGGCGGTCGCACGCACGCAACGCCGAGAGCGGGGAACTGGTAGCGATGACCACCGACGACCAGATCGCGCGGAGGATCGCAACGAGGATGCTGCGCATAAACGCCGCCAACCATCTCCGGCCATGGGCCTCCCGGTCGGCTGCAGGGGCGGGATCACTCGGACTGCGGCGTCAGTCCGAGTCATCGCGGGCGCGCCCGTAGCGTTCGAGGACCACGCGCGAGGCGAACGTCCTGGTCTCGATCAGATCCAGCGGCACGTACTCGGTGACCGGCGGCAGGAATGGCGTGCCACCTCCGATTGCGGTCGGGTGGCGGAACATGCGCAGCTCGTCGATGAGGCCGAGTTCGATCGCCTGCGCGGCCAGACCGGCGCCGCCGATTGAGACGTCCTTGTCAGTCGCGTTGAGCGCCGCGGCGGCCTCGTCGGCCACCGACGCCTCGGCGAGCCGGGCGTTGCCCTGGACAGTGTCGAGCGTGCGGCTGAAGACGACCTTCGGGATCGCGCCCCAGACATCGGCGAACGCGGCCCTGAGCTCGTCGGTGCGCATCGACGGATCCGTCTCCCACGGCAGCATCGTCTCGTAGAGCCTGCGGCCCAACAGGTAGCCGCCGAGCTCGCGTATCTGCTCGAGATGAAACGCGAACAGCTCATCGCTGGGGGCGCTCCACTCGAGGCCGCCCTCGCGGTCGGCGATGAAGCCATCTACCGAGACGTTCATCGAGTAGGTCAGCACGGCGTCGGGGTCTCCTTCCTTTGCAGCGTGCTTTGACATTACTTACCGACCGCGGGACGAGAACTCATCGTCGTGAGTCGAAACCGCTGCTTTCTCTTTGATGAGACCCCAGCTGTCAAGGGGGTGAGCGTCCCGGGGTGATCGGTGTGCTCGTGCCGCTCCCAGCTGGTTGGTGAGGTGTGCTCATTTCTCTTTCGGCGCTCGGGGCGCAGATCGTTCCTGGGAGCTGCCTCGGCCGCTCAATTCCATGCAGGACCGTCGGGCGGTCAGAAAGCAGCAGGAGCTCGCCGGGGCAGGGTTCTCGCCGCCTCGGGGGCGGGAGGCTTGAACGGCTCGCCGCGGCTCAGCATGTGCCAGGCGGCGATCAGGAGCTTGCGGGCGACCGACGACTTCGCCGGGTTCTTGCCGTGCCGCGCGGTCACCCGCAGGTAGTGGCCGTGCCATGGATTTGCCGGCCTCCAGGCCTGGTGCGCGGCCTCGACCGCCGCCCAGCGAAGCGTCCTCGAGCCGGCCTTGGAGAGGGCGCCGGTCTGAGAGCGCTCGCCGGACTGGCTCACCCTCGGGGCCAGCCCGGCGTAGGCGATCAGCTTGCCCGGGGAGCGAAACCGGGAGACCTCGCCGATCTCGGCGGCGAAGGTGAGGCCGAGCAGCGGCCCGATCCCGGGCATCGTCGCGAGCAGCCTGACGCGCTCGTCTGAGCGCGCGAGCGGAGCGAGCTCGCGGTCGAGCGGGACGATCCGGCGGTCCATCTCCTCCGCCAGCTCGAGTAGCTCGGCGATCGAGGCTCGCCAGACCGCCGGACACCCCGCCGCTCGAGCAGCTCGATCACGCCGGGCTTTCGGAGCCGCGCATAGGAGATCCGCAGCCCGAACTGGGTGAGCAGGCCGAAGATCCGGTTGCGAGCCGAGGTCCGGACCTTGACCAGGTGGGCCCGGCGGCGAAGCCGCTCGCGCAGGGCGCGGTCCTCGAGCGAGGGCACCCAGAGCTCGGGGACCAGGTCTCGGCGGCAGAGGTCGGCCAGCACCCGGGCATCGACCCGGTCGGTCTTGCAGGCGATGGGGGCGACGTCTCTCACCTTGCGGGCGTGGGCGATCTTCACTTGCCAGCCGACCCGCTGCAGCTGATCCCTGACCCAGACCGCGCCGCTCATCATCTCGACGCAGGCCTCGACCTCGGTGCCGAGCTCCAGGACCAAGCGGGCGAGCCCGCTCTCCTCGGCCGGGATCATCCCTTCGCTGGCAATCGTGCCCGTCTCGCCCATCGCGCACCAGGCAGCGCGCCCGTAGGCCCAATCGATTCCGACATAGTTCATGCCGGGTCTCCTCTCCTCGCTGGAACGGCAGTGGCAACCGCGGTTCTAGTGAGCGCGGCGGAGGCCCCTTTTCAGGTCAGAGGAGCGGGACCCTCATGACATTCCATGCAAAGCAGAACCGCTGCTTTTCGTCCAAAGCGATACCGAGCCGCTACTGCCGCAGCCTGACGGCTTCGAGGGCCGCGCATGGCTGAGGCAGTACTCACGCGGACAATGCGTCCATCTTCAAGCCAGACCGACTGAGGGACGCCCCCTCCATCAGTACTCATCATGGCGGCGAATCCAGGTCTGGATCGCATCGCCCTCGTCGCGCCCCTTCGGCGCCCGGTCAAGGATCGGGTAGTAGCCCATCAGGAACTCGACCCCGCGCAACGTGGTCGCATAGGTCCGGTAGACGGCGCCGTCCTGGACCGTGAAGGCGCTGGCCGCCGGTAGTTCCGAGATGTATCCGGAGACGTCGGTCCCGCTCGCGGTCGCCAGGTGACGCACGGTCGGCGGCGACTCGCCCGCGAGGGGCGCCATTTGCTCGCGCACCTGCTCCTCGGTGAAGGAGGCGCCCATGTCGAAGCTGAAGTCGGTGTTCGCCGACGAGACCCAGGGAATGCTCCAACCCATCCTCTGCTTATACGCCTGAAGCTTCTCGAGCGGCGCCCGCGAAACGAACGCCAGCGTCAGATCGCGGGCATGAAGGTGCGGCAGGAGACCATTCATGCCATCCGCCATCGACGAGCAGGTCGGGCAGCCCGCCTCGTAGCTCGGCCCGAACATGAAGTGGTAGACGAGGAGCTGGGAACGGCCGTCGAACAGCTCCGCCAGCGTCCGCGTGCCCTCGTCGGTGTCGAACCGGTACTCGTTCTCGACCCGAACCCACGGCAGCTCGCGCCGCCGTTCCGCGAGCTCGTCGCCGCGGCGGGTGAGCTCCTTCTCCTCCGCGAGCAGCTTGTCGCGCGCGGCCTGCCACTCCTCCTGGGTTCCCACTGCGTGCTCCGTCATCGCGTCTACCTCCTTATTTCGCGGGCCCCACACTAGAGATAGAGAGCGGCTGCGGTCCCAGAATTCATCGGGGCCTCAGAGCATCCAGCCGGCCCTCGACCATTCTCGTCATCCTGCCAGGCTGTCGCTCGCGGGAAAGTAGGCGCTACCTCGAAAGGCGCTCCTTTCCATGCAAAGCAGCACTGTGTGCGGCAGCGGGTTGGCCGATCATGGCCAACGTCCGCTGGGAGGACTCTCCGGAGCGTGGCAGGGCGGTGCTGGACGACCTCGTCACCAAGACCGGTGCCGGGGTGGAGCGAAACCGGGCGGACGAGCTGCTCGGGATCTAGGTGCGGCCCTACGGGAAGGATTGGACGAGAGATGGAGACTCACGAAGCTGATTTTGTCGTCGTCGAGCGCGCCGACAAGCTCGGCGGCGTCAGCGGGGTGTCCGGCGGGCCGGTCTGGATGCCCGGCACCCGCTACCAGGAAGCAGCGGGGGTCGAGGACTCACCCGGGGACGTGCTCGCCTACCTCGAGGGCGTCAGCGCCGGCTACGGCGAGGAGGCCCTGCGGCGCGGCAGGGTCGGCTGACGCTTGGAGTGCGGCCGTACCCCCGTCAACCCGCGTCGGGCGCCGCGTTCGCCTTGATGAGCCGCCCGCAGAGCATCCTCGAGATGTTGAACAGCAGCTTGGCTGCCGTGGGAGGTTCTTCGGCCATCAGCTTTCGCAGTGTGCCGTCGGAGAGCGACATGACCCGCACGTCGGGCGTCGCGGCGTAGACATCGGATTGCCGGTGCAACCCGAGAAGAAATGCCATCTCACCGAAGACGTCTCCCTGTTGGAGGACGTTTATGAGCCTCCCCTCGTGCCGGACCTCGAGGATCCCGTCGAGAACCAGGAACAGGTTTCGCGAGGAGCCGCCCTCCTTGAGCACGCGGTCCCCGCGCGCGCACTCGATGATGGTGCTTCGAGAAATGCACTCCTGGGCTTCCGAATGTTCGAAGTCGGAAAAGGCATGGAGCTCCTCCTGGTCCAGGCGCTCCAGCGTGGCTTCCATTTGGGCCCGGTACTCCCCAGGGGGCATCAGCGAAGCGGAGTGCACAGCGCCGCTCCGACGGAGAGCTTCCTGGATGGAGCGCGGAAGGGCCTCGGGATCACCTTCCAGCCACACCAGCGGGATGAGGTAACCGGCCTCATCGCTGTTGATGTTGTGCTCGGCGTACGTCCGAGCTCCCGCGGACAGGTTCATCGACAGCAGATGCGGCTCACAGGCCCCGAAGATCATTCGGACGCCTCGGGCGCTGATGTCCTCAAACTCGAAATCGAGCAGCTCCGCTGACACCGTCGAGCCGCGGAGATCCGGCGCCACCATGAGCCGCTCGCCGACGGCCATGAGCTCGGCAGGCACCGCAGCGAGGAACTGCCCGAGGCTGTATTGGTCGATTTGGCGATCCGAAAGGCCGTCGGCGCCGAAGGTGAGACGAACTGTTCCAACCACCTGACCGTCCTCACGAGCCCCGTAGAGAACGCTGTGGGCGTCCTCGGGCTCGATCAAGCGACGGCCCTGGTGATCGGCGCTTTGCCGGTAACGGCCCAGCTCCTCCACGTACACGGCGTAGCGGAACCGGAAGAGCTCTTCCCGGTCATGCTCTGATTGCGCCCGGAATAACTCAATACTCATCGGGGACCCCCGGCCCAGTGACTGATATGGCCGATCGCATTCTCCCACCGCGCGCAGCGTTCGAGCCAAGCGATCCGCCCCACTAGTGAGAGACGGATCGGGCCCCCGCTACATGACTCGCACGGAGGTGGATTACCTCCGACGTCCTCGAGCAATTTCACGAGAGCACCTCGAGATCGTCCCCGCCCACCCTCTCCTTGCTACTAAGCGGGGGTGGGTGCACTCGGGTAGGAGCCGAACGGTCGCCCCGTTCCGGATCGACAGTCGCGGTACCGAGAGCTATCCGGAGGCGCTCTTCCGCCACCAGTCAGCTGCGCGCGCAGCGGCCTCACGATGGGCGTCCCGATCAGGGTGCCCGTGCGTGAAGTGCGGTCGGCGGCCGCGGTCGACGCGGCGCACATCAACTGGGCCAACGGCCTAGGACGATCGGACGCGCCAACCTCGACGGCACGGGGGTGGACCAGGCCTTCATCGACGCGGGGACCGGCCCGTGCGGCAAGAACGATCGTCACCCATGAAGAACCACCGGGACGCAGGGCGAGGGCCTATGCCGTCGGCTACTTCACGCTCTTCCTCTTGATGCTCGGTGGCTTTTATGGAACAGCCGCTCTTAGCGCCGCAGTCGTTGTGGAAGCGCTCGGCGCCTAAGCGCAAACAGTCGCTTTCCATGCAAACCGCCGCTTTTCGTCCAAAGCGGCTATCCCGCCCGTGTGACCGCCGCTAGACCGGCAGGAGGTTCGCCTTCTGCTTGCACTTCCTGAGCCTCTTCTTGGTCCAGTCCTTCTTCTTCGCCGTCTGCTTGCACTTCCTCAGTGCAGCGGCGCGTTGGCCGGTTGGCGCCGTCGTGTTGGGCTGTGTGGGTGGGGGCTGTGTGGGTGGGGGCTCCACGGCGTTGACGCGAATCGCGAAGGCCAAGTCGGCGGTCGGGCCAAGGCCCCAGACCGGGCCGGGGTTCGTTACCCACATGTCGCCCGCACACGGAACCGCTGCTGTCCCCACGCCAAAGACGTCGGCCGTTCTTTCCGCCACCAAGGCGTACTGCTGGCCCGCAACCACCGAGGCGGGGGATGAGAAGTTGGCGGTGAGGGGCTGGAAGCCGGTCAGGGCAGGAGCCGGCACGCTCTCCGTCGCGATCGCCGACGCGGCGCTTTCTTCCGGAACGCCGCTGACCAGCGGGCGGATCTGCATCGAGAAGACTGCGTCTGGCTGTGATGGAGTCGGTTGGCCCACCTTATTGACGTTCACGGTGGCCGAGGTCAACTGACCCGTGTTCAGCGCTGTGAAGGTCTGGCCCACCCGGGGGAAGCTGTTGAAGCTTGACCCAACCGGGTTGGTCGGATCCCCGCAGTTCGCGTCGAGCACGTCGGCCGCCGAGGCGGACCCGGCGCCGAACAGCGCCACGGAGGCGGTCATCGCCGTCAACGCCCCGAGCCATGCTCTGCCTTGAGGAAAACGGGACTGACGACAGCGGAACATGACGCGCACCGCCTCCTGAAGGTAGTGAGATTTCGACCAACGCCGAAGCTAGGTGGTTCAGCGTCCCTCCAACTGCCTCACCCAGCGACTTTACTCCCATTCGCCGAGCAGGGTGCAGCTGAGCAAGCGATGGCCCTCGCTGCTGCTTCGCGCGAAGTGCGGGAGCGCCCATTCGCGAACCGCTGCTTTCTCTTTGATGAGACCCCAGCTGTCAAGGGGGTGAGCGTCCCGGGGTGATCGGTGTGCTCGTGCCGCTCCCAGCTGGTTGGTGAGGTGTGCTCATTTCTCTTTCGGCGCTCGGGGCGCAGATCGTTCCTGGGAGCTGCCTCGGCCGCTCAATTCCATGCAGGACCGTCGGGCGGTCAGAAAGCAGCAGGAGCTCGCCGGGGCAGGGTTCTCGCCGCCTCGGGGGCGGGAGGCTTGAACGGCTCGCCGCGGCTCAGCATGTGCCAGGCGGCGATCAGGAGCTTGCGGGCGACCGACGACTTCGCCGGGTTCTTGCCGTGCCGCGCGGTCACCCGCAGGTAGTGGCCGTGCCATGGATTTGCCGGCCTCCAGGCCTGGTGCGCGGCCTCGACCGCCGCCCAGCGAAGCGTCCTCGAGCCGGCCTTGGAGAGGGCGCCGGTCTGAGAGCGCTCGCCCGGACTGGCTCACCCTCGGGGCCAGCCCGGCGTAGGCGATCAGCTTGCCCGGGGAGCGAAACCGGGAGACCTCGCCGATCTCGGCGGCGAAGGTGAGGCCGAGCAGCGGCCCGATCCCGGGCATCGTCGCGAGCAGCCTGACGCGCTCGTCTGAGCGCGCGAGCGGAGCGAGCTCGCGGTCGAGCGGGACGATCCGGCGGTCCATCTCCTCCGCCAGCTCGAGTAGCTCGGCGATCGAGGCTCGCCAGACCGCCGGAACACCCCGCCGCTCGAGCAGCTCGATCACGCCGGGCTTTCGGAGCCGCGCATAGGAGATCCGCAGCCCGAACTGGGTGAGCAGGCCGAAGATCCGGTTGCGAGCCGAGGTCCGGACCTTGACCAGGTGGGCCCGGCGGCGAAGCCGCTCGCGCAGGGCGCGGTCCTCGAGCGAGGGCACCCAGAGCTCGGGGACCAGGTCTCGGCGGCAGAGGTCGGCCAGCACCCGGGCATCGACCCGGTCGGTCTTGCAGGCGATGGGGGCGACGTCTCTCACCTTGCGGGCGTGGGCGATCTTCACTTGCCAGCCGACCCGCTGCAGCTGATCCCTGACCCAGACCGCGCCGCTCATCATCTCGACGCAGGCCTCGACCTCGGTGCCGAGCTCCAGGACCAAGCGGGCGAGCCCGCTCTCCTCGGCCGGGATCATCCCTTCGCTGGCAATCGTGCCCGTCTCGCCCATCGCGCACCAGGCAGCGCGCCCGTAGGCCCAATCGATTCCGACATAGTTCATGCCGGGTCTCCTCTCCTCGCTGGAACGGCAGTGGCAACCGCGGTTCTAGTGAGCGCGGCGGAGGCCCCTTTTCAGGTCAGAGGAGCGGGACCCTCATGACATTCCATGCAAAGCAGCGGTGCGGGACTTCGGGTACTGGGCAGTGCGACTCGGCTTTGACCGCCACCAAACCCAGACCCAATTTCCGCCTTAGCCCTCGATCACGGAGACCAACCAGCGGGCGATCCTGGGGCAGGCGATCTCAGCTTTTCGACTGCGGGTGATCCACAAGACTCGCCCGCGAAAACCCGATGCGTGGGACCGCGTATCTATACCTATGCGCTGGCGGCGCGAACACCGCCTACCCCCCGCCCCAAGAACGTTGCCCAATCCGTTGCCCACCGGGGGTAGGACGGCGCAAAAACGGCTTGGCTAAGCCATCTGCGGCCCCCTAGCCGACGAACTCCTTGTTCGTTCCCGCGCCTGCGGCCCTCTGCGGCTGGTAGGTGTTTTCCCCGCTACCTAGCCGTTTCCGCCGTTTCTGCCGACGCTCGATCTGCGGCTCTCTGCGGGTCTTGTGTTGCCCACCCGTTGCCCACGCTGGAAACCGCTGCTTTGCATGGGAAGCGGCTATCCGCCTAGGGCGCGAGAAACTGGCGGTGTCGCACTGCATAGGATGGCGCTTCATCGACAAGGAGGGCGAGGAATGGGGCTGAACGACTTGAAGATCGTGGCTGTAATCGCAGTCAGCGATTTCTCTAAGGCGAAGGAGTTCTACGAGGGCAAGCTGGGGCTGACCGGAGGCGAGGACATGGGAGATGGAGCCATCCTGTATCGCGGAAGCGAGGGGACCTCGGTGCACGTCTACTCCACTCCGCACGCCAGCGCATCCGAGGCGAGCCGCATTGGTTGGGAGGTCGACGACCTCGACGCGACCGTGGACGAGTTGACGTCAAACGGCGTCAGCTTCGAGCAGTACGAGGAGCTGAAAACCAACGAGAAGGGGATCGCCGACCTTGGCGCCCTCAACCTCAAGTCCGCCTGGTGCAAGGACCCTGACGGAAACGTCATCGGGTTCTTGCAAGAGACCTCGTAGGAGGCGCAGGCCGAAGCGCAGCCCGGTTCGATCCGCAGCCGGTGAAAGCCTCCATCTGGTTGGCCAGAAATCGCAGAAATGCGTCCGCTCCACGGTGCGGGCGAATGGTGCCTTTTCGCTTGGGCGGGCGGGCCCGACACACCGGTATCCCGGTGAGCGAGCTTCTATTCCCGCAGCCCGGCGGCTTCGAGGGTACGCAGGCGTGAGACTCCCGCTTGGTTAGCGACGAATCGCATCGGCCCTCATTGAGAGACTGGACAAATGGCGTCGGAACTCCGTGGTCGGCATACCTTGAACGAGGTTGCGCTTGCGCTCCGGGTGCTCGCGCTGTTCTCGGGAAATGTCAGTCGAACGGCGCGTGCGCTCTCGGACAGCGGGCACCCAATTTCGGCGCGCACGCTGCGTCGGTGGCAGGTGTCGCACCACGAGCTGTACTGGGATATGTGTCGTGAGGCAGAAGCTGAGGCAGCACAGGCCACTCTGGTTCGGGCGCTAGCGGTATGCGAAGCGCATGTCCAGTCGCTTAGGCAGCTCTATAAGACATTCGGAGCTTGATTTCGTGCCTAAGGTCCCGGGTTAGGCCGGGATCGGAGGCGGTCGACGGGCTCGGAGATGCCGAGTTACGCCCCACTCATTTGAGGCCTGCGCGCAAACGCAACTGCAAACGAACGCGTCGACACGGACGGGAACGAGGCGGCTGTAGCGGCCAGGAAGAGCTAGAGAAATGCCTGCTAGACGGGACCTCGCGACACGGGCCATCACAGGGCCGGACGGAGGCGGTCGGGATGATGTCCGAGGACGCGAAGTTCGCGCTCGGGTATTAGCCTGCAAAAGGGGCGACTTCTTCTGCGACTGGGTTCCCGAATGGGTCCCGAAACCACCAACGTCGCCGCCCGCAGGTGCTGGTTTCGTAGTCGAGCGGCAGCGAATCGGGGTGCCGCTCAGGGCCGGTCCAGCGCTCGCAATCACGCGAGAGCGATAGTGCCGCCCTTCACCGCGAAGAGTGCTGCTGTCCATGCAAAGCGGATAGCCGCTTCTCGTCCGAAGTGCCTATTCGTGATGCGGCTCAGAAGAGGGCGCTGAGTCGCCTTCAAGGTCTTCGGCTGCTGGCCAAATCCCCCCGGAAGGCATGTCGAGCCCGTCGGCGAGCGAGCCCCTCCAGTCGGGTGCTTCGAATGGCTCGCCCCAGTAGTCGGTCACTCGGATCGCCTGCCCGTTTCGCAGGTCCGCGACGGTGACGTTGCGGTAGACGCGACCGTCGCCGTAGTCCGTGCTCCACTCCACAACAAGCGTGTCGCCGCAGGCATGGCGCCGACCGACCCCAAGTCGCAGACCTTTGAAGTGCGACTCCACTTCGCCAATGCGTTCCCGGCCGTTTATCACCTCGCCGCTCTGCGGCCACTGACGCATTGCATCGCCGGCCAGAGGGACACCGAGGATTCGTTCGAGTCGCGTGTCGTGGGCGGGTGGCGTTGTCATCTCATTACCTCCATCGGTAGCGACGGGCGGTCGACTGTGGTGCTGGCTTATGTTCGCGGAGGAAGCGGGGAGCTCCGTGGCCGCTGACCCGGCGGCTGCGTTGTGCTTGCAGCCGCCGGGCCGGGGCCTCGGGGAGGGGAGAGCTACGCCGCGAGCGCCTGCTCGTGTGGGTCGACCCGCGGGAAGTCGACATCGACATCGAACGTCTTGTTGAAGTAGTTCGTGAAGACGTTGACGGCAACGAGCCCGACGATGTCGGCCAGCTCTTCGTCCGTGAGTCCGGCTCCACGAGCTGCCTCGACGTCGGCGTTTGAGCCACCTCGTGCGCCGACTACCGCCCGCGCGAACCGCAGCACGGCCGCGGCATGGTCGTCAGCCGACTGGAAGCGGCGCGCCCGCTCGATCTCCGTCTCGTCGAGCTTGGCGACGTTCTCGGCCAGGTAGGAGTGCGCCGAGAGACAGTACGAGCACTCGTTGATCTCGGCCACGCCGAGGGCGATCCGCTCGGCGGTCGCGGCGTCGATGCTGCCTGCCCCGAGCGCGCCGGACAGCCCGAGGTAACCCTCCAGGGTCGCCGGCGAGGCCGCCATCGCCTTGGTCATGTTCAGGGTCACACCGAGCTTGGCCTTGACGGCGTCAAGCAACTCCCGGGCCTTGCCGGTCGCCTGATCGGGCTCGACGGATTGAATGCGGGGCATTTGGGGGCTCCTTCGTCGGAATCGTCTCTAACGTCTGGTTGCGTAGCAGCCGTTAGGACGACAGTAGCAGATCCCTAACGGGAGCATCGGTCCGCTACCGTTAGAAACATGAAAACCTCCTATCCCGGCCCGCTTCGCCATGAGCCGCTGGCCGTCGAGCTGCACAACACCCTCTATGCCGTCGCCCGCGAGCCGTTCGATGGGCTCGAGACGGTCGACGGTATGAAGGCTTGGCTCGCGGGCATCCGCGACCGCTTGCCAGCGGCGGCGCGCGACGCCGACCCGTCGCGACGGGCGGCCTTCCTCGATCTCCGCGCCGCCGTCCGCGACGCCCTACATGCGGTGATCGAGGGCGCCCCAGTTCCCAGTGACGCTCTCGAGATGCTGAATGCCGCGGCCGCCGCCGCTCCTGCCTCGGTTCGCGCCGTTGGCGACAAGCGGGGCCGACCCCGCGCCGAGCGCGACTACCACGGCGCCGATACCACCGAGATCGCACTTGCGGCCCTGGCTGTAGATGCGATGGGGCTGATCACGGGGCCCGCCGCTGAACAGCTGCGCGCCTGCGAGGCGCCGGGATGCGTGCTGATGTTCGCCAAGGACCATCCGCGGCGCACCTGGTGCTCAGCGGCATGCGGCAATCGCGCTCGGCAGGCTCGCCATTACGAGCAGACCCGTCATGCGCGTTGACCCGTCAGGCGGGGTCACTCGGACGGGGCCCCAAACGAGGCTCGCGCTCGGACGGAGTGCGGGTTATCGCACCGGGCGAGCGCTGGCGCGTATTGGCGGCGCGCTTTCGGGCAAGGTAGTCCGGAAAGCGCTCCTTCCCATGCAAAGCAGAACTACTGCTTTTCGTCCCGAGCGAGCGCCTGGCCGGAACGGCTGGGGACGCCCGCATCCGTGGGAGAGCGGGTGCGGAGTCCCGTAAAGGATCCCCAAGCGAGACGGGCTATGTCATGCGTGTCGGACCTCGTAGCGCAGGTGCAGGGTCGCGGGCGCTTGGAGCGCGCGGACCAGGTCGAGTTCGATGTGCTCAGGGGGAAGGTCGTCGAAGAGCCGTCGGCCCTGGCCGAGCAGCACCGGCCGGAGCTGAATCTCTATGGCGTCGAGCACCCCGGCCTTGAGGGCCTGCTGGGCGGTGTAGGCGCCGTGCATGAAGACGTCGCGGTCGCCAGCGGCTGCTTTGGCCTGCTCCACGCAGGCGGCGATGCCATCGGTGACGTAGTGGACCTGCTCGAACGGGTTCTCGGCGGGTGCCTGGTGGGTCGGAACGAAGATCGGCACGCCGTTGTGATGGTCGCCGTCCCAGTAGCCGGCGAAGTCCCCGGTCCGCTTTCCGGTGATCACCGCGCCGGTGGCCAGCCCCTCGTCAAACACGATCTGGCTATTGGGGTCGTGGGGTCGGAACGCGTCGACGCCGCTCGCGTCGCTGCCGCCGCCCCCGAGCCAGTCCATGAGTCGCATGCCGTTGATGCCGGCCGGGTTCTGGGCGTCGTCGTGCGGTCCGGTGATGAACCCGTCCAGCGACATCGCCATGGACACGTACACCTGAGACATTGCTCTTCCTTTCGTCGGCGGGGTCCTGGTTCGTTGATGGGAGTCCGCGGCGGGGATGCCGCCCGGATGTCCATGCACCTGTAGACCGGGCAGCCCGCCCGGACTCATCGGTCCCGCGCGCTGTCTCGCTAGCGGAGCCCGTTACGGGCACTTGCCTGCATACGGGCGCCCTTCCCGGCGGAGCCGGTGCCGCGTGTCCCGCAACACCCGCCCGATGAAATACCCGATGGGCGGGCGACAACCGGGACATCAAACCACGCCCGCCTTCACGCGCGAGCGAGCGCGTCGGCCGCCAACCTCTGCGCTCCTGCCCTGGACGAGAAGCAGCAGCATGCCCGTTGACAGCGCCTCCCTTCGCTTGAAAGCAACAGTCCTACTCTGGGGCGATTCGAGCAGCGATCGTTGCGGCGGCATCCTCCGCTAGCGCAGTCCAGACGGACGTCATGAGAACGTGGAGATCGTGCGGGCTGCGATCGATGCGTTCAACGCCTTCATGCCGGGCGAACTGAGCAGAGAGGCGGTTGCGGGGCTTGGCGATCCGCAGTTCCGCTGGCACGACGAGCGGACGATGCCTGAGCTAGGCCGGAAGGCCCACCGGATGGCCGTCCTCGTCGCACGGCGGGACGGCGTCCTTGTGCTCGGCCTCGACGATCACCAGCCCGCGCTCCATCTCGTCCGGCTTGATGCTGCCGCTGCGGTTCTCGTAGGGGTGGTCGAGGAACCAGACCAGCAACAGGCCCGAGACGACCAGGGCGGTGATCGCGGCGATCAGGGTCCCCTGGACGATGAAGTGCTCGCGCCGGTCGGCGAAGAAGAACGCGAACCCGACGGTTATCGCTGCACCGAGGCCGAGGAAGAACCAGACCGGCGCCGGCAGGTCGCGGTTGGCCTCGCTGAGCCGCACGCGCCGGGCGTCCGTCCGCTGGTCCTGCTGACCGAGCAGCTGCAGGAAGGCGGCCTCCTCCGCCGGCGTGTGGGGGCGCAATTCCTTGAGATCGTCCTGGAACCGGTTCACCCAGGTCTGCACCACCGGGCTTCGCCGGCCCTCCTTCATCGCCGGCCACTCGTCGTTGATCACGGCCCGCCCATAACAGATCAGCACGCCCTCGATGGGCTCATGCTCGGCGGCAGGGAAGAACTCGGCCGTTCGCGACAGCTCCACCAGGGTCGTCGCCTCCTCTTCGGCGCCGCTTTTCGCGTCGTTGAAGCTCTGGAACGCCTCGAGCACGACGAAGGCGAGGATGACCGCGAACGCCGTGCCGAGGAAGGTGAAGATCCCGGCGCCGCGCTCGACCTCGATGAAGAAGTGATCGATTTTCGACTGGCTCCGGACGCGGTGCATGGCGCCCACCGCCGCCGCGGCGGCGACCGCCACGATCAGCGCCAGAAGCCACAGATTCACTCAGCCGTCTCCCCGCAACGCGGCAGCATCCTAGTCGGGCATGCCCTTGCCGGCGTCCAGCGCCCGATCTCAGGGATCACGAGCAGGGCGGCGATCACCATCGGCCACTCGAACTGAGCCTCGATCCGCTCGCTCCGTTCGTCCACGGGTTCGACGTTCGACGTGCGAAGGTCCGTTCCCGCTTACTCCCTTCCTGATCCGGTTCCTACCCGGCCGTATCCCTCGGAAGCGGGTCGTTCAGAAAAGGAGGGCGTGTCCTCGACCCTCCCCTGGCGAGATACTGCGTGGGCGATGTCGCAGGAGAACGTCGACGCGATGCGCAAGGTCTACGAGGCGATGGCTCGCGGCGACTTCTGGGCTGCCGGCGAGGTCCTCGACCCCGAGATCGAGTGGTCGTGGCCCTCCACCATGTCGGGTCTGACCGGGGTCAAGACCTATCACGGGATCGAGGGTGTCGAGGCAGCGACTCGCGACGTCTTCAAAGCTTGGGAGATGTTCCGGCAGGAGGCCGAGGAGTTCATCGAGGAAGGCGATGACGTTGTGGTTGTGGTCCGCATGTACGGACGGCTGAAGGGAAGCAGCCAGGAGATCGAGGACACGTCCGGCCACGTATGGACCTTCCGCGACGCAAGGGTGATTCGGTTCAGGGCCTTTGACACCCCGACCGAGGCCCTCGAAGCCGCCGGGCTGCGGGAGTAGGCGGTGTACCTGGACTACTGATACTCCCAGTCGTCTGGGCGATTTCCTGTTGGGATCACCCCCAGCGCGAGATACTGCGCGGGCGATGTCGCATGAGAACGTCGAGCTATATCGGCGGGGCATCGAGGCGTTCAACAGCCGCGACCTCGAGGCGTTTCTCGCGCTGGCACATCCTGATGTCGTGGGGATTTCGCGAGTCCTCGCGATCGAGGGCGGCTCCTATCGAGGGCACGACGGCACGCGGGAGTGGTGGAACGATCTGCTCGGTGTCTTCCCCGACTTCAGGATCGAGGTCGTATGGGTGCGCGACGCCGGGGACCTGACAGTTTCCGAACTGCGCAACAGTGCCCACGGCGAAGGCAGCGCCACGCCCCTCGAAGAGTTCGTGTGGCAGGTCTCTGAGTGGCGCGATGGACTGGTCCTTCGGTGGCAGATGTATGAGCGCGAGCAAGAGGCCCTCGAAGCCGCCGGGCTTGAGGGGTAGGCGATGTCGGAGGAGAACGTGGAGCTGCTGCGAGACATGTACGGCCGCACCACGCTCTCGGAGTTCGCAGAGTCTCTCCACCCTCAGGCCGAGCTTCATCAGGCTGGCGTCATGCCGGATGCGGACGACTACTTCGGGCGCGATGAGTTTGTACGCGGCACCCTCCTCTGGCATGAGGAATGGGAGGCGTTCACTTATCTCCCGCAGCAGTTCGCGGACTCCGGTGAGCGCGTTCTGGTCCGCGTCCATTTGTCGGGCCGGGGCAGGACCAGTGGCATCGAGCTGGACATGACTCTCTTTCATTTGTGGACCTTCCGCGAGAAAATGCCCTGGCGATGCCAGGTGCTTGTGGACGAACGCGAGGCTCGCGAAGCCGCCGGGCTGCGGGGGTAGGCGATGTCGGAGGAGAACGTGGAGGTCGTGCGGCGGGCCTACGCGGCGCTCACTCAAGGGGAGGGGGCCCCGTTCCGGTGCCGGGCGTGCAAAACGTCGAGCAGGTCAGCGGTGGCTTCCACACGCTTGCACGCACAACCGCCGGCGAGCTATGGGTGTGGGGACATGGCGGGGACGGGCAGTCTGGTGATGGTGGGACGAGCGACCATGTCACCCCGGTACGGGTTCCCGGACTCCAGGCGATAACCGCCATCGCGGCAGGGGACGCCCACTGCCTGGCGGAGTTGGCGCAGGCCCGACTTGGAGCTTCGCGCTGCTCGGCTAGCTGAAAGACCCGAGCATGTAGTTCAGATCGGTGAAGGGGTCAACCAACGCGACAATCTGCGCATGTAGAGTCGTCGAGCCGTGCTGGACACGGTAGGGTCTCCCGCGATGAAGGTACGCCTCCATGTGGTGCTGACCCTCGCCGTGGCGCTGGCAGCCGCGGCATTGGTAGCCGTCGGCTGTGGCGATGACGATGACGATAGCCGGCGTACTGCTCGAATGTGAGCGACCTCCAGCAGTCGGTCGACGATCTCAAGGGCGTCCAGCTCGAGAGCGGCGCCCTCTCTACCCTGCAGACGGACGTGCAGACGTGAAAAGCGACGTGAACGCGGTCGTGAGCTCGGCCAAGGCGGACTTCCCGAGCGAGACCAGCGCCCTGGAGTCATCGGTCTCCAGCCTTTCCACCACGATCGACGCGCTGCCCCCGTCCCCGACGGCCCAGCAGCTGCTGCCGCTCGCGCCGCAGATCGGCAGCGTCGTGACCGCCGCGGAGGACCTCTCGAGCGCCACCAGCTCCGCCTGCGACTGAGCCGGTCAGCTCTTCCGCCGAATGTCCTAGCTTGTTGGCGGGCAGCAGCGGCGGCAGACCTCAGGCCAGGCCCGGCATCGCGCCCTCGGCAAGCTTGATCCGGGTCCAGACGTTCATGTTGACGACGACGGCGACGATCTCGAGGATCTCCTCCGGGCTGAAGTGCTCGGCGAGCGCGTCGTGGAAGCGCTGGAACGCCGCGGGCTCAGCTTGCTGCATTCACACGGCAGCAGCACCGATAGTCACCGAGCGGCGCCGCCAGTGGCAAGATTCTTTTATCCAGAGGTGAGCCGACAGAGGAGGAACGCCATGCCGGAGCACGCAGTCGGGACCCAGGAGGAGTGGCAGGCCGAGCGAGACAAGATGCTCGCGGAGGAGAAGGAGCTCACCCGCCGCAGCGACGAGCTCGCCCGGAAGCGCCGCGAGCTGCCGTGGGTGCGGATCGAGAAGGAGTACCGGTTCGACACCGACGACGGCACGCGGACGCTGGCGGAGCTCTTCGACGGCCGCTCCCAGCTCCTCGTCTACCACCTCATGTTCGGGGAGAGCTTCGATGCCGCCTGCCCCATCTGCTCGTCGATGGCGGACAGCGTCAACGGCCTCCTTCCGTACCTCCATGCGCGCGACGTGACGATGCTCCTCGTCTCGCGTGCGCCGCTCGAGAGGCTCCAGGCGTACAAGCGGAGGATGGGCTGGAGCATTCCCTGGGCCTCAACGGCCGGCAACGACTTCAACTTCGATCTCGGTGTCTCATTCACCCCCGAGCAGGTACGCGAGCAGTTTGGCCCTGTGCTGGACGACCCGACGCCGGGCCTGCGTCGGGTGGCGACCGCCTCGGGAACGGACGTCCTCGGATACATCGCGGAGGCGCCGACACCGACATCCACCGCGTTCGCGCTCGTTGACGGAGCCGTCTACCGGACCTACGCCACCACGGGCCGCGGCGTCGAGTTCCTGATGGGCTATTACCCGATCCTCGACCGGGTGCCGAAGGGACGCGACGAGGCGGACTCGCCGGCACCGGACTCAATGTTCTGGATTCGGCCACACGACGAATACGAGGACGCCGACGCCGGACGAACCTCATGAGTGGGTTCCGGGAGAGGATGGCGGCGAGCTAGCCAGAACCGCTTAGGCCCCTTGCGCGAGGAGCCGGAGTGCGGCGTGAAACCGCTGCTTTCGATGCAAAGCAGCGGTTCGGAAGCCCCACTAGCGTTGATTCCTGAGCCAGATTTCGTCGGCTACAACCGACGTTTCGGGCGCCTAGTACCAGCCCATCAGTACTCGTCGTGTCGCCTGATCCAGAGCATGGACGCCGGCGCCCGCGCGTCCCGCTCGTCGCGCCCCTTCGGCGCTCGGTCGAGAATCTGGTAGTAGCCCATCAGGAACTCCACGCCTCGCCCTTGCGTCGAATAGGCGAAGTAGACGGCTCCATCCGCCAAGGTGAAGGCGCTGAACCCGAAGCCCTCCGAGGCGTAACCCGCCACGTCCGTTCCCGTAGCGGTCGCCATCTGGGGCAGTCCCGTCTGCGGGTCATCCAGCGCAGGCCCCATCTGCTCGCGGACCAGCTCGTCGGGGTACGAGGCACCGAAGTCGAAGTTGAAGTCGCTGTCGGCCGAGGAGGCCCAGGGAATGCTCCAGCCCATCCTCCGCTTGTACGCCTGGAGCCTCTCGAGCGGCGCCCGTGAGACGAGGAGCATCGTCGCGTCGCGCGCATGGAGGTGCGGAAGGACGCCGTTGAAGCCGTCCGCCATCGACGAGCAAGTGGGGCAAGCGGTTTCGTAGCTCGGGCCGAACATGAAGTGGTAGACGAGGAGCTGTGAGCGACCGTCGAAGAGCTCCGCGAGGGACTTCGCCCCCGCCTCGGTCTCGAATCTGTAGTCCTTCTCGACCGGCACCCACGGCAGCTCGCGGCGTTTCCGCGCGAGCTCGTCGCTGCGGCTGGTGAGCTCCTTCTCCTCCGCGAGCAACTCGTCTCGGGCCGCCTGCCAATCCTCTTGGGCTCCCACCGTGTGCTCGGTCATGGCGTCTACCTCCTTGTTTCGTGGTCCCCACTAGAGATAGAGAGCGGCTGCGGTCCTATAACTCATCGGTGCCTATTCGGTTCGCAGTCCACAGCGGCTCACTCTGGTGATTTGAGCAGCCGTCGGCGCGAGCACATTCTGGTGTCCGAGCCGCCGACGGGAAGCAGAAAGAGCGTGTCGCCCTCCCTCGGCCATTGCGCTACCCGATGGCGTCCAGTACCGCCGAACAGGCTTCCACACATCGCCTGCACTGCTCGGCACAGAGTCGGCAGTGCTCGTGGTGTTCGGCGTGGCGCTCGCACTCCTCGGCGCAAAGAACACACAGCTCCCTGCACGACGACACCTGCGCCTTAGAGGTCGCGCCGACGTACTCGGTCTGGCGCGCGATGACGCGGGCGGTCGCATCGCAGGTGTCGGCACAGTCCAGGCAGAGGCGAATGCACCTGCGGAGATTCGCGACGCCCTCCTCCGCCACGCTCGCATCCGCGCAGGCGGTACAGGACATCACGCATGCGAGGCACTCGTCGATGCAACGGGCAAGCACGTCGCGGTCGATCTGGGCCTGCCACGGGTGCGCTTCCAGCATTTCCTTCGACAGCGTCGCGGTGGCCATGATTCTCCTTTCCGGTTGCAGATCCCGGTGGGACCGACGCCGCGCCCGACAGTACTACGCGCTGCTCGCTCCAAGCTCTGCTGCCGCGACTTCTCCCAGAAACAGCGGCGGCTCTGTGGACGGGGCGGCGGGGAGTTCTCGATGCACTGGGTTGGGCCCTAACCCGCCTGGAGAGAAAGCGAGTCCCGAACCGGTCCCGAAGACGGCAGACGCCGGCCTAGGCCGCGCGGCCAGGCTCGGCCTCGAGCGGCGGGGGCGTCAGCGCCGCGGCGCAGAGCACCAGGCCGAAGGCGAGGAACCGGATCGCCACGCCGAGCGCCTCGTCGGGCAGCGGCTCCGAGAAGACGATGGGGCCGGCGGCGATCGTGAGGGCGTTGGCGGCGACGCTCGTCACGGCGATCACCGGCACGGCCGGGCCGATCTGGAGGCTTCGCGCCGAGACCAGAGGAGCCCGGCGAGCGAGGCGGCCAGGATCACCGCGGCCAGGGGGCTGAGGAGAATCGCGACGGCGCTGCTGTCGCCGAGCTCTCCACTCAGCGCCTTGATCGACGTATCGGACGCCGCCCACAGCATTCCCGCGCTCGCCGCGAACATGACGCCTGACCGGGGGCTGCCGCGGGCCACGACGGCGACCGCGATTCCGAGCCCTGCGACCACGGCGACATACGTCGCGAGCGTTCCGGTCTCGTAGTCGGAGTGCGCCGAGTCCGCGGAGCCATCGAGCGTGGCGGCGAGGAAGGCGAGCCCCGCGGCGGCGAGCGCGACGCCGATCCACTCGCGACGCGTCACCCGGTGACCGAAGAAACGGTCGGCGACGATCGTAAGCAGGACGAGTCCGCCGGCGATCGTCGCCTGCACCAAGGAGATCGGGGCGAGAGCCAGGGCGCCCACGTGAAGTCCCCAGCCGGTGAGCGCGATCAGGATGCCGAGCGCGTACCAGCGGGAGCGAAAGAGTACGAAGGTGCTCCAGAGCGGCCGCCTCCAGTCCACGTCGGGACTCTCCACCGCTCCCCGGTGCTTGTAGAGGAACCCGACGATCGACGCGAGCGCCGTCGCCACCGCAAGAAGGATCCCGATCTGCACTCCGACGGACATCGCGCGAGGGTACAGCGGCACACGCACCCGACCGGCGCTGTCCGCATCATTCCCCTCGTAGAGTTGTTCTTCATGCCGAGGATGAAGCGGCGTCTGACCGTGGCCGCGGCGGCAGGGCTGCTCGGCCTTATTGCCTTGACCGGGCTGGGATCCGCCCGGGCGGCGGCGCCTGCACCGGGTTCGGGGGGGTCACCGCCAACAACCGGCCGCGCCCTGGTCGACATCCGGACCCCCTCGCTGCCTCCGATCCGCAACGGCCGGATCGGGGAGAGGCATCGGGACGTGTTCGCGGTGACCGGGGATCGGCTCGATCGGGTAATTGGTCGCACCGACCTTGATGTCGTCGCGCGCTCGCTCCCCGGAGGGTTCCTCACCGTGGACCTCGGGGGAGAGACGATCGGCGAGCTCAGGCGTGAGCTCGCCGACGACCCGCTGGTGCGGCGGGAGCGTCACACCGGAGTACCGAGCCGAATACCGGTACGCGCCCAACGATCCCTTCGTGTACGCGTCGGACCCCCATGCCCCGAACGGGGACGTCGCCGGCTGGAATCTCCTTCGCACCGGCGCCGAGGGGGCGTGGGAGCTCACCAAGGGACAGGGAGCCGAGGTGGCCGTGATCGACAGCGGTGTGTACACGGCACATCCGGAGCTATCTGGGCGGATCACCGGCCGGCTCAACTGCGAGATCGGCATGTTCGGCTCTGGGTGCGATGGCTCGGATGTGACGGACGACGATGGCCACGGCACCCACGTCGCCGGGCTCGCCTGCGCGACCGGCGACAACAGGGTCGCGATCGTCTCGATCGGGTTCGGCTGTTCGATCTACGCGATCAAGACGGACCTCAGCTACACGTCGATCATCGGCGGGATCAACGCCGCCGTGGCTCATGGGAGCGACGTGATCAACATGAGCTTCGGCGGGGGCGGGCCAAGCACCCAGCTTCGCGACGCGATCCAGTTCGCCTGGGCCAGTGGCGTGATCCCGGTCGCCTCCGGGGACAACTCGCCGACCCCCCCTGCGTCCAGCAACTACCCGGCCCAGTACATCCAGCCCGAGGGGACGGGCCCGAACATCGATGCCGGCATGGGCCTGGTGGTCACCTCTGCGAAGTACACCGGGGAGAGGTCGTCGTTCGCGCAGAGGACTAACGGCATCTCCGTCGCCGCGTTCGGCTCCGCAAGCGACCGAGGTCAGCGGCGGCCAGCAGGGGACCTCTCGACCTGGCCTCCGCCGAGGGTGAGCCTCGACTCGGCCGGCGTCCGGACGACCGTCAATGGCGACAACCGCTACGCGTACCTCGTCGGGACGAGCATGGCTACCCCTCAGGTCTCGGGACTGGTTGCGCTGCTCAGGGCGGTCAAGCCCGGAATCGCTGCGGCGAAGCTGATCAAGGTCGTGAAGCAGACGGCGGGCGGCTGCGGGACATATGCCGGCGGCCTCGGCTGGGGAGTGATCCGATCGGATCGAGCCGTCGCGGCGGCGGCCGAGAAGGACGTAAATCCGCCCTCCTCCAACGTCCGCAACGCGAAGGTCGGTCACATTCCGGGCCGCGGCCGAGTGGCGGTTCTCCGCCTCAAGCGCTTTGATCAGGGGGTCCCCTGCGCCACGGACATTCCGATCTCCGGCGTCGCGGCGGTGAACGTCTTCGCCTCGGCGAATGGCGGCCGCTACCGACGGATCAAGAAGACGACCAAGAAGAAGATCCGCTTCCGGGCCAAGCCCGGACGCCGCTACCGCTTCTACTCCGTCGCCGTGGACAAAGCCGGGAATCACGAGGGGGCCCCGCCTCTCGCGGACGCGAGGATCCGCCTCAAGAAGTGAGAGTCAGCTGGAGAGGTCCGCGCCCGTGGCGATCTGCGACTGCGCGTTCGCCTCACGGGACTCGGCTGCGGCGAGCAGATCTGCGAGCGACTCGTTGATCCCGGTCGCGATCATCTCGATGTCCTCCATCGCGTCGTAGTCGCCGAGGAGGCCGAAGTCGATGCCGCCGTTGTAGCTCATGATCGCGATCGCGAGCGCATGGTCTTCTGGCAGGAAGGCGACGGGGAACACGTCCTCGAGCTCCCGGCCCAGCACGTACAGCGGGATCTGCGGGCCCGGCACGTTCGTGACGATCAGGTTGAACAGCCGGGTCGAGAAGTTGATCCGGGACGCCTGGGCCAGCAGGGTGGGCGGCGCGAAGTCGTTGAACCTGGAGATCACCTCCGCGCCGAGCGCCTGCTTCGACTCCTTCAGACCGTCCATCGCACGCCGCACGACTTCGAGCCGCTTGACCGGGTCCTCGATGTAGACCGGGAGAGGGCCGCGCATTGCAGCGATCCGGTTGCCGAGGTTCCCTCGGTCGTCCTCCGCCCGAATCGAGACCGGGACGAGCGCCCGCAGCTCGAGGCCCTCCGTCTTGATCCCGCGGCTTCGCAGCCAGCTGCGGAGCGCTCCGCTGACGACGGTGAGCACGACGTCGTTGACGGTCCCCCCGAGCGCATCCTTGATCCGCTTGAAGTCCTCGAGCTGCGCTCGCGTCCAGGCGAAGCGGCGGTGCGAGCCGATCTCGGTGTTGAGCGGAAGCTCCGGGGCGGGGTTCGTGAAGTTCCAGGCGACCTCGGCGAGAGCCTCGCCCGCCTCGATGACGCGACGCGTGGTCCTGAGCGGGTCGGTCGCAGCGCGCAGCGCCCGCCGGCCGAGCTTGAAGGGAGCCTCGGCAGCCGCCGCGACGCCGTGCGCGGCGAGCTCAGCGGTGGAGGGGGGAGGCCTCGGCACCCAAGCGCTGTCGGGCTCGACCCTCTCGGGCACGGGCTTGACGTCGAAGATCACGGTTGCGATGTCGACCCCCGCCACGCCGTCGACCAGCGCGTGATGGGTCTTGTTGATCAGCGCGAAGCGGTTTCGCTCCAGGCCCTGGACCAGCCACAGCTCCCAGAGCGGCTTCGACCGGTCGAGCGACTGGGAGAAGAGCCTTCCGGCGATGTTCCGCAGTTGCTCCTCGGAGCCCGGAGCCGGCAGGGCCGTATGGCGCACGTGGTAGGAGAGGTTGAAGTTGGGGTCATCGACCCAGAACGGCCTGCCCGTCTCAACCGGCGGGAACGCGAGCTTCTGCCGGAACCGCGGCACCAGATGGAGCCGGCTCTCGAGGTGGTCGAGGAAGTCGTCGTAGGCCGGGGGTGGCCCCTCGAAGATCAGAACCGCGCCCACGTGCATGTGCGCGTTCGACGTCTCGTTCGTCAAGAACGACGCGTCGATCGAGGTCAGTCTGTCCATATGTCCCTGTGTCATACCCCAGCTGAGAGCGTACCGACGCTACCCTGTCGCCGGACGTGTCGTCCACCTCCGAAACCACCACCACAGGTCCCTCCAGGGTCCTGCTCGCGGCCCCGCGCGGCTACTGCGCGGGCGTGGACCGCGCCGTGCAGACGGTCGAGCACGCGCTCGACCTCTACGGCGAACCGATCTACGTGCGCAAGGAGATCGTCCACAACAAGCACGTGGTCCAGCAGCTCGAGAAGCGCGGCGCGATCTTCGTCGAGGAGGAGACAGAGGTGCCGGAGGGCGAGATGGTCGTGTTCTCCGCCCACGGCGTCGCGCCGAGCGTTCACGAGAACGCGAAGGCCCGCCGCCTTCGGACGATCGATGCGACCTGTCCGTTGGTCACGAAGGTCCACGTCGAGGCTCGGAAGTTCGCGGCCGACGGCTACACCATCGTCCTCGTCGGCCACGACGGGCACGAGGAGGTGGAGGGGACCACCGGGGAGGCGCCTCAGAACATCGTCCTCGTCGAGACCGAGGAGGACGTCGACAACCTGGAGGTGGCCGACCCCGATCGGATCGCGTACATCACCCAGACCACCCTCTCGGTCGACGAGACCGGTTCGATCATCGCCCGCCTGAAGGAGAAGTTCCCGAACGCGGTGGGGCCGAAGACCGATGACATCTGCTACGCGACGACGAACCGCCAGCAGGCGGTCAAGGCGCTCGCGAAGGAGTGCGAGCTGGTCCTCGTGATCGGCTCGACCAACTCGTCCAACTCCAACCGCTTGGTCGAAGTCGCCCGCGAGCACGGTGCGAGCTCCCACCTCATCGACAACCACCTCCAGGTCGACGAGGCCTGGCTCGACGGCGTCGAGACCGTGGGCATCACGTCAGGGGCGAGCGCGCCCGAGGAGCTCGTCGAGCGTCTCGTCGGGCTCTTTCGCGAACGGGGCGCGACCGACATCGGCGAGCTCAAGACCGTCGACGAGGACGTGCGCTTCATGCTGCCCGGCGAGATCCGCAAGGAGCTCGCCGAAAAGGGCCCTGAGTTGCCGGTCGTCGGCTAGCTGCCCGGACGCCGTCTCTAACCTGGGACCATGAGGGACATACTCGCCCCGCCGCTTCGTGCCGCCTTGATGGTGGCCCTGCTCACCGGGTTGCTGATCCTGTTCATCAACCCGCCCTCGCTCGGCGGACTGGACAACATGATCGCCCTCATCGCCGCTGCCCTCGCGATCATGCTCGTGACGGCGTGGCTGACGGTCACCCTGATCGGCGAGGAGATGCCCGAGCCGGAGTTCCGGCGCCTGGTCGACCGCAGTGAGGCGCTCGCATCGCTGCCGCCGCCGGAGCAGCCGCCGAGCGAGTTCGACGAGTTGGTGATCGATGCGCTCGACGGCCTGCCGGACGACTTCCGTGATCTGCTGGACCACACGCCGGTGATCGTCTCCCAGCTTGGGCGGGAACATGGTGCTTACGGCCACTACATCGGCGGCACGATCGCCAACGACGGCTATCCCGACCGGATCGTGATCTACCAGGACACTCTCGAGCGGGACTTCGGACACGATTCGGACCTGCTGCGTGCTCAGGTTCAGCGCACCGTTCGCCACGAGGTCGCACACCACCTCGGGTGGGGTGAGGCCGGCGTTCGCGGCCTCGGCCTCTAGCTCGAGCGCCGGTCCCCGGACCCGGTGCGCTGGCGCTTCGGATCGGGCTCGAGTCGTCGCGGCGGCCTGCTCAGATCGATCTCCCCGACCCGCGAGCGGCGGTTGCCGTTCCCGCCGTTGAGCACCACCGCGGCGGGTTGCGCCCGCGGCCTCCGAACAGAGCGCTTCCGGACCCATTCGGCGAGGAAGTAGCTCCCGATCACGAACGCGAAGGCGGCAATCTGCCCGCCGATCGTCTCCCAGGTCGGGAAGACGCCGAGCCAGGTGCCCATCCACAGCGGGAGATCGATGTCGATCGGGGTGATCGAGATCCAGCCGACACCCTGCAGCGTCCGCACGGTGTTGCCGACCAGCACAACCAGGACGAGGGAGATCAGCACCCCGGTGACGATCAGCATCCGCTTGTAGGGGAGGCGTCGCTCGAGCGCGAACGTCACCGCGCCGACGGCTGCCGTGAAAAGCAGTCCCAGCGATACGCCCGCAAGAACGATGCCGACCCCGGCCTCCAGCTGCAGGGCCTGGAGGAAGAGGACCGTCTCGAACCCCTCCCGGAAGACGGAGGTGAAGCCGAGCAGGTAGAGGCCCGCCACGGTCGTCCCCGCCGCGACCCGCCGCCCGCGCGCCCGCCAGCGCTTTTCCGCGCTTTCGATGGCCCGCGATCCACTCGGTCCAGTAGACGCGGTGGAAGAACCAGTTGAGCACGAGTAACAGGACGCCGATCGCGACCAATCCGACGATCGCCTCGAGCTTCTCCCCGTACCGGGAGAGCTGGTCCAGGACCAGGACCGAGAGGATGAAGAGCAGCGCGCTGGCGGGGAGGGCGAGCAGGGCCCCACGTAGGATCGGCCGGCGAAGCCCCGATTCGCGCCGATCATGCTGGCCGTGATCGCGGCGATGATCAGGATTGCCTCGAGGCCCTCGCGGAAGACGATCAGGGCGGCGTTGGTGACGACGGTGATGCCGCTCGCCCCCTCGCCGGTCGCCTGCCTCGCCTCGTCGAGCGCCTCGTCCAGGGTGAGGCGGGTGTCCCGGATGTCTCGGCCGGATCCGTCGTTCGCGATCAGCTCGGCCAGTCCCTCCTTGTCGCGCGCGCCGTACCAGACCAGGCCCTCCACCTCGGCGACCAGCTGCGGGTCGAGGCTGTTCAGAAAGCGCTCGGGCCCGAACTCGAAGAAGGCGTAGGCGCTGAGCCGTGCCTGCTCGGCCTGCTCGCGTTCGCCGGCGTTGATCGCGGCTTCCATCTGATCGAGGCTGATCTCGATCAGGTCGAAGTCGGCCTCGTTGTCGGACTCCTTCCACTCCTCGGGGAACATGTCCTCGAGGGCGTCGCTCGCCCTGTCGTGGGCGGCCTCGACCTCGTCCAGGTCGACGACCCGGATGTCCTCGTTCGCCTCGCGGCTGTAGCGATCGAGATTCGCCAGGGCCGCCTCGACGGTGGTCTACTCCCGCAGGGTCGCGCTCCTGAAGCGGGGACTTCAGATCGTTGAAGGCGACGTGCGCCCCCTCGGTGAACGCGATCGCCTCCTGGATCTCGAACGCGATCGTGACGCGGCCGTCGTCGGTGCCGTGGTCGTACTCGACCGGGACCAGATCGAGGAAGCGGATCAGTTGCTGGGCGCGGCGGGCCTGCTCCTCGGGCGTGAAGGGCGCGGCAGTGAAGGCGTCGATCGATGCCACGGCTCGGTCGCGGGCCGCCTGGTAGGCGACACGGTCGCCGCGGGAGGCGGCCACCGCGACCGCGTCGAACTCGCGGTCGGCAGCGGCTTGCGCGGCCTCACCGCGCTGCTCCGGAAGGTGGGGGAGAGGATGCGCCAGTAGCCCGCCGCGATCGCCGCGTTTTCGGCGAAGGCCGCGTCGAAGCCGCGATCGGCGGCCTGGGTCGGCCTCGTCGAGAAACGTCGATCATCCGCGCCTGGTAGGCGTCAAGCAGGTCCTTACGAACCGCCGTCACCGCGTCGGCGGGAGTCATCTCGCCGGCGTCCAGCTGATTCAGGCCGTCGGTGCCATCGACTCCGGGCCGGGTGAACCGGGTGGCCTGGCGGAAGTCCCGGACCAGGAACCAATCGCGCGCGCTCTCGACCTCGCCGGCACCGGATGCGTCGACCGCAACGACGAAGGCACCGGCGCGAAGCGCCGCCAGGGCGCGGCCGCGGGCCGCCGCGAGCGCGACCTCGATCGCCCGCGGACGCGGCGCGCGAGGCGGATCCGAGCGCGGCGCGAAGGTCGTTCAGCGAGGCCGGGAAGCTTCGCCGGAGGCCGCGGGCGAGGGAGCCGGAGACGGCGTCCTGGGCTCGCTGCGAGACGTCCTCGCCGTGGCGGTCGCCCCGCTCCTCGAGCAACGAGATCCGTCTGGGCGGAGAAGAGGCCCTCGCGGATCTGCTCGGCCGCCCTGCCACGGGGCGTCGGCATGCGCGGCGGGCGCCCCGAGAGCAGGGCGCCCGCCAGCGACCACGCGCGACTAGTGAGCCGCCTGAGTCATGCCTCCTGTAGCTCGACGTTGAGTTGCTGCGCCGCCTGCGTGACCTGGCCGGCGATCGCCTCGGCCTGGCGCTGCGCCTCGGCGCCAAGCGTGTCGGCCTCCTCGGCCGTGAACTTCTTGCCGTCGGCCTCCTCGTCCCGAAGGCCCTCCACATAGGAGAGGAGCCCGGCGAGCTCGGACTTGGTCTGGTCGGCCTGCTGCGGGTTCTCTGCCGCGATCAGGGGCTCGACCTGGTCGTAGGTGAGGACCAGTCCCTCGAGGATGTCGGCGATATCCTGGAGCCGCGAGGCGGCGACGAAGCCCTGCTCGGAGCGCCTTCGCTCCGGCGATGAACCGCGAGTTCTTCCAGGCCTCGAAGTACTCGCTCATCGTCGGCGTCATCACGGTGATCGCAGTGAACGCGTCGGAGGGCGTCGGCTCGAACGCCTGCGCGTCCGCATCGAGGGACTTCGCCTGGCGCCTCGAACTCGCGAACCGCCGCGACGTAGATGTTCGCGTCGGGCAGTCCCTCGCCGAACTCGACCTAGCCGTCCCCGTCGACGTCGCCCTTCGACTCCCTTGGCGAGGAAGTCCGGATTGGTCCCGTAGAGCGCTGTTTCGGTGACGAAGAACAGGTTCCCCGGCTGCTTCAGGGTCTCCCCATTCGGGAGCTCCAGGCTGAACGACACGGCGTTTTCGGGATCCGAGGCGTCCGCTCCGGCATCGATGTCCACGTCGTACTGGGCGAGGCGCGGCACGCCGGCGACGATCCCCTCCATCTCCTCATACGCGGGATTCGCCACACTGAAGGTCGCCTTGCTCTCCTCGAGGATCCGCTGAACCTCGGCGCGGTTCTCGTTGAGTAGCCGCTCGTAGTCGAAGCCGGCGGCTTCCGCGAGCCCGTAGTACTCCTCCCCGAGCTCGCGCATCGTGGTGGTCTGCTCCGCGAGGTTGGCGGAGTGGTCGGTCAGGTAGTCCTTCACGGCGGTCAGGCTGGCGGCGCCGTCCGCGGCCGCTGACGTGGTGTCGTCATCGTCGTCTCCCCCGCAGCCGGCCGCCCCGAGGGCGAACACCGCGAGCGTGGCAGCGATTTGCGCGCTCCCGAGCCGCCTGCGGATCAGCATGAGCTCCATTCCCCTGGTCCTCCATATCGTCGAAGACTATTTCGGGATCCCTAATTAGGCAACCCTAAGAGGGCGGACCCTACCGTAATCCGACTAACGCGGTCGGAATGGCTAGGTCGGGGGGAGGGCGGCTGCGAACTGGATCGAGTAGAGCAGCGACCCGCGGAGAGGGCGCGAGCTCGAGCCCGTGGCGCTCGGTGCGCTCGTGAGCCGTCAGCTCCACCACCGCTGGGCGGGTGACCCGGACAGGCTCCCGCCGCTCGCCGTCGACCGAGAGCTCGATCTCGCCCTCACCGTCGGCGGCCGCGTATGCGCCGCCGGCCTCGTAGTGCGAGCTCCAGCGGGCGGACCGCCCTCGGCTCGCGACCAGGGCTCCTCCGTCGAGCCTCCCGGAAAGATCTCGGGGGTCGGGGCGATCACCTCGGCCCCGGGGGCATCCGAGGGCCGGATCGGCTCGAGCGGCGGAGGCCACTTCCGTTCCGCGCCCGATTCCTCGAGCGCCTCGCGGATCGCCTCCTCGGTGCCCGCGTAGTCGCCCTCGCCGAGGTGGTACCAGCGCAGCGCCCCGCCGCGGCCCCAGATGAACAGGGCGGGCCAGCCGTGGGGCTCGTACAGCCGCCAGAGGGAGAACTCGCGATCGACCGCCACCGACCAGTCGATCCCGAGCTCCTCTGTCGCCTGGGCGACTTCGTCGGTTCCCTGCGTGAAGGGAAAGCGAGGCGAGTGCACTCCCACCATCGCCAGTCCGTCAGCGGCGTAGCGCTCCTGCCAGGCACGCAGGTAGGGCATCGTTCGCACCGAGTTGAGCTGGGCGAAGTCGAAGAAGTGGACCAGCGCCGGCCTCGCCGCGACCAGGCGCTCGATCGACGTCACCGGCCGTCCGACCCAGTCGAGTCCGGTGGGAATGGGGGGAACGGCGATGTCCGGCCGCGGAGGTCGCATGCGCCGCAGGGTATGCTGACCCGCGTTATTCGACGGTGCTCCGCAGGAGCAAGCCCGCCATGTGGAGAGGAAGAGAGGTCGCAGTGAGCGGATCGGTATGGGAGCGAATCGAGGAGAGGCGTGCCCGTTACAACGTGCTGGAGCATCCCTTCTACGTGAAGTGGTCGGCCGGAGAGCTGACCCGCGAGGAGCTCGCGCGCTACGCCGGTCAGTACCGCCACGCCACCGAGGCCCTCGCCCGCCTCTGCGCCGAGGCCGCGGAGGAGGCCCCTCAGGAAAACCGTGAGGAGATCGCGCGTCCATGCGGACGAGGAGGAGCTCCACGTCGGCCTCTGGGACGACTTCGTCAGGCCGTCGGCGGGGAGATCGGCGCCCAGCCGACGCCCGAGACCGCCGAGTGCGTCACCGAGTGGACGGCTCCGGACGGCTACCTCGGCCGGCTCGCCCGGATGTACGCGATCGAGAGCGGCCAGCCGGAGATCGCCCGGGTCAAGCGCGAGGGCCTTGCGAGCTTCTACGGGATCGACGGCGGGGCCGGGAGCGAGTACTTCCGCGTCCACGAGCGTGCCGACCACGCTCACGCCGAGGAGTCGCGCCGGCTGATCGAGCAGGCGATGGGGCCCGAGGACGAGGACGAGCTCGTCGAGGCGGCCGAGTCCGCGTTCCGAGCCAACTGGCGCCTGCTCGACGGCGTCAGCTGAACGCAGGGGCGTGAGCCTCGGCGATCGCTTCCTCGGGATCCTGCTCGGGATCGTCCTCGGGATCGCGATCGTGCTGGCGCTTCCTCTTCCTGGGCAGCGAGGACACGATCGATTCGGCGTCGATCTCCGGTGGTACCGAGCAGACCCAGACGCAGCCCGCCGCGACCACGCCTGGGCAGCCTTGAGCCTGCGCTTAGGCGGTGCCGTACTCTAGCCCCGCGCCCACCGACCTGACCCGGAGGAAACCCTGAGATGCGATCGAACGCGGCCCGAGTCGGGGTCCTCATCGCCGTGGTCGCTGCGGCCGTCGTCCTGTTCATCGTGCTCAGCGGCGGGGATGACGACGACGGGGGTGACGACGCGACGGCGGCGAGCACCGCGACGGGTACGGCGACCGGGACCACAAGCGGCACCGCCACGGCGCCCGCCGCGCCCGACGTAATCGTCGTCAAGGACGGCAAGCCGGTGGGCGGCGTCCAGAGGCTCACCTACGACAGCGGCGACCAGGTGAGGCTCGAGGTCGAGCTCGATCAGCCGGCCGAGGAGGTCCACGTCCACGGCTACGAGATCGAGGAGCCGGCGGAGAGCAGCCCGGTCAGGATCTCCTTCACCGCCGACATCGAGGACTCTTCGAGATCGAGGTCCACGGCGACTCGCGGCGAGTGGTCCAGATCGCCGAGCTCAGGGTCAATCCCTAGCCGCGATGAGAGCCGAGGGGACTGATCCCTGGCGGGCGGTCTTGGACTGCCGCTCTCGTCCTTCCCGAGGTCGCCTCGGCCCACGCCCTGGTCGGGCGCCAGGACCTGCCGGTCCCGGCCTGGCTGTTCGCCTGGGGCGCTTCTCTGGTCCTGATCGTCTCGTTCGCGCTGCTCTCCGTCGCCTGGACCGAGGCGCGGCTGCAGCGAGGAGGACTGGCGCCCGGTCGCCCGGCTCGGCTCTCGAGCGCCTGTCACGGGCCGGTGACCAGGTCGCTCTGCGGGCGTGCTCGGGGTCGGCCTCTGGGTGCTCGTGCTCTACGCGGGGCTGGAGCGGCACCGACGACCCGCCGCTACAACTTCGCGGTCGTCTTCGTCTTCTCACCTTCTGGCTCGGCCTGGTCCTGCTCAGCGTCCTGTTCGGGGACGTGTTCCGGGCGTTCAACCCATGGCGGGCGATCGGGCGGGTCTTCTCCGGCGCGTTCCGGCTGGTCGCCGGGCAGTCCGCGCCCGGCCCCGCTCGAGTACCCGGAGCGCCTGGCCGCTGGCCGGCGGCGATCGGCGTGCTCGCCTTCGTCTGGCTGGAGCTGATCTCCGGCGGCGGTCGCGCCCTCGCCCGAGTCCCGCACGAGCGTCGCGATCGCGACGGCCGTCTACAGCGCGATCACCTTCGTCTGCATGGCCCTGTTCGGGGTGGAGGAGTGGATCCGGCGGGGCGAGGCGTTCTCCGGTCTACTTCGAGATGTTCTCCCGGCTCGCGTCCGTTCGAGGTGCGCGACGGGCGCCTCGGGCTCCGCAAGTTCCTCACCGGCGCGCCGTCGTGGGCGGCGGTCCCCGGTGCGGCGGCCCTGGTGCTCGTCTCGATCGCGGTGACGAGCTTCGACGGCGCCCAGGAGGGCGTCTCTCGAGGGGCGATCATCGTGGACCTTCGAACGCGCGGCCGACCTCGGCTTCGGTCTCGCGCGACGCGTTCCGGGTCGCCGACACGATCTGGCTGCGCATCGTCATCGCGCGGTGTCTCGGTCTCTACTGGCTCGGCATCCGGGGGATGCACACCGTGCGCGGCTCGCCGCCGGTCGCGCGAGCTGGGGCGCTCCTTCGCCCACACCCTGATCCCGATCGCGCTCGCCTACCTGGTCGCCCACTACTTCAGCGCCTTCGTCTACCAGGAGCAGGCCCAGTTCACCTACATCCTCTCCGACCCGCTCGGCGAGGGCTCCGACCTGTTCGGGACCGCCGGGGTCCGGGATCGACTACGGCTGATCAGCTCGAACACGGTCTGGTACGTCCAGGTCGGCGGCGCTGGTGGTCGGCCACGTGGTCGCCCTGACCCTCGCCCACGACCGCGCCCTCGCGGTCTACGACGACTTGCGCGCGCGCCTCGCGCTCGCAGTACTTCATGCTCGCGGTGATGGTCGGCTTCACCTGCTTCGGCCTCTATCTGCTTTCCCAGGCGAACGCCTAGTCGGCCGAAGCCGCTGGATCGCCACCCCGAGCCGCTGCGCCTCGATCCCGCCCCCCTCGAACAGGACGACGACGTTGCCGGCCCGGTAGCAGAGCAGGTCGGCGGAGGCCCCGCACGCCTCCAGCTCGTCCTCGGCTCGCGGCACGGCGTCGTCGAAGACGTAGAGCGGTACCGCGGTCCCGCCGTGCTCGTGCCACTCGCCTTCTGTCCGTGTTCGTCGGCGAGCTCGGGCATGACCGGAGCGCGGCCAGCTCGACCGTCATACAGCTCTTCGCCTCGGCTCTGTGATCAGCGGCTCGCCCAGCTCGAGCTCGACGCCCTCCTCGTTCACCCGGTCGACGAACTCCGCGGCGGTAGTAGGTTCTTCTGCCTCACCGCACATCGCGGCTGAGGGCGAGGCTGCCAGCGTCGATACGCAGCACCGCCGGTTCCCGCTCCTCTGTCCGAGTTGCCCGCGCTCCCATCCGGTGAGACGGGAGGCTGGCACACTCGCCGCGATCCGAGCCGCCAATCCGCGATCAGCCGCTGCGAGGCCGGCGGCGATGATCTGGGCGTCGCGCCGCAGCATCTCGACGTAGCTCCCGGCGGCCCCCGGCGCCTCGACAGGCAGGTCCTCCACGATCCGACCCCGGTGCGGGAGGCGATCCCCTCCAGGACCTCGGGGTTGTCCGTCGTCCTGCGGCGAAGACCGTCGGGACGCCGGAGGCTCGCGCGATCGCGTCCTCCACCTCGCGCGATCGTCTGGGCGCTCGGCTCCGCCTCGGGGCCGCTGGCCGGGAACGGCGTCGCGATCACCTCGAAGCCGAAGCGGTCGGCGAAGTAGCCGAGCGCGTCGTGGGAGGTGACGAGCTTGCGGTCTGCGGAGGGACCGCGTCCAGCGTCGAGCGCATCTCGCCGTCGAGGGCCTCGCAGCTCGCTCGCGTAGCTCCGCGCGCGCTGCCCGGTAGCCGGCCGCGTGCTCGGGGTCGGCCTCGGCGAGCGCGTCGGCCAGGGCCGGCAGCGCCGCGGCGACCCGCGTCGGGTCCATCCAGACGTGGGGGTCGAATCCGCCCTGCTCGTCTTCCTCGGCGGTCGGATGGCTCGAGCGCCTGCCGGTCTGAAAGTGCTCGAGCGGCCCGACGTGGTCCGCGACGGCGAACTGGGCGACGTCGATCTCGTCGATCGGGATGCCCGCCTCCAGGTCCGCGCCGTTGTAGACCAGCAGCGAGCGAGTCCTCGATCTCCGCGCGGTCCTGGGCGCTCAGCTGGAAGTCGTGGGGGCTGGTCCCGTCGGGAATGATCTGCTCGACGGTCGCGTCGTCGCCGGCGATCTGCTCGGTGATGTCGGCCCAGATCCCGGTGGTCGCGGCGATCGTGGGCCCGTCGCTGTCGTCGCTCGGAGCCGCAACCGGCGACGGCGAGGACGGCCAGGCAGCAGGGCGACAGCGGGCTGAGCGGCCGTTGGCATCCTCAGAAGGTGCGGTCACTAATGAGAATCATTATCAGAATGCTCGGCGGAGCGATCGTACGTCTGCGGGCATGCCTCTTGACCGTGCCCGCTCGCCCACGCCGGCCACTGGTACGAGTGGATCCCGTACCTGCGTCCCGGTGGTGATCGTCCTCGCCGCTGTCCGTGCAAGGCCTTCCGGGATCAGCGCCGGGAGGACGCGAGCCGAGCGCGGCCAGGAGCGAGGGCTAGCGGCGGCGCCGACCGGCAGCGCCAGCGCGACGACGAAGCCGCTGACCGCGACCAGCACGATCGAGGCCCCCGGCCGCGAGGTCGAGGTTCCAGCGAGAGCAGAGCCCGAGCGGGGCGCTCGCGGCGGCGATCGCGGCGGAGAGCACCATCATCACCGGCAGCCGCTTGGTGAGCAGGGCCGCGGTGGCCGGCGGGCGCGATCAGCAGGCCGAGCACCAGCAGGGCGCCGACGACCCGGAACCCGATCACGACCGCGAGCGTGACCAGCACGAGCATCGCCAGGTTCAGCCGCTCGACCGGCAGCCCGAGCGCGGCGGCTCGCTGCGGGTCGAAGGAGAGGAGCAGGAACGGGCCGGTAGAGGAGGGCGACGAGCGCGACGATCGCCACCGCGAAGACCACGCTCAGCGTCGCCTCGCCGCTCGAGACCCCGAGGACGTCGCCGAAGAGGAACGAGGTCAGGTCGACCGAGTAGCCCTCGACCCGGGAGACGATCGCGACCCCCAGCGCGAGCATGAAGACGAAGACGACCGCGGCCGCCGTCTCCTCGCGCACCCGGCTGCGGCGCAGGACGAAGTTCGTCGCCGCCGGCGGTGAAGAGGCCGGCGGCCAGAGCGCCGATCCAGATCGCGGCCTCATTCGGGGTCCTCGCCGGCCGACCGGCCGTGAGCGCGAAGGCGATCGCGACCCCGGGCAGGACGCCATGGGCGAGGCTGTCGGCCATCAGCGCCATCCCGCGGAGGATCACGTAGCAGCCGACCACCCCGCAGATCACGCCGACCGCCGCCGCGGCGAGGGCGCCGGTGCGGACGAACTCGGCCTGGAAGGGATCGACGAGCCAGTCCACGGCTTCAGCCCGCCCCGTGATGGTGGTGGGCGGTGTCGACGAGGAGCGAGCCGACGCGACAGGATGTGGCCGGCGAAGGTCTCGGAGACGACCTCCTCGGTGAAGGTGCTCGCGGGCGGGCCGAAGGCGACCAGCCGGCTGGTTCAGGCAGAGGACGAGGTCGAAGTCGCGGGCCGCGCTCTCCAGGTCATGGGTCGCGACGAGCACGGTGCGCCCGCGCTCCCGCCAGCCCTCGAGCAGCCGCTGACAGCGCAGCGTGCGTGGGGGCGTCGAGCCCGGCGAAGGGCTCGTCGAGCAGGAAGACATCGGCGTCCTGCGCGGAGGCCTGCGCGAGCAGCGTCCGCTGGCGCTCGCCACCGGAGAGGTCGCCGAAGCGCCGGTCGGCTAGATGCTCGATGCCGAGCGCCTGATCGCGGTGGCGACCAGCTCGTGGTCACGGATTCGCCGAAGCGGCCGGTCCAGCCAGGTCGCCGTAGCGGCCCATCCGCACGACGTCGGCGACGGTGACCGGGAAAAGAGGGCTCGATGTCGAGCCGCTGGGGGACGAACGCGACCCGGCGGCTCGCGAGCTCGATCGACCCGGAGCTCGGGCGGCGCCAGTCCGATCGCCGCGCGGAAGAGCGTCGTCTTGCCGGCTCCGTTGGGCCCGAGCAGCGCCACGGTGGTGCTCGCGCGGGATCTCGAGGTTACGTCCTCGAGCGCGACCGCGCGGCCGTAGCGGACGGTCAGGCCGTCGCGCGGCGATCGCCGCGCTCACCCTTGCCCGCGCAGCGGGCGGCAGGCGCCGTGGATGACGACGTCGTGGCCCCTCATCGAGTGGCGAAGCCGCCCGGCGAGGCGCTCGAGCTGCTGCTCCAGGCGCTCGTCCTCGAACGCGGTCACCGTGCCGCAGCGGTCGCAGACCGCGTGGTGGTGGTGCTCGCCGCCGGGGACGACGGGCTCGTAGCGTGCGCCGCCGTCGCCGAGCTCGACCCGCTGGACCAGGCCCAGCTCGTGCAGCAGGTCGAGGGCCCGATAGACGCTGGCGAGCCCGACGTCGCGTCCGCCTCCCGAAGCCGATCCGCGATCTCCTGCGCCGAGAGGCAGCAGCTCTGCCGCGCGAGCAGGGACGACGGCCTCCCTCGCGCCGCCCGCGCGGTGGCCTGCCTCCTCAAGCGCCCTTGGCGGAGCTCTGCCCAGTTCGGTCTCGGGCGCCTGGCCATCGCGGCAAGACTAGCCGCTAATTGAGACTGATTCTCGTTATCGGACTGAGACGTTCGGCCGCTAGGCCGGCTGGACCTGGCGCTCGCCGAGGATCTCGCCGAGGCGGCGCTCCAGGGCGACCGAGACCGCGGCGCGGACCGGGCCCTCGTCGAGGCGCTCGACCAGCGCCTCGAGGAAGCCCTCGATGATCAGGCGCTTCGCCTCGGCCGGCGCCGAGGCCGTGCGAGCGCAGGTAGTGGAGCTGCTCGGCGTCGATCTGGGCGACCGCCGCGGCGTGGGTGCAGCGGACGTCGTCGGCCTCGATCTCGAGCCCGGGGATCGCGTCGGCGTGGGCCGACTTCGAGAGCAGCAGGTTCCGGCTCTCCTGGAAGGCGTCGGTCTGCTGGGCGCCCGGGTCGACGCGGATCATCCCGCGCCAGACCGCGGTCGCCGACGTCCGTCGAGGACGCCGCGGAAGGCGAGGTCGGAGGTCGGTGTTGGGGGCGGCGTGCTCCTGGGTGGTGTCGAAGTCGAGGTGCTGGGTGCCGTCGCCGGCGTAGGCGCCGGTGACCCGGGCGCTCGAGCCCTGGCCGGCGAGGCGGGTCTCCATCCGGACCTTGCCGCGCGCGGAGCCGAAGCCGAGGGCGACCCAGTCGAGGGTGGCGTCGCGCTCGACCTCGGCGCGCTGGGTGGCGAAGACCCAGCTCCGCTCGCCCAGGCCCTGGGCGCTGACGTAGCGGAGGTTGGCGCCCGGGCCGACCCAGATCTCGGTGACCGTGTTGAAGAGCGCCGCCGCGCTCGTGGGTCGGTGGCGAGCCACTGCTCCCAGACCTCGGCCTCGGCGCCCTCCTCGAGCACGATCAGGGTGCGGAAGCCGAGCGCGGCGCCGGTCGGCGTCGTGGATCGCCGCGATCTGGGCGGGCTGCTCGAGGCGCTTGCCCGCGGGGACGTAGACGAAGGCTCCGCCGCGCCAGGCGGCGTCGTTGCGGGCGACGAAGGGGTCGTCCGAGGGCGGCGAGCGAGCCGAGGCGCTCCCGCGACCAGGTCGGGATAGAGCTCGGCGGCGGCGGCCAGGCGTGGTCACCACCGGCTCGGTGGGCGTCGCGTCCCGCGCCGCTCGCGGGCGCGCTCCGTCGAGCATCGTGCCGTCGACCTGGACGACCTCGCGGCGAGTGCTCGGGCGGGTTCAGGACGGCGTCCGCGCGCGTCGCGCGCCGCGGGGTCGGCCTCGGTCGGGGACCTCGAAGTCCTCCTCGATCAGCTCGGTCAGGTCGGTGAACTCCCAGCCCGGCGTCTTCTGGCTGGGGAGGCCGAGCTCCGCGGCGAGAGCGGCGCCCGTTGCGGCGCCGCTCGACCAGCCAGTCGGGCTCCGCGGCCGCCGAGGCGGCGGCGGCTCAGCCAATCGAGCCCTCCATCTGCAGCTCGATCAGGCGGTTCATCTCGACCGCGTACTCCATCGGGAGCTCCTTGGTGATCGGCTCGATGAAGCCGTTGACGATCATCTTCGAGGCCTCCTCCTCGTCGAGGCCGTGGCGACTGGAGGTAGAAGATCTGCTCGTCGCCGATCTTCGAGACGGTCGCCTCGTGGCCGACGTCGACGTCGTCCTCGCCGATGCGGATCGTCGGGTAGGTGTCCGAGCGCGAGTTCTCGTCGAGCAGCAGCGCGTCGCAGACGACCTTCGACTTCGACTCGGTCGCGCCCTTGGCGACCTCGAGCAGGCCGCGGTAGCTGGTGCGGCCCGCGTCCTTGGAGATCGACTTGGAGAAGATCGAGGAGGTCGTCTTCGGCGCGGCGTGGATGATCTTGCCGCCGGCGTCCTGGTGCTGGCCCTCGCCCGCGAAGGCGATCGAGAGGATCTCGCCGTGGGCGCGCTCGCCGAGCAGGTAGATCGACGGGTACTTCATCGTCAGCTTCGAGCCGAGGTTGCAGTCGACCCACTCCATCGTCGCGTCCTCGTGGGCGACGGCGCGCTTGGTGACGAGGTTGAAGACGTTCTGCGACCAGTTCTGGACGGTCGTGTAGCGGACCCGCGCGCTCGGCTTGGCGACGATCTCGACGACGGCCGAGTGCAGCGAGTCGGTCGAGTAGACCGGGGCGGTGCAGCCCTCGATGTAGTGGACGTCCGAGCCCTCCTCGGCGATGATCAGCGTCCGCTCGAACTGGCCCATGTTCTCGGTGTTGATCCGGAAGTAGGCCTGCAGCGGCATCGCGACCTTGACGCCGGCGGGGACGTAGACGAAGGAGCCGCCCGACCAGACGGCCGAGTTGAGCGCCGCGAGCTTGTTGTCGTTGGGCGGGATGATCGTCGCCCAGTACTCGCGGACGAGGTCCTCGTGCTCGCGGAGGGCGGTGTCCATGTCGGTGAAGATCACGCCCTGCTCCTCGAGCTTCTCGTTCACCTGGTGGTAGACGACCTCGGACTCGTACTGGGCGCCGACGCCGGAGAGGAACTTGCGCTCGGCCTCGGGGATGCCGAGGCGGTCGAAGGTGTTCTTGATGTCCTCGGGGACCTCGGACCAGTCGCGGCTGTTCTTCTCCGAGGCGCGGACGAAGTAGTGGATGTCGTCCCAGTCGATCTGGTCGAGGTTGCCGCCCCACTGCGGGGTCGGGCGGTTCATCGAAGTGGTCGAAGGCCTTGAGGCGGAAGTCGCGCATCCACTGCGGCTCGTCCTTGTACTCGGAGATCGACTCGACGACCTCGCGGGAGAGGCCCTTGGGCGCCTTGTAGGCGTAGCCCGACTCGGAGTCGTGGAAGCCGAACTTCTCCTTGTAGTCGGCGTTGATGCCGGCGAGCGCGCGCTCCTCGGCGGGGCGCTCCTGCGGGCGTGCGGTCTCGGTGGGTGGCCATTCAGGAAACCTCCAGCTTGACGGTGTCGTCCTCGATCGTCACCGGGTAGGTGCGCGACGGGCTGGTAGGCGGGGAGGGTCTTCGGCCGGCCGGAGGTCAGGTCGAACAGCGACCCGTGCCGTGGGCACTCCACGGTACAGGTCGCGGCGTCGAACGGGCCCTCGGCGAGCGGCCCGTCGTCGTGCGAGCAGCGGTCCTCGATCGCGTAGAGCTCGCCGTCGCAGTTGAAGACGCCGATCTTGACCCCGTCGGCGGCCTCGACCAGCCTCATCTCGCCGCTCGGGCAGCTCGGCCGCGGCGCAGACGTCGATCTTGTTCGCTTCGTGCTTTCAGTCACGTTATTCCTACTCCGATAAGTCGGATTTTAGCTGGCTGCCGAGCGCCGTGGTCGACGGGCGAGCCTCAAGCGATAGCGTTCCCGCGCCTTGACTCTCTGATCATTCGTCATCGGCGTCGCGGTCGTCCTGTCGCGCTGGCCGTCCTCCTGATCTACAACCGGATGATCTCCCGGCGGAACACCGTCGAAACAGCTGGGCGCAGATCGAGGCCGCGCTGCAGCGCCGCCACGACCTGATCCCGAACCTGGTCGAGGCCGTCAAGGGCTACGCCAAGCACGAGCAGAAGACCTTCGAGAACGTGACCAAGGCGCGCAGCACCGCGACCGCCGCGAAGGCGCCGCCGACCCAGGCCGCGGCCGAGGACACGCTGACCGCCGCGATCGGCCGGCTGATGGTGGTCGCCGAGCAGTACCCGGAGCTGCGGGCCACCGAGAACTTCCAGCAGCTCCAGGCGTCGCTGTACGAGACCGAGGACCAGATCCAGATCACCCGCCGCGTCTACAACGACACGGTCCAGACCTACAACACCTTCATCCAGATCTTCCCGCCTCGGTGATCGCCGACGCCTTCAACTTCGAGCCGCGCCAGTTCTTCGACGCCGCCGCAAGAGGCCGAGGCGACGCCCGAGGTGAGCTTCCGGCGCGAGGCGGCGGCGAGGCCGGCCGCCGCCGAGGGCGGCCGAGGCGAAGAAGTGATGCCGTCGCGGCTGGCCGCTGCTGCTCGCCGCGGTCGCGGCTGCTCGCCGCTCCGGCGCGCGGCGCAGGCGCGACAGCGCCGACGTCACCGACGCCGACGTCAGCCTGCGGCTCGCCAAGGACGCCGGCCTGCTCGTCTCCGAGCGCTCACCTTCGACTACGAGGGCAGCTACCACGCGTCCTACCGCGACATCCCGCTTGGCGCGCACGAGGAGATCGACCCGAACGTCACCGTCCGGGAGGAGGGCCGCGTCTACCAGCCGGGCGGCTGCACCTTCCAGGGCTGCACGGACGAGACGGGCCGGTTCGGCGTGACCGACGAACCCGACCGGCGACGGCATCTGGATCGTCTGGCACCACAACGCCACCGACGAGGAGCGCACCTTCACCGTCACCTACCGGGTCGTCGCGCGCGACGTGATCGCCTACGACGACGTGATCGACGTCTACTGGCAGGTCTGGGGCGATCAGTGGGACTTCGAGCTGGATCACCTGACGGCGGACCTGAGGGACCCCGCGCTCGATCCTGACAACCCGCTCTACCGGGTCTGGGGGCATCCGCGCGACGTCGAGGGGGACGACCGTGCGGGGAGCAGGGAGCGGCGACGCTCGAGGCGTCGGACGTGCCGGATCACCAGTTCGTCGAGATGCGGGTCACGGTCCCGCGGACGCCCGGCCAGGGCGTGAGCGCCGCGCGCGTTCAGCGGCGGGCAGGGCCTTCCGGCGATCCTCGCCGAGGAGCAGGAGGCGACCGACGACTACAACTCGCCCTGCAACAAGGCGAAGCGCTTCATCGCCCGACAACGCCGAGCTGCTCGCCGCGCTGATCGGCGCGGCGCTGCTCGGCGCCGCTCGCGCTGATGCTGTTCCTGGACCCGGCGAGCACCCGACCTCGACCCCCAAGCACGTGCCGGAGCCGCCCGATGACGCGCGCCCGGCGCTCGCGTACGGCCTCGCCCACGAGGGAGGGGACATCGACGGACACGGTGCTGGCGACGCTGCTCGACCTCGTCGAGCGCGGCTACTACGACACGAAGCAGGCCACGACCGAGGACGAGAAGCTCGACCTCGCGATCTCCAAGGCGGCGAAGCGCCCGCGCACCGAAGCTCGAGCCGTACGAGAAGGAGGTGCTCGACTTCTTCGACGAGCTGATCGAGGGCGACACGGTCCCGATGAGCGAGATGAAGGACCGCATCCCCGAGCACAGCGCGACCTGGCGCGCCCGCTGGGAGAGATGACCGCTGCGCTCAACGCGGCCGACGAGGGACAGCTCGTCGTGGGACCGCAACCTGAACCCGCTCAGCCTGCTGGTCGCGTTCATCGGCCTGGTGCTCGTCGGGGTGATCGCGCTGATCCAGAACAACGTCGAGGAGAAGTGGCTCGTCACCGCCGCGATCGGTGCCATCCCAGCGGTGATCGTCGCGCTGTGGCCCGCCCGGCGGCTGAAGCGGCTCGCACCCAGGTACCGCGAGCGCTCCGCGAAGTGGGAGTCCTTCGAGCGCTGGACCGAGGACTTCCCGAGCCTCAAGGACGACCCCCCGGCGACCCTCGAGCTCTGGAAGCGGATCCTGATCTACGGCGTCGCCTTCGGCACCGCCGAGCGGATGATCAAGTCGGGCCGGATCCCGGAGCCGGTGCTGCAGAGCAGCGACGGCTGGAGCCACGGCTACTTCACCGGCGGCTACGTCGGCTCGACCTTCGACGGCAGCGACTTCAGCTCCGGCTTCTCCTCGCAGGTCGCGCCCGAGTCCTCGAGCAGCGGCGGGGGCGGCGGCTTCAGCGGCGGAGGCGGAGGGGGCGGCGGGGGAGGCGGGGGAGGAGGCTGGTAACCGCTCCCGTGTGCTCAGCCCTCGCCGGTCTTTGGCGCTCGCGCTGCCTGATTCCCCTCGACCAGCTCGCCGAAGGTTCGCTCGAGAAATTCGTTGTGCAGGATCCCCGCGGGATCGAGCTCGCGCTTCAGGGCGAAGAATCGCTCGGCGCTGTCCGCGTACATGGCGGCCAGCGTCTCCTTCGAGGCGAACACGTTCTTGACGAGGTGAACCCGTCCGCCGAACTCCTTCCAGAGGAGATCGGCCAGGTCGCTGAATGCCTCGGACACCTCTCGAAGCGTCGACCGCCGCGAGGTTTCGAACGCGTAGCTGACCGCGAATCCCGGACCGGCGGCGGTCGAGGACAGCAGGAACGGTTCGTCAGCGGGGAGGAAGAGGACGTCGTGCAAGGTCGGGGTGAGGCCTCGCTCCTCGAGCAAGGCATGAGCGGTTTCCAGCCAGCGAACGAGCGAATCATGCCCTGCCTGCCAGTCCGCCCCGCCTTCGGGATCGAACGGCACGACGAAGGTCTGCTGAATGTTTCGCATTGAGAAGCCGAGCCGTTTCCCCGCCCGCTTGGCCCGGGCGTTTCCGTCCATGAAGAAGCTGAAGCCCTCGAGATCGTCGATGTATTCGTCGCGGCGAAAGCCGATCCGGAAGATCAGCGACCACAGAAGACGGGAGGTCCAGCCGACGCGGAGCAACCATTCGAACGGAACACGCACCAGAAGCTTCGGCCGGTGCTGAATCAGGCGCTGGCGCTCAGCCTTGTCGGTGAACGCCGAGGTGAACAGCAGCATGCGCTTGCTTCCGCCGCGGCTCGGGATGATTGCTGACCAGATCGCATCGAGCTTTTCAGGATCATTGGGATCCGACTCCTCGACATAGGTCTGCTCGGTCTCCGGCACCAGATACCGCGCCAGCCGGTCGAACGTCTCGTAGGAGCGGGCGAAGGTTCGGACGCCGATCTGGCCCTCGCTCGCTCCCACCCAGAGCAGGCGAAAGGTGATCGAGACGACCGCCCCGAGGTAGCCGAAGCCACCGATCACGCCACGGAACGCCCGCTGCTCCCGCGTGAGATCCTCCCAGCGCGCCTCCGGCTGCGGCGCGCAGCAGTGGAGGAGCTCCCCTTCCGTGGTCAGAAGATCGAGGCTCTCCACCCACTTGCCCTCCTTGCCGTACGCGGGTGAGAATCGCGAGAGACAATCGGCCGACAGCGTCCCGCCGGCGGTCGCGTTCTCGGTGGTCACCGTGACCGCCGGGACGAGACCCTGGGGCTCAGTCGCGGCGAAGATCTCGCCCCATCTGGCGCCGGGTCCCACGCGGACGCGCTCGCCCTCGAGGAGCTTGATCGAGTCAAGACGTTCCGTGGAGACCACGAGGTCGTCGTTGATCGGCTGGGCGTCAAAGGAATGACCGCCGCCGCGAATCGTCACGCGTCGGCCACGGTCGCGCGCATAGCGAAACAGCTCACGCAACTCATCGACGTCCCCGGGTCTGGCGACGTCGGCACGCGCCTCGTAGAGCCCGGTGTAACAGCCGAGACGCTCCTCGGTGAGCGGTACTGACGAGTCTGCCGGCGCCTCCCCGCGGGGCTCAACGGTCCTGGATTCGGCCATGGCCGGGGTCAGCCCCTCTCGGCCGTCATTGCGAGCTGCTCAGCCAGGCGGTCGGCGTGACCGTCTGCGCCGATCTCGAGGAACATCCGATGCGCCTCGCGCAGCTCCTGGTGACGTCGCTCGTCGTCACCGAGGCCGCTCGCGAGCTCTGCGAGCTCTACACGCAGCAGCGGCTCGTATCTGCGAGCCCCCGACACGGCGGCGACGTCCAAGGCGTGCCGCAGCCTGGACTCGACCCCGTCGGCGTCGATTGATTCGGTGTCGGCGAGCTGGACCCGGGCCCAGCCGAGGCAGGCCGGGAGCAGGATGGGCGGACCGCCCTTCTTCTCCTCTGCGTCCTTGAGCGCAGCCGCAGCGAGCTCGCGGGCACGTTCCATCCGACCGATTCCCGCCTCAGCCTCGGCCAGATGGGCGAGACGGTAGGCAACACCCTCCTGGGCCGCCCTATGCTCGGTCGCGAGCCGGTCCGCTCGCTCCAGGGCCTCGATGGCGCTGTGCCAGTTGCCCCTCGACGTCTCCGTCGCTCCCAGGAAGGACCAGGCCCATGCCCGGGAAAGGGCGTCTCCGATGCTCTCGCTGACCTCGACGGCGCTCGTAGCTTGAGCAAGGGAGGTCTCGGCGTCGCCGGCCGCGAGCGCGTTCCAGCTCGAGAACAGGTGCGCGATGGCGAGCGACTCGAGGTCACCCTGCTCGCGAGCGATGTCCCTTCCAGCCTCGAGCCACCGATCCGCGGCCTGCAGTTCACCCAACTCGCTCAGGAGGAATCCCTTCTGCGCATGACACAGCGCGTAGGGGCAGGCGACGACCGGCATCTCTCCCCCCATCCGTGGGTCGTTCGCCGCCAGCTCGATCGCACGGTCGACGACCCGCAAGCCTTCCTGGAACGCGCCGGTCAGGAAGAAGGCATAGCCGTTGGTCCCCAACACGACTTGCAGCTCGGGGTCGTCTGCGCGATCCGCCAGCGCGATCGCTCGGCGGGCGAGGTCCGCGTACTCCTCCACGACGCCCTGCCCCAAGCCCTTGACGGCGCCGTAGCCCGCCAGCAGTAACGCGTGCAGGCGCGGGTCCTGCACTGCGGACGCCATCCGCTCGGCCTCCTGGAAGAGCGCCTCCGCCCTGTCGGCACCGATGCCGAGGCGCCAGCCGAATTGAAGGGAAGCGATCCGGGCCCCGAGGCCGAGCGCCTCCGCCTCCTCCGTGGCGGGCAACTCGTCGGTGAGCTCGACCACCCGACGCCAGTGCCGGAGCGCCTCGGTCGGATCATTGAACCCCGACCAGATGGCGGCACGCGCATGCCAGCGGGCCGCCTCGAGGGTTTCGCCGGCGAACTCCCAGTGATGCGCGACGAGTGCGGCGCGCTCGTCGAGTTGCTCTTCGTAATGCGCCGCAATCGCCTTCGCCGTCGCCGCGTGGACCTTGGCACGACGCTCCGAGAGCTGAGAGCGATACGCGACCTCCTGAGTCAGGGGATGCTCGAACGCATAGCTCGCCTCTGGCTCTGCCTCTTCCCGGATGTACTCGGCGGCAACCAGCCCGTGCAGAGCGTCGTCAAGGCTCTCCTTCCTCCAGCCCGGTTACCTGCTGCAGCACAGGCCGCGGAAACTGCCTTCCGATCACCGCCGCATCCTGGACGACCGCGCGCTCGCGCGCGCTCAGCCGATCGATGCGCGCGGCGAGGACCGCTTCCACGGTCGCCGGCACCCTCATCGCGTCGACGCTCTGCGCCAGTCGATAGGCGCCCGGCGCGCCCTCCAGGTTGCCCTCCTCGACCAGTGCGCGCACCATCTCCTCGATAAAGAACGGATTTCCTTCGGTGCGCTCCCGGATGAGCTCGAGCAGACCGTCGAGCGACGGGTCGGCGCCAAGCAGCTCGGCCAGCAGCTCGCTCACGGCTGTCTCGCTGAGCGGCGCCAGGGCGATCTGCCGGTAGTAGGACCGCGACATCCAGGGCGCCTGATAGCTCGAGCGGAAGTTGACGACCACCAGACCGCCGGTTCCGTGAGCCGCCTCGAGGTAGGTCTCCAGAAACACCTCACTGGCGGGGTCGATCCAGTGAAGATCCTCGAACAACGCGAGCCCTGGCTCGCGCGCGCTCTGGGCCCGAACGAGCCGACCGATCAGCTTCAGCAGCCGGCGCTGGCGCGCGTCGGGGTCCATTCGCTCGACGGGACGGGCCGGATCGGGGATTGCGAGGAAGTCGAAGATCAGCGGCAGGTCCTGCTCGAACGATTCGTCTAGCGTCCGCAGCTTCTGGCTGATCCTCTGCCGCGCCGCCTGCTCGGAATCGTGCTCGGCGATCTCGAAGTAGGACCGCATGTACTGGAGGACCGGCATCAGTGGCACGGATTTCGTGTGGGCTTGGGCCGCGACGCTGTAGATCGGCACTCCCATTGCTCTGCAGCGCTCGGCCAGCTCGTGACAGAGCCGGCTCTTGCCCACGCCTGGTTCGCCGACGACGCCGATCACCTGTCCGCGGCCCTCCAGCGCCTGGTAAAAGCACCGCTGCAACTCGCCTAGCTCACTCCCGCGCCCAACGAACCGGGTTAGCCCGCGAGTCCGGGCGACATCGAGCGCCCGGCGGGCCTCGCCGAGGCCCTGGAGCTCGTACACACCGACTTCCCGCTCGACGCCCTTGATCTCGAAGACGCCGAGATCGCGGAGAGCGAAGTAACCGGCGACCAGCGCGGTCGTTTGATCGCTGACATAGACCTGACCGGGCTCGGCGAGCTCCTCGATCCGCTTCGCAAGTCCCACCGTGTGCCCGATCGCGGTGTAGGTCATCGCTCCTTCGTCCCCGATCGCGCCGACCACCACCTCGCCCGAGTTGAGCCCAATCCGAACGGAGAAGCTCGGGCCATCGGAGCTGCGCGGCTCGCCCGTCCATGCCGCGAGCTCCTGCTGAAGATGCAGCGCGGCGTGACAGGCCCGACGCGCATGATCCTCGTGGGCAACCGGCGCGCCGAAGATCGCCATGATTCCGTCGCCGGTGAACTGGTGGACTGTGCCTTCGAAGCGGTGAACGCCGGAGGCGAGCAGCTGGAGCAGCTGATCCATGAGGTGGTGCCACTCCTCCGCCCCGACTCTCTCAGCGTTCGCCAGCGAGTCGACGACGTCGGCGAACAGAATCGTGACCTGCTTGCGCTCCCCCTCCAGGCCGGCGCGCCCGGCGCGAATCCTGGCCGCGAGGTGGGCGGGAGGGGAAACCGGGTCAAGGGTGAGGTCCGGGTCGGGTACCGCAGTACGAGCCCCGCATGCCTCGCAGAATTGAGCCGATTCGCGGATTAAAGACCCGCAGCTTGAGCAGCGCATCACTGCCTCTTCACGAGCTGGGCGAGCTCATTGGACATCTCCCCAGAGCGAGTATCGCAGCACGCGACAGGATTGTTAGAGCGCGGAGGCCCTGCAAGACGGGACGCGCCGCTGACGAGCGTCTACTCCATCCCTGCGGCCTCGAGCGCCGCCCCGCGGTCGTAGAACTCCTGGACGCGGACGCACTTGTCCTCGTCGTCGAAGCTGAACACTTGGGCGATCACGACGACGTGGTCGCCGGCGTCGATCACCTCCTCGGGCGCGAACTTGAGCTGGCCTACGGCATTGCGCCAGCGTGACCAGAATTTCTGGACGCCCTCGTATCCCTCGTAGGTGCCTTTTCCCAGCGGCTTGTATGGATTAGCGTCCTGGCCGGGATTCGGAATGGGCGTCGACCGATTCGGGGCCGCGTAGTCGGCGAGCGCCATCGTGAACTGGGATTGACGGTCACGCCTCCACTCGGGGTCGAAAGCGCGAAATCGCTGTCGCGCCTCAGAAGATCGCGGCTTCGTTCGGGTCGCCCTGCTCGCCCTCGTCCTCCCAGTCGGCCGGCTTCCCGAGGCTGGCGCTCTTCACGACCTTGAGGCCGAGCATCGCGCACTTCATCCGGGTCGCGGAGATGTCGATCCCGAGGAGGTCGAGGACGAAGTCCTTCGGCAGCGCCAGGATCTCCTCGCGCGTCATGCCCTCGAGCTCGTCAGTGAGCAGGGAGGTCGCCGCGGTCGAGATCGCGCAGCCCTGCCCCTCGAAGGCCACCTCGCTGACCCTTCCCTCGTCGTCGAGCTTCAGGAAGACGTGCTGTTCATCGCCGCAAAACGGGTTCGAGTCCTCGAACTCGAGGTCGAACTCCTCCAGGCGCCCGAAGTGGCGCGGGCGCTTGTAGTGCTCGAGGATCTGGTCGCGGTAGAGCTCGTCCATCATCAATCGGGTCGCTGCTCAGCTTCGCCTCCGCCGCGCCCTCTCATAACTCGAAGACGCGCCGCGCGTCGAGCAGGCCCTCGATCAGGCGGTCGACCTCGTCGCGTGTGTTGTAGACGGCGAAACTTGCCCGGGTCGTCGCCGGCACCCCCAGTCGCTCCATCAGGACCTGCGCGCAGTGGTGTCCCGCCCGTGACCGCGACGCCGTGGCGGTCGAGGATCTCCGAGACGTCGTGGGCATGGACTCCCTCATCGCGAAGGAGACGATCCCGCCTCGGTCGTCGCCCGCCGGCGGTCCGAAGACCGTGAGGCCCGGGACCTCGGCGATCCGCTCCAGTGCGTATGCCGTGAGCTCCGCCTCGGCCGCGTGCACGCGCCGGCAGGCCGAGCTCGTCGAGCCAGCGGACGGCCGCGCCGAACCCGATCGCCTCGCCGATCGCCGGCGTCCCGCCCTCGAACTTCGCCGGGAGATCGGCCCAGGTGATCAGCTCCTTCGAGACCTTCCGGATCATCGAGCCGCCGCCGATGAACGGGGGCATCTCCTCGAGCAGCTCGCGGCGACCGAACAGGGCGCCGACGCCGGTCGGGCCGTACATCTTGTGGGCGGTGAGCGCGTAGAAGTCGGCGCCGAGGGCAGCCATGTCGAGCTCCAGCTTGGGGCCGGCCTGGGCTCCGTCGACGACGAGCAGCGCTCCCGCATCGTGCGCCATCCGCGCGATCTCCTCCACGGGGTTGATCGTGCCGAGCACGTTCGACACGTGGGTGACGCTTACGAGCTTCGGCCCGCGCTCGAGCAGCGATGCAAAGGCCGCCAGGTCGAGCCGCCCATCGTCAGTGATCGGTGCCCAGTCGAGGTGCGCCCCGCGCTCCTGGGCCACCTGGTACCAGGGGACGACGTTGGAGTGGTGCTCCATCTCGGTGATCACGACGCGGTCGCCCTCGCCGGAGGTTCGCTCGGCCCCACGAGTAGGCGACCAGGTTGAGGGCCTCGGTCGCGTTGCGGACGAATACGACCTCGCGGCGATCGGCGCCGAGATGGGAGGCTACCGTCGATCGCGCTTCCTCGTAGAGGGCTGTCGCCTCCTCCGAGAGCGTGTGGACGCCGCGGTGGACGTTCGCGTTCTGCTCGCGCCAGTAGCGATCGAGCGTGTCGATCACGGCGAGCGGCTTCTGGGCGGTCGCTCCGTTGTCGAGATACGCGAGGGGTTGCCCGTGGACCTGGCGGGAGAGGATCGGGAACTCGGCGCGGATCTCCTCGAGCGAGCGGGGGAGGGCTGGGGTGGTGGTGGCCGTCGGCTCCATGCTCGTCGGCCGGGCCGCTACGCGGCGGCCCCCGCCTCCACCTCCTCCTTGATCCAGCCATAGCCCTTCTCCTCGAGCTGCTCGACCAGCTCGGGGCCGCCCTCCTTGACGATTTGCCCGTCGTAGAGGACGTGGACGGCGTTGGGCTTGATCAGGTGGAGGATGCGCTGGTAGTGGGTGATGATCAGGACGCCCATCCCGGGGCCGGCGAGCTTGTTGACGCCCTCGGCCACGACTCGGAGGGCGTCGATGTCGAGCCCGGAATCGGTCTCGTCCAGCACCGCCATCTCCGGCCGGAGCATCGCGAGCTGGAGGATCTCCATCCGCTTCTTCTCGCCGCCGGAGAACCCCTCGTTGAGGTACCGGGAGGAGAACTCCTTGGGGATGTTGGTGAGCTGCATCGCCTCCTCCGTCTCCTTCCGGAAGTCCTTCAGCTTCACGGGCTCCTCGCCCCTTGCCTCGCGATGCGCGTTCACCACCATCCGCAGGTACTTGGCCACGGTGACGCCCGGGATCGCGACCGGATACTGGAACGCCATGAACAGGCCCATTCGCGAGCGCTCGTCCGGATCGGCCTCGGTGATGTCCTCTCCCTTGAAGGTGATCGTTCCGTCGGTCACATCCAGGCTCGGGTGCCCCATGATCGCGTTCGCGAGCGTTGACTTGCCCGACCCGTTCGGGCCCATCAGGGCGTGGATCGAGCCCGCCTCGACGTCCAGGCTGACCCCCTTGAGGATCTCCTTGCCCTCGGCGGTCACGTGCAGGTTGCGAATCTCGAGCTCTGCCAATTCGACTCCTAAGTTCGGTTGGTGATGCGAGGCTAGGCCGCGGTCGCCGCGGTCTGGCGGGGATCGGGGTCGTGCTGATCCGAGAAGGCGACCAGCTCGGCGAGGGTCGTCCCGGAGAGCGCCCTCGTCACTCCTCCCTGAACCCGCGTCCACAGAAGCTTCGTCGCACAGGCGTCGTCACCGTCGCTCTCGTGCGAGCACGAGACCTTCCCCTCGGGATCGGCGTAGAAGCACTCCATCGGGGCGATCGCACCCTCGAGCGCCTGCACCACCTCCAGCATCTGGATCTCCTCGGCCGGCCGTCCGAGTCGGTAGCCGCCATGGGCACCGCGCTGGCTCTCGACCAGCCCGGCCTTCCGCAGCTTCGCGACCAGGTGCTCGAGGTAGGCGAGGGGGAGCCGCTCCGACTCGGCGACCGCGCTCAGCGCCACCGGCGAGCCGCCTTCCTGACGGCCCAGCTCGACCATCAGGCGAACGCCGTATTCCGCTCTGGTTGAGAACAGCATCGCACTGAAATCCTAGCGGAATGGTCGGTTATGCCGGGATGGCCGCGTCGCGGCCGCGAGCGACGACTCCCCGCAGCGCATCCCTGAACTGGGCGTAGCTCTTGCCGCCGATCGCCGTCGCGTGGCGTGCCTCGATCTCGGCAACGATCTCATCGCCTCGCTGGAGCATCGCGAGGCCCCGTTCCGTAGGGACGACGAGCTTTGCGCGGCGGTCGGCCGGATCAGGGTGCCGCTCGACGTACCCGAGCTCCTCGAGCTCGTCGACGAGCCTTCCGACCACCTGCTTGTGGGCGCCCGACAGCCGCGCGAGCTCGGTCGCGCGGACACCGTCCTGGTCCAGGTATGCGACGACGGCGGCGTGGCGCCCGTGCAGGTCGCCGTACCCCTCGTCTGCGAGCCGGGCGAAGAGCTCCCGCTGCATTGATGCTGCGAGCTGAATCGCGAGAACACCGAGATCCGGGTTCCACTCCTGCCGCTCGCGACGTCGTCTGGTGGTAGTCACTGTTTAGGATAGTACCAAAACGTGACCGTATCGAAAACGGACCAAGCACTTATCGCCCACTTAGGCCGCCTCGTATACTCGATCGCGAACTTGCAGTATCCCCTCAAAGGAGAGGACAGCCAGATGACCACCACCAAGCGTTCCAACTTCGGCGCCGCAGTCAGGACGACGATCCTGCTTGCGAGCCTCACCGGTCTGCTCGTCGTCATCGGCGCGCTGATCGGCGGTCCGGAGTTGGCGACCACCTTCCTGGTCTTCGCGCTGATCTTCAACCTGGCCATGTACTGGTTCAGCGACAAGATCGCCCTGAAGATGTCGCGCGCGAAGCCCGTCTCCGAGGAGGAGGCGCCGCGCCTCTACCAGATGATGCGCGACCTGACGACCCGGGCCGGGCTGCCGATGCCGGGGCTCTACGTGATCCCGCAGGAGCAGCCGAACGCTTTCGCGACCGGCCGTAACCCGAAGAACTCCGCGGTGGCCGTGACGCAGGGCATCCTCAAGCTGCTCTCCGAGGACGAGCTTCGCGGCGTCCTTGCGCACGAGCTGGGTCACGTCCGAAACCGGGACATCCTGACCACCACGATCGCCTCGGCGATCGGCGGCGCGATCACCTACATCGCCTACATGCTGCTCTGGTTCGGCGGCGACGACGAGTCGCCGCTGGGTCTGATCGGAACGCTCGCACTGGCGCTGCTCGCGCCGCTCGCGGCGACGATCATCCAGCTCGCAGTCTCGCGTCAGCGCGAGTACTCGGCCGACGCGACCGGAGCGGAGATCTGCGGCAATCCGGAGTCGCTCGCGTCTGCCCTCCTCCGCCTCGAGGCGGGGGCGCAGGCGATGCCGATGCAGGTCAACCAGGCCGCCGAGCCGCTCTACATCGTGAAGCCGTTCAGCGGCGGCGGGTTCGCCTCGCTCTTCTCGACGCATCCACCGATCGAGGAGCGGGTCCGCCGGCTCCGCCAGATGCGGCCGACGATCGCCTAGGCAGGCGATGGCATACAGGGTTCTGAGTTCGAGGGACGCCTTCTGGCGTCCCTCGAATTCGATGGGGATCGAGAACACGGATCTCGCCAAGCAGCTCGAGGCGAAGACGCTCGGGGCGAGGCTCTGGCGCCTTCACCCGGGTCAGGCCTCGACGAAGCACCGCCATGACAGCACGCACGAGCTCTACGTCGTGCTCGAGGGGACCGGCCGGATCACGATCGACGACGAGACGCTCACGCTCGAGCCTCTGTCCGCCGTCAACATCGAGCCCGAGCATCTGCGCCAGGTGTTCAACGACACCGACGCCGACGCGCTCTGGCTGATCGTGGGGGCCCCCCAGGAGGGAGCGAACACCCTCGAGATGAGCGATGAGCGGCGGACGCGCCTATATCCGGACGGGCTTCGGGCGCTGCCGCCCGAGCTCGGCGGGGGTGAGCTCGAGGCGTGAGCCCGCCCACGCATGGCTATACTTTTCTGAACCATTGAAATCGGATCAGGATTTGGGAATATGAGCGCCGTGGAGATGCCCAGAAAGCATGTGCCGCCGCCCCTGGAGCTGGTGAAGGGCCGGATCGAGGAGATCATGCCGCCGCAGGCGAAGCAGGAGATCGATGGCGGGGAGGTCGTCCTGATCGACGTTCGCGACCCCGAGCGCTTCGAGGCCGGCCGTCTCGCGGGCGCGGTGAACGTGCCGAGCGGGGAGAGCGCCCGCGGGGCGCATGACCCGGGCTACGTCGAGGCGATCGGGCGCGCCGGCGCCTCGCGCGAATCTCGCGTGATCCTGGTCTGCGGAGAGGGCAACCGCTCCGCCCGGACGGCCGACGCGCTCCGCAACGAGCATGGCTTCGAGAACGTTGCGTCGGTGATCGGCGGCTCGAAGCTATGGAGCGAGCTTGGATATCCCGTTGAGGGAGAGATCGCTGTAGGCGCCGAGGAGGCCGAGACGCACCTGGAAGGCGAGGAGGACACGACCTGATGGCCACCACCGAAACGCTCGACGACATCAAGGCACGGATCAAGCAGGTCACCCCCGAGGAGACTCGCGCGGCGCTTGAGTCAGGCGACGCGGTGGTGATCGACACCCGCGACGCGGTCAATCGCCAGGACGCACGGATCGACGGGGATCACTACGCCCCTGCGGGGGCGGGCGCGAGCGATGCGGACAGCGAGGAGTTCGCCGAGCGCGTCGAGCAGGCAGCCGGCGATCGCGGCAGTCCGGTGATCCTCTACTGCGGCGCCGGCAACCGCTCGGCGGTCGCGGCCGACGTGCTGACCAGGGAGCATGGGTTCGAGGACGTCGCCTCGATGTCCGGTGGGCTCACGCTCTGGGAGATCCAGGGCCTGCCCGTCGTGACCCCGGAGGGAATGTCGGCGGAGCAGCGCAACCGATATTCCCGCCACACCCTGCTTCCCGAGGTCGGCGTCGAGGGCCAGCTGAAGATGCTGAACGCCAAGGTGCTGCTGGTCGGCGCGGGCGGACTCGGCGCGCCCGCCGCCCTGTACCTGGCTGCCGCCGGGATCGGCACGCTCGGCCTGATCGACGATGACGAGGTCGACGAGTCCAACCTGCAGCGCCAGGTGATCCACAACACCGAGCGCGTCGGGCAGCCGAAGACGGAGTCGGCCCGTCAGACGATCGAGGCTCTCAACCCTGACGTCGACGTCGTCGAGTACCGCACTCGCCTCGACGCGAGCAACATCATCGACATCATCAAGGACTACGACGTGATCGTCGACGGGGCGGACAACTTCCCGACCCGGTATCTGCTGAACGACGCGTCGGTCCGGCTTCGCAAGCCGGTCGTCTCGGCGTCGATCCTCGGCTTCGACGGGCAGATCTCCACCTTCGTCCCGTTCGAGGGACCCTGCTACCGCTGCCTCTATCCCACGCCCCCGCCGGCCGAGCTCGCCCCGAGCTGCGGCGCAAACGGCGTGCTCGGCGTGATGGCCGGCGTGATGGGGCTGCTCCAGGCCAACGAGGTGATCAAGCTCGTGGTCGGCATCGGTGAGCCGCTGATCGGCCGCCTGCTGCTCTACGACTCGCTGGCAACCCGGTTCACGGAGCTCAAGGTCCGCCGCGACCCGGAGTGCCCGATCTGCGGCCCGAACGCGGAGGAGATCCCCGAGTCGGAGATGGGCAAGTTCCCCGACTACGAGCTCTTCTGCGCCGGCTAGGCGCCGGCTCGCGCAGCCGTTAGGTTTCCCCCGTGCCGACGATCAAGGTCCCACCCGTGCTGCGCCAGCACACCGACGGCGAGGCCGAGGTCGCTGTCAACGGCGGCACCGTCGGCGACGCGCTCAGGGCGCTGGCCGAGCGCTATCCCTCGACGAAGGACCAGCTCTTCTCGCCCGAGGGGGACCTGAACCGCTACGTCAACGTCTACCTGAACGACGAGGACGTCCGGGTGCTAGATGGCCTCGATACGGCGGCGTCGGAGAGCGACACGGTCGTGATCCTGCCCGCGATGGCGGGCGGAGATGCTGGCTGGGCCGCTCTCTTGTTCAGAGCTGCCCGCCAGTCACGCGGGCGATGCTCAACGGAGCTGCGACGACCAGTTTCTGGCCGGGCAGGCCCAGAGAGTTGGCTGCCGAGCCATCGAGCCCCAGCCCATCTCGGTGAGGAACAGCGGCGTCTTCTTGTCCCATGCTCGACTATCACCTGACGGGTGCGCCTCAGCTGATAGTCGATGCCCTTGATGTTCGCATCCTGCCGCTTCGAGCAAGATGTCAGCGATCGAGGCGATCAGTGCTCCAGGACGAGCCCGAGAAAGCGCTTCGTCCGCTCCTCCTTCGGGTCGTCGATCACCTGCTTGCCGGCCCCTCCTCGACGATCACCCCCTCGTCCATGAAGACGACCCGGTCGCCGACGTCCCGCGCGAAGCCCATCTCGTGGGTGACGACGATCATCGTCATCCCCTCCTCGGCGAGCTCCCGCATCGACGTCGAGCACCTCCTTGATCAGCTCCGGGTCGAGGGCGCTCGTGACCTCGTCGAATAGCATCACGCTGGGGATCCATCGCCAGCGCCCGGGCGATCGCGACCCGCTGCTGCTGGCCGCCTGAGAGCCGTCGGGATACTCGTCAAGCTTGTCGGCGAGCCCGACCCGCTTCAGCAGGGCCGCCGCCTTCGTCCTCGCCTCGCCCTCGCCGCGGCCCAGAACCCTTCGCTGGGCGATCGAGACGTTCTCGATCGCGGACTTGTGTGGGAAGAGGTTGAACTGCTGGAAGACCATCCCGACATGGCGGCGGACGTAGTCGACGCCGTTTGGTTCTCCCCTGCCCGGCGGTGATCTCCATGCCCTCGAAGCAGGATCTGGCCCGCCGTCCGGCGGCTCGAGCAGGTTGATGCAGCGGAGCAGGGTGCTCTTGCCCGAGCCGGACGGGCCGAGCACGCAGACGACCTCGCCCTGGCCGACCTCGAGGTCGATCCCCCGGAGGACGTGCAAGCTCCCCGAAGCTCTTTCGATCTGTTCGAGCTCGATGACCGCCTCCGCCATCAGACGGGGCCTCCGGTCTGGCCGGTGCCGGCCGCGCCCGGCCGGTGCCGGCTCCGCGGGACCGCCGGCCCCGGCGCGCGTGTACCGCCGCTGCTGGCGGGCGATCAGGTAATCGACCAAGCGCGCGAGCGGGATCGTGAACGATCAGGAAGAGGAGCGCTCCGAGGGTCAGCGCCGAGCTGTTGAAGGTCTCGGACTGGACGTCGCGGCCGACCTGGACGACCTCGACGAACGCCGATCACGCTGACCAGCGACGTGTCCTTCATCAGCGCGATGAAGTCGTTCAGCAGCGGCGGGATCACCTTGCGCACCGCCTGCGGCACGATCACGTGGCGCATCGCCTGCCGTGGTTCATTCCCAGCGAACGAGCCGCCTCCATCTGCCCGTGGGGAACCGCCTCGATCCCGGCCCGGTAGACCTCGGCCATGTAGGCGCCATAGGTGATCGTCAGCGCGATGATCCCGTACCAGAAGGGGTCGGGCTTCCCGAACCATCGCGGGATCCCGATCGACTCCGGGAGGTCACTCCCTCGAACGCGAGGGCCCCGAGGCTGCCCGAGACCAGCAGCAACACCAGGAGGAGTGGGATGCCGCGGAAGACGTCGATGTAGGCGATCGTCAGCCCGCGGACGGGGCCATGGCCGGCCGGGGAGCTGTCGCAGCAGCGCCAGGACGAGGCCCCAGGTGAGCGCGAGCGCGCCGCCGATGAGCGAGAGCTGGAGGGTCTGCCAGAACCCCTCGAGGACGGCGCTGAAGTTATCGCTGATGATGTCGAGGTCGAAGTACTGGCTCGATGATGTACGTCCATCCCAGAGCTCCATTGTGGTGTTGCGAGATCGCCGAGAATCCCTGCAGGACGATGTCGGGCACGGGGACTCAGCTCCCACCAACGGTCAGGCTAATCACGGCGCCGGGGTTGCGATCCGAACGCGAGAGGGGCGCCACCGGCGCCCCTCTCGCAATCAGTCGACTGGCTCCGTCTCTACTTGAGCTGCTGGTTGGTGCCCTCGAGCACCTCCGTGGGCGGCTCCGTGCCCGGGAAGTACTGCTCGTAGAGCGTCGCGAGCGTGCCGTCGTCCTTGATCTCCTGCAGAGCTCCGTTGACGGCCTCGCGCAGCGCATCGTTGTCCGGTGCGAACGGGAGCCCGTAGAGCTCGCTGGTGACGATCTCCTGGGCGATCTCGATGTCGCCTCCGGTCAGCGACTCGACCGCGTCCACCGCCACGGGCTGATCGATGATCACCGCGTCGACCTGGCCGGCGCGGAGCGCGTTGATCGCGTCGGGTCCCTCGGGGTAATCCCCGGACCTGACGACGCGTCGGTCTCGCTCGTTCGCGTAGTCCTCGCCGGTGGTCCCGTCCTGCGCACCGACCGTCGCACCGCCGAGGTCATCGACGGTGCGGATGTCGGATCCGCTCGTCACCATCAGCGACTGGTTCGCCTTGTAGTAGGGATCGGAGAAGTCGACGGTCTGCTCGCGCTCCGCCGTGATCGTCGACGCCGCGACGGCCATGTCGAACTTGCCCTGAGCGGTGTCGCGGAAGATCGTGTCGAACGAGGTGTCCTGATAGGTCACCTGCAGGCCGAGCTTCTCCGCGATCGCGTTGACCACCTGGATGTCATACCCGGTGATGTCCGGCGGCTTCCCGATCTCGAACGGCGGGAAGGGCGTGTCGGTACCGACCAGGAGCTGACCCTCCTGGATCGGCCCAGATCGGCGCCGGCTGTGGTGCCGTCCCCTCCGTCGTCATCGTCATCGTCGCCGCATCCCGCGACGAAGCCGCCCAGGGCGATGATGGCCAGGGCGGCAAGCAATGCCGTGAGTCGCGATCTCATGTCTGCGTTTCCCCTCTCGTCAATGCAGTTGGGTCCGGCCGAGGGTACGATAGTCGAGGTCTGGATGCGGCAGGCGTCGCGGGTTTCGTGAGCGCCTCCGATGGGCAGCTCGAGCGGCAATCGCGCGCTCTACTTCACTTTCTGAAGTACCCTTGCGATGAGATGGCGTCTGAACCCCTACTCAATCGTCCCTGCGGGGGTCACTTCGAGAACATCCTCGAGGCGATCGGGAACACCCCGCTCGTCGAGCTCCCGCGGATGACCCCGAAGCCGGAGGTCCGCCTGTGGGCGAAGCTCGAGGGACGGAATCCGACCGGTTCCGTCAAGGACAGGGTCGCCAAGTACATGATCGACGACGCCGAGGAGCGTGGTGCGATCGAGCCGGGGCACACGATCCTCGAGCCGACCTCGGGCAACACCGGGATCTCGCTGGCGATGATCTGCCGGCGCAAGGGCTATCCGCTGAAGGTGGTCATGCCCGACAACGTCACCGGGGAGCGCACCCAGCTCCTGCGGATGTACGGGGCGGACATCGTCTACTCGGAGGGGGCGAAGGGATCGAACGGGGCGGTCGAGCTGGCGCTCGAGATGGCCGAGGCCGACGCCTCCTACTACATGCCCTACCAGTACGGGAACGAGGCGAATCCCCTCGCCCACTACGAGGGGACCGCGAAGGAGATTCTCGACGAGCTCGACGACGTGACGGCGTTCGTCGGGGGGCTGGGGACCGGCGGGACGCTGATGGGCAACGGCAGGCGCCTGAAGGAGCACGACCCGGAGACGAAGATCGTCGCGGCGGAGCCGATGCAGGGGGAGCTGGTGCAGGGGCTCCGTTCCCTCGACGATGGCTTCATTCCGCCGATCATCGACCTCTCTCTGCTCGACCGGAAGATCATGGTCTCGAACCGCGACGCGATCGTCTGGACCCGCAAGCTCCTCCACGAGGAGGGAATGTTCGCCGGGGTGTCCGCCGGCGCGATCGCCTATGTCGCCAACCGGATCGCCGGCGAGCTCGACGAGGGCAACGTGGTCTTCCTGGTGCCGGACGACGGCTGGAAGTACCTCTCCTCCGGCGTCTACACGAAGCCGATCGAGGAGCTGGAGGACATCGACAGCACGGTGTGGTGGTAGCGCCACCGCGTAGGGTTGCCGCCCTCCCGTGACTCCTGAATCCGATGCAGTCGAACGCGTCGCCGCGCGCGTAAAGGAGCTCGCGGCCGACTACGAGCCCCCGACGTTCGAGGAGGTGCCCCATCCCGACGCGGCGCTCTTCCTCGCCGCGATCGACCACCAGACGGGCTACACCGAGCCGCACGAGGTGGACGGGAAGGGGCCGTACGAGGGCAGCGCCCTGCTCTGGGCCCTCGGGCTGAGGGCCGAGCGGCGTGCTCCCGGAGCCCTCACCGCGCGCTCCCTGATGGGCGTTGACCCGGCCGCGATCGCGGCGGTGTTCCGGGCCGGTCAGGACACGCTCCACGACCCCGACCGGAGGGCGAAGCTCTGGGACGACCTCGCGAAGGGGCTCCTCAAGAGCTACGGCGGGCAGGCCGAGAACCTGATCGAGGCCTCTGGCGGCAATCTCGCCGGCCCCGGAGGTGCGCTCGTCCGTCTGAGCGAGTTCGATGCCTTCGCCGATCCGCTCCGCAAGAAGGCGCTGCTGGTCTGCAAGATCTGGGAGAGGCGCGGCTGGCTGGAGGTCTCCGACCCCGAGAACTGGGACGTGTCGGCCGACAACGTCCTGATGAGGCTCGCGCTCCGCGCCGGGCTGGTCGAGCCGGGGGACGTCGAGGAGGTTCGCGAGGCGACCCGCGACGCGTTCAAGCAGGTCGCGGAGAAGTCGGGGATGAGCCCGCCCCTCCTCGATGACCTCCTCTGGGAGCGCGGGCGCGAGGATGCGGACCTGCTCGGCACCGAGGGCGGCGATCAGACCGAGCCGCCGCGCCGCGAGGGCGTCGTCTTCTACTAGGGGTGGCCCGGTGCGGATCGCGAAGCGGATATACGACGAGCTCCTCGAGCACGCCCGGTCCGAGGTGCCCAACGAGTGCTGCGGGTTGATCGGAGGCAAGGACGGCGAGGCAAGGACGGTCTACCCCGCTCGTAATGCCGAGGCGAGTCCCCTGCGGTACAACCTGGATCCCCGGGATCAGTTCCGGATCATGAATGAGATGGAGGAAAGGGGAGAGGACCTGTCGGCGATCTACCACTCCCACACCGCCAGCCCCGCCTATCCATCCCAGACGGACATCAACCTCGCGGCGTATCCCGACGCCCTGTATCTGATCGTCTCGCTGGCGGAGGGGGAGACGCCGCTTCGCGGGTTCAGGATCACGAACGGCGACGTCGCCGAGGTCGATCTGAGAGTCGAATGAGTAGAGGCGAGGGTGCTCCGAGGTGGAGCCGAGGAGCAACCCGTTAAATGGCGGAGCCGCTCACCTGCCCGCGCTGCGCACTCGCACACACCGTCGACGAGCGGTTTTGCAGTAACTGCGGGATGCCGCTCGTCTACAGCGGCTCCGCCGAGCAGGAGCCGGTCACGGACGCCCACGAACGGGCCCGGAAGGTCCGGCCGCAGTTCGCCCGCGGGGAGCTCGTCCGTGTCACCGGCGGCCGCAACCTCGCCGATGCGGAGCTGATCCAGGGGATCCTGCTCGACCAGGGGATCCCGTCGACGCTTCGCAGGACGCGGGGGTTCGACGTCCCGGACTTCCTCGCGGCGGGGCCACGCGACGTCCTCGTCCCCGAATCGGGCTATCAGAGCGCGCGGGAGCTCCTACGGGACGCGGACCTGCTCACCGTCGAGGCGGAGCCGGGATCACTCCCAGGGATCGGCTCGCCGCTTCGCCTCGCGATCGGGGTCGTCATTGCGGTGGGAGTTGCCGCCGCGATCGTCTTCCTCGTTTACGCGCTCACCGCGTGAGCGCCGCGGAAGGGTCGGGTCGAACCGGAACTCGGGCGCCTCACCGAGCTCGAGGTCGATGTCCGGGCGCTCCAGTGCATCGGTGAGCGTAGGGGCGTCGAGCGAGTCGCCCTGCCGGTAGAGGATCTCGTCGAGGTGGGCGCGCCAGGCACGCTCGATCTCGCCCATCGTCACCTCGAAGGCGAGCTCCAGATTGCCCCTCGGGCCATCGCGGTGGAGGCGGGATGCCATCCGCACGCAGGCGTCGGGCCCGACGTGCCGGTCGAGCAGGTCGAAGACCGTCCCCCCGAGTATCAGCGCGTCGCGGCGGTTCGGGGGGAACGTCGGGCGCTCCCCCTCCCGGAGGCGGGTGATCACGGCAGCCCTGAAGAGCGATGTCTGACCGGTGAAGTACTGTGCCGCGCCCTCGATCAGCCACGCCCAGTGCAGGTAGGTGAGGAAGTGTCGCGGCGTCCACATCGGCGGAAGCTTCTCGTTGTTCGCCGCGAGCACGATCTGCGTGTACATCCGCTCCGCGGTGCCGCGGAGCGCTTGCAGCGAGTCCTCACCCGCGGAGCGCCGCTCCATCCAATTGTCGTTCAGCGTGTGGATCTCACCCGCCATCGGCCAGCCCGCGAGGTAGCGCCGCGCGGCCGGCGCGGCCGACCAGCGGACCGCGGGCAGCAGCGGGTGGGCGAACGAGAGCCAGGCGGGGTTGTCGTGCAGGATCACAGTGACGCCGCCGGGGACCTCTTCGAAGCGGTCCTCCAGCCGTAGCCTGAGGTCCTCGAGCGAGTCGAGCACCCGGTGCGCGCACGCGAGGTCCGCATCGTCGTGGCGCGCGGTGAAACTGAGCGAGTCGGTCTCGATCCAGGTCATGGATTCGTCGGCGGTGTTCGTGGCCGTAGATTCGTCGGCGGTGTTCGTGGCCGTAGATTCGTCGGCGGTGTTCGTGGCCGACGTTGATTCTGGCCCACAAGCTACTCGCGGGCTCGGGCGCGCTCGAGCTCCAGCTCGGTGTCGACGCCGAGTGAGCCCAGGGCGTCGTGCGCCTCCTCCAGGCTCGATGCGGGTACGACCGCGGCGGCGAGCGGCGCGGCCGCGGCCACCGCCACGACCGGGTCGAAGAAGAACGTGAGCGCGCCGAGGGGTGTGAGCCGGACCGTTCGCCGGCCCCCGCGGATCGGCACCTCGCCGCGCTCCCCGCGCGCGCAGCGAGCCGCCTGGAGGCTCGCCTCGGTGGGGACGACGCCCGCTGCCGCCTCGACCAGCTCGCACGCCGCGGGCTCGAGGCCCCAGGCCCCGAGCAGGGCGCCTGCGGCGCTCAGGCCCTCGATCCGGTCGAGCACCTCCTCGGGGCTGAGCTCTCCGTCGCATCCGGGCCCGTAGACCGCTGCGAGGACCGATCCACGCCAGCCCCCACCCGTCTCGGGGTCCGCGAGCGCCGCAGCCGCGGCGAGCATGATCGCGTCACAGAGCGGGCTCGCCAGCCCCGGTTCGCTCCCGTGTGCGAGCACGTCGCCGCCGACGTCCAGCATCACGATGGCGTCGCACTCAAGCTCGGACGCCGCCTCGCCCAGACCGCAGGCGATCGCGTTCGGCCCGCTGTTGATGTCGAGCAGGAGCACGGGGCGTCCGAGGTGACCGGCCATGCGGGACTCCGAGAAATGCACTCCGTCGGTGCTCGTGGTCTCTGCGTCAGCCAGGACGGCGACCGAGCCGCATGGCCGGCCGCCGTCGATCTCCTCGAGCGAGCGCGGTCCGGGACGGGGATCGATCGGCGTCCGCTCCCAGGCGACGCCGCCGAGGATCCACTCCACGCCCAGTCGGTCGAGAAGCGGTGTCAGCGCGAGCGCGCCGACGACGTCGCCGCCCCCGCCCATGCCGAGAAGGAGTGCCCGTTTTCGATCCCTGAGGGCTTCGAGAGCCAGGCTATGCGGGGACGAGCTCGCCCTGGCAGATCTCGCGGATCGCCGCGGCCGCCCGGTCGAACTCCTCGTCTGCCATCACCGGCGTGCCCTCGAAGGGCAGATCCCGGTCGATCTCGACCCATGAGCGACAGCCGTGGTGCTCGTCCTTCACCCGCACGGTGACCGGCCTCGGAATCCGGTGGACCCGAAGCAACAGCACATGCAGCGGGTGCATCCGCTTCCAGGCGAGGCGCTTCTGGGCGTAGTCGGACGTCCAGATGTGGAACGGCGTCAGCGCCTCGACGACACGGTGGTCGTCGGTGGTGAAGTGGTCGGTGATCTCCGCCCACGAACGGATCCGCACCCGGTCGGGCTGCGGGATCCCGCCGTCCTGGAGCAGCGCCCTCGGGGGCGGCTCCTCGTCGGGCCAGACGCCCTCCTCGAGGGCCCTGCGGAGCTCGGGATGATGGGACTCGCGGACCAGGTCGTTCCGCTGGTGGTCGAAGGTGGGATAGAGGAAGAACTGGTCGTGCTCGACCTCGAAATGCTTGTTCTCCTCCCGGATCCCGCCCTTCCTCAGGGCGACGAGCTGCTCGCCCTCCGCCAGGGCCCGCACGGTCACGGCCCACTCTTTGAAAGCAATCGGCATAGGAGAGTTAGGTGGTCAGATTCGGTTCGGACAAAGATGGGGGCGGGATGTTCCTTCGTCGGCGATCGCGCTGGGCGCGCCGCCTTTGGTCATCGGAGCCCCCTCGGGAGTCCGCGAGTCTAGTGGACCGATTCGCGATTTACAAGGCTTGTGCGTGGTTGTCACAAGGAAAAATCGCTTACTGGTAAGTACCCGGAAGGGCTTTCTGATGCGAAATCGCACTTTGGCTGAGTGGCCAGTCATCGAAATCCGCAGCAAATCCGCGCTAACGGCCGCTAATCATCCACCGGAGCCGATTCCGCCTCCGCCGGGCGTCTCGATCCGCAGGCGGTCGCCCGCCGAGAGGGCTCCCTCGGACTTTGCGGGGATCGGCTCGCCGTTCACGAGGTCGCGCCCGGTCGCGCCCGGCTCGCCGCCGCCCAGGCCGGCGGGTGCGTGCCGGCGGCGCTCCGCGATCAGCGTGTAGCGCATCGGCTCGATCGCCTCGATCTCCCGGACGATGCCCTCGCCGCCGCGGTGTGTGCCGGCGCCGCCGCTTCCGTGCCTGACCGAGAGCTCTCTCACCCTTACCGGGTAATCGGTCTCGAGCGCCTCGATTGGCGTGTTGAGCGTGTTCGACATCGCTACGTGCACCGCGCTCGGCCCGTCGGCGTCCGGACACGCGCCCTGGCCGCCGCCGATGGTCTCGTAGTAGGTCCAATCCCCCCCGGCCAGGGTCAGGTTGTTCATCGTCCCCTGGCCATGGGCGCCGACGGGGGCGAACTTGCCGAGGGCCGCGAAGACCAGGTCGGCAACCCGGCTGGACGTCTCGACGTTCCCCCCGACCACAGCTGCCGGTGCATCGGCGTTGAGAAGCGAGCCATGGGGGGCGACGACGCTCACGGGCCGCCAGGCACCCGCCGAGGGCGGCGCATCGGGGTCGCAGACGACCCTCACGGCATAGAAGCACGCCGCCTTCGTCACCGAGAGGGGGCAGTTGAGGTTTCCGGCGACCTGGTCCGAGCTGCCCGCGAAGTCGAGCTCGAGCGAGTCTCCGCGTAGCGTGGCCGTGCACCCGCAGCGGGATGTCGCCGTCGCGGCCCTCGAGCACGTCCTCGGCGACGCTCTCGCCGTCGGGCATCGCGGACAGGGCCGCTCGCGTCCGCCGCTCTGCGTAGTCGAGGATCTCGGCGGTCGCCGTGCGCAGGAGGTCTGCGCCATGCCGGTCCCGGAGATCCCGCACCCGCCTGATCCCGGTGAGGTTCGCGGCGCGCTGCGCCCGCAGGTCCGCGAGCCTCTGCTCGGGGTTGCGCATTCGCCCGGCGAGCTCGGAGAGCACGGCGTCATCGGCCCTGGTGGGCGGGATGACCACCCCCTCCTCCTCGAGGGTCACCGAGAGGGCCGGCATCCCGCCGGGCGTCGGTCCGCCCACGTCGGCGTGATGTGCGCGAGAGGCCGAGAAGCCCAGCAGTTCGTCGTCCGCGAGGATCGGGGAGATCAGGGTGACGTCGGGCAGGTGGGTACCGCCGCGATAGGGGTCGTTGAGGATCCAGAGATCGCCGTCGCGGTGCTCCTCGTCCACGATGACCGCCACAGCGTCCGGCATCGAGCCGAGGTGCACCGGGATGTGCTCGGCCTGCATCACGAGCTCTCCGGCGGGATCGAACAGCGCGGTGGAGCAGTCGTGGCGCTCGGTGATGTTCGGCGAATGAGCCGATCGGATCAGCACCGCTCCCATCTCGTCAGTTGCGGCGCGCAGCGCCCCGGTCATCACCTGGAGACCCACCGGATCGAGGGACTGCTTCGCCATCAAACGGGTTGCTCCTCAGCTCCGCTTCGGAGCACCCTCGCATCGACCGCTGTGATCGTTCCCGCCTCGTCCACCGATGCGCTCCAGCCCGGAGGCAGGACCAGCGTCGCCTCCGGGAGCTCGAACACGCACGGCCCCTCGGCGGTGACGCCGGCCCTGGGCTCGCCGCGCAGCACCCGGGTGCGGATCCACGACCCGCCGAAGTGGGCCTCGCGCTCGCCCTCCTCCAGGCTCTCTCCGCTCGCCGCGCGTGGGCGCGGCCCCGGGCCGGGCTCGACGGCGGAGACCCGGATCGTGACCAGCTCCAGGGAGCCCTTGCGGTTGCGATATCCGTAGCGCGCCTCGTGCTCCCGCGCGAAGTCCTCGGCGAGGCGGGCGGGATCGGGCTGGGGCGGCCCCTTGATCGGGAGCTCGAATGCCTGGCCCTTGTAGCGGAGCTCGTAGACGACCTCGACCCCGGCATCCTCCATTCCTTCCAGCAGCGGCTCGCTCAGAGCCCGGACCTCCTCGGCGATCCGGTCGGCGGTGATCTCATCTCCCGAGAGGAGAACCGTCCGAGCGGTGTCGCGACGCCGGCCGGCCGCGATCAATCCGAGCGCCGAGAGAACGCCGCTCGCGCGGGGACAGATCAGGCGCGTGATCTCGAGATCCTCGGCGAGCGCTGCCGCGTGCATCGGCCCCGCTCCGCCGAACGGCAGAAGCGCGTAGCCCCGCGGATCAACCCCGCGCTCGACGGTGACCACACGCAGAGCGCGGATCATCTCCTGGTTCGCGACGCGAACGATCCCCTCCGCCGTCTCGGTCTCGTCCAGCCCGAGGTCGGCGCCGAGGGAGCCGACCGCCTCACGCGCCGCCGCCTCGTCGAGAGCGACGCCCCCGGCGAGGTCGGAGCCCGGCGCCAGGTACCCGAGCAGAAGGTTGGCGTCCGTGACGGTCGGCTCGGTCCCGCCGCGCCCATAACAGGCCGGTCCCGGCTCGGCCCCGGCGGAACGCGGTCCGACCCGCAGGGCACCGCCCGAATCCTGCCATGCAATCGATCCCCCGCCCGCGCCGACGGTATGGACGTCCACCATCGGCAGCTGGATCGGGCGTCCCTCGATCTCCCGTGAATCGGTCCGTCGGACCTCGCCTCCGTCCACCACGCAGACATCGCAGGAGGTACCGCCCATGTCGATGCCGATCGCGTCGGGCCGCCCGGAAGCCTTCGCGAGGAGCGCGGCGCCCACGGCCCCGCCGGCAGGCCCCGAGAGGACGCTCCAGGCTCCGCCGCGGGCGGCCTCCTCGGCCTCGGCCGTCCCACCCGAGGAGCGCATCACGAGTGGCTCCGGCACCCCCAGGCGCCGGCAGGCCTGGGCGAGGCGCGTCAGGTAATTGCCGAGGAGGGGGGAGAGGTATGCGTCGATCACCGTCGTGGAGAACCGCTCGTATTCACGGAAGGCGGGAAGCACCTCATGGGAGGCGGAGACGTGCAGGTCGGGGAGCGCCTCGCGAAGCGCGGACGCGATCCGCGCCTCGTGTGCGGGGTCGTGAAAGGCGAAGAGCAGGCAGACGGCGACCGACTCGGCGTCGCAGCCGCGGAGCCGCTCGACAAGACCGGCAAGCTCATCGTCGCCGAGCGCCTCGATGACCCCGCCCGGTCCGGTTCGCTCGGCGACCTCGAAGCGGAGGTCGCGATCGGCCAGCGCCGGCGGCCTCGCTCGGCAGGGGTGATACAGGCTCGGCCGGTTCTGGCGCCCGATCTCGAGGAGATCGGCGAAGCCGCGGGTCGCGACCAGGGCGGTGCGAGCGCCGCGCTCCTCGAGGAGCGCGTTGGTGCCGACCGTCATCCCGTGCGTGAACCCCTCGACGTCGGCGGCCCTCGCGCCGGCGTTGCCAAGCACCTGATCGATCGCGGCGACCACGCCCTGCGACTGGTCATCGGGCGTGCTCGGAACTTTCGCCGTGTGCAGCACCTCGCCGTCCAGCAGGGCCGCGTCGGTGAAGGTCCCGCCGACATCGACGCCGAGCAGCATGGGCGATCAGCCTACTGGCGGCCGGGCTCCAGCAGAACCAGCGCCTCCGCTCCCTGATCGGCAAAGAGAGACGCGGGGCCCCCGGTGGCCCCGCGCGCCGATCTCTCCTCCCTACGCTGCGACCGCCTCGACGCCGTGGACCTCGAAGGTCTCCTCGAGGTGCTTGTGCGACGGGCAGTAGTCCATCCCCGGCAGCGGCTCGCGCTGGCAGGGCGTGCCCTTGCGAGTGCTGGCCATGCAATCCCGCTTCTGGCCATCCAGCGTCACATCCGCCGGCAGCGAGTCGAGGAACTCCTCGACCAGCTCGATGTGCCGCTCGATGACCATGTAAACGCGAACCTGCTCGGCGAGCGCGAAGTGCTCGCGGACTTCGGTGAACAGGGTCTTCGCCGGACGGGCGAAGTAGCGACGGTCGGTGACCAGCCGCTCGATGGTGCTCTCGCAGGCCTCCAGCAGCGCCTGCCGGGCCGCGAGCGTCAACTCCGCGCCCCCCGACGTGTCGATGCGAGGTGCGAGGTCCCGATAGATGGAACGACTGAACTGATACATCCGGTCTCTCTCCTTGCCCCCCTGAGGCGTCCTTTCGGGTCTTCCGTGCCCTAGGCCTTCAGGTACCTTGATTGAACCATCCCTAAAAGTAGGTACGGTTAAGAGCACATTAAGCACTTTTGGGTAGCCTTGCCCCCACGCTTTTGAGTAGCCCCCGACTCCACGCACGAATCCGTGCCTAGGGCCAGGTCTCCCATCGGATCCGGTCCGCTCGGCAGACGATGTGACATCCGTCCAACTCGGGGTCCGGTCGGGAAACTCGACGCGCCGGTGGGAGCCGCGGGACTCCTTCCGCTCGAGCGCGAAACGCGCGATCAGGCGCGCGAGCGGGTACTGATCCTCGAGCAGCTGCTCCAGCTCATCCTCGCGCCTGAGCGGGCCGGCGAGGCGCCAGACCCGATCGCGGGTGTCGGCCGGTGGCGGCTCGAAGCGCCACAGGGGGGGCTCGGGCGATGGACCGGCGTCGGGCTCGGCAGCCGCGGCGGACGCAGCCCGCGCCCCCAGGACGAAGCACTCCGTGAGCGAGTTCGAGGCCAGCCTGTTGGCGCCGTGAAGACCGGTGCAGGCGCATTCACCGACCGCGTACAGGCCGGGGAGGGAGGAGCGGCCCTCGAGGTCGGTCGCGACGCCGCCCATCACGTAGTGGGAGGCGGGCGAGACGGGCACCGGCTCGGCCGCAGGGTCGAATCGGACGCGCCGGAGCGCCTCGAAGACGTTCGGGAACCTCTCCTCGCTCACCCCGCGCATGTCGAGGAGCACGTGGTCCGTGCCGTCCTCGTGCATCCGGTCGAGTACCGCGAGGGTGACGACGTCGCGGGGGGCGAGCTCGTCGGTGAATCGCTCCCCGCGCGCATCCAGGAGCTTTGCCCTTCTCCCCGCACGGCCTCGGTCACGAGCAGCCCATCCGCGTCGGAGCCGGGAGCCGCGAGTGCCGTAGGGTGGAACTGGCAGAGTTCGAGGTCCGCGAGCTCTGCGCCTGCCGCGTGCGCGATGACCGCCCCGGCACCGATCGCGCCCCACGGGTTTGTGGTCCGGGCCCACAGGGCGGCGGCGCCGCCCGTCGCGAGGATTGTCGCGCGGGCACGAATCTCGCCGGTGTCGGTGATCACGCCATGACAGCGGCGACCGTCGCTCCACAGCGCGACCGCCGAAGTCCCCTCCATCACGTCGATCCGATCGTCCGCCGCCGCGAGGGCGGCGAGTCGCTCGGTGATCCGGCGTCCCGTCCCTGCCCCGCCGGCGTGAACGACCCGGCGGCGTGTGTGGCCGCCCTCCAGTGCGAGTGACAGCCGCCCGTCCGGATCACTGTCGAATTCGACGCCTCGCCGCTCGAGCTCGGCGACGACGCCGGGCGCCTCGCGGGCGAGCAGCTCCGCGGCGGCCCGCCGGCAAGCATGTCTGCCTGCGGCGAGCGTGTCCTGGACATGGAGCTCGGGGGAGTCGTCCTCGCCGATCGCCGCCGCGAGCCCGCCCTGCGCCCAGAAGCTCGAGCTCTCGCTCAGGGGCTTTCGCGAGACGACAGCGACCCTCGCCCCGGCGTCGGCTGCCGTGAGGGCCGCGTACAGGCCGGCGCCGCCTCCGCCGACCACCACGACGTCAAGCTGGTCCTTGCCATCGGGACCCATGAGAGCCGCGAACGGTATCCGCACCGGCCCATCGGCGGTGGACCTGTTGGAATGCGGGCCATTGAGCACCGGGCTCTACATCCGCCACCCGAGCTCCTTCCAGCACGACACCGGTGGCCATCCCGAGAACGCACGGCGGCTGACCGCGATCGAGGAGGCGATGTCCGACCGGGGCTGGCTGGGCATGGAGCTCCTCGAGGCGCCCGCCGCCGAGCGCGATCAGCTTCAGCGCGTGCACACGGAGCGGCACGTCGACGCGATCGAGGAGATCGCCGAGCGGGGCGGGGGCGCGATCGACCTGGACACCGTCGCCAGCGCCGGCTCGTTCGAGGCGGCGCTGCACGCGGCCGGCGGCGCGGTCCATGGGGCCGAGCGCGTGCTGGCAGAGGGTGGGTTCGCGTTCTGCGGCCTGCGGCCCCCCGGCCATCACGCCGAGCGGGGCCGGGCGATGGGCTTCTGCCTGTTCAACAACGTCGCGGTGGCCGCGGCTCATGCGCTCGAGACGCTCGGCACCGACGGGGTCCTGATCCTCGACTGGGACGTCCACCACGGCAACGGGACCGAGGAGATCTTCTACGACTCGTCGCGCGTCCTGTACACCAGCATCCACCAGAGCCCGCTCTATCCCGGCACCGGCGCGGTGGCCGACCACGGCGCAGGCGAGGGGGACGGCTACACCGTCAACCTGCCGGTCCCGGCAGGTAGCGGCCCGGACGAGTTCCTTGCGCTCGTCCAGCGCGTCGTCGCCCCGATCGCGCGGGAGTGGCGCCCCGGGCTGCTCTGCATCTCAGCCGGATTCGACGCGCACCGTGACGACCCGCTCGCGAACTGCATGCTCGATGAGGGCGCGTACGCGGACATGGCCGCGACGATGCGCTCGCTCGGCGCTGAGCTCGGCGCGCCGATCCTGGTCTGCCTGGAGGGCGGTTACGACCTCGGTGCCCTCGCAAGCGCGACCGTGGCGACCCTGGAGGCCCTCTCCGACGAGCGCGAGCCGCGAGAAGCGCCTTCCGAGCCGGCGACCGCCTACCGGCGCCACCACTCGGCGTTCTGGCCCGTGCTCCGAGAATGAGCGCCTCTACCCGAGTGATTTTTCAGGCGGTCAGCTCGCCCTTGAGTTCGGTCAGGAAAGTCTCGGGGATCCCGGGGACGGAATCGAGGTCGTCCACCGAGTCGAACCCGCCCCGCCGCTCTCGGTAGGCGATCACCCGCGTCGCCTGGGTCACCGACATGCCGAACTCGCGCAGCTGCTTGAAGGTAACCTGGTTCGCGTCGAGGGGCGGGCCGGACCGCGGCTTGAACTTCGACTTGGCGGTCTGGCCGGCGCTCTTCCCGGTTACCGTCGCCTTGGCCTTGCCCGAGCGCTTGTCCGCCCGCTTGGCCTGGGTCTCGCTCTTCGCCCTCTCCGCATTCGCCTTCCGCTCCTGCGCGGCCTTGGCGCGCGACTCCTTCTTCGCCTTCGCCTCCTCCTCCAGCTCGGCCCGCTTCTGGTCGCGCTCGGGCTTCTTCGCCGGCGATTTCCCGGCGGCGGGCTTCATCGGCTCCGCCTTCGCGGCCTCCTCGGCCTCCGCGGCACTCGGCTTCTCGGCCTCGACGTTGTCGGGCACTCGCGACTTCGGCAGCCCCCGCGTCATCAGTCTTCCGTCGCCGTCTCGAGAACAGCCCACTCAGGAACCCGCGGGGACGCTGCTCCTGCTCGACGCGCGGCCTGCACATCGGTCTCCGCCTCCTCGGTCTCGACGGCGGTCGCGGCCTTGGGCGGTTCCTCGGCCTCCCTCTGCGGGATCTCCGGCAGCTCGATGCCGACCGCCGAGGCCTCGCCCAGCTTGCGCTCGGCGAACTCGGCCCGCTCCTCCGCCTCGCGGAGCCGGTGCTCCGCGGAGCGCAGGGCCTTCGCGGCCTCCTCCAGCTCGCCCGCGAGCTCGGCTTCCCGCTCGGCGAACGTGCGCGTCAGCTTCTCGATCCGTGCGTCGGCTTCGGCGTCGTGTTTCTCGGCGGTCTCGCGCCTCGCCGCCGCGATCTGCTCTTTGGCGCCTTGCTCCGCTTCCCGCCGCACCGCCCTGACCTGGCCGCGAAGCCATTCCGCGGCCGCGGTCCGGCCCTCGACCGCGGCGTATCGCGGACGGCATCGGCGTCCGCCATCTTCGCTGCGGCGCGCTTCGCCCTGCGCTCGGACTCCTCGACCAGCTTCGCGCGGGAGGCACGCTCCTCCTCCAGCTCGGCCCGCACCTTCGCAAGCTCCTCACCTGACTTCCGCGCGGCCTCGTCGCGGACGGTCTCGGCGGTCACCCGAACGCGCTCCTCCACCTCGGCGCGCAGCGTTTCCTCCTGCTCGCGCAGGCGGCGCTCAGCGTCCTTCCGCATTCTCGCCTCGGTCTCGGCCACGACCTTCGCGAGCAGGTCCTCCATCCGGCTGTCGGCCTCGGCCTCGAGGCGCTTGAGCTCCGCCTCGAGTCGCGTCTGCGCCTCTATCTGGAGACGCGTCTTCTCCTCGATGAGCTGCGTCTCGGCGCCCTCGACCCGCTGGCCCGCGGCCTCGATCTGCTCGACGATCTCGTCCAGCCGGCGCTGTGCGGCCTCGGCCGCCTCGGTCGCCGCCTCGCACTCATGGCGGACGGACTCCTCGCGCGCCTTCAGCTCCTGCTGAAACCGAATCTGGGCGGCGCGGCGGGCGGCGTCGACCACCTCCCGGGCTCGGGTGTTGGCCGCCTCCTTGATCTCCTTGATCTTGCGGGCCAGGTCCTCCTCGAGCTCCCGGCGGATCCGGCGCTCGATCTCGCCCTGGGTCTCAGCTCGAAGCTCCTGCTCACGCTCGGACAGCCGCTCTTGGTTCCTGGCGAGCTCGCTCCGCGCCTCGGCGGAGAGCTGCGCGCGCACCCGCTCTTCTGCCTCCTTCCGGGCCTGGTCGACCGTCTCCTGGATGCGGGCGTCGGTCTCGGACTCGAGCGCCTCGATCTGCGCCTTGAGCTGCTCCATGTGTTCCCGCAGGCGCTTCTCGGCCTCGGCCCGGACCTTCCGCTCGGCCTCGGCGCGCACCTCCGCCGCATCAATGTCGGCAGCCTCGGCACTCTCCAGTCGCTCGAGCGCCTGCCTCAGCGCCTCGGCGGCCTCGTCGCGCTCGGCGATCAGCTCTTTCTCGCGGGCGATCATCCGTCGCTCGATCTCGGCCTCCGGCTCGCGACGGACGTCGCTCCGCTGCTCACGCAGCCACCCGGCCGCCTCCTCGCGAACCCGTGTGTCCGTCACCCTGACCGTGGCGGCGGCCCTGGCCTCGGCCTCCTCCAACCGTCGCCGGACCTCCTCGAGGGACTTCGAGGCGCGCTCGCGCTCGCTCTCCAGGTCCTCCTCGAGAGCGAGGATCTCGGCGGTGGCACGCTCCTGCGCGCCGAAGCCGGCGCCGCCCTGTTGCCGCTCGGTCGTCAGAGGCGATCACTCTACGCCACGCCCAGCCGGACGTCTCACGCGCCACCAGCAGGTTCGGAGAAATTCCGCACGTGCCGGAATCGGCGCGAAGCCATTCGCCTTCGGCGACACCGGCGCCGCTTTCGCGCGCCGCTCCGCCGGACCCTTCGCGAAACGACTCGAGGAGGTATCGCGATGCGAGGACTGTTCGTGTGCGCCAACGTCGCCTGGTTCCGGGCGAGCAGGCGCCTGCTGGGCCAGTCGGCGACGAGGGGCCAGGGCACCGTCGAGTACGTGGGCCTGATCCTGCTCGTCGCGCTGCTGATGGTGGGGATGGTCGCCGCGATGAAGGGGTTCCAGGGCAAGCAGGGGCTGGAGCTCGCGCAGACGATCGTGGACAAGATCCGTGAGGCGGTGAAGCAGGTCACCTTCAGGTAGGCGCCCCGCCGGGCGCGCGGTGGACCGTCTGAGAGACTGGCGGCGATGGCAGCCAGTCGTAGCTACGACCGCGCCCCGGCGGACCCACGCCCCGTCTCGATCGAGCCGGGGTTCGTCCGCACCGCGGACGGCTCCGCCCTGATTTCGCAGGGAGAGACCCGCGTGATCTGCACGGCGTCCGTGAGCGACTCCGTCCCGCGCTGGATGGAGGGCCGGGGGCGCGGCTGGGTCACCGCCGAGTACTCGATGCTGCCGGCGTCGACCGGCGACCGAAAGGCGCGCGACATCAGCCGTGGCAAGCAGGACGGCCGGGGAGTCGAGATCCAGCGCCTGATCGGCCGCTCGCTGCGCGGGGTCGTGGACTTCCAGGCGCTCGGCGAGCGCTCCGTCTATGTGGACTGCGACGTCCTTCAGGCCGACGGCGGCACTCGCTGCGCCGCCATCACCGGCGGGTTCGTCGCGCTCCAGCTCGCGTTGGCGGGCCTGGTGGAGAGCGGGGCGATCGAGCGGCTGCCGCTCGACCAGTCCGTTGGGGCGGTGAGCGTCGGCATGGTCGACGGACGGGCGCTGTGCGATCTGGACTACGCCGAGGACTCCGCGGCCGAGGTGGACGCCAACGTGGTGATGACCGGGGACGGGGGACTGGTTGAGGTGCAGGCGACGGCCGAGCGAACGCCGCTCTCCCGTGCGTCGCTCGACGAGCTTCTCTCCTCGCCGAGGGCGGAATCGCCCGACTGCGAGACGCACAGGAATCGGCGGCGGGCGCCCTTCCGGACTGAGATCCTGGGCCGGCGATGTCGGCGCTGATCCTCGCGACCCGCAACGAGCACAAGCTCCGCGAGCTCCGCGAGGCCCTGCCGGGCGTCCAGATCGGGCCGCTGCCCCCGGACGTCGAGCTGCCCCGGGAGGAGGGGAGGACCTTCTCCGAAAACGCGCTCGGCAAGGCGCGGGCTGCTCACACCGCCACGGGACGGGCCGTTGTCGCGGACGACTCGGGGATAGAGGCGGAGGGCCTCGGCGGGCGTCCGGGGGTGTACTCGGCCCGGTACGCGGGCGAGGGGGCGAGCGACGAGGAGAACCTGGAGAAGCTCCTGGATGAGGTCGGTCGCACCGGCGACCGCCGGGTCGCCTACGTCTGCGTCATCGCCCTGGTGACCGAGGATGGGGAGGAGTCACTCTTCGAGGGCCGCTGTGAGGGCACCCTCGCCGAGGCCCCCCGGGGAACCGGTGGGTTCGGCTATGACCCCGCCTTCGTCCCGGAGGACACCGGACCGGACGATGGCAGGACGATGGCGGAGCTCGACCCGCCGGTGAAGGCCGCGATCAGCCACCGCGGCCGGGCGGCGCGGGCGCTGGCGGGCCATCTCGGAGCGGAAGTCGGATGAGCGTCGCGCCCCGGGTGGGCCCGGTCGCGGGGATCACGAAGCCGCGCGCCGCCGCGGTCTCGATCGTCTCGAACTCGGTGCTGATCGCGCTGAAGCTCGCGGCGGCCGCGGTCACCGGCTCGGTGGCGATCCTGAGCGAGGCGCTCCACTCGATGATCGACCTGATCGCATCGGTCATCGCGTTCGTATCGGTGCGGCGGGCGGACGTCCCGGCGGACGTCGATCACCCGTACGGACACGAGAAGGTCGAGAGCGTCGCCGCATCGATCGAGGGAATGCTGATCCTCGTCGGTGCCGCGCTGATCGTCTACGAGGCGGTTCACCGGCTCTCGACCGGGGCGGACATCGAGAGCCTCGGGTTCGGAATCGCGGTGATCGCGTTCTCGGCGGTTGCGAACGGTGTGGTCTCCATCTTCCTCAGGCGCCAGGCGCACCGGCACTCCTCACCGGCGCTCGCCGGCGACGCTGCCCATCTCGGCACGGATGCACTGACATCGGTCGGTGTCCTCCTGGGTCTGCTCCTGGTCCAGGCGACCGGCGTCGACGCGATTGATTCGGTGGTCGCGATCGCCGTCGCGGGCGTGATCGTCTTCGCCGGGGTGCGAATCATCCGCCGGTCCACCGCCGCGCTGGTGGACGAGGCTCCGCCTCCCGCCGAGATGGACCGGATCGAGGCGGCGATCGCAAGGGCGCGAGCCGCGGCCCCCGAGGTCGTCGGCTACCACAAGCTCCGCGCGAGGACGACCGGCCGCCGCCTGTACATCGACCTCCACGTCCAGTTCCGCGACGGCACCACGCTGGAGCGAGCCCACTCCGTGGCCCACGCCCTTCGCGATGCGATCGAGGCCGAGCTCGGTGACGCGGAGGTGTTGATCCACGTCGAGCCCGAGAGCTCCCGTCGGGATCCCGACGATTTCCCGGAGCAGTACCGGGCGGGCTAGCGGCTGCCGGTCGACGCCGGCACGAGATTGACCGCCGCGGCGAGCCCCACCGCGCCGACGACGATGCTGTAGCCGGTATAGCCGCCGACCGCGAGCAGGACCACCGCGATCCCGCAGATCACCACGACCGTGAGCCAGGAGCCCTGCTGGAGAGTCACGCTCGGTATTTTGGCCTAGTGCGCCGCCGACCGACCTCCGGCCCCGGATGACCCCGCCGATCGACGCCGCGACCCTCACGGATCCGGATCGAGCCCTGTCCTATCTCGAGGAGATCTCGCCGCAGATGCGGGGCTGCGCGATCCTCACCGAGGACGGCGAGGTCCTCGCCGCGAGCGGGGACCGCGAGGCGTGGGGGGATGCGGCGCGGGAGCTGATCGGGGCTGCCGACGCTGCCGGAGGCGAGCCTGTGGCTCACGCGCACGTTGCGAGCGGGGAGGGCGAGGCGTTCTGCCTCCGGGAGAGCGGGCTCGTCGCGCTTGCGGTGACGGAGCGGTTCACCCTCGCGTCGCTGATGCTCTTCGACATGCGAAACGCGCTGCGCGAGCTCGCCGCCGAAGGCGTGAGGGGATGACGACCAAGCCCCACCGCCTCCTGCTCGACCGGGTCTCGAGCTACGCGGACGAGGCCGCCGCGTATCTGCGGCGACGGCGGCACCTGCGCAAGCCGTTCGCGCGGACCTTCTACCGGGGGGGCCGCAGCGCCGCCTTTCCCGCCGATTCCGAGGCCGGCCGAGCGCTCTTCGACGCGGCGTCGCACCTGATCGAGATTGCGGGGCCGCTGCGGCGGACCCGGCCAAGCCGGCGCGAAAACCCGCGGGACGCGGCGGAAAACGGCGACTTGTAACGATCTCGCACAAGGCCCCGGATTTGGCTTCGGGGGCCGCTGTTACGCTCGCCGCGCACTTCAATCCTCAGGAGGAAGACGTGACAAAGGCTGAGTTCCTCGACGTTCTCGCACGCGACAGCAGAATCGGCAACAAGAAGGAGGCGGGGCAGGCCGTCGATTCGGTCCTGGACGCCATCACCGACGTCCTCCAGGGCGGGGGCGAGGTGAACTTCACCGGCTTCGGCAAGTTCGCCGTCGCCGAGCGCGGCCCCCGCCAGGGCGTCAATCCCCGCACCGGGGAGCGGATCTTCATCCCAGGCGGCAAGGTGCCGCGCTTCTCGGCCGGCTCCGGGCTGAAGAAGAAGGTCAAGGGCGGCGGCTCAGGCGAGTAGCCGGGCCGCGCGATCGACCGGCTGACGCAGGCACCCTTCGCCGACCGGCTCTCGGCGCTCGTCGGTGAGCGTCGAAGCCAGGTCTGCCTCGGGCTGGATCCGGACCCCGCCTCGCTCTCTCCCGATTCCGCCCCCGATGCGGACGCGACGGATGTCGGGGCTCGAGCCGCCACCGCGGTCACTGAGCATTGCCGCGCCCTGATCGAGACCGCCGGTCCGGCCTGCGTGGCAGTGAAGCCACAGCTCGCCTGCTTCGAGAGGCTTGGCGCACCCGGATGGAGGGCGCTCTCGGACGTCTGCCGCTCGGCTCGTGAGACGGGCCTGCTGGTCGTCGCCGATGGAAAGCGCGGCGATGTCCCGATGACGGCGCGCGCGTACGGCCAGGCGCTCGTCGGGGAGACCGCGACTCCGTGGGGGCCGGTCCCGGGCCTTGGGGCCGACGCGTTCACCGCCAACCCGCTCCTGGGCGACGACGCGATCGACGTGCTGGTGGAGGCCGCCGGCGCCGCCGGGGCCGGCGTGTTCCTGCTGGTCAGGACATCCAACCCGGGGGCGGCCCGCCTGCAGGATGCGGAGCTGGGGGGGAAGCCGCTTCACGAGGAGCTGGCCGCGCTCGTCGCCGAGCGCGCAGACACGCTGGCGGGGAAGTCCGGCCTCTCGGGGATGGGCGCGGTGGTCGGGGCGACCGCCCCCCAGCACCTCGGTAGGCTCCGCGAGCTGATGCCCGACTCCATCTTTCTCGTGCCCGGGATCGGCGCGCAGGGAGGCCACCCCGAGGACCTGGCTCCCGCCCTCGCATCGGGGCGCCCAGCGTCCGTGCTCGTCGCGGCGGCACGGAGCATCGCGGGAGCGGATGACCCCGCCGCTGCGGCGGAGGAGCTTCGCGCCTCGGTCTGGGACCTGAACGGTTAACGGCGAGATCCGGACGCCGCCCGGCTACCATCGCGCCCCGCGAATGCCGGATTACACGCCGAACCCAATCGTCCGCGCGTTCGCGGTGCTGGCCCTCTTCGCGGCCTTCGTCCTCGTCGTCACGGTGATCGCCACCTCCGGTGATTCGGACGGAGACGACGGGGCCGCCCAGGGGACGACCGCGATTCCCAGTCGGAGGGGAGCCGAGGCCGTGAAGAAGGGCGTCTGGGTGGTTCACTCGGGCGACACCCTCGGGAAGATCTCCGCAGTCACCGAGATCGACATCGACGTGCTGATCCAGCTCAACCCCGACCTCGACCCGCAGGCCCTGCTGGAAGGCCAGCGAATAGCGTTGCGCTGAGGTGTCGAGGGGCGATCACAGGCGGGGTGAGCGAGTGCGCCCGACGATCGCCGGCGCGATCGCGGTCGCCGCTGTCTTCGTCGGGCTGCTCGCGGGATCGGCCGCCGCGCAGAAGGCCGATGCTCCGGCGGGCGGCGACAACGCGGGCGGTGATCCCAGGACCGTCGAGCCGAAGGAGACCGGACCGCCGCGGCTCGACGCGAAGGCGTGGGTCCTGGTGGATCCGAGGGACGGTGCGGTTCTGGCGAGCAGGTCGCCCAACAAGCACCTTCCAATCGCCAGTACGACGAAGCTGATGACGGCGTACCTGGCATTCAAGAACCTGAAGCCGGGGAAGGTGGTGACGGCACCGGCCTACCAGCCGAGCGCTGCCGCGGAGATCACTCTCGGGCTGAGCCGGGGCGAGCGCGTCCGGACCCGCGACCTGCTCTATGGGCTCCTGATCCCGAGCGCGAACGACGCGGCCCAAGCCCTGGCGTACGGCGTCTCCGGGTCGGTCCCCGCATTCGTGGTGCAGATGAACCAGGCCGCCCAGCAGCTGGGCCTCAACGATACGAGCTACGCCAACCCGATCGGCCTCGACGACCCGGAGAACTACTCGAGCGCCCGCGACCTGGTGACGCTCGCGGGTGTGCTCCTCCGGGATCCCCTCTTCGAACGGATCGTCGATTCGCCGAGTGCCACGGTCCAGACCGAGGACGGGGCGGTCAACGTCAGCACCCGCAACTCGCTGCTCGAGCAGATCCCGTGGGTCGACGGCGTGAAGACCGGCCACACCCTCGGCGCCGGGTATGTGCTTGTCGGGTCGGGGACCCAGAACGGCACCCGGCTGATCTCCGCGGTCCTGGGGACCTCGAGCGAGGCCGCCCGGGACTCCCAGACGCTCGAGCTCCTCGACTACGGGTTCGCCCTATATCACCCCGTCGAGGCGGTGGGACCGGGGGAGCAGCTCGCGGATCCCGGCCTCGACTACAGGAGCGAGACCCTGCCGCTCATCGCGAAGCGTGAGCTGAGCCTGGACGTGCGGGAGGGCCAGCGGGTCGACACCCGCGTCGACGCGCCGGATGAGGTGAGCGGCGCCGTGGAAGAGGGCCAGGCGCTGGGGAAGGTGACCGTGACGGTGGATGGCGAGCCGGCGGGCTCCAGCCCACTGGTCGCCGCGCACACCGTTGAGGCGGCGACGCTCACCGACAAGGCTCGATCAGTCCTCCAGAATCCGATTCGTGCTGATTGCACTCGCCGCGATCGTGATACTTGTAGGGGTGCTGCTGACGTCGAGAGGCCGCAGAGGACGGGATCCGGAGCCCCCCTCGGAGCGACCCGGTAGGCCCGAGCGGCGGGCACCCGTACAGCGGACCCCGGAGGAGAGGCGCAGGATGCACGAGGAGCGAATGCGCAGGAGGCGGCAGAGGATGAAGCGCGAAGGAGGAACTGGATGATCCTGACCGTCACGCTCAACGCGGCGATCGATCGAACCGTCGCGGTTCCGAGCTTCAGGCAGGGGCACCGGCACCGCGCGGTCGAGGCGAGCACAGTCGCGGGAGGCAAGGGTGTGAACGTCGCGCGGGCCCTGAAGGCCCTCGACCGGCCGGTGATCGCCACCGGGCTCGCCGGCGGCCCGACGGGCGCCCGGCTGATGGAGCGCCTCGCCGAGGAGTCGATCCTGACCGACTTCACCTGGATCGCCGGCGAGTCGAGGACCAACCTCGCCGTGATCGACCCCACCTCCGGCGAGCAGACGGAGATCAACGAGCGCGGCCCCGACGTGAGCGCCGAGGAGCTCGACCGCTTTCTCGAGAAGCTCCTCTACCTGGCCCGCGGCGCCCGCATCTGCGCGATCGCCGGCAGCCTGCCGCCCTCCGTTCCACCCTCGTTCTCGGCCCGGATGGTCGAGGAGCTGAAGACCCTCGGGGTGGACACCATCGTCGACACGGAGGGGGAGCCGCTGCTCGCATCGCTTCGCGCGGAGCCCGCCGCCGTGACGCCGAACGTCCGCGAGGCCGAGGGCGCCGTCGGACACGAGTTCACCGATCGTGAGGACCTCCTGCAGGGACTCGCAAGCCTCGTCGAGCTGGGCGCCACGAACGCAGTGATCACCCGGCCCGAGGGCTGCGTCGCCTCGCTGGTCGTCGGCGAGGAACGGGACGAGCGCCGGTCCTACGAGGTGACCGGCCCGCCGGTGGAGCCCGTCGCGACCGTCGGATCCGGCGATGCGTTCCTGGCCGGATTCGTGGCGGGGCGCTACGACGGCCGGCCGCCGGAGGACTGCCTCCGGTTCGCCGTCGCCTGCGGGGCCGAGTCGACCCAGCACTTCGGCGCCGGCGGGATCGACCCCGTCGAGGTCGAGCGCCTGCTCCAGCGCATCGAGTCCAGGGAGCTCGAGGCCCCCCGCGCCGCGGTCTAGCACGCGACCTTCATCGCGGGGCGATTGGCCGGGGCACCAGCCGCCCCAGAGAACGGGTTCACCGGTGTTATCCTCGTTGGGGCGTTGGCGAGAGCTATGAACAACGCCGCAAAGAGCGGTTTGACGCAGTTTTCGCCCCGGCCAGCCGGGGTTTTTTCGTCCGCGAACGAACGTAGGGTGAGGCAATGGAACTAGAGATCGGCCGCGGGAAGAAGGGCCGCAGGGCATACGGCTTCGACGACATCGCGATCGTCCCGTCCCGGCGGACGCGCGATCCCGACGACATCGACATCGCCTGGACGCTCGGTCCGTACCGGTTCGAGTTGCCGCTCCTCGCCTCCGCGATGGACGGCGTCGTCAGCCCGCGGACGGCTGCGATGGTCGGCAAGCTCGGCGGCCTCGGCGTGCTCAACCTCGAGGGGATCTGGTCCCGCTATGAGGACGCCGACGCGAAGCTCGAAGAGATCGCAGGGGCGCCGACGGACCGGGCGACCCGGTTGATGCAGGAGATCTACACGGAGCCGGTCAAGCCGGAGCTGATGGCGCGGAGGATCGAGGAGATCAAGGCCGAGGGCGCGGTCACCTGCGGGTCGCTCACGCCGCAGAAGGTGACCAAGTACTACGACACGGCGCTCGAGGCCGGTCTCGACCTCCTGGTCATCCAGGGCACGGTGATCTCGGCGGAGCATGTCTCGGCCCAGACCGAGCCGCTCAACCTGAAGGAGTTCATCGCAGCGCTCGATATCCCCTGTGTCGTCGGCGGCTGCGCCTCCTACAACACCGGCCTTCACCTGATGCGAACGGGCGCGGTGGGCGTCCTCGTCGGCGTCGGCCCCGGCGCGGCCTGCACGACCCGCGGCGTGCTCGGCATCGGCGTCCCGCAGGCGACGGCGATCGCCGACGTCGCGGCGGCCCGAGGCCAGCACATGATGGAGACCGGCCAGTACTGCAACGTGATCGCGGACGGCGGCATGCGGACCGGCGGGGATATCTCCAAGGCGATCGCGGTCGGGGCGGACGCGGTGATGATCGGCTCCCCGCTTGCTCGCGCGCAGGAGGCACCGGGCCGGGGGTTCCACTGGGGCATGGCGACGTTCCATCCCTCGCTCCCGCGCGGCGCCCGCGTCGCGACGACGCAGGACGGCACCCTCGAGCAGATCCTGATGGGCCCCGCCCAGGAGAACGACGGCACCTTCAACCTGATGGGAGCACTCCGGACCTCCATGGCCACCACCGGCTACGAGAACATCCCCGAGTTCCACCGGGCCGAGGTGATGGTCGCCCCGGCGCTCCAGTCCGAGGGCAAGCAGCTCCAGCGCGAGCAGTCGGTCGGGATGGGATCGAACGGCCGCGCGACCGTGGACGTCGCGGTTGCCGTCTCGGATGACTGACAGGACGGTCGAGCGACCGCACGTTCCTGAACGGAGCACCTCCGACGCCGACCCGCGGGTGGCGCCGCGGGGGACCCCATCCGAGGACGCATCCGCGCCCGGAGGATGGGGGGCGACCGCGGCCGCGGGCCGATCGCCGCATGAGGAGGTCCTGGTCCTCGACTTCGGCGGGCAGTACTCGCAGCTGATCGCGCGACGAATCCGCGAGTGCGGCGTCTTCAGCGAGCTGCTTCCGCACGACACCGACATCGACCGGATTCGCGAGCGGGCACCGCGCGGGCTGGTGCTGTCGGGCGGTCCCGCCTCGGTCTACGCCGACGGGGCACCGGGCCTCCGCAAGGAGCTGCTCGAGCTCGGGATCCCGGTACTCGGCATCTGTTACGGGATGCAGCTGATGGTCCACGAGCTCGGCGGGCGCGTCGAGCAGGCGCCGGCCGGGGAGTTCGGCCGCAGCAGCCTCACGCTCCGCGACGGCGGCGGGGTCCTGCTTCAGGGCCTCCCGGCCGAGCAGCAGTGCTGGATGAGCCACCGCGACACCGTCTATGAGCCGCCGCCCGGCTTCACCGCGCTCGCCTCGAGCAGCGAATCGCCGGTGGCGGCCTGCGAGGACCCATCCCGCGGTCTCTACGGGATCCAGTTCCACCCCGAGGTGGTCCACACGCCGTACGGCACCGAGATCCTCACCCGCTTCCTCCGCGACGTGGCCCGCTGCCGCGATCGGTGGTCGCCGCAGTCGCTGATCGCCGAGCAGGTCGAGGCGATCCGCGCGCAGGTGGGCGATGCGAGGGCGATCTGCGGGCTGTCCGGCGGCGTCGACTCCGCGACCGCTGCTCTCCTCGTCCATCGCGCGATCGGCGACCGCCTCACCTGCGTCTTCGTCGACCACGGGATGATGCGCAAGGACGAGGCCGAGCAGGTGGTGACGGCGTTCCGCGAGCAGCACGGCATCCAGCTCGTCCACGTGGACGCTGCCGACCGCTTCCTGGACCGGCTGGCCGGCGTCGAGGATCCCGAGACGAAGCGGAAGATCATCGGCGAGGAGTTCATCCGGGTGTTCGAGGAGGAAGCCGCGAAGGTCGAGGACGCGCGCTTCCTGGTGCAGGGGACGCTCTACTCGGACGTGATCGAGTCAGGCGGCGACGGCCGGGCCGCGGCGACGATCAAGTCGCACCACAACGTGGGCGGGCTGCCGGAGGAGATGGAGATGGAGCTCGTCGAGCCGCTGCGGATGCTGTTCAAGGACGAGGTCCGCGCGGTCGCCGCGGAGCTCGGGCTGCCGGAGCGCTTCGTCTGGCGCCAGCCGTTCCCGGGCCCCGGGCTCGCGATCCGCGTGGTGGGGGGAGAGGTGACCCGCGAGAGGCTCGACATCGTCCGCGAGGCCGACGCGATCCTCCAGGAGGAGATCCGCGCCGCCGGCCTCTACCGCGAGCTCTGGCAGTCCTTCTGCGTGCTGCCCGTCGTGCGGTCGGTCGGGGTCCAGGGCGACGAGCGCTCCTACGCCCATCCGATCGTGATCCGCGCGGTCACCTCCGACGACGCGATGACGGCGGACTGGGCGCGGCTTCCCTACGACCTGCTCGAGCGAGTCTCGAGCCGGATCATCAACGAGGTCCCGAGCGTCAACCGCGTCACGCTGGACCTCACCTCGAAGCCGCCGGGCACCATCGAGTGGGAGTAGGTGCGAGGGCGCGCGCAAGCGCGACCCGTTTGATGCCGGCCTGATCCGGGCCGTCCTTACCGCTTCTCGTCCAGCACCGAGCGTCGTTCGCGGTACTCCTTGAGATTCAAGTCGCCTTCGGCGAAGCGGCGCTCGAGTATGTCGATCCCGGTTTCCCGACGACTGCCCTTCCAGGGTGCACCGCGGCCGCTTACCACGAACACAATGCCGACGATGAGCAGTGCCCAGAACAGTGGGAACAGGAACCAGCCCCCGCCGAAAAAAGCCATCAGAGGTGTTGAAAGTGCCGTCAGAATCATCCTTGCGTCCTTCCTTGTTCACGCATATCGCGCCCATTGGGGTTGCCAAGCCTTGTCTTGGATCCGCCATACAGGACTCAGAAAGGCGGAGGGATTCATCGGACAGAGCCTGGCCCCGGGGAGCTGCGAGCTCTCCTGTTCTGGACGAAAAGCGGCGGTCTCGTCCGGATCGCAAGGCGGCTGTTCGGAGCTGTGGTTGCCATGGACCCACAAGTCCGGACAACTGCCGCTATTGCGCTACGAGTAGCTGTCCCAGTTCTGCAGGAACGGCAGCGGGTTGACCGGCCGCCCGCCGCGATACCACTTGCCGGACCAGAGCTCGAAGTGGAGGTGGCAGCCGCGTGCGTTGCCCGTGTCGCCGACGTTCCCGACGAACTGGCCCGGCTGAACGACCTGTCCCTTGACCAGCGGGGCGGGTGCAGCAAGATGGGCATACATGTAGTCCTGCTTGAGCTTCTTGTAGCGGAGGACGACGTAATTGCCCGCCGATCGCTGGAAGCTCAGGAACTTCACCTTGGCGCGGCTCACGGCGACCAACGGCTCGCCGCAGGCGGCGAAGATGTCCTGGCCCTGGTGGGTGTGTCCGCTGCGGGCCGCGCCGAAGCCCTCGCCGAACGCGTGCGCGCCGGGGAGCGGGAACACCTGCGAGAAACCGCTCGGGGTGGTCGTGGTGGGCGTGGTGGTCGTGGTGGTCGTATCGCCGGGGGCGCCGACGCCGCCGCTCTGAGCGAACGCGGCCTGCGAGCCGAGGGCGGTGAACGCCACGGCGAGGGCGGACACGAGCAGCGACCTCGTACGAGGCGTGCGACCAACCGGCTTGTCGGTATGCGACGTTCCCACGCTCTCTGCGGCCTACGGAGTTAGCTGGCGGGCTCGCGCCTGAGAGCGGCGCTACGAACCAGTTGGTTGCGATTCGCCCCTTGGGGATGAACCCCTGCGGGTCCCCCGCTCCCTTCGACCTTGGCCGAAGGGATTTGGCCTTGATTGGCGCGGCAGTATAACGACGGCGTCCGTCGATGCAACGCAGAACCGACGAGGGCCGGGCGTGAGCCCGACCCTCGTGCGAACCGCTACATCAGCGGCATCGCTACTGGATGTATCCCTCCTCCTGGAGGTACTGGGTTGCGACCGCCGCCGGCTCCTCGCGATCGAGGTCGACGCGGGCGTTCAGCTCCTGCATCACCGGCAGGGTGAGGCCCTCCTGGACGTTCTCGACCGTCTCCTGGAAGTCGGGACCGGCCTCGTCGACAGCGGCCTGGCTGGCGACGAAGATCGGGTTCCCGGCGGGGAAGATCCCCTGGTCGTCCTCGAGGATCACGTACTTGTCCGCCTGTGACGAGAGCTGCGGATCGGTCGTGAACAGGATCGACAGGTCGGCCTGGCCGCTGTCAAGCACCGGGTAGCGCTGCTCGATGTCCACCGGCGTGAACGACTTGAACTGGAGGCCATAGCCGTCCTCCAGCCCAACCAGGCAGTCGACCCGCTGGCGGCACTCGGGCGAGCCGTACAAGGTCAGGTCCTGCGACTGGCCCTCGAGGTCGGAGACCTTTGTCAGCCCCAGCTCGTCGGCGGTCTCCTTGAGCGTGCCGAGCGCGTTGGCGCTCGCGAAGGGTGCCGGTGCGAACGCGACCAGACCCTGCTGCTCGAACTCCGCCTGCGACTGGGATGTCGCCTCAGCCGCGTCGGCGGGCACCTGCTCGGGCGGCAGGTCGAAGAACGAGGTCAGTGCGGTCGAGGTGTACTCGGGATACCCGCTGATCTCCCCGGACTCGAGCGCCTGCAGGGCAACCTGCTCCGACCCGAGATTGAGGTCGGTGCTGACGTCGTAGCCCGCGGCCTTGAGCGCCTGGGAGTAGATCTCCCCAAGGATGAGCTGCTCGGTGAAGTTCTTCGACCCGACCGTGAGCGCGACGCCCGAGTTGTCGGGGTTCGACTCGATCAGGTTGGCGGATGTGTCGCCGCCGCCATCGTCATCGTCATCGTCGCCGCAAGCGGCGATGCCGAGGGCGAGCACGAGTGCCGCGAGCAGCGCGAACACCGCCCGAAGCCGCGAATCGCTGGTCACCACGTGACCCTCCTCTCGTCACTGGGACGCAAGCACTGGAATGGACGCAAGCACCCCTGAATGGATGGCGTGATCCTATGCGGCGGCGCGTTCGCGTGCCAATCTGACGCCGCGGGGCGTGAGCAGGCACTGCAGCCCCGCGAGCGAGACCTCGACGAGCATCGCCAGCGTGGCGACCAGGATCGCGCCGGCGAGTACGCCCTCCTCCCCGTAGACGTTCCGGTTCAGGATGAGGTCGCCGAGCGTGAGCTGACCCACGAGCGGGCCGATCGCGGCCGTGGCGATGATGTTGATCGACGCTGTCCGGACGCCGCTCATGACCGTCGGAACCGCCAGGGGCAGCTCGACGCGCGTGATGATCCCCAGCTCGCTCATGCCCATCCCCCGGGCTGCATCGACGGTGTTGCGGTCGACCTGGCGTACGCCGACGAAGGAGTTGGTCAGGATCGGCGGGATGCCGAGGATCAACAGCGCGAACGTCATGTTGACGAAGCCGAAGCCGATGAAGGCGGCGACCAGCGCGACCAGGGCAAGCTCGGGAATCGCCCGCCACGAGTTGCCGATCGAGATCGCGACCCTCTCGCCCCTGCGGTAGTGGCCGAGGATCGCGCCGATCGGCAGGGCGACCACCAGGGCGATGGCCAGGGCGAGCGAGGTCAGCTCCATGTGATTCCAGGTCAGCTCCCAGACCTGATCGAGCCCACCCACCATCCGCCCGCCGGTGAACCGCGTCTTCCTGCGGGTGGAAGATGAAGTCGATCGCGCCGCCGAAGACGCCGAGGAATCCGAGTGCGGCGATCATGCGGCTTGCCTCCCCGGTTCGCCATGGCGCGGCCAGGCGCTGCGAGCAGCAGGAGCATGAGATCGAGGACGAGCGCCATCAGGATCGAGAGACCGCCGGCGAGCAGGATGTTGGTCTTGAAGTCGATCTGTTGGTAGATCGCGGTGCCCAGGCGTCTTGCGTTCGCGAGGAACACGAGGGTGGCGATCGCAACCGTGGACACGGTCGCGATCCGGAGTCCCGCGATGATCTCGGGAATCGAGAGGGGCAACTCGACCCGCCAGAGGAGCTGGCGCTCGGTCATCCCCATCCCCCGCCCCGCGTCCTTGCCTCCAGCGGGACGTTGTTGAGGCCGGCGACGATGTTCCGGTAGATGATCTGCAGCGCGTAGACGGTGAGCACGATGATCCCCGTCAACGTCCCGCGCCCGGTGAACGGAAGCAGCAGGAAGATGAACGCGAGCGAGGGGACCGTGTAGAGGATGCCGGTGGCGCGCGGTGAACGTCGGGATCAGCCAGCGCTGGCGGTGGGAGAGGATATGCGAGCGCGAACGCGACAGCGAACCCGATCGGCGACCGCGACCAGGACCAGCAGCAGGTGCTTGAGCAGCGGCGCCGACGTAGCGATCGAAGTTGTCGATCGCCCAGCCGAAGCAGAAGTGCCTTGTCCTGCGCGACGCAGCCGCTGTCCTGCGGCCGGTTGTGGATCTCCACCTGGCCGACGGAGCGGGACGAGCGTGGCGAGAGCGCTATTCATCGGCGAGGGGCCGATGCGGCCGCTCGACGCGGCGTGCTCCTCGACCTTCGCCTCGGGCGAGCCGAGGAAGTCGGAGATGATCTCGATCGAGAGGACTCCGGCGATTCGGCCCCGGCGCGTCGGTCACCGGGGCGTACTGGGTCTCGCGTCTGGAGCAGGTCGGCGAGCGCGTCGCGCATGACGTCGTCGAGGTCGAGGATCGGCTCGGGGCCGCTGTCCGGCGTGGCCGGCACCGTCTCGCGCCTGCAGGTCGCGACTCGGAGAGCCAGCCCATCGGGCGGCGCTCGGAGTCGACCAGCAGGGCGTGGGGTACCTCGGCGCCATCGAGCTTGGCTCTGACCTCGGCCGGTCGACTGACCGACGAAGGCCAGCGGCGCCTGCCAGAGGTCGATGTCCCGCGACCCGCATCAGAGCGAGGCGCTTCAGCGCCCGGTCGGCGCCGACGAAGTCCTCGACGAAGTCGTTCGCCGGGGCCATCAGCAGCTCCGCCGGAGTCGCGTACTGGGCAAGGCGGCCGCCCTCCTCGAGGATCGCGATCCGGTCGCCCATCTTGATCGCCTCGTCGATGTCGTGGGTGACGAAGAGGACCGTCTTCCGGATCTCGGCCTGCAGCCGGAGGAACTCGTTCTGCAGTCGCTCGCGGTTGATCGGGTCGATCGCGCCGAAGGGCTCGTCCATCAGCATCACCGGTGGGTCGGCGGCAAGCGCCCGCGCGACCCCGACGCGCTGCTGCTGGCCGCCTGAGAGCTGGCTCGGGAAGCGGTCGCGCAGCGCCTGGTCGAGGCCGATCAGGTCGAGCAGCTCGTCGGCGCGCTGGCCGCGGTCCGTGCGCGGTCCCAGCCAAGCAGCCGCGGGACGGTCTCGATGTTCTCGAGCGACCGTGCGGTGCGGGAAGAGCCCGATCTGCTGGATCACGTAGCCCATCTCGCGCCGGAGCTCGGCCGGGATCGCGCTCGCGCACCGAGGTTCCGCCGATCAGGATGTCTCCCTCGGTGATCTCGACGGTGCGGTTGACCATCCTCATCGCCGTGGTCTTGCCGCATGCCCGAGGGCCCGACCAGGACGCAGATCTCGCCGGCGTCGACGTCCAGCGAGAGGTCGTGGATCGCCGGCTCGTCCTGGCCCGGATAGCGCTTGGTGACGACCGGTACTCGACCGAGACCGCCTGGTCCACCGCCAGCGGCTGCGCGGCCACCCGGCTGCCCGATGTTCTGCCGCCACCGGGCGATCCTACTGCCGCCAGGCGCGCCACGATCCCTCGCCGCGGCCGAACGCTGGCTATCATCCGGCGGCCGCGGATCGGTGCGCGGCTCTTTTTATGGCTACGGCGACTGCGATGAAGACCTACCAGGCGACGGCCCAGGACCGCGAGCGGGACTGGTACGTCGTCGATGCCGAGGGCAAGACCCTCGGTCGCCTGGCGACCCAGATCGCGGAACGTGCTGCGCGGCAAGCGCAAGCCGACCTACACGCCGCACGTCGACGTGGGCGACTTCGTGATCGTCGTCAACGCCGAGAAGGTCGCCGTGACCGGCAACAAGCGCGAGGCCAAGCGCTACTGGCGCCACAGCGGCTATCCCGGCGGGATCCGCTCCCGCACCCTCGGCGAGCTGCTCGAGCAGCGGCCCGAGGAGGTCATCCGCAAGGCGGTCAAGGGCATGCTGCCGCGCAACCGCCTCGCCCGCCAGCAGCTCCGCAAGCTCAAGGTCTACGCCGGCCCGGACCATCCCCACCAGGCCCAGAAGCCCGAGCAGCTGGAGATCGAGACTTAGATGCAGGACGACGAGCAGCAGCCGGACGAGCAGGCGCCCGAGGAGCAGCACGCCCGAGGAGCCCCAGCAGGGGATCCGGCAGCCCGAGCAGCAGGCCGTCCGCGGAGCAGCAGTCCGCGCCCGAGGAGGCAGCCTCGAGGCGGGGCCGCCGAGCGAGGGCGAGCCGGCCGAGGAGCGCGCCGGCCGAGGCCGAGGAGCCGCGGCCAGGCCGAGGAGCCGCCGGCCGAGGAGGAGGAGGCGCCGGCCGCGCGAGCAGGCCGCCGACGCCAGGAGGGGCAGTCCGCCGAGCGCGCGCCCTCGGAGACGGCGAGGGGGCGAAGAAGAAGAAGGAGGACGTGGTCCCCGGCGCCGAGCTCGATCCGATCGCGATCGAGCCCGAGCGCGAGCTCGACGCCGAGGAGCGGCGCCCGCCGCGAGGCCGAGGAGGAGGAGCGCGCCCGCCGCGAGCGCGAGCTGATCGGCGACGTGGACGAGGACCGCGCCGGTCGCGGCGAAGCCCGCCAAGCTCGTCAGGGCGACGCCAGCGGTTCGCGGCGACCGGCAAGCGCAAGTCCTCGGTCGCCCGCGTGATCCTGCTGCCCGGCAGCGGCACGATCCAGGTCAACAAGCGCACGCTCGAGGAGTACTTCCCGCGTGCTTACCTGCAGTCGGTGGCCAAGCAGCCGCTGACCCAGACCGGCTACGAGGGCAACGTCGACGTCCGCGATCCGCGTCCACGGCGGCGGCGTCTCGGGCCAGGCGGCGGCCGTCCGGCACGGCATCGCCCGCGCGCTGGTGCGACGTGGACCCGGCGCTGCGCCCGGAGCTCAAGCGCCGGGGCATGCTCACCCGCGACGCCCGGGTCAAGGAGCGCCGCAAGGCAGGGCTCAAGAAGGCCCGCAAGAAGCCGCAGTTCTCCAAGCGTTAGCGTCCGCCCGAGGTGGCGGAGAGAAAACTCTTCGGGACCGACGGGGTCCGCGGACCGGTCGGCGAACTGCTCACGCCGGATCTGGCCGTGCGGCTGGGCCGCGCCGCGGCGCTGCAGGCCGAGGCCGAGCGCCCTCAGGTCCTGATCGTCCGCGACACCCGCGAGTCGGGGCCGATGCTCGAGGAGGCGCTCGCCGCCGGGGTGGCGGCGGGAGGCGGGGACGCGATGCTCGGCGGCGTCCTCCCGACGCCCGCCGCATCCGTGCTGGCCCGCCGGCTGAGCTTCGACCTCGGCGGGGGTCGTCTCGGCCTCCCACAACCCCTTCGCCGACAACGGGATCAAGTTCTTCGACTCGCGGGGCATCAAGCTCGACGACGACACGGAGGCCGCGATCGAGGAGCTGCCTGGACGAGGAGAGCGGGCGAGCGAGTCGGCGGCGTGCGCCTGCTGGAGGGCGCCTTCGACGACTACATCCGCGAGCTGCGCAGCGCGTTCCAGCTCGATCTGTCCGGCATGCGGGTCGCGCTCGACTGCGCCAACGGCGCGACCTACCGGGCCGCGCCGGCGATCTTCCGCGCGCTCGGGGCCGAGCTCGAGCTGATCGCGCGTCGAGCCCGACGGCCGCAACATCAACGCCGAATGCGGCTCGACCCATCCCGAGGGCCTGATCGAGCTGGTCAGGTCGTCCGGCGCCGACATCGGCTTCGCCTACGACGGCGACGGCGACCGGGTGCTCGCGGTCGACGGAAGGGAGAGCTCCACGACGGCGACGACCTGATCGCGCTGATCGCGAGGGACCTGCAGAAGCGGGGCGAGCTCCGGGCGGGGTCGCCGTGACCGTGATGACGAACTTCGGCTTCCTGACGGCGATGGAGGAGGCGGGGATCGAGGTCGAGCAGACCAAGGTCGGCGACCGCTACGTGATCGAGGCGCTCGCCGAGCGCGACTGGCGGCTCGGGGGCGAGCAGTCCGGGCCACATCGTCTGGACCGACTTCACGCCGACGGGTGACGGGATCGCGGCCTCGCTGCTGGTGCTGCGCGCGCTGGCCGGGCGCCGCCTCGAGGACGTGGAGCCGTTCGAGCGGCTGCCGCAGCGGCTGGAGAACGTGCGCGTCGCGGACCGCGGGCGCGATAGACGGCGCGGCCGAGCGCTCTGGAGCGCCGTCGAGGAGGAGAACCGCAAGCTCGAGGGCCGCGGGCGGGTGCTGGTGCGCCCGTCCGGCACCGAGCCGCTCCTCCGAGTGATGGTCGAGGCGCCCGACGAGGAGGAGTGCGAGGCGGTCACCGGCCGCCTGGTCGATCTGGCCAGGCGCGAGCTTGCCTAGCCTGACGGCTGAGAGGTTCCTGGGAGCCATTTGGGCGCTGAGGCGTCTGCCACTACCCTGTACCGCCTCTAATGTGCGGCATCGTCGGATACGTGGGAGACCGACCGTGCCGGGATCTGCTGATTGCCGGGCTGGAGAAGCTCGAGTACCGAGGTTATGACTCGGCCGGCGTTTCGGTGATCTCGGATGGCGGGATCGACAGCGTGCGCGCCGTCGGCAACCTGGCGAACCTGCGCGAGGCAGTCGAGCGGCAATCCGGCGGACGGCGCCGGCCCCGTCGCGGTCGCCGCGCGGCCGGCGACGATCGGGCTCGGCCACACGCGCTGGGCGACCCACGGCCGGGTCACCGAGGAGAACGCCCACCCGCACGGCGACTGCGAGGACGACATCCACATCGTCCTCAACGGGATCATCGAGAACCACGCCGAGCTGCGGCGCGACCTGAAGGCGGAGGGCCACGAGTTCACCTCGGAGACCGACGCGGAGATCGTCAGCCACCTGATCGAGCGCCACTACGACGGGGATCTGACCGAGGCCGTCCGAAAGGCGTTCGGCGAGCTCGCGCGGCCACTACGCGTTCGTCGCGATGCATCGCGAGCAGCCGGACACCCTGGTCGGCGGCCCGCAAGGAGTGCCCGCTGGTCATCGGCCTTGGGGAGAACGAGAACTTCGTCGCCTCGGCGATCCCCGCCTTCCTGGCGGAGACGCGCACCGCCCTCGGGATCAAGAACGACGAGATCGTCACCGTCCACAAGGGCGAGGTGACGATCACCGACGCCGAGGGCAACGTCCAGGAGCGCGAGCCGGAGGAGGTCACCTGGGACGAGGACGCCGCGGAGAAGGGCGGCTACGCCACCTTCATGCTCAAGGAGATCCACGAGCAGCCGGACGCCGTCGCGGAGACGATCACCGACCGGCTCCCGTCGCTCGAGGGCGTCGATCTCTCCGACGTCGAGCTCGATGACGACTTCCTCCGCGGGATCGAGCGGATCGTGATCGTCGCCTGCGGGACCTCCTACCACGCGGGTCTGATCGGCCGCTACGCGATCGAGCAGTGGGCTCGGGTGCCGGTCGAGATGGACATCGCCTCGGAGTACCGCTACCGGGAGCCGGTCCACCGGCCGAACGACCTGGTCATCGGCGATCACCCAGTCCGGCGAGACCGCGGACACCCTCGCCGCGATGCGGCTCGCGCGCGAGAGCGGCTCCAAGGTCCTGGCGATCACCAACGTGATGGGCAGCCAGGCGACCCGCGACGCCGACGCCGTCCTCTTCACCCGATCGGGGATCGAGGTGAGCGTCGCCGCGACCAAGACGTTCGTCAGCCAGGTCGCCGCGATGTACCTGCTCGGCCTGCGGCTCGCCGAGCTCCGGGGGACGCTCCCGCCGGAGCGGATCGCCGAGCTGGTCGCCGAGCTCAAGTCGCTGCCGTCGAAGCTCCAGGAGGCGATCGTCGAGAGCGAGAGCAGCGTCAGGGCGATCGCCCGGGCCGAGCACGGACCAGCGCTTCTTCATGTACATCGGCCGCCACATCGGGCTCGCCGTCTGCCTCGAGGGCGCGCTGAAGCTCAAGGAGATCGCCTACATCCCCGCCGACGCCTACGCGGCGGGCGAGATGAAGCACGGCCCGATCGCGCTGCTCGACGAGTCGACGCCGGTCGTCGCGGTCGCCACGGACAGCCCGGTCGTCGAGAAGATGCTCTCCAACATGGAGGAGGTCCGGGCGCGCGGGGCGGACGTGATCGCCATCGCGACCGAGGGGCTCCGAGGAGTCGTCGAGGGCCGCGGACCAGACCCTGTTCGTCCCCGGACCGACTGGATCCTGCAGCCGATCGTCGCGATCGTCCCGCTTCAGCTGCTCGCCTACTACATCGCCCGCGAGAAGGGCCTCAACGTCGACCAGCCGCGGAACCTCGCGAAGACGGTCACCGTCGAGTAGGTGCGAGGGCGCGGCGCAGCCCCGGGCGAGCCGCGACCCGTTTCATTACGATGCCCGCGCCGTGAACCCAGGGAGCGCCATCGTTGCTGATCGTCCCGTCCCCTACGGCGCCCTCGCGGGGTGCGGCGGGGACGACGGCGGCGACGTCGACGTCGGGCCCGGCGGCGGCCGCGCCCGAGAACGCCGCCCTGTACCTCGACTGCGACCGTGCGCCCGGACGGGCACGGCCCAGACGACGCGAACGGCCGCGCTCGGCAAGGTTCTCGACACCGACGATCCCGGCGGCGAAGATCGTCTCGCTGATCGACCAGCAGGGGAGACAGGAGGTCCCCGAGCGGCGCGTTCAACTACCAGCAGGACATCGCGCCGTGGCTGGGGGAGCAGGTCGGCGTCTTCTTCACCGAGCTTCGGGCGACCAGCGGAAGGGCGCCGCGGTGGTCGAGACGACCAATCCGGAGGCGGCGCTCGCCTTCGCCCGCAAGGTCGCCGGCGCGACGGCGCCAGCCCGGCGCCGGAGGACGTACAACGGCGCCAGCTACCAGGCAGATCCGGACGAGCCGGGCAGCGTCTTCGGCACCGTCGGGGACTTCCTCGTGCAGGGCAGACCTGGAGGGGTTCAAGGCCGCGGTCGACGCCGAGAAGGGCGACTCGCTGGGCGACGACGAGCGACTTCAAGGACGCGCTCGACCAGCTGCCCGACGATCGCCTCGGGACCTTCTACACGGTCCCGAAGACCCTGATCGACGCGATCCCGCCCGACCAGATCCAGCCGGGAGGCGGCGACGAGTCGAGCGCGGGCGGGAGACAACCTCGACGAGCCGGTCTCCGGCGCGCTGACCGCATCGGCGAACAGCTTCGATCTGGAGTTCATCGGGCGGGGGCAACGGCGTCGAGACGCCGGAGAGCTCCCTGGTCGGCGAGGTGCCCGCTGACTCGTGGCTCGCGCTCGGGGTCGGGGACCTCGGCGATCGCGCATCAAGCGGACGGTCGATCAGCTCAGGGAGTCCGACATCGCCGGGACTCGAGCAGGGGATCGCGCAGCTCGAGCGGGCGACCGGCGCCTCGCTCGACGAGCTGACCGACGCGCTCGGCGACGCGGTCCTCTACGTGCAGGGGCACGACCGAGCCGACACTCTGCGGGCGCCTTCGTCATCCAGGTGAAGGACCCCGAGCTCACCGGCCGGCTGCTGAGCCAGCTGCAGGGTCTGCTCGCGCTCGGCGGGGCGCAGGGCGTGAAGCCGCTGAAGCTGCCCGGCGGCGGTGACGGGATTCCAGTTCAACGACCCGACCCAGGCCCCGCAGCCGATCGAGCTCGCTCAGCAGGACGACAAGTTCGTGATCGGCTACGGCAGCCGGCTCCGTGCAGCAGGCGCTCGAGCCCGGCGAGACACTCGCGAGCTCGCCCTCCTTCAGCACGGCCAAGGATCAGGTCTCGGATCTGGGCGCCGACCTCTTCCTCAGCTTCCCGGCGATCTTCCAGCTGGCCGAGTCCACCGGAGCGAAGGCGGACTCCGGGCTACGCGCAGGCGAAGCCCTACATCGACGCCCTCGACTACCTCATCTCGGGCTCCGGTTCGCAGGACGGCAATGCCGAGGTGAAGGCGGTCCTCGGGGTGCGGTGAGGCCGCCGTGGTGCCGGGCCTCGGCATCGATCTGATCGAGATCGACCGCGTCGAGCGTGCTCTGGAGCGCCGTCCTCGGCTGGCCGAGCGGCTGTTCACCCCGGCGGAGCTCGCCTACGCGCACGACCGCGCGCGACCCGGCCGCCACCTCGCGGCGCGCTTCGCGGCGAAGGAGGCGGTGATCAAGGCCCTCGGCCGCTCGGTCCCGCCGCGGGAGATCGAGATCGTAGTCGGGGAAGCCGCCCGACCGTCCAGCTGCATGGCGAGGCGGCGCAGGCGGCCGGCGAGCGGGAGATCGCGATCTCTCTCACGCATTCCCGTGAGGTGGCAGCCGCGGTAGCGGTGGCCGGGTAGCTCGAACGGGCGCTCCCCAAAAGAGGTTTCGCGAGCGAAGCGAGCGGCGCCCGCGAGAGTTCGCCCGGCGGGCGCAACAGCAGGGGTAGGCTCACGCGCGATGGAGGACTGGCTGGATCCCTGCCTGGACGCCGAGGAGATGCGGGCGATCGATCGCTGGGCGATCGAGGAGCGGGGCGTTCCTTCCCTCGAGCTGATGGAGACGGCGGGCCGGGCCGTCGCCGAGGCCGCGGCCGAGCACGCATGCTCGGGACGCGCGGCGGTCGTGTGCGGCAAGGGAAACAACGGCGGCGACGGGCTGGTCGCCGCGAGGCTTCTCGCCGAGATGGGGTTCGAGGTCGATGCCCTGCTTCTCGCGCGGGCCCGACGGGCTCTCCGAAGACGCGCGGGCGAATCTCGACCGATTTCCGGCGGCACGGCACGTCGAGCCGGAGGAGATTCCGGCCGCGATCGCGAGGGCGGGCGTGGTCATCGACGCGATCTTCGGGACCGGCTTCGCGGGTGCGCCGCGGGATCCCGCCGCATCAGCCATCGACGCGATCAACGGGGCGCCGACGCCGGTCGTGGCGACGGACATCGCCTCGGGGGTCAACGCGTCGACCGGCGAGGTCGAGGGCACCGCGGTCGCCGCCGACCTGACCGTGACGTTCCACGCTCCGAAGCTGGGCCACTGGATCGCCCCGGGGAAGGAGCACACCGGAGAGCTTCGGGTAGCGCCGATCGGCATCCCGATGGGGGCTCCGGTCAGGCCGGCCAACGGCCTGATCCGCGAGCGGGTGCTCGGGAACTGTTCCGCATCGAGGCGCGGGGTCGACGAAGTTCACGTCGGGTCAGGTGTGATCGTCGGCGGGTCGCGCGGGACTGACCGGCGCCGTCTGCCTGGCGGCCATGGCTGCGATCCGCAGCGGCGCCGGCTATGCGACCGTCGCGGTCCCGGCGGACCTCGAGTGGATCTTCGAGGTGAAGCTCACCGAGGTGATGTCGATCGGATGCGCGAGCCGGGACGGCCGGCTGCGCCCCGCGGCGTCGGAGCAGATCCTCGCGGCGGCCGAGCGGGCGGCGATGCGTGGTGCTCGGGTCGGGAATGGGCCGCGAGCCGGGTACGCAGAGGCTGATCCAGGAGCTCACAAGGCGCGTCGCGGCGCCGATCGTCCTCGACGCGGACGGCCTGAACGCCCACGCCGGGCGGATCGAGGGGCTCGCAGAGCGCAACGGCCCGCTGGTCCTCACCCCGCACGCCGGCGAGATGGCCCGGCTGCTCCAGACCGACGCCGATCAGGTCGAGGCAAAGCGGCTGGAGACCGCCCGTGAGGCGGCCAGGCGCAGCGGTGCGATCGTCCTGCTGAAGGGCGACGACACGATCGTCACGGATGGCGAGCGGGCGGCGATCAACACCGTCTCGAGTCCGCAGCTCGCCACGGCGGGGACCGGTGACGTGCTCGCGGGAATGATCGGCGCATTGATCGCGCGCGGCATGGATCCCTTCACCGCGACCTGCGCGGCGACGATCGCCCACTCCCGGGCGGGCCGTGCCGCGGGCGAGCGGATCGGGAACGACTCGGTGATCGCCGGCGACGTGATCGATTCGATTCCGGCGGGGCTGGCGCTCTGAGCCGGCAGGCGAAGCCGACCCGCGCGGTCGCGAGGGTGGACGTCGGGGCCGTCGAGCGCAACTGCCGGCTCCTCTAGGAGCGCGTCGGCGACGGGACGAGCCTCTGTGCAGTCGTCAAGGCGAACGGGTACGGCCACGGCGCCGCGCCCTTGCGCGGCCGCGGCGCTTCGCGGCGGCGCGAGCGTGCTGGCGGTGGCTGCAGCCACCGAGGCCGAGGAGCTCCGGCTCCACTTCCCCGACGCGCGGATCTTGGTCATGGGCGCGCTCACCGAGGACGAGCTTCGCATCGGCGCTGGCCGCTCGCGCGGAGGTCGCGGTCTGGCGGGACGGATTCAGGGAGCTCTGCTCCCGCGTCGCGGCGGAGATGCGGGACCCGGCGAGGGTGCACCTGAAGCTCGACAGCGGGATGGGCAGTCTGGGTGAGCGCGCTCCCGGCCAAGCTGATCGAGATGGCGCGAGCCTCACGGCGGATCGAACCTGAGTGGTCACGGGAGTCTGGACCCACTTCGCGACCGCGGACGAAGCAGGACGACGACTTCCTCGGCGAGCAGCTCGCCGCCTTCGCCCCGGTGGCGGACGCGGTCCGGGAGATCGCGCCCTCAGCGACGGTCCACGCCGCGAACAGCGCGGCCACCCTGCGGGAGCCGGCGTCGCACTTCGGCATGGTGCGGTGCGGGATCGCGATCTACGGGATGGATCCCTTCCACCGGGATCCGGCGCGAGCACGGCCTCGAGCCGGCGCTGGAGCTGCACTCATACGTCGCGGACGTGAAGCGCTTCGAGCGCGGAGCCAGTGCTGGCTACGGGCGCCGCTGGCGGGCGCCCGAGGACACCTGGGTGGGAGTTCTCCCGATCGGCTACGGCGATGGGGTGAGGAGAGGGCTGTCGAACAACGCGGAGGTTCTGGTCGGCGGCAAGCGCTATCCCGCTCGTCGGGACGGTCTCGATGGACAACATCACGATCGACCTCGGTCCGGATACCGACGTCGAGCCGGGAGCCCCGGCAGTCCTGATCGGGGCCCAGGGCGGCGAGAGGATCGCCGCGGAGGAGCTGGCGGCACGTCTCGACACGATCAACTACGAGATCACCTGCGGAATCTCCTCACGCGTGCCCCGCGAGATGGGCGGATGAGCGAGGGGTCGCTCGACTCAGGGATCTCATCGGCACCCTCGGTCGCAGCGGCGCGAACGGCGCTGGAGGGGTGGGAGGCGGGTCTGGATCGTCGGCGGAGCGATCCGCGACGCGCTGCTCGGCGTAGCCGTCATCGACGCCGACCTCGCCGTCGAGCCGGGCGAGGAGGAACGGGCCGCTCGTGCGATCGCGAAGGTCGCGGGCGGGTTCGCCTTCCCGCTCTCCGAAGAGCACGCGACATGGAGGGCGGTCTCCTCGGACGAGAAGCTGGCACGTCGACGTGGCGGCGCTTCGGGCCGGGACGATCGAGGACGACCTCAGGGCCCGGGACTTCACGGTGAACGCGATCGCCATCCCGCTCCATGGGGGCGAGCCGATCGACCCGACCGGCGGAGTCGCCGACGCCGAGCGCCGCGTCCTGCGCGCCACGTCCGAGACAGCGTTCGAGATGGACCCGATCAGGCTCCTGCGCGCCGTCCGGCTCGCCGCCGGCCACGGGCTCGCGGTCGATCCGCCGACCGCCGATCTTGCTCGCGCCGCCTCAGGCAGCGCCGCGGATCCGGCGGGCGAGCGCCAATTCGCCGAGCTTCGCGGGATCGTCGACGGGCCGGACCCCCTCGGCGGACTCAGGCTGATGGACGATCTCGCCCTGACGGCGGTCGTCCTGCCCGAGCTGGAGAGATTGCGAGGCGTGGTCCAGAACCCGAACCACCACCTCGACGTTCTCGGTCACACCCTTGCGGTGCTCGAGCAGTGGCTTGCGATCGAGGGGGATCTCGCGGGGTTCGCGGGCGATCTGGCCGGGGAGCTCGCGGAGTTCCTGGAGGAGCCGCTGGCCGACGGGCTCACGCGGCGTGGCGCCCTTCGCTTCGGGGCAGCTGTTCCACGATGTCGGCAAGCCCGAGACCCGCTCCGAGGGAGGCGGCTATGTGACCTTCATCGGTCACGACGAGGTCGGAGCCAGGATCACGGGGGACATCTGCGCGAGGCTTCGGACGAGCCGCCGGCTGAGCGAGACGCTGCAGGGGCTTGCGAGGCATCACCTTCGCCTGGGCTTCCTGGTCCACCAGCGACCGCTGTCGCGGCGCACCATCTACGAGTACCTGACGGCGACCGAGCCGGTGTCCGCCGACGTCACGCTGCTGAGCGTCGCCGACCGCCTGGCAGCCCGTGGCGAGGGTCCCCTGGCGAGCCCCGAGATGGTGGAGGCGCACCTCGACCTCGCCAGGGAGATGCTGCGGGAGGCGCTGGCGTGGCACCGAGACGGACCTCCACGGCCGCCCGCTGACCGGGGACGAGCTTCAGTCCGAGTTGGGGATCCCACCCGGTCCGGAGATGGGAAGGATCCTCGAGGAGCTCCGCGCCGCGGCATTCGCGGGCGAGATCACGGATCGCGAGTCGGCGCTGGAGCTGGCCCGGCGCCTCCGGTAGCGCCTCCGGCGGGAAGTTACCCGGTATTGGGGATACCCCTCCCTTCATGGCGGGCGCTTACCGGGATGCGGGCGTGAGCCAGCGCCCCATTGAAAGAGCCGGGAAGGGAGTCTTTGATGAAGAAGCTTTTGAGTGCGTGCGCGGTGCTCGCGCTGGCGATCGGGCTCGTGGTTGCGCCAGGGGCCGTCGCGAAGAAGGGACCCAAGTCGGTGCCCACGTTCGTCACCGTGAACGTGACGCCGAATCCGGTCGTTGCGGGCGCGACCGCGACGGCCACCGGCAACGTCTCGGCGACGAGCAACTGCCGGAAGTTCCGGATGGTGCAGCTCGACTGGGTCAATACGACAACTCTCGTGGTGACGCCGGTAGGGACGGTGCCGACGGGCCCGAACGGCGACTACCTCGGCACCCCGACGGCGCCGGCGGCGGCCGGGACCTACGTTCTTCGGGCAACGGTCCTGGGGCCGGTCACGCGACAGGTCGGCAGCAAGAAGAAGAGGAAGAACAAGCCGGGCCGCCAGTTCAGCTGCCTGGCGTCCAGCCCGACCGACAGCGCACTACCCGTGACGGTCGCGACACCGACGATTTAGCCGCCTACGACTCACAAAGTGGCATCCAAGTGCCAATGCGAGTGGCCCGTCTCCCGGCGGGCCGCTCGTCGTTCACGGGAGATAGCCTCACGGCCCCATGGGGTCCGATGACTGTCTCTTCTGCGGGATCGTCGCCGGGTCGATCCCGAGTGAGACGATCGACTCCGACGAGAGCACCGTCGCATTCATGGACATCAACCCGGCGACGCCGGGACATGCTCTGGTGGTGCCCCGCCGGCATTCGCGGGACCTGCTCGAGATCGAGCCCGATGACCTGGCCGCGGCAGCGTTCGCCGCTCAGCGGCTGGCGAAGCGGATGAAGGAGATCCTCGACGCCGACGGAGTGAACCTGATCAACGCGTGCGGCGCCGCCGCCTGGCAGACCGTCTTCCACTTCCACATCCACGTCGTCCCGCGCTACGAGGATGATCCGCTCGAGCTTCCCTGGGTCCCGAGGGAGGGCGACAAGGAAGAGATCGCGCGGATCGCGGCCCGGCTGAGGGACGAGAATGGCTGAGATGGATGCGACGACCACTCCCGTGAGGCTCGAGCGCGACGGAAACGTCGCCTCGATCGTCCTCCACAACCCCCCGCTGAATCTGTTCGGCGACGAGGCGTGGAGGGGTCTCTCGGCCGCCCTGGACGACGTGGAGGGCTCCGACGCCCGGGCGCTCGTCTGGCGGGCCGAGGGCGAGATCTTCACCGGGGGAGTCGACGTCAACACGTTCAAGCAGCGAGTGGAGTCAGGGGGCCAGAGCGAATTCGGGTCCCTGATCGTGGTCGCCCAGCATCTCGAGAGGCTCGAGATCCCGACGCTCGCCCTGGTGCATGGCCTCTGCCTGACCGCCGGACTCGAGATCGCGCTGGCATGCGACATGCTCTGGGCGACCGAATCCGCCCGCTTCGGTCTGGTCGAGGCCGTGGTCGGGCTCACCCCCGGTGCGGGCGGGACGCAGCGTATGGCCGAGCGCGCCGGGCCGGCCAGGGCCGCCGAGTTCGTCATGAGCGGCGGGCTCTATGACGCCGCGACACTCGAGCGCTGGAACGTCGTAAACCGCGTCGTCCCGGACGACGCCCTGCTCGAGAAGGGGATGAAGTTCGCACACAAGCTCGCGGACGGCCCGACCGTCGCGCATGCCGCGACGAAGCGGATCATCCGTGCCTACCGAGCCGGCGGCGTCGACGAGGCCGACCGGATCACGCCCGAGCAGTTCATCGACCTCTTCTCCTCGGAGGACCTGAAGAACGCCGTGGACAGCTTTCTGGCGGAGGGCCCGGGCAAGGCGAAATTCGAGGGTCACTAGCGTCAGGCGCTACCCTGCCCGGTCGCATATGGCGAAGGAAGAGAAGATCGAGATGGAGGGCGAGATCACAGAGGCCCTGCCCAACACGATGTTCCGGGTCAAGCTGGACAACGACCACGAGGTCCTTGGGCACATCTCGGGGAAGATGCGGCGCCACTACATCCGCATCCTCCCGGGCGACCGGGTGAAGATCGAGCTCTCCCCCTACGACCTCGATCGCGGCCGGATCACATACCGCTACAAGTAGCGGCGATATGCTCGCTCCTCCGATGGAGCTACAGGAGGGAGGGCCCAGATGAGGGCAGGCAAGCTTTTGGCAGTACTCGCGGTGGCGACGCTCGGCCTTGGCCTGGTGAGCGCGACGGCGCTCGCCGGAAAGAAGAAGAAGACCGCAGTCGTCTTCTTCATCCAGAGCCCGAAGTTCAACAAGACCGGCAAGGTGAACGCGAAGGGCACCCTGAACACGGTGGATGTCTGCAAGGTGAATCGCTCGATGCGGCTCCAGGTGGTCGATGCGAGCGGCGTGGTCACCGGCACCCTGGACGGCTCGACCTCGGATTCGAGCGGGAACTGGAATCTAAGCGGGCAGCTCCCCAGCCCGGTCCCAGCGGGGAGCTCGATCCGCGTCAAGGCCAACAAGCGGACAGCGGGCAAGTTCGTCTGCAGGGCGGGAGTTTCGCCGCTGGTGCCGATCCCGGCGCAGTGATCCGACCGCGGGAGCGGTGCGTCCGCTAGCACCGATCGTCGCGCTCGCCGGGGGCGGCTCTGCTCGCCTCCGGCGGCGCGGCGGTCGCGATGAGCACGACTCACGCGCCCTCCACGTGACGCTCAAGTCGCCTGCGATCCACATCAGCCCCTGAACCGGTCTCAGCGCAGGTAGGAGGCGGCCGCCGCCGGATCGGGCTCGACCATCTCGGCGATCAATGAGGACCAGCCGAATTCGTGCGCGCCGAGACCGTCGCCGTTTCGGGGGTCGTAGAACTCCCGCAGCCGCTGGGCCAGAACGGCCTCGGCGAGCTTCGCCGTCATCTCCTGCGCCTCGGCCGCGTAGCCCAGGCGCAGGAGCCCGATCCACAACAGCCACGCCGCGTTGATCCAGGTGGGGCCGCGCCAGTAGCGGCGCCGCAGCGGCCCCTTCCACCTCCGCGGTTCGAAGCTGGGCTCCTCGGCCGAGACCGAGGGCGGGGGATAGGGCAGCCAGTACCTGTTGTGGTCGGTGAGGTGCTCCTCGACCAGTCGGCGCCCGATCTCCTCAGGCAGGTCCGGGAGCGCGAGCGGGGCAAGGGCGGACCACGTCGAGGTGCGAACCCGCCGGTGGCCGCCGCTCGGATCGGTGCGGTTCGGCTTCGCGACGTCGCCCCTCGCGAGGTCCAGGAAGAGGCCTCGGCGCTCGTCCCACAGACGATCGATGAGGGCGGGGGTGATCGACGGCTCGCCGGCCGCGAGCCGGGCCAGTCCCCAGAGGACGTTCGACACCACTTCGCAGAGGGCCGGGCCACCGGCCTCCAGGACTCTCCTCATCTCCCACCCGAGCCTGCGGTTCCTCGCGATCAGGAACGGGAAGAGCGGCCGCGCGTGCGCCCGGTAGCCCCAGACCGCGTCGAACTTCGGCGAGGAGTCGAGCCCGGACTCGTCCGGTTGCACGAGCCAGAGCAGGCCGTCTCCGTCCAGGTCGCGGTTGGCGAGCAGCCACCGGTGATGGGCTGCGATCCGCGGCTCGTCCGCGGGATCCCCAACGGAGATCCGCCACGCCCAGGCGAGCAGAGGCGGCTGGATCGTCGAGGTCCGCAGAGCCTCACGGGAGGTGACGTTGTAGGTCCAGCGGCGCTGCCAGTCCACGGGGCGGTCCCAGAAGATCGTGTGCCCGATGAAGCCGTTGCCGTCGCCGCCCTCGAGCAGGCTCCGAAGCTCCCGCTCGGCCCGGGCGCGATCGAAGCGACGCCAGACGATCGCGTGAAAGCACGAGTCCCAGTACCACTGCCAGGGATAGTGTCCGGGACTGGGGCGGGAGTACCCGAACGGGACTCCGTTCCGCTCGCCCTCGATCCAGCTCTCCCGGAGGGTCTCCTCCGCGAGCCCGAGAACGCCATCGCGTCTCTCCGTTGGGAGGATCCCGGCATCCATCACAGGGTCATCCGGCGCATCCCCCGCAGCGCGAAGAAGGTGAAGACCGCCGCGAGGCCGAAGAGCGTCACCAATCCGGGCCATGTGTCGCCCCAGGTGACGTCGCCCACGAACCCCTGGCGCGCAGCCTCCACGACCTGCGTCACGGGGTTGATCCTGGCCACATCCTGGAGCCAGCCGGTGAGCAGGTCGAGCGGGGCGTAGGCGGTCGTGGTGAGGATCAGCAGCAGCATCCCGATCTGCATCAGCGGGGCGGCCGACTGCGTCCGGAACCGGAATGCGAGGGAGGTCCCCCAGGTTGCCGCGATCACCGCCATCCCCATCGTCAGGAACAGAGCGATCGCGAGGCCGAGGAACCCCGGCCAGTGGACGCCGATCGCGAGTCCGATCACCAGCAGGAAGGTCGCGGGCAGGAGCGAGCGGAGGCTGGCCGAGAGGACGAGACCGGCGAGCAGCACCGGACGCGGGGCGGGCGAGGCGAGCAGCCGGTCGAACCAGCCGTGCTCGATGTCGCGGGCGAGATTTACGCCGGTGGCCGCCCCCGTGAATCCCGCCCCCTGGAGCATGCTGATCGGGATCAGGAAGCTCTGGTACCGCTCGGTGTCGAACCCGGGCAGCAGGGTGAGGGAGCCGAACACGCTGGTCAGGCCGAGGAAGAAGATCGTCGGCGCGAGCACCCCCGGGATCGCCGCTCCGGGGACGCGCGTGATCTCGTTGAGGGCGCGGCGAACCAGCGCCCGGATCGTCGCTAGAGAGGCCCGCCAGCTCATACGCCCCTCCTCACGCGGCCCCGCAGCGCAAGGGCGCAGAGCGTGAACCCGAAAATGCCCACGCCGATGATGGACAGGACCGCCTTGAGCTGGTCCTCGGCGGACCAGCCGTCGATGATCGGCTCGCGGATTCCCTCGACGATGAAGCTGAGCGGGTTGTATTCGGCGACCCAGGCCGCCGGATCGAGCATCAGGTTCGCCGGAAAGAATGCGGTCGAGAGGAAGAGGATCACGAACACGAGCGGGAACATTCCCTGGACCACGCTGGCGCTGTTCGAGCGAAGCGCGATCGCGGCGCCGATCGAACCGAACGCGATGCATGCCGTCGAGACGAGGATCGTGATCCACACCGCCCCTGGCACACCCTCCTCGAGCGAGGACCCGAAGATCTGCCCGAGGATGAGGTAGTAGATGGCGATGAACACGCCGAGGACCGCGGTCGCGGTGAGGCGGCCGAGCACGACCGCGTAGCGCGAGATCGGAGCTGCAAACAGCCGGTCGGTGAAGCCCATCTCGATGTCGAGCGCAAAGGCGATCGCCCCGGAGTTGCCGGTCAGCAGCACCGACTGGACCATCGCTCCGGCGAGCATGAACGAGAGGAAGTTGTCGACGGGCGGGAAACCCGGCAGGTCGACGGCCCGGCCGGCCCCCGCCGTCTGGATCGCGAGAAGTATCGTGGGAAAGACGATCAGCGGGGCGGCGAGCTGCGGCCGCCTGAGCGTCTGAAGGACGGAGCGCCGACTCAGCGCGGCGACGACCCGCGCGTTCACCATGAGGCGTTCGATCACTCCGTGACCTCGGCGGGTGCGGACTCCTCCGCGGATCCCTCCAGGTGCTGGCCGGTCTTCTGCACGAAGACGTCATCGAGCGTCGGCTGGACGAGGTCGAGCGACTCGACGTCCAGGCCGACCTCGTTCAGGGCGACGACGATGCGGCCGACCTCGGAGCCGGGCTCGAGCTCGACCATCAGGATGCCGTCCCTGGCGGGGAGCGGGCGGCCGAAGCGGACCAGGACCTCCTGCGCCTTCGACTCCTTCCCATCGTGCTCCACCAGCGCGATCTCAAGGTGCGGCCTACCGACCTCGGCCTTCAGCGCCCCCGGGGTGCCCTCGGCGACCAGGCGACCGCCCGAGATGATCCCGACCCGGTCGGCGAGCTGGTCCGCCTCTTCGAGGTATTGGGTGGTGAGGAAGACGGTCGTCCCCTCGTCGTTCAGCTTCCGGACCTCCTCCCAGATCGCCCTCCGGCTGACCGGATCGAGCCCGGTCGTCGGCTCATCGAGGAAGAGCACCTCCGGTGTATGGACCAGGGCGGCGGCGAGGTCCAGGCGCCGGCGCATCCCCCCGGAGTAGGTCCCGATCCGGCGGTCGGCCGCGAGGGTCAAGCCGACCCGGTCGAGGAGCCACTGGGCCTTCTCCTCGCCATCCTTGCGCGCGATCCCGTGGAGGGTGGCCTGAAGCTCGATGAGCTCGCGACCGGTCATCAGCGGGTCGAGCGCAGCCTCCTGAAGGGCGACGCCGATCCGCCTCCGGACCGCAGCCGGGTCCCGGACGACGTCGTACCCGGCCACGACGGCACGCCCACCGGTCGGCTGAAGCAGCGTCGTGAGCATGCGCACCGTGGTCGTCTTCCCCGCACCGTTCGGCCCGAGGAAGCCGTAGATCTCGCCGCGGGCAACCTCCAGATCGACGCCGTCCACGGCCTTGATGGCCCCCTCGAACTCGCGGGCGAGGCGCTCGGTCTCGATCGCTGCCACGTCGCGGGACGATAGACGGCGCCCGCAATCGGGCCCGGAGCGGTGTCACACGCGACGCCCCGAGATACGGCGGTCTGGCGGTCGCTGCCCGTCACGCCACACCGCAACTGGTGAGAATGAGCACCATGACGGTCGACGTCTGGATGCAGCATCCGACGCTGCGATTCGCGAGGCATGAGATGCTCGAGACGCTTTGGCGCTGGACGGGGCAAGAGGTCCCCGCAAAGGAGCTCCCGATCGATCTCACGATTGGCGCGATGGATGCCGCCGGGGTTTCATTCGGCCTGCTGAGCGCATGGCATGGACCCGAGGGTCCGCTGATCGGCAATGACGAGGTCGCCGGCTGGATCGCCCAGCATCCGGATCGCTTCGCGGGCCTCGCCGCCGTGAACCTGGCAAAGCCCATGGCTGCGGTTCGGGAGCTGCGACGCTGTGTCGAGGAGCTCAGGTTCAAGGGACTGCGAGTGGTCCCCTGGCTCTGGGAGGCGCCGCCGACAGATCGCCGTTTCTACCCCCTATATGCCGCCTGCGTCGAGCTTGGAGTCCCGTTCTGCACCCAGGTTGGCCACACCGGGCCGATGCGGCCTTCTGAGACCGGCAGGCCGATCCCCTATATCGACCAGGTGGCGCTCGACTTCCCCGAGCTGGTGATCATCGGCGGGCACATCGGGTATCCCTGGACCGAGGAGATGGTGGCGGTGGCTCGTAAGCACGAGAACGTCTTCATCGACACCTCCGCATACACGGCTAAGCGCTATCCGCCGGAGCTGGTGCGCTACATGACAAGTCGAGGAGGCAGGCGCAAGGTCATGTTCGGCACCAACTATCCGATGATCCCGCCGGACGTGGCGCTGGAGGATCTCGACGCGCTTCAACTCGATGCTGAGACGCGCGAGCTTTTCCTGGCGGACAACGCGCGCCGGGTCTTCGGTCTCGACTCCGCGGTGCAATAGGCCGATTCGTACACCGACCAGATGCCCGCGATCGCCGCGCGCTCGGTCTCGTCGGCCTCGATGCCGAAGACGTCGCAGGGCGCCGCGAGATAGCGCTGGAATGCGGTTTCCGGCTCCAAGGCCACCGAGAGGTAGCGGCCCCCCTGCAACGGAAACCCGCAACCATCCCCGAAATGAGGTGTTCAATGGGGCTCATGGGCTCGCACGCTCACGCACGCGTACGCCTGCACCGGCTTGGGATCTTCGCCGCGGTCGCCGTATTTGCGGTGACCCTGGCGATCGCGCTCGGCACCGGCAGTGCCGGCGCCGCGCCCCGGGTCATGGTCCTGGGCGCCGCGACCCCGGCGACCCCCGCATGCCCGACCGGCTGCCAGGCAGTCGGAAAGACCACTGGGTTCCAGGTCGGGATCACGGGTGCGCGGAACCCCTTCGTCGTCCCCTTCCGCGGCAGGGTCGTCGCGTGGTCGATCAAGACCGGAGCGCCGAGCACGAAGCCGAACCCGAACAACGACAACCAGAGCGACATGGAGTTCTTCAACAAGACGTTCGGCGGTCCCCCGAGCGCCCGGATCTCGGTCCTGAAGCCGATCATGAAGAAGATCAGGACGGGCAAGCCGATCTACAAGCTGAAGAGCCAGTCACCCGTTGAGCCCCTCGCGGACTTCCTCGGGCAGACGACCACCTTCACCCTCGACATCCCGCTCAGGGTGAAGCCGAACAACATCGTCGCGCTGACCGTGCCGACCTGGGCGCCGGCGTTCGCGATCAACCAGAGTGCCGACACGAAATGGCAGGCGAGCCGAAAGAAGTCGGGTTGCACCGACACCGCCGACATCCTGGCCGGCACTCCTCACGAGGCGATCGGCACCGAGCGCGCCTACGGGTGCGTCTACAAGACCGCGCGCCTGCTCTACTCGGCGACGGTCGTCGCCGACCCGGCCCAGGCCGAGCCTCCGAAGAAGAAGAAGTAGCGACCGTAGATTGGCGCGTTCCTCCCGCAATGCGGGAGGAAGTCGCCAAACGCTACCCGCAGGCCGCCGGGTTCTGCTCGCACTGCTTCTCGAAGGCCTCCTCCGGGCTTCCCGGCGCCGGCGGCAGGTCGTTCTCCGCCGAGTCCGGCTTGCCGGGGGTTACGCCTCCGCTCTTCGAGGTCGTTGTGCCCTGAGGTGCAACCCCTCCGGTCGGTTCCTGGGCGGTCGTGGTGGGGGGAGTGGGGGCGGTGACCGACGGGATAGAGATCGACGGCGTCGTCACGTCCGGCTCCTCGTCGTCGCCGCAGCCCGTGGCGCCGACCGCGGCGGCGATCGCGAGGAGTGGGATGGCGATTCGGGTACGGCGGAGCTTCACGACCCGTCGAGGGCCGCCTGGCGAAGGCCGCAATGGGGGCAATCGCTGACGTCGAGGCCGATCAGCTGGTCGCAGCGCCTGCACGCTCGGAGGTTCTCGGGCGCGCGGACCAAGGCGGACTCGGACGGGGCGAGCGGCAGCGTCGCCGCGACCACCTCCATCTCCTCGCCGCTCTCGCGGTCCACGTACACGCCTCCGGGGCGGGCCTTGGCGAGTGCCTCGCGGCCGGAGGCCGGTGCGCGCAGGCGGTAGGTCTGCTCGGGGTTCTGCACGGGCGGGAAGATAACGACCCAGCCCGCGACTAGCGTTGGCCGGCGTGAGAGTCCTGATCTTCCACGGTTATCTGCTGCGCGGGACCGGGAGCAACGTCTACAACGCCAGCCTCGCCCAGACGCTCGCCCGGCTGGGCCACGAGGTCCACCTCTTCTGCCAGGACCACCGAGCGGACGAGCTCGAGTGGGTGCGCGAGGGCGTGACCGTCCACGTGCCGGACATCGGCGGGCTGCTTCCCGTCTTCGTCGCCGACCGCTACGAGGGATTCGAGGTGAAGACGTTCCCGGAGTTGAGTGACGAGGAGCTCGACCGGTATCTCGGCACGAACATCGCCGCGGTGCGCGAGGTGGTCGAGAGATACGGGGAACCCGACGCCGCGCTCGCCAACCACCTGGTGATGGGGCCTGTCATTCTCGCCAGGGCGGGGCTCGAGTACGCGATCAAGGTCCACGGCTCGGACCTCTCCTACACGGTCCTGCCACACCTCGGGCGCTTCGGCCCCTACGCCCGTGAGGGCGCTGAGGGCGCCAACGGGATCCTCGTCGGGTCGTCCCACACGGCCCACGACCTGTTCGAGGCGGTACCGGACCCAGCCATCCTGGAGCGGACCCGGCTCGGGCCGCCGGGGGTGGACGTTCACCGGTTTCGACCGAGGCCGCCCGGGGAGGCGCTCGAGCGCCTCGAGGGCCTGGCGCTGCGGCTCTCCGCCGAGGCGCGCGATGACGGCGACCCGCGGGACTCCTTCGAGCGCGATGGCCCGGCGATCGGCGCTGCGATGCAAGCCTGGGCACAGGGTGACGAGCGCGTTCTCTTCGTCGGCAAGCTGCTGGTGAACAAAGGGGTCGACCTGCTGGCGGCGGCGTGGCCTCTCATCCATCGTGAGCGGCTGGCGGCCGGTGTCGGTTCCCCGAGGCTGCTGCTGATCGGTTTCGGCGCGTTCGAGAGCGGGGTGCGTGCCCTCGTCGACGCACTCTCAGCCGGGGACCTCGAGGCGGCCCGCCAGGTCGCGGCCCGAGGGCGCGGGTACGAGGGCCAGGATCAACGGCCGATATATTCGGCGGCCACAAACACCGCCGCCGGGTCGACGCCGCCGAATCAGCCGCTCAGGATCCTCTCGTCCTTCCTCGCGGATCCCCCCGACGGCTACGCGGATGCCGCTCGCGATGCGGCCGGATCGATCCTGATCGGCGGGCGGCTAGAGCACGACGAGGTCGCCGAAGTGATGCCCGCCGCGGACGTCTTCACGATGCCGAGCACCTTTCCGGAGTCGTTCGGGATGGTCCCGGCGGAGTCGGCGGCCTGCGGGGTTCCGCCCGTCTCGGCTGACCATTCCGGGATGCGGGAGGTGGCGCGGCTGCTCGCCGACGCACTCGACCCGGACCTGGCGCCGCTGCTGAGCTTCACCGTCGGGCCGGGGGCGATCGAAGAGCTGGCGGAACGCCTAGGTGGATGGCTCTCGCTCGATCCGGGCCGCCGCCGCGCCGCCGGCCGGGCGCTTTCGGCCCGGGTCGCGGAGCTCTGGAGCTGGGAGCAGGTCGCCCGGGGCGTCATCGCCGCCTCGCGGGGAGACCTCGACGGCCTGCCGAAGGTTGCCCCACGCCCTGAATAGAATGCCCCCGCTGATGCGGGACCTGCCGATTCCAAAGCTGATCGCGGCCATCTTCGTCATGACCGTGGTCACCTCGGTCATCTTGCTGATTCCGAACTGGAACGGCGAGGCCGGCTCGGCCGAGGCGGGCCCGATCGACACCTTGCTCGACGTGATGATCGTGCTGTCCTCGTTCGTCTTCTCGATCGTGATGGTGATGCTGTTCTACGCGGTCTGGCGCTGGCGGGCGCGGCCGGGCGACGAGTCCGATGGAGCGCCGATTCACGGCAACACCCGCCTCGAGATCGCCTGGACCGTCATTCCCACGGTGATCGTCCTGGTCGGCGCAATCTACTCGTGGATCGTCCTCGTCGACATCGAGGCGAAGGACTCCGATCGAATGGTGGTCGACGTCTACGCGCAGCAGTTCGCCTGGCACTTCGAGTATCCCGAGGAGAACGTCACCTCGCGGGAGCTCCACGTCCCGGTGGATCGCCAGGTCGAGTTCCGGCTGCATGCCCTCGACGTCATCCATTCCTTCTGGGTGCCGGAGTGGAGGATGAAGAAGGACGCGGTCCCCGGAATCACGACGCACGTCCGTGCGACGCCAGACACCGTCCCGGACGGGCCGCTCACCCTGGTGTGCACGGAGCTCTGCGGCGTCGGGCACGCGACGATGCGGGCACCCGTGGTCGTCGAGCGCTCGCAGGGCGATTTCGATGCCTGGGCGGCGGACCAGGATCCGATCCCGGAGAGCAGTCCTAAGGGAGCTACCGTTCCCCAACAGCAGGAGCCCGGGTGAGGGCGATTGAGATAATCCGGGAAGTGGAAGGATGGCGGGAGTGACTGAGGCCCTGCTCAAACGGCCCGGCTGGTGGCGGGCGCTCACCTACACGATCCTCGGCGGGGCGTTCGGGGTCGGGTTGGTAGTGCTGCTCAGGGAGATCTCGGGGCTCCCGATCTGGCAGACCGAGCAGACCGGCTATCCGCACGTCGTGGTCCCCGCGATCACGGCGCCTCTCGGGTTCCTGATCGGGATCGGCTGCTTCGACTACTGGTTCCGCTGGGCGGTGGGCGCGCCCACCTTCCCCGCCGAGCGCGAGCACGAGAACCACGGCGCCTACAGCCTGCGCGACTACTTCAAGGTCAACACCGACCACAAGGTGATCGGGATCCAGTACCTCGTCACCACGTTCTTCTTCTTCTTCTTCGGGGGCATGCTGGCGATGATCATGCGCGCCGAGCTCGCCCAGCCGGGCACCCAGATCGTCGACCCGAGTGTCTTCAACGGGCTCTTCTCGACGCACGCGGCGCTGATGATCTTCGTTTTCGTGATCCCCGCCTTCGCGGGGGTCGCGAACTACGTCCTCCCGCTGATGATCGGCGCCCCGGACATGGCGTTCCCACGGCTCAACGCGCTGAGCTACTGGATGCTGCCGGTAGCGGGGATCCTCTTCATCGCGAGCTACTTCTGCCCGGGCGGGGCGTTCGACGCCGGGTGGACCGGCTACGCGCCGCTCTCCACGGGCGCCCCCCTGGGACAATCGTTCTTCAACCTCGGGGTCCAGTTCGCCGGCGCGTCATCGATCGCCACCGCGCTGAACTTCCTGGTCACGATCGTGACCATGCGCGCGCCCGGAATGAACTTCTGGCGCCTGCCGCTGCTCGTCTGGGCCAACCTCTCGACGTCGCTGCTGGTCGTGGCCGCGACGCCGTTCATCGCGGGCGTGCAGTTCATGGTCCTCTTCGATCGGGCGCTGGGCACCCAGTTCTTCCAGGCGGCCTTCGGTGGCGACGTGGTCAGCTACCAGCACATCTTCTGGTTCTACTCGCACCCGGCCGTCTACATCATGATGCTGCCGGGCTTCGGGATCGTCAGCGAGGTGATCTCGACCCACTCCAGGAAACCGATCTTCGGCTACCGGCTGATGGCGCTCGCGCTGATCGGGATCGTGGTGCTGAGCTACTCGGTCTGGGCGCACCACATGTTCGTCGCCGGCATGTTCAGCTGGCTCAGGGTGCCGATGATGATCACGACCCTGCTGATCGCGGTGCCGACCGGAATCAAGATCTTCTCCTGGCTCGGGACGCTCTTCCACGGCGTGATCCATCTGAGATCGACGGCGATGCTCTTCGCGCTCGCGCTTCATCGTCACCTTCACCATCGGCGGGATCTCCGGGGTGATGCTCGGAATGATCCCGATCGACATCCACGTCTCGGACACCTATTTCGTCGTCGCCCACATCCACTTCGTCCTCTTCGGCGGCTCGGTGTTCACGATCTTCGCCGGCGTCTACCACTGGTTCCCGAAGATGACCGGGCGGATGTACGACGAGCGGCTCGGCCGGATCCACTTCTGGGGCACGCTGCTCGGAACGTGGGGCACGTTCATCCCGATGCACTGGATCGGGATGGAGGGGATGCCCCGCCGGGTGGCCGACTACGCGGCGACCTTCGGGGACTGGAACCTGCTGATCTCCTGCTTCGCGTTCATGCTCGGGGCCGTTCAGCTGGTCTTCCTCTACAACATGATCGTCAGCTGGCGCTACGGGCCGAAGGCCGGTCCGAATCCATGGCGGGCGAAGACGATCGAGTGGCAGGTCTCCTCGCCGCCGCCGGTCTTCAACTTCGACGAGATTCCGCGGGTCGTCGGCGGCCCCTATGAGTTCGGCGTTCCGGGCGCCCGCCACGTGATCATGCCCGGCGAGGAGGCCGAGGTCCGCCAGCCCGAGAAGGCGGGCGTGGGGGCATCACCTTGACCGAGGAGACCACCAAGCCGGATGAGCAGCAGCAGCGCGAGGACCCAGCCGTCGACCCGAGCGAGGGCGAGACGACGATCACCGACATCGGAACGCCCTCGGAGCACGCGTCCGAGGTCGTCGCCGGCCGCGAGATCGCGACCTTCGGAGATCCCGATCCGCCCCCCTCTCGCGAGGGGGTCAAGCGCGTCCTCGTCTTCCTGAACGAGGTCGCCGGCGGGCGAAAGCTCCTTCAGGCCTGCCGTGAGCTCTCCGACGCCGGAGCGGAGTACTTCGGGGTCGTGGCCCCGCAGAACCTGCCGATCGTCGGACAGATCGTCGACGTCGAGGAGCGACGTGCCGCCGCGCAGAGCAGGGTGGACGTGACCCAGTCGGTGCTTCGGGAGTTCGGGATCGCCTCCGAGGGAGCAGTGATGGACCCCGAGTCCGCGCTCGCCCTCGACGACGCCGTTCGTGCCACGCAGCCCGACTACATCCTGCTCTCGGCCCTCTACGACACCCGGTTCGGGTTGATGCGCAAGGACCTGGTCGAGTGGGCCAAGGACCGCTTCGACGCTCGCGTCGAACACATCCCGGTCCGGGTCGACGACGACGCGGTGCGCTGGGATCTCACCCACACGCTCGTGGTCGCGACCAGAACCGTGAACAGCCCCGACCTTGTCAGGCGCCTGAAGGAGCGAGCCGCCGAGCGGCCCCACCGCTACACGTTCATCTCCCCGCGGTCGGGCAAGGTCTCCCGCGAGGAGGCCGGCGCCAGCCTGGCGGCGACGCTGGCGGAGATGTACCGAAGCGAGATCGACGCGACCGGGTCCCCGATGAGCCCCGACCCCTACAGCGCGATCGAGAATGCGATCGAGCACTACCGGGTCGACGACATCCTGATCTCCACGTTCAAGGGTGAGCAGTCGAAGTGGCTCGAGGAGGGGTTGATCGAGCGGGTCCAGCACCTAACCGACAAGCCGATCGAGCACGTTGAGTCCGAGGCGCCCCAAGTCGACCCGGCGGCCGTCGAAGCGGGAGCGGGCGTCTGATGGAGACCGCGTCCGTCGCCGCCGGTCACGCGGAGGAGCATCACGCTCATCCACCCGAGGCCAACCAGAGCTCGCGGATCGATCGCCAGACCCTCGGGATCCTTCTCTTCATCGTCTCGGAGGTCATGCTGTTCGGGGCGTTCTTCGCCTCGTACTTCTTCCTCCGGGTGGTCGCGAACGAGGGTCCGTGGCCGCCGGATCCGTTCGAGCTGCCAGTCGCGGTGGCGGGGATGAACACGGCGATCCTTGTCTCGTCGAGCTTCACGATGCACTGGTCGCTCGAGTCGATCCGCAGGAACAACCGCCGCGGCCTTCAGCTGGGCCTGGTGACGACGTTCCTCCTCGGTGCGACGTTCCTCTTCATCCAGCTCAACGAGTACGTCCACATCGGCTTCAGCGCCCGCGACGACGCGTTCGGCACGATCTTCTACGGACTCACGGGGTTGCACGGCGCCCACGTCACCGTCGGACTCCTACTGCTCGGGATCGCGACGATCCGGGCGTTCCGCGGCCACTACGGGCCGAGCGCGAAGGACCATCTCGGCGTCGAGGTGCCCGGGATCTACTGGCACTTCGTCGACGTCATGTGGATCATCGTCTTCACCACGGTCTACGTGCTCTAGATCCCCCTGCAAAGGGCGGGTTTCAGTTCTCGTGCGCCAGTTGGTGCGCCAGTCAGACACTCACCGTGCACGACACCGGCGCCCCGAGCTGTCTCCTCGGCACGCTGCTGCTGGCCCTGTAGATAGGAGTCGAGCAGTCCTGCTGCCTGCTCCTCGGACCCCGGCATCAGGTGGCCGTAGCGATCGAGGGTGATCCCGATCTTCGCATGGCCCATGAAGGTCGAGAGCGCCTTCGCGTTCACCCCCGCCGCCTGGCCCGGCCCGTGTGTACCGAGCGTGTACCGCTGTGTCGGAGACTCCTGGCCGTCAATCAGGCACCGGAGCCTCGACTCGTTGGGAGGTCCGACGCCACGACTCGAAGGAGGCCCGAAATGAGGGCTAACACGAAGAAGAAGCACGGGATGGGTAAGCGATTCGCGGTTGTGATCGGCGTGGCCGCGGTCGGCGTGATGGCGCTCGGTGCGCAGACGGTGTTGGCGGGCGGGGACCGCGCGCCGGACCTCAAGCTCTCGGGACATAGCAGCCAGGGGGGCGACCCGAAGGGCCGCGGGGGCCCCGGCCCGCGGGCGGTGGCGGTCAGCGCGAGCTGTGGCGAGGTCAGCGGTCCGCCGGTGCCATGGGCGCCGGGCCTCCTTAAGGAGTTGCGGCCCCCCGCCAACCTCCCCGACCTGGGGTGCCACTTAAGCGCCGAGGGGAAGGTCATGGGGGACAAGCTCAAGCCTGGACGAAATGCCCATGTGGACCTTCTGGGGCCGCGCGTGCAGTGCGAAGCTCGACCAGGAGTCGGGCGCCCTCACGACTTGCCACTGGCAGTCTGGTTCGAGGGCGGTGATGACGCTGGAGCTGGGAGAAGACACTCAAGCAGGTCCGCAGCGCGCTCGACGACGGCAACAAGGTCCGGGCGAAGGTCACCGTCCGCGCGAAGTATGCGTCCGGCAAGGTGGAGACCGCGACCCGCACGATCAGGCTAGTCAAGTACGTCAAGTAGGAACGACCCAGTCGCCGAGGCTGTCGTTCTGAATGGAAGGGGGCTGCGGGAGTAGGGCGTCGCGTCCTGGGAACGTCCCAGGCGCCACGTTTTTTTGGAAGCGTGCTCCCGGCCACTCTGCGACTGCGCCCGCCAAAAATACCGTGCTCCCGCGAGATACTGCGTGGGCGATGTCGGAGGAGAACGTGGAGCGGATCCATCGCGTCTTCGACGCGTTCAACCGGCGCGACCTCGACGCCTTCCTCGCGCTCATTGACCCTGAGGCGGAGTTCACTACGCGCTTCAAGGAGATGGAGGGCGGTCCCTACTACCGCGGCCACGACGGCGTCCGCGAATGGTGGCGGGACCTGCTCGCCATCTTCCCCGACTTCAGCATGGAGGTTCTGGAGGTGCGTGACCTCGGCGACTCCGGGATCGTCGCCCTGCGTGTCCGCGCCCGCGGCCTCGATAGCGGTGTGCCCTTCGAGGAGACGACGTGGGTGGCAGGCGAGTGGCGTGACGGCAAGATGACGCGGTGGCGGAACTTCGGAAGCGAGGCAGAAGCCCTCGAAGCCGCCGGGCTGTCGGAGTAGGGCGATACTGCGTGGGCGATGTCGGAGGAGAACGTCGAGGTAATGCGCGGAGCATTCGAAGCGATAGTGCGTCACAACGGGGAGGCGTTCCGCAGGCTGTACGACCCGGACATCGAATGGGAGGACGTCTCGGGCCTGTGGGGAGACTGGGGAACGCGACGTGGTCTCGGCGAGGTCCAAGAGGCGTTTCGGGACTGGTTCGAAGCGTTCGAGGACGAGGTCGACTTCGAGCTTAAGAACATCGCCGACGCTGGCGGCGATCAAGTAATCAGCTCCGTCGGGATTCGTGCACGAGGCAGGATCAGTGGTCTCGTCGTCAACCAGGTGATCCACTTCGTATCCACGGTGTACGGCGGCAGGGTCGTGCGCATACGGGCCTACCGGGAGTGGACAGAAGCCCTCGAAGCCGCCGGGCTGCGGGAGTAGGGACCCACATCCCAAGCTGCTCGGGCCTGGCGAGCGATCGAACCCCGAGCGGCGCGAGGCCGGACTCGCCGAGGGCGCGCGACGTCCGGATCTGTGCGCCACTTATGCGCCAGTCAGACACCGAAACAACCGGGAATAACCGGGTCGATTCGTGCCTGAGAGCGTCATCCGTGCGGGCGTGTCGTCATGTGGATCATCGTCTTCACGACGGTCTACGTCCTCTAACTCCCCTGCAAATGGCGGGGTTTCAGTTTGCGTTCGCCATTTGTTCGCTAGTACGTTCGCCAGTCAACCCCTGACGACCGCACGACGCAGTTCACCCGGGCCGGCTACCAAGAGCCAGCCGATGCCCTCGAAGCCGCCGGGCTGCGGGGATAGCAACCGCCACCCGCCGGCTCAACTCGTCGATGCGATACCTCGTTCGGGGCGAAGGACAGAGACGACCTCGAACACCTCGACTCGCGGCTCGCCCTCGACTCGGTAGGCCGCGGGGATCGTCCCGGCGAGATCCGACTCGCGGAAGGCGCGCATCGAGTCCTCGTCTTCCCAGACGTAGATCCCGCCGTACTCGCCGGTCTTGGGCTCCCGGATGTAGAGCTTCTGGCGTAGTCCTGGTAGTGCCTCGTACTGCGGCGCTCGCTGGGCGATGGTCTTGGCGGCCTCCTCATCAGAGAGGCCGGTTTTGTACTTGACGACCTGCACGATCATTCGCCTCGACCTCCTGCTGTTTGTGGATGACGCTCAGGCGAGCTTAGAACCCGTTGGCCCTCGATGCCGCCGGGCTGCGGGAGTCGGCGAGCGCCGGCGTCCCAAACCCCATCGATCTCTCCCCTCGCTCATCAGTCGCGCGGTTCGGCCGCGCCCCTCGAGTGACCCCTACCACCGGCGGCTGCGAAGATCAGCCGGTGAACCAGTCCCCCCGCAACCCGCTCAGGCGCGAGTCGGACATGTTCCGCGTCCTGATCATGTTCGTAGCAGCCGGCGCGATCGTAATTGCCGCGGCGCTGCTGATTGGCACGTGGGCCGGGGTGGTCATCGGCCTTGTCCTGATCGCCGTCGGCCTCTGGCGCACCTGGGGCCTGATCCGGGACTGGCGGAAGTACGGCTCGGAGCCGGAGCAGCGCTAGCGCTACTTACCCCCGCCCCCGACGGCCGTCTCCAGGTAGGCGGCGAGCTGCTGGAGCTGCTCGGGGGTGAGGCTCTGACCGAAGCTCGCGGGCATCACGCCGGCCGGGAAGCCGGGGGTGACCTTCGCGTCGGGCTGCGCGATCGACTCGCCGATCTCGGCGGTGCTCTGGCCGGGCAGGGCCTCGTCGAGGTTCGGTCCGACGCTGCCGGTCGTCCCGGCCTGACTGAGGACGTGGCAGCCGCCGCAGTTCGTGGCGAAGAACTCCGGTGGTGCGAAGACGGGCGGCTTGATGCCGGGGACCCCCGCGACGCTGCCCACGTAGGCCGCGACATCGTGGAGGTCATCTCCCTCGACGAGGTTCGCGGGCATGTAGATGTCGACCCGCTCCGGCGGGGCGGGCCTCGGGTTCTCGATCTGTGACGCGACGACGCCCTCTACGGTGTCCGAGTCCATCCCATTTGCCCGGGCCTGCTTGAACGCGAAGTCCAGGTCGGGCCCGACCTCGGCCGTGGTCCCCGCCGCGGTGAGTGCGTGGCAGCTACCGCAGTTCTGGGTGAAGAGCTGCTCGCCACGTTCGAGGTCGGGCTTCGGGTCCAGTCCGCATCCGGTCACGGCTGCGAGCGCCGCGGTCGCGGCGAATGCGCTGATCAGCCTGGTGGCCCCGCCGTTCATGAGCGCCGGAATCCTATATGTCGCACCGATCGGTCCCATTTGCCCTGGTGCGTAGCTCAGGCGTGGGTTAAGCTTGCGCCGAACGGCACGAGGAGGTCGAGTGGAGGTTCGAGAGGGCATGTCGAGCGTCGTCTTGGCGGTGGGGCCCGGACACACGCTTCGCGAGACCGCGACGAAGATGACCGAGAAGGGCACCGGCGCCGCTCTCGTCTTCGACGACGAGTCGCCGGCACCCCGGATCATCACCGAGCGGGACATCCTCAACGCGGTCGGGACCGGCAAGGACGCGGACTCCGAGAAGGTCGGCGATCACATGAGCGACAGCGTGATCTCGGCCGCGCCCGACTGGAGCCTCGAGCAGGCCGCCGAGGAGATGGTCCAGCGTGGGATCCGCCACCTCGTCGTCGTCGATCGGGGCGAGCTGGTGGGCGTCCTCTCGATGAGGGACATCGTCCGCTGCTGGACGCAGGTCGGAGCCACCTCGTCGATGACGCCCCCCTAGCGGCCACCAGGCCGCTCCCACTTTCGGAGCGGAGGCCGTAGGCCGTAGCGACTTATGTGGGGCGGCCGCTTGTGGCCGCGATCTGGTGGCGAAGCGGGCCTAGTCTCGTGGAGACCAAGCGGAAAGGGGAATCGGCGCCGTGTCCGTGTGCTGCTGGCGCGGCATTCGCGCGATCTCATTCCGGTTCGTCCGAAGCCAGGCGATCAGTGAGCCGATCGCGATCAGCCCGCCGACCACGGCGTACGGTGCCCATGTGAACAGCCCGACGACGAGCGCGGCGAGCCCGAACGCGAAGAGCGCCGGGTAGACCGTCGGCCGCGGCAGGTAGATCGACTCGGTCGGCTCGGGAGGCTGGGTCATGGCCGGCTCACCTCAGGTAGAGCACGGCCACGTAGAAGGCGAGCGCGAATGCGAGCAAAGCGAGTGAGGCGGCGAACATCCCCGCCTTGATCGTCTGCCTGGCGCGTTCCCGGTCCACGGCCGGAAGCCTATAACGCCCTGTCGGCGGCCATCGCGCAGAAGAGCAGGGCCAGGTAGGCGAGCGAGCTCAGGTAGAGCCTGCGGGCCGCCTGGCGCGAGGGCCGAGCGAGCAGCGCGATGGAGAGGCCGACGAAGCCGGCGCCCAGCGCCAGGGCGGCGATCAGGTAGGTGGTGCCGAAGAGCCCGGTGATCACCGGTCCCACTGTCACGGCGACCAGCAGCAGCGCGTAGACCACGATCTGGTGCCGGGTGGTCGTCTCGCCTCGGACGACGGGCAGCATCGGCACGCCGGTCCGCGCGTAGTCGTCGGAGATCAGCAGTGACAGCGCCCAGAAGTGCGGCGGGGTCCAGAAGAAGACGATCCCGAACGGCCACAGCGCCTGCAGCGAGAGCGCGCCGGTCGCCGCCGCCCAGCCGACCAGCGGCGGCATCGCGCCGGCGGCGCCGCCGAAAACGATGTTCTGCGGGGTTCGCGGCTTCAGCCAGAGCGTGTAGACGAAGACGTAGCCGAGCAGGCCAACGGCGGCGAGGGCAGCGGTCAACACGTTCACCGTGATCGCGAGCTGCGCGACCGCGACGATGCCAAGGGCGGACCCGAAGATCAGACCGCGTCTCGGCTCGATCCGCCCGCTGGCGAGCGGCCGGCCGGCGGTCCGCTCCATTCGGGAGTCCGGCTCGCGCTCGATGTAGTGGTTGATCGCTCCCGCCCCGCCCGCGGCGAGGTAGCCGCCGAGCATGGTCCAGAGGATCGTCGAGAGTGGCGGGCCCGAGGGATCGGCGACGAACATCGTCGCCACACAGGTGAGCAGGAGCAGCGAGATGATCCGCGGCTTCGTGAGCGTGACGTAGTCGTTCGCGACGGCGATCGCCGCGCGCATGGTCCGTGTTCTCGCGTCCCCCGGGGTGACGGAGACGCGCTCGCCGCCCGGACGCCGCGGATGGCTCCCGATCCGGCCCGATCCGCCTCTGAGCTCGACGCTCATGCCGTCGCCGCCGAGGTCTCGGCCCGCGGCGCCGGCGATTGCGGTACAGCCGCCGCCGGGAACCAGGCCAGCCGATAGCCGATCTCGATCACCGCGATCCAAAGCAGCGTCCCGGTGGTCAGATGGGCGACGATCAGGACGGCGTGCTCCCCGAGCCAGACGTTGAGGCCCCCGAGGAGCAGCTGGACCACCAGCAGCAGCCCTGTGATTGCAAGCCAGCGATCCCGCGCTCCACGAGCGATCGCGGCGGCGAGCAGCGCCAGGATGGCCAGCGTGGCCCCGTAGACGAGGGCCCGGTGCGTGAGGTGGATGTCAGTGAGGCGATTGTTCCCGAAGGGCAGGAACTGTCCGTCGCCGCACTCCGGGAACTGCTCACCGCAGGCAAGGTGGGCGCCAGCGACGTTCCTGCCGTCCTCGTGGACACCCTCCTTCTCGGTGCCGGCCATGTATCCGCCGGCGATGATCGCGCCGAGCAGCAGGACCGCGGCCACGGCGGCGAAGGGCTTGAGGCCGGGCACCGCCCTCGGTTGCGGCGAGGTGCGCGACGCCCGCGGAGTCTCCTCGGCGGCATCCGCGCGCGCCCGGATCCCGAGCCAAAGAAGGAGGGCGAGCAGGAGCATCGCGAGGCCGAGGTGCGCCGCGACGAGCTCATCCTCCAGCCCGTGCTCCACCGTCAGTCCCCCGAGTCCCGCCTGGACCAGGACCAAGACGGCGGCCGCGACGGATCCTCGCACCGCCCAGCGTCTGCCGCGAAGCTCCTGGTAGGCGCGCCAGCAGAGCAGCGCGATCAGCACCACCACGACTCCCGCCAGCGCCCTGTGAGCGAACTCGATCAGCCGGTTCTCGTCCCCGACGAGCGGGATGACGGCGCCCCCGCACAGGGGCCACCCCTCGGTGCCGCTTCCCCCCGCGCCGCATCCCAGTCCTGAGTCGCTCACTCGAACGACCCCGCCCACGATGACGAGGAGGAACGTGATCAGAGCAGTGAGGTCTGCCAGACGGCGAAACCGGCGGAGTTGATCACCGCCACCGCCGGCGCGCGGTGCGTCCATGCCGATCAGGCTACCGGCTCGGTGGTCTCCGCCGGTGTGGGGGAGGGGGCGTCGCGGCGGCGGATCGCCTCCCTGATGTCGCGCAGCGGCTCGGCGCTACGAACGTCGGGAACCACGTCGAAGTTGTGCGGCGGAGGGGGTGAGGGCGCGAACCACTCGAGCGTCTCGCCTCCCCATGCGTCGGGCCCGGTCCGGTTCCCGCGGCTGGCGCTGAGATAGGCGTTGACGAGAGAGAGGATCACTCCCACGGCGAGGACGAAGGCGCCGATCGTGGACAGCAGGTTCAGCGTGTCGAGCGCCTCCGGAGCGTTGATCGCGTCGCTCGACTCGAAGTACTTGTAGATGTCGGTCGGCTGCCCTTCGATTCCCGAGAGGAACATCGGGATCAGGGTGAGCTGGGCGCCGATCACGATCAGTGCGACCGAAGGTCTCGCGAGACCCTCGCCCATCGTCCGGCCCGTCATCTTGGGGAACCAGTAGTACAGCGCGGCGAGCCCGCCAAGGATCGGGCCTCCGACCAGGACGTAGCCGCTGGCGGCGGTGGCGGCGGCCGTGTCCCCGAGCTCCCACCCGACCGGGATCACGCTCATCGTCAGCTCGGCGAGGAGGCCGAACGAGAGAGTGGAGATCGCGGCGAGCGCGAACAGCATCGGGGCGCGGTTCCTGATCACTCCGCCGCTCATCGTCGCGATCCAGTTCACGAACATCGCCCCGATCGGAATCGCCAGGAGGAGCGACGCGGCCATCGCCATGTAGAGCCAGCCGATCGGGATCGATGCGGAGTACATGTTCTGCATCCAGGCGAAGACGCCGATCCCGCCGATCGCCGCGAGCGACGCCATCGCAGCGCCCCGCGAGAGAAGAGGCTTGCCGGAGAAGACCGGCACGATCTCGGAGATCGCCCCGAACGCCGGCAGCAGGAAGATCAGGTAGCAGCCGGTGAAGAAGATCCAGCTGAGGTGCTGGTAGTAGATCGGCGCGCCGCCCTCGCCCGCCTCGAAGAAGACCCCGTCGAAGTTGCGATCGATGAAGAGCATGACCAGGGCGGCAAGCATCACCGGACCGACGAAGAGCATCACCCAGCTCGCCACCGCGCCTGAGAAGCTGAATACCGGGAGGCGCCGCCACGCCATGCCGGGCGCCCTGAGCTTCGCGATCGTGACCGCGAGGTTGAGCGCCTGGAGGGTGAGCCCCAGCACCGCCAGGCCGACGGCGACGATCCAGACGTCCGGGCCATTGTTCTCGACGAAGACTCCGGTGGAGAACGGAGGCCAGTTGTTGAACCCCGTCTCGGCTGGCGTGTAGGCGAAGCTGGCGTAGAGGATTGCGCCCCCGGCGAGATAGAGCCACAGCGCCAGCGACGAGAGCCGCGGGAAAGCCAGGGTGCGGGCCCCGATCTGCAGCGGAACGACGTACGTGTAGAGGCCGAATGCGAGCGGCAGCGCGAACAGCACCACGAGGGTCGCGCTGCCGACGGTGAGGATCCGGTTGAAGATGACCGGATCCAGGAACGTGTTCTCGGGGAGCGCGAGCTGCAGCCGCATCAGCACGAAGCAGACGATTCCCAGGAGCAGGAAGGAGAGCGACGCCCCGACCATGATCCGCCCTGCGTCCTTGTGGTCCGGGCTCATGACGAGCTCGAGCCACCGCGGGCGCTCGCGGGTGGCGACCGCTTCGGTGACGAGCTCGGGACGCTGCGGTGCGAGGGTCCTGCCGTCGCTCATCGCGTCGCCGCCTGCCTCGCCTCGACGAAGGCCTGAGCCTCCTGAATTCCCTGGGCCTGCTCGTCGAGCCAGGCCTGGTACTCCGGTACGTCGACGACCCTCACCCGGGTCCGCATCACCGCATAGCCGGCGCCGGAGAAGGCGTAGCTCTGGCCCTCGAAGTCGCCGGTGCGGTCGGCCTTGAACCAGGTCTTGTTGCTCTCGCCGGGAACGGCGTCGAACTTGCCGCCGAGGCCTGGGACCCACCAGCGGTGGACCACGTCGGTCGAGCAGAGGTTGAGGATCACTGCGGTGTCGACGGGGACGACCAGCTCGTAGTAGGAGTAGGTGCCGTCGGGGTACTCGTAGCGCCACAGCCATTGCTGACCGCAGGTGCGAATCTCGAGAGGCGGCGTCTCCCCGGTCGGGACGTCGAGCGTGCGCTGTGCGGTCCGCATCGCGGAAGCCTGGAGCCCGTCGGGGCCCGAGGCCTCGACCTCCTTGGCGTTCTCGGTGACGATCACGCCGACGACGAAAACCACGGCCGCCAGGGCTCCCAGGGCGCCCGCGAGCGCGAGCTGCGCCGGCCGCCTGACCGTCAGTCGCCGCGGCTCCCGGCCGCGGGCGGCCCGGAAGCGCATGATCACTCCGATCAGCGCCGCGTTGATCCCGATCAGCAGGATGCCGGCGATCACCAGCATCACCCAGTAGAGGGCGTTCAGGTCGTCGGCGTTCGGGGAGTACCCGCCTTCGGGGCTGAGAAGGGCAAGCAAGGCGGCGAGAGTCTATTACGAGGGAAAACTGGCCAGCTGGCCAAGCATCTGAAAGAATCGCCGCAGATGCCGATGGCGCGGAACGGGAACGGGTCGAACGGAACGGCATCCGACGCCCTGCGCCGGATGGCGGAATCCGATCCCGAGCTCGCCGCCCGTCTGATCGTCCAATCGCTCCCGGCCGCCGCAGCATCGCTTCCGGCGGGCCTGAGCTATCGGCTGGAGCTCGACGGCATGGGCGCCTGGCGGGTCGCCGCCCGGGGGGACCGCGCGGAGATCACCGAGGTCGCCGACGGCACCGATCTCGACGGCGATGCGTTCGCGATCTCAACCGACGCGCGCACACTCGCCCGAGTCGCCTCGGGTGGCAGCCCGATCGCGGCGATGATCCGCGGGCGGATGCGGCTCCGGGGCCGGCGCCGGAAGGCGCTCGCGCTGCGGCGCCTGTCGCAGGACGCGGGCCCCCGGGACCTCGCGCGGCTCGGCCTTCGGGTCGATCCCGAACTGCTCTTCCGGTCCTTGGAGTTCGCGATCGAACCCGAGTGGACCAGGGGGCACCGGTTCACCGTCGCGTACGACCTGGTCGGAAAGGGCGGCGGCCGCTGGTCCGTCGAGGTCGATGACGGGACCGTCCGGGTCACGTCCGGCCTGGGCGAGAGCCCGGACGCGATCGTCCGGATCCGCTATTCGGACTGGATCCGCCTGCTCTCCGGCGAGGTGACCCCGTCGGAGGCGATGCGGCTCGGCCTGACCGAGGTGGAGGGCCGGATCCCACCGGTGACGAGACTCGGGCGCTGGATCGACCGGGCGGAAGGGATCGACGGCCCGGAGCTCGAGCGCGAGGAGCGCCAACGAGCACTGCAGGCGCGAAACGCGGGCAGCTGGGGGAGCGTCGTCTCCACCAACGGCGCCGGCTCGGACGCCGGCGACCCGGCCGAGAGCCCGCGCCCGCGGGGAGGGCTCATGACACACCAGCAGCTCTACGCTCTCTGGGAGCGGCAGAACTGGCGTGCCCACGAGCTCGACTTCTCCGTTGACCGGGAGCAATGGCTGGTCAGCCCGAGCGAGGCGCAGCGGCACACGGCGTTCAGCATCGGCAGCTTCTACGTCGGCGAGGAGCGGGTGACCGCGGACCTCGCCCCCTTGCTCCTCGCCGCGCCGAGTGGAGAGGTCGAGGCGTTCCTGGCGACCCAGCTCGTCGACGAGATGCGCCATGCCGTGTTCTTCGACCGGTGGGCGAGCGAGGTGATGGGGCTCCAGTCCGGCAGCTTCCGCGGGCGGCTCGACGAGATCGAGGACCGGATGCTCGGCCCCTGGCACTTCCTCTTCGACGACTCGCTTCGCGACGTCGCCGACCGAATCAAGGCGAAGCCGGATGACCTCGAGCTGTTCGTCGAGGGAATCGTCACGTATCACATGGTCACCGAGGGGGTCCTGGCGATGCCCGGGCAGCGGATCATGATCGAGTACACGTCCGACCATGAGCTGTATCCGGGGTTCAACAAGGGCTTCCGCCTGGTCGAGCAGGACGAGCACCGGCACATCGCCTTCGGGGTCCGCTTCCTCCGGGACGTCTGCGACGAGCGCCCCGAGATGAAGGGAGTCATCGTCCGGCGCCTGACCGAGTTGCTGCCGAAGGCCGCCGAGGTCTTCTGCCCTCCTGAGGCGGACGATCCGTCGGACTTCGTCTCCTACGGGCACCACTCATCGCAGATCTACGGCTTCGCCTATCAGGCGCTCAAGCGCCGAATGGCAGCGATCGGGATCGAGATCCCGCCCCCCGAGCGAGCTGATGCCCGGCCCGGTCGACTTCGGCGGGCTGGCGGAGCGTCGGATCCTGGCGGTCGAGTCCGAAGCCGCCTCGTCCTGAAAGAATCACAGCGTGGCCAAGAAAAAGTCCGACAAGGAGCTCTACGGTCGGCTTCGGGCCAGCGGGATCAGAAAGAAGGTGGCCAGGATGGTCTCCCAGGCGCTCCCGGACCAGGGCCCGAAGAAGTCGTCAATCGCCCACCGGGTGGCCGATGAGCTCTCCGCGGCCGCGGACTCGATCAGAGAGCGCGCCGGGGGCGGATCGCGGAAGCGCTCGGAGGCAGCGAAGAAGGCGGCCCGAACCCGCAGGGCGAACGCCCGCAAGCGAAGCGCATCCGCGAAGAAGAGCGCGAAGGCTCGCGCCAAGAGCTAGCCGCCGCGCCGGAAGCCGAATAGGCTGCGCCCGCATGTCGAGCGTGCGGGAAGCCACCTTCGAGCTGCTCCGTGAGCACGGGATGTCGACGATCTTCGGCAACCCTGGCTCAACGGAGCTGCCGATGCTCGCGGAGTTCCCAGACGACTTCCGCTACGTCCTCGGGCTGCAGGAGGCGGTCGCGGTCGGGATGGCGGACGGGTACGCGCAGGCCTCCGGCCGGCCCGCCCACGTCAACCTCCACACGGCGCCGGGTGTCGGGAACGGGATGGGTGCGATCTTCAATGCCCAGGCGAACCACTCGCCGCTCCTGGTCACGGCGGGGCAGCAGGTCCGCGCCCAGATCACGATGCAGGCGAACCTGACGAATCGGGACGCGACCCGGGTCGTCCACCCCTTCGTCAAGTGGAGCTACGAGCCGCCGCGGGCCAGGGACGTACCTCACGCACTCGCTCGGGCGATCCACACGGCATCGCTCCCTCCCCGCGGGCCGGCGTTCGTCTCGGTGCCGATGGACGACTGGACCGAGGAGGTCGACGATGCCGAGGCCGCGCATGTCAAGGGCCGGACCGTCGAGCCGCGCTCGGGTCCCGAATCCGATGCGATTGCGGCTCTCGCCGGCCGCCTCGCCGAGGCGACCTCCCCAGTCATGGTCGCGGGCCCAGAGATCGACGCGAGCGGGGGATGGGACGATGCAGTGGCGCTCGCCGAACGCCAGAAGTTGCCCGTGTTCGCATCGCCGGCACCGGGCGGCAACCGGCTCGGCTTCCCGGAGGGCCATCCGCTCTTCCAGGGGGTGTTGCCGCCGGCGATCGGCCCCGTCGCCGAGACGCTCAAGGGCAGGGACCTGATCCTCGTCGTCGGGTCGTCCGTCTTTCCGTACTACCCCTACATACCCGGGCCGCTGCTGCCGGACGGCGCATCCCTCGTTGAGATCACGAGCGATCCGGATGAGGCGGCGCGCGCCCCGATGGGGGACGTGATCCTGTCGGACGTCGCGCTCGCGCTCCGCGCCCTCCTGGCCGAGGTGGGCCAGGCAGACCGTCCCGAGCCGACCCCGCTTCCGGACCCCGAGCCGGGCGAGGAGACCGATCCGCTGACCCCGACGATGGTCAATCACACCCTGGCGCAGGTGTTCCCGGACGACGGGATCATCGTCCTGGAGTCGCCCTCGAGCACACTCTCGCTGCGCAACCAGCTCCGGATCTCGCGGTCCGGCAGCTACTACTTCGCCGCCGGCGGTGGCCTCGGCTTCGGTCTCGCGGCCGCGATCGGGGTCCAGCTCGCCCAGCCGGACCGGCCGGTCGTCTGCGTGCTCGGGGAGGGCTCCGCCCAGTACGCGATCACCGGCTTTTGGACGGCCGTCGCCTATGACGTCCCGGTCACCTTCCTCGTCCTTCGGAACGAGGAGTACGCGATCCTCAAGTGGTTCGCCGACATCGAGGAGGTGAAGGGGGCGCCGGGGCTGGACCTGCCGGCGCTCAGGGTGGCGCGGGTCGCAGCCGCCTACGGGGTCTCCGCCAAGACCGTCGCGGACCGGGAGGAGCTCCAGGCGTCGCTCGAGTCGGCGATCGCGTCGACTTCGCCGGAGCTCATGGAGGTCCCGGTCACGCCGGGAATGGCGCTGTTCTGATCAGGCCTCCGCGGCCTCCTGCTCCGAGATCGCCCGCAGCAGCTGGATGATCATCGTGATGAACCAGGCCCCGACCGCGACGAACGCCAGGTAAAGCGTGGCCACCCCGTTCCATGCGAACGGACCGGTCTTGAACCAGAGACAGAGGACGCTGGGCAGCAGGAGGAGCGCGACCCACGCGGAGAGGTATCCAAGCCACCGCGGGAACACCTGCTCGCGCTGCTCGACGAGGATGGCGATTGCGACCGCTGCGATCTGCAGCATCGCGATGAAGACCACCGCCGTGAAGCAGAGCCAGCCCGCGTCGTGCCACGACTGCGTCACAACGGGATCGCGCTCTGGGCGGAACGCCGCGGTCCACCAGAAGAACGACGTGATGCTGACAGCGAGAGCGCTGGCGGAGCCCATCCCGAGCTCGAGGTACGCGAGGGGCGAGTACTTGCCCTCGATCCGCTTCAGCTGAACGGCGATCACGGCCGCCAGCGGCGCGAGGAGGGCCGCCCCGGCGGCGAGAAGCACCGCTGCCAGGCGGATCGCGTCGCTGTGATCCTCGTAGTAGCGCCCTATGTACGTGGCGCTGTGGTCGGGCGAGGGAAGCGGAAGCCACGAGGCGACGAGCAGCGCGATGCAGATCAGGGCGAACGCCACGGGGGTCGCCCACACGCACAGCCGCTGAATTCCCGCGTTCACCCGGGAAGGAGAGTTCCAGCGCCAACGGACGGAACGACCGTTTACCGCGCGGTCCCGCGGAACCGGGCTCGATCGCCTCCCAATAGAGGTTGGGTGGCCAAGTGCGCGACCGACGGCCGTCGCTACCGCTTTGGTAGCACTGGCTAACGATTCTCGTGATGCGCTAGAGCCCTCGCCGCTCACCGTTCTCCACCGGCTTAAGCTGGCGCAATGGATCTCCTGGCGCCGGACGCCACCCGGATCGCGCCCGATGACGGACCACCGGCCGCGGACCGGGCGCCGGACGAGCTGGCGGCGGGGACGCCCGAGCCACTCCGCAGCGATCTGATCCGGCTCCTCGGCGATGACCGGGTGCTGACGCGGGTGATCGACCTCGTCCGCTACGCGTCGGATGCAAGCCCGTACCGGCGGTTGCCGCGTGCGGTAGTCGTTGCGCGGGACCCGGCCGACGTCTCGAAGGTGCTGGCCTACGGGAGGCGCTCCGGCGTTCCAGTGACATTCCGCGCCGGCGGGACCAGCCTGATGGGTCAGGCGCAGAGCGACGGCATCCTGATCGACGTCCGCCGGCACTGGACCGGGGTGGAGGTCCTCGACGACGGCGCGCGGGTGAGGGTCCGTCCCGGGACGGTCCTCGGTCACGTCAACCGGGTCCTCGCCCCGCACGGCAGGAAGCTGGGGCCGGACCCGGCGAGCACCGACATCGCCTGCGTCGGCGGAGTCCTCGCGAACAACTCCGGTGGGATGCGGTGCGGCGTGGTCGCCGATCCGTACAGCACGGTCCGCTCGCTCACCTTCGTCCTACCGTCCGGGACCACGATCGACACGGCGGATCCGGATGCGGAAACCCAATTCGAGGCGGCGGAACCCGAGCTCGCCCGCGGCCTCGCCGCGATCCACGAGCGGATCCGCGCGGACGCCGAGCTGAGCGAGCGGATCCGGCGGAAGTTCGAGATCAAGAACACCACCGGGTACCGGCTCTGCGCCTTTCTCGATGCCGAGACGCCGCTCGAGATCTTCCGGCGCCTGCTGATCGGGTCGGAGGGCACCCTCGCCTTCATCGCCGAGGCGGTCCTCGAGACGGTTCCGCTGCCGGCCCGGACGACCGTCTCGTGGCTTCACTTCGATGGGATCGAGTCGGCGACCGAGCCGGTGCCCGCCCTGGTCGAGTCGGGGGCGACCGCCGTGGAGCTGATGGTCGCGCCGGCGCTGATGGTCGCCGCCCAGAACATCGCGGGGGCGCCCCAGCACTGGCTCGAGCTGCCTCCGACCTCCGCCGCCCTGCTGGTCGAGTTCGGCGCGGAGACCGACGGCGAGCTCGACGCACTGGCCGCCGGCGCGGAGGAGATCCTGCGCGAGCACGAGCTGATCCGGCCGCCCGACTTCACGAGGGACCCGGAGCGGATCGAGGTGGCGTGGACGGTACGGGAGGGGCTGCACGGTCTGATCGGCCGGTTGAGACCGCCGGGAACGTCGCTGATCATCGAGGACGTCTGCGTTCCGCCCGAGCGGATCGCGGAGTCCGCCCGCGACATCCAGGCGCTCCTCACCGAGCACGAGTTCCTCCCGGGGGTGGCGGGTCACACCTCGGCGGGAAACCTCCACTTCATGCTCACGCCCGACTTCTCGAAGGCGGAGGACACCGACCGCTACGAGGCATTCATGGAGAGGCTGGTCGACCTGATCCTCGAGAAGTACGACGGTTCGCTGAAGGCCGAGCATGGGACCGGGGTGAACATGGCCCCTTACGTCGAGCGGGAGTGGGGCGGCCGGGCGACCGAGCTGATGTGGCGGGTGAAGGAGCTCGCCGATCCGGACGGGGTGCTGGGCCCGGGGGTGGTGCTGAACCGCGATCCGGCCGCCCATCTGCGGGACCTGAAGACGACCCCTGCGATCGAGGAGGTTGCGACGAACTGCGTCGAGTGCGGGTTCTGCGAGCCGGTATGCCCGAGCCGGAACCTGACGACGACCCCGCGCCAGCGGATCGTGATCCGACGCGAGGTCGCTCGCCAGCCCGCCGGATCGCCGGTGCGGCGGGCGCTTCTGGAGCAGTTCGAGTACGACGGGATCGAGACCTGCGCCGCCGACGGCACCTGCGCCATCGCCTGCCCGCTTGCGATCGACACCGGCGCGCTGGTCAAGATCTTCCGCGAGCGCGAGCACACGGACCGGGCGCGGCGACGGGCGGCACGGATCGCCGAGCGGTGGGCGCGGGTCGAGAGCCTGGCCCGCGCGGGACTTCGCGCCGGCTCGGCGGCCGGGGCCGTCGCAAGGGGCGGTGCCGGGGCGGCGCGGTCACTGCTGAGCGACGAGCTGATCCCCGCGTGGCCGCGGAACATGCCGCCGCCCGCGCCGGCGCAGCTTCCGCGGACCTCGCGACAGGAAGCGGCGGCGGTCTATTTCCCCGCCTGCGTCAACAGAATCTTCGGACCGGCGCGGAATGGCGGCTCGGAGATGCACCTGCCCGAGGCGGTCGTCGCGGTCTCCTCGCGTGCCGGGCTCCCGGTGTGGATCCCGGACGACGTCGCCGGGCACTGCTGCTCCGTTCCATGGACCTCGAAGGGCTACCCGGAGGGGGCACGCCTGATGGCGAACCGGACGGTCGAGGCGCTCTGGCGATGGAGCGGGGAGGGGTCCCTTCCGGTCGTGATTTGCGCGAGCTCGTGCGCCCTCGGGCTGGCCGACGAGGTCACCTCGCTGCTGAGCGAGGAGAACGCCGCGCGGCACTCGCGGATCGAGATCCTCGACACGGTGGCGTGGGCGACCCGCCTGCTCCCCAATCTGGAGGTGCGCGAGAGGCTCGGGTCGGTCGCGGTGCACCCGACGTGCTCGACGCGTCACCTGGGTCTCGAGCGCCGGCTGATCGAGCTCGCCAGGGCGATCGCCGACGAGGTCACGCATCCGGCCGGCGCCACCTGCTGCGGGATGGCGGGGGACCGCGGGCTGCTTCACCCTGAGCTGACTGAATCGGCGACGCGCGAGGAGGCGGTCGAGCTGGCGGGCGGGAAACACGATGCCTATGTCTCCACCAACCGCACCTGTGAGATCGGGCTTCAACTCGGGACCGGCGCGACCTATGAGTCGATCGTGATCCCGCTCGAGCGGGTCACCAGGGCCTAGCTGCCGGGCCGTTCCTTGAGCGCCGAGACGGGCTCAGGTCGTCCGATGACGCCTGGCCATATGTAATCGGCGTACCGAAGCCCCAATCTTTAGAGTCGGCGCCGTGCTCGGTAGGCGTCCCGGAGCTGGAGGATCGTCGCCGTGGCGACCGCTGGTGAAGGGGGTCGCCGCCGCGGCCCTGGGCGCAGCGGTGGCAGTTCCCGTCCTGCGCAAGCGGTGGCGAATCCATCCGGCCCTGACCACCGCCGCGCTCGCGGCCGGTCCACCGGCACTCGCGGTGATCACTCCCCGCACGCGGCTTCGCGACGCGGGGATGTACGCGCTTCAGATGTGGATGTTCGTGATGGGGCACGAGCTCCCGTATGACAATCCGGAGGGGCTCCGGAGCCGCCTTCGGGTCAACTATCCGATCCGCCTCGACCGGGCAATCGGTGCCGGCGAGCTGCCGAACGTCAGGTTGCAGCGGGCGCTCGCCGGGCTCGGCCGGCGAAACGTCGTCGATCGGTTCCTGTGCTGGCTGCACTGGTCGTGGTTCATCGAGCCGCACGCATGCCTCACCTGGATCCTCGCCCGGGACCCCGAGCACTTCGCCCGCTCGGCACGGCAGATGTCGGCGGTGTTCGACCTCGGTTGCGTCGTCTATGCCGCGGTTCCCACGGCCCCGCCGTGGTGGGCCTCCCAGGAGGGGCACACGGACGCAGAGGTGAGGCGGATCATGCAGGAGGTGGGAGAGGAGGAGTGGGGCAGGGCGTGGCCCGTCCTCTACGACACCCTCGGCGGAAACCCCTGGGCGGCGATGCCGTCTCTCCACTTCGCGACCTCGCTGATGGCGGCGCTGCTCCTGGCCGAGGCCGGACCGGCGCCCGGGACCGCCGGATGGGCCTATGCGGGAACCCTCGGGTTCGCTCTCGTCTACCTCGGGGAGCACTACGTGGTCGACCTGCTCGCGGCGGTGGCGATCGTGATCGCCGTCCGGCGCGGCGAGCGCTACGTGGAGCCGGTCGCCCTGGCCCTGAGCCGGGCCTTGCAGCGTCTGGAGGAGATCGCGGACGGGTAGTCCGTTTGCGAACATGCCCGAGGTGGAGGTGGAGCGCCCGCCACGCGCTCATGAGGCCGACCCAACCGCTCCCGAGATGGGCGGCGAGGCCGAGCCGAGCTTCTTTGCGGATCCCAAGCGCCTGATCCAGACCGCGATCGCGGTCGTCCTCCTGTTCGTCGCGATCTACGTCCTGATCCCCAGGCTCTTTGACCTCCAGGACGCGATCGCGAGAATCGACGACGGAGATCCGGTCTGGATCGCCGTGGGGCTGCTCTGCTGTGTGGGGATGTTCGGGGCGTACGTCGCCCTCTTCCGAGGCATCGTCGGAGAGGACGTGATCCACCTCGAGTGGCGTGAGAGCTACGAGATCACGATGGCCGGGCTGGCCGCCACCCGGCTGTTCTCGGCCGGCGGCGCCGGCGGCATCCTGCTGACGTACTGGGCGCTGCGGAAGGCGGGGATGGAGCGGCGCCGGGCCGCATGCCGGATGCTCGCGTTCCTCGTCCTCCTCTACTCGGTCTACCTTCTAGCGCTGGTTGTGTTCGGGATCCTGCTCCGGACGGGGGTGCTCTCCGGCGAGGCGCCGTTGTCGGGGACCGTGATCCCCGCCGCCCTCGCCGGGGTCGCGCTCGCGATCGGTCTGCTGATCGCGTTGCTGCCCGACGACATCGAGCGCCGAATCGAGAGGCACACCTCGGGCCGCTTCGGCCGGATCGCGAAGCGGCTGGCAACGGCGCCGGCCACCCTGGCCCAGGGGGTTCGCACGGCGATCGCCTTCGTCCGCCATCCCAGCAGCGGCGCGCTCGCGATCGGGGGAGCGATCGGCTTCTGGGCGGCGAACATCGCGATCCTCTGGGCGAGCTTCCATGCCTTCGACGTCTCGGTCCCGCTGGGCGTCGTCGTCCAGGGCTTCTTCCTGGGGATGCTGGCCAACCTCTTCCCGCTCGCCCCGGGCGGGGTCGGAGCGGTCGACGCGGGGATGATCGGCGCCTTCGTCCTCTTCGGCCTTCCGAGCAGTGAGGTCTTCGCCGCCGTTCTGACCTACCGGGTGATCGCCTTCTGGTTGCCGATCCCGCCCGGGATAATCGCCTTCTTCCAGCTCCGCAACACCGTTCGCCGGTGGGAGCGAGAGGGGCGGGAGCGGCCGGAGCCGGTCGGCGGTGTGGGGGACGCGGAGACCGCAGCTGCGAGCTCCTAGCGGCCGTAACAACCGAGGGGCCCACGCTACTATAAAAAGTGAAGTAAAGGTGCGTGAGTGATTAGGCGCCGCCGAATACGGCGATAGCCTCCGCAGAAGGAGCGAGCGTGACCAGCGAACAGAGCGAGAACGGGCGAGTCGAGAACGTGATCATCGTCGGCGGTGGGCCCGCTGGCTACACCGCCGCGCTGTACGCCGCAAGGGCCGAGCTCGAGCCCCTGGTCATCGAGGGGTTCCAGTGGGGCGGCCAGCTCCAGAACACCACCGACGTCGAGAACTATCCCGGCTACCCCGAGGGAGTGATGGGCCCGGAGATGATGAACGAGTTCCGCTCGCAGGCCGAGCGCTTCGGCACCCGGTTCGTCACTGACGACGCGACCGGCATCGAGCTGAGCGACGGCGGCATCCAGACCGTCCGCGTTGGCAAGGAGGAGCACCGGGCGCGCTCGGTCGTCCTCTCCATGGGCGCCGAGCCGAAGCGGCTCGGGCTCCCGGGCGAGATGGAGCTCGGCGGCCGCGGCGTCTCCACCTGCGGAGTCTGCGACGGAGCGTTCTTCAAGGGTGAGGACGTCGTCGTCATCGGCGGCGGCGACTCCGCGATGGAGGATTCGATCTTCGTCTCGAAGTTCGCAAAGAAGCTGACCATCGTGCATCGCCGCGACGATTTCCGGGCCTCAAAGATCATGCTCGAACGCGCGCGGCAGCGCGACAACATCGAATTCCTCACTCCGTACCTCCCGGAGGAGTTCGTCGGCGGCGACGACGGCAAGATCGCCAAGGTCCGCCTGAAGCACGCGGAAACGGGCGAGGAGAAGGAGCTCGAGGTGGGCGGCGCGTTCATCGCGATCGGCCATAGACCCCGCTCCGAGCTGGTCGCGGGCCAGGTCGACACGGACGAGAACGGATACGTCCGGGTCGAGGAGCCCTCGACGAAGACTAAGCTCGCGGGCGTCTTCGCGGTCGGGGACCTCGTCGACCACACCTATCGCCAAGCGGTCACGGCGGCCGGATCCGGGTGTCGCGGCGCGCTCGATGCGGAGTGGTACCTGCGCGACTCGCCGCCCGACCCGGAGGCCCATTGGGCGAAGCCCGCCGAGGTCGCCGAGGCGATCGAGGCCTCCTAACTCACCCCTCCGCCGTCGGCGGGACCATCGCGTTTATCCCGGTCGCGTCCCGGCCGATGATCAGCTTGTGGATCTGTGACGTGCCCTCGTAGAGCGTCGTGACCCGGGCGTCCCGGAGATAGCGCTCCACCGGATAGTCGTCGACGTATCCGGAGCCGCCGTGAACCTGGATCGCCGCGTTGGCGCACTCGACCGCGGCCTCGGTCGCGTAGTACTTCGCGATCGAGGTCTCGACCGTGTTCTTGACGCCGCGGTCCTTCAGGTCTCCGGCGCGCCAGACGAGCATCCTCGAGGCGTCCCGCTTCACGACCATGTCGGCGATCAGCTCCTGGACGAGCTGAAACTGGGCGATGGGGACGCCGAACTGCTTCCGCTCCTTCGCGTAGGAGACGGACGCCTCGACGCAGCCGTCGCAGATCCCGACGCAGCCCGCCGCGACGCTGTAGCGCCCGTTGTCGAGCGCGCTCATCGCGACCTTGAACCCGTCGCCGATCTCCCCGAGCATCGTGTCGTCGGGGACCTCGATCTCGTCGAGCGAGATCTCCGCGGTGTCCGAGGCCCGTAGGCCGAGCTTCCCGTGGATCTCCTGCGAGGAGTAGCCGTCGCTGGCCGTCGGGACGAGGAAGCAGGCAAGCCCGCGGTGCTTCTTCTCCGGATCGGTCTGGGCGAAGACGAGCGCGAGCTCCGCGACGTTTCCGAGCGAGATCCACATCTTGTTCCCCGTGATCGACCAGCCCCCATCGGCCCTCTTCGCCCGGGTTCGCAGATTCGCCGCATCCGATCCGTAGTCGGGCTCCGTGAGGGCGAAGCAGCCGAGCGACTCGCCCGAGCACAGGCGGGGAAGCCAGTGGCGCTTCTGCTCCTCCGTGCCCCAGCGCTCGATCGACCCGGCGACCAGCGAGGTCTGGACCGAGACCACGGTCCGGGCGGAGGAGTCGACGCGGCCGACCTGCTCGACGATCAGCCCGTAGCTCATGTAGTCGAGCCCGCGTCCGCCGTACTCCTCGGCGACCGGTGCCCCCAGGTAGCCCATCTCCCCGAGTTTGGACGCCAGCTCGCGGTCGAAGCGCCCCGCCCGGTCGTTCTGCCTCACCCGTGGGGCGATCTCCCGGTCGCAGAACTCGCGGGCGGTATCGGAGATCAAGCGCTGTTCGTCCGTCAGCTGCAGGTTCACCGGATCACGCTGGGGTCGAGGATGAGGGTTCGAGCTCGCGTTGCAGCACGGAGGCGAAGGCGTCGATCGCCTCTCGCGTTCGATCGCCCGGGCATTGCGGCAGCTGCCGGCCGTCGATCGCGGAGACGGGCTGCACCTCGCGAACGGTCGAGGCGAGGAATGCTTCCCGCGCGCCGCGGAGGTCGTCGAGCTGGAACGTGCCCTCCTCGACCGGGAGCTCGCGGACGATCCGATCGCGGGTGATCGACTCGAGGACCCCGGCGTCAAGTGCCGGAGTCACCAGAACTCCGTCTTCGGCGGCCCAGAAGACGGTGGCCGTGGGGGCTTCGAGGACGACGCCCTCGGGGCGCACGAGCACCGCCTCGTCAGCGCCGCGTCCCTGGGCCAGGCGCGTCGCCTGCATGTTCGCCGCGTAGGAGAGCGACTTGACGCCGTTCAGGATCACCGACGGCGAGTACGTGACGCTCGCGAGCGCCACCGTCTCCTCGTGCGCGACGAGGTTCTCCGTGAATGCCAGGCGTCGGCCTCCGCGCGTGATCACCAGACGGAGCTGGCCGTCATGCGTGCCGAACTCGGCGAGCAGGGCCGCGATCTCCTCCTCGAGGCGCCCCCGTTCAACGGACAGCTCGAGGGCGGCTGCGGAGCGTTCGAGCCGGTCGAGATGCTCCTCGAGCGCGAACGGCCGTCCGCCGTAGAGCCGGAGCACCTCGAAGACCCCGTCCCCCCGCAGGAGCCCGTCATCGCCAGGCGGGATTCGCGCCTCCGAAGTGGGCGATATGTGACCGCAATGGTTGGTAAGTTCGGGAGCGGGCAATGCCTGCCGAGGCTATCGGAGCGCGGCAAGGGGAATCGGGGCATACTTAGTTTTGATCCCGACCACCGCGGACTCGGTCGTCGTCACCCGCAAGGGCAATCAGGTGGTGGTCCTGCTCAGCGTAGGTAAGGGGAAGAAGTACGCCTACCTGACGGAGGTCGTGGTCCGCGATCCGAGCTGCGAGGGCGCCGTTCAGCGCGCCCAGCTGATCATCGGCTCCGTCGAGTACACCAGGTAGCCGCTGAAGGCGGCTACCTGTCCAATCGGCCGCGGGTTTTGTGGCGGCCGCTGATGGCGAAGCCAGGTAGCCTGGCCGGTGGGAGATGACCTTCATCCTCCTCACCCTTGGGCTGATCGCCGCGCTGTTCGTGATCATGCTCGTCCTCGCCCGCGTGTTCGAGGGCCACAGCGTCGCCGATCTGCTCGACTGGAAGCCGACCCGGTCCTACGAGGTCGAGGCGCAGCTGGAGATCGATGACGTACAGCAGATGGTCGAGGCCCAGAACGAGCTGCGGCGAAAGCGGGGTGCGGAGGAGATCACGGAGGCTGACGCGGAGCGGATGGCACGGGAGGACGAGGCGGTCCGGGCGCGGGGCCGGGGGCCGTTTGCGCAGGAGCCTGGGCCCGAAGACGGCTAGGTGGCGCGGGCCCTGATCGTCGGCTGCGGCTGTCGGGGTCGCGAGCTCGGCCGACGCCTGCGGCATGGAGGCTGGGAGGTGCGTGGCACGAGCCGGCGGGAGGAGGGCCTGGAGGAGATCGACCGGTCGGGGCTCGAACCCGCCATGGCGGATCCGGATCGCCCGGGGACGATCCTGGAGCTGTGCCGCGACGTTGCGGTGGTGGTCTGGCTGCTGGGGTCGGCGAGCGGCGAGGAGAAGTCGATCCGGGCGATCCACGGCCCGAGGCTCGAGCGCCTGCTCGAGAGGCTGGTGGACACGCCGGTGAGGTCCTTCGTCTACGAGAGCGCGGGCAGCGTGGATCCGGTGGACCTTGATGGCGGACGCCGGATCGTGCTGGACGCCTCGGATAGATGGCGGATCCCGGTCGCGTTCATCGGCGATGCTGCTGGCCGGGTGGGATGGGCGGAACAGGCCGCCGCGTCCGTCAGCGGGTCACTTGCCGCCTGAGGACTGGGACGGCTTGGACTCGGTCGAGATCGAGTTGCAGGGGCTGTCGCCCGGCACCGGATACTCGTTTCCGGGCTCCCCGCACGGACCGCTGGGCGAGCGCGGCGTCACCGTCTGGTGGGAGACGAGCTCGGGCGTCGTCGCGGTTTCGGTCCACGGGGCGCGGTCCGGGAACTCGTCGGGGGCCTTGTCGAAGGCCGATACGAGCGCGACGGACCCGCCGATCACCAGCACGATGAAGGAAGCCACGGTGACGAAGAAGATCACCTGGCTCCGGCGGGAGGGGCCAGATGAGTGGCCGACGACAGGGCGGCGCTTGTCCTGGCCCATCGCATCGACATCCGAGGGCTCGTGAGCCTTGGCCTCGCCGGAGCCGGACCCCGAGCGGCCCCCTGTCCTCTTCCTCTCCGCCATCCCGCGGCAACCATACCGGCGCCGGATCGCTCGCGCGCCACCTGCTCAGTGGGCAGATCTCAGTGGAGAAAACCAATGGATTAATATCGGATCAGGATTGACTTATTAGCCGAGCGAGAGGAAGAGACGCCATGGCCGAATACGCAAACGACGTGCTCGTCGAGACCGATTGGGTCGCCGACCACCTCGAAGACGACGACATTCGGATCGTCGAGGTGGACGAGAACCCCGCTCTTTACGCCGAGGCGCACATTCCCGGCGCGATCGGATTCGACTGGAAGAAGGACCTCCAGGACCGGGTGAAGAGGGACTTTCTCGGGCCGGAGGACTTCGGGAAGCTGATGGGAAGCCGCGGCATCTCCAACAACCACACGGTCCTGCTCTACGGCGACCGGAACAACTGGTTCGCCGCGTACACCTACTGGTACTTCCGCTACTACGGCCATGACAAGGTGAAGCTGATCAACGGCCCGCGCGAGAAGTGGATCTCCGAGGATCGCCCGACCACCACTGACGCTCCCTCCCATCCGGAGGCGACGTTCGAGGCGAAGAAGGGGGACGACTCCATTCGCGCGTTGCGCGACGAGGTCATGGAGTCGCTCGACTCCGACACCAACCTGGTCGACGTCCGAAGCCCCCAGGAGTACTCGGGCGAGTTGATCGCGATGGCCGGATACGAGCAGGAGGGCGCCCAGCGGGCCGGTCACATTCCCGGTGCGGCTTCTATCCCGTGGGCCCAGGCGGTTCAGGAGGACGGCACATTCAAGTCGGCCGACGAGCTGCGCGAGCTCTACCAGGGCAAGGGCGTGATCGAGGACGGCAAGCCGATCATCGCCTACTGCCGGATCGGCGAGCGCTCCGCGCACACGTGGTTCGTGCTGCACGAGCTGCTCGGCGAGAAGGACGTGAAGAACTACGACGGATCGTGGACCGAGTGGGGGAACATGGTCAGCGTTCCGATCGAAAAGGACGTCTAGGAAGAGAGGGTGACGGGCGGCCGGCCCGCCGACCGGCCGCCCTCACTTCACGACGCGGTACTTGAGGTGCGCCACCCGGGGGCCTCGACCGCGCGGAGCTGTTCCAGCTTCAAGTCCCCGATGTTCTCAGTGCAAACCTCCTTGGGCGCCGAAACTCATCGCTGCGTTCGTCCCAGCCGCTCGAAGAGCTCGCCGAGGATCCGCGCCGTGGCGCCCCAGATCATCCTGTCCGAGATCTCGTAGGTATCGGTCTTGATGGGGACGCCGCGCCGGACCAGCCGTCGCTTCGCGTAGCCGCCGGCAAGATCATCCAGCGAGGCGATCAGGACGCTCTCGACCTCGGTCGGATTCGGCTCGAAGCGGAGACCCTCGCCGATCAGCCCGACGAAAGGGTGGACCTTGTAGTTGGTGACGAACGTGCCGATCGGCGGCAGCGCGCCGACGACCTCGACCGCGTCGGGCGAGAGTCCGATCTCCTCCTCGGCCTCGCGCAGCGCCGTCGCGAGGAGCTCCTCGCCCTCGTCGCGGCGGCCGCCGGGGAACGAGACCTCGCCAGCGTGGCGGCGGAGATCCGAGCGCCGCTCGGTGAAGACCAGGCCGGGGTTCCGCGGCCAGCCGTGCATCGGGACGAGGACCGCTGCCTCGGTGCGGCCGTGGGCGTCCAGACCCTCCGCCTCAACCGGGTCGAGCAGCACTGTTCTTAAACGGGTCGCGCTAACGCCCGCCCTCGGATCATCAGATGATGATCTGGACGGTTCCACCGTCGACGCTCCAGGCTGCACCCGCCGTGTAGGACGCGCGCTCGGAACAGAGGAAGATGATCGCCCCCGCGACCTCTTCGACCTCCGCAAGCCTGCCGATAGGGCGCTTGGACCCCGCCGTCTCGAGCGCCTCGTCACGATCCTCGTGGCCGCCCATCTCCTTCGACTGGTCCAGCAGGCCGCCCCGCTCCATCCAGAGCTCGGACTTGACCGGACCGGGACAGATCGCGTTGACGAGAACCCCGTCCTTCGCGTAGCGGTCGGCGTACAGACGGGACAGCGAGAGCTCGGCCGCTTTCGCCACCGAGTACTCGGGCATGGACGCGGATGGGCGCTTCCCGGCCGAGCTCGAGACGTTCACGATCCGGCCCCAGCCGCGCTCGCGCATTCCGGGCACGGCGGCCCGCATCAGCCGCATCGGCGCCATTACGTTCAGCTCCCAGGCCGCGTACCAGTCCTCGTCCGGGACGTCGTCCAGGTCGCGCCACCGCGCCGTTCCGGCGTTGTTCACCAGGACGTCGAGCTGTCCGAGCCGACCCGTCGCGTCGGCCACGATCCCCTCGGCCGCGTCCGGATCGGTGATGTCCGCCGCAAGGGACTCCGCCCGCCCCCCCGCGGCCTCGCCGGCCGCGGCGCACTCGTCTGCGGCTTCGACCAGGTGATCCTCCGTTCTCGCCACCAGGAGGACGTCCGCTCCCTCCTCGCAGAGCATCCTCGCGGTCGCGCGGCCGATGCCGCGGCTGGCGCCGGTCACCACGCAGGCTCGGCCCCTGAGCCCCAGGTCCATCGGCTAGGCCTCGATCGGCTCGATCTCGTCGTTGAGCTCGACGTCCTGGGCGGCCAGTGTGCGGTGGACCGGGCACTTGCCGGCGATCACCAGCAGGCGCTCGCGCTGCTCGTCGCTGAGCTCCGCCGGGATCCTGATCCGCACGTCGAGGCGGGGCGCCGTGTCCGCGCGGGGGGTCTCGTACTCGACGGTGACCTCGACCTTGCCGAGATCCCATTCCTTGCGCCCGGCGTACATCTCGAGCGTGATCGCGGTGCAGGTTGCAAGTGCCGCGGAGAGAAGCTCGGTCGGCCTAGGGCCGGCATCGCCGCCGCCACCCTCCTGGGTCTCGTCGACTATGAGCCGATGCTCCCGGATCTCGACCTCGTGCTCGTAGCCCTCTCGGCGGCGGGCGGTTGCTCTGCGCATCAGCTTCCTCTCCTTCCCTCGAACAGCTCGGGGTCAGGCTCGTCGGCATACCGCGCCATTGCGAAGGCGAGGTCCGACGCGCGGTTCAGGAAGTGGAGAACGGCGGGCGAGGCGAGCTCGCCTGCATCCTGAAGGGCGACGACTCGCCGTTCGGCCCGCCGAACTGCCGTGCGGGCGATGTCCAAGGCGGCGGAGAGCTGGGTCCCTCCGGGGATCACGAACTGCGGAGGAAGGTCGACCTGATCCATGTAGCGGTCGATCAGCCCCTCGAGCTCGCCTGCCATCTGGTCGGTGATCCGGCTGACACCGTCCTCGAGCCGATCGGCCGCCTCGGGGGCGGTGGCGAGCTCCGCGCCGGCCACGAACAGCTCGCGCTGAAGGCGGAGGACGTCCGTCGCCAGGTCGGCGTGCTCGCTCCTGCACAGGGACCGAGCGAGGCCGAGGGCGGAGTTTGCCTCGTCAATCGCGCCGTAGGCCTCGGTGCGCGGGTCGGTCTTGGCAACACGGCCGCCGTACCAGAGGCTGGTGGTGCCGTCGTCGCCCTTGCGCGTATAGATCTTCACCATGGGCCGACCATATACCCCGCCCGGACTCGGTCAGGTCAAGGGGTTGAAGGCGATCCCGGTGAGCAGCTTGGGGAAAAAGTAGGTGGACTTCGGTGGCATCGTCTCGCCGGCGGCGGCCACCGCACGGACCTGGTCGATGGGGGTGGGGCGGAGGAAGAACGCGGCGTCGTAGGAGCCCGACCGGACGGCGGCGATCGCCTCGTCCGCGTTGGGGGTGTAGCCGAGCCCCTTCTTGGCCGCGATGTCCTCGGGACTCAGCCCTACCGCCCGCTTCAGGAAGAGCTCCTCGAGGGCCGCCGAGTCGAGGCTGCGGTAGGCCTCGGATCTCCCCTCCATCTCGGAATCCAGGGCCCGCCGGCCGTTCTCGTTGAGCCGGAGCCGCCACGGCTGCTTTGCGGACGCGTCCATGTAGCCGAAGCTCACCTCCGGCTCGGCGGAATCCGGGATGAGGTCCTCCTCGGCGACATTCTGCAGGTCGAAGCCGGCCTCGGCCATCTCTCCGATCCCCTCCCGCTGGTCGGGCCGCAGGTCCTTGAGCATCCGGTGGGTGGCGAAGACGGTGAGGCCAGGATCCTCCAGGGAGACCAGCGCCATGAGGACGTAGTCATGGGGCCCATCTCCGCCGACCTCGCGCTGATAGGCCAGAGCCGTCTCGTAGCGATGGTGGCCGTCGGCGATCAGGAGCTCGCCGGGCTCGAGCTCGGCCGCGATCGCCTCGTGCACGGCGGGCTCTTCGACCCTCCAGACGCGGTGGGTGGTCCCGTCCGCGTCCGTGACCTCGCCCCACGGGTCGCCTCCAAGGGCGGATCCGAGGTGCTGCCAGGCGTCGCCGGGATGGAGCGCAAAGATGGGGGAGAGGTTGTGGCGGGTCGCGCGGGTGAGGCGGAGGCGGTCCTCCTTCGGCCCCGGCTGCGTCCGCTCGTGCGCCCGGATCCCCTCGTCGTAGGGTGTGAGGCGGACCCGCGCCAGAAACCCGTGCCGGGTGAGGCGCTCGCCGTCCGGCGAGGCGTAGTCCTGCTCCAGCGCCCACATCGCCGGGCGGTCGTCGCGGGTCAGCGCGCCCTCCTCGCTCCAGCGCCCGAGCAACCGCGCAGCGTGCTCGTACGGGTCGCCGCCCTCCGGGTCGCGCGGGAGGTCAAGCTGGACCACGTTGTAAGGGCTCCGCGCCGCCAGCTCGGCGCGCTGCTCGTCGTCGATCACGTCGTACGGCGGAGCGACGACGTCGGCCAGTCGCCCGACCTTCTCCAGGTCGTAGTGGACCGTTTCGAGAGGACTGACCTCGGCCACGAGCGCGGAACCCTAACTGGGCCTGCGGGTTCAGGGTCGCCACGGGTTCACGGTTAGACTCGCCGTGCCGACGTCGTTTCTCGGGGCGTGGCGCAACCTGGTAGCGCGCGGCCTTTGGGTGGCCGAGGTTGCTGGTTCAAATCCAGTCGCCCCGATATAGATGCTGGGGAGAAGATGAAAGAAGGCGCACCGGGCCGAACCTACGCGCTGACCCTCTTGGGGGTCGCCGTCGTCTCCGCGGGCATCGCCCTGCTCCTTTACGCCTTCAACCTCGCGCATGACACCGAGCTGGCCAGCGTGGACACCCGCTTCTCGATCCGCGGCGATGAGGCGCCGCGGGACGACATCGTCCTCGTCCTGATCGACGACATCACCGACGACGAGCTGCCGATTCGCTTTCCCTATCCGCGCTCGCTGCACGCCGACGTGATCAACAACGTCAACGCGGAAGGCCCCAAGGCGATCGCCTACGACGTCGAGTTCCTCCAGCAGACGAAGCCGCAGGAGGACACCGCCCTGATCAACGCGGTCGCGAAGGCCGGCCCGAACAAGGTCGTGCTCGCCGACTCGCAGCCGAACGAACGGGGGGAGAGCGGGGTCTTCGGCGGCGAGGATCTTCTCGACCAGATCGGGGCGAGGGGCGGCAACTCGCAGATCGGCGAGGACGCGGACGGGGTTCGGCGCCGGGTCCCCTACGAAGTCGGGGGCCTCAAGACCTTTCCGATCGTCGCGGCGGAGTTCGCCTCCGGCGAGGAGATCACCACCGAGGACATGGGGGGTCCCACCGCCTGGATCGACTACGCCGGCGGGCCCGGCACCTATCCCTCGCTCCCGTTCTCGCGGGCACTCAACGGCAGCTTCGAACCGGGGACGTTCAAGGACAAGATCGTCGTCGATCGGAGCGTCGACTTCCGAGCCTGAAGGACATCGCTCCGACGCCGCTGGGCGAGGACCAGATGTCGGGGACGGAGATCAACGCGAACGCGATCGCGACCGCGCTCGACGACTTCCCGCTCCAGTCGACTCCGCTCGCGATCGACCTCTTCCTGATCGCACTGATGGGAATCCTCGCCCCGCTCGCGAGCTACCGGCTCTCCCCGATCAGGGCGCTCGCTCCTCGCCCTGCTCGCCGGAGCGCTGTACCTGGTCTGCGCCCAGCTCGCGTTCGATGCCGACAGGATCATTCCGGTCGTCTACCCGATGGTCGCCCTCGCCCTCTCGCTGGTCGGGTCGCTGCTCGCCTACTACCTGCGCGAGGCGTTCATCCGCCGGCGCGTGCAGAGACACCTTCGCCCGCTTCGTCCCCGAGCAGGTGGTCGGGCAGGTCCTGGCCCAGACCGACGAGGACCTGCGGCTCGCCGGCCGGAAGATGGACGTGACCGTCCTGTTCAGCGACATCCGCGGGTTCACCACGTTCTCCGAGGGCCGCGACCCGGGCGAGGTCCTCGAGATCCTCAACCGCTACCACGAGGAGATGACCGCCGCCGTGATGGAGCAGAGCGGAACCCTGATCTCCTTCATCGGGCGACGGGATCTATGGCGGTGTTCGGCGCGCCGATCGAGCAGCCCGACCACGCCGACCGCGCCCTGGCCGCCGCCCGCGAGATGCTCGCCGTTCGGCTGCCCAGCGTTCAACGAGTGGATGAGGGAGCGCGGCGTGAGGGAGGAGTTCAAGATCGGGATCGGGCTGAACAGCGGCCCGGTGATGGCCGGGAACATCGGCTCGGCGCAACGGCTGGAGTACACGACGATCGGCGACACGGTCAACACCGCCGCTCGCCTCGAGGGAATGACGAAGGGGTCGGGCCACAGCCTGTTCGTCGCGAACTCGACGCGCGAGCTGCTCTCAGCGGAGAAAACGGCGAGCTCGCGTTCGTCGATTCGATGCCGGTTCGCGGCCGGGCGGAGGAGATCCGGGTCTGGGCACCGGCTTCCTGAGCCCAGGGCCGGCTCAGCGGTTCTTCGCGAAGTACTTCTGCCGGGCCCGAGCGGAACTCTTGGTCCAGGTCGAAGTCGAAGACGGTGATCCCGTTCTCCCGCTAGTCGGTATTGAGCCGGACCGACCGGGCGCCTAGGCTGGCGCGAACGTGAGGGAGTTCAGGCGCTCTGCCTGGTTCGGAATCGTCGGCGTCCTCGTCGTCGCGGCGGTCGTCGTCGTGATCGCGCTCAGCGCCGACCCGCAGGACGCAGACCCGAAGCTCCAGTACGGACTCATCTTCGGGGTCGTCGGCCTGTTCCTGGTCGGCCTCTTCTTCTTCCAGAACCGCGATCTCTCAGCGGCAGAGAGGGGGAGCCTGCGGGGACTGTCGTCGGGCCCGCGCGAGGTCGACGACCCGACCAAGATGAGCGAGCCTGACCTCTGGGCCGCGATGGCGGTGAAGCCGATCGACTCGGAGGCGGCGAAGGCGCGAGGGGAGATGTGGGGAATGGCGCGACGCTCGATGAGGCTCGGCATGGTGATCTGCGTCCTGATCTTCCTCACCGTCCCGCCGATCTACCTGCTCGACACCTTCGTGACCCTCTACATCGGCGTGCCGCTGATCATCGCGGCCGCGCTGTACGGGGCGATCCGGGTGACGGGCTCCGGTGGGGAGATCGACCAGGGCTTCGAGCGGATCGACCGTGCGATGGGGCCGCTGGGCCTCGGCCTGGTGAAGCGTCCGGAGCTTCGGTTCGAGCCGCGGATGCCGCCGCTGTGGGGCGCGAACGCGCGCTTGCGCGGGACCCTTCTGCTCGAGGGCGAGCGCCATGGCCGAACGGTCACGGTGACCCAGGAGGGCGCTCTCAGCACCATCGCGGTCCACGACTCGGTGCCGAGGTTCGAGGCGAAGGCCCGCGACGGGCGTGTCGGCGTGGGGCGCGACGGCCCCGAGGACGTCCGCGCGGCCCTCACCGAGGTTCCGAACTCGACCCGGTGGAAGGGAGTGAAGGTGCGGGGAGGGGGTGGGGTGATCGAGGTGGAGAGGAAGGGGGCCCCCGACGCCTGGCTCTGCGACCTGTGGCTGGCGGAGCGGCTCGCGGACCGGCTCTGAAGCAAGGCATTCCCGGACGCGAAGCGGAGGGATGCCGATCAAGAGGTGCGGGAGGGGGACCGACCCGGGGAGCCTTCCGTGGCTCCGCGCGTCGGTCCCCTACCCATTCCCGCGGTGTACCCCTGGGTACGATTCAACGCTTGTGCGCATCATACCCAATTTTGCCCTACATGAAAGTGATTAAGACGAATCTCCAAAAATAAGTACAACGGGCCTCACGGAGTGCGGCCGGGTCTCCTTGAACGGCGGGTGGCGGCGGTACGCTGCGAGTGCGGGCCCCCGTAGCTCAGCTGGATAGAGCGTCGGCCTTCTAAGCCGAATGCCGCAGGTTCGAGTCCTGCCGGGGGCGCCTTCAGCCCGGGTCGCTCAGAAGACCACCGTTCGCTCCCCGTCGACAGGCACCCGGTCCTGGAGATGGGCGCGGACTGCGCGTGCGAGCACCAGGCGCTCGAGGTCCCGGCCGATTCTGACCAGGTCGCTGACCTCGTCACGGTGCGAGACCCGCGCGGTGTCCTGCTCGATGATCGGGCCGGAGTCGAGCTCCTCCGCTTCCTGCCGACCTTCGCCGGCGCCGACCCCTACCAGCGCGCCTGGGAGCATGTAGCGGGCGAGGACGAGGAGGTCCGCCTCGCCGCGTAGCTGCTCGAGGGCGGCTACCTCCGCCTCCGGCTTGCGCTCGGGGGTCACCGGAGGTGGTCCTCGCGAGAGGCCATCAGCGCGACCCGCGGCATCCGCCCGGCCTCGGCAAAGCGGTGCTCGTCGAGGCGCACTGGCGGCCGAGCGGCCGAGCTTTCGAAGACGGTCGCAGACAGCGTCGCGGAGCTGGTCGGCATCGATGCTGTCCGCATCCGCGAGGAATCCCGCGACCCGCGCGACGATCCCCGGGCGGTCAGGGCAGCTAAGCAGCAGCCTCGTGGTCTCCATGCTCGAAAGGATGGCGTCAGGGCGGGAAGTCCGCGCCCGTCACGTTGCGCTCACGCTAGATTGGAAGGGCGCGGTGGGCGTAGCTCAGTTGGTAGAGCTCCTGGTTGTGGTCCAGGTGGTCGCCGGTTCGAGTCCGGTCGCTCACCCCTCAGAAGCCCCGCTCCGGCGCGGCTTTCCGATCTCTAACGCAAGTTGTCCCTCGTGCGCATGGGCTCTTCGCGGCCTCATTCGAGCCTGGCGCATCCCACCGTCCTCGCTCAGAAGCGCGTTTCAGAAATGCTGCTTTGCATGGAAGCGGCTATTCCGCTGCGGCGTCTTCAGCTTGGCGCTACTGAATCTGTTTGTCCTTGCCCGCGCCGCCCTTCAGCTTGTCGTTGCCGGGACCACCCTTGAGGGTGTCCTTGCCCGCCTCGCCGTAGAGCTTGTCGTTGCCCTTGCCGCCCTTCAGCTTGTCCTTGCCCGAGCCGCCGCAGATCAGGTCATTTCCGGCGAGGCCGGAGAGCTTGTCGTTACCGCCGAAGCCGACGATCACGTCCTTACCGGAGGTGCCCTTGCGGACGTCGTTGCCCTCCGTGCCGACGATGGTCGCGAGCCTGCCCTTGCAGGTGGGCTGGGTCTCATCGCTCTGCTGCCAGACGAGGCTCTGGCTGGCTCCCACCGTCGCGCGCAACGCCGAGGCGGGAAACGGCCCTGACGACCGAAGCTCGGTGAGGAACACCTCGCCCTTACTGATCTGGAGCTCCTTGATCGTCACCCAGCCTGCCCCCTGCTGTCGCTGAATGCTCAGCGTCCCCCCCTCGGGGGCCTTGCCCCAGGCTTGCAGAGTTTCCTTGTCGATCCGCTCGGTGACGAACGGGAAGCGGAAGGCGGTGAGCGCGGGCTTGGGGCTGCCGTCGATGAAGTAGACGCCGGCCTGATAGCCGGCGTGCACATCCGGCCGGAAGTTCGTGTCGCGAATCATGAAGTTGATCGCGACGCTCGCGCCGGCCTTCCAGAACAGGTAGAAGGACTCCTCGATCCACCGTGCCTGGACATCGAGCGGGGCGCCGACGGGATTCGGCGGGTTGCTGTCCCACCAGAACTCGGTCACCCAGACGGGATGGCGGCCCGGCAACGTCGTCCCGGCGTCCTCGGCGGCGCGCAGCACCTTCACAAGCCGGCCGAGGTCCGGCGTCGAAACGTCATTCGGATGCGGTGGGGAGTAGTGCGGCCCGCCCCCGGTGTTGTCGAGCGGATGGTGCGCGAAGACGTCGAACAGCGCCGGGGCGGGACAGCCCTCCGTCCTCACCAGCTTCTCGACCCCCGCCGTCGTCCTCTTCTTCGCCTTCTTCAGTTTCTTCTGGAGCTTCTTGATCTTCGCCTGGTTCCCGGTCTTCCTTGCCTTCCTGAGCGCCTTCTTCAACTTCTTCACAGTTCACCGTCACCGTCCCCGTCACCGGGTGGACGCAGAGCACCCGCTGCCAGAACTCGACGGGCCGGATGCGGCCGCCGCTCGCCGGGTAGGGACCGCCGGGGGGATCGCCGTACGGCATGTTGGCGCCGACGACGACGAGCGTCTGCGGGCTGACCGCCTTCACCGCCCGGTAGGACGCGTTCAGCAGCTCCCGGTAGAAGTCGGGGGTCCCACCGTATTGCGGCGACATCCAGGGTTCGCCGTTCTCCTCGTTCCAGATCTCGAGCGCCCCCACCGCGGGGAGTGGCGCTGCGGGACCGCCGCCATCGGGGTCGAAGCCGCCCGAGTAGCGGGCGGCGACCGCCTGGACGAAGTTGGCGAAGTCGGAGGTATTCCTCGGCTTCCACCTGCCCTCGGGGAACGAGGCCGGCCGCCCCGGTTCCTCCGCCCAGGCGGGGGTGCTGGCGCCGGGGTTCAGGAGTACCGTGAGGCCACGCGCGGCGAGATCGCGCACCGCCCGGTCGATCCACGAGAAGTCGTAGGAGGCGCTGCCGGGGTTTGTCGGGTCGGGGGGCGGCTCGGGCCCCGGCGCGATCGTCGCCCAACTGATGGTGAGCCGCACGATCCCCGCCCCGGAGGCCACGGTCCGGTCCCCCCACAGGGCACGTACGGCGGGGTCGGGAGAGACGTACTCGTCAGCCTGGAAACCGGTCACGAGGCCCCGCTCCGCGGGAGCGGCGGTGGGAAGCGCCAGCAGGGCGAGCGGTCCAAGCGCAACGAGTAGGGCGACCCGCGCGAGCCAGCCCCGTCCGAATGGTTGAAGTGCCCCGTTTGCCTGCAAGTGTCCCTCTCGTCGATTGCCTCGAACCCCAGCCGCGAAGCGGGAATTGATACATCGGATCTCGCTCCACCGAATTGAGGCCGGCCCGAAAAACTTGCTAATTGCACCAAGTGCGACTGAGAACCAATCAAGTCTTAGCGAACTTTCCGGATCTCCTCCTGTTTGCCCCCCGAACGTAGATGGAAGTACCCGCGTCCGAAAGGACCCTTGACCGCCACGCGTATCGCGGCCACGCCGGGGGTGCGGGAGTACCTCGAAGAGTTGGCGGAGCTCACCGAGGAGACCCAGGTCGAGTTCCCCGAGGTTCACGACCTCGGCGACCGGGTGCTCGGCCTGGGTCACTTCTCGCTCAGGTTTGCGAGCGGGGTCGAGCCTCCTTATGGCGCAGCAAGTTGGTCGAAGGCGAGCTGGCTTAGCCACGCCGAGGCCCTCGAAGCCGCTGGGCTGCGGGAGTAGCGCTTTGGACGAAAAGCCGCTATCCGCTTTGCATGGAAGGAGCGTCTCTTCGACCTGGCGGTCGCTTTTCGCGCGAGGCGGAAGTGCTAACGAAGGCGCTCCCGGCGTATCGGCTCGGTTTGCGGGCGTCGCCGATGGGAGTCCCGACTAGCGGGCTTCTCGCAGCTGCAGCCGGTTGCCGTCAGGATCCTGGAACCCCGCTATATAGCCCCAGGGGTACTCGAGCACCCCCGTGTCGAACTTCACGCCGCGCGACTTAAGCGCCTCGAACGCCTTCCGGATATCCCGCGTCTCGATGGTGTACGCCGCCGGGATGCGGCCGTCTACCGGCTGGGCCTCCCCGGGTGTCCCTGGCCAGAGAACTAGCTCGAAGTCCTGACCCTTGACCGCGACGCTCAGGAACCGCGGTCGGTCGGGTGTCGGGGCCTCGACCCGCTTCTCGAAGCCGAGGACGTTCGTGTAGAAGTCGAGCGCCCTGTCCTGGTCGCTGACGAACACGGATATGTACTGGATTCGTTCCAGCATGGTTGTTCCTCCTGCATTCGTGGTCCTTACCTAGATGACAAATGACGACGAGCGAATGTGACAGCCGAGGATGAGATGTGACGCTGGTGTCTCAGGCTGTTGGTCGGCCGGCCCGCACCGGACCCGATAGCTCTTGGCTTAGAGCGCGGCTTCGAAGAACCTGAACCGGTAGAAGACTCGCACACACATGAGGTCAGTTCTCTACCGAGCGGCAGCATCAAGTCGACTGCGCTCAATCGTGCTGGGAACTGGCGTTCTGAGGCGAGGAGCACGGTGGGCGGCTGCGCGTAATCTCGGCGGCGAGACGCTCGAGGAGGCAGTCGCCGTGCTCGGCCGGCTTCAGGCCGAGGGCCTTCACGCGGGGATCGACTACTTCGGCGAGGGGGTCACCGATCCCGCATCGGTTGAGGAAGTCGTCAACGAGTACCTGCGGCTAAACCGGGCGCTGGTGGGCCTGAAGCCGCCGGTCAACGTATGGGCCGACCTGTCGAATTTCGGCCTCGACATCTCTGACTTGACTTGCCGTAAGGCCATACAGCGTGTGGTCGAGACGCTCCCGCAAGGCTCCTTTCTCCAAGTCCGGGCGCACGACAGCGACCGGATGGAGGGGATTCTGCGCACCGTTTTCGCACTCGCCGCCGAAGGAGTCTCCTGATGCCGACGCTTTCGGCCAATCTGCGCCGGGCCGATGCGGATCTTCACCGGCTGGTCGACGCCGACCTCCCCGTGTTGCTGGTCAAGGGCGCCTCGCTCGAGCCCACGCACCAGGCGCGGCGCTGGGGCGAGGAGACGGACCTCGCCTTCCTTCGGCTCGCCCTTGAACTGCGTGAGGCCGGTGCCCGGTTCGCGATCGGCACGCATGATCGGGTCTTGAGGGAGGCCGTGCTCGCGGCTGTTGGTGATGTGCCTGTTGAGATGCTGCTCGGCGTCCGTGAGGATGACGCGCGCGAGCTTGCCCGCGCCGGACGGAGTGTGCGCCTCTACGTTCCATACGGGTCCGACTGGCTCCGCTACTGGCTGCGGAGGCTGGCTGCTGCCCGAGGACGGTAGGCGCCGACCTCAGGGAGGGTCGCTCAGGCGCGTCCGCTTCGATTCCGCGCACTGATGACGCCCTGCCCCCCTTCGCGCGACTACCTGTAGCCAGCTTGGGCTGCCGGAGCCCCGGTCCGTGGGACAGCTCGGGATCGTCATGCGCCGAATTAGACTCGCCGCTATGACCCTTACATTGCTGAAAGCGACGCGACGCAGTGATCGTCCGCATTTGGCGAGCTGAGATCGATCCCGCCAGGGCCGAGGAGTATGAACTTTTCGCGCGGGAGCGGTCGCTACCCATGTTTCGCTCACACGCTGGCTTTCGCGGCTGCGCCCTCGTGCGCGTGGGCGCGGATTGCACCGTGGTGACGCTGTGGGAGCGGCCGGAGGACGCTGCGGCGCTCGAAGACTCGGATCGCTATCGCGAGACTGTGGCGGCGATAATGGCAACAGGGTTCGTCCGCCGCGCCGAGCAGACCCTCGCGGCACCGCTTATGAGCTGACGGACAACACGGCGCATGGGACTGGTCACGAAACTCGCTTCTTGAGTGGAAGCCGTGATCGCGCTCATGGATCAAGGTCAGGGCCGATCAGACTGGCGACTCCACACCGGACCGATGAGTTCCGACCCTGAGACCGCTCTAAATCGATAGACGCAGTTCCTCCGAACACTGAGAGAAGGAGCCGAAGCCATGGGCAAGATCGTGATAACTGAGTTCGTGGGGCAGGCCGCTTGTGGCCGCGATTCGATGGCGAAGCCGAGATGACCCTTGTCAGCTACTACTGCGCCGCCACGCTCGACGGCTACATAGCCGAGTCGGACGACACGCTCGACTGGCTGCTCAAATACGAGGGTCACTACGAAGGGGCCGACTCGGACGCGGAGCAGGGCGGCTACGAGAGCTTCTACGAGGGGGTCGGCGCGCTGGTCTCAGGCTCGACCACCTACGAGTGGGTGCTTGAGCATGGCAGCGGCTGGCCCTATGCCGGCAAGCCCTGCTGGATACTCAGCTCGCGTGAGCTGCCGAAGCCCGATGGCGAGGGGGTGGACGTCCGCATCGTCTCGGGACAGATTCCGGATCTGATCGACGAGATGCTCGACTCCGCGGGAGAGCGGGACCTCTGGATCGTCGGCGGCGGAAACGTCGCCTCCCAATTCGCCGATCACGGCCTACTCGACCGGCTCGAGGTGACGATCGTTCCCGTGGTGCTCGGCGAGGGAAAGCCGCTCTTCGATCGGCGGCTGCCGGGCGGGCCGATGCAGCTGATCGCAGCCCGGACCACCTCCAGCGGAATGGTCGGCCTGACCTACGAGATCAGGCGACCGGCAGAGAGCGAACCCGCTCAGGGCTGAGCTCCTCGAGCGAGTCGAGCACGAGCGCCGCGAGGGGGGCGAGGGTAGTGGTGTTCCGGGTTGAGAACCGGACCGCACACGAGTACGAATCGCGCCTGAGCCAGTGATGGGCGGCCGACGGGCGAAGTCCCGCCGGCCGCCGGCATCACTTCACGACGCGGTAGTAGAGGTGCGCTACTCCCGGGGCCTCAACCGCGCGGAACTGTTCAAGCTTTACGTCGGAACTGACGCCTTCGAGCAGTCGCTCACCGTCGCCCAGAACCAACGGATTGAGGTGCAGATGGAGCTCGTCGAGAAGGCCGGCCGCCAGGTATTGCCGAATCGCGCTGGCGCCGCCCGCGACAAGGACATCCTGGTCGCCGGCCGCCTCGCGCGCCTGCCTGAGAGCGGACTCGATCCCGTCGGTCACGAAGTAGAAGGTCGTGCCTCCCTCCATCTCCACCGGCTCGCGCTCGTGATGGGTGAGGACGAAGACCGGAGCGTGGTAGGGCGGATCGTCTCCCCACCAGCCCTTCCAGGAGTCGTCCTCCCACTCGCCCCTGATCGGGCCGAACATGTTGCGGCCCATGACGAAGGCGCCGACGTCGGCGTGCATCTTCTCGACGGCCTCGGTGCTCGGATTGACCTCGCCGCCCTCCACGCCGTGTGTCTCGCGCCACGCCTTGAGCGCGAACATCCAATCGTGAAGCTGCTCACCGCCCTCGCCGAGTGGGTTCTCCTCGCTCTGGTTCGGTCCGGCGACGTAGCCGTCGAGTGAGATCGCGGTGTTGGCCCTCACCTTGCTCATCGTTCCTCCTGTCGTGATTGCGGTTGCGCGCCGTCCGCTTTCGCTTGTCTCTATAGACGTCCTGGGGGCCAAGAACTCATCGCAGCGGCCTCCCAAGTCGGGCGAAGAGGTCGCCGAGGATCCGCGCCGTCGCCCCCCAAATAAGTCTCATCTTTGATCCGTAAAAACCACCGAACAGATGGTTGAGGGCGTAGCCATGCTCGACCCAGGGCGCCGCCGCGATCTCCGAGACCTGGTCGGCCGGGTTCGCTCCAGGAACGGGCGGACGTTCAGGCAGATTGCAGGCGACCTGGCCTTTCGGACGTTCGACTGGCTGAGCCGGGATGAGCCGGACCGGGCGCGAATGGATGAGCACCGCCGGATCGTCCTCGAGTATGCGGACGCCGCGCTGGATGCGATCCGCGACGGTCGCGAGCCGCCGCCCCCGCCCCGCACCGACTCCGCCGACGTGAATCGGGGAATCGCGGCGCTGCGGTCGGCGCTGACCGAGCACTACCCGCCGGCACTGGCGGCGCTCAGGGAGGCCGAGCGGCGCCAGGCGATAGGTTGAGGTCGTGCCGAAGGCCGAGTTCCGCCTGGACGATGGGCTCGGGGAGGTCGTGATCTCGGATCCCCCGCTCAACCTCTTCGGAATGGACCTGCTCAACGACCTGGCGGCGGCCACCGAGGAGGCGGCGTCCAGCGCGGCGCGGGCGATATTCGTCCGGGCCGAGGGCGACGCCTTCTCGGGAGGCGCGAACGTCGAGATTTTCCTGGACCGGGACGAGCGAGCCGCGAAGGAGCTGATCGAGAGCTTCGTTCCCGCGATCAGGCGCTTCTCCGAGATGCCGGTGCCGACGGTCTGCGCTGTCCAGGGTCTCTGTCTCGCGGCGGGCCTCGAGGTGGCTCTGACCTGCGACCTGATCTGGGCCGCGGAGGACGCGCAGCTCGGGCTGGTCGAAGGGGTGATTGGGGCCACGCCGTTCGGCGGCGGGACGCAGCGCCTGGTGGCGCGAGCCGGCGCGGGAAGGGCGGCCGAGGCGGTTCTCACCGCTCGGCCCTATCCGGCCCAGACCATGTTCGAGTGGGGGGTCGTCAATCGAGTGCTGCCGGCCGCCGACCTGCAGGAGAAGACACGGGCGTTCGCCCGCCGCCTCGCCGAGGGCCCGACCGTGGCTCACGGGGCGACCAAGGAGATCATCCGGCGAACGGTCGACGAGGGTGTCGAGGCCGCCGACGAGGCCCTGCCGGAGGCGGGCGCCAAGGTGATGGCGAGCGACGATCTTCAACGCGGGGCCCGGACCCTGATGGAGAAGGGCCCGGGTCACGCGACCTTCGAAGGACGCTAGGAGAGCCCTTTGAGCAAGGGCGGGCCGGCGTTGGCCGTCTAGGGGAGCCGCCTCAGGGGACCTCTCCGACCTCCGCGACGTTCACCAGCGGCACCTCGTAGTGCTCCACGGACGCCGACTCGCCGGGCGCCGTGACCTCCTCGCGAACGCGCGTCGCCTCGTCCTCGCTCGCGCGCAGATCCTCCTCGCTGTGCCAAAGGGAGACGACGACGATGGTCCCCGTCTCCCGATCGACGAGGAACATCGCTCCCATCATTCCCTCGGTCTGTCCGAACTCGGTCGGCAGGACCTTCTTCTTGGCCTCGAGGGCCTCGTCGACCGCCTGGGGCGCCGCCCCCTCGTAACGCGTCACGCGAGCATGCATCGCTTCTCCTCCTCATTCGGGATCTCTCCCGAGTTCTTATCAGCCGGATTCGTTTGCTTGGCCTGCGCCGGCGTCTAGCTGCCGCGTGCCGCAACGGGGGCGGGCTCGTCCAGATCGCCCTCGGGACTGACGAGGATGGCGCCCTCGGTCGTCGGGTACGCGTCCTCGCCGTGATGGACGAAGTCCATCCCCACCGCCTCGTCGCGCTCGACGCCGCGGAGGTCCGTGAACAGGGCCATCACCCGCAACAGCAGGTAGGTCGCGACGAACGCGTAGATCGGCGCCGCCAGCGCCGCGAGCGCCTGATCCCCGAGCTGCCCGATGTGCCCGTAGAACCAGCCGTCCGAGACACCGTTCCAGGACGCCTGGGCGATGAAGCCGATCGCGAGGATGCCGGTGAAGCCGGCGACCCCGTGGGCGGCGAGGACATCCAGGGTCTCATCGACGCCGGTCCGCGGCCGGTAGACGATCACGAAGTAACACGGGATCGCCCCGAGGGCACCGAGCGCGAGCGCCCAGCCTGGACTGACGAATCCGCCCGCCGGCGTGATCAGCACGCAGCCGACGATGATCGCTGTTGCCGCGCCCACCGCGGTCACCCGCCGCCCGCGGAAGCGCGTCCAGCACGAACCAGACGAGCATCGACGCGGCGGGGCAGAGCAGCGTGTTGGTGAATGCGAGCACGCTCGCCTCGTTCGTCCCGAAGCCGCTGCCGCCGTTGAACCCGAACCAGCCGAACCACAGCAGGCCGGCGCCGAGCAGCACATAGACGGTGTTGTGGGGCAGCAGGCCGAGCCGGCCGTAGTCCTTCCGCGCCCCGACGACGAGCGCCGCGGCGAGCGCCGAGAAACCGGACCCCATCTCGACCGGTACGCCGCCGGCGAAGTCGAGGGTCCCGCCCTCGATCAGCCAGCCACCGCCGAACGCCCAGTGGGCGATCACGGAGTAGACCAGCACCGACCAGAGCGCCGCGAAGATCGAGGAACGGCCCGAACCGCATCCGCTCGACGACCGCGCCCGAGACCAGGGCGGTGGTGATGATGCAGAAGGTCGCCTGGAATGCGAAGAAGACGAGGTGCGGGATCGTCAGCCCCTCGCGCGGCTCGAAGCCACGTCCTGAAGGAAGGCGTAGTCCAGCCCGCCGATCAGGTCGCCGGTGCCGTCGAACGCGAGCGAGTAGCCGACGAGGCCCAAGTCACCGTCGCGACCGCGATCGCGGCGACGCACATCATGAAGGTGTTGAGGGTGTTCTTCGAGCGCACCAGCCCGGCGTAGAAGAGGCCGAGCCCCGAGGGTCATCAGCAGAACGAGCGCGGTCGCGTCAGCATCCACGCGGTGTCGCCGGTGTCGATCTCGGTGGCGGCCTGGGCGATGATCGGGACGTCCATCAGGCACCCACCGGGGTCACGGCGGCCTCATCGGTCTCGCCGGTCCTGATGCGCACCGCCCGCTCGAGCGGGAGGACGAAGATCTTCCCGTCGCCGACCTCGCCGGTGCGGGCGCCCTCGCTGAGCGCGGCGACGGTCGGCTCGACGAACGCGTCGGAGACCGCGATCTCGAAGCGGACCTTGTCGGAGACCTCGACCTGCACGGTGCTGCCGCGGTAGGTCTCGACCCGGTCGAGCTCACCACCGTGGCCCTGGACCCTGCTCATCGAGATCCCGCGTACCTCGGCCCGGTAGAGCGCCTCGAAGACGTCGTTGGCCTTCTCAGGCCGGACGATCCCGATCACCAGCTTCACGATACCCCTCCTCTCAACGAAGGAACGGCAGCCAGCTGCCGTTTGCGCTGAAGCTATCTGCGGCTCCCGACGGAAAATGTCGGGGCGAACGATTGCGACGGCGCAGTCAGACGGTCTGGGTGGCGATCGCCGGTGCGCAGGAGGCGAGCTCGTTCCCGGTCGGGCATGTCACGGCGAAGCGAGACGAAGGCGATGGCGCCGAGGATCAGCGGGAGCCAGAAGAGGATCACCCGATAAGCGAGGACGGCGGCGGCCGTCCCGGCGGCCGGCGCCCCGTAGACGATCAGGGTTCCGATCAGGCCGCCGTCGATCCCGCCGATTCCCCCCGGGATCGGCAGCAGCCCCCCGAGCTGGCCGATCAGGTAGCCGATCAGGATCACCATGATCGGCACGTCGACATCGAAGGCGTGGAACGTCGCCCAGAGCACCGCGTTGTCGAAGGCCCAGTAGCCGACCGACCCCCCGAGCACCCGCAGATTCCCCGAGCGGATGATCTGGATCGCCTCGGCGGTGCCGGTGATCAGGGCGTGCCTGGCATGCCGGATCGCGCGGCGAAACACGCGAGTCCGTCCGATTCGACGGCTCGGCCCGGGACCGAACCGGGGGATCAGGGGCGACGCCGACGATCGCGAGCGTCGCGAGCGCGGCGGGCACGGCGGTGAGCCAGAGCGACAGGTCGGGTCCGGCGATGCCGAGGGCGAGAATGGTGCCGATGACGGCGACGGCGAGGAAGTTCACCCCGCTCTTGATCAGAAAGAAGGCGACTGACCGCCTCGCGATCCGAGCGCCGTCCATTCCTCCCCATGGAGGATCCAGGCGCCGAGAGCGAGGCCCCCCGCACCGCTCGCCGGCACGAGCGAGCCCATCGCCAGCTCGGAGCCGCCGATCTGCCAGCTTCGCCGGGAGGTCAGGCCGGTGCAGAAGATCGGCCCGAACATGAGCACGTACGAGGCGAACGACAGACCCTCCAGCACCGTCGCGAGGACCAGCCAGCTCGGATCCGCGCCGCTGAGCTTTTCGCGCACCTCGCCGAGACCCGGCGCCAGCAGGACTACCGCGCCCAGAGCCGCAAGCAGGGCGATCGCCTGAAGCGACCGCTTGCGGAGGTTTCCGGCCTGGAACTCGCGCGGTAGCTCGTTTCGGGTGACCCGAGCCGCGGTTTGATCGGATGCGGCCACTGTGCGTCAAAGCTACGCCACCGCCGCGGACGCCCTCTCGCCCCGCCTCCGTTCGCGTCGACCGCGAAGTCCGCGAGTAGGGTCTTGACACCGTGTCGACCCCGAACGCAGATCCGGTCGGCTCGCCCGACGTTCGCACGCTCTCGCTGGCCTCCGGCGCCGGCCGGATCGCGATCGGCCTGGGGATGCTCGCGGCGCCGAAGCTCAGCCTCCGCCTGATGGGATTTCCCGGCGCGAACAGGGCGAGCGTGACCATCGCCAGGGTCGCGGGCGGCCGCGACATCGTGATGGGCATCGCAACCCTCAACTCGCTCGACGACCCCGATCGCCTCCGGGCCGCGATTCTCGCGAACGCCGCGGCGGACGCCGGCGATTCTGTTGCCTTCGCGCTTGCCCTGCGTGCAGGCGAGAGGACGGCGGGAGTGGTCGGGATGTCGGCCGCCGTGCCGGCGACGCTGGCGGGACTGTGGGTGGCGTGGCGGCTGAGGTGAGTCCTTCCGAGCGCGAGGTGCTGAGGCGCGTTCGCGCGGTTCCGTGCGGCTTCGTCACCACGTACGGCGACCTCTGTCCCGAGGCGCCGAGGTTCGCGGGCCAGGTCCTCTCGCGGTGCGATGACCCGAGCGTTCCCTGGCAGCGGGTCGTCCGGGCCGACGGCTCACTCGCGAAGGGCGAGCGGCAGCGGCGCCTGCTCGAGGTCGAGGGCGTGCCGTTCAGGGGGAAGCGGGTCGACATGCGCGAGGCCTGGGTCCCCGCCGATCACGCGGCGGCGTAGGCTGGGGAAGCCGGATGTCCCCGATGAAACGGAGGAAGACGTGGCGAGCAAGTCCGACTTCAGCGAGGAGGAGTGGAAGCAGTTGCTCGAGGCGCCGCCGAGCGCCGCGCTACTCGTGATCGCCTCCGACCGGGGCGGTTCGATCCGCGAGACGTTCTCGATGGCGAAGGCGTACGCCGAGGCGCACAAGAAGCCGGGGCAGAGCGCAGCTCCTCGATGAGATCGTCTCCGCGAAGCCCGAGGTCGATCGCAGCCGGTTCAAGACCGAGGAGGAACTGAAGGAGCACTGCCTCCAGAACGTCCGCGAGGCGGTCGCTCTGCTCGAGCAGAAGGCCGGCGACGACGAGGTGGAGGCGTACCGTCAGTTCATTCGCGACGTCGCCAGCCGGGTGGCCGAGGCCCGCAAGGAGGGGTTCATGGGGCTGAGCGGGGAGCGGGTGAGCGACGATGAGCGCGCCGCGATCGACGAGGTGAACGCCGCGCTCGGCTGATCACGGGCGACCGTCTCGACCCACGGGCAGGAAGCGGGACCGGCGGGGGGAAGTGTGCAGCCGGAGCCGAACGGTGATCGTCGATTGCGCCCATTACAAGGACGGCGCGCGCCAGCATGAGGGCGCGCTGAATCCGGAGCAGGCCGCCGAGATCGCGCGAGCGCGCGGGCGAGGGCGAGTTCATCTGGATCGGGCTGCACGAGCCGCAGCCAGGCGACCTCGACCGGCATGGCGGACCTCTTCCACCTGCACGAACTCGCCGTCGAGGACGCGATGCTCGCCCACCAGCGCCCGAAGATCGAGGATTACCCCGAGCACTTCTTCATCGTCCTGAAGACGGCCCACTACCACGAGGACCAGGAGGAGGTCCACTTCGGCGAGATCCACATGTTCGCCGGCCCGAGCTACGTGATCACGGTCCGGCACGGTCCCGGCAGCGAGCTCGCCTCGGCTCGCCATCGACTGGAGGCGCGTCCGGACCTGCTCCGCCTCGGTTCCTCCTCGGCGGTCTGGGCGGTCCTCGACAAGGTGGTCGACGACTACATCCCGGTCGTCGACGCGATCGAGGACGACATCGAGGAGGTCGAGACCCAGGTGTTCGACGACGACATCCCCGCCCCCACCCAGCGCATCTACCACCTCAAGCGCGAGGTGATCGAATTCCACCGCGCGGTCTGGCCGCTCCTCTCACCCCTCGGAACCCTCGAGCAGGGGGGCTATGAGCAGGTGCCCGAGGAGCTCCGGAGCTTCTTCCGTGACGTCGCCGACCACGCACGCCGCGTGGACGAGCAGGTGAGCTCCCAGCGCGAGCTCCTCACCAGCGTGCTCGAGGCGAACCTCGCGCTGGTCAGCGTCAATCAGAACAACGTGATCAAGCAGATCTCGTCGGTCGCAGCGATCGTGGCGGTCCCCACCTTGATCGCCAGCATCTACGGAATGAACTTCGAGCACATGCCGGAGCTCGACTGGACATACGGGTACCCCATGGCGCTGGCGGCGATGGTGCTGTGCGGGCTGACCCTCGTCGCGTTCTTCCGCCGCATCCGCTGGATCTAGGCCGTCCTACGATGGACCTGTGATCCCGCTTGCTCATGTCGGCGGCGGCGTCTTCGAGCCGCTTCAGATCGCCGCCCTCACCCTGGCCGGCACCGCCTACGCGTTCCGCGCCCTCACGCTCTCGCGGGAGGGCCGGCCGGTCCCGACGTGGCGGATCCTCTGCTTCGCGGGAGGGCTGCTGCTCGCTGCGGCGGCGTTTCTCTCGCCGCTCGCGCACGTGAGCGAGGAGCTTCTCCTCGGCCACATGGCGCAGCACCTGTTGATCGGCGACATCGGCGCGCTCCTGATCGTCCTGGGGCTCACCGGTCCGCTTCTCCAGCCGTTGCTCGCGAGCCGGTGGCTCGGGTGGCTTCGATACCTCGCCCATCCGCTCGTCGCGCTGCCGCTGTGGGCGGTGAACCTGTACATCTGGCATATCCCCGCCCTCTACGAGGGCGCACTGGCGAGCGAGCCCCTCCACGCCCTCCAACACGCCTGCTTCGTCGGTTTCGGAGTGCTGATGTGGATGCCACTCGTCGGACCACTGCCGCAGCCGCGCTGGTTCGGGATCCCGGCGAAGATCGGCTACCTGATCGGCGTGCGCTTCGCGGGCACCGTCCTCGCCAACGTCTTCATGTGGTCGAACGCCGTCTTCTACTCGGACTACGCCGCCGGAGAGGCGGATTGGAACATCGAGCCGCTCACCGACCAGGGGGTCGCCGGCGTGATCATGATGGTGGAGGGCGGACTCGTCACCCTCGGCACGCTGGCCTGGCTCTTCCTGCTCTGGGCGAAGCAGGACTCGGAGCGTCAGCGCCTGGTGGACCTGGCGGAGTCGCGCGGCGTCCCGCTCAGCGATGCTCGCGCCGCCCGTGCGGCCGCCGCCGGCCAGGGTGCGCGACTCGAGGAGCGGATCAGGGACACCTCCTGAGAGCTCGAGCCGCCCTCGTCCCCGCGCGGCGAGTGGACCAGAGGACGAGCGCGGCGAGTGTCAGGGCGATGTCGGTCGAGAAGGAGAACGCCCGACCGGGCGCGCCCGTGTAGAGCCAGGCACCGAGGCGGTCGCGTCGCCGGAGCCGCCGCCGGCCCCCTCCCCGAGCGGCTTCTGTCTCTAAGGTGGACGGTCCCATGGAGACGACGGTAAAGGAGCTCCCCGAGTCGCGGGTCCGGGTCGAGGTGGACGTCGATCCTCAGGACGTCGAGGGGAGCATCAGCAGGACGGCGCGCCAGCTCGGGCAGGACATGAAGCTGCCCGGCTTCCGGAAGGGAAAGGTGCCGCCCGAGATGGTGGTCCAGCGCCTCGGACGTGAGGCTGTCCTGACGCAGGCTCTCGAGTCGTCCCTCGCGGACTGGTACGAGCGGGCGATGCTCGAGTCCGGGGTGAACCCGGTTGGAGACCCGAAGCTCGATCTCTCAGATCTGCCCGGTGAGGGAGAGCCGCTGCGGTTCGCGATCGAGGTCGCGGTAAGGCCCCGCGCCGAGCTCGGCGAGTACAAGGGTCTCGAGGTCGGCCGTGACGAGCCCGAGGTACCGAAGGATGCCGTCGATGCGGAGCTCGATCGCCTCCGTGAGGGGTTCGCGAGACTCAACCCGGTCGATCGCGCCGCGCAGAAGGGCGACGTCGCCCTGATTGATTACGGGGGGAAGATCGACGGCGAGCCCTTCGACGGCGGCACCGCCAAGGACTACCTGCTCGAGCTTGGAGAGGGGAGGGTCCTGCCCGAGCTGGAGAAGGCGCTCGAGGGAGCCAAGGCGGGGGAGGAGCGCAAGGCGACGGTGCCCTTCCCGGAGGAATACCCGGCTGAGGAGGTCGCAGGCAAGACCGCCGAGTTCGACATCAAGGTCAGTGAGGTCCGCGAGAAGGAGCTGCCGGAGCTGAACGACGACTTCGCGTCCGAGGCCTCGGAGTTCGAAACGCTCGATGAGCTCCGCGGTCACATCTCGGACCAGATCAAGCAGATCCTCGAGCGGCAGATCGCGGAGCGCTTCCAGGAGGCGGCGCTCGACGCGGCCGTCGAGCAGGCGACGGTGGAGTTGCCCGCACCGGTGATCCAGGCCCGAGCGGAGGAGACGTGGCGCCGCGTCGAGCGGCAGCTGGCCCAGCAGGGCATGGACCCGGAGAACTACCTGCAGGTCCAGGGCCGATCGCGGGACGAGATGATCGAGCAGGCCCGTCCCGACGCCGAGAGGGCACTGAAGCGGGAGGCGGTGCTCGAGGCCGTCGCCGACGCCGAGGGAATCGAGATCACCGACGACGACATGCTCGAGGCGCTGCAGATCCCGCCCGGACACGAGGATCACGGCCATCCCGAGCCAGCTGACGCGCTTGCCGAGATCCGGAAGAGCGGGCGCGAGGACCTATTCAAGTCCGACCTGCGGATGCGCCGCGCGCTCGAGCTGATCGGCGAGGGGGCGAAGCCGATCCCGATGGAGCAGGCCCAGGCCCGCGAGGACATCTGGACGCCGGAGAAGGAGCGCGAGGAGAAGGGCGCGCTCTGGACCCCGGGGTCCGACTAGTGCCCGTCAGATCCCGAGCGAGGTCTGCTGCGCCGGATAGGTGACCGTGCCGCCCTCGGCGAGCGCGGAGTCGGTCAGATCATGGGTGGCAAGGGACCCATCCGGGGCGAGATGAAGGACGCGCCACCCTCTTGCCGTGAGGATGTCGGCCAGCAGTCGGCGGTGGCAGCGGGTCCAGTCCCCCTCCGCACACATCACCGCGGCGCGCCGCTCCCTCGCCAGCTCCTCGAGGAAGTCAACGCCCGCCAGGAACTCCTCGCTCGCCATGTGGTCTGCGTAGCCGCGGAACGGGCCCTCCTCGAGCGCGGTGTTCACCGAGTCAGGCCGCGGCTCCCGGCGCCCGCCGAGCTCCGCTCCGAGGGGCGCGTAGCCGATGCCGTTCGCCTTCATCGTCCCTGCGAGCGCCGAGCGGTTGAACTGTGGGTACCGCGAGCGGGGGTTGGCGCGGACATCCACCAGCAGCTCGACTCCGGCCCCGCGCAGGAGCTCCAGGAACCTCCGCTCGTCGTGGTTCGAGTGACCGACGGTGAGGATCTCGTTTGTGGTGCCAGGCTTCGCCATCAGTCGCGACCGCAGCGATCGCACCAGCATAAGTCGCTACGGGCTTCGCCCTTCGCTCCCGAAAGAGCGCGATCTCGCGGTCGCTAGACTGGCGCATCCCATGAGTCCCCTGGTCCCAATGGTGGTCGAGCAGACGTCTCGCGGCGAGCGGGCGTTCGACATCTACTCGCGGCTGCTGAACGAGCGCATCATCTTCCTCGGCACGCCGATCACGGAGGACATCGCGAACCTGATCGTCGCCCAGTTGATCCACCTCGAGTCGGAGGACCCAGACAAGGACATCAGTGTCTACGTCAACTCGCCTGGCGGGTCGGTCTATGCGGGCCTTGCGATCTACGATGCGGTGCAGTTCATAAAGCCCGACGTGCAGACGATCTGCGTCGGCGTCGCGATGAGCATGGGGGCACTCCTGCTCGCCGGCGGCGCCGAGGGCAAGCGGATGGCGCTGCCCAACTCGAAGATCCTGATCCACCAGGTCTCCGGCGGCTTCCAGGGCCAGGCGACCGACATCGAGATCCACGCCAAGGAGATCATCGACGTTCGGCGCCGCCTCGACGAGATCATCGCGAAGCACACCGGCAAGGAGCTGGAGAAGGTCGCGAAGGACACCGAGCGGGACTACTTCATGAGCGCGGAGGAGGCCATGGAGTACCACCTGGTCGACCGCGTGATCGAACACCGGTAGCTCCTCGGTCGATTGCAGCATTCGGGTCGCTATAGGGCGCCTAAGGCTGCAATGAACGTCGGCAGATGGGCGGTGTCGCCACTCCTCGTTGCCCTTTTCGCGCTTCTCCCCTTGAGCGCAACCTCAGCCGAGGTCGCCAGTGTGCAGCGCGCCACGGTGACACCCACCAGGGGGTTCACCGGCGCCGCCGGGGGCGTTCGGGTCGAGTTCCGGATCTCCGGCTCCGCCTCCGAGGCAGTCCGAATTGGTATCTCAGGCGCCGGCGATGAGGTGCGGGGAGTGGAGCTCTCGGCTGTTGAGCCCGGGCGCGACCAGCTCTACCGCTGGGACGGCCTCGATAACGGCGGCCGGCCGGTCGCCGACGGGACCTATCGCGTCGTCGTCTCCGTTATGGGCGACCAGGAGGACGCCGGGAGCGTCACCCTTCATCGCCACTACTTCCCCGTGCGCGGGCCTCATGGCACGCGGGGAGCCGTGGGCGAGTTCAGGGCGGCACGGAGCGGCGGCCGTTGGCACAGGGGCTTCGACGTCACGGCCTCGTGCGGCACGCCGCTTGCGGCGGCGAGGACCGGAACCGTCGTCAGGCGAGCGTTCGACGGCCGCCTGGACGGCAACTTCGTGGTGATCAAGGGGCTGCGCGAGCGGCGCTGGTACTGGTACTCGCACATGGCGCATCCCTCCGGGTTTCGAAAGGGGGACCTGGTGCACGTCGGCGAGATCGTCGGCCACATCGGCAGGACCGGAAACGCCGGCTCGACTCCCTGCCACCTTCACTTCGAGCTCCATCGTCGCGGCCACCCGATCGATCCGGAGCCACACCTCCGGGCCTGGGATCGCTTCAGCTAGCGCCCGTCCCCTTCACGGCTTGGGCGAGCCGTGTATTTGCAGTCTCGCTAGCGCTTCCGGCCCGGAACAAGCGACCAGGCGTCGCCCACCGCACCGAGGTGCTGGAGCTTGTCCGGGTTGACGATCGAGCGGACCCCCTGAACCTGTCCGTCGGCGATGTCGAGCGCCATCGCGGCGAGCACGCCGTCGGAGTGAACGAAGAGCGCGCCCGGCTGACCGTTGATCTCCGCCGGACGGATGTCGATCCCAGGGATCCGCCAGCCCTGGCGAGCCCAGGCGAGCAGGGTGCGGGCAACACGATTGCGCCCGTGCAGAGAGCGGGCCAACGCGGGCGCCTTGCCGCCGCCGTCGCCCTGCAGAACCACGTCCTCCGAGAGCAGCGCCTCGAGCCCGTCGAGGTCGCCCTCCTGCGCGGCCGCGAAGAAGCGTCGAGCCAACTCCTCCTTCCGCCGTTTCGACGCCTCGAACCGCGGCTTCCGCTGCTCGACGTGGCGGCGGGCCCTGCTGGCGAGCTTGCGCGTGTTGTCCTCGCTCTTGCCGATGATCCGGGCAATCTCGTCGTAGCCGTAGTCGAAGACGTCGTGGAGCAGAAGCACCGCGCGCTGGTCAGGGGAGAGGTTCTCCAGCAGGACCAGGAAGGCGAGCGACAGCGAGTCGGCCATCTCGCTTTGGGCCGCGGGGTCGTCAGCTGGGTCGCTGACCAGCGGCTCCGGCAGCCACTCGCCCACGTAGGTCTCACGACGCGCGCGGGCCGACCGGAGCTCGTCGATGGCAAGGCGGGTGGTCACCGTGGCGACATAGGCGCCGGGCGACTCGATTGTCTCGCCCCGCTCGAGTGCGCCGTGTACGCGCATCAGCGCTTCCTGGACGACGTCCTCGGCCTCCGCGACGGTGCCCAGCATCCGGTACGCGATCGCGAAGGCGCGAGGGCGGAGCTCTTCCAGGAGCGCGTCGTGCGACTCGGTCACGTGGTCGCCTCGAGAGATGCGTTTCCGGCGGGACCGGCAGTGTCCGCACGGGACAGTTCCGCGAATCCCTCTCGCCAGCTCGGGTACCTGGGCCGCCAGCCCAGCTCCCGCTTGGCCTTGGCGTTCGATGCTCCACGCACCTCGGTCATCATGATCGCAGGCGCCTCGCCGGCGATCAGCCGGGCCAACCAGCGCGGAAAGTGACGAGGCGGGGGTGCGCCGATCGCCTTCGCCATCTCGGGGAGCATGTCTCCGGCGCGCTCGGGGTCGTCGTCGACGATGTTGTAGAGCCCACGACGGCCGCTCTCAACCGCCGCCACTGTCGCGGCGGCAGCGTCCTCTATGTGGATCAGGGAAAGGATGCCGTCACCGCTACCGACCACGGGGAACCTCCGCTTGCGGATCGCCTCGAACTGCTCCCCGCCGAGCCAGAAAGATGTGCCGGGGCCGTAGAAGCCTCCGTAGCGCAGCACCACGCCCTCGGTCCACTCGGCCTCCGTGACCGCTCGTTCGAGATAGCGGATCGCTGCGATCGTCTCGCGCACGGCCTTCGGCGGGGCTGGGTCGAGCGGCTCCTCCTCGGTCTTCACCCTCCCGCCGACCCGGGCGAACGGCCAGCCGGCATAGCTCTGGATCACGAACTTGGCCACCCCCAGGGCGCGCCCGGCCGCGAGCAGGTGATCGGTTCCCTCCGTGCGGAGCCTGTTCGTCACCTCGAACGTGCGGTCGAAGTGCTTCATGTCGAGCGTGCCCGACAGGGCGGTGAGTTCGTGAACGATCGCATCCGGTTCGGCCTGCGCGACCGCTTGCGCTATCTGTTCGGCGTCGAGCGCGTCCGCCACGAGAGGTCTCGCGCCGAGCCTCCTGACGTCATCGACCTTCTTGGCGCTGCGAGTGATTCCGCTCACCTCGTGCCCATTCGCGACGAGCTGAGGGAGAAGCTGCCTTCCGAGCGCACCCGTGGCGCCCGCAACCAGGACCTTCATCTTCGGCCTCCTTTCGGATCTTTCACCCAGTGAGACGAGGCAGCGCACACGCCTGTGACAGTTGGCGACCCGGGTGATGCAGCCGGCCAGAACGCCGATCGCGCGCTTACCGAGAGTAGGTGGGATGTGGCGGCTGCGCCTGCCGCCGATGTAGCAGCGGAAGGAAACCGGCCGCTCACGGCGTAACGAGAATCCGTCGGGCCGAGGTCGGCTGGCGTCTAAGCTTCCAACGAGGAAGGAGCCGGCCGGGCGAAGCGAGACCGAGGGAGTAATCCGCTGGCACGTCCCACCGAATCCAACGAGCAGCTCCTCTGCAGCTTCTGCGGCAAGTCGCAGCGACAGGTCAAGAAGCTGATCGCCGGCCCCGGCGTCTACATCTGCGACGAATGCATCGACCTCTGCAACGAGATCATCGATGAGGAGCTCACGGCTCCGCCCACGTTCGAGCTCGAGAACCTCCCGAAGCCCCGCGAGATCTACGACGTCCTGAACGAGTACGTGGTGGGACAGGAGGGCGCCAAGCGTGCCCTTTCGGTCGCCGTCTACAACCACTACAAGCGGGTCCAGATGTCTTCGAACGGCGAGGAGTCGGAGATCGAGCTGCAGAAGTCGAACATCCTGCTGCTCGGTCCCACGGGCTGCGGCAAGACGCTGCTGGCCCAGACCCTCGCAAAGATCCTGAACGTCCCGTTCGCGATCGCCGATGCCACCGCACTCACCGAGGCCGGCTACGTGGGCGAGGACGTCGAGAACATCCTCCTCAAGCTGATCCAGGCGGCCGACTTCGACGTGAAGAAGGCGGAGACGGGAATCATCTACATCGACGAGATCGACAAGATCGCCCGCAAGGCCGACAACCCGTCGATCACCCGCGACGTCTCAGGCGAGGGCGTGCAGCAGGCGCTCCTGAAGATCCTCGAGGGCACCTCCGCCTCCGTCCCGCCCCAGGGCGGGCGCAAGCACCCCCACCAGGAGTTCCTGACGATCGACACGGCGAACATCCTCTTCGTCTGCGGCGGCTCGTTCGGCCAGCTCGATCAGGTGATCGAGAAGCGGATCGGCAACCACGGCGTCGGGTTCGGCGCCGAGGTCACCTCGAACGCCGACAAGGACACCGGCGAGTACTTCGAGCAGGTGCTGCCGGAGGACCTGATGGAGTACGGCCTGATCCCGGAGTTCATCGGCCGCCTGCCGGTGGTCGCCGCGATCCACCAGCTCAGCCGCGACGACCTGATCACGATCCTCACCGAGCCCCGCAACGCGCTCACCCGCCAGTTCAGGCGGTTCTTCCAGTTCGACGACATCGACCTGGTCTTCGCCCCCGACTCCCTCTCCGCGATCGCCGACAAGGCGCTGGAGCGGGAGACTGGCGCACGTGGGCTCCGCTCGATTCTCGAGGAGACCCTGATGGACGTCCAGTTCGAGCTTCCCTCGCGCGGCGACGTCCAGAAGTGCGTCGTCACCAAGGAGACGATCGAGAAGGGCCAGCGCCCGATGCTGGTGACCGATGCCACCGGCGAGCACGAGATCGTGCTCGAGGACCCGGCGCTCGGCGAGCAGACGGCCTGACCCCATCGGTTCGCGCGATGTCGGCGGAGAGCCTGGTGGTCGTACGGCGGCTCTACGACGGGTTCCTGAGCGACACGACGAGCGATGCGTACCGTCGCGGCGAGATCCCTCAGGATCAGCTCTCGCTTCTGGATCCCGAGATCGACTTCGATCAGTCCGACTCCGGTTTGCCGGACGTCGGCGACGGGCGCTACCAGGGAATCGAGGGGGTGAGGGAGTTCTGGCAGCACTTCCTCGAGGCCTGGCAAACGGTGCACTTCGAGTACGAGTTGATCGATGCCGGCGAGCAAGTGGTGGGTCTGATCGATCAGCGGCTGCTGGGCCGGGCCACGGGAATCGAGTTCCCCGTGCAGTACGCACAGGTGATCACAGTCCGCGAGGGGCGCATCATCCGATTCAAGACCTACGCGCAGCGGGACGACGCCTTGCGGGCCGCTGGGCTATCCGAGTAGTTGCTTCGGACGGGAGGAGTGGTCGCGCAACAGCGTGTTCACCTCGTATCCTGAGCCCATGAGCACGCGATCCTCACGGGAGCCGATCGAGACCGTCCGCCACCAGCTCCGCCCCCTGTTCGACCAGGTGGTGCTGAAGGAGCTGGATCAGGACCGGATGCGACGGTCCGGCCTCGTCGTGCCCGCCGGCACGGACGAGCCGCCGCCACAGCAGGGCATCGTCCTTGCCGTCGGTCCTGGTCTCGACTGGTGGGAGGCGGCCGGCGTCGACATGCCGGTGCAGCCCGGCGATCACGTCGTCTTCCCGTCATCCGCGGGAGTCTGGGTCGAGATCGACGAGGAGCGCCTCCTCGTCTGCCGGGTCGGCGAGCTTCTCGGCGTCCTCGAGTCGCTCGAGTCCGAGCCGCGCGGCGGGTAGCCGTCCTGGGCGCCCCAGGGAGAATCGAAAATAGGGGGCTGACTGGCGGTTCGGGCGCCGGGTCGGTCACCGTGGCGACGGCGCTTTTCTTCGTCGTCCTGCTGCTGGCCCCGGTCTCGGCCAGGGCGCAGGTCGTTCAGCTCACCCCGTTCGGCGGCCAGACGTTCGACTCGCCCTACTACGTCACCGGGGATCCCGCGGATCCAAGCCGCGTATTCGTGGTCGAGGGAACGGGGACGATTCGCCTCGTCGAGAACGGGGTGACTCAGTCGACGCCGTTTCTGAGCATCCCCGAGGTGTACGCGGGATGTAACGCCTGTGGCCTCTTCTCGATCGCGTTCCCTCCCGACTACGCGACGAGCGGCCTGTTCTACGTCTTCTACACGAGGGACTCGGCGGTTCCGGAGGAGCAGTTCTACCTTCGGATCGAGGAGTTCCAGCGCTCGGCCGTGGACCCGGACGTCGCGGATCCCTTGACCCGGCGGATCGTCCTCGAGATCCTTCACCCCCCCGAGACCGTTATCCACAGTGGCGGCCAGCTTCACTTCGGACCCGACGGCCTCCTCTACATCTCCGTCGGCGACGGGGGTCCCCAGGGGGATCCCAATGGCAACGCCCAGAACACCGTGACCCTGCTGGGCAAGCTGCTCCGGATCGATCCCGCCGGGACACTGCCGGGCCAATACTCGATCCCGGCGGACAATCCGTTCGCGGGCGCCACGTCCGGCGCGGACGAGATCTACTCCTACGGGCTGCGCAACCCGTGGCGTTTCTCTTTCGATCGCCTCACCGGCGACCTGACGATCGGAGACGTGGGGTGGAGGAGTTGGGAGGAGGTCGACTTCGTGCCGAAAGGCGCCGGGCGCGGCGCCAATTTCGGCTGGAACTGCTTCGAGGCCACCCATCCACTGTTGCCGACGCCGGACGGCTGCACGCCGCTGCCGGGCAACCACACCCCGCCCGTGCTCGAGTATCCGAACCCCGACCCTGGGCAGGCCGATGTAGCGGGGGGCTACGTGATTCGCGACGGAGGGCTGCCGTCGTTGCTCGGCCGCTACATCTACACCGACATCGACGACGCCTTCGCGGGAGAGTTGCGGACGGCGCAGCTGTTCGCGGGAGGGTCCACCGGAGACACAGGCCTCGGAGTGAGCGCGACGAACGTCGTGTCCTTCGGAGAGGACGCCTGCGGACACATCTACGTCGCGAGCATCGTAGGCCCGGTCTACCGCCTGGACCCGGCGGGCGGGGCGCCTGTTTGCAGTCCGCAGCAGTCGGCCGCGGGTGCAGTCCCAAGCCCGCCCATCCTGCAGGCACAGACTGGGCCGACCGGGCAGCGTGCAGCGGGGCTGAGAAGGTGCAAGAGGAAGTTCCCGAAGGGCAGCGTCAAGCGCAAGCGGTGCAGGCGCAGGGCACAGCGGCTGCCGCTGTAGGCGACGGCTCGTAAGATCGCCGGGTGGACGCGGAACGGCGCAAGACGCTCGAGGAGACGACGCGCTGGGACCCCGGCGCGGTCGAGCAGCCCATATTCGAGCGCTGGATGGAGGGCGGCTGGTTCGATCCCCCGGCGGAGGGCACTCCGGACGAGAACTACTCGATCGCGATCCCACCCCCGAACGTCACCGGCGCCCTCCACATGGGACATGCGCTGAACGGCTCGATCCAGGACGCGCTGATCCGCGTCAACCGGATGCGCGGCCGCAACACGATGTGGATCCTCGGCACCGACCATGCCGGGATCGCGACCCAGTCCGTGGTGGAGAAGGAGCTTGCCGAGGAGGGGGCGCTGCGGCTCGAGATGGGCCGCGAAGCGTTCACCGAGAAGGTCTGGGAGTGGCGCTACCGCTACGGCAACACGATCATCGAGCAGTACAAGCGACTTGGCGCCTCGTGCGACTACGAGCGAGAGCGGTTCACCCTCGACGAGGGCTACGTGAGGGCGGTCCACCGAGTCTTCGCAGAGCTCTACCGGAAGGGCTGGATCTATCGCGACAACTACATGGTCAACTGGGATCCCGGCACCCAGTCCGCGATCTCGGACCTCGAGGTCGAGAACCGGGAGGTCACCGACACCCTCTATGAGCTCGCCTATCCGCTCGAGGACGGCGGTGAGCTGATCGTCGCCACCGTTCGGCCGGAGACGATGCTCGCGGACACCGCGGTCGCGGTGAACCCGAACGACGAGCGCTACCACGACCTGGTCGGCAAGCACGCGATCCTGCCGCTCGTAGGTCGTCGCCTCCCGGTGATCGCCGAGGAACACGTGGACCCCGAGTTCGGGACCGGCGCGCTGAAGATCACCCCGGGTCACGACCCGAACGACTTCGAGATCGGCCGAGCCCACAACCTCCCCGAGATCAGCGTGATCGGGGAGGACGGCCGCATCACCGACGAGGCGCCCGAGCGGTTCCGGGGGATGACCGCTGGGGAGGCGCATCAGGCCGTCGTCGCCGAGCTTCGCGAGCAGGGGCTGATCCGCGGGGAGGAGCCGTACACCCACTCGGTTCCGTTCTCCCATCGCTCGGGCCAGCGGATCGAGCCGTTGATCTCGCTCCAGTGGTTCTGCCGGATGGACGAGATGGCCCTGCGGGCGATCGACGTGGTCACCGATGGGCGGGTGCGGTTCATACCCGCCGAGCCGCACACCAAGGTCTACCTCGACTGGATGGAGCGGATTCGCCCGTGGTGCATCTCACGTCAGCTCTGGTGGGGGCACCGGCTGCCCGTCTGGTACCGGGGCGACGAAACGTACGTCGGCGAGCATCCCCCTGAGGGCGAGGGATGGGAACAGGAGGAGGACGTCCTCGACACCTGGTTCTCCTCGGCGCTCTGGCCGTATGGCACCCTGGGGTGGCCTGACACTGAAACCCCCGAATTCCAGGCATTTTTTCCGACAGACGTCCTTGTCACGGCGCGGGACATCATCTTTCTCTGGGTCGCGCGGATGATCATGACCTCGCTCGAGTTCACCGACGAGATCCCGTTCTCCGACGTCTACGTGCACTCCGTGATCCAGGCCCCGGACGGAAGGCGGATGTCCAAGAGCCTCGGTACCGGGATCGACCCACTCGACGAGATCGAAGAGCACGGCGCGGATGCCCTGCGCTTCGGGCTGCTCGCGATGTCCTCGACCCAGGACGTGCGCTTCTCGCAGGCGCGTGTCCAGCAGGGGCGGGACCTCGCGAACAAGACCTGGAACGCCTCGCGCTTGATCCTCCTGAACGCCCGCGACGACGTCGAGCCGGGGCCTCGTTCGGAGCGGGTCGAGGATCGCTGGATCGCGTCTCGGCTTCAGCGCGCGATCGCATCCGTCAGCTCGAGCATCGAGGCCTACGACTTCTCCCACGCCGTCCTCGACCTCTACGAGTTCTTCTGGTCGGAGCTCTGCGACTGGTACCTCGAGATCGTGAAGCCCCGCCTCTACGAAGGGGACGAGGATGCCTCGGCGAGCCTGCTGTGGGCGCTCGACCAGGTCCTCGCGCTCGCCCACCCGTTCATGCCGTTCGTGACCGAGGAGATCTACTCCTACATGCCGAGACAGCATGCCGAGGCGTTGGCGGTCCACCCATTTCCGGAGGCCCAGGAGAAGCTGATCGACGAGGTCGCGGAGGAGGAGATCGGAGCCGCGATCGCGCTCACCAGGGCGCTGCGCCGGTGGCGTGATCTGGCGGGAGTTCCCGTGAAGCAGGTGCTGACCGCCCGAGCCGACGATCGCGAGCCGCACGAGCTCGTCTCGCGGCTCGCCCGGGTCGAGTTCTCGGCGGACGGCGGCGAGCCGATCGCGAGCGTGAGTGGCGTCGAGCTCCTGGAGACCGAAGGGATCGACGCGAGGGCGGTCGAGGCCCGGATCGACGAGCGGCGCGAGAAGCTCAGGGCGGAGGTGACGCGAGGGGAGAGCAAGCTCTCGAACGAGCGCTTCGTCGCGAAGGCGCCGGCCGACGTCGTCGACGCGGAGCGGGAGAAGCTCGCCGCCTACAAGGCCGAGCTCGAGGACCTGGGCGGATAGCCGAGCGCAGCCCCGAAGAGATCCTCCGTGCGCGGGAGCCGATCGGTTGGAGGCTCGGCCTGGAGCGCATCCGACGCCTCTGCACCCTCCTCGGGATGCCGCAGCACCGATTCGCCTCGATCCACGTCGTCGGGACGAACGGCAAGACCTCCGTCACCAGGATGACCGCGGCGCTGCTCGAGGCGCACGGCATCCGCACCGGCGCCTACGTCTCGCCCCACATCTCCTCCTGGCGCGAGCGGATCCTCCTCCACGGCGAGCCGATCTCCGAGGAGGCGTTCGAGAGGGCTCTGGGGAGGGCCGAGCATGCGGCGCAGGTGGCCGACCGCTCGGCCGGGGATGAGGGCCCGGTCACCCAGTTCGAGCTGGACACCGCCGCCGCGTTCCTCGCCTTCGCCGAGGCGCGTGTGCAGTGGGCGGTGATCGAGGCGGGTCTCGGCGGCCGCCTCGACGCGACGAACGTGATCCCGTCGCGGATCACGGTCCTGACGTCGGTGGGCCTGGATCACACGGAATGGCTGGGGGAGACGGTCGAGGAGATCGCGGGGGAGAAATTGGCGGTGCTGCGGGACCACACGACACTGATCGCCGGCCCGTTACCCACAGAGGTGGAACCCGTGGTCGAGCAGGAAGTGAATCGGCGGCATGCGAAGCGGCTCCGGGCGCCGACCCTGGCAAGCAACGAGCTGCCGGGCTACCAGAGCCGCAACCTTGCGCTCGCCAGGGCCGCCGTGACCGAGGCGCTGGGAGGGACCGATCCTGAGGCGGAGACGGCCTTCGTCAGGGATCTCGAGAGCCGCGAGCTCTCGATCCCCGGGCGGGCGCAGGTGGTACCGGGCAATCCGCCGGCGATATTCGACGCGGCGCACAATCCCGACGGCGCCAGGGCGCTGGCGGAGGCTCTGCCGGTGCTGGCCGGCGATCGTGCCGTCGTCTGCTGCATCGCAATCCTCGCCGAGAAGGACGCGCGCTCGATCATCGAGGCGCTGGCGCCGGCGTGTGCGGCGTTCGTCTGCACGCAGATACCGGAGGACGTGATTCGCGGATCCGGGAGGCCGGTGGGGACGTCGCACGCGGCGGAGGACCTCGCGAGGCTCTGCCGGGAGGCCGGGACGGACGCGGAGGCGGTCGCGGATCCGCTCGGGGCATGGGCAAGGACACGAGAGCTTGCCACGGCGCAGAATGGCGTGGCGCTCGCGGCGGGCAGTCACTACCTTCTCAGCTGCATATGGACAGAGAGGCCCGTTCAGAGCTCCTGACCATGATGGGCCTGGTGGCCCTGGTGGTCGCGGTCGTGATCCTGGTCTTCTTCGCTCTGGGCTACATCTTCGGCCTGCTTTTCCTCTAGAAACCCGACCCGGCTCCCGATTCACCAGACGCACGCAGAGTTCCACCCCCGACCGAGGAAGTACGTACACTCGCGGCTCCCACTTGCCCATGCTTCTCGCTCTCTTCGGCATAGACGGCGGGGTCGGCCTTGCCGTCAACCTGCTGGTCCTCTTTCTGGTCGTCGTCTATCTGGCGCTGATCTACTGGACCTACCTCGACGCCCGCCGGCGGATCGAGGACCCGGTGCTGATCGGTTGCGCGACCATGGCCTCCGTCTTTCCCTTCATCGGCACGATCGTCTACACGATTCTCCGGCCGCCGGAGTTCCTCGAGGATCGGGAGGAGCGAGAGCTCGAGCTGCGTGCCGCGGAGCTGGAGCTCCGCCAGCGGATCGAGCAGTCCTGTCCTCACTGCGAGTACCCGATCGAGCGCACCTATCTGCGGTGCCCGAACTGCGAGCGTCGGCTTCGAAACCCGTGCAGGCAGTGCCACAAGCCGCTCGACCCGCGATGGGGGATCTGCCCCTATTGCGAGACGGAGGTGCGCAAGCAGCGGCCCGAGCGCTCGGAGCGCGACACCCGTCGCGACCGGGCCCGGGCGGGCCGCGCCGCGGGCCAGCGTCCGTCCGGCTCGCGGAGCGACGGAACCACCCGGCGCACGCAGCGCCCCGCGGTAGGTGCACAGGGCAGGCCACCGCAGCGCCCGAGCGGCTCGTCTCGCTGACCTGACGGCTCGCGGATCGTCTTACCGGTAGGTTCTCCGCCGCGTGGCGGACGAGCGGACACTGATCCTCGTGAAGCCGGACGCCTTCGAGCGGGGGCTGACCGGCGAGGTGCTCGCTCGCTTCGAGCGCAAGGGTCTTCGCCTGGTCGCGCTGAAGCTGATGCAGGCGGACGAGGAGATCGCGAACGTCCACTACGAGGAGCACGCCGAGAAGCCGTTCTTCGGCGAGCTCGTCGAGTTCATCACCCAGGGGGAGCTCGTCGCGATGATCCTCGAGGGGCCAAGCGCGGTGAAGGCCGCGCGCCAGGTGATCGGAGCCACCGACCCGGTCGAGGCGGACGCGGGCTCGATCCGCGGCGAGTTCGGGACCGAGGTCACCTTCAATCTCGTCCACGGTTCCGACTCCCCCGAGTCGGCCGAGCGCGAGATCGGCATCTGGTTCCCGGAGCTGTGAGCGCGCCTTAGGCTGGGCGCCGTGCCGTCTCCCCGAATCGTCCTGGCTTCGCGCTCTCCCCAGCGCCGCGCGATCCTGGCCGCGCTCGGGGTCGACTTCGAGGTCGCCGACCCTGCGATCGAGGAGCTCGCCGAGGGCGACCCGCGCCAGATCGTCCTCGACAACGCCCGGTGGAAGGCGGCGGCGGTGGCGACGTCAGCCAAGCCGGGCACGGTCGTGATCGGTGGGGACACCGAGGTCGTGATCGACGGTCGTGTACTCGGACAGCCCAAGGACGAGGCCGAGGCCCGGTCCCATCTCGAGCTCCTGTCGGGCCGCGAGCACGAGGTCCTCGGCGGGCTGGCCGTCCTCGGAACCGGAGAGCCGCGGGACGGCGTCGAGGCATCCACCGTCACCTTCCGGGAGCTGGGGCCGCCGCTCCTCGATGTCTACCTGGCGTCACGGGAGTGGCAGGGCCGCGCCGGCTCGTACGCGATCCAGGGGCTCGGCGCGGCGCTGGTGGCGGAGGTCCGCGGTGACGTCTCGAACGTCATCGGTCTCCCGGTCGGGTTGCTGCTGCGAATCGCCCCCGAGCTCTTCGAGCTCGTCTGACCCTCCGAAAAAGTTGCCGCATTTTGGGCATTTAGTCCGGTTGAGTAGGCTTGGCAGGAACTCGACCGAAAGCGAGGGGGATGGGCCTGATCAGTTCCCTGAGTCCCGCACGGGACATGGCAGTGGACCTGGGTACAGCGAACACCCTTGTGTACGTCCGGGGCCGCGGCATCGTGCTCTCCGAGCCGTCGGTGATCGCCGTCGACGTCGGCTCCGGAGAGGTGCACGCGGTCGGCGAGGAGGCGAAGCAGATGCTCGGCCGCACCCCAGCGACGATCAACGCGATGCGGCCCCTGAAGGACGGCGTGATCGCGGACTTCGAGGTCACCGAGGCGATGCTCCGCTACTTCATCAAGCGGGCGAACCACAGCCGCTTCTTCCACCCGCGGGCCGTCGTCTGCGTCCCCTCCGGGGTCACCGGCGTCGAGAAGCGAGCGGTCGAGGAGGCGTGCCTTGGGGCCGGAGCCCGCGAGGCCTATCTGATCGAGGAGCCGATGGCGGCCGCGATCGGGTCGGGGCTTCCCGTCAGCGACCCGACCGGCAGCCTGATCGTCGACATCGGAGGTGGCACGACGGAGGTCGCCCTGATCTCGCTGGGCGACATCGTCGTCTCGCGGTCGATCCGCATCGCCGGCGACGAGATGGACGAGGCGATCATCAACTGGTGCAAGCGCGAGCACCAGCTGCTGATCGGGCACAGGACCGCTGAGGAGGTCAAGCACGAAGCGGGCTCCGCCGCCCCTCTCGGACACGAGGTCAAGGTCGAGATTCGCGGCCGCGACCTCGGCTCCGGCTTGCCGCGGGCGGTGAAGCTCTCCTCGGAAGAGGTTCGCAAGGCGCTCGACGACCCGATCGCGCAGATCATCGCGGCGGTGCGCGACACGCTCGATCGGACGCCGCCCGAGCTCGCCGGCGACGTGATGGAGCGGGGGATGACCCTGGCGGGGGGCGGCGCGCTGCTCCACGGGATGGCGGAGCGGATGAGCGAGGAGACCGAGATGCCGGCCAGACTGGCCGATTCGCCCATGAGTTGCGTGGCAACTGGCTCAGGCCAGGCCCTCGAGGAGTTCGAGGCGATCAAGCGGGCGCTGAAGAACTCGAGGGTACGGAGGCGGTTCTGACCGCGGGGTGAAGGGGGAGCGCGGCGATGTACCTCCTGCAGCGACCCGAGGACATTCCGCCCACACTCGCGAAACGCGTGCGGACGCGGGTAGCCGTACTCGCGGCCATCCTGATCGCGATCCTGGGGACGATCCTGTTCCGGCTCTGGTCGGTGCAGGTGCTCGACGGCGAGCACTACCGGGCGGTCGCCGAGGACAACGGGATTCGCGACATCAGAGTGCAGCCGCCGCGGGGCCAGATCACCGATCGCAACGGCGACGTCCTGGTGGGCAATCGCACGGTGATGGAGCTCGAGCTCCGTCCCTCCGACCTCCCTCGGGATCGAGCTGAGCGGAAGCGCGTCCTCGCCAGGCTCGAGTCGGTGGCCGGGCTGTCGCACGCGGTCCTCCGCCGCAAGCTCCTCGAGGCCCCCCGATACACCGGCTACCCCGTCGTCCTCAAGCAGGGGCTGAGTCGCGCGCTGATCTTCTATCTGCTCGAGAACCAGCAGAGCTTCCCCGGCGTCAGCATCGAGCGCACCTACGTCCGCGACTATCCGGACGGGACCCTCGCCGCGCACCTCCTCGGGATCGTCGGGCAGGTGAGTCCCACGCAGCTCAAACGAGCTGCTGGTGGTGGGCTCGCGCCGGGGGACGTGATCGGGCAGTCCGGCCTCGAGCGGACCTACGACCGCTATCTGCGCGGCACTCCCGGACAGCAGAGGATCCAGGTGGATGCACTCGGCAGGCCGAAGGCGGAACTGCCCGGCCTTCTCGCCCGACCCGGCTCGAGCCTCCGACTCACGCTCGACTCCGGCCTCCAGGAGACCGGTGAGGGCGCGCTCGCCGATCGCGGCCTCCCTGGCGCGTTCGTCGCGATGGACGTTCGCACCGGAGCCGTGCTCGCGATGGGCTCCTACCCGACCTTCGATCTCTCGTTCTACGTCAGGCCGCACACCAAGGCCGAGTACAGGCAGCTCGAGCAGCGCTCCGGCGCGCCCCTGGTCGACCGGGCGATGCAGGGCGGATATCCGACCGGCTCGGCGTTCAAGCCGATCACAGCGACCGCAGCGCTGGAGGAGGGCCTGATCGAGCCGGACACGATCTTCAACGACACCGGTTCCTTCGACGTCGGCGGGACCGTGCTTCACAACGCCGGCGGCGCGGCGAACGGTCCGGTGGACATGAGCGACGCCCTCCAGGTCTCGTCCGACGTCTACTTCTACAGCCTCGGCCTGCGGGCGGAGGCTCGGGGCCGGCACGGTCAGATCCAGGACTGGGCGCACCGCTACGGGCTCGGGGAGCGGCCCGGAATCGACGTCGCCGGAGCGAGCGCCGGCCTGATCCCGACGCCGGCGTGGCGCAACCGCGTCTACCGGAAGCGCTCCAATCCCTACATCGACCGGCCCTGGACGCAGGGCGACAACGTCAACCTGGCGATCGGCCAGGGGGACGTCCAGGTGACCCCGCTGCAGCTCGCGCGCGCGTACGCCGCCCTCGCGAACGGCGGGACGCTGGTCACCCCGCACCTTGGCGGCCGCATCGTCGGCCCGGACGGCGAGACGGTCGCTCGGATCCGGCCGGCGCCGAAGCGGCACCTGAAGATCTCGGACACCACACGCAGCACGATCCTCGACGGGCTGCGGAGGGCGGCGATGGAGCCAGGTGGCACCTCCTACTCGGTGTTCGGCGGCTTCCCCGTCGCGGTCGCGGGGAAGACCGGGACGGCGGAGCGGGGCGAGGGCAACGCCGATCAGTCCTGGTACTCGGCGGTCGCCCCTTACGGCGATCCGAGAGTCGTCGTCACGGCGACGGTCGAGGGAGGCGGGTTCGGGGTCGAGTCCGCCGCGCCGATCGTCGCCCAGATCCTCGAGCGCTACTTCGACGCGGACCGACAGGCGACGGCGTACCCCCTCGATCGCAGCTACGCGGGGACCGAGTGATGGAGGCGGCGAAGCCACTCACGATCGCACCGCGCCGCCCTACGGTCCTCGAGCGACTTCGGCTCCTACGCATGGACTGGGTCCTGCTCGGGGCCTCGGTCGCGCTGGCCGCGGTGAGCGTCTTCGTGCTCGCGGTGGCCACCCGCGACGAGATCGCCGGCGAGCCGGGCTACTTCGCGACCCGTCAGGCTCTCTACGCCGTCGTGGGAATAGCGGCGATGATCGCCCTCGGCAGGCTCGATTACACGAGGCTGCGCGAGTTCCGGGTCAGCATCTACGTGGCGACGGTCGCCGCCATCGCCCTCGTCCTCGCCGGTGGTGCCGCGGTCCGCGGCTCCCAGCGCTGGATCGAGCTGCCGCTGTTCCGCTTCCAGCCGTCCGAGCTGGCCAAGGTCCTTCTCTGTGCGTCGCTCGCCGCCTTCGCCTTCGAGCGGGCGAGACGGAAGGGGTTCGACATCAGGGCGACCCTGGGGCTGCTTGCGCTCGGCCTCGTCCCGGCCGGGCTCGTCGCCCTTCAACCGGACCTCGGAACTGCCGCCGTGTTCCTGGCGGTCTCCCTGACGATCCTCTACGTCGCCGGCATCCCCTGGCAGCATTTCGCGGCAATCGGTGCCGCCGCCGCGCTGATCGCCGGAGGGGCACTCGCCGCCGGCTCCGCACTCGATCAGGACGTCCTTCACTCCTACCAGGAGGATCGGCTCACGGCCTTCCTCCATCCCGGCGACGATCCGAGCGACTCCGGGTACCAGACCGAGCAGGCCGTGATCGCGGTCGGCTCCGGCGAGCTCACCGGCCGCGGCGACGACGCGACCCAGGCCGAGCTCCTCTTCCTGCCCGAACGCCACACCGACTTCGTCTACGCGGTGATCGGGGAGCGCTACGGCTTCGCCGGTGCAGTACTCGTCGTGGTCCTCTACGGATTGCTGCTCTGGCGCGCGTTCCGGATCGTGCGACGGGCGACGAGCTTCTACGGGACGATCCTCGCCGCCGGCATCGTCGCGATGCTCGCCTGCCAGCTGATGGTGAACGTCGGGATGAACCTGGCGATCATGCCCGTGGCGGGGGTCACCCTTCCCCTCCTCAGCTACGGCGGGTCGTCGGTCGTCGGGACCTTCCTCGCGCTCGGTCTCCTGCAGGGGATTCACGTGCATTCCCGCCCCTCGCGCGAACTCTTTCACGCTGGTTGAGCCGCGCTCGCTACATTCGGGAACCGCGCCGCCGGCGAGGGGAGCGACCTTGAGAGCTAGGAACCGGACATGTACCGCAAGCAGGTGCGCCGTCGACGGGCGGTGCTGTTGCTGCTCGTCGTCGCCTCGCTGACGCTTCTCAGCCTCTACTACCGAGAGGGAACCGGCGGCCCCCTGCACGGCGCCCAGGGGGGCGTCTCGACGATCTTCAGCCCGATCTCGGAGGGGGCGGATCGCGCCCTGAAGCCCGTTCGCGACCTCGTGAACTGGTTCGACGAGACCTTCGAGGCGCGCGGGGAGAACGATCGCCTGAAGGAGGAGGTCGCTGGCCTCCGCGACGAGCTCGCGCGGACGCAGGTGAGCAAGCAGGAGGCGGAGGAGCTCTCGCGGCTCGATGAGCTGACGAGCGGGGGGATCGTCCCGGACGGATCGGACCCGGTGACGGCGCGGGTCATCGCGCGCTCCCCGACGGTCTGGTACTCGACCGTGACGATCGACCGTGGCACGAGCTCCGGGGTCCGGGTGAACGATCCGGTCGTCGCGGCGGACGGGCTCGCGGGCAGGATCACCCAGACCACGCGCAACACAGCGCGGGTCACCCTCATCACCGACGCCGAGAGCTCGGTGACCGCCCGAGTTCTTCCCGCGGGCGCGACCGGCGTGGTCGAGCCGAACATCGGCGATCCGGAGGACCTGCAGCTGGGATTCCTGGAGCGCGGGAGCGACATCGGCGAGGGGCAGATGGTGGTGACCGCGGGCTTCTCCACCGGAGACCTGGGATCGATCTTCCCGGCCGGGATCCCGATCGGCGAGGTCACCGAGGCGACGCTGGAAGAGCAGCAGGCCTACCAGCGCGTCCATGTGAGCCCGTTCGCCGACCTTCGGGACATGAACTTCGTCCGCGTGCTCACCGGGGGAGGCCGCAGATGATCCTCACCTCCGGGATCGTCGCCCGCCTCGTCGCCCTCGGTGTGCTCGCGGCGGTCGCGCAACTCGCCTGCTTCTCCAAGATGGACGTCTTCGGCGCGAGTCCCGACGTGGCGCTTCTGATCGTGATCTCGGTCGGGCTGCTGGGTGGGAGCCTGACCGGCGCGGTATTCGGGTTCTCGGTCGGACTCCTGATCGATTGTCTCCTCCTGCAGACGCTCGGCGCCTTCGCGCTCACGATGCTCACGGTCGGCTACGTGGCGGGCCGCTACCGCGAGAACGTCGGCCCGCCGCGGCGCTGGGCGGTGGTGATCCTGGGCGGGGCTCTCACCCTGCTTGGCGCGGTCGTGATCGCAGCGATCCAGGTTGGCACCGGCGTCGACGCGGATGTAAGCCCCCTTGTCGTGCGTGATGCGCTAATAAAGTCGCTGATCGGCGCCCTTCTCGCGGTTCCGGTCCTGCTACTCGTCAGACTGGTGGTGCGTTCCGCGCTCATCGACGAGCGGCGCGCATCCCGTAGGCCCGCGACACCGAGGCCGGCAGCCGAAAGCCAATGATGAATCGTGTATCGGCACAGCCCCGAATCACAGCCTGAACGCCGCACCTCGCCGCTTGCGCTGAGGGCGTCGATTCTGGGCGGGATCGCGATCGCGATCTTCTCGGTTCTGTTCCTACGGCTCTGGTACGTGCAGATCCTGGAGGGGGACCAGTACCTGACGGAGGCGAACGACAACCGCGTCCGCGAGATCCGCGTCCAGGCGCCGCGCGGCGACATCCTCGACCGGAACGGCAAGGTCCTGGTTGCGAACCGGACCGAGCTCGCGGTCCAGGTGCTCCCCGAGGATCTGCCGCCGCCCGGTCCGGTGCGCCGGGAGGAGCTCAACCGCCTCTCGACCGTGACCGGGATGACGCGGCGTGAGATCAACACGGAGCTCGAGGAGGGGAACCGGGCGGCCCCCGGAGGCCCGGTGATCCTGAAGAAGGGCCTTGGCGTGGACAAGCTCTATTTCCTGCGCGAGAACCAGTCGAGCTTCCCCGGCGTCACGGTCGAGCGCGTCTTCACCCGCGAGTACCGGCAGGGCAACACCGCCGCCCACCTGTTCGGGAACGTCGGTGAGGTGACCGCCGAGCAGCTCAAGGAGCCGCGCTACACCGGCCTGCGCCAGGGCGACTCGGTCGGGCAGTCCGGGATCGAGTACGAGTACGACCGCTACCTGCGGGGAAAGGCCGGGACGGACCGGGTCCAGGTGGATGCACTCGGACGTCCGACGGGGCATCTGCGCAGCAAGCCCGCCGAGGCCGGCGACAGCATCCGGCTCACGATCGATTCCGACCTGCAGTCATACGCGGAGGGGGCGCTGCAGTCGTTCGGGCTGCCCGGGGCATTCGTCGCGATGAACGCGCAGGACGGGGAGATCCTCGCGATGGGATCGGCTCCGACCTTCGATCCGTCGATCTTCACGCGCCCGATCACACAGCGGCAGTACCGCGCGCTGACCTCGAGGGAGACCGATGCGCCGCTCGCGAACCGGGCGATCCAGGGGCTCTATCCCACCGGGTCCGTGTTCAAGATGATCACCGGCACCGCCGCGCTCGAGCACGACCTGATCGAGCCGAACGCGATCTTCAACGACACCGGCGTGCTGAAGATCGACATCCAGACACTGCGGAACGCCGGCGACGCCGTCTACGGGCCGATCGACATGAGCGACGCCTTCAAGGTCTCCTCGGACGTCTACTTCTACAACCTCGGGTTGAAGGCGAAGACCTCGAAGGGCCACGGTCAGATCCAGGATTGGGCGCGCCGGTATGGGCTGGGCGAGCGCAGCGGCATCGACCTTCCCTCCGAGGTCGAGGGCCTGATCCCGACCCCGGCCTGGCGCAACCGCCTTTACCACGAGGGTCTCACGGACCGTCCCTGGACCGCGGGTGACAACATCAACCTCGCGGTCGGCCAGGGCGACCTTCAGGCGGACCCCCTCCAGATGGCCGTCGCGTACGCCGCCCTCGGCAACGGCGGAGAGGTCCTGCGCCCCCACCTCGCGGACCGCGTGGAGAGCGTGACGGGCGCCGTCCTCGAGGAGTTCAGGCCGCCGCCCAGGCGTGAGATCCCGATCTCCGATGAGACACGCTCGACGATCATGGGCGGGCTGACGCGCGCCGCGATGGAGGACAGGGGCACGTCCTACGGGGTGTTCGGGAACTTCCCCTTCCCCGTCGCGGGCAAGACGGGTACGGCCGAGCGCGGGCTCCAGCCCGACCAGTCCTGGTACGTCGTGCTCGCTCCTGCCGACGATCCGCAGATCGTGGTCGCGGTCACGCTCGAGCGAGGCGGATTCGGAGCCGACACCGCCGCTCCCGTCGCCGCGCGGATCCTCGAGAAGTACTTCAAGCTCCCGATTACGCCTGTGTCGAACTCGAGCAGTCCCGGGGGCGTGACCGAGTGATGGCAGCCCGATTCACGCGGACGTCTAACCTGCTGCATGGTCGCCTCGAGGGGCGGCCCATATAGATGGAGGCGGCACGTCCCCTGACACTCACGGCCCAGCGCACCGGCATCGGCGAGCGCTTCGGGCTTCCCTACTTAGACGGCGTCCTGATGGCCGCCGCCGTCGGCCTGATCGGATTCAGCGTCTTCACGCTCGCAATGGCCACCTCCGACGACATCCCGGGCGAGCCGCTCTACTTCGTGATCCGGCAGGCCCTGTATGGCGTCATCGGCATCGCGCTGATGTTGGCCGTAGCCCGAATCGACTACTCCCGGTTCCGCGAGATCCGCGTCGGCATCTATTCGCTCATGCTCGGCGCGATCTCCCTCGTCTTCGTCTTCGGGGCCGCGGCGCGCGGCTCTCGCCGCTGGATCGAGCTCCCCTTCTTCCGCTTTCAGCCCTCGGAGCTCGCCAAGGTGCTGCTGATCGTCGCCCTCGCGGCGTTCGTGATCGAGCGCACCAGACGCGGCACGCCGATCCAGCAGACCCTGCGCATGCTCGCGCTCGGTCTCACCCCGGCACTACTGATCTTCCTTCAACCCGACCTCGGCACGGGAATCGTGCTCGTGGTCATCACCCTCGCGGTTCTCTTCCTCGCCGGATTGAAGTGGCAGCACTTCGCGGCGATCGGCGGAGTTGCGGCGCTCGCCGTCAGCTTCGTTCTGATCATCGCCCCTGCCACCGGTCTGCCGAGTCCCCTGCGCGATTACCAGGAGGACCGGCTGACCGCGTTCCTGAATCCCAGCAACGATCCCGGCGAGGCGAGCTATCAGGTCAACCAGAGCAAGATCGCCATCGGATCCGGACAGCAGTTCGGTCGCGGTGACAGCTCTACTCAGACCGAGCTCCAGTTCCTCCCCGAGCGGCATACGGACTTCATGTTCGCCGTGATCGGGGAGCGCTTCGGTTTTCTGGGAGCCGCATTCGTACTGTCCCTCTACGCCCTGCTGATTTGGAGAATGCTGCGCATCCTGACGCTCTCCAAGAACTTGTACGGGACCCTGATCGCCGGCGGCATTGCCGCCATGCTCATGTTCCAGATTCTCGTGAACGTGGGCATGACCCTGGGCATCATGCCCGTGACCGGCATCACCCTGCCCCTGATGAGCTATGGGGGCTCGTCGGTGCTGGTCACCTTCCTGGCGATCGGGATCCTGCAGAGCATCCACAGCCAAGCGCGGCTGGACTCCCGCAGCAGGGCGCCAACACCACTGTTGCGCTGAGCCACCGAGAAGACACCGAACTCAAAACACGCCACTCCCGAGCCGCCCACTGCGGCCCGGTGGCGCGTCGGTGCGAGGGTGCTCCGAGAAGGAGCAACCCGTTTAGTGGTGGTTCGCGGAAAGGAAACAAATGAAGAAGAACATCCTCGTCAGCGTCGACCGGGGAGAGACCCGCGTCGCCGTGCTCGAGGCGAAGGGCAGCCCCAAGGCCGGCAAGCGGCCGAAGAAGGCGAGCCCCAGCAGCGAGTTCAAGGTCGCGGAGCTCTACGTCGAGCGCCGCGGCCGACGCTCGATCGTCGGCAACATCTACAAGGGCAAGGTCGACAACGTCCTGCCCGGAATGGAGGCCGCCTTCGTCGACATCGGCCTCGAGCGGAACGGCTTTCTCCACGTCGACGAGATCGTGCTCCCGGGCGGCCAGTCCGTCCCGAAGCGCGGCCGCGGCCGCGGCCGCCGGATCGACGAGCTGATCAAGCCCGGCCAGGAGATCATCGTCCAGGTCGTGAAGGACCCCCTGAAGACCAAGGGGGCACGCCTGTCGATGCAGCTCTCGATTGCTGGGCGTTACCTGGTCTACATGCCCCAGGGCGGAGGGATCGGCGTCTCCAAGCGGCTTCCCGACAATGAGCGCCAGCGCCTCCGGAAGCTGATCGAGAAGGTGGACATCGGCGACGGGGGCGTGATCGTGCGCACCGCCGCACAGGGCGCCAAGAAGGAGGACTTCGTCCGCGAGATCGCCTACCTGCACCGGCTCAACGAGGTCGTCGAGGAGCGGGCCAAGAAGTCCGACGTCGGTCAGATGGTCTTCCAGGAGGCGGATCTGTCGATTCGCGTGGTCCGCGACGTCCTGGTGGAGGAGTTCGAGGCGGCGGTCATCGACGACCCCAAGCAGCACGAGCGGGTGACGAAATTCCTCCAGCGGACCGCGCCCGAGCTCGCGGAGCGCGTCGAGCTCTACGAAGGCAAGGAGCCCCTGCTCGAGAAGTGGAAGGTCGAGGAGGCCTTCGACTCCGTGCTCAGCCGCCGTGTCGATCTCCCCTCGGGTGGCTACCTGATGATCGACTACGCCGAGGCGCTGACCGTCATCGACATCAACACCGGAAGCTTCACCGGCAAGGGCAAGGGCCGGCTGGAGGACACGATCACGAAGGTGAACGTCGAGGCGGCGGAAGAGGTCGTGCGCCAGCTCCGGATGCGGGACATCGGCGGAATCATCGTCATCGACTTCATCGACATGGCGAGGTCGCGGAACCGCGACCAGGTACTGAAGACTCTTCGCAGCGCCCTGGACGAGGACCGGACGAAGACATACGTCGTCGAGGTCTCGCCCCTCGGCCTGGTCGAGATGACCCGCCAGAACGTCACCGACGGGGTGCGCGAGATCCTCACCAAGCGCTGTCCGACGTGCGATGGCGAGGGTGTGGTGAGGTCCGAGGAGACCGTCGCGATCTCGATCGTTCGGAAGCTCCAGGAGGTCGTGGAGGAGCAGCCGAACCCCGAGGCCTATCTGGTTCGGGTGAACCCACGGGTCGCGGCGGAGCTGCTGCGGCCGGACTCCGGGCTCGCCGAGCTCGAGGAGGAGACCGGGAAGCGGTTCCACTTCGAGGGCGGCGACGCATTGCACCTCGACACCTTCCACGTCGTCGAGGCCGGCGCCCGCGAGGAGATCGAGGAGCGCGCGCTGCCATTCCGTGTCGGCAACGAGGTCCTCGTCACGATCGAGGAGCCCCACATGTACAACATCGACGACGCGATCGCGAGGGTCGACTCCTACATCGTGAGCATCGCGGGCGGCGGCTCGCATGTCGGCGAGCAGCGAATGGTCCGGATCGACAGCGTCGGGCGCTCGTCGGCGACGGCGTCGCTCCTGGACAGCGACGGAAACGTCGTCGAGCCGGGGTCCAATGGAGACGGCGGCGAGAAGCTAGAATCCGCTGCCTCCGGCGGGCGTCGACGTCGCGGAAGCAGGGGCGGAAGGCGACGCTCACGCGCCGGCGGAGAGAGCAAGAGCTGACCGACATCAACGGCGGCCACAAACACCGCCGCCGAATCAGGAAAATCCCAAGAGACATGGCCACTTACGCAGTCATCGAGACAGGCGGCAAGCAGTACCGCGTCGAGAAGGGATCGACCCTCCTCGTCGATCGGCTGAGCGCGAGCGAGGGCGACAAGGTCAACCTCCGCGCCGTCGCCTTCCGCGACAAGGAGATGGTGCTGGGCAAGGATCTCGAGAAGGTGAAGGTGGAGGCGAAGGTCGCCGGGCACGAGCGTGGCCCGAAGATCCGCGTGTTCAAGTACCGCGCGAAGAAGGGTTACCGTCGCAGCGCCGGGCACCGCTCCGAGCTCACCCGCCTCGAGGTGACGGACATCAAGATGCTCACGAGAAAGCCGGCGGCGAGCACCAAATCGTCCTCCGGATCGACGGCCAAGAAGCCGGACACCAAGGAGAAGGCAAGCGATGGCTCATAAGAAGGGACTCGGATCCAGCCGCAACGGCCGCGACTCGAACCCGAAGATGCTGGGCGTCAAGGTGTTCGCCGGCCAAGCGGTTAACGGCGGCGAGATAATCGTCCGCCAGCGGGGGACCCGATTCCGCCCGGGAGACGGCGTCGGGATCGGCCGCGACCACACGATCTTCGCCACCCGGCCCGGGGTCGTGCAGTTCAGCACTGGGCGCCGCGGGCGCACCATCTCGGTCGTCGAAGCCGGGTAGTCGCTCGGGCTCCCTCGGGAGCCACGTCACCCATCTGACGGGGGATCGCCCAGAATCCGCCCATGCTGTTCGACCGAGCGAAGATCTACGTCGAGGGCGGGCGGGGCGGCAACGGCGTCGTCAGCTTCCGGCGCGAGGCGCACGTCCCCAGGGGCGGCCCCGACGGTGGGGACGGCGGGCGCGGCGGCGACGTCGTGCTCGTCTGCGACGCGCAGCGGCGAGACCTCTCCTCGCTCGGGCGCCGCCGGCACTTCCGGGCCGGACGCGGGAGGCACGGCAAGGGCAAGCGCATGCACGGCGAGGCCGGGGAGGACCGCGTCATCCCGGTGCCGCCCGGAACCGTGGTCACGGGCATCGACGGCTCGGAGGCGGAGCTGCTCACCGACGGGCAGCGCCTCGTCGTGGCGCGAGGCGGCTCCGGCGGCCACGGCAACAAGCGCTTCGCGACCTCCACCCGACAGGCGCCTCGCTTCGCGGAGCGCGGGCTCCAGGGTGAGTCCGGCGACATCGAGCTGCGCCTGAAGCTGCTCGCGGACGTCGGGCTCGTCGGTCTGCCCAACGCCGGCAAGTCCTCGTTGCTCGCGCGCCTCACGCGTGCCGACCCGAAGGTGGCCGACTATCCGTTCACGACGGTGGAGCCGAACCTGGGGACGATCGAGCTGGACGATCGCCAGCTCGTCATCGCAGACATCCCGGGCTTGATCGAGGGTGCCGCGCAGGGGGCGGGACTTGGACATGAGTTCCTCGCCCACCTCGAGCGCTGTCGCCTGCTCGTCCATCTGGTCGAGATCGCGCCCGCCGAGGGGGACCCGCGGTCGAACTACGAGGCGGTCCGGCGCGAGCTCGCCGGCTACGGCGCCGGGCTCGACGCTCTGCCCGAGATCATCGCGCTGTCGAAGATCGACCTGGTTCCAGAGGACGAGGCCCAGCGCCTGGTGGCGGAGTGGCGCGAGCGGCACGGGTCTCACGCGGCCGCGGTGCTCGGGATCTCGTCAGCGACCGGCGCCGGCCTGGACGAGCTCACCCAGGCGGTCTTCGCCGCGCTGCCCGAGGAGCCGACAGCCGTCGCGGCTGGCGATGGCGAGTTCGAGGCGGAGCATCGCGTCTATCGCCCCGGAGAGGAGGAGGGCTTCGATGTCGTCCCGGAGGGGGACGGCAGGTTCCGCGTGGCCGGCCGGGGGATCGAGCTCCTGGTGGCGCGCCACGACCTCGAGAACCCGGAGGCGCTCGACTACCTGGAGAACCGTCTCCGCGAGATCGGCGTGATCGCGGCGCTTCAGCGGGCCGGCTTCGAGCCCGGCGACGATGTGCTTGTGGGGGACCTCGAGTTCGAGCTCGACCCGTCCTGATCTGTCGCGGCCGGTGACTCGCCTGGGCCGCGTTCGATCTCGCCCAGCAGGACGTCCTCCCGGCTGTAGTGGCCCACCGAGTCGAACCACCGCTTTGCGTGCAGGCCCGTGCGGAGGTCGCAATCGGCGGTGACGATCCCCTCCTTGTCGTACAGAGGTCCGGCGATCACTTCTCCGTCGGTAGGCTCGATGATGGCGGCGCCGCCGCGGCCGAGGATCTCGTATTCCGGAAGCTCGGCCGGAAAGTCCTCGGGGAACGCCGAGCGCGGGATGAATTGTGGAACGGAGACGACGTAGGCGCCGGACTCGATCGCGATGTGCCGTACGGTGGCCAGCCAGCTGTCGCTGTCGTCGGCGGTCGGCGCCACCCAGATCTGCGGGCCCGTGCGGTAGACGGCATATCGCGCCAGGGGCATGCGGTTCTCCCAGCAGATCAGTCCGCCGATGCGGCCGAGCGGCGTATCAACCGCACCGAGGTCGCCGCCCGAGCCGATCCCGTGGAAGAGCTTCTCGTGGTGCGTCGGCATCAGCTTGCGGTGCTTGGCGAGCAGGCCCTCGGGGCCGATCAGCAGCAGCGCGTTGTAGATCGTCCCGGGGCGCTCGCTCTCCCGCTCGTTCACCCCAATCGCGAGGTGGACTCCGTGCTCGGCGCAGGCCCCGGCAAGCTGATCGACCAGCGGCCCGGGAACCTCGACGGAATTTGCCCAGAGCCGCTCCCAGAGCTCGTCGAACCCCTCGAAGTCGGCGGCGGCCTTGCCCCAGCTTTCTGACGGGTAGAGCGGCACGAACGTCTCCGGGAGGACGACCAGTTCGGCCCCATCGGCGGCCGCCTCGCCGATCAGCTCGGTGGCCTTCTTCACGGTGGCCTTCGCGTCGAGGATCACCGGCGTCGCCTGTACGGCGGCGACGCGCACGGTCCTGAACTCGGCCACCTGGCGAGCATACGCCCGCGCGGCTGGTTGGGGCGTACCTACAATCGCCGCGCCATGACGGTGGTCGCAAAACTCGGCTCGTCGATCGTCGCCGGAGAGGAAGGAGCGCTCCGCAGCGACGTGCTCGATCGTGTCTGCGGGCAGGTCGCCGAGCTGCACGATGGCGGCGAGAACGTCGTGATGGTGACCTCGGGGGCGATCGCCCGGGGAATGCGACTGCTCGAAATGGGCAGGCGGCCGTCCGCGATCGACGAGCTCCAGGCCGCCTCCGCGGTCGGCCAGGGGAGCCTCTTTCGTGCCTACGAGGAGCGGCTATCCGCCGGAGGCGCGCGGGCGGCGCAGGTTCTGCTCACCGCCTCTGACCTCCAGCTGCGCACGCACTACCTGAACGCCCGCCAGACGCTGGTCAGGCTGCTCGACTGGCGGGTCGTCCCGGTGGTGAACGAGAACGACACGACGGCGACCGACGAGATCACCTTCGGCGACAACGACTTCCTCGCCGCCCAGGTCGCGATCATGCTCGAGGCGGGGCTCCTGGTCCTACTCACCGACCAGACGGGCCTCTACACGCGTGATCCCCGGCAGCACCCCGACGCCGAGCCCGTGCCCGAGGTGCGCAACGAGTCGGAGCTCGCCGCCTACGAGATCGGAGAGCACACTTCGCCCTTCGGCCTCGGCGGGATGCGGAGCAAGGTGGCCGCCGCGGGGATGGCGGGGGCGGCCGGGATCGAGGCCGTCATCTGCGACGGCACCGCCGACGGGACCCTGCTCGCCGCCGCCTCTGGCGAGGCGGTGGGGACCCGCTTCCATCCGCATCCCGAGCGCGCGTCGAGCTTCAAGCTCTGGCTTCGTTACGCGAAGCCCAGTCACGGGACCATACGGGTCGACGACGGCGCCGCCAGGGTGTTGCGAGAGAGCGGCAGCAGCCTGCTGCCGGTTGGGATCACGGAGGTCGAGGGGGAGTTCCAAGCGGGCGACGCGGTCGAGGTCGCGTTGGACGGCGAGACGATCGGCAAAGGGATCGCCAACTACTCGGCGGACGAACTCAGACGAATCCGGGGCCTGCGGACCGAGAAGATCCGCGAGCTCATCCCGCACGCCTCCGAGGAAGCGGTACACCGCGATTACTTCGTGCTCACGTAGATCGGGAGGCCACTGGCCAGCCGGCCAGTCCGGGTACTAAAGTCCTGAGCTGATGGGCTCGGGAGAGGTACAAACCCGAAGGTGACGATCATGGCGCTCGCCCATCGGACGGCCGAGGCGATCGCGAAGGATGCGGGTGCGTTGGCACCGGCCGAGGAATCCGCTGCTCAACCGGCATGAAAGGACCGAGACTTGGCTACTGATGCATCAGCAGCGACGCAGCCCGGACGGCCCACCCAGGAGGTCGTTCGCGACCGCCTGTACATCGGGGGAGAATGGGTGGAGCCCTCGGGCCCCGAGACGATCGAGGTCGTCGACTCGACCACCGAGCAGGTGATCGGCCGGATCCCGGAGGGGACCTCCGAGGACGTCGATCGGGCCGTCGAGGCGGCGAGGCGCGGGTTCGAGGAGTGGCGGGAGGTGCCGGTCTCCTCGCGGGTCGAGGCGTGCACGGCGATCAGCGCCGCGCTGGCGGAGCGCGGGGACGAGATCGCTGCACTGGTCTCGGCCGAGGTCGGTATGCCGCTGAAGCTCGCCCGGACGATTCAGGCGGGCCTGCCGGCGATGGACTTCGGCTCGATGGCGCAGGTGGTGGACGAGGTCGCGTGGGAGGAGCAGATCGGCAACTCCCTCGTGGTCCGTGAGCCGATCGGCGTCGTCGGCTGTATCACGCCGTGGAACTATCCCCTGCATCAGCTCTGCGCCAAGGTGGCGCCGGCGCTGACCGCCGGGTGCTCGGTGATCGCAAAGCCGAGCGAGGTGACGCCGCTGACCTCGTTCATTCTCGCCGAGATCATCGACTCGCTCGGTCTGCCCGCGGGCGTGTTCAACCTCGTCACGGGACTCGGCCCGGTCGTCGGCGAGGCGATCGTGGGTCACGAGGGGGTCGACATGGTGTCGTTCACGGGGTCGACTCGCGCCGGCCGGAGGGTGAGCGAGGTCGCGTCGCAGACCGTGAAGCGGGTTGCCCTGGAGCTCGGCGGGAAGTCGGCCAACGTGATCCTCGACGACGCCGATCTGAAGGCGGCGGTCGGGCATGGCGTCGGCGAACTGCTACCTGAACTCCGGGCAGACCTGCAGCGCCCACACGCAGGATGCTGGTACCCCGCGAGAAGCTCGCGGAGGTGGAGGAGATCGCCGCCGCCGCTGCCGAGAAGGCGAAGCCCGGCGATCCCTTCGAGGAGGGAACCCGGCTGGGACCGCTGGTCTCCGACGCTCAGCGTGAGCGCGTGCGCGACTACATCCGGAAGGGCACCGATGAGGGTGCGAAGCTCCTGACCGGCGGCGATGAGCCCCCGGAGGACCTCGACCGGGGCTATTTCGTCCGGCCCACGATCTTCTCCGAGGTCAAGCCGGACATGACGATCGCCCAGGAAGAGATCTTCGGACCCGTCCTGTCGATCATTCCTTACGAGTCCGAGGACGAGGCCGCGGAGATCGCCAACAGCACCATCTACGGGCTCGACGGCGGAGTTTGGTCCGCGGATCCCGAGCGGGCGAAGCAGTTCGCCCGCCGGATGCGGACCGGCCAGGTCCAGATCAACGGCGCGACCTTCAACCCGCTCGCCCCATTCGGGGGCTACAAGCAGTCGGGTCACGGGCGCGAGTACGGGCGCTTCGGCCTCGAGGAGTTTCTCGAGGTGAAGAGCATTCAGCTCTGAGGTCGCTGGCGCGCGGGTCCTGACGCCGCGGTGCCCCCCATCCTGCGGGCGCAGATGCGTCCTCGGATGGGGCCCCCCGCGGCGCCACCCGCGCGAGCGGCGTTTTCGCTGCACGGGCATCCGGGTAATCGGTCCCCGTATCGAAACCCGAGAGAAGGGCAGGTTATGGCGGACGAACTGACTGGCAAGCGGATCGCCTTCGTGATGGCGAACGAGGGCGTCGAGCAGGTGGAGCTCGTGAAGGCGTTGGAGGCAATTCGGGATGCAGGCGCCAAGGCCGACCTGATCGCGCCGGAGTCAGGCGAGATCCAGGGCGTCAACCACCTGGACAAGGCCGACTCCTTCGAGGCCGATAGGACGACCGGAGAGGTCAAGGTCGAGGAGTACGACGGAGTGATGCTCCCGGGCGGGGTCGCCAATCCGGACCGGCTGCGGATGGACGAGAGCGCCGTTCGCTTCGTGCGCGGATTCTTCGAGGCCGGCAAGCCCGTGGCGGCGATCTGTCACGCGCCCTGGATGCTCGTCGAGGCCGAAGCGGTCGACGGGAGGATGCTCACCTCGTATCCGAGCCTCCAGACCGATATCCGGAATGCCGGCGGAACCTGGGTCGACGAGGAGGTGGTGGTCGATTCCGGGCTGGTGACGAGCCGGAGGCCGGACGATCTGCCGGCGTTCTGCGCGAAGATCGTCGAGGAGTGCGCGGAGGGCGTTCACGAGGAGCAGCGTCAGGAGACGCACGCGTAGCGGGGGCGCGAGGCAGTGATAACCGCTGAGATCCGCCAGGGTGCCGTTCTCGCCGACCGATACCGCGTCATCCGCCGGATCGGTGCCGGCGGGATGGCCACGGTCTTCCTCGCCAAGGACGAGCGTCTCGGCAGGGAGGTCGCGATCAAGCGGCTGAACACCGATGCCCCCGAGGAGAGCCTGACCCGGTTCAAGCGCGAGGCCCGTCTGGGCGCGACGCTCAACCACCCGAACCTGGTGTCCGTCTTCGACACGCTCGCGACGGAGGAGGGCGCTCTGCTGGTGATGGAGTACGTGCCGGGCCATTCTCTCGAGGATCTCGCGAAGAGAGGGCGGATGAGGCCCGCTGACGCGATTCCGATCCTGAAGGGGGCTGCCGCCGCTCTCGACCACGCGCACGCGCATGGCATCGTCCATCGGGACGTCAAGCCGAGCAACGTGCTCGTGCGCGACGACGGGATGGTCAAGGTCGCGGACCTCGGGATCGCCCGGGCGGTCGACGCTACCCAGATCACGTCCCAGGGAAAGGTGATCGGGACGCTTCCGTTCATCGCCCCCGAGCGGCTGGCGGGCGCGGCAGCGGGCGGCCCTGAGAGCGACGTGTATGCGCTCGCCGCGGTCGCGTACGAGCTGCTGTCGGGCCGTCCGCTCAAGGGCAGGACCGAGGAACCGCGGGTCGCGACCCCGGATCTGGATCGGGACTGGCCGGACGCGCCACCCGCCGTCGCCGCCGCACTCGAGCGCGGGCTCGCACGTGACCCAGGACGACGGCAGCTCACCGCAGGCAAGCTCGTCGACGAGCTCGAGGCGGGGCTCGCCCGAGGGGGGGACGAGGCCACGCGCCCGCTCGCCGCGACGGCGCCGCGCCGGCCGCGCACGCCGGCCGGAGCCGAGAGAACTGGATCTCTCCGCCGACGCTCCCCGGTCGGCCGCAGCCTCGCGGTTGTGCTGGCCGGTCTGGCGATCTTGACCGTGGCGGGGATCGTGCTCGTTGAGGACGAGTCCGAAGAGCCCACGGACGTGGTGAAGCGGGAGAAGGCAGCGACGGGCGCCAAATCCGATGGCGCCGCCGAGGAGGGCGGTGCCGAGTCGGGCAGTGCCGAGTCAGGCGGTGCCTCCGACCAGAGCGGCGTCGAACCCGCTCCGGCGGCCGGCGACGGCGCGAGCCTGAACGCCCAGGGCTTCGAGCTGATCAACCAGGGAAGGGCGGAGGAGGCGGTGCCGATACTGCAGCGGGCGGTCGCGTCCTTCCCGGAGGGCACCACCGATCTCGATTACGCCTATGCGCTCTTCAATCTCGGCAATGCGTTGCGCCTGGCGGGTCGCCCCGAGGAGGCGATCCCCATCCTCGAGGAGCGCCTGAGGATCCCGAATCAGCAGGCGAGGGTCGCGGCGGAGCTCGCCCGCGCGCGAGCCGAGGCCGGGGCCGACTAGCAGCGGCAGTCGACGTTCCGCCGCACCAACCCGGCGGTCTACCCTTAAGTCGTGGCCACCGCCGCCAAATCCGTCGCGGAGGTCTGCCGCGAGGCCAAGGCAGCCGCGCACGTGCTCGCCCGGATCGGCCGTCCGGAGAAGGACGCGTGTCTGCGGGACCTGGCGGATCGGATCGATGCGAATGCCGAGGCCCTGCTCGATGCGAACCGGGCCGATTCCGATGCCGGGCGCGAGGAGGGTCTGAACGAGGCGCTGATCGATCGCCTGACGCTGACCGAGGCGCGGATCGCCGAGATGGCGAAGGGGGTCCGCGAGATCGCCGACCTGGCGGACCCGGTGGGCGAGGTGGTGGAGGGGTGGACGCTCGAGAACGGCCTGGAGGTCGCGAAGAAGCGGGTGCCGATCGGGGTGGTGGCCGTCGTCTACGAGGCCCGTCCGAACGTGACGGTCGACGCCGCCGCCCTGTGCCTGAAGAGTGGGAACGCGGCGGTCCTGCGCGGATCGAGCAGCGCCGAGAGCTCGAACGCGCTGTTGGCTTCGCTGATCGGGGAGTCACTCGCCGCGGCGGAGCTGCCTGCGGCAGCCGTGTCGCTGCTCGTGGGTGGGGGACACGAGCAGCTCGCGGAGCTGGCGACCGCCGAGGGACTGGTCGATCTGATCATTCCGCGGGGGGGCGAGGGACTGAAGAATGCGCTCAAGCAGGTCGCGAAGGTGCCGGTGATGTACGCGGCTGCGGGGAACTGCCACGTGTACGTCCACGACGACGCCGACCTCGAGATGGCGGAGCGGATCGCGTACAACGCCAAGGTGCAGCGGCCCGGCGTCTGCAACGCCGCCGAGACGCTGCTGGTCCATCGCGACATCGCGGCGGAGCTGCTTCCGGGCCTGCTCGCCCGCCTGAGCGAGGCTGGGGTCGTGCTGGTGGGGGACGAGCGGACGCGCGACGTGGCCGGCTCGGCGCCGGTCGGGGAGGCGACGGAGCAGGATTGGGACACGGAGTACCACGGGCTGAAGATGGCGGTGGGGATCGTCGACTCGCTGGCGGACGCGGTCGACCACATCAACCGGCACGGGACCGGGCACTCCGATGCGGTCGTCACCGGCTCGGGCTCGATCGGTGACGAGTTCACCTCGGGCGTGGACTCGGCGGCGGTCTATGTCAATGCGTCGACCCGGTTCACGGACGGATACGAGTTCGGGATGGGGGCCGAGATCGGGAACTCGACGCAGAAGCTTCACGCCCGCGGCCCGATCGGCCTGCGGGAGCTGACCACCACCAAGTACGTCGTCCACGGCAGCGGGCAGATCAGGGAGTAGTGCAGTCGCTCGGATCGGGGTCCTCGGCGGGGCGTTCAACCCTCCCCACGTCGGTCATTTGCTCCTCGCGCAGGAGGCGCGGTGGGCGCTGTCTCTGGACCGGGTGCTGCTGATGGTGACGGGCCGGGCGCCGCACAAGGAGATCGAGGACGATCCCGGGCCCGTGGTGCGCCTCGAGATGGCGGAGATCGCGGCGGCGGGGGAGGAGGGGACCGAGGCATCGGACCTGGAGGTCGGGCGGGATGAGCTCTCCTACAGCTACCGGACGCTGGAGCTGCTGGCGGAGAGGGAGCCGGGTGCGGAGCTGTTCTTCCTGCTCGGCGCGGACATGGCGGCCGGCCTGGCGAACTGGCGTCAGCCGGAGCGGGTGGTGGAGCTGGCGAGGCTCGGGGTGGTCCCCAGGCCCGGGGTCGGGCTGGGTGCGGTGCGGTCCGCGCTCGAGCGGCTCGGTGCCGCCGATCGAGCGGAGATAATCGACATGCCACTTTGCGGAGCGTCCTCGACCACAGTCAGGCAGCGAGCGCGGGAGGGAAAGCCGCTGCGACACCTGGTGCCGGATCCGGTGCTGGAGATGATCGCGGAGAGGGGGCTCTACCGGTGAGTCCGGCGATTGCACAGTCGACGGAGCTGGCGAGGCGGCTGGCGGCGATCGCCGACGAGAAGAAGGGAACGGACCTCGTCGCGCTCGATGTCAGCGGGCTGGTCGGTTACACGGATTACCTCGTCATCTGCACGGCGCGGAACGAGCGTCAGGCGAAGGCGATCCACGACGAGGTGTACCACCGGCTGAAGAAGGACACTGTGCTCCCGGCCCGCGTCGAGGGCGAGGCCGAGGGTGAGTGGATCCTGATGGATTACCTCGACGCCGTCCTGCACGTCTTCAAGCCGGACCTCCGCGACCGCTACCGCCTCGAGACGCTGTGGGGCGAGGCGGAGGAGCTGAAGCTGGATCTCGCCGGCGCTCGCGGCGCCGCTTAGTTCGACGCCCAATTAGTTCGTCCGGCGGCGACCCTAGGCTGCGGTGCGTGTCGAAGGAGCGTTTCCGACGCACCAGGCGCGGCTACGACCCGGAGCAGGTCGATGCGGCGATCGAGGCGCGCGACGCCCGACTCGCCCGCCTCGAGCGGGAGGCCCAGCGGCTCGCCGAGAGGGTGGTGGAGAGGGAGAAGCGACTGCAGGAGGTGCTGCGGAAGCCGGTGGCGGCCGCGGTTACGAAGGGGATAGAGGAGATCTACGGCCAGGCCCGGCGGCAGGCGACGCGGATCCGGATGAAGGCGCTCGACGACGCGGTCCAGATGGCGGACCGGGTGACGGAGCTGTCGAAGCTGCGGGACGAGCTCGGGGCCAGGGTGTCCGAGCTCGCCGAGGTCGCGAGGGCCCGACTCGGGATGGAGGAGGCCGAGCGCGCGCGGGCCGGCACGGAGCCGGCGCGAACGGCGGCGCACCGGGTCTTCGCCGGGGCCGTCGAGGTCGAGGTGGGGCCGCTGAGCGACTTCTCGCAGCTGACCGGGTTCGAGGACGCCGCGGGTCGGATCGACGGCGCCTCGCAGATCCGGGTGACCCGGTTCGCCGACCGCCGCGCGACCGTCTCGATGAACCTGAACGGCCCGGTCGAGCTGCTCCGGGAGCTCGAGGAACGGGCGCCGTTCGAGTTCCGGGTGAGGGACACACGGCGCGACGGCCTCGTCCTCGATGTGGACGAGGACGAGCAGGACCGCGCGGCGTAGCCGCGCGTCCTCCGCCTCGCTTCCGTCACACATCCCTTACGTTCTGCGCGCACCGTCGTCAGGCGATCCGCGCGAGTATCGCCAGGTGCTCAGCTCGAACCAGAAGGGCAACATCGCGGAGGCCGCGATTGCCCTGGAGGCAATCAAGCTCGGAGTTGATGTTTTCAAGCCGGTCGCCGAACACGGTCGCTATGACCTTGCGCTCGAGATCGACGGCCGCCTGTTGCGGGTCCAGTGCAAGTGGGGCGCTCTGGACCGCAGGCGTGCTGCAGTATGCGATCTGGTCGGCGGGTCACGGCACACGCCCCGCCGGCTATGTGACGAGTACGTATTCGGCGGAGGAGATTGACGCCATCGCAGCCTATTGCGATGAGTCGGGCCGCAGATATTCCTCGTCCCGATTGGGCTGGCGGCACGGAAAGAGGGAATTCATCTGCGCTCTGGACCGCCTCGAAGAACGGCCAGAGCGCCTGCGTTAACCTTGCAGCGAGCTACCGACTCTGGGGCTATAGCTCAGTTGGGAGAGCGCTCGGCATGGCATGCCGAAGGTCGGGGGTTCGAGTCCCCCTAGCTCCACTCCACCGCACCGGTGCCGACGATCGACAGGATCGCCGTCGGCGCCCATGAGTTCCGCAACCACTTCGGCTACTGGATGGAACGCGCCGCGGCCGGCGACGAGATCCTGATCACCCGCCGCGGCCGCCGCTACGCCCGGCTGGGGCCTCCCGATCCGCAGCTCGCCGCCCAGCGCGGCGAGCGGAATCAGGGCGCAAAACCGGCCGCCCCGATCAACCCCCGCGCCTGAACTTGACGAGCTCCTCCCGGTGGTCGCCATCGGAGATGTCGAGCGCGAGAACGCCACCGACGCCCTTCGCATAGAACCAGAGCTCGCTAACCCTCGGCTCGAGCGGAGTGGAGTCGCGGAACATCGCGGTTCGGCGGAAGTAGCCGAACGGGACCTCGACCTGCTCGCGGCCCACGCTCAGCACCTCGCTGTGATCCGCGGCGCCACTCGCAAATCCCCCCTCGAGGCGGAACCGCATTCCAGGCCTGGGCTGCGCCGGCATCTGCACGCCGGGCTCCGCGCCACCGACCCCGGCCTCGAACGACCCGTGCTTGCTCGCCTTCCCGTCCTCATACGAGGTCGTGTCCTCGCCGAAGTACCAAACGTTGCCGGCCCGGTCCTGCGCGAACCACTCCTCGGTGTACTCGACCAGCTTGCCCGCACGGTTGGTGACCCTCGCCACCACGACCCGCGCCACGACGCCGTTCGCGATCCGCTTCGTATTGTCCGTCACGTCGTCGACGATCCGCTGCCGCGTCCCGTCCGGGGCCGTCTCCCGGTACACCCGCCGGTCGCCGGGATGCAGCGGGTAATACGGGTTGTCGATGTTGACGGTGAAGTCGGCAGGGTTCAGGTCAGCCGGCTCGTGACCCTCCGGCAGTCCGCGATTGCCCTGAGCAGTGGCGCCTATGAGGCCGACGACACCGATCGCCACAACGGCGCCGAGGCTCGGCTTCCTCGCATTGGGGATTCGTCCGATCATCACCGCGCTCCTCTCATCCGCTGGGGAATGTCCACCTGACGTTGCGAGGAGGTCTACCCCCGCGCGATGAACCCTTCGTGAAACCGCGAGCTATTCGCCGGTCGCTCGCCAGGCAAGGAACCGGTCGGGATCCAGGGCGAGCACGGGACCGGGCGGCGGCTCCCCCCGGTACTGCTCGTACTTCTCGCGTGAGCGCCTCCAGCCCCGCGCCGGCGTCCGCTGGCTCAAGGACCTCGACCTTGCCCAGCACCTGAACCCAGGCGAGCCGGTCCCACTCCTCCGAGTAGCGATCCACGGTCAGCGCCGCCCGCGGGTCCCGACGAAGGAACCGGATCCGAGCCGGCTCGGCCGTCCGCTTCGGCTTGCGATCGATCGCGCTCCAGACCCTTCCTTCAGCCACCGCGAACGTGACGGGCTGGACCCTCGGCGCCCCCTCGAGATCCAGCAGCCCCAGCCGTCCCACCGGGGCAGACTCGAGCAGCTCCGCGGCCCAATCCGGCAGATCACCAGGTTTGTGCTCGCTCACCGGTCTAGAGGCGTACTAACAATGGCTTCCTAAGGGTAAGTTCCCTCCAGGGATCGAAACAAGGAGGGAAGCGATGGCGACAGAGCTTAAGACCGAGGACCTCGCACAGCGGCTCGAGTCGCTGCTCGAGGTCGAGAAGTTCCCGCCGCCGGAGGAGTTCCGCGAGAAGGCTCTCGTCACCGATCAGTCGATGTACGAGGAGGCCGAGCGCGACCTCGAGGGATTCTGGGCACGCCAGGCGGAGGAACTGGTCGACTGGGCCGAGAAGCCGACGCAGACGCTCGACGAGTCGAACGCCCCGTTCTACAAGTGGTTCAGCCGACGGCAAGCTGAACGTCTCCTACAACTGCCTCGACCGTCACGTCGAGGCAGGCAACGGCGACCGCGTCGCGTTCCACTGGCGCGGCGAGGAGGGCGAGGAGCGCGACATCACCTACGCCGACCTCCACCGCGACGTCCAGCGGTTCGCCAACGCACTCAAGGACCGAGACATCGGCAAGGGCGACGTCGTCGGCATCTTCCTCCCGATGATCCCCGAGGTGGTGGTCGCGATGCTGGCCTGCGCCCGCATCGGCGCCCCCCACAACGTGGTCTTCGGCGGGTTCTCGCCGGAGGCGGTGCGCGAGCGGATGGAGTTCTCGGAGGCGAAGGCCCTGATCACCGTGGATGGCGCCCGCCGCAAGGGCAAGACCGCCCCGATCAAGAGCGCCGTCGACGAGAAGGTCGCCGACCTGCCCTCGATCGAGACGATCTTCGTCGTCCGGGCAACCGGCGACGACTGTGAGATGAAGGAGGGCCGCGACCTCTGGTTCGACGAGGCGATTGAATCCGCCGCCGAAGAATGCCCGGCGGAGCCCCTCGACGCCGAGCATCCCCTGTTCGTCCTCTACACCTCGGGCTCCACGGCGAAACCGAAGGGCGTCCTCCACACGACCGGTGGCTATCTGGTCGGCGTCACCTTCACGCACCGCTACGTCTTCGACCTGAAGCCCGAGTCGGACGTCTACTGGTGCTCCGCGGACGTCGGCTGGGTCACCGGCCACTCCTACATCGTCTACGGGCCGCTCTCGAACGGCGCGACCAGCGTCATGTACGAGGGGGCACCCGACTATCCGGACAAGGACATCTGGTGGGAGATCGCCGAGAAGCACGGCGTGACGATCTTCTACACGGCGCCGACCGCGATCCGCGCCTGCATGAAATGGGGACCGGAATACCCGGGCAGGCACGACCTCTCCTCGCTTCGCCTCCTCGGCAGCGTCGGAGAGCCGATCAATCCCAAGGCATGGCTCTGGTACTACGTCGTGATCGGCGGGGAGCGCTGCCCGATCGTCGACACCTGGTGGCAGACGGAGACCGGCCACATCCTGATCAGCCCGCTCCCGGGCGTGACGGAGCTGAAGCCGGGGTCCGCAACGAAGCCACTGCCGGGGATCGTGGATGCCGCTGTGTTCGACGAGGAGGGCAACGAGGTCGTCGGCGAGCAGGGCTACCTCGTGTTCGGACGGCCCTGGCCGGGGATGCTCCGCACGCTCTACAAGGAGCCCGAGCGCTTCAAGGAGACCTACTACAGCAAGTTCGACGAGACCTACTACGTCGGCGACGCGGCGCGAGAGGACGAGGACGGCTACTTCTGGATCCTCGGCCGCGCTGATGACGCGGTGAACGTCTCAGGTCACCTCCTCTCGACCGCGGAGGTCGAGTCCGCCGTCGTCTCATACCCGAAGGTCGCGGAATGCGCGGTGATCGGGATCACCGACGAGGACACCGGCCAGGCGATCTGTGCCTTCGTCACCCTCGAGGGCGACCTCGAGGGATCAGACGAGATCGAGAACGAGATTCGCGATCACGTCGCGGTCCGAATCTCGAAGATCGCCCGGCCGAAGCGGATCATCTGGGCGGGAGACCTGCCGAAGACCCGCTCCGGCAAGATCATGCGCCGGCTCCTTCGGGACATAGGCGAGGGCCGCGAGCTCGGCGACGTCACCACCCTCAAGGATCCGGCGGTGATGGAGCAGCTCGAGGCGAAGGTGAAGGAAATCCAGGCTCAGGAGAACTGAGCCGCTCGCTCAGCCTGCCGCGCTGCGGGCCGTCCGGATCGCCGGGCGAGCCGGCTTCGGAAGCTGGCGTCGCACCCGCCAGGTCGCGCCAGAGAAGTTCCGATTCGCGACGGTTGCGAACCCCTGCTCGTCCTCCCGGAGGGCCAGGAGCAGGTGAGCGATCCGGTCGGCCGCGGGCAGGTCGCCGGCCTCTCCGACCCTGACGCAGAAGCAGTGGGCCCGCCGGCCACCCCGGCGCACCAGGATCGCCCCCTCCGCGCCGATCAGCCACGCACCGAGGCGGCCGCGCTCCAGCGCGAGGCCCGTCTGCGCGAGGAGGGCCCGGGCATCGTGCCCGACGAGATCAGCGAGCAGGCCGAGCGCCCGACGGTCCGCCCCTCCGGCGGGGCCGCCGATCGGCTTCACCGCCCGCGCGCCCCGCCTGGCCTGCACGTGCAGGACCGCCACGCCGTGGGCGAGGAAGATCGCCGAGACGGGGAAGGCGAGCGGCTCGATCCAGATGAGAAGCGCGGCCGGGAGCCCGAAAGTGACGAGGATGCCGACGCTCCAGATAGTCCAGATCCGCCCCTCCCGGCGAAGCGTCTGCTCGCTCGGCGCGCCTCCGCCAGGGCATCGCGACGGCCTCTGAGAGAACTCCAGCCTCCATCTAGCCTCCGGCTATCGGGCGCCGCAGCACGACCAGATCCGCGTCGAGCGGCAGCTCGCGAACCACCTCCGCCGAGCCATCCGGCAGCGTCGCGCTGGCCAGCATCCCGCCGTCGAGCTCCCGCCGGAAGGCGAGAACCGCCTCCTCCTGCGCGGCGGCGTCCTCCGCGGTCCAGCTCGCAAGCTCAGTGTGCCCCGTCCGATCCAGCCTGATCAGCCTCGACATCTCGGTTCCTCCTCGGTTCGTGCATCGACGGAAGCCACAAACACGAGTCGAATATACGCCGCTCGTAAACTGCCCCCGCGATGGCCGATCCCGAGACACAGCCCGATAGCGAGCGCTACGACCCCGCAGGCGATCGAGCGGAAGTGGCAGCTCGTCTGGGACGCCGAGAACACCTGGGTGGTCGCGAACCCCGGCTCGCCGGAGTTCGACCCCTCGACACCGAAGAGCTACGTCCTCGAGATGCTGCCCTATCCCTCGGGCGAGCCCCACGTGGGCCATCTCAAGACCTATTCGGTCGGCGATGCGATCGCCCACTTCCGGCGACGCCACGGATACCGGGTGCTCCACCCGATGGGCTATGACGCCTTCGGCCTTCCCGCTGAGAACAACGCGATCGAGACGGGCGAGCACCCTCGGGAGGCCACGGAGAAGTCGATCGCCTCGTTCCGCGAGCAGTTCCGGCGCTGGGGGATCTCGATCGACTGGAGCCGCGAGCTCGCTACGGACGAGCCCTCCTACTACCGCTGGACCCAGTGGATCTTCCTGAAGCTGTTCGAGCGCGGTCTCGCCCACCGGCACGAGGCCCCGGTTCACTGGTGCCCCAAGGACCAGACCGTGCTCGCGAACGAGCAGGTGATCGACGGCCACTGCGAGCGCTGCGGGACGCTGGTCGAGCTCCGTCAGCTCGAGCAGTGGTTCTTCCGGATCACGGAGTACGCCGAGCGGCTGCTCGAGGACTTCGAGCTGCTCGAGTCATGGCCGGAGAACGTGATCACGATGCAGCGGAACTGGATCGGCCGCTCGGAAGGCGCCGAGGTGGTCTTCACCTGCGAGGACCCGAAGCTCGACTTTCCGGTCTTCACGACCAGGCCTGACACGCTCTTCGGAGCGACCTTCTTCGTCCTCGCGCCCGAGCATCCTGAGGTCGAGCGGCTGGCCGCCGGAACCGAGCACGAGCAGGAGGTCCGCGAGTACGTGAACCAGGCGACCCGGGCGAGCGCGGAGGAGCGCGCCGGCGAGGAGCACCAGAAGACCGGAGTTCCCCTCGGCCGCGAGGTCGTCAACCCGGTCAACGGCGAGCGGATCCCGATGTGGGTCGCGGACTACGTGCTGATGGAGTACGGGACCGGGGCGATCATGGCGGTGCCGGCGCACGACGTCCGCGATTACGCGTTCGCCAAGGCCTACGGGCTGCCGATCCGGCGCGTGATCGAGGGGGTCAACCCCCAACATGGAACGGGTGGCTCCTCCGACACACAACGGGTTGCTCCCGAAGGGAGCACCCTCGCATCTGCGGAGCCCCCTCGCATAAGCGACGACGAGGGCCTGCCGTACGCCGGCGACGGGAGGATGGTCAACTCGGGGCAGTTCGACGACAAGCACAACCGCGAGGCCTACGACGAGATCATCGAGTGGCTCGCATCCGAGGGTCGCGGCAAGCCGGCCGTCCACTACCGGCTGCGCGACTGGCTCGTCTCACGCCAGCGCTACTGGGGCGCTCCGATCCCGATCGTCTACTGCGAGAAGTGCGGAATGGTCCCCGTCCCGGAGGACCAGCTGCCGGTGCTGCTGCCGGACATCGAGGAGTACGCGCCCAAGGGGAGGAGCCCGCTGGCCGCCGCGGAGGACTGGGTCCGGACCGAGTGCCCGAAGTGCGGTGGGGAGGCCCGCCGCGAGACCGACACGATGGACACATTCGTCGACTCCTCCTGGTACTTCCTCCGCTACCTGGACCCGCGGAACGACGAGGGGCCGTTCGCCCGCGAGTGCGCCGATTACTGGATGCCGGTCGACCAGTACATCGGCGGGGTCGAGCACGCCATCCTCCACCTGCTTTACGCCCGCTTCGTCACGAAGGCGCTCCAGGACATGGGCCTGCTCGAGGCGCGCGAGCCCTTCGCGAACCTCTTCACCCAGGGAATGATCACCCGCGACGGGGCGAAGATGTCCAAGTCGAGGGGCAACACCGTCAACCCCGCCGAGTTCGTCGAGCGGTTCGGCGCGGATTCCCTCCGCACCTACATCTGCTTCATGGGTCCGCCCATCAAGGGTGGCGACTGGTCCGACGAGGGGGTGGAGGGGATCTTCAGGTTCCTCTCCCGCCTCTGGCGGCTCGGCCGCGAGGTCGCCGGCCGCACAGAGGCGGGGGATCCCGCCCCCGGTGAAGGGGAGGCCCGTGCCCTCCTGGCCAAGGCGCACTGGGCGATCGACAAGGCGACGCGGGACATCGAGCCACGCTTCCAGTTCAACACGGCGATCTCCGCCGTGATGGAGCTGGTCAACGAGACCTACCGGCTCAAGGACGGCCTCTACGACGACGCGATCGGCGCGGCGACCGTGCGCTTCGCGACCGCGACCGCGGCCTCGCTGCTGTTCCCGTTCGCGCCGCATCTCGCCGCCGAGGTCTACGAGTGGCTGGAGGGAAAGCGAGTCTGGGAACAGCCCTGGCCGAAGGCGGATCCATCGCTGCTCGAACAGGACACATACGTGCTGGTCGTCCAGGTGAACGGCAAGCTGCGCGACCGGATCGAGGTCGGGGCGAACACACCGGAGCAGGAGCTGGTTGCGCTCGCGAAGGGGAGCGAGAACGTCCAGCGACACCTCGACGGGAAGGCGGTCGTCAAGGAGATCGTCGTCCCGGGCAGGCTCGTGAACCTGGTCGTCCGTTGATGCGCCTGCCTGGATGTGGGCTGATTAACACTCGATGACCCCCCGCTTTCCGTTCGGTCTGCTAGAAAAAGCGCGTGCTGGTCAGGCGGCTCGCGGATGCTCCCGTCGAGGAGTGGCACAAACTCCGTACCCACGTCCTCATGGACGCGGGTGAGATGGGCTCGCGCAACATGTCCGTGACCTGGATCGACGTCCCGACCGGGATGGATCAGCGTCTCCATTCCCACGAGGAATCCGAGCAGGTCTACGTCGTCGTCAGGGGGTCCGGGCGGATGACGGTCGCCGGCGACACGCAGGAGGTCGGCGAGGGCGACCTGATCCTGGTCCCCCCGGCTACGGATCATTCGATCGCCAACGACGCCAGCCGAGACCTCTGTTGCGTCTCAGTCCAGTCGCCCCCCGTCACGGTCGCAGACGTGTTCGCGCCGAGCGTTCCCGCCGGCGCCGCCACCGATTTCGACGACGAAGACGCTTATTGATCCGTAGGCGCGTCGTCGTCCGCGGGAGGGTGCAGGGGGTTTTCTTCCGGGATACGACGAGGCGCCGTGCCGAGTCCGTCGGCGTCTCGGGCTGGGTCACCAATCGCCCGGACGGGGCGGTCGAGGCCGCGTTCGAGGGCGAGCCCGAGGCGGTGGAGGAGCTCGTCGAGTTCGCCAGCCGGGGGCCGGCTCGCGCGCAGGTGGAGTCGGTCGACGTCTCCGAGGAGCAGCCGGAAGGGGTTTCCGGATTCCGAATCCGCTGATCTGACCCGACCGCGGATCTGATCGGTGATGAAGCGGGTGGCTCTCGCGCGCCCGCAGCGGTGACCTTCGGACCGTGCCGGAGTTGAGCCGATCCCAGCTGCTGGTCTATGGGGCGATCGCGGTCGCCGTGCTCCTCGTCGGCGCTCGCTGGATCCGCTCCTCGCCGGGCGGATCTGCGGCCCGCCCGGCACTCAGCTTCGCCGCGGACTCGGGCGAGCAGGCGGGAGGCGGCCGGGACGTGATCGTCCACGTCGCGGGTGCGGTCCGACGTCCCGGTGTCTATCGCCTTCCGACCGGCGCTCGAGTGACCGACGCGGTGCGAAGGGCCGGCGGGTTCAGCCGCGGCGCCGGTGCGGATGCGATCAACCTCGCCGCCCGGCTGAGCGACGGCCAGCAGGTAGTGGTCCCGCGCCCAGGGGCGGCGTCGAGCTCAGCGGGCGCAGCGGGCGGGCCGGTCAGCCTCGGGACCGCGACGGTTGAGCAGCTCGATCAGATCGATGGGATCGGGCCGGTGACGGCGCAGAAGATCATCGAGTTCCGCGACCAGCGCGGTGGCCTTTCCTCGATCGAGCAGCTCGACGAGGTCTCGGGGATCGGACCGTCGACGATGGATTCGCTCCGATCGGGGCTCCAGCCTTGAGTGGGCCTCAGTGCCCGAGAACCCGCTCGTACTCGTCCCAATGACGCCCGACGCTGTCCTCCTCACGCTCCGGGTTGCCCCGCGGGACGCTGCCGGCGTGTCCCTCCGCGGACTTCATGTCCATCCGGCGCTCCTCGAGCGCGACATCGCCCTTCTCAACCGTGGGTGTGCTCGATCCGGACTGCTGGTCGTCAGTCATTGACTTCCTCCTCGGTATCGAAGTGAGCCGAGACTAGCGCGTACCACCTGATCAACGAGTGAAACAAAGGTTGGCGCATCCGGTGGGCGATCCGGCACGGAACTGGCGTTTCGCCGCGCTCGGCGGGGTCACGGCGGGTCTCGCCCTGGCGCCGCTTGCCCCGGCACGCCCCTCCATGGGTGCGGTTGCCGCCCTCCCGCTGTCGGTCGCGATTCTCGTGGCCGTGCGCCCCGGCGCCCACGCCCGGCACATATCGATCTGCTGGCTTGCGTGCGTCGGGATGGTGGCCGCGCTCACGGGGTTCCTCGCCGGCGGAGCGCGCGTTCACGCGATCGACGACCAATGGCTTCGCGCGAAGCCCGGAACCCAGGCGCGGATCACAGGATTCACCGGCGCAGTTCCGCGGCGGGACAACGGTGAAGTGGGCGTCATCGTCGAGACGGGAGCGGGTCGCGTGCTCGTGCTGGCGCCGGAGCCTGTCCCAGAGCTCCCGATCGGGACCTCGGTTTCGGCGGATGGAGTTTTCGCACCTCCCGAGCCCTGGCGCGCCGGATGGCTGCTGAGGCAGGGAGTGGCGATGACGCTGCGGGCCGAGCGGATCGTCCCGGGTTCCGCCCGAAGGGCCGGGCTTGCCGGTCTCGTGGATGGCATCCGCGACCGTGCCGAACGCGCCCTCGAACGTGGCATGGGCGAGCGGGAGTCCTCGCTTGCCCGGGGATTCGTACTGGGTCAGGACGACGTGATCGACGGCCGCACTCGCGAGGAGTTCCGCCGATCCGGGCTCGCCCACCTGCTCGCGGTATCGGGCCAGAACGTCGTTCTGCTGTGCCTGCTCGCATGGCCCTTTCTCGCCGTGATCGGCTTGACCCTTCGGGCTAGGCTGATCGCAGCGCTCTGCCTGATCGCGATCTACGTCCCGGTCACCGGTGCCGGCCCCTCGATTCAGCGCGCTGGCGTGATGGGCGCGGCGGGGCTCGTCGCTGCGCTCGCGGACCGGCCACGCTCGCGCTGGTACGCGCTGCTGCTGGCCGCCGCGGTCACCCTCGCGATCAATCCGCGCACCGGAGGGGATGTCGGCTGGCAACTCAGCTTCATGGCCGTGATCGGGATCCTGCTCTGGACCGCGCGGCTGACGCCTGCACTCGCTGCGGGCGCCGACCGCGGCTCCGCCCGGGGCGCGGTCGCCGAGGGGGTCGCGATCACCGTTGCCGCAACTCTCGCGACCGCGCCGCTGATGGCGCACCATTTCGAGCAGCTCTCGACCTCGGCACTTCCCGCGAACATCCTCGCCCTCCCCGCGGTGGCCCCGGCGATGTGGCTGGGGATGCTCGCCGGGATCGCGGGCCAGGTCCCCGGAATCCCGCTCGATCCCCTCAACTGGGTGAACTCGCTCTGCCTCGGCTACATCGCCCAGGTGGCGCGCTGGTTCGCAGGGCCGGATTGGGCGCTGCTGCCGGTCCGACTGCCGAGCATCTGGTCGGTCCTGGCCGCCTACGCCGCGCTGCTCGGCGGGATGGAGCTCGCCCTCCGGTGGCTGGGGCGTCGCGACGGACTCGCGCCGCCCCGCCGCCGCCGGGGGCAGGCGCTCGCGCTCGCGACGGCAGTAGCGGCGGCGCTGCTCGTCGCTCATCTGCCCTCCAGTCGCCCGGGGGCGACTCCGAGCGCCGGCGCCCTGGTGGTTCGCATGCTGGACGTCGGACAGGGGGACGCGATCCTGCTCGATCCCCCGGCGGGCGGCGCAGTTCTCGTGGATACCGGCCCGCCCGAAGCCGACGTCGCCGACCGCCTGCGGGAGCTCGACGTCGAATCACTGGCCGCCATCGCGATCACTCACGATCAACGCGACCACGCGGGCGGCCTCTCGGCGGTCCTCGATACGGTCGACGTCGATCGGGTGATCCATGGGACCGGCGGCGCGGTTCTGCACGCGGCCGGGCTGGCTGCCGGCGCGAATCCCCTTCGGCTGGTGCGGGGTGGCGAGTTCAACTCAGGGGAGCTCCGCCTCTCCGTCCTATGGCCTCCGGCCGAAGTGCGCCGGGCACCGGGAACGGACCCGAACCAGCTCTCTCTCGTTCTGCTGGCCACGTGGCGGCATTTCTCGCTGCTCCTCACCGGGGATGCCGAGGCCGAGGTGGTCCCGCTGGACCCCGGCCCCGTGGACGTGCTCAAGGTGTCCCATCACGGCTCGGAGGACCCCGGTCTCGGGGAACTGCTCGACCGGACGGCGCCGCGGCTCGCGGTGGTTTCGGTGGGGGCCGGCAACTCCTATGGCCATCCTGCGCCTGGGACGCTCGAGACGCTCCGCTCGCACTCGGTGGCGACGATGCGCACCGATCAGCTGGGCGAGATAGAGATCGACGTGAACGGCTCGGGATGGACCGCACATCGCGGCGGCGAGATGAGCGTTCCATCTGTCGTCGCGGCCCGCCCCTAGACTCGCCAGGAGCCATGGCAGAGATGAAGCCCGCCTATCTGATCGGCGGCACAGACGAGGCAAAGATCGCCCGAGCCCGTGCCCGGCTCCGCGACCGCGCGGAGCGCGACGGCGGACCGGGGGCACTCGAGTTGTTCGAGGCCGAGGAGGGGCGCCGGTCTCCGGACGCGGACGGGCTCGCCGCATCGCTCGCGGCAATCTCCCTGCTGGCGTCGCACCGCTACCTCCTGGTCGACGGCGTCGAGGCCTGGGGCAAGTCGGACGCCGAGCGTGCTGTGGAGGCGCTGTCCCAGATCCCGCCCGACACGACCGTCGCGCTCGTGTCTCACGGGAAGCCTCCGGCCGGACTGGCCAAGGCGGTGGAGGGAGCGGGCGGCGAGGTCCTCACCTACGACGCGCCGAGGGAGCGCGAGCTGCCGAAGCATCTCGTCGCCGAGGCCCGCGAGCTCGGGTTCGACCTGGACCCGGTCGCTGCCAGGGCGCTTATCGAGCGCCTGGGCGCCCGCCCGATGCGGCTGCGGAACGAGCTGGAGCGGCTCGCCCTGTGGAGCGGTGAGGGGGGGCGGGTCGGTCTCGAGGACCTCGACGCAATGGTCGCGGACACATCGGAGGAGGCGATCTGGAGCCTCGCCGACTCGATCGTGGCCGGCGATCAGCAGACGACCATGCGGGTGGCGGAGCGGCTCGTCGCCCAGGGCGAGGCGCTACCGCGGATCGTGTACTCGCTGGCGCCACGTCTCCGCCACGCTCTCCTCGCCGCTCGGCAGCTCGAGGCGGGACGGCCGCCAAACGAGGTCGCGAAGGGCCTGTCGATGCATCCGTACGCCGCGAAGATGCTGGTGTCGAAGGTGAAGGGGCGAACGCCGGAGGACCTCGACGCCGGGATTCGCGCGCTCGCGGATCTCGAGCTCTGGTCGCGCGGCGGCTCGGACTACGCCGAGATCGTCGCGTTCACGCTCTCTCTGCGTCGGGCTGTCGGAACGGAATCCGGCGACACCGAGCCGCTCGCCTGGGCCCTCTAGGACTGTGGCTGGCTGGAGCCGCGGACGATGCCGGCGGCCCGGGCCTTCTTCCGGGCGGCGGTGTTCCGGTGAAGCGCGCCCTTCTGAACGGCCTTGTCGACCCTGGAGACGAGCGCCTTGTGCTCGGCCTCGACCGTACCCGCGTCTCCCGAGCGGACAGCGGATTCGAGGCGCTTGAAATGAGTCTTTACGGCGCTCTTGAAGCGCAGGTTCTCCTGCCGCTCACGCTCGGAGCGCGCGATCCGCTTCTTCTGTGACGCGATATTGGCCATGGAAAGACCCGCGGGGCGGGCGGCGAATGAGAATAGAGCAATGAACGAGCAGGGTGGCGGCGAGGAACTGGGCGGAGACCCTCCGGCTCCGGAGGAGCCGTTCGATCCCTCCACGAAGGAGTTCCCGGCGGTCAGGCAGCGCGAGGCCGACCGGATCGAGCGCCGGCACGAGGCGGTCTCGATGGACACCTCGACGTTCATGGCGATCCCCGCGCCGACGCCGACGGAGCCGTTCATCCCGCCCGAGTTCGACGAGAGGGAGGGCAGGCTGGGGCGCTCGACGGCGTTCTTCTCCATCGCCACGGCGTTCTCTCGCGTGGCCGGCCTCGTCCGCGAGATCGTCGCCGCCAGCTACTTCGGCATCAGCGGCGCGATGTCCGCGTTCACGATCGCCTTCCAGGTCCCCAACCTGGTCCGGTCCCTGTTTGCGGACGCCGCGATCCAGGCCGCTTTCGTCCCCGTCTTCACCGAGGAGCTCGAAAAAGGCAACCGCCGGGAGGCATTCAGGCTCGCATCGACGCTGATCTACCTCGTCACGCTGGTCCTCGGAGCGATCACCGCGATCTTCGTACTCGCCGCTCCGCTCATCGTGCCCGTATTCGCCCCGGGGTTCAGTGGCGAGATCCTCGACCTCACGGTGACGCTGTCGCAGATCCTGTTCCCGATTCTGATCATGCTCGGTGCTACCGGCATGGTGGTCGGGATCCTCAACAGCTACGACCGCTTCGCCGCGTTCGCGATCTCTCCGTTCTTCTGGAACGTCGCGATCATCACCGTGCTCGTTCTGCTGGAGCCGGCTTTCGAGGGCAACGACCGGATCTACGCGTACGCGATCGGCGTTCTCGTGGGGACGGCGGTACAGCTGGCGATCCCGGCGTTCGACCTGCGCAATACGCCATTCCGGCCCATGTTCGAGATCGACTGGAAGATGCCCGACGTGCGGCGGGTCCTGCTCCTGATGCTCCCGGTGACCCTGAGCCTCGGGCTGATCAACTTCAACCTGCTGATCAACAGCTTCTTCGGGACGCTCGTCTCCGACGAGGCGCCCGCGGCGATCGACAAGGCATTCCGGATCTACATGCTTCCGCAGGGAATCTTCTCGGTCGCGGTGGCGACGGTCGTCTTCCCGACCCTCGCGCGCTTCGCAGCGCGGCGGGAGTACGACGACCTCCGCGCGACGATGGCGAACGGGATGCGACAGATCCTGCTGCTGCTCGTTCCAGCCGCCGCGGCGGTGCTCGTCCTGTCCGAGCCGATGACGCGGCTCGTGTACCAGCGCGGCGAGTTCACGCCCGACCAGACGGACCTGGTGGCCGAGGCCCTCTTCTGGTTCGCGTTCTCGCTTCCGTTCAACGGGCTGTTCCTGCTGCTGACCCGGACGTTCTTCAGCCTGCAGCGCCCATGGGTGCCGACGGCGATCGCCGGCATCAACCTCGCGGTCACCGCGATCGTCGCCCTGGCCCTGTATTCGCCCTTCGGCATCGGCGGAATCGTGTTCGGCACCGTGGTCGCGACAGTCGCGAGCGTCGTCGCCCAGGCGGCGGTCCTCCGGCGCGACCTCGGCGGGATCGAGCTCGGCCGCCTTCTCGACATCGCAATCCGGGTAACCGCGGCGGCGGCGCTGCTGGCCCTGGTCAGCTATCTGGTCTGGTACGGGCTCGACCAGGCACTCGGACGGGGGACGCTCGCGCAATTCGTGTCGCTCGGTGCCGCGCTGGCGGCCGGCGCGGTCGCCTACTTCGCCGCCGTGCTCGCGCTCCGGGTGCCGGAGGCGGGTCAGATCGTCAGGCTCGTGCGCAGGATCTGATCGAGGCTCTGGAGCGGTCGGCCTCCAGGGTCGCCGAGCCGGGCACACTTCAGTCATCGGCCGCGCTCCCCAGGCCCGCGGCCTACCCTTCGCATCCGCTGATGGACCGAATCCGCAACTTCTCGATCATCGCCCACATCGACCACGGCAAGTCCACGCTCGCCGACCGCATCCTCGAGCTGACCGGCGCGGTCGACGCCCGGACTCACGTGCCGCAGATGCTCGACTCGATGGAGCTCGAGCGCGAGCGGGGGATCACGATCAAGGCGCAGGCCGTCCAGGTCGCCTATCGAGCCTCCGACGGTGAGACCTACAACCTTCACCTGATCGACACGCCCGGCCACGTCGACTTCTCCTACGAGGTATCGCGGAGCCTGGCGGCGTGCGAGGGCGCCCTCCTCGTCGTCGACGCCGCGCAGGGTGTCGAGGCGCAGACGGTGGCCAACGCGTACGCGGCGATCGATGCGGGACTCGAGCTGATCCCCGTGCTGAACAAGGTCGACCTGCCGGGAGCCGATCCGGACGGGGTCGCGGCCCAGGTGGCCGATCTCCTCGGCGGCGATCCCTCAGAGCCGCTTCGGATATCCGCGAAGACGGGTGAGGGTGTCGGGGACGTGCTCGAGGCGATCATCGAGCGGATCCCGCCGCCGGAGGGAGAGCCGGAGGCGCCGCCGCGAGCACTGATCTTCGACTCTGAGTTCGACCAATACCGCGGCGTCGTCGCGTATGTCCGAATGGTCGATGGCCGGTTCCGAAAGAGCGAGCCGATCAAGGCGATGCAGGCCGGCACCCTCGCCGAGATCGACGACATCGGCTTCTTCACCCCCGAGATGACCCCCGGGCGCGGCATGGCGGCCGGGGAGGTCGGCTACGTGATCACGGGGATAAAGGACGTCACGAAGCTCCGGGTCGGCGACACGCTGACGAGCCAGGAGCGGCCGGCCGCCGAGGCTCTGCCTGGGTACCGCGAGGTCCGCCCGATGGTCTTCTGCGGCCTCTACCCGATCGACACGGACCGCTACGAGGACCTTCGCGACGCGCTCGACCGTCTCGCGCTGAACGACGCGGCGCTCTCATACGAGCCCGAGACATCCGATGCGCTCGGGTTCGGCTTCCGGTGCGGATTCCTGGGCCTCCTCCACATGGACATCGTCCGGGAGCGCCTGGAGCGCGAATACGACCTGGAGCTGCTCGCCACTACGCCCAACGTTCGGTACGAGGTCGAGGTCAGAGGCGGCGAGATCGTCGAGGTTCACTCGCCCACCGAGATGCCGGACCCGGCCACGATCGAGCGGATTTTCGAGCCCTACATCCGGGCGACGATCATCACGCCTAACGAGTTCGTCGGCGCCGTGATGGAGCTCTGCCAGAAGCGCCGCGGGAGCCACGTCGACATGCATTACCTCTCTCCGGAGAGGGTGCAGATCCGCTACGACCTGCCGCTCGCGGAGATCGTTCTCGACTTTTTCGACCAGCTCAAGTCACGCAGCCGCGGTTACGCATCGCTCGACTACGAGCCGATCGGCAACCGTCCCTCCGACCTGGTGAAGCTGGACGTGCTGCTCGCCGGGGACAGGGTGGATGCGCTCTCGCTGATCGTCCACCGGGATTCCGCCCACCTGCGGGGCCGCGCCCTCGTCGAGCGCCTCCAGGACACGATTCCACGGCAACTCTTCGACGTTCCCGTCCAGGCCGCGATCGGGTCGAACGTGATCGCACGCGAGACCGTCAAGGCCCTGCGGAAGGACGTCACGGCGAAGCTCTACGGCGGGGACGTGACGCGGAAACGCAAGCTGCTCGAGAAGCAGAAGAAGGGGAAGAAGCGGATGAAGCAGGTCGGTGCGGTCGAGGTCCCCCAGGAGGCGTTCCTCGCAGTCCTCGAGATGGACGGGAACTCCTAGGTCTCAGACCGAGACGCGTCTCAGGGGCAGGCCGATCCGGGACTCCAGCTTCGCGAGGGGGTCCTTGCCCTCGGAGGTGAGCAGGTACACCTCGTCGGCGGCGAACCCACGCAACTCGTCCTCCAGGGCCTGGGCCGGGTCGGCGTCGCCGACTGAGCCGCTCACGGGCAGGCCCGCCGCCACCAGGGCGCCGGCGGCGTGGGCAAGCCGTCGCTCCGCCTCGGTTCGAGCATCGTCCTCGGCCGAGAGCCAGCGGTCCAGCCGCTGACTCGGAACCGGGACCACCACCCGCACGTCGGACGGGGACCCCGCTAGATCGGCGACTCGCTGCGCCGACTCGGCGGTCGGTTCGGCCGTGGCGATCACGAGGACGCGGTGCTCCTCATCCGGACTGGAAGCCACCTCGACGCGCCCGTCCGGTTTCGCCCGAGCCGCGAACACGACCAGGAACGTCGCCGCGGCTGCCCCGACGGCCATCCCGGCTCCCGCACCGACCTCGGTTCCCGACAGGGCCATGCCCGCGGCGACGGGGACGGCGATCGCGGCGATCAGCAGCGGAATCGCGAAGGGGCGAAACCTGGTTGCGCCCTCGGAGTCCCGGCGGGTGAGGAGCGGAGCCATGGTCGCCATCTACCCTAGCCAGGAGCGGGAAAATCGACGCTGTAGGCGCCCGGCGAGACCCTTTCTCCTAGAATCGCGCGCCGCGATGCCGATCAACGCCGAAGCCCAGGGAAAGGAGTGGCCGCCCGTGGAGTACGAGGCGGGCCGGGAGAAGATCCGCGAGTTCTCCAACGCGGTGGGTGAGACGAATCCGCTCCACCAGGACCCCGAAGCCGCTCGTGGCGCGGGCTTCCGAGACGTGGTCGCTCCGCCGATGTTCTGCGTCGTCTACAGCGCGCCGTCGATGGGACCGGCGCTCCTCGACCCGGAGGTGGGAATCAACCTCGCCGCCATGTTGCATGGAGGCCAGGAGTTCGAGTGGGGCGAGCCGGTGTGCTCGGGGGATCTGATCACCACGAGCACCACCCTCAAAGAGGTCTACGAGAAGAACGGGATGGGGTTTTACGTCTACGAGTCGATCTCGACGAACCAGGACGGGGAGCAGACCGTGAAGGGCACCTGGACCAACATCGTCCGCGGAGTGTGATGAGCAGATGAGCGATCTGAAGCCCGGTGACTCCCTTCCCGACCTCAAGGTCACCCCGGACAAGTACCTCCCGCATCGCTATGCGGGGGCCTCGGGCGACTTCAACCCGATCCACATCGATCCGGAGTTCGCCAAGCAGGTCGGCCTCCCTGGAAACATCCTCCATGGGCTCTGGATGATGGCCCAGGTGGCGCGGGCCCATACCCAGGCGGCGGGCGGCGATCCCCGTTCGCTCAAGCGGCTCTCCGTTCAGTTCCGTGGCATGGGGTTCCCGGAGAAGGAGCTGGTCGTCACGTCGACGGTGACCGACGCTCAGAACGGCACGATCGTCACCGAGACCGTCGCCGAGCAGGACGGCAATCAGCTGATCAGGAACGCTCAAGCCGAGCTGAAGACCGGGTAGCCACAACTAAATGGGTTGCTCCTCGCTCGGCGCACCCTCCCACCTTCCTAGAATCAGCTTCGTGCTGAGTGAAAGACAGCAGGCGATCCTCGGCCTCGTGGTCGAGCGCTACGTGTCGGACGGCAGGCCCGTCGGCTCGAAGGCGATCGCATCCCGATCCGAGATCGAGTGGAGCTCCTCGACCGTCCGGTCGGAGCTCGCCACTCTCGAGGTCCAGGGCTTCCTGACCCATCCACACACCTCGGCCGGGCGGGTGCCGACCGATTCCGGCTACCGCTTCTACGTCGGCGAGCTGCTCTCGTCGCAGGATCGCCTCCCGGAGGTGCCGGGCAACGAGCTCCAGATCACGCGCATGCGGCGGGAGGTGGACGAAGCCATTCGAGAGACGACGGTGGCGCTCTCACGGGTGACCGACCTCGTTGCCCTGGTCACTGCGCCGCCGCTGGCGACGGCGACGATTCACCGGGTCGAGGTCCTGAGGCTGCAGCCGCGGGTGGTGATGGTTGTCGTGATCGCGTCGAACGGAGGCGTCACGAAGCGTGTCTTCACGTTCGAGTCTGAGGTAGACCCGGGTCTGGTCGAGTGGGCCGGGAGCTACCTGAACGAAAGGCTTGCGGGCCTCGGCATCGGCGCGCGGATGGCGACCAGCCGGCTGCGGGATCCCGAGCTCGGGACGACCGAGAGGGGGTTCATCTCCGACGTGGAAACAGCCTTCACGGATCTCGAGGAGTCCGCCGACGAGACGCTCTACGTCGACGGGGCCGCCCGGCTGCTGTCGGAGGAGCACGCCGCCGATCTGCCCAATGCCGACGATCTGATGCGGGCCCTCGAGCGCCGGGTGAACGTGCTGCGAGCGCTGCGGTCGGCGCTGGACGAGCGCTCGGTCTTCGTCTGGATCGGCGGAGAGAATCCGGCCCCCGAGCTGCGCTCCGTCAGCATGGTCGGCGCGAACTACGGCCTCGGCTATCGCAACCTGGGGGCTGTCGGGATCATCGGGCCGCTCCGGATGGACTACGCAACGGCGATCGCGAGCGTCCGCGGCGCCGCCGGCGAGCTATCCCGCTTCTTCGAGACCGTGTACGACGAATAGGACGCCGATGGCCAGGCGCGATTACTACCAGGTCCTCGGGGTCGATCGGGGTGCGTCCGATGCGGAGATCAAGAGAGCGTTCCGCGGGCTCGCCCGCGAGCTCCACCCTGACGTCAACGCTCACGATCCCGAGGCCGAGGAAAAGTTCAAGGAGGCGGCAGAGGCCTACGAGGTCCTCTCCGATCCCGACCGGCGGCGAACGTACGACCGCTTCGGCCACGAGGGGCTTCGCTCCGGCGGCTTCGATCCCGGAGCCGGGTTCGGGAGCTTCCAGGACATCTTCGACGCCATCTTCGGCGGCGGAGATCCGTTTGCGGCCTTCGGTGGCGGCAGGCGCGGCGCCGGGGCCGACATCGGGGCGACCGTCGAGATGACTCTCGAGGAGGTCCTCGACGAGCAGCGGCGCGAGGTCTCGTTCGAGGCGGTCGGGGTCTGCGAGCACTGTCGCGGCAACGGCGCCGAGCCGGGCACACCGATCGAGACGTGCGAGCGCTGCGGCGGGACCGGTCAGCTCCGCGAGCACGTCCGGAGCGTCCTCGGCCAGGTTGTGCGCACAACCCCGTGTGACCGCTGCGGGGGTGACGGGCGCGTGCCCGAAACTCCGTGCGAGCGCTGCGATGGCGCCGGACGGGTCAGCGAGATGCGCACCTGGGAGGTCGACGTCCCTGCCGGGATCGAGGACGGCCAGCGGATCCGGATCGCCGGTGCGGGGCACGCTGGTGCAGGGGGGGCCCGCCAGGGGGACCTCTACGTGGAGGTCAGGATCGAGCCGGACGAGCGCTTCACCCGCCAGGGGACCGAGCTGATCGCCAGGGCGGAGGTGGCGGTGATGACCGCGGTGGTCGGCGGTGAGGTCTTCGTCCCGAGCCTCGATGGAGAGATCGGGGTGGAGGTCCCGGCCGGGACCCAGCACGGCGACGTCACGGTCCTCGCCGGGCGGGGCTTGCCTCCGCTCCACGGAGGCAAGCGCGGAGCGCAGCATGTCGTCTTCGAGCTGACAGTCCCCACCGATCTGGACGAAGAGCAGCGTGAGGCGGCGGAGCGGCTCGCCGAGTCGCTTTCGAGCAAGCCGGCCGCGCGTTGATCCGCCTCGCGGTCCGCTGCGCGCCCGAATATTCCGAGAAGGTTCTCGCCAACCTCCTGGAGCTTGCGCCGAACGGGGTGGAGGAAGAGCGGGGGCCCGGCTGGGTCGAGTACGCGATCTACGGGCCCCCGGGGGAGGTGCCCGACGTTGGCGAGCTGCAGGCCGCCGCTGGGGGCGGGCTGGTGGACGTGACAACCAGCTCGGTTCCGGACGACTGGGCTGACCGCTGGACCGACTTCCACCGCCCGATCGAGGTCAGCGGCCGGATCGGCGTGCGCCCGTCATGGTGGGACGCAAAGCCGGGCCTGATCGATGTGGTCGTGGACCCCGGCCGTGCGTTCGGGACCGGCGGGCACCCGACGACCCGTCTCAGCCTCGAGCTGCTGGTGGAACTAGCGGAGGCCGGGGAGTCGACCGGCCCGATCGCCGACTGGGGGACGGGATCCGGCGTTCTCGCGATCTCCGCCGGAAAGCTCGGCTGGGGCCCGGTCACCGCCTGCGATCGCGAGCCCGCCGCTCTCGAGGCGGCGAAGGCGAATGCCAGGGCGAACGGCGTCGAGATCGAGATCGAACCGGTGGACGTCCGCGAGGGGCCGCCCCCGGTCGCCCCCACGGTGATCGCGAATCTCACGGCCAACCTGCTCGAGGACTGCGCCCGGCATCTCGATGTCGCTGAGCTCCTCCCGCGGACCCTGGTCTGCTCCGGGATGCTCGAGGAGGAGATCGATCGTGTCGCCGGCGCCTTCTCCTCATCGGGACTTCGCGAATCGGCGCGCCGCGTCCAGGGCGACTGGGCCGCGTTGCTGCTCCGAGCGGTCCCCTAAGCGGCGGTCTCGCGATGCGGGGAGCCCGCCGTCGCCAGCCCGCGACAAGCAGGCCGTGGGCAGCCCGGGAGGTCGACGTGCGAGTAAGGGCGAAGGGCAGAGCGGAACCGGCTGGAGCGACGTGCGAGGGTCAAGGTCACCGCCAAGATCACCTACACCCCCGAGGGTGGCGATCCGAACACCCGCCATATCTGGGTGAGGCTCAAGAAGCTGACCTAGCGCCGGCCGACTGCCCGTGGTAGGCGCCCGTAATCATTCGACCCCATGAACGCCGCCGATTCCAGGGCGGGGATGCCGATCGCCGTCTTCGACTCGGGGGTCGGCGGTCTCACGGTCCTCCACGAGTGCCTCGTATCACTGCCGGAGGAGGATTACCTCTACCTGGGCGACGACGCCCGCTTTCCATACGGCGCGCGGACGGAGGACGAGCTCCGAGCGCATGTCGAGCAGGTGACGCGATTCCTCCTGGGGCGCGGCGCCAAGCTGCTTGTGATCGCCTGCAACTCGGCCGCCTCCGCGGGACAGGCCGTGGCGCGGGAGATAGCCGGAGATGAGGGCGTCGAGGTCGTCGCAGTGATCGAGCCCGAGGCCGAGATCGCCGCCGCGCTCACACAGTCCGGCAATGTCGGGGTCCTGGCCACTCCCGCGACGGTTCGCAGCGAGTCCTACCTGAGGGCACTCTCCCGGCAGCACCGGGCGTTGACGATCACGGAGGTGGAGGCGCCGGACCTGGCCGCGGTGATCCAGCGGGGCTTCCCGTTCGAGCAGGGCGTGGTCGAGATGGTCAGGTCCTATTGCGCCCCGCTGAAGCGGGCGGAGGTGGACACGGTGATCCTGGGCTGCACCCATTACCCGCTGGTCGCGCCGATGCTGCAGCGGGTCCTGGGCCGGGACGTCCGCCTGGTGACGGCAGGGCACGCGATCGCGGCGATGGCGCAGAGGACCCTGGAGGAGGCGGGTCTCGCGAAAATCGGCAATGAAGAGGGGACGTATCGGTTTTTGTGCACTGGCGATGCCGACTCCTTCCGTAAGCTCGGCACCCGGTTCCTCCAGATGCCGCTGGGCGACGTCGAACGCGTGGAGCTCCCCTGATGGACCCCGCAGACGTTCCATTCCTGCCCTGGGGGCTGATCATCATCGGGCTCGGCCTCTATGTAGTCGCGGTTGCCGCCCTGATCGCCGCGGGACGGCGCGAGGACGCCCGCGCGCTCGCGGGTTTCATTCCCGACTGCGTCGTCCTCGTCTCGAGGCTGGCGCGCGACCCGAGGATCTCGCGGCCGCGCCGTGCGGTGCTGTGGCTCGTGCTCGCCTACCTGGCCCTCCCGATCGACCTCGTCCCGGACTTCCTGCCGGTCGCGGGGCAGCTCGACGACGCGGTCCTGCTGGGCGTGGCTCTGCGTCTGCTCGTCGGCGGAGCCGGCCCCGAGCTGGTGCGGGCGGCGTGGCCGGGACCCGAGGCGTCGCTCACCGTCGTCCTGCGGGCGGCTGGTCTGGAGACCAATGGAAAGGGCGGCGCAGGGCACGTCGCGCCCTGAACCGGCGCCGCTCCCGCGCCGTCTACGCTACGTGGCGTGAGCATCCTCGATCAGGTCCAGGAGGACGTGAAGACCGCGATGAAGGCCGGCGAGCGCGACCGAGTCGGGCAGCTCCGTATGCTCGTGAACGCGCTGCAGGCCGAGGAGAAGGAGGGCACGGGCGACGAGGTTGCGGCGCTCCAGCGCGAGCGCAAGCGCCGCCTCGACGCCGCAGACGCCCTTCGCGAGGGCGGCCGGTCCGACCAGGCCGACACCGAAGAGGTGGAGGCGAAGCTCATCGAGGGGTATCTCCCTGAGCAGCTCTCCGACGAGGAGCTGTCGCAGCTCGTCGCTGGCGCGGTTGACGAGGCGGGCGCGAGCGATCCCAAGGACATGGGCGGCGTGATGAAGGTGCTGATGCCGAAGGTCGGCGGACGGGCCGACGGCAAGCGGGTCAGCCAGGCGGTGCGCGAGAAGCTTGGCGCGTAGGCAGCTCACGATCGACAACACGGTCGCCGCGGAGCTGGCCGGATCGGAGGACGCCGTTCTCCGTGCCCTCGAAGGGCACCTCGATGTCGACCTCTACCTCCGCGGCAACGTCCTCACCCTCGACGGCGACGCGGGTGAGGTTCGCACGGCCGAGACGGTGGTCGGCGAGCTCGTCGACCTGATCGAGCAGGGACACGAGATCGCTCCGGGGACGATCGAGGCGGTCACGGGCGCCCTCGACAAGCACGAGAGCCCGGCCGAGATCCTCGAGGACGTCATCTGGCAGCACCGCAACACGCGGATCGCGCCGAAGACCGTGAACCAGAAGCGCTACGTCGACTCGATCCGGAATCACACGATCACGTTCGGGATCGGGCCGGCGGGCACCGGGAAGACCTTTCTCGCGGTCGGAATGGCCGCAGCGGCGCTGTCCCGGGGTGACGTGAGCAGAGTGATCCTGACCCGGCCCGCGGTCGAGGCGGGGGAGCGCCTCGGCTTCCTTCCGGGCGACATCCAGGCGAAGGTGGATCCGTATCTGCGCCCGCTCTTCGATGCGCTCTACGACATGCTCGATCCGGAGAGGGTGAACTCGTACTTCGAGCGCGGCACGATCGAGGTGGCGCCGCTCGCGTTCATGCGCGGGCGGACCCTCAACGACTCCTTCGTGATCCTCGACGAGGCCCAGAACACGAGCCCCGAGCAGATGAAGATGTTCCTCACCCGGCTCGGGTTCGGGTCGAGCGTGGTCGTCACCGGCGACATCACCCAGATCGACCTCGAGCGCGGATCCCGATCCGGTCTCGTCGAGGTGGGAGAAATCCTCGATCACGTCCAGGACATCAGCTTCATCCGCTTCGGCGGCGAGGACGTCGTCCGCCACAAGCTCGTCCAGCGCATCGTCGCCGCCTACGGTGAGGCCGAGAGCCGCCGGGAATCGGGCGGGGGCGAGGCAAGGGGAGGCTGAGATAGACCTCTCCGACGTCCCGCCGCACCTGCGACGAGCGGTCGGAGCTGCGCTCCATGCCGCCGGCGTGAGCGAGGGGCATGTCGGGATGGAGGTGGTCGGCAAGGGCCGGATGAGGACGCTCAACTACGCGGCACGGGGCGTGGACGAGGCCACCGACGTTCTCGCGTTCCCGATCGACGAGGGTGCCGATCAGGTGGGACCCCGCGAGCTCGGCGACGTCTTCATCTGCCCGGAAAAGGCCACCGACGAGACGGAGGCGGCAGTCCACGGAACGCTTCACCTTTGCGGGTTCGACCACGAGACCGACAACGGTGAGATGCTCGCGCTCCAGGCGAAGATCATGGCCTCGCTGGAGTGACGGTGACGAAGGCCGGCTTCGTGGGGCTCGCCGGGCGTCCGAACGTCGGGAAGTCGACCCTGGTCAACGCAATCGTCGGCACCCGGGTGGCGATCGTCTCGGAGCGGCCGCAGACGACCCATCGTGCGATCAGGGGCGTAGCGACCGAACTCGAGAGCGGCTGGCAGCTCGTGCTGACGGACCTCCCGGGCGTGCAGAAGCCGCGAGACGCGCTCACCGAGCGAATGCAGCGGCGAGTCGAGCGGGAGATAGCCGATTCAGACGTGGTGCTGTTCGTGGTCAACGCCGAGCAGGGGGTGGGACCCGGTGACCGGTTCATCGACAAGCTGCTCCTCCGGGCGAATGCCGACACCCCCGTGGTCTGCGCCGTCAACAAGGTCGACCGGCTGAACAACGCCGAGACGGCCGCCGTCCTCGCCCAGGCCGGGGAGCTGGAATCGGTCGACGAGATCTTCCCCATCAGCGCCCGCAAGGGAACCGCGCTGGAGCCGCTGATCCAGAAGCTCGTCGGGCTTGTCCCCGAGGGTCCGTTTCTCTTTCCGCCCGAGCAGCGCTCGGACCTGCCCAGCGACGTGCTCCTCGCAGAGCTGATCCGCGAGCAGCTTCTGCGCCGGACGAGGGACGAGCTTCCACACGCCGTCGAGGTCCAGGTCTCCGAGGTCGCGTATCGCGAGGATGGGGTCGTCGAGGTCCACGCCGTCGTCTGGGCCGAGACCGAGTCCCAGAAGGGGATCCTCATCGGTTCCGGGGGCAGCAAGATCAAGGAGGTGGGTACGGCTGCGAGGGCCGAGCTCGAGCGCGAGCTCGGCGCCAAGGTCTTCCTGGACCTCCAGGTGCGGGTCAGGCGCCATTGGCGCCGTGACGAGGGATTGCTCGACCGGCTGGGGATCGAATAGCCTTCTCGCGTCGGATCATGGACGCGACGACGTGAAAAAGGCCCTCCTCCCGATCATCATCGGAGCCTTGGCGATCGGTGCCGCGCCGGCGCGTGCCGACACGTTCGTCTTTCTGAACACCTCCCCGATCACGGTCAATGACGGCACTGCGGGAAGCCCTTACCCGTCGCAGATCTCGACCTCGGGCCTCGTGGGGAAGGTCAACACAGCCACCGTCTCGCTCGTGGACGTCAGCCACGGGAACGGCAGGGACCTCGACGTTCTCCTCACCGGGCCCCAGAATCAGAAGGTGCTGTTGATGTCGAACGCGTGCCAGGGCGTCGCCCTCAGCCACATGGGGCTTGCGTTCAGCCCGACGGCCACGGGCATGCTCCCCGACACGATCGCGTGCGAATCCGGCACCTACCTGCCCTCCGCCTACCCGGGTGGCTGCGACGGGGCCGGCTTGCCCTCGCCCGCCCCCCCGCCGCCGTACGGGAGCTCGCTCTCGACCTTCACCGGCGCTGACCCGAATGGCGCCTGGAGGCTCTTCGTGGTCGATGTCTGCCCCGGCGACACGGGAACCGTGGCCGGCGGCTGGTCCCTGACGCTCGATGGACCGCAGTCCACTCCCAATCCCGTCGCGAAGAAGAAGTGCAAGAAGAAGAAGAAGGGCTCCGAGGAGAAGGGCTCGAAGAGCGCCGAGTCCAAGAAGAAGACCGATTCCGAAGAAGAAGAAGTGCAAGAAAAAGAAGAACGGCACGACGGAGAAGAAATAGGCGCCGGGATCCCGTTCACTTGCCGTTACCCGTGCAGGAGGCGGGGCTGGCCGTTGGGCTCGAGGGACAGGACGGAGTCGACCCGGACGTCGAACCTGAGATCGTGGACGAGGTGAGACTCCAGGAGGAGACCGAGGAGGCGGACGCGCACGAGCCCGCGGGACCGCTGGAGGCCGCGCTCGAGGAGGCCGAGGAAGAGGACGCCGAATCGAATTAGGCCAACGCCGCTGACGGCGCGCCTTCAGGTGCGCCAGCAGGGGGTTCGTACAATCGCCGCATGGTGGTAGAGACCGCCAGAGACGCGGCGAAGATCCGATTCGACGAGCGCGGACTGGTTCCGTGCGTGATTCAGGACGCTCGCTCGGGCGAGGTCCTCACCGTCGGGTACATGAACGAGGAGGCGCTCCGGTTGACGCTCTCCTCGCGGGAGATGCACCTCTACAGCCGCAGCCGCAGGGAGATCTGGCACAAGGGCGCGACGTCGGGAAACATTCAGCGAGTCCGGCAGCTCCGCTACGACTGCGACGGCGACGCAGTCGTCGCGCTGGTCGACCCCGCCGGGCCCGCCTGTCACACGGGTGAGCGCTCCTGCTTCTACCGCGATCTCGAGGGCAGCGCGTCCCCCGAGGTCGACGCCCCACCGGTCCGCGGCGAGCCGCTGCCGCTGCCGTACGAGGCGCTCGCGAGGCTGGAGCGGACGCTGCGTGCCCGGCAGCGGTCCCGTCCCCCCGGCAGCTACACGGTCGAGCTGCTCGACGACCCGAGGCTCGCCGGCGAGAAGGTCCGGGAGGAGGCCGCCGAGGTCGTCAAGGCGGTGAGCTCGGAGTCGGACGAGCGCGTCGCCGAGGAGGGCGCCGACGTCGTCTATCACCTCGCCGTGTTGCTCCTCTCCCGCGGCGTCTCGATGGCCGAGGTTCTCAACATCCTCAACGCGCGCCGGCGATGAGCACGGCCGGGGCGACCGCAAACCTGCCGGGACTCGCGCCGGACCTCGATCGTGCCCGCGAGCTCGCGCGAGAGGCGAACGTGGTCCCGGTCCGGTACACGTTCATCGACGACTGCGAGACCCCGGTCAGCGCCTTTCTCAAGCTGCGTGGGGAAGGGCCGGCGTTCCTGCTCGAGTCCGCCGAGCAGGGCAGGCTGGGGCGCTTCTCCTTCCTCGGCTTTCGGCCTCGCGCGATCGTGCGGTGGCAGGAGGGCCGGCTCCTGGAATGGGGCAGCAAGTCGGCCCCGGAGTCACACACGGGCACGCCAGCCGACCGCACCATCGAGGCACCCGATCCCTACGCCGCCGTCGCCGATTACCTGGGCCGCTACGAGATCGCCGAGCCCGACCGGCTGCCGCCGTTCGCGGGTGGGGCGGTCGGGTTCTTCGGGTACGACCTCGTCCGGACAGTGGAGCCGCTCGGAGAGCCGAATCCCGATCCGGTCGGGCTCCCCGACATGGCACTGATGATCACCGACGCGCTCGTCGCGTTCGACCATCAGCGGCACGAGGTGACCCTGATCGCGAACGCGTTCGTCGAGGACGGCGGGATCGACGAGGCCTACGCCCGGGCCGACGGGACGATCGGCGAGCTACGCGAGCGCTTGCGGGGGTCAGTACCGACGACAAGGGTTGCCAAGCCGTTCGCGCCCGCACCCGGCATGCCCGACGATGCGAGGGCGCGCGACAGCGCGACCCGTCATGGGATGGAGGACATGCCGGTTGATGCCGGCTTCGAGTCCAACATGACCCGGGAGCGATTCGAGGCAACCGTCTCGCGGATCATCGAGTACGTGCGGGCCGGCGATGCGTTCCAGGTCGTTCCCTCGCAGCGGTTCACCGCGACCGCGCGCGTCGAGGCCTTCTCCATCTACCGCGGCCTGCGCACAGTGAATCCATCGCCGTACATGTACTTCCTCGACTTCGGCGACTTCGAGATCGCCGGTGCCTCGCCGGAGCCGCTCGTGAAGGTGACCGGCCGGCGAGTGGAGACCCGGCCGATCGCAGGGACCTATCCGCGCGGCGCGGACGAGGAGGAAGATCGCCGCCAGGCCGAGCGACTGCTTCAGGACCCCAAGGAACGCGCCGAGCACGTGATGCTCGTCGATCTGGGCCGAAACGACCTGGGGCGCGTATGCGAGTACGGATCGGTGGAGGTCGACGAGCTGATGGTCGTCGAGACGTACTCCCACGTCCTCCACATCGTCAGCCAGGTATCGGGGACGCTCCGGGATGACATCAGCGCGATGGACGTTCTGCGCTCGGTGCTTCCCGCAGGGACTCTCTCCGGTGCGCCGAAGGTGCGCGCGATGCAGATCATCGACGAGCTCGAGCCCCACAAGCGGGGCTCCTACGGCGGGGCGATCGGATACCTCTCCTACACCGGAGACCTGGACACGGCGATCCACATCCGGACCGTGGTGGTGAAGGACGGGCTGGTGCACGTGCAGGCCGGCGGCGGAACGGTCGCTGATGCCCAGCCGGCCTATGAGTACAACGAGTCGGTCAACAAGGCGAAGGCGGTCTTCCGGGCCGTCGAGCTCGCGGCGGAGCAGCCCGAATGGCCGTGACGGACGCGACCATGAACGTTCTCGTGATCGACAACTACGACTCCTTCACGTACAACCTCGTCCAGTACCTGGGCGAGCTCGGCGCCGACGTCGGAGTCGTGCGAAACGACCGCGCCTCGGTTGAGGACCTGCTCGGGCTCGAACCCGACCGTCTCGTGGTCTCGCCCGGGCCGTGCACCCCGAAGGAGGCGGGGATCTCCGTCGAGGCGATCCGGGCATTCGCCGAGGGCGGGACGCCTGTTCTGGGCGTCTGCCTGGGCCACCAGTCGATGGTCGAGGCCTTCGGCGGCAGGGTGGTCAGGGGGGAGCCGATCCACGGGAAGGACGCCGAGGTGGAACACGACGGCCGGACGATCTACGAGGGACTGTCCAACCCGCTCGTCGCGGGCCGCTATCACTCGCTCGTGGCCGACCCGGACCTGCCAGACGAGCTCGAGCTCACCTCCAGCTTCGAGACCGTGGTGATGGGAGTGCGGCATCGGGAGCTCCCCGCGGAAGGGGTGCAGTTCCACCCCGAATCCGTTCTCACCCCACATGGCATGCGCCTGCTGGAAAACTTCCTCGGCTCCTAGGCTCGGTCAGCCGAACGATGCCGAACGACATCCTCACCCGCGCGATCGACGAGCTGTGCGCCGGCGTCCACCTGACCGCCGACCACGCGTCGGCTGCGCTCGCAGAGATCATGGAGGGGCGCTCCAGCGAGGTTCAGACCGCCGCCTTCCTGATCTCGCTCCGGGCCAAGGGCGAGACCGTCTCGGAGCTGGTTGGCCTGGCGCGGACGATGCGCTCCCTGGCGACCGATGTCGATATCGACAAGCCCCGTCTGGTGGACACCGCGGGGACCGGTGGGGGACCGACGACGTTCAACATCTCCACGACGGCGGCGCTGATCGCCGCCGGCGCAGGGTGTGCCGTCGCGAAGCACGGAAACCGCTCGGCGACGAGCCGATCGGGTTCGGCCGACGTACTCGAGGCGCTCGGCGTGGGGATCGAGCTCTCGCCGGACGAGGTCGCCACCTGTATCGAGGACGTCGGCTTCGGGTTCATGTTCGCCCCGAAGCACCACCGCGCCATGGCCCACGTCGTGCCGGTCCGCAAGGAGCTCGCCGTCCGCACGATCTTCAACTTCCTGGGGCCGCTGACCAATCCGGCCGGCGCGATTTCGCACCTGCTCGGTGTGTCCGACCGGGCCTATCAGGAGATCATGGCCGAGGCTCTGGTCCAGCTCGGCTGCGCGAGGGCGATGGTCGTAAGTGCCGACGACGGGATCGACGAGCTCAGCCTGGCGTCGCGAACTCGGGTGGTCGAGGTCGCGGATGGCCGCACCGAGGAGTGGTTCGTGGAGGCTGCCGAGCTTGGGCTCGAGCCCGCCCCCCTCGACACGATTCGCGGAGGGGACCCGGCCGAGAACGCCGCCGTGGTCCGCGCCGTCCTGGACGGCGAGGCGGGTCCGGCCCGTGACGTCTCGCTTCTCAACGCCGGCGCCGCGATCTATGTCGCCGGTGGCGCGAGCGACCTTCAGGAGGGAGCTCGGCGCGCCGCGGAGGCGATCGACTCCGGTTCGGCGAGGGACGTTCTCGAGCGCCTGGTGGCCCGCACCCGCGAGCTGTCGAGCGCCCGCTAGGCAGCTAGGGTGAGGTCGATGAGATGGGCATGATCGAAGAGTTGGCCCAGGCCGCGCGGGCCGGGGTGGAGCAACGGAGGGCAGAGGTACCGCTCGAAGAGCTTCAGCGGCGCCTGTCCGAGCGACCGGAGCAGCGCCCGTTCGGCGAAGCGCTCACCCGGCCGGGACTCTCCCTGATCGCGGAGTTCAAGCGCCGGTCACCGAGCGCCGGCGATATTCGCCGTGGGGCGACCCCGGCCGAGATCGCTCGCGCGTATGAAGAGGGTGGCGCGGCGGCCCTCTCTGTTCTCACCGACGTCCCGCATTTCGGGGGCTCGCTCGAGGATCTCCGCGAGGCGAGGGAGGCGTGTGAGCTTCCGGTGGTCCAAAAGGACTTCATCGTGGACCGCTACCAGCTCTACGAGGCTGCGGTGGTCGGGGCCGACGCGATCCTGCTGATCGTGGCCGCGCTCGAGCAGGAGGACCTCGTGCGGCTTCATGACGAGGCGCGGGGGCTCGACCTGGACTGCGTGGTCGAGGTTCACGTCGAAGGTGAGCTGGAGACGGCGCTCGCCGCGGATGCAGAAATCATCGGGATCAACAACCGCAACCTCGAGGACTTCAGCGTCGACGTCCAGACGACCTTCGAGCTGATCACCGACGTTCCGGCCGGGAAGACCGTCGTCTCGGAGAGCGGAATCTCGGAGCGGACAGTGCTCGAGGAGCTCGAGCGGGTCGGCGTCGACGCGGTGCTGATCGGTGAGGCACTGATGAGGGCATCGGACCCGGCGGCGAAGGTCCGCGAGCTCACCTCCGACGAGGAGTCGACGAGGGAGCACTTTCTCTAAGCAAGCCCGAAGGTTGGGCTTAGACCGGGTTAACAGGTCACCTCGACACTGCCTGACGTGACGACGCTCAGGCGAATGCTTTCGAACAACTTCGGATCGGCGGTGGCGGGCGGACTCGTCGTGCTGATTGCGGGAATCCTCCTGATCGAGACGGGAGTGGTCGAGGGCGACGGCGGTTCCACCTCATCCGCCGCCGTCGCGCCGGCCCCCCTCGCGCGCCCGGCGAGCGACTCCCAGGGACTCACGGTCAACGAGATCTACGAGAAGGACGCGGAGGGCGTCGCCTTCATCCGGGCGGAGACCGTCCAGCAGTCCCAGAGCCCGCTCGGTCTGGCTCCCCAGCCGCAGCAGAGCGTCGCTACCGGGTCCGGCTTCCTGATCGACGACGAGGGACACGTTCTCACCAACGCCCACGTGGTCGAGGGTGCTAAGCGAGTCGATGTCGAGCTCGGCGGCGGCGACGCTCAGGAGGCCCGGGTCATCGGCACGGATCCCTCGTCCGACGTTGCACTGCTCGAGGTCGACGACACGAAGGGCATCGAGCCCCTCGCCCTCGGTGATTCCGCCAAGGCCGAGGTGGGCGACCCGGTCGTTGCGATCGGCAACCCGTTCGGCCTCGACCGGACCGTGACGAGCGGGATCGTCTCGGCGCTCCAGCGCCAGATACAGGCTCCGAACGGATTCTCGATCAGCGACGTGATCCAGACCGACGCAGCGATCAACCCGGGCAACTCCGGTGGACCGCTGATCGACGGGTCCGGCCGCGTGATCGGGATCAACTCGCAGATCGAGAGCCAGAGCGGCGGAAACGACGGCGTCGGGTTCGCCGTCCCGATCGAGACCGCGCAGGACGTCGTCGAGCAGCTGCTCGAGAGCGGCGAGGTGCATCGGGCCTATCTCGGCATCACCGGCGCCGAGATCACTCCGGACGTCGCCCGCGCGCTCAACCTTCCCGCCGATCAGGGAGTGCTGATCGAGCGCGTCCTCAGCGGCGGGCCGGCCGACGACGCCGGAATCAAGGGCGCGACCGGTCAGGCGACCATCGCCGGCCAGACCTATCCGGTCGGCGGCGACATCATCACCCGGGTGGACGGCAAGGAGGTCACCGGCATGGACGAGGTGATCGCCGCCGTCAACGAGCGAAAGCCCGGAGACGAGATCACCCTGACGGTCCTCAGCGGCGACGAGCATCGCGACGTCGAGGTCACCCTCGGCGACCGTCCGGCGAGCGCTCAGAATCCGACCGCCCCCGATTCCACTCCCTAGCCAGGGGCTACTCGGCTACGCGGCGGGCGCCGGAGTCGGGGCCACCCCGTGCGCGATCAGGCTTTCGCCCGTCTCGGCGATCGAGTCCTCGATCGGTCTTGGCGACCAGCCGAGCGTGGTCCGGGCCTTCTCGGAGGAGAGCTCGGTCCTCTTGCCCAGTCCACCGACCACCGAGCGAAGGCCGCCGTCGAAGATCGCCATCCCTCGGACGAGGAGGTCCGGCACCGTCCGCGTGGGCACCTTCGAAGCCGCTCCGCCGAGCCGGTCGCGGAGAACCTGTCCCACCTCCGCCATCCAGACGAACTCGGTGACGGCGATGAAGCGCTCACCGCCCGCCTCCGGGGCGGTCATCGCCCGGATCTCCAGATCCGCGACGTCCCTGACGTCCACGAAGCTGAACCCGAGCCGAGGCACGCCCGGGCCTCCCCGCAGCAGGCGCTGGATCGCCTGCAGCGAGTAGGAGGTGTCTTCGTGCAGGACCGGGCCGATGATCGCCCCGGGGTTGATGACGGCGAGGCGATCCTCCTGGCCGCGCTCCCGGACCAGATCCCAGGCCGCACGCTCGGCGATCGTCTTGGAGCGGACGTACGGCGTCAGACTCTCATCGTCGGGGTCGGTCCAGTCCTCTTCGGTCAGTTGTCGTGCCTCCGCGCCCTTCGCGAGCCTGACCGCGGCGACCGAGGAGGTGAGGACGACGCGCCCAACGCCCTCGTCAAGAGCGGTGCGCAGGACCCGGAGCGTGCCCTCGCGGGCCGGGACGATCAGCTCGTCGGGGTCCTTCGGCTGCTGCGACGGGAACGGCGAGGCGACGTGGAGCACGTAGTCACAGCCCTCGATCGCCTTGGGCCAGTGCTCGTCGCTTGTCAGGTCGGCGGCAAGGACGAAGAGATGGCCGCCCGGATCGACCTGCGACGCGATCGCCGCATGCACCTCGGGCTCCCGGGACGGATTCCGGATCGTCGTCCTGACGCGATAGCCGCGGCGCAGCAGCTCGACGATGCACCATCCGGCGAGGAAGCCGGAGCCGCCCGTGACGAGAACCGTCTTGCCGTCACCCTCGGCCATTACCGAGAAGCCTATCCCTACCCTTGTCGCATGACGAAGGTCAAGGTCTGCGGCATGACGAATCTCGCCGACGCGCAGCACGCGGCGGACCATGGCGCCTGGGCGATCGGCCTGATTCACCATCGCGACAGCCCGCGCTACGTCTCGCCCGAGGTGGCCGAGGAGATCGGCGGCGCTTTGAAGCGACGCTGCGAGATTGCGGGCGTCTTCGTCAACGCTCCCCTTCAGGAGGTGATCGAGGCGGCGGAGCGCGAGAACCTCACGCTCCTGCAGTTCCACGGCGAGGAGGGACCGTCCTTCTGCACCGAGGCTGGGCGCCGAACGGGCGCGAGGGTGATCAAGGCCATGAGGGTTACGAGCGCCGCCGACGTGAGGGCCGCCGAGGCGTTCCGCATGGACTTCCACCTGTTCGACGCATACCGTCACGGCGTCCACGGCGGAACCGGGAAGAGCTTCGACTGGGAGCTGGTCGCGAACCGGCGGTCGAAGATCCCGATGATCGTCGCGGGCGGGGTGACCCCGGAGAACGTCCCCGATGCGATCGAGCTGACGAAGCCATACGCCGTCGACGTCGTGAGCGGGGTCGAAGCGGAGCCGGGGCGCAAGGACCACGCAAGGGTCGAGGCGTTCCTGAGGGCCGCGGGGGTGGGGGCGGAGGCGCCCGCGGCCGCCGGCTCCAGGGGTGAGCGAAGATGAGCGTCGCCCCGGTCGAGGAGCGCTTTGGTCCCTACGGCGGCCGCTTCGTCCCCGAGACGCTGATCGCCGCGCTCGACGAGCTGAGCGCCGCATGGGCCGAGGCACGCGAGGACAAGGGCTTCCAGGCCGAGCTGGCGACACTTCTCCGGGACTACGTCGGCCGGCCGACGCCGCTGTATCTGGCAGAGCGCCTGTCGGAGCGAGTCGGTCGGCGCGTTTACCTGAAGCGCGAGGACCTCGCCCACACCGGTGCCCACAAGATCAACAACGCCGTCGGCCAGGCGCTGCTGGCCAGGCGGATGGGCAAGACCCGCGTGATCGCCGAGACCGGCGCCGGCCAGCACGGCGTGGCGACCGCAACCGCCTGCGCGCTCTTCGGGCTCGATTGCGCCGTCTACATGGGGAGCGAGGACATTCGCCGCCAGGCCCCGAACGTCGCGCGGATGAAGCTGCTGGGCGCGGAGGTGATCCCCGTCGAAGTCGGCGCACGGACGCTGAAGGAGGCGGTCAGTGCCGCGATCCGGGATTGGGTCGCCTCGGTCGCCGACACGCACTACGTGATCGGGTCCGTGGTCGGTCCCGCTCCCTACCCGGCGCTGGTCCGCGACCTCCAGCGGGTTATCGGTGACGAGGCCCGCTCCCAGGCACTCGAGGCGGAGGGCGCACTGCCGGCCCGTGTGATCGCTTGCGTCGGCGGGGGGTCGAACGCGATCGGGACGTTCCATGCGTTCCTCGACGACCCGGTCGAGCTGGTCGGGGTCGAGGCCGCGGGCGAGGGTCTCGGGAGCGGCCATTCCGGGGCCTCGCTCCTCGAGGGCCGCAAGGGAGTCCTCCACGGGGCGATGTCATCGGTGCTGGCCGACGAGGCGGGGCAGATCCTCGAGGCCCATTCGGTCTCGGCGGGACTGGATTATCCCGGCGTCGGGCCCGAGCACGCCTTCCTCAGGGACTCCGGCCGCGCCGCCTACGACTCGGCCACGGACGTCGAGGCGCTCTCGGCCTTCCGCGAACTGGCCCGCCTCGAGGGGATCATTCCCGCTCTTGAGCCGTCCCACGCGGTCGCCTGGCTTATCCGTAACGGCGGCGGTGAGGGCTATGACGTCCTCACCCTGTCGGGCCGCGGCGACAAGGACATGGACGAGGTCACCGCCAAGCTCGCCGAATCCGATGACTGAGGCCACGGCCTCCTCGATCGAGGCCGCGTTCGCCGCCGCGCGGGACGAGGGCAGGGCGGCGCTCATGCCCTACCTGATGGGCGGGTTCCCGGATCAGGCCACCGCGACGGCGATCGCAAGGGCCTACGCCGACGCGGGCGCCGACCTGATCGAGCTCGGCGTGCCGTTCTCCGATCCCCTCGCCGATGGACCCGTCATCCACGCCGCAGACACCGCGGCGCTCGACGCCGGGGCGACCCTGGAATCGGTGCTCGAGACCTGCGGGGACGTCGGGGACCGAGTTCCCGTCGCGCTCATGTGTTACTCGAACATGGTCCTCGCCGCCGGCGTCGAGGAGTTCGCGGCATCCGCTGCGGAGGCCGGCGCGGCGGCGGTGATCGTGCCGGACCTGCCGCTCGAGGAGCAGGATCCGGTCGGCGAGGCTCTCGCGGAACGGGGTGTCGCGCTGGTTCCCCTGATCGCCCCGACCACACCACCGGGGCGCCGGGCGGACATCTGCCGGCGGGCGCGCGGGTTCGTCTACCTCGTCTCGACCGTCGGCGTCACCGGCGAGCGCGACGAGCTGCCGCCTGAGCTCAGCGAGCTGATCGCCGCGGCGAGGGAGGAGGCGAGCGTGCCGGTGGCCGTCGGCTTCGGGATCTCGACCCCCGAGCAGGCGGCCACGGTTGGCCGACAGGCCGACGGGGTGATCATCGGCACGCGGCTCGTGAGGGAGGTCGCCGATGCGCCGGATGCGGAGTCCGCCGTCCGGAGCGTGAGCGAGCTGCTGCACGCTACCCGCGAGGCCCTGGCGCGGTAGATTCCTCGCGTGCAGCTGGCCCTCTTCACAGTGCTCGGCGCGTGCGTGATGGTCATTGCCTACGCGCTCGGCGTTCCCGGTCCCGTCTGCGCGCTGCTCTTCCTCGGGGGAGTCTTCACCGGCGCGCTGCTGCGGGTCACCCGGCCGATCATCGAACGGCTGACGAGACCCTGACGCGATAGCCGTGCGGCTGGGCGTTCTCACCGGAGGCGGCGACTGCCCGGGACTGAACGCGGTCATCCGCGCGGTGGTTCGGAAGGGTGTCTCGGAGTACGGCCACGAGTTCGTCGGCTACCGCGACGGCTGGCGCGGGCCGCTGGAGGGAGACAGCCGCCCGCTCGGAATCGCCGACGTCCGCGGGATCCTGCCCCGGGGCGGCACGATCCTCGGCTCCTCCCGGACGAACCCGCTCAATGAGGAGGATGGCCCGGAGCGGATCGCCGCCAACCTGCGCGACGACGGGGTCGACGGCCTGATCGCGATCGGCGGAGAGGACACGCTCGGCGCGGCGGCGAAGCTATTCGAGCAGGGCGTGAACGTCGTCGGTGTCCCGAAGACGATCGACAACGACCTGAGCGCCACCGACTACACCTTCGGCTTCGACACGGCGGTCAATATCGCGATGTCGGCGATCGACCGCCTTCACACCACCGCCGAGAGCCACAAGCGCACCCTGATCTGCGAGGTGATGGGCCGCCACGCCGGCTGGATCGCCTTCCACGCCGGGATCGCGGGCGGGGCGAACGTGATCCTCATCCCCGAGATCGAGTTCGACCTCGAGAATGTCTGCGACTACATCGTGCGGCGGTTCGAGAGCCAGTATTCGCCGATCGTCGTCGTCGCGGAGGGTGCCGTCCCCAAGGGCGGAATACCGGAGCCCGATGGGGCGCCGACCGACGCATTCGGGCACGTGCGGCTCGGCGGGATCGCGAACTGGCTCGAGGGAGAGCTCGAGGAGCGGACCGGCCACGAGGCACGGGCGACCGTGCTCGGCCATGTCCAGCGCGGTGGGACGCCGAGCGCCTTTGATCGCGTGCTCGCCACTCGCTTCGGTCTCCGTGCGATCGACGCGGCCCATCAGGGCGAATGGGGCAAGATGACTTCGCTGCGAGGAACCGACATCCGACTCGTCGACCTCGAGGAGGCAACCGCCGAGCTCAAGACCGTTCCCGAGTCGCTTTACCGCGAGGCGGAGGTGTTCTTCGGTTAGGGCGCGACTCGGATTGCCGGCGGCCTGCCTCGCGGCGCTGGTCATCGCTGGGTGCGGCGTCTCCGACGGTGAGGAGATCGAGGCTCCGGTGACCGTGTACGTCAGTCTGCCGCTGACGGGCCCGAGGGAGGCCGACGGCGCCGATGCGGCGGACGGCGCCCGCCTCGCCCTGGAGCAGGCGGGGGGGAAGGCCGGCTCGCTCGAGGTTCGCGCCGAGTTCCTCGATGACGCCCACGGGGAACCGTGGGACCCGGTGGCGGTCGGGGAGAACGCTCGAAGGGCGGTGCAGGATTCGGCCGCCGCCGCGTACATCGGCGAGCTCGACTCGCAGCCCACCCGCGGCTCGCTTCCGATCACCAACGAGGCGGGGCTGCTTCAGGTCTCGCCCGGGGCGGGAGGGGTCGACCTGACCCAGCCGGCCGCCGGCTATCCGGACTCGCCGGAGCGCTACCAGCCGTCCGGAGATCCGAGCTTCGCCCGCCCCGTCCCGGCCGACGACCTACAGGTCGCTGGAGCGGCGGATTGGGCCTCCGAGCTCGGCGTCCGACGGGTGACCGTGATTGCGGACCGGACGCCCTTCGAGAGCCTGATGAAGCAGGAGTTCACCAACGCCGCCGAGGCTCGCGGCGTGGAGGTGATCGATCGCGCGCCCGGCGCCGGGAAGGCCAACCGGACAGGGGGCGCGAGCTACGACGTCGCGGCCCAGACCCTGGAGCTTCAGGGCGGCGGTCCCGTCCTGCGGACCTCCGCGATGCTCGATCCCGGCCGGCTGCCGGGGCAGGCCTTCCCCGGCGAGTTCACGCAGCGGTTCGACCGCCCTCCGGGCCCGGCCGCCGCCTACGGCTTCGAGGCGATGGCGCTTGTGCTTCAGGTCATCGCGGGCGCCGGAACCGACGCGTCGGACTTCCGGGACAACGTCCGGGAGGGGGTCTTCGGTGCGGAGCGGCGGGAGTCCGTTCTCGGCGAATACTCGATCGATTCCGACGGCGACACGACCGAGTGCATGATCCAGCGCTATCGCGGACCGCGGCCCCTCGGCGCTCCCTGCCCGCCGGGGTAAAGCCACTGCACAACGCCTTTCCCGGGCGGTGAACACCGGCTCCGGGGAGGTCGTCGGATTCCTGCGGTTCGAGGAGCAGGTGCAGGAGATCTTCGAGGTCGCCCTGCTTCCCGGAATCCGCTTTCCCGAGATCGTGGAGCGAGGGAGCCCGATCGCGCAGAGCACCTGGGTCCTTCCGTCCCAGAAGTGACCTGGCCCGGGGCTAGCGCGACGAGGCCGGGCCCTCGGCGACCGGCTGCCCAGCGATCACCGAGGCGACCCACTGCCGCATCTCGGGGAGCAGCCTCGGATCGATCGCATGCGGGACCTGGCCCTCGCGGAAGATCACATTGAGCCCGCCCTCGCTCAGGAGCTCGGCCGCCTTCCTCCCGAACTCGAAGGGGATCACCGGGTCGTAGATGCCGTGGGTGACGTAGGCGGGCATGCCCTGCTTGTCGGAGAAGTCGAGCGGCCATGTGCTCACCAACGGAAGGAAGCCGCTCATCATCAGGAGGCCCGCCGGTCTCGGTCGCCCCTTCCCGAGCGCGACCGCGCTCGACGTCGCCGCTCCCTGGCTGAAGCCGCCGATCACCGTCTTCTCCCAGGGGATCCCGACGGCGCTCGAGCTGGCCGTCCAGGAACCCGCAGAGCACCTCCAGGGTCCGCACGAAGCTCGTCTCCTCCGGGTGGCCGATCCGCTCGATCACGTACCAGTGCCGGCCTCCCGGAGGCTGATCGGTGATGGGACCGCCGGGGGTGATCCCGAAGAGCTTTCGCTCCGGATCGAGCTCGTCGAGCATCGGGTAGAGGTCGCGCTCGTCGACCCCGCGGCCGTGGAGCAGGATCAGGGCGCCCTCGGGCTCCCCGGCGGGCTCCCGAACGACGTGGACGAGCTCGGCGACCTGTTCAGGCGGTGACACGCGGGTTGGTGATCGGCGTGAGCCTCGGCTCCACCTCGTCCCTGAGATGCTCATAGTCGGGAGGGAGGGAGAGCTTCTCGCCCAGCGACTCGAGTGGCTCGTCGACCGTGAAACCCGGGCCCAGCGTCGCGATCTCGAAGAGGACGCCGCTCGGCTCGCGGAAGTAGATCGAGCGGAAGTAGAAGCGGTCGATCACCGGCGTGGGCCGCGCGCCGGCCGCGACGACGCGATCGCGCCACTGCTCGTGCTCGTCGATCTGCGACGCCCAGGCGATGTGGTGGACGCTGCCGGCACCCTGCAGACCGCGCTCGGCCGGCGGGGGGTCATAAGCCCAGAGCCCGCCCCGGCTGGGTCCGCGTGCCTCCCAGCCATCCTCCTTCGGCTCGAACGTGAGCGCGTCGGTGAGCAGGTTCCGGCTGGCCTCCGGGTCGCTCGCGTACGCCCGGGCGCCGTCGAACCCCTGGAGCGCCATCTCCGAGGGCACCTCTGGATGCTCGGCCATCAGGGGCGGATCGTCGACGCTGCTCACCCGAAGCTCGTGGACGAGGCCCTCCGGGTCGGCGAACCGCAGCCGGTCGCCGTCCCGTTGCGTCTCGACCCTGCGGCCCCCGAGTCGATCAGCCCAGAAGTCGAGGGCCTCGGCGGACCCGACGCGCCAACCGATCATGTGGATCATTCCGTCGCCCGCACGGCCCGGCGGAGCGCCCGGATACTCGAAGAACGTCAGGTCCGAGCCGGGATCGCCCTTCTCGTCCGCGTAGAACAGGTGGTAGACCGTGGGATCGTCCTGGTTGACGGTCTTCTTGACGAGGCGAAGGCCGAGGTCGCCGGCGTAGAAGTCGACGTTCCGCTGCGCGTCGCCGGTGATCGCGGTGATGTGGTGGATGCCGTCGAGCTTCATCCGCTCCCTGCATCTTGCCAGGGCGCCCCTCTTATGAGCGGAGCGGTTGTGCTGGGTCGCCCCTTTTATTGCGAAGCCGGATGACGGTCACGCCAGCGCGCTGGAGAGAGCCTCGTCGATATCCGGATGAAGGAACTGATAGCCGTTGTCGAGCGCGCGCCTAGGAACGATGCGAGCGCCCCCGGCGACCGCATCCGCGAGTTCCCCGCCTCGCAGCGCGGCCACCGCCAGCTTCGGCACCGGAAAGATCGCGGGACGGTGGAGCGCTCGCCCGAGCGCCTTCGAGAGCTCCCGGTTCGTGACCGGGTTCGGGGCGGTGGCGTTGTAGGTCCCGGAGACGCTGTCGTTATCGAGCGCCCAGAGGATCAGGCCGACCTCGTCGTCGATGTGGATCCAGGACATGTACTGGTCGCCGCCCGCGATCGGTCCGCCCACCCCGAGCTTGAACGGGAGAAGGAGCTGACGGAGAAGCCCGCCATGCTTGGTGAGTACGAGGCCGGTCCGGAAGATGACCACGCGGGGGACGATCCCCTCGGCCTCCCTCTGCGCCGCCTCCCAGTCGACCGGGAGCTCGGTCGTGAATCCACTGTCCCCGGGCGGAGACTCCTCGTCGAGGATCTGCGCCCCCCGGTCGCCGTAGTAGCCGATCGCGGACTGGCCGACGAACACACGGGGCTTGGTGGCCGCCGTCTGAATTCCCTGGAGCAGGTTGCGGGCGCTGACCAGCCGGCTCTCCCGCACCCGGACCTTCGCCTGGTCCGTCAGCCGCTGGTTGATCTCCTCGCCGACCAGGTTGACGACGGCATCGACGCCCTCGAGCGCGGCCGCGGGTGGCCGCTCGGTCGTCGGTTGCCACGCGTACCAGCGAACGGTCGGGTTCTTCGGCCTAGCCCGCTCCGGGTCGCGGGTCAGGCCCACGACCTCGTCGCCGCGCGTGAGCAGCGCGTCGATGAGGGCCGAGCCGATCAGCCCACTTGCTCCCGTGACGAGAACGCGCATGAGGCGCTGGATGCTAGCTGCGGCCGCCCTCAGCTCGTGGCGCCACCGGCTCAAGACGCGTCGGAGTCCACTTGGCCAGAATGCCGACCATGTCAGGAACACGCCCCCTGGCTCGATGGTTCCGTCGCCACCGTCCCCGCACCAGGTCGTCCTCGATGGGTGAGCTGCAGCGGGAGGTTCAGCGTTCCCTGACCCTCCATCACGACATCGAGCTGCCGGTCGCCTCGTCGGCGTGCAATACGACGCCGCCGAACCGAAGGATCAAGCCGCTGAAGGCAGGTATCGGGCAATGGATCGCAGTCCGCCACGCGGCGTCCGCCCAACGAACTGGGTCTACATCGGCCGGGTTGGCGAGACGGGTGGCGACTGACTCGCCTCACAAACCACCGGGTCAGCGTCAGCCGCCGGCGCCGGCCGGCGACGCTCCGTCGCCGTCAACGAGCTGGTGCGTTCCAGTCTCCTCCGAGAATCGCGCGAGGCCGGCCTCCTTCGCCTCCTCGACGACGGCCCGCGCGACCGCCGGGGCGACGTCGCGGTTGAAGACCGACGGGATGACGTAGTCCTCGGCGAGGTCGTCGTCGGTTACCACTTCGGCGATGCCGCGCGCGGCGGCGAGCTTCATCTCCTCCGTGATCGCCGGGGCGCCGGCGTCGAGCGCGCCGCGGAAGATGCCCGGGAAGCAGAGGACGTTGTTGATCTGGTTCGGGTAGTCCGATCGGCCGGTCGCCATGATCCGGACGTACGGCTCGGCCTCCTCGGGCATCACCTCGGGCGTCGGGTTCGCCATCGCGAAGACGATCGCGTCGTCGTTCATCTTGTCCAGGGACTTCGCCTCGATCAGGCCCGGTCCCGAGACGCCGATGAAGAGGTCGCAGCCCTCGATGACCTCGTTCGGGCCGCCGGTGAGGCGCTCCGGATTGGAGTTCTCCGCGAACCACTTCTTGATCGGCGTCATCGAGCCGTCCTGGTAGTCGGGCCGCTCGGTGGAGATCGCGCCCTGGCGGTCGCAGCCGATGATCTGGGTGATCCCGGACTCCTGCATCATCTTCGTGCAGGCGACGCCGGCCGCCCCGGTGCCCAGGACGAGTACGCGCAGGCTCTCGATCGGCTTGCCGACGATCTTCAGCGAGTTGAACAGGGCGGCCATCACGACGACCGCGGTCCCGTGCTGGTCGTCGTGGAAGACCGGGATGTCGAGTGCCTCCTTCAGTGCCTCCTCGATCTCGAAGCAGCGGGGCGCGGAGATGTCTTCGAGGTTGATCCCGCCGAAGGTCGGGGCGAGCAGCTTCACGGTCTGGATGATCTCCTGGGGGTCGTTGGTCGCGAGACAGATCGGGAAGGCGTCGACCTGGGCGAATTCCTTGAACAGCATTGCCTTGCCCTCCATCACCGGCATCGCCGCCTCGGGGCCGATGTCGCCCAGACCGAGCACGGCGGACCCGTCGGAGACGACCGCGACCGTGTTCGCCTTGATCGTGAAGTCGAACGCCTTGGACTTGTCCTCGGCGATGTACTCGCACACGCGGGCGACGCCGGGCGTGTAGGCCATGGAGAGGTCGTCGCGGGTCTTCAGCGGGTACTTGTTGTGCTGCTCGATCTTGCCCTTCTTGTGCATCTCGAAGGTGCGGTCGGTGAAGCTGAGGACTCGAGCGCCGCGCGTCGACCCGATCGAGCGGAGGATCTGCTCCCAGTGCTCCGGGCTGTTCGCGTCGATCGTGAACTCGCGCACGCGTTTGCCCTCGGGGCCCGCTCCCGGAATCAGGTCGACGGACTGAAGCGCGCCGCCGGCCTCGGCGATCTGCGCGGTGAGCTTCCCGAGCGGCTCCTGGCGCGCATCGAGCTCGACGCGAACGGTCACGCTGTATTGGGCCGAGGCAGCCATGGGGCGCGAAGGATACGGGCGCCCTGCGGCGGGCGGCACCGATAACCGGAGGGGGCGAGCGAGCGGTGTTGGCGGATTAGTCACCTTGTGGTTGACAAACCCGCCAATCGCGACCGCGGCTGGTGGCTCGGGTGGCGGCCAACCAGCACGGCGTCCTCAGCGACGGCCCAGCTCGAGTCGGCCGGGCTCGGCCGGCAGGCGATCGCAAAGCGCGCAGGGCCGGAAGGCTCCACCGCCTTCATCGCGGTGTTTACGCCGTCGGCCATACCCGCCTGAGCTTCGAGGGCCGCTCCATGGCGGCTGCCCTCGCGTCCGGGGCTGGGGCGGCAGTCAGCCACGAAGCGCCGCTGCCATTTGGGGACTGCTTTCCCCAGGTCCGTGGACCGATCGAGGTCACGGTCCCGTCAGACGGCGGGCCGAAGAGGCGGCCCGGCATCACCATCCACCGCTCATCCACCCTCATTGCCCGTGACGCGACCCGCCGCCAGGGGGTCCCGCTGACGACGCCGGCCCGCACCCTCCGCGACTTGCGCCGGACCGTTCCCCAGCCGGTGTTCCGGCGGGCCCTTCGTCGCGCCCTGGACCTGCGCTTGATCTCCGACGCCGACATGAGCGATTCCGACCTCACCCGCAGCGAGCTCGAGCGGCTCTTCCTCGGGCTCTGTCGCCGCCACCGCATTCCCCAGCCGGACGTGAATGGGCGGCTGGGTCCATACGAGGTGGACTTCCTCTGGCGAGAGGCATCGGTGATCGTCGAGACCGACGGCTTCCGGCACCATGGCAACCGCGCGGCGTTCGAGTCCGATCGAGCCCGCGACGCACGGCTACAGTCACTCGGGTACCGGGTGCTTCGCTTCACCTATCGGCAGGTGACGGCGGAGCAGAGTTTGGTGGCTGAGTCGATACGTGCCGTACTCGCGGGCCGGGGCCGCTCCTAAGATTGGTGTCGTGCCGGCGACGACGCAGAAGAAGGCCCCCGCCAAGGCGAAGGGCAAGAAGACCAGCGAGCTCTTCCTGATCGACGGGAACTCGCTCGCGTACCGTGCATTCTTCGCGCTGCCCGAGTCGATCGCGACCCACGACGGGCGGCCGACGAACGCGATCTACGGCCTCGCGTCGATGTTCGCGAAGATGCTGATCGATCACGACCCGGCCGCCGTGATCGTCTGCTGGGACGCGGGCTGGTCGGGCCGGGAGCTGACCTACGAGCCCTACAAGTCCGAGCGAAAGCCGCGACCCGACCTGCTCCGGGAGCAGTGGCCGCACCTGATGCCCCTGGCGGACGCGTTCGGGTTCAGCAACATCAAGGTCGACGGCTACGAGGCCGACGACGTGATCGCGTCGCTGGTGAAGCGGGCGCGCGAGCAGAAGATTCCGGTCATGGTCGTCTCCGGCGACCGGGACGTCTACCAGCTGGTCGAGGACGGGGTCCGGGTGATGACCACCTCGCGCGGGGTCACAGACACCAAGATCTACGACCGCGATGGGGTGATCGAGCGCTACGGCGTCCCGCCCGAGCTCGTCACCGATCTGATCGGCCTGAAGGGCGACACCTCGGACAACATCCCCGGCGTGCCCGGGATCGGCGACAAGACCGCCGCTCAGCTCCTTCAGGAGTACGGCGACCTCGAGGGTGTTCTCGCGAGCATCGACAAGATCTCCGGCGCCAAGCGGAAGGAGAATCTCACCAACCACGCCGAGGACGCCCGGATCTCGAAGCGGCTCGCGACCGCCATCACCGACATCGACGTCGAGCTCGACCTGGACGAGCTGATGTCGAAGACGATGGACCGGAGCCGCCTTCGCGAGGTGGCGCGGGAGTTCGAGCTACGCGTGATCCTGCAGCGCCTCGAGGAGGAGCTCGGTACGGACTTCGTGCCCGAGGCCGCGGCCGAGGAGCGTCTCGACGCCAGCGCCGAGGAGGGGAGCCTCGAGGACCTTCCCGAGGGCGAGATTGCCGTTGCAGTGGCGGAGGGGACCTGGGCGGCCGCCGATGCGAAACGGATCGTGAGCGGCGAGGAGCCCGACGCCGCGGCGCTGGTCGACGCCCTTCACGGTCATCCGGTGATCGGCCACGACGTCAAGAGCCTCGGGGGCGGCGCCCGCCACGGTCTGCTGGCGGCGGCCGGTGGCAGCGGGCTCGACCTGCGGCACGACACCATGGTCGGCGCCTACCTGCTCGATCCCGCACGCCGCTCCTACGACCTCTCCGACATCGCCGCGCAGCGGGGTCTCGCAGCCGCCACGAAGGAGTCGGACGTGGGCGAAGGCCAGCTCGAGCTGGGAGAGGAGCCGCCCCCGGATCCCGCCGCGGAGGCGCGCCTGGTCTGGGAGCTCGCGGAGCGCCAGCGAGCGTCGATGAAGGAGCAGGGGATCGAGCGGCTGATGGACGAGGTCGAGATGCCCCTGATCGAGGTGCTCGCCCACATGGAGCAGACCGGTGTCCTCCTCGATCAGAAGCGCCTGGCGGACATCGGCGAGGGCTTCGAGCAGCGGATCGAGACGCTCCAGGCCGAGATCTTCGAGCTCGCCGGCCACGAGTTCACGATCGGCTCCCCACAGCAGCTCGCCGAGGTGCTGTTCGACGAGCTCGGCCTGACGAAGAAGCGGCGCGGCAAGACCGGGTTCTCGACCGACGCCCGCGTGCTCTCCCAGATCCGCGAGGAGCACCCGATCGTCGCGAAGGTCGAGCAGTGGCGGGAGCTCACCAAGCTGAAGAACACCTACCTCGATGCGCTGCCCGAGCTGATCGATCCGGACACGGAGCGCCTGCACACGACCTTCAATCAGACGGCGACGGCGACGGGGCGGCTGTCGAGCACCAACCCGAACCTCCAGAACATCCCTGTCCGGACCGAGGAGGGGCGCCCGATCCGCTCCTGCTTCGTCGCGCCGCGCGGACAGCGGCTGCTCTCGGCCGACTACAACCAGATCGAGCTTCGGATCCTCGCCCACATCGCCGGCGAGGATGCCCTGCGCGACATCTTCGAGCGGGGGGAGGACATCCATGCCGCGACCGCGGCCGAGGTTCTCGGCTCCGATCCGAAGAAGGTCACTCCGGGCGAGCGCTCGAAGGCGAAGATGGTCAACTACGGGATCGCCTACGGCCTCTCCGCCTACGGTCTCGCCGACCGGCTCAACATCGAGCAGGACGAGGCGGGCTCGTACATCGACCGCTACTTCGAGCGGTTCCCCGCGGTGAAGCGCTACATCGAGGAGACGATCGAGTCCGCGCGGGAGAAGGGCTACGTCAGCACGCTGCTGGGGCGCCGCCGGCCGATCCCGGAGCTGCGGTCGGGGCGACCGCAGGTTCGCAGCCAGGGCGAGCGCCTCGCGGTCAACATGCCGATCCAGGGCACCTCGGCCGACATCATCAAGATCGCGATGGTGCGAGCACACAGGGCGCTCGCCGAGTCGGATCTGAAGACCCGTCTGGTCCTCCAGATCCACGACGAGCTGCTGTTCGAGGGCCCGGCGGGGGAGATGGAGTCCGCCTCGGAGCTGGTGCGACGGGAGATGTGCCGCGCGTTCGACCTGGACCCGCCGCTTGCGGTCGACATCGGCATCGGCAAGGACTGGCTCGCCGCGAAGTAGCTCGGCTGACCGTCCGGCCGCGGTCTGACACGATCCGGACATGGACAGGGGCATCGCCGTTCTCCTGATGGCCATCGTCGGTGGCTGCATCGCTCTGCAGGCGCCGATCAACGCCGGCCTGGGGAAGTACACGGGGAGCTTCGCCGCCGCAACGGTCTCGTTCGCGGTGGGAACCCTGCTGCTCGCCGCGATCGTCACCCTCAGCGGTCGGGCGGAGGGCATCGCCGAGGTGACCCACGTCGAGTGGTACTACCTCCTCGGCGGCGTGCTCGGCGCCGCCTACGTGTTCTCGGCCCTCGTCCTGGTCGACGAGATCGGGGCCGGCGGGGTCGCCGCCGCCACGGTCACCGGGCAGCTGACGACGTCGGTGCTCCTCGACCGGATCGGCTTCCTCGGGTTGGATCAGGAGCCGCTCACGCTCAGCCGGATGCTCGGTGTGGTGCTGCTGCTCGTGGGGACGTACCTGGTGGTGCGCTAGCGGCGACCAGGCCGCCCTACTTCGGGAGCGGCTGCGAAGCAGCCGCGACTTGTGGTGTGCGGCCGCTGGTCGCCGCGACCTGATGGCGAAGCCGTCCCGCCGGCGGCGGCCCCGCGAACTCCGGCGGCGCGATGCGGAGGTAGTGGCCGAACGCCCAGTCGACGAAGCGCTTGCGGCCGCAGGCCCAGATCACCGCTCGCTGGAGGCGGGCCGGCAGCCTCGGGACCAGCTTCTGGGCGCGGAGCATCCAGCGGAACTTCCACTCGTGCTGGTCGACGAACTCGGAGTAATTTCGTAGGGCCGCCTCACGGTCCTGGCGTCCCTCGATGACCGCGCGGAGCTCGTCCCCGAGCTTGATCCCGAAGTAGAAAGCGGTCCTTATGCCCTCGGCGGTGAGCGGCAGGCAGTGCCCGGCGGAGTCGCCGACGAAGAAGATGCCGTCCTCGGTCCCCTTGCGGATCTTGTGGGGGATCCAGTTCCCCTGGTAGCGGACCGGCGGTCGCTCGAGGTCGTCGGCGAGCAGGTTCGTCGTGTCCTTGACGTGGAAGCGCGGATCGAACGAGCCCACCCCGATCCGTTGCTCCTTGCTGGCGGGGAAGTTCCAGCCGTACCCGGCCGGAACGTAACGGCGGTCGATCCAGATCTCGAGGTCGTCGGAGCTGCCGTCCGGATGCACCTCGAGGCCGCGGGAGAGCGGCGCGTCCGGCGGCTGGTAGCCGCCGTCGGAGGCGAGGATCCGGCGCCACCCAGGGCGTCGACGACCAGGGGGGCGGAGATGTCGCCGCGGTCGGTGTGGACGACGTCCCCAGTGCGCCCGTTCACCTTCGCGGTCTCGAAATCGGCGTCGCACTGCTCCCAGAGCAGCCCGCAGAGCTCCCGGTAGTCGAAGGTCGAGAAGGTCCACGGCAGCTCGTAGCGCGAGGTCCCGTGGGGAGTGTGGACGACCAACTCGGGGAACTCCTGCCTCGCCGACGCCTCCAGGCCCATCGTGCGCAGCCACTCAGTGGGGATGCCGCACGCGGAGGTCTGACGCTCGCCGATCTCGTAACGGTCCAGCACCAGGGTCCTGGCTCCGGACCCGGCGAGCTGGCGCGCAACGGTGAGTCCCGCGAAGCTCGCGCCGCAGACGAGGACGTCGTAGCTCCCCGAGAGCGGCGTGCGCTCGGCGCCGCGCTTGGTCTCGCGCCTGGGCATCGCTCGCAAAGGTAGTGCAACGCCGGGCGTCGCCGGTCGCCCGGGTGCCTACCAGGCAGGTCTGCCACACTGTGCGGCTCGTGGCCGCAGGCGACGCAACAACCGAAGCTGGGCAGACTCAGGAGCAGTCTGCGGAGCAACCGCAGCCTGCTCAGGAGCAGTCCGACAGCACTGCAAACGGCTCCGCGGCCTCCGACAACCTCCTGATCGAGGTCGACGGCAAGCTCGTTCCCAACTACGACGCGACGATCCATCCCTTCAGCGAGGGCGACGTCGTCAGCGGCAATGTGGTGCGGATCGACCAGGACGAGGTGCTGGTCGACATCGGATACAAGTCGGAGGGAGTCATCCCGTCCAACGAGCTCTCGATCCGAAAGACGGTGAAGCCGTCCGAGGAGGTTGAGCTGGGCGAGGAGGTCGACGCCCTGGTCCTCACCAAGGAGGATCAGGAGGGGCGGCTGATCCTCTCCAAGAAGCGCGCCAGGTTCGAGAAGGCCTGGCGAAGGATCGAGCGCGCCGCCGACTCCGGCGAGCCCGTCGAGGGCACCGTGATCGAGGTCGTCAAGGGCGGTCTCATCCTCGACCTGGGAGTGCGCGGGTTCCTGCCCGCCTCACTCGTCGATATCCGACGGGTCCAGAACCTGGACGAGTTCATGGGTCAGAAGCTCGAGTGCAAGGTCATCGAGCTCAACCGCTCCCGGAACAACGTCGTCCTCTCGCGCCGCGCGGTCCTCGAGGAAGAGCGCAAGGAGGTGCGCGAGCAGATCCTCGGGCGCCTGCAGCCGGGCGAGGTCGTCGAGGGCAAGATCTCCAACATCGTCGACTTCGGGGCCTTCGTCGACCTCGAGGGCATCGACGGCCTGATCCACATCTCCGAGCTTTCGTGGAGCCACGTCAACCACCCCTCGGAGGTCGTCTCGATCGGCGACACGGTGACGGTGAAGGTGCTCGACATCGACCGTGACCGGCAGCGGATCTCGCTGGGCCTGAAGCAGACCCAGGAGGACCCGTGGCAGCGGGTGCTCAACGAGTACAAGGAGGGCGACGTCGTCGAGGGGAAGGTGACGAAGATCGTCGCCTTCGGGGCGTTCGTCCAGATCCTGCCCGGCGTCGAGGGCCTCGTCCACATCTCCGAGCTTGCGCAGCACCACGTCGAGAGCCCGGCCGAGGTCGTTCGTCCCGGCGACGAGCTGAAGGTCAAGATTCTCGAGGTCGACGACTCTCGCCGGCGCCTCTCTCTGAGCGTGAAGCGCGTCGAGGGCCAGGTGCTGCCCACGCGGGAGGTTCCGCCGGACATGGTGATCGAGGGCGCCCCGGCGCCCGATGCCGAGGCCGCTCCGGAGGCGGACGCCGCGGCTACAGTCGAGCCCGAGCCGGCACCCGAGGCCGAGGCCGCGCCCGCTCAGGCCGAGGCGGAGGCCGCGCCTGAAGCGGCGCCCGAGGCCGAGGCCGCGCCTGAAGCCGGCGCCCGAGGCCGAGGCCGCGCCTGAAGCGGCGCCCGAGGCCGAGGCCGCGCCTGAAGCGGCGCCCGAAGCCGAGCCTGCGCCCGAGGCGGAGGCGCCGAGCGACGAGTCGCCGGCCGAGGAAGCACCGCCCGCGCAGGATTGACCCGCTTCGTTGGCCTCACCGGAGGGATCGGGGCGGGCAAGTCAGAGGCTCTCGCCGCGTTCGATCGGTTGGGCGCCGCGACGCTGTCGACCGATCGGGTGACGCACGAGCTGCTCGGCGACGACGAGGTCCGCGCTGCCCTCACCGATCGCTGGGGCGACGAGATTGCGGCGGGTGGAGACGTGGACCGCGATCGCGTGGGCGAGATCGTGTTCGCCGACCCCGGGGAGCTCGCATTCCTCGAGGGCGTCCTTCACCCGCGCGTCGGCGTTCACGTCTTCCAGTGGAGGCAGAATCTCGCCCCCGAAACAAAGCTTGCGGTGGTGGAGGTCCCCCTCCTCTTCGAAGCCGCGATGGAGGACGTCTTCGACGCTACCGTCGCGGTTGTCGCCGACGATCGGATCCGCGAGGCGCGGTTGCGCGAGCGGGGGCAGTCCGGCCTCGAGGGCAGGGAGGAGCGGCAGCTCGACCAGGAGGAGAAGGCGCGAAAGGCGGACCACGTGATCCGCAACGAAGGGTCGATCGATGAGTTGGAAGGAAGCGTGAAAGCGGTGATGGACGAGATCTCGGCCGGAGGCGAGGGATGAGCCCGGGGGCCTCCGCGCGCACGGCGCGTGCGAGTTCCAGCCGCAGCGCCCGTGGCCGCTCGAAGAAGCGCCGTGGCACGCGGACCTCGAAGCGGGGGCGGTCGCAGCGCCGTCGGCGCGTGATGGTCGTCGGCGGCACCCTGCTCGTCGCGGCCCTGGGCGGATTCCTGATCGCCAACAGCGAGCGCTTCCAGAATTTCCTCCAGGAGGTCACGCTGCCGCTGCGCCACGAGGACATCATCCGGCAGCAGGCCGCTGAGAAGGACATCCCCGCGGACCTGATCGCGGCGGTCATCTACGCCGAGTCGCGGTTCCGCGACCAGGAGTCGAACGCCGGCGCGAGGGGGCTCATGCAGGTAACCCCGGCGACGGCGGAGTTCATCGAGCGCGACAGCGGCGGATCGACGTTCGAGGCGGACGACCTCTCGGACCCCGACATAAACATCCGCTACGGCACCTACTACCTACGGCACCTGATCGACAAGTTCGACCAGAACATGGTCGCCGCTCTGGCTGCCTACAACGCCGGCGAGACGAACGTCGTGGCGTGGGGCGGGGCGGGGATGGACATCGACGACATCCAGTTCCCGGAGACGCGCGAATACGTCGACAATGTCCTCGAAAAGCGGGGCGATTACGCGGAGCATTACCGTCACGAGCTGGGGCTCGACTGAGCGAGGAGGCAGGAGCGCGGTGAATCGACGCCGTCGACGACATCACAGGCTGATCGGGGTGCTCGCGCTGGCGAGCGCGATTGCCGCGGTCGCCTTCCCGGCGCAGTCGGCGGCTGCCCCACGTGCCGCCGCCTCGGTCGTCGGGGGCGGGCCGGCCGACCCGGGGCAGTGGCCCTTCGCCGCAGCGATATTCCGCAAGAACCGGCTGCACTGCGGGGGCTCGGTGATCGCGCCGACCAAGATCCTCACCGCCGCGCACTGCGTGAACCGATTCAACGTCGCCAACTTCCAGGTGATCACGGGGCGCCCGAACCTGCGTGACCCCTCGGCCGGGCAGACGCTCCCCGTCGCCTCCGGCCGCGTCCATCCCGACTTCGAGCAGACGGGGCTGCACGACGTCGCGGTTCTGAATCTGGCCCAGCCGACGACGGCTCCGCCCGTCGCGCTGGCGACGCCGGCCGAGGACGCCGCCCTGACGTCGGTCGGGTCGGACCTCGTCGTCGCCGGATGGGGAGCGACCAACCCGTTCGGCGCCCGGCTCTCGCCCGTCCTGAGGAACACCTTCGAGAGCGTGCGGACCGACCGTCGCTGCCTGAAGGCGTATACGCGAGACCTGTTCGCGCCGGACAGCATGATCTGCGCGCTGGGCGCGCGACGGAAGAACGGGGGGCGGTTCAAGCTTCACACCAGCGCCTGCGCGGGCGACAGCGGCGGCCCGCTGGTCGCGTCGACACCCTCCGGTCCCATCGAGGTTGGGACGGTGTCCTACGGCGGCGCGCTCTGCGGGCTCTCCGCGGCCCCGTCGGTCTACTCGCGCGTGTCCGCCAGCCTCGACTTCATCAACTCGGGCTGACGACCGTCGGCCGACCTTCGCGAGCGAATAGGCTCCAGCCCCCTGTCTCTCGACTCAAGGAGGCGTCCCGATGTATCTCGCTGACATCACCTTCGGGCATGTGCTGCTCACGGTGCTCGAGGTCTTCCTGTTCGCAGCGTGGCTGATGATCCTGTTCACGATCATCGCCGACCTCTTCCGCGACCACCAGCTTTCAGGCTGGGCGAAGGCCGCGTGGGTCCTGTTCCTGATCTTCGTCCCGTTCCTCGCCGCGTTGATCTACCTGATCGTGCGCGGAGACGGAATGCGCGAACGGTCGATCAGGGAGCAGCAGGACGTGCAGAAGCAGCTCGACACTTATGTCCGCGAGACCGCGAGCGGCGGTTCGGCCGCCGACGAGCTCGCGAAGCTGGCGAAGCTGCACGACGACGGCAAGCTCACCGATCAGCAATTCGAGGAGGCCAAGGCCAAGGTCATCACCTAGTTCGGGGTTGCGCCTGAGAGCAGCGGGGGCCGTGAGGGCCTCCCGCTACGCTCACAGCGTGCCCAAGTTCAAGCTCAATCCCGCCTATACGCCCACGGCCGACCAGCCGAAGGCGATCGACGGCCTGGCCGAAGGGCTCGACTCGAAGGAGCGAGTCCAGACGCTCTTGGGCGCGACCGGGACCGGCAAGACGTTCACGATGGCCGGAGTAATCGAGCGCGTCCAGCGTCCGAGCCTGGTGATCGCGCACAACAAGACGCTTGCGGCGCAGCTATGCAACGAGTTCCGGGAGTTCTTCCCCGACAATGCGGTCGAGTACTTCGTCAGCTACTACGACTACTACCAGCCCGAGGCCTACGTGCCGGCGCAGGACCTCTACATCGAGAAGGACTCCTCGATCAACGACGAGATCGACCGGCTCCGGCACGCCGCCACCGCGTCGCTGTTCGCGCGCAAGGACGTGATCATCGTCGCCTCGGTCTCCTGCATCTACGGGATCGGCTCGCCCGATCTCTACCGCGAGCAGATGCAGCTTTTCAAGGTGGGCGACTGGATCGACCGCCAGGACGTGTTCCGGAAGCTCGTCGGCATGCAGTACCGCCGAAACGACTCGAACCTGACGCGAGGGGCGTTCCGGGCCAGGGGAGAGGTGCTCGAGATCTATCCGGCCTACGCCGAGTCCGCGTATCGGATCCAGCTGTTCGGCGACGAGATCGAGGGGGTCCAGCACTTCGATCCGCTCACCGGCGAGATCCTCGACGTGATCGATCACGTCTCGGTGTGGCCGGCGAGCCACTACGTCGTCAAGGAGGAGACGATGGAGCGCGCGGTCGATGAGATCGAGCGCGAGCTCCGAAACCAGGTCGCGTTCTTCGAGGAGCACGGTAAGCAGCTCGAGGCGCACCGCCTCCAGCAGCGCACCCGGTACGACATGGAGATGCTCCGCGAGCTCGGCTTCTGCCCGGGAATCGAGAACTACTCGCGGATCCTCGATGGGCGCCCGCCGGGGAGCCCTCCGTACACGCTGATCGACTACTTCCCCGACGATTTCGTCGTCTTCATCGACGAGTCGCATCAGACCATCCCCCAGCTCGGCGGAATGTACGAGGGGGACTACTCGCGGAAGTCGACGCTGGTCGACTTCGGCTTCCGGCTGCCGAGCGCGGTCGACAACCGGCCGCTCAAGTTCGACGAGTTCCTCGACCGCGTGAACCAGATGGTGCTGGTCTCGGCGACCCCGGGGCCGTGGGAGCGCGCGGAGTCGTCCCGGATCGTCGAGCAGATCGTCCGCCCGACGGGGATCGTCGACCCGGAGGTCGAGGTCCGCGAGACGAAGAACCAGATCGACGACCTGATGAACGAGGTGCGGGCACGCGCCGAGCGCGACGAGCGCGTCCTGGTGACGACGCTGACGAAGAAGATGGCCGAGGACCTGACCGAGTACCTGCTCGAACACGGCTTCCGGGTCCGCTACCTGCACTCCGAGATCGACACGCTCGAGCGGATCCAGATCATCCGGGAGCTCCGCCTCGGGGAGTACGACGTGCTTGTCGGGGTGAACCTGTTGCGCGAGGGCCTGGACCTGCCCGAGGTCTCGCTGGTCGCGATCCTCGACGCGGACAAGGAGGGGTTCCTCCGCGGTGAGACCAGCCTGATCCAGACGATCGGCCGGGCTGCCCGGAACGTCGACGGCCGGGTGTTGATGTACGCCGACAAGGAGACCGAGGCGATGCGCAAGGCGATCTCTGAGACCGACCGCCGCCGCGCGATCCAGCTCGCCTACAACGAGGAGCACGGGATCACCGCCGCGACCGTCAAGAAGGGGATCTCGGACATGGCCGAGTTCCTGGCGATGGAGTCGCAGGCGCCGCGCCGCCGGCGCAGGCGGCGCGAGGAGACCGCGACGAAGACGCCCGAGGAGCTCGAGAGGCTCTGCATCGAGCTGGAGGAGGAGATGCTCGCCGCCGCCGACGACCTCCGCTTCGAGGAGGCGGCCCGGATCCGCGACGAGCTCAAGGAGCTCCGGGCCGACCTGGACGCGATCCGCGCCTAGGTCTCCAGGAAGGCGCTGCTCATCCCGCCCGGGTGGGGTCGTCCGTTGCCGGAGGGCCCGGTTGCTCGGTCCCCGGGAGAGCACGCTCGATGGCGGCGAGACGGGCCTCGATCCGCTTGAGCTGCGTCGCGAGTGCGGGATCCTCGGGCTCGCGCCCACGCCTGCGGGCCTGCTCGATCAGGGAGGCCGTGACCGCGGCCGCCATCACGGTGATGAAGCCGATCCCCTGCAGCATTACAAAGGCTCCGATCACGCGACCGCTGGCCGCCTCCGGGACGACGTCGCCGTATCCGACCGTGGTCACGGTCTGAAGGGACCACCAGAGGCTCGTCCCGAGATTCGGGAACTCGTCGTTGTCGAGGATCCAGATCAACAGCCCGCCGACCACCGTGACCAGGAAGGTGAACCCTACGATGATCCGAGCTGCACGCCGAGGGGTGAGCTCTCTCTCTGACAGCTTCCTCCAGATCTTCACGTGGCGGGTGGAGTCCACCGCGGTGACCTTAGCGTCGCGCTCGGCGACCTTACGGCCGCTAGCTGACCAGCTGGTAGATGAAGTAGACGATCACCACGATGTTGACCAGCCAGGCGTTGCTGGTCAGCCAGTCGCGGATTCCCGGCATCGCGTTGCGGGCCCGGTGGCCGAGCAGGAGGTAGCCCGCGATCGGCAACGCCATCAGGAGGAACGTCGCGGCCACTACCGGCCAGGCGTGCAGCACGTCCAGGTCGGCGTTGTGGAGCCAGTGGACCGTGGAGATCACCGCGACGATGTCGGTGGGCATCAGCAGGATGAGCAGGAAGCCGAGGCTGAAGGCGCGCTTGGGCTCGGCCGACTGAAGCGCGGTCATCCACTTCGGGACCTTGGCGGTGCCGCGGCCCAGGAACACGTGTATGCCGAGCAGCGCCAGGAGGCCGGCAACCACGTAGTCGGCGGTGCTCGGGCCCGAGCCCGACGGCGGGTCGATCCCCAGGGCGGAATAGAGGCCGAACCAGATCAGCATGCTGAGCGAAGCCGCCGCCAGCACGCCGACCAGCATCGCCACGGAGTTCTTCACCGGCTCCTGGCTGGTGACCAGGAAGATCGCGGTCAGGATCTGCGGCCCCATCACCATGATCAGGGCCAGCGGGAGGATCTGAAGCTGTGTGGTGGTGGCGTCCAAGGTCAGGTTGAGGCCGGTTCCGCAGCGGTCGGCTGGCCGCCCGTCGCAAGTTCGTCGAACCGGCGCGCCGGCAGGTTCCTTGTCGTCCAGAAGGAGGCGAGGACGATCGCCGCCGCAAACAGAAAGGCGATCTTCAGCGCGTCGAGCTGCGCATCCTCGTAGTTCTCCACTAGCGCGTCGGTGGTCTCGTCGTCGAGGCTGGCTTCCTCCGCGGCCTCACGGACCTGGTCCGAGGGGACGAAGCTCCCACCCGAGCTGATGCGGACCTGAACCTCCTTTGTGACGCTCTCCGAGATCCGCGGGATCGGACTCAATGTTGGTCGAGAAGGCGCTGATCAGCACCGTGATCACGACCGCTCCGAGAAGCGCGGTGCCGAGCGAGGAGCCGAGCTGCTGGGCGGTGTTCTGGAGGCCGCCGGCCTCGCTGCGGTCCGCGTCTCCGATCGAGGACTGGACCACGTTGGCGAGCTGAGAGATGACCAGGCCCATTCCGATCCCCAGCGCCCCCATCGCGGCGAGAAAGGATCCGTTGTCGAGCTCGGGCTCGATCGTCCCGAGCAGCATCAGAGTGGAGAGAAAAACGATCGCGAGGCCGACCCGGACCAGTCCCCTGGGGGCGAAGCGCTTGGCGAGCACCGACCCGGCCAGCGCGGAGAGGAACAGCCCGGCCGAGGCGGGCAGCATTCGCACCCCGGTCTCCAGGGCGTCGAGCCCCAGCACCACCTGGAGGAACAGGGGGATCGTGAAGAAGATGCCCATCAGGATCAGGTTCTGCGAGAGCAGCATCGCGACCCCGCCTCGCAGCGATTGGATCTTGAACAGGCGGAAATGGACCAGGGGGTCCAGTCCCGCTTCCTCGCGGCGGCGTTCCCAGGCTCGGAATCCCGCCAGCACGAGCCCGCCGGCCGCGACCACGAACGGGGTCAGCGACAGGCCGAACGGCTCGATCGGCGAGTTGCGCGGCAGCAGCCAGCCCCAGGTGCTGGCCTCGAGGATGCCGATGACCACCAGCGCCAGGCCCGAGGCCGAAAGAACCCCGCCGACCCAGTCGAGCCGGGGCACGCGGCCGTCGCGGGGCGGTTCGGCGATCCACCGCGTTCCCAGGAGAATCCCCGCCGCCACCACCACCTCGCCGACGAACACCAGCCGCCAGGTGAAGTCGGTGGTGACCCAGCCGCCGAGGATCGGGCCGACCGCGATGCCGGCGCCGGCGACGCCGCCGAGCACGCCATACGCGATCGCCCGGTCGCTGCCCTGAAAGTTGCCCGCGACCAGGGCCACCAGTGCCGGGAGAACCAACGCCGCCCCAATTCCCTCCAGGATCGACCAGCCGAGCGTGAGCGACGGCACGCTCCAGGATGCCCCAGTCAGCGCCGACCCGGTCGCGTAGATGCAAATGCCGATGATGAAGGCGCGCCGCCGCCCGATGATGTCGCCGATCTTGCCGCCGGTCAGCATCAGCGCGGCCATGGTCAGCGCGTAGAGCGCGATCACCGCCTGGATCGTGGTCACCGTGGTGTCGAAGTCCTCGACCAGCTGAGAAATGGCGACGTTCATCACCGCCTGGTCCAGGACCATCAGGAACTGAGCGGCCCCCAGAACCGCCAGCACTTTCCAGTTCGCCATCCTGAGGATCCTATGGGCTGAGTCTGCCCGGGCCGATCCCTATTGCCCATTACCCTTCTGCCATGGCCGGACATGGAGCGGAGGAGCTCGCGGCACAGGCCGCCGATGCGGTTCGCCGCGCGGTGACCGAGGCCGCCGGGCGCGCCGAGGAGATCGTTCGCGAGGCCGAGGCGGAGGCGTCTCGGATCCGCGAGCGGGCGGAGAAGGAGGCCGCACGAATCCGGGAGCGGGCCGAGCAGGACGCCCGCCAGCAGATCGATGCGGCCCGCAAAGCGCTCGACGATCTCGGGGGCAGCCTCGCGGCGGCGGTGTCGGCCGCGACGCCGGAGTCGCCACGGCCGGAAGCCGAGCCAACCCCGGAGCCGCCGCCCGAGGAGCCGCAGCCCGACGCACCCGCCGAATCGCCGGGAGCGCCCGAGGCCCCGGTCTCGCCCCCGGAGACCGATCAGCCGACGGTCGAGCAGCCCGAGTCACCCGGCAACGGCGACGACGCTGCCGAGCGGCTGGTCGCGATGAAGCTTGCCGTAGAGGGCAAGGACCCCGCGGCGATCGAGGCCGAGCTGGTCGAGAGATTCGGGCCCGGCGACCGGTCGGCGCTTCTCCGCGACGTGATCAGCCGCGTCGAGCGCTAGCCCGTCCGGAACGTGCCCGGGCGGCCATCGGCGCGGGCTCCCTCGGCGTACCGCGCCATGTCCTGGCTCCAGAACTCCACGACGTTCCCGTCCGGGTCGGTCACGTAGATTGCGCGTCCGGGGCCGAGCTGGATCGGCCCCTCGATCTCCGCGCCGGCGTCCTCGATCCGCTGCTTGAGGCGGTCGATCTCGTCGTCGGCGACGTTGAAGGCGTAGTGCACGTGGGCGCCACCACGACCGCCGGCAAGCCCCACCTGCTCGGTCCAAAGACCCAGTCGTGCGGTGTCGCCGACGAGGTACCAGTAACGCCCCTCGCGTCCCTCTCCGTAGAGCGTCTCCTCGAACCCGAGGACATCGCGGTAGAAGCGCCGGGCGGCGTCGAGGTCGGCGACCTCGAGGACGAGCTCGGAGATCCCGCTGACCGGAGGAGGCGAGGGGGTCCGGGTCACTCCGTGAGTGTGACGATCCCCTTCTTGTGCGGAGCCGGGGCCCCATGATTCGAAAGGGAACGTCCGTTCGGCTCCTAGACTAGGGGCATGGCGCCGTCCGACCAGATAGTCATCCGCGGGGCGCGCGAGCACAACCTCAAGGACGTCGACCTCGAGTTGCCGCGCAACGCCCTGATCGTGATCACCGGGCTCTCCGGGTCCGGCAAATCCAGCCTTGCCTTCGACACGATCTACGCCGAGGGCCAGCGGCGCTATGTCGAGTCGCTCTCCGCCTACGCGCGTCAATTCCTCGGGCTGATGGAGAAGCCAGACGTCGACTCGATCGACGGTCTGTCGCCGGCGATCTCGATCGACCAGAAGACGACCTCGCGGAACCCTCGGTCAACCGTCGGGACCGTCACTGAGGTCTACGACTACCTGCGGCTTCTCTGGGCTCGGATCGGAAAGCCCCACTGCCCCGAGTGCGGCGAGCCGATCGAGGGGCAGTCGGTGGAGCAGATCGCCGACCGGGTGATGACGCTCGAGGAGGGAACCCGGTTCATGGTGATGGCGCCGGTGGTCCGGGGCCGGAAGGGGGAGTTCGAGAAGCTCTTCGAGCAGCTCCGGCTGGAGGGCTACAGCCGTGTGAGGGTGGACAACGAGCTTCGTTTACTCGAGGGTGCTCCGCCAGGAGCAACCCGTTCTGACGCTGAGGAGATCAAGCTCGACAAGAAGTACAACCACGACATCTCCGTGGTCGTCGATCGCCTGGTGATGAAGGGCGACCTGCGACGGCGGCTGTCGGAGTCCATCGAGGCCGCCGCGGCGCTTGCCGGCGGGGTCGTCGAGATCGACATCGTCGCCGGGCGAGAGGAAGACGGCGCTCGGTCCGGCCGAGGTCCAAGCGGAAGGGAGCGAAGGGCGCGAAGGGCGCCGGCGAGCTGCCGCCGGACGTCTCCGACCGCCTCACGTTCAGCGAGCGGTTCGCCTGCCTCAACTGCGGCACCTCGATCCCGGAGCTCGAGCCCCGGATCTTCTCGTTCAACTCGCCGCACGGTGCATGCGAGCGCTGCCACGGGCTCGGCTTCCAGAGGGTCGTGGACCCTGAGCTGGTCGTTCCCGACCCGACGCTGTCGCTCTCCGAGGGCGCCCTGCAGCCGTGGCGTCTCGGGCACTCCCGGTACTGGAAGCGGCTCGTCGAGGCGGTTGCCAGCGACTACGCGATCGACCCGGACATTCCGTGGCAGGAGCTCTCCGACGAGGATCGCGAGATCTTCCTCTACGGGACCGGAGGTGAGCGCCACAAGGTCAGCTACACGAACAGGTTCGGGCGGCGGCGCTCCTACAGCGTCCGCTTCGAGGGGATCGTCAACAACCTGATGCGCCGCTACGAGGAGACCGACTCGGATGCGGTTCGCGAGCGGATCGAGGGCTACATGGCGGAACAGCCGTGCCCGGACTGCAAGGGCGCGAGGCTGCGGCCCGAGAGCCTGGCGGTCAGGGTCGGCGGCATCTCGATCCACGAATACACCGAGATGTCCGCGCGAGCGGCTCTCGAGTGGATCGAGAACCTGGAGATGACCGACACCGAGCGGGCGATCGCCCGGCTGCTGGTTCGCGAGATCACCGAGCGGCTCGCGTTCCTCGAGAACGTCGGCGTCGGCTACCTGAACCTGGCCCGCTCCGCGAGGACGCTCTCCGGTGGGGAGGCGCAGCGAATCCGGCTGGCGACGCAGATCGGCTCCAGCCTGGTCGGCGTCCTCTACATCCTCGACGAGCCCTCGATCGGCCTTCACCAGCGGGACAACGCGAAGCTGCTCCAGACGCTCGCGCGGCTGCGCGACCTCGGGAACACGGTGATCGTCGTCGAGCACGACGAGGGGACGATGCGCTCGGCCGACCACCTCGTCGACCTCGGGCCGGGAGCCGGAGAGCATGGCGGTCACGTGATCGCCGAGGGGACCCCCAAGCAGGTCGAGGAGGACCCGGCCTCGCTCACCGGCCAGTACCTGGCCGGGAAGCGGCAGATCGATGTGCCGGAGAAGCGCCGCGAGCAGCGCGGCGAGCTGGTCATCAGGGGCGCGCGGCAGCACAACCTGAAGAGCATCGACGTGCCGATCCCGCTCGGGGTGTTCACCTGCGTCACCGGCGTGTCGGGCTCGGGCAAGTCGACGCTGATCAACGAGACGCTCTACCCGGCGGTCGCCAACCGCCTCCACCAGGCGAAGCTCCGGCCCGGTCCCCACGACCGGATCGAGGGAATCGACCAGATCGACAAGATCATCAACATCGACCAGTCGCCGATCGGCCGAACGCCGCGCTCGAATCCCGCCACCTACACGGGCGTCTTCGATCACATCCGCCAGCTCTACGCGCAGACGCGCGAGGCGCGGGCCCGCGGCTACAAGCCGGGCCGCTTCAGCTTCAACGTCAAGGGTGGCCGCTGCGAGGTCTGCCGCGGCGACGGCCAGATCAAGATCGAGATGCACTTCCTCCCGGACGTCTATGTGCCCTGCGAGCAGTGCCACGGCAAGCGCTACAACCGCGAGACGCTCGAGGTGCGATTCAAGGGCAAGTCGATCGCCGACGTGCTCGAGATGTCGGTCGCGGAGGCGTGCTCCTTCTTCAAGGACATCCCGAAGATCGCGCGGCGCCTGAACACCCTTCAAGCCGTCGGGCTCGACTACATCCGGCTCGGCCAGCCGGCGACCCAGCTCTCCGGCGGCGAGGCTCAGCGGGTGAAGCTGGCCACCGAGCTCTCGAAGGTGGCGACCGGCGACACGCTCTACATCCTCGACGAGCCGACCACCGGCCTCCACTTCGCCGACGTCCAGCGCCTCCTCGACGTGCTCGACCGGCTCGTCGATGCGGGCAACACCGTGATCGTGATCGAGCACAACCTCGACGTGATCAAGACGGCCGACCGGATCATCGACCTCGGACCCGAGGGCGGGGAGGAGGGCGGCCGCCTGCTGGCGACCGGGACGCCCGAGCAGGTCGCGTCGACACCCGACTCGTACACGGGCGAGTTCCTGGCCCAGCTGGTGGAGCCGGAGGTCAAGGTGACCCGGGCTCGCAAGCGCAAGGCCCCCGTCGCCGCGTGATGGTCGAGTTGCCCCTGGCCGGGATCGAGTTCAACATCAACTCGGACGCCGCCTTCGACAAGGCCGACCAGCGCGCCGGGCTGATCCTGCTCGGTTCGATGCTTCTCTCCTTCGGGTTCATCAGGTTCAGCACGCGGATGATCCGCGCCGAGGTCTCTTGGTGGCCGGGCAACGTCAGCCCTGGTGGCCTGCACATCCACCACCTGGTGTTCGGGATCGTGCTCATGATGTTCGCCGGCTTCATCTCCTTCGCGATCCAGCCGGACAGCCCCTGGTTCGAGATCACGGCCGGGATCTTCGGGATCGGGATGGGCCTGACCCTCGACGAGTTCGCCCTCTGGCTCTACCTCGACGACGTCTACTGGGCCGAGCAGGGTCGGAGCTCCGTGGATGCGGTGATCTTCGCCGCGATCATCGGCGGTGGTGTGATCCTGGGCTTCGTCCCGCTGGACGCCAGCGGCGGCTCGGTGATCGCGATCGTCTCGTCCGTCGTCCTCAATCTGGGGCTCTGCGCCTTGGTCGCCCTGAAGGGGAAGATCAGCGCCGCCGTGATCGGGATGTTCATCCCGCCGGTCGCCTGGGTGGCGGCGATCCGCCTCGGCCGTCCGGGCTCATTCTGGGCGAGACGGCGTTACCAGGAGGGGAGCGAGAAGCTGGAGAGGGCGAAGATGCGCAAGGAGCGGCACGACCGGAGGATTCGCCGCTTCCAGGATCTCGTCGGCGGCACCCCGCACCTGCCGAGCCCGAGGCAGGGCGACGGCGACGGCTGATCGAGTTTTCCTGGTTTCCGCCTGAGGTCCAGGTAGGATCGATCCGCTGAGGCCCCGTGCGGGGCCAGCTGAGGGCGGCCGTCCATAGGGGGCGGCCGACTACCGAGAGGAGCTACGGATGAGAGGTGCTGGCCGAGTCATCTTCGCGGCGATCCTGCTGCTGATGGTGGGCACGCTCAACATCATCTACGGGATCGGAGCGCTCGACGACGCGAATTTCATCGCCAACGACACTCACTACGTACTCACGAACCTCAACACGCTGGGCTGGGTGCTGATCATCCTCGGAGTGATCCAGCTCACCGGCGGTTTCTCGCTGATGGCGGGGAACACCTGGGGCCGGATCGTCGGAGTCGTCGCCGGCAGCCTTGGCGCGATCGGCGCGTTGCTGTCGATCGGTGGTACGCGTCCGTGGTGGTCCCTTGCGATCTTCGCCCTTTGCGTCTGGATCGTCTACGGCCTGATCGTGTTCGGCGAGGACGAGCCGGCGCGAGTCTAGACATTCCTTGCGGGAGCCCGGCGGGCGCCGGGCTCCCGCGTGTCACAGGCTCAGGCAGGCGCGTTGCGGAGGCTGCGCATGGAGAACGCCGCCACGATCTCGATCGTGCCGCGGAGGATGAAGTAGATCCCCGCCAGCAGAGCGAGGGTATTCAGGCCGATGTCCGGGTCGCTGACGATGATGATTCCCGCCGCGATGCCGATCACGCCCAGAATCGCGGAGATGACGCGGCCGTCGGGCTCGTCGATCGCCCTTGCGATGTCGGCGACGCCGACCAGCACGAACCAGAAGGCGACAACGAGCAGGAGGGCGAGCACGCTCTGACCCGGGTGGACGAGGCAGAACAGGCCGGCGATGATTCCGAGGAATCCGACGATCATCCGGAGCACGCGACCACCGGTGGACAGCTCCTCGACCGTCGCCAGGACCACCCAGACGGTGCCGATCACCAGCAGGTTGATCCCGAAGATCAGGCCGAGGACGAGCAGGGTGATGTCCGGGTAGGCGATCGCCAGGATGCCGGCCGCGACCGAGATCACCCCGAGCAGCCCCATCAGCCACCACTTGTCCAGGTCGATACTGACCGCCCCGGTGGCCTGCACGTTTCCGTTGGCCATGATGCTCTCCTTTCGTTAGGCGCTCGGCGCCGGAACCGGCGCCTCGATCAGGAGTGCGGCGCCGATCGCGCCACCAAGGTCGCCGAGGGCCGCCAGGTGCATGTGAGGCGGGCGATCGGAGACGAAGAGATGCGGGTGCATCCTCGTCGCGATCCGCCTGACGTACTTCTCCCCGAACCTGACGCCAAGGCCTCCGCCGATGATCACCGCTTCGGGATCGAGCAGATTGACGGCCGAGGCGATCCCCGCGCCGAGCGCCTTCACCGCGCGGTCGATCAGGTGGGTGGCGAGATCGTCGCCCTGCTTCAGTGCGCGCTCCCAGACTCCGCTCGTCAGCCGATCACGGCCGCGCTCCTCCATGATCTTGAAGAGGTCGGTTTTCGCTCCCTCCTCGACCCGCTTGCGGGCCTCGATCTCCATCGCGCCCCGTCCCGCATAGGCCTCCATGCAGCCTTTCCGCCCGCAGGTGCATCGGGCCCCGCCGCGCTTCACGACCATATGCCCGATCTCCCCGGCGGCCCCACGTCCGAGCCAGGTCTTCCCGTCCAGGATCAGTCCGCCGCCGACCCCTGTGCCCCACCAGACGCCCAGGATCGTGTCGTATGGCTTCCCCGCGCCGAGCTCGAAATCACCCTGGACCGCGACGTTGACGTCGTTGCCGATCGGGACAGGCACCCCGAGCTGCTCGGACAGGTGCTCTCCGAGCGGAAACGACCCGGTCCAGCCCGGCAGGTTCCGGGCGTCGGAGACGACGCCGGTCTCCTCGTCCGCGTCTCCCGGGGAACCGACCCCGACCCCGGCGAGGTCGCGGGTGCCCAGGCCGGCCTGGGCGGCGGCCTCCCGAACCGCGGCGGCCATTTCCCGCGCCACGTCCTCGGGCCCGCCGGTGGTCGGCGTTGGCCTGCGGGATTGGCCGAGCACCTTGTACGCGGAGTCCACGACGACGGCCTGGATCTTCGTTCCCCCCAGGTCGATTCCGCCGCGGGGCGCCTGCGAATCGGGGCTCACGATCCGGGACGATACTCGGCGGGTTTGACAAGCTGCGGCCGTGGCGTCGCTGAGTCAATGGCGGACGTGGTGGGTGAAGCGGCGCTGGTACGAGCGCAACCGCCGTTTCCGGCGCCGTCTGCGCCTGAACCGTCACGCGGCCGAGGGCGGCTTCTTCATCCGGCACCCGGTCGAGGGGGAGATCCTCGAAGCCCTCGACTCCGGGCGCCTCGAGATCGGCGAGGCTACCCTGCTCGAACCGGGCTGCTGGCTGACCATCTCGCCCGAGGCCCGGATCCGGATCGGCGAGGGATGCTTCCTCAACAAGAACACGATGCTCGCCGCGATCGAGCTGATCGAGATCGGGGACCACGTGATGTTCGCCAACAACTGCTTCGTCGGCGACGCGGATCACCGCTACGACGATCCGAGCATGCCGATCACCTGGCAGGGCTTCGAGCCGCGTGGACCGGTCCGGATCGGCTCCAACTGCTGGTTCGGGGTCAACTGCGTCGTCACCGGCGGAATCGAGATCGGCGATCGCTGCGTGATCGGCGCCAACTCCGTCGTCACCGGGAACCTTCCCGCCGGGGTGATCGCCGCGGGCGCCCCGGCGAAGGTCATCCGCGAGATCGAGTTCAAGGAGGCATGACCCGGCCGTGCTGAGACTCCGCCTCGCCGTCGAGGATCACCGGGCCGACGCCTTCACCGAGGCGCTCGAGAGGACCGGCGGCGTGCACCGGATCGTTGCCCTCAACCCGGAGCGAACCGGGACCGGGGTCGTCTTGGCGGCCGACGTGATGCCCTCTGTCGGCCGACCGGGTGATGGAGCTGATCCGCGAATGGGAGGTGGAGGAGGCGGACTACCTGCTCACCCGGCAGGAGGTGATCGCTCCGGCTCCCCACGGCCCGGGGCGATTCACGGGCGGAGAGGAGTTCGCGTGGGTCGAGGTGATGGGCGAGGCCCGCGCCCATTCTCGTCCGCTGGGCCGCTACCTGGCTCTGATGGCCGTTGCCGCCGTCGTCGCGGCGCTCGGGGTGATCACGGACAACCCGATCCTGATCGTCGGCGCGATGGCCGTGAGTCCCGACATCCTCCCGGTCTGCGCCGCCTGCGTCGGGATCGTCGGCCGCCGTTGGGCACTCGCCTTGCGCGCGTGTACGACGCTGGTGCTCGGCCTGGTTCTCGTCGCCGTCGTCGGTTGCGGGCTGGCGGCGGTGCTCGATGCGACGAACGTGATCGACGGGGCGCTCCACCTCGATTCGGCCGGCCTCGAAACGCTCGGGACCACGGACTACTCGACCGTACTCGTCGCACTCGCGGCCGGGGTGGCGGCGATGCTGACCTTCGAGACGAGGGCGGCGACCGCGGTCGGGGTGGCGATCTCGGTCACCACGATCCCGGCGTCTGCGCTGCTCGGGGTCGGAATCGGGCTGGGGGAGTTCGACACGGCGGGTGGCGCAGCCGTGGTCCTTGCCGTCAACGTGACCCTCCTGATCGTCTCCGGCAGCGCCACCCTCGCCGTGCAGACATGGCTCTCGCGCCGGCGCTCGATGCCTACCACCGTCTAGGCTGCCTTCCCCTTTGATTGCACGCGCCTTGGCGGGCCCATAGGATCCGCTCCGACAAGCGCTGTTTCGGAAAGGAGTCGTTGTGGGCACGGACGAGCTCGAGGAGATGGGCCCGATCGACTACGTCCTGATCGAATGGCCCGGCAAGCAGCCGACCGGTGAGGCCGCGCCGTATCTGGTCGACCTGGTGGACCGCGGGATCATCCGGATTCTCGACTTCGCCTTCATCACCAAGGCCGAGGACGGGTCGGTCGCAGGAGTGGACATCAGCGACGTCGGGGAGCAGGTGGAGGAGATGAAGGTCTTCGAGGGCGCGTCGTCGGGCATGCTCGGCGACGAGGACATCGAAGAGGCCGCCGGGGCACTCGAGCCCGGCACCTCAGCCGCGCTGCTCGTGTACGAGAACAGCTGGGCCGGCCCGTTAGCGTCGGCCGTGCGGCGCTCGGGTGGCCAACTGGTCGCGAACGGCAGGATTCCCGTCCAGGCGATCCTGGGCGCGCTCGATGCGGCCGAGGAGGGCGAGTCCGCGGCCACCAAGTCCTGATCGATCTGAAGAGCGAAAGGAGCGAACATGCCGGGATTGCTTAGGGGAGTTGCACGAACCGCGGTCATCGCCGGGACGGCCACCTCGGTCAGCAATCGCGTCTCTCGGCGCCAGGGGGAGCGCTGGGCGGAGCAGGAGCAACAGCAGGCGCCGGCCGCGCCGGCGGGGGGCGGCGACAATGTTATTGACCAGCTGAAGCAGCTCGGCGAGCTGCGCGACTCAGGCGTCCTTACCGAGGAGGAGTTCGCGGCGCAGAAGGCGAAGCTTCTGGGCTGATGAACGACGCGCCGAAGGCCGCGCGGCCACGTCGCTAGGTCTTCGACTCGCTAGCGCTCCTAGCCCTCCCAACATGCCCGACCAGCCCGACACCACCCCGCCCCCCGAGCGAGCCTCGGCACCCGCGCCTGAGCCCGCCGGGGGCCAGAAGCATCGTCACCGCGCCCTCGTGTGGTCCATGATCGTGCTCGCGTCGGTGGTGCTGCTCGTCTCGATGATCGCGAACTGGGTTCAGACCGAGGTCCTAGACAGCAAGCAATTCGACGAATAGCACCGAAGAGATCCTCCAGAACGAGGATGTCCAGGACCAGCTCAGCATCTTCGCGGTCGATCAGCTCTACGCCAACGTCGACGTCCAATCCCAAATCGAGCAGAGGCTGCCGCCCGCCGCGCAGCCGCTCGCCGCTCCGGTCACGGCGGCGACGAGACAGCTCGCTACGAATGTGGCGGAGACTGCGCTCGCCTCGCCTCGAGTCCAGGACCTCGTTGCCACCGCGATCGATGGCGCGCAGCAGCGATTCGTCAGCCTGATCGAGGACAAGGGCCAGTTCGTCTCGACCGAAGGCGGCGTCGTCACCCTCGAATACGGGAGCTTCGTCGCCGACCTTGCCACTCGCCTGGGAGTAGATCCCGCGACGATCTCCCAGATCCAGAGCTTCATTCAGCAGTACTCGACGGAGCTCAAGCAGCGCTTGACCACGGCCCAGACCCAGATCGAGACCACGCAAACGGCCCTCTCCCAGGCGCAGGCGGGCACGCTGAGCCCGGAGGTGCAACAGAACCTCCAGACCCTCCAAACGGATGCCGCCGCGCTCCAGGCGACGGTCGCGAGCCTCGAGCAGAAGATCACCGGCATTCAGCCGAAGGTCCCGGACCAGCTCCAGAGCCGGTTGTCCGACCTCCAGGGCCGTCTGGCCGACCTCGACAAACGGCTGACCGGACTGCAGCGACAAGTCACCGCAGTACTCGAGGATCCGAGCCAGGCAAACATCATCAAGCTCGACCCGACGCTCGCCTCGCTTCAGACGCGCATCACCAACCTGCTCAATGCTCAGGCGGTTCAGCACCCCGGCGAGGTCGTCGTGATGAAGTCCAGCCAACTGAGCGGGCTCCAGGACCTCTTCAGCGCGCTGCGCAACCTCGGCTTCGTGCTGCCGCTGCTGGCGCTCGTGCTGTACCTGGCCGCCCTCTACCTGGCGAAGGGATGGCGGCGGGAGGCCTTGATGGCAGCCGGGGGCGGGATCCTGGCTGCCACGCTGCTCGTCCTGCTGGCGAGGCGCCTGCTCGGTAGCGCGGTCATCGACTCCGTGGCGAGCTCTGATGCGGTCAAGCCGGCCATCACTGCCGTCTGGGACATCATTTCCGCCTGGCTGCGCGAGCGGGCGCTGTTCATACTCGTGATCGGGCTGGGTTTCATCGGTGGGGGGGCCCTCGCAGGGCCCGGCCGCCACGAGGTCGCCGTGCGACGCTTCCTCGCGCCATACCTGCGCGACCGCCCGGTTGTCGTCTATGCGGTTCTCGCCTTTGTCTTCCTGCTCTGGCTGGCGTTCCTTCCGACGATCAACAACCTCGGGCAGGTCCTCGTGATCGTCATTCTCGCCGTGCTGGCCGTGGTGGGGTAGAGATCCTGCGCCGGCAGACGGCACGGGAGTTTCCGCCCGACCCCAGCGGCTCCCGGCCAAACGCAGCGCCCGTAACCGGGAGTTGGCCGAGAGGGGCCCTTTCCATGCAAAGCGGTACTCCAGCGGCCCTGGGGAGCCGCAAGGACCAAGACGCCCCCTGCCAGCGCCGCGATCGCGATGGTCACCCGGCTGCCCGGGCGGGTCAGGACACCACCTGCACGATCACCGTCCGCTCGCGCGGCCGGTCGTCGAAGTCGATCAGGACGAGCTGCTGCCAGGTGCCGAGTGCCATCCGCCCTCCGACGACCGGGACCTGCTCGGAGGCGCCCATCAGCGACGCGCGCTGATGGGCGTGGGAGTTCGTGTCGTGATTGAGCCGGTTGTGCTCGTAGTCCCCCTCGGCCGGGATCAGGCGGTCGAGCAGCGCTCGCAGATCCGCGACCCCGCCCGGCTCGAACTCCATCGTCGTGATCGCTGCGGTCGAGCCGCGGACGAAGGCGGTCACCAGTCCGTCGTCGATCTCCTCCGTCGGCCACGATCCGCGCAACCTCGGCCGTGATGTCGATCACGTCGGTGTCGCCCCGCGTCGAGAGCCGCAGTTCCCCGCTGTGCACGGCCACGGCGCGGCACGCTAGCGAGTCAGCCACCTGAACGACCGAGCCGGGCCCTTGGGCCCGGCTCGGTGTATCCGAGGGTGCTCCGAGGCTGAGCCGAGGAGCAACCCGTATACGGCGAAGCCGTCCGCTACGCCCCGCGCGGATGCGGCCCCGCACCGATGTGCAGAGCGTCCAGCAGCCGCGGGATGTAGACGAGCCCTGCGGCGCCGATCACGATGTAGACGACGTCGTCGAGCGTTCCGGTGCCGAAGACGTCGGAGAGCACGTTGGTCTCGCCGCCCGTCAGGCCGACGATGCCCCAGTTGAGGGCGCCGACGATCATCAGGAACAGCGCAACGGGCTCGAGTCTCCTCAGCATCTCCATCGCTTACCTCCTCGTGAGAAGCGAAATAGTGCTAATTGCAACTTACTTACCCCGGTCTGATCCGCGGGTTACGACGTGAGTCAGCCCGTCCCACTCAGACGGAGCGGTGGGGCTTCAGCTCCAGGCCCGTCTCGGCCATCCAGCCCCTGATCGTCTCGTGCATCGCCCGCACGCCGACGATCGGCTGCTCGGGCTCGCTCCAGTCGGCCGGGACCAGGGCGAAGGGGTGACTCTGCCAGCCACCGAGCCCTCCGTGTGAGCCCATGAACTCCTCGAACGGCGCGACCTCGTTGGCGTCGGCGTCGTAGACGCAGTTGACGAGGATGTCTGGACAGTGCTGGAACCCGTCGGTCCGGCGGAGATGGTCGGCCGCGTTTGGGCCGAAGTCGCGCAACGGATCCTCACCGCTGACCCGATCATCAGCCAGTCGACGACTGCCGTCGGCACCGAGCACGACGGCGCCACCGTCGTCGGTTCGAACCATCAGGAATCCGATCCCCGGATGGCTCCTCAGGGTGTCGAGCAACCGCGGATGCAGCGACTCGATCTCCTCCAGCGACAGACGGTGCGCGCGGTCAGGTAGCGAGATCAGGCCCAGGCCGCCCGACGCGAGGACGACGGCGGTGTGTTCCGAGGCGTCCCCGCGTGACTCCTCGGCCGCCTCGCGGTTCGCCCCGATCACGACCTCGCCGTCGACGATGCGGTCACGAGTTGCGCGAGCCAGCAGCCTCCCGGCGGCCGTCTCCTCGTCTCGCGCGTCCGTCAGCGCCCCGCCGACCGAGCTCAGGCCCTCGTCGGGCGCCGATGGCGCGTAGACGTCGCCTCCGGCCAAGGCTCCCCGCACCAGCTCCTCCAGTTCCACTCCGTAGCGCTGGCGGAATGGTCGGCCCTGGGTCTGCCCATGATCCGAGAGGACCACCAGGTGATACGGGCGAGGGGCCTGCTCGACCGCGCGCTCGAGCCGGGCGAGTTGGGCGTCGTGCTGCTTCAGGACGGCGAAAGCGTCCGGTTGCTCGATCCCGGAGTGATGCGCGACCTCGTCGTAGCCCACGAAGGTGGAGTAGACGACGGGAACGCCCTCGATGATGTCGCCCAGCAGGGTGGCGACGTTGAGGTCACGCATCACCACGGTTATCGCGCCCCGCATCCACGGATAGAGGCCGCCGCGGTCGATGTGCTCCTCGCCGCGCCGCCGCTGCCGTCGCGCGGCCAGCCGCTCGAGCAGCACGTCCCAGAGATAGAGCGCGATCGTGCGGCTGAACCCATAGGGGTCGGCGAAGTAGGCGAAGTACTCGCGGGCGCTCGAGCGCTGCTTGTCCCGGAGCACGCTCATCGTCGCCGAGCAGTGGGGAGCGTCGCCGGAGAACATGTTCCCGCGACTCGCGCCACCGACCGCCAGCAGTCCGCCCCCGTCGGAGTGCCGCCGCTCGATCTCGACCGCGTCCTTCCCGTGGTTCGAGACCATCGTCCGCCCGCTCTCCTTCTCGTACCAGCGGAAGGCGGGCATGTCCTCGTTGCTGCCCAGCAGCAGTCCCGCCTGGCTGGCGCCGGTCTGGGAGGAGAGATCGCATTCCCAGGGGACGATGCGGTGGGTGCCCTGCTCGAGCCACCGAGCGATCGTCGGGACGTGCGCCTCGGCGGATTGCGCGCCGCAGGACGGGCTCGGCGAGACCGTCGATCTCGAAGAGGATCACCCCGGGGACGTCCGTGCGATTCTCGGCGGCCCTGCGGGCACGGCGCCGGACCAGTCGAAGCTGTCTCGCGTCGTCGTCGATGCTGAGCGCGGGGGTGAGCAGCATCAGGGCGACGGAGAGCAGGAACGCCACCAGGACGGCACCGATGAAATCCGGGGCGTCGCCGTCCACGAGCTTGATCGAGACCGAGATGATCGCGGCGTTCAGGACCAGCGAGCCGAGGCCGAAGGTCAGGACGGTGAGCGGGAGGAGCAGCCGGATCAGGAGGGGCCACAACAGCGCGTTGAGCACAGCGATCAGGGCGGTGATCAGCAGGACGGCGCGGAAGCTGGGGACCTCGATTCCCGGCATCACGGCTGCGAGTCCCCATAAGACGAGGGCGATCAGCAGGAAGAGAAGGACGCCGCGGAGCGCGGCCCAGGCCAATCGACCGATCCGGAGGGCGCCGCTCATCCGCCCTCCAGCTCGGTCGCGGCGCCGGGCTCGAGAACCCTCACCTCGACCTCGGGCGCGAGCCGGCTCACCATCTCGGCGAAGTGGAGCGGCGGCCGCGTGAGGAACTGCGGACGAAACCGCCGCAGGCCGACGGGAAAGAGGCTGCCCCAGTGGATCGGGACCGCGAGTCGCGGGCGAATCATCTCCACGGCCCTGGCGGCGCGCGGCGGATCCAGATGTCCTTCCCCGGCGGCCGTGCCCCAGCCCCAGACCGGCAGCAGCGCGACGTCGACCTGACCGAGATCGGACATCCCCGGGAACAGGTCGGTGTCACCGGAAAAGTAGACGGTCCGCCCGCCAGCGCTGACCAGGTAGCCGAGCGGTTCGATCGGTCCCCCGCGATGGCGATCGCGGTATCCGTTGTGAACGGCGGGAACACCGCTGACCTCCACGCCGGCGACCGAGAGCATTTCTCCGATCCCGATCTCCCGCACGTCCTCCGCGCCGCCCTTCGCGGCCCAGGGGGCGGCGCCCCTCGGCACCACCAGCGGCGTGCTGGGCGGGAGCCGTCGCAGAGAGGGAACGTCCAGATGGTCCCGGTGCAGGTGCGAGATCAGCACGACGTCAGAGCTCTCCGCGAGGCCGGGCTCGGGATCCGGGCCCTGTCGTCGCAGTGGCCCGAGCCACCGCCTCAGCATCGGGTCGGTGAGAACCGAGACGCCGTCGAGTCGAAGCAGCGTGGTCGCGTGGCCGATGTAGGTCAGGCGGTCCATCGTGAGCGTGTGATTAGGTGAGCATCATGAAGGGGATCGGCCGATGATTCGCGGCCGCCTTCGCCGTCGCGGGGGCGAAGACGATCGAAGCGAGGACGAGTTCATCGAGATCGATCCGAGCGAGCTCTCCGGCCTCTTCGCCGCTCCCAATTGGCTCCGCGATGCAGGATTCACGGCCTGGCTGCTGGTCGGGGTCATCCTGCTGGCCGTCGGAGTCGTCTGGTTCCTATCACTCACGGCCGTGATCTTCGTCCCGGTGATCGTCGCCGGGGTGATCGCAGCCGTGGGGGGACAGCTGGTCGACCTGCTCAAGCGACATGGCGTGCCGCGTGGCCTGGGAGCGGCTCTGGTTCTCTTGCTGATCGTCGGCGCCGCCGCACTGGCCGCCTATCTGGTCCTCACCGGCATCAGCAGCGAGACGGACGGGATCAGCAAGCACCTGAGCGCCGGGGCGGATGAGATCGAGGGCTGGCTCAAGGATCTTGGGGTCAGCCCCGGCAAGGCCGATGCGGCGAACCAGGACGTCAGCTCCGGCGCCAGCGACTCCTTCGATGCGCTCATCCACGGCGTCGTCGGCGGAATCGAGAAGCTCGCGTCCGTGGCCTTCTTCGTCGCGATGACGGTCCTGAGCCTGTTCTTCCTGCTCAAGGATGGTCCAACGATCCGCTCCTGGGCCGAGCGCCACATGGGCGTCCCGACGGAGGTCGCCCGTACGGTCACCGACCGCACGCTCCAGTCGCTGCGGGGGTACTTCCTCGGGGTCACGATCGTCGCCCTCTTCAGCGCGGTATTGGTCGGCGGGGGCGCCTTGGCGCTCGGCGTGCCGCTGGCCGGAACGATCGCGGTGATCACGTTCATCGGGGGCTATGTGCCCTACCTCGGCGCATGGACCGCCGGTGCCTTCTCGGTGCTGCTCGCGCTCGGCGGGTCGGGACCCGAGGCTGCCGGCCGGGATGGTCGTGATCCAGCTTCTCTCGAACGGGCCGCTCCAGCAGATCGTCCAGCCGGTCGCCTACGGGGCTGCCCTGGGCCTGCACCCGCTCGCCGTCCTGGTGCTGACGATCGCCGGGGGCGCATTGTTCGGAGCGGTGGGGTTGATCCTCGCCGCCCCGATCGCGTCGGCGATCGTGCGGATCTCCGCGGATCTTGCGAGAGCACAAGCGGAGTCGGCGAGCCCCGGCGCGCCGGCCGCCCAGGCCACGTAACTACCAGTCCCAGGGCGTATCCGTGCCCACCAGCGCCTCTTCCTCGAGATAGCGCGCGAACTCCTCGAGCTCCTCCTGAGGGATCGAGTAGGTGTGCTCGTCCTCGATCGGGAAGCGGCGTGAGCGCACCTCTTCCGCGTACGCCCGGAGGCCCTTCAGCGCCTCGTCGTGGAGATTCGCGTAGCGCTTGACGAACTTCGGCTTGTGCCCCGGGTAGGCGCCGAGCAGGTCGTGGAGGACCAGGACCTGGCCGTCGGTGGCGGGCCCGGCGCCGATCCCGATCACCGGGATCTGGAGCTTCGGCATCAGCGCCTCGGTCACCGCCGAGGGGATCGCTTCGAAGACGATCGAGAAGCAGCCGACGGCCTGCAGCGCGAGGGCCTCCTCGGTCAGCTTTGCCGCCGCCTCCGCGGTTCGTCCCTGGGCCTTGAACCCGCCGAGGGCGGTCGCGGTCTGCGGAGTGAGGCCGACGTGGCCCATCACAGGGATCCCGGCCCGGACGATCGCTCGCGCGCGATCCACCGACGGGCCGCCGCGCTCCAGTTTCACGGCGTCGCAGCCGGCTTCCTTCACGAAGCGCTGCGCGTTCTCGACCGCATGCTCGTTCGAACCCTCGTACGAGCCGAACGGCATGTCGCCGATGAGCAGAGGCCGATCGAGACCGCGGCGAACGGCGCTCGCCATCATCAGCATCTCCTCCATCCCCACCGGGGTGGTGGCGTCGTAGCCGAGGACGACCATCGCGGCGCTGTCGCCGACCAGGACGATGTCCACGCCGGCCTCGTCCACGGTTCGGGCCGAGGGATAGTCGTATGCAGTGACCATCACGATCGGCTCGCGGTTCCTCTTCATCTCCACGAGTCGCGGCAGGCTCACCGGCTGGCGGTCATCGGGCGGAGTGGTGCGGGGCGGCTCGGTGCTCACTGGAGCTCTCCCTGGTTCGGGCTGATCCCGCCGAGCAGCACGGTGGGATCGCTGTCCAGGGCGCCGATCGTCGCTCGATGGATCTTCGACTTCAGCATCTGGCGCTGCATCAGGCCTCCCTTTGGTCGCCCGTCGGGGCGGGATTGATGACGACGTTGTCGATCAGCCGGGCCCTGCCGACCTGGGCGGCGACAGCCAGCAGCATCGGCCGCCCATTCAGTGACGCGAGCGGGGTCAGGTCCTCCGCGTCGCGCGCCTCCACGTACTCCGGCTCCAGGCCGGAGTCACGAAGCTCGGATCTGACCGCCTCGACCAGGGCGCCAGCGGAGCGCTCTCCACGCTCGGCCGCGGCCTCTGCTGAAGCGAGCGCATGCGAGATCGCCAGCGCCCGCTCACGCTCCTCGTCGGTCAAGTAGGTGTTGCGGGAGCTCATCGCAAGGCCATCGTCCTCACGGACGGTCGGCAGGACCTCGATCTCGACCGGGAAGTCGAGGTCCCGGACCATTCGCTCGATGACGACAGCCTGCTGGGCGTCCTTTCGCCCGAAGTAGGCGACGTCGGGCTGGACCGAGTTGAAGAGCTTGGCCACCACCGTGGTGACACCGCTGAAGTGGGACGCCCCACGCAACTCTCCCTCCAGGATCCCGGTCAGCGACCGGTCCACCTCGACTGAGGTCGCAAAGCCCTCCGGATACATCTCCTGGGCACTGGGCGCCCAGAGCAGATCGACGCCCTCGGCCTCGGCCAGCTTGATGTCGCGGTCCTCGTCGCGCGGATAGGAGTCGAGGTCCTCGTTCGGCCCGAACTGGGTCGGGTTTATGAAGACGCTCACGACGACCACGTCGCAGTCTCGTCGCGCCCCCCGCATCAGGGACAGGTGGCCCTCGTGGAAGAAGCCCATGGTCGGAACGAGGCCGATCCGCCTGCCCTCCCGGCGCGGTCCCGCCAGCGCTTCGCGCAGCTCGGCCCTGGAGCGGACGGTTCTCATGCCGATACCCCTTCCACCGATTCGCCCGCGATGGCGCGAGCGCGATCCGCGAGTACGTCGTACATGGGAAGAAGCTCGGGCGCCGTCTCCGCGATCGCCGCCCGGTGGCGCTCGACGGTGGCGTGGTCGCCGCGGGCGACCGGCCCGGTGAGCGCGGCCGGGCCGAGCTCAGCCCAGTTCGCCGCGGTTCGCAGGACTAGCGGGGCGAGAAGGTCCCGCGCGTCCTCGACGCCCGTTCGCTGCAACAGCTCCGCGGCGGACTCCTCCAGGGCGATCAGGAGGTTCGAGGCCAGCGCCGCGGATGCGTGGTAGGCGGCCCGGCTCTCCTCCGAGACCTCGAACGGCCTCATCCCGAGGGCGTCGGCGAGGCCACGGGCGAAGGCGAGAGCCGCCTCGTCGGCCCCGGCGATTGCAGCCGGCGTTCCCTCGACCGCGGTCTCGCCGTCGGCGAACGTCTGCAGAGGGTGAAGGGAGAAAGCGGTCGAGTCGTGCTCGCCGACGGCTGCAAGGGCATCGAGGGTGGTGGCCCCGCTCACGTGTCCGACCAGGGGCGGGACATCCGACCCGATCCGGGCGGTCACCTCGGCGATCGCGACGTCGGGAACGCAGAGGAGCGCGACCGCCGCGCCGCGACAGGCCTCCGCCGGATCGTCGCTCGCCCCGAGGCGCACCTCGATGCCGGCCCGCTCGGCGGCCCGCGTGAGTGAGCGGCCGACGCGCCCACGGCCGATCACCGCCAGCGGTGCCGCGGCCAGTGGGGGTGGGAGGGGGAGTGAGTCCCGTTCCAGTTCCCGCATCGGAGATACCAGACGGTTGTGTTTGGACGAGGTGGAGTGAATTTCGGTGCCGGGTCCGCGCCCGATCTGCCCGGGTCACGGCCCGCGCGAAGTATAGGGAGCGTCTCCCGCGGCCCAGCCGGTTCAAAGCTCCCGAGTTTGCGGGGGGATTCACGGGTAAGACGGTCATCCCCCGGAACTACCATCGGGGTGTGCCGATCTACGAGTTCTCGTGCGAGTCCTGCGGCCACCGCTTCGAGGAGCTGACCGGGTCGCACGTCGGCAAGGACGAGACCGACGTCAAGTGCCCGGAGTGCGGGTCGGAGCGGGTGAAGCGGCTCATCTCCACCTCGTACGCGCCGCTCCACCGCCAGATGACCCCCGGGCAGAAGCGGCGTTCCGAGGAAAAGCGGGGGACGGGCCGCGGCGGGGCGAAGGAGCGGTTTCGCAAGCAGCGCGCCGCGGAGCGACGCGCGGCTGCGCGGCGAAAGGCTGGATCGTGAGCGACGCCGAGTCGCGCCGGGGGGCGCTGGTCGAGGTCTACAACCAGGCCTCGGTCTGCGAGCGCTGCCCGCTGTCCGAGACGCGGACCCGAGTCGTCTTCGGCGCCGGCAACGCCGACGCCGACCTGATGTTCGTCGGCGAGGCCCCGGGTGCCGAGGAGGACCGGCAGGGGCTTCCCTTCGTCGGCCGCGCCGGCGGCTTCCTCACCGAGCTGCTCGAGGGAATCGGGATGAAGCGGGAGGACGTGTTCATCGCGAACGTGCTCAAGTGCGGCCGCCCGGGAAACCGCGACCCGGTGGCGGAAGAGATCGACTCCTGCCGCCCGTACCTGGAGAAGCAGGTCGACCTGATCCAGCCGCGCGTGATCGGGACGCTCGGCAACTTCGCGACGAAGCTCCTCACCGCGAACCCGACCGGAATCACGAAGGTTCGCGGCACGCCGCAGGAGCACGTCATCGGGGGCCGCCCGGTCTACGTGCTGCCGCTGTTCCACCCGGCGGCCGGGCTCCGGACGCCGCGCGTCGCCGAGCAGCTGCGCGAGGACTTCGGCCGGATCCCGGACCTGCTCGCGCGGCCGCTGCCCGAAGGTCCCGAGCCTTTGGTCCCGGCAGGCGAAAGTGATGCCGAGCCGGACCAGATGGGCCTGTTCGGCAGCGACCGGCCCCGTCACCGCGGAGGTATCTGTGTCAGGCGCCAGTGCTTTGGACGGAGAGTGGCGGTGTTCCGGTCGACCGTCCTGGCTATGGTCCCTATAGGCCCTTGGCAGGACAGTCGCCTCATGCACGTGGCGGTTTGCGGTCACACCTAGATGTGGAAGGCCGATGAGCGCGAGTACGCTCGGCCCATTTTCGAGCAGTACGCCATGCGGCCGAACTCGCGCGATCGGGGGCCACGAAGTCGCGCCGGCTGCCGGAGGACCGGCAGGCCCTCGGCGAGCTCGAGGCCGTCGGCCTCGACCTGCCGGCGGGCCTCGAGATCGAGTGGCTCGGCGTATCCGGGTACCGGATCGCATACGAGGGGCACACCCTCTACGTCGACCCCTACGTTTCGCGCGTTCCGCTCCGCAGCCTGATCCTGCGCAGGCCGGCGATGCCCGACCCCGTGGAGATCGACCGCTTCTTCCCGGGACCCGATCGGGCCGGGGACGTCGTCGGTGTGCTCGTCGGTCACACGCACTTCGACCACGCGGTCGATGCGCCCGCTCTCGCCGCGGCGCTTCGGCTGCCGGGCGTACGGGTCGGCGTCGCTCAAGACCTTGATGGCGCTGCACGGCCTCGCCGACCAGGCGATCGAGGTGGAGCCCTACCGGACCTATGAGCTGGGACCGTTCGAGGTCAGCTTCGTCCCGAGCGCCCACTCGAAGCTGCTGCTCGGGCTGGCTGTGCCTTACGCCGGCGAGCTCACCTGCGATCACCTCGACGGGCTGTCTCCGAGCGCGTACAGGTGCGGCCAGGTCTGGGGCATCCACATCGCGGTCGCCGGCATCACCCTCTACCACCAGGGCAGCGCCGATCTGATCGAAGACGCGATCCGCCACCGCGGAGTGGACGTCTTTCTCGCCGGCATCGCCGGCCGCAACTTTACGGAGCGCTATTGGGAGCGGATTCTGCCGCGGCTGGACCCGGCCGCGGTCGTGCCGACCCACTACGACGACTTCTTCGTTCCGCTGGACTCGGAGATGGAGTTGATGGGCAATGCGCGGATCTCCGAGCTCACCGGAGAGGTGGCAGCCGTCAGCCGGGACGCCCGGGTTCGGGCGCTGCCGAGGCTGCCCCGCGGCTCGGCGGGATGACCGAGCTGACCAGCAGCGCGGGCGAGACCGAGGCGCTCGGGGAGAAGCTGGCGGCCGAGCTGCGCCCCGGCGATGTGGTGCTGGTCAGCGGCGACCTCGGCGCCGGTAAGACCACCCTGATCCGGGGCGCCTGTCGGGCACTCGGGGTCACCGAGCCCGTTACGTCGCCGACGTTCACGATCGGGCAGACCTACTCCGGGCGGGTGCCCGTCTCCCACCTCGATCTCTACCGGCTCGCCGACCTCGGCCAGGAGGACCCGGCCCTGCTGGATGACTACCTGACCCCTGAGGCGGTGTCGTTCATCGAGTGGCCGGCCGCGGCGGAGCCTCGGGTGGAGCGGATCACCCGCAGGGTCGCGATTCGGCACGCCGGCGGCGATGAGCGCGAGGTCGAGCTATAGCCGGGAGATTGCGCCCGGATCAATAGCCGCCGGAACCGCCACCGCCGGTGGTGGTCTGATCCTCGAATGGCGCCTGCGCGCCCTCGACGGCCTCGTCGGCCTGGCTCTGAACGCTCTCGGCCTGCTCCTGGGCTTCGTCGATCGCGGTCTCCGCCTGGGTCTGGACGCTCTGGGCCTGGGACTGGACGCTGTCGATCGCTTCGTTGATCGAGTTGACGGTGTCGTCCTCGTCGTCGCCGCATCCGGCGGCGCCGACGCCGAGCGCCGCTGCGACGAGCGCGGCCGCCACCGTCGCGCGACGTGAACTTCCGCTGAACCTGCTGGACTGATCTCGCATGAGCTCCACTCCTGGTCGGTTGATGGTGCGGCGTCCCGTCGAGGCTGGACTCTATTGACGGCGACGCGGCAGATGACGGTCGTGCTCGGATTCGACACCGCGACCGCCGACGCGGCCGTCGCGCGCAACCCGTGACGGCGAGGTGGTCCGGGAGGTGGCGGTGCCGCCCGATCAGGCCGGGCGCCCGCGCCACTCGCAGGTGCTGCTTCCCGAGATCGACCGCTGTGCCGAGGCTGCGGGAGGCTGGAGCGAGATCGACCGGATCGCCGTTGGGATCGGGCCCGGGTCGTTCACGGGGCTTCGGATCGGGATCGCGACCGCGCGGGCCCTGGCGCAGGCGCGGGATCTCCCGCTGGCGCCCGTCGTCACCCTCGCGGCCCTGGGACGGGGGATCTCCGAGTCCGCACCCGATCGGCCGGCCCTGCCGGTGATCGATGCACGGCGCGGCGAGGTGTTCGCCGCCGCGTACGCGGCGGACGGGTCCGAGCTTCGCCGGCCGCTGGTGACACCGCCCGCCGAGCTCGGCGAGCTGATCGCCGAGCTGGGCCGCGCCCCATTGGCGGCCGGGGACGGGGCGCTACGATTTGTCGCAGAGTTGGAGGCTGGCGGCGCCACGGTCGCCCCGCCGCAGGACCCGGTCCACCGAGTCGCCGGACGGCACGTTTGCGGGCTGGGGGCGGCGGTATCCGAGGCGTTGCCGGGCGAGATCGAACCCCTATATCTGAGACCCCCCGATGCGAAGAGATGGCTTGAGAGAGATCGAGACCGGGGTTGACTCCGGGCTCACGCTGAGGCGGCTCGGCTACGGCGACCTTCCGTCAGTGATCTCCATCGAGCGGCGCTCGTTCCCGACGCCGTGGTCGCTTGCGATGTTCGTCCTCGAGCTCTCGAAGTCATCGGGGATCTGCCTTGCGGCCGAGGACGAGGAGGGGCTGGTGGGCTATCTGGTCTGCGCTCGTTACGACGACGTCTGGCACCTGATGAACGTCGCCGTCCGCCCCGAGCGCCGCCGGCGCGGCGTCGCGACCGAGTTGATCGAGCAGCTGTTCGATGAGGCCGGAGGCGGGGCCAGGTTCACGCTCGAGGTTCGCATCTCGAACGGCCCGGCGATCACGATGTACGAACGCTTCGGATTCAAGTCCGCGGGGCGCCGCCGCCGCTACTACCACGACAACGGCGAGGACGCTCTGATCATGTGGCTGGAGGCGCCGGAGCCGGCGTCTCTGGCGTGATCCTCGCTCTAGAGACGAGCTGCGACGACACCTGCGCCGCCGTCATCGACGGAGCCAGGATTCTCTCGAACGTCGTCTCCTCACAGGCCGCCTTCCACGAGGGATACGGCGGCGTGGTTCCCGAGGTGGCGTCCCGGCACCATCTCGAGCTCGTGAACGCCGTGGTCTCGGCGGCCCTTGAGGAGGCCGGCACCGGGATCGGGGACGTCGACGCGATCGCCGTGACCCAGGGGCCCGGCCTGATCGGCGCTCTGCTCGTCGGGCTCAGCACCGCGAAGGCCCTGGCCGCGGCGCACCAGAAGCCGCTGATCCCGGTCGACCATCTCCACGGGCACGTCGCGGCCAACTTCCTCGAGCCGGACCCGCTCGAGCCGCCGTTCCTCTGCCTGATCGCCAGCGGGGGCCACACGCTGCTCGCGGGGGTGCGGGAGCCATCGTCATTCGAGACCGTCGGCCGGACGCTCGATGACGCCGCCGGCGAGGCCTTCGACAAGGGCGCCCGGCTGCTCGGGCTCGGCTACCCGGGCGGTCCCGCGATCCAGCGGGCGGCGGAGCGGGGCGATCCCGAAGCGTTCGAGTTCCCGGTCGCGATGAGCGAGCGCGGACTGGACTTCAGCTTCAGCGGCCTGAAGACGGCGTTGGTCTACCGCGTCAGGGCACTGGGCCAGGAGGAGACCGAGCGCCGCGTGGCCGATCTCGCGGCGTCCTACCAGCGAGCGATCACCGGCCAGCTCGTCGCGAAGCTCGACCGGGCAGCGCGCTCGGGGAACTGGCCGGCGATCGCACTCGGCGGCGGTGTCGCCGCGAATGCCGAGCTGCGTTCGCGCACGAAGGCCCTCTGCGACGAGCTCGGCCTGGAGTTGAAGCTCGTACCGATCTTGCTGTGCACCGACAATGCAGCGATGATCGGCTCGGCGGCCCGGTTCACGGAGCCGATCCCCTATCCGTTCTACCTCGGCTTCGATGCGAGCGCCGAATCGGCCCGCCTCGCTGTATAGGTGGTGGGGCGGGTCGATCGAGGCGCGGTCGCCTGATGAGGCCGATAGTCCGTCTGTACGCGCGGCCTGACTGCCACCTCTGCGACGTTGCCCGGGCGGAGCTCGAATCGCTCCGATCGGCTGAGCTGCGCTTCCGGATCGAGGAGATCGACATCGAGTCCGACGACGGGTTGCTGTCGCGCTACCTCGAACGGATCCCGGTGATCGAGCTGAACGGCGAGGTGGTGTCCGAGCTTGGGCTCGACGAGTACGAGCTACGGGCAAGGCTCGATACCTTGTCCGCACTGACCCGCGCGAAGCCCTTGCCAATGCTGGGGTTTCGTCGTTTGGGGCCAGGGGCTTGGCACCAATCTGGCCCAATCTGATCGCGGCCTCCGGTCAGAGCCGGTACGCGGCGCAGCCAGAGATACGTCCGTTGAGCTGGGGGCTCACGGCTTTTTTATGGATCGAGCGGAAGCCTCGAAGCCGCCGGGCTGTCGGGGTAGCGCTGCGGCGGCCCGAGCGGGGTAGATCAGCGTCGAGCGCGCCGATCAGCTGCTTAATAACGTGCGAAGCGCGCCGCAGGTGATGTCAGCGAACTCGGAGCTCGACGTTATGGGGACGGCTGCAGTGCCGCGACGACTGGATCGGCGGGCTTCTCGGCCTTCGTCTGCTCGAGCAGGGCGTTGAAGACAGTGCCGACACTGGCCGGCGCGGTCCGATCGGTGTCGAACTCCGCCAGGCTCTCGTAGAGCTCGATGAGCCGCCTTCGCTTCCTCCATGCTGTGACGATACCGATACCTCCCGAAAGGCATCGCCCGCTCCGGATCTACCCCGTCGAGTGCCGCACGGAATGGGCGACGAATCCTTGTTGATCGGAATAGCCGTGGAAAGGCTCCCGGGTAGAGTGGGCCAGGTGGCCGACAAGTCGCTCGAGACTGTACCTGAACGACCATCTCGGCGGCTCGCAATTCGGGCGGCGACCTACGCCGACCAGATCCGCGAGAGGACCGAGGGGACGCCGCTCGGAGAGGTGATGGCGAAGATCGCCCCGCAGATCTCAGAGGACCGCGAGACGCTGAAGGGGTTGATGGACGATCTGGGAGTCACGAAAGCAAGGTGAAGCAGGCCGGCGCCTGGGTGGCCGAGAAGGCGAGCCGGATCAAGCTGGGCGGCAAATCTTCGGAAGAGATCGACCTCGATCTATTCATGGCGCTGGAGACGCTGGTTATCGGCGTTCGCGGCAAGCTTCTGCTCTGGCATGCGCTCAAGGAGGTCGAGAGCGAATACCCACCGCTGGCGGCCGCCGGACTCGACGACTTGGTCGTCAGGGCCGAGTCTCAGCTAACGGTGCTGGAGGGCGAGCGCCTTGCGGCCGGCCGGCAGATCTTCGCGGACGCCTAGGCCAACGCGCTGACGCCGATCCACAGGGTGTGGTCGTTGCGCCGCCGAGGATGTCGAGATCCCCCGTAGCTCAACTAACGGTTGGCACCCGATGTCCGTCATCGGGTCGATTCTGGGCGCCGAACGCCCGATAAGACGGCCTTATGGAGCCTCAGACCAGACCAGCAGCTGATGCATCTGCTGATCATAGGCTTCGCGGTCGTTGATCCTGAACTTCTCGCAGCCGGGCTTCTGCCAGTCCACCGTCAGAGCCTCGACCGGCGGTGCGTCCTCGGTCCACCCGACACCATGGAATGAGCGAGCTCGAGGGCTGCTCAGGTGTCTTGCCTTCGAAAGGCCGGCTTCATATTCGGCCACCGAGAACCTTTTGCGAGCGCCGGTCAGGTACTCAATCTCGATACAGCGCGTGCCGTGGTCGTAGCGGGTGATAGATCGACCGTAGGCGATAGTCGACCGAGGGGTCGCCGTGAGAAACGTATACCTGGCCCGATTCGTCTCTCGCTACCACCGCCCGCGTATCCGCGAGACCAGTCGGCACCCCACCTAGGGATCCGGCGCTCCGGCTCTCACGCGAACGCTACACCGCGGTCGGTTGCCGCCAACAGTGCTGCTTTGCATGGAAAGCGGCGGTCGTGAATATCCGGTTCCGTTAGGAACGGGTGCGTCGAGGGCGAGCACGGGATTCTCTTTTGGGCCCCCGGAAGAGCGCTACCCCGCATAGCTCAACCTTTAGGCAGCCCAGGGACTACCGAACCCTTCACCACTAGATGTCTATCGATCCAGCGCGCTCGACTGCCTGGACCTGAGCCAAGCGGATATTCACGACCGGCGGTTTGGGTCCACCCGCGAGGACAACGAAGGGTAAGGGTCGATCGGCGGGGCCGAACATATGTTTGAGCGGTGTCTCAGCAGGTATACGTTGAGGGAAGGAAGCGAGGGCAGCATTGCTTCGCAAGGCGAAGCACCTGCCATCCAGTCTGGGAGCAAAGGGGCGAGCGTGACGCGGTCAGCTTGCACGGCCCAGGCGGAAGATCCAAAGACAGGAAGTGAAAAGCATGGAAGCTGCAACGAAGCCTGGTGCGCTGCGCACCGATTCAGTTCGTCGCCAGGGCCGCATTCGCCGCCTGACGACGGAAACCAAGCAGGCGTTCAAGACCACGGAGTTCTGGGGGATGGTCGGCGTCATCGTCGCGATTCTCATCAGCGCCGCCGTGATCAAGGGTGGGGATACCAACGGAACCGACGAGTTCATCGCTCGCCAGGCATGGCTCTACGTGGCGATCGTCGCCGGTGCCTACTTCATCGGCGCGGTCTGGCCAAGTCCGGGTCGAGGATCCGTACACCGAGAGCCTCGAGAACGGCGATCGGAACGGTCACTAGATCCGATCGTTTCCCGGCCGGGGTCCTACGGGACCTCGGCCGGGTTACGTCCTTAGCGAAACCGGGAGGTAAAGGATGTTCGTGATCTGGAAGCGATCAGGGGAACGCACACAGGTGCGATTCATGCCCGGCTGCCTCTGTGGTCGATCGTCATCTCGATTGCGCTCACGATCTTGCTGAACCTGCTGATCAGATTGTTCTAGCTCGAGCAGTAACTACTACGTTAAATAACACCAACGAAGGGAACCGAAATCCAATGGCACCACAGACCCGAACCCAACGTCAGGCAGCTGCCAAGAAGGCCGCCGCCACACGAAAGCGAAACTCCGCAAGACAGAGCAGCGAGACCGCCAAGGCGTCCGTTCGCCGCACCACGACGTCCGCCCAGAGCACCGGCCGCGCAGCGCGCACGGCCTCCAAGCAGGCAGGTCGAGCCACGGCTCGTCGCGTCTTCGCCGAGAAGACTCGTTTCGAGGCCGTCGCCCGCCAGGCTGAGCGCGTCATTCTGATCCCGGTTGGGGCGACGCTCGAGGCGCGTGACCGCGTAGCCGCGACCATCCGCACCTACAGCGACAGCCGACTGGCCCGCCAGCAGCTGAACCGGTTCGAGCGACGCGGCGCAACCGTCCTGCGGCGAAAGCGCCGGGCAGTAGAGCGCCAGGCCGAGGACGTCTGAGACAGTGTCGAGAGCCGTGCGAACGGCGTTCAGTCGCGCGCCAATGACCTCGTCGAACGCGTTCTGAGCCTCTCGTGAGTACGCGAAGCAGCACACGAGAGGCTCGACGATGGTGATTCGGAGGAGAACGTGGAGATCGTGCGGCGGATTTACAGAGAGGGGCTGATCGACCGCGATCCAAAGCGCCTAGTCGACCACTTCGCCACCCCGGACATCGAATACGTGAACCCTCCCGAGGCCGTCGACCCGGTATTGTCGTGGCGCGCTGAAGTGAGGCTCGCCCTGCGACGCGCTCGTCAGTCGTCCCCCTCGTATCGGCATGAGCTCCATGAATTGTTCGACCTTGGCGATACCGTGGTGCGGCTGTCAGCCGCCACGCTGGCAGTCAGAGCAGTAGCGAGATCCAGGAAGAGGCGCACACCTGGACTTCGCGACGGCAAGGTGGTTCGATTCGAACGGGGTCGCAATCTGGAGGCCGCCCTCGAAGCCGCGGGGCTGCGGGAGTAGGCGACGCCGAATCGTGCGCCTAACGTACGAGTTGTTCAACCGATGAGGTGCATTAGCCTAGGGCAGCAAGAGGCGCTATGGCATACACCGGGCGCGGCGGGGCCAGGTCCCTCTCGCCGCGTAAAGATCAGCCGTCGTGGCGCGGGTCGAGTTCTTCGACAGTGTCAGTTAGGTCGGGCGCCTTTTCGACGATCGCCCAGCCCTCGTTTCGCTCGATCACCGTCTCTACGTCCGGCACCTCGTGACCAGGGACGATCACGAAGCGGCGCGAGTCCGAGCGGACCCTCTCGTAGTCGGCCTTGCGCAGATCCACATGCTCGCCGCATTCGGGGTTCGCGCACTCGCAGAAGTAGGGCTCGACAGCACTACTTGCGTGCTGCTCCTCCCAGTCCGCCATCCGCTCGTTGGCGACGCGGAACATCGCCTCGTTCTGGGCCATCCGCTCCCGGCGCTCCGACGCCATGCCGCTATCATACGACGCCGCAGCATGCGACTTCAATGGTTCGACAGCCGGCACGACACCTCAAAGCCGCCGGGCTGCGGAGTAGGTAATAGCGGGTAGATAACTTCCGCTTTGTTAAGAGGTAGAAATGCATTCGTTGAGAGCGCTTTCAGCGCGTTTGAGACGTTGCGTGACTACGCAGGAGGGTTTAGGTTCGCATGGAATATATGGTTGAACGGTGTCTTAGCGGGTAACTCATTACTGCGAGGTGGCGAGGCAGCATTGTTTCGCTAGACGAGATGAAACGAGAGGAGGGGGGGGGGGAACCTGCCACACGTCGGTTCGGGAGCAAATGGACGAGAGTGACGCGGTGCTTTGCATGGCTAAAGCGGTACCCTAAGGATAGGAGACAACTGTGGAAGACGCCACTAAGACCAGGGATGCGAAGCTGGTGCAGCTGCTCAATGAGGCCTATGGCAAGGAGCGCCAGCTCGAGCTCTCGCTCGAGTCACATATGGCGATGACGACGCGGGCCGACTACGAGAAGCGCCTGCGGCAGCATCTGAAGGAGACGAAGTCTCACGCATCGACCGTAGCCAAGCGAATCAAGCAGCTTGGGTGGGACCGCCGAGACGGTTTCGCTGCCTGGTCCCGAAGGCAGCGACCAAGGCTGCGCAGAGCCTGCAGGGCGCCGTCGGTAAGGCGAAGGCCGCAGCCCAGGGCCCGCTCCACCTCGCCAAGGGCTCAGGCGAACAGGGGAAGATGCTTCACAACGCTCGCGCGGAATACCGCGAGGAGGCCGAGGAGATCGCCACCTACACCGTGATCGACGCGCTCGCCACCTCGGTTGGGGACAAGCAGACGGCGAAGCTCGCTCGCGACATCCTCGGTGAGGAGCAGCGGATGGCCGATTATCTGGGCGAGCTGCTTCCGCAGTTGGCCACCGACGTGGCTCACGACGAGATCCCCGTGTCGGAGATCAGCGGGGACGCTGACCGGCGGAGATCGACGTCCTCCGGAGCCACCCGCCGTACGCCAAGGAAGAAGGCATCCGGCAACTCAACGAAGAGCAAGTCAAGGAAGAAGACAAGCGGCGCGAAGCGCGGCTAACTGCAGCAGAGACCTAGAGGAGAGAGAGATGGCGCAATCAACCAAGAAAACAACCAAGAGTTCAAACAGTCGCAACGGCGCCCGGCGGAAAGCCACAGGCTCGAGTCGGAGCGCCAGTGCGAAACGGTCCAACTCGAGCTCGAGCCGCAGCAGCTCGAACGGTAAGCGGACGAAGGGCGCAAGCGCGTCCCGATCGAGGTCGAGCGCACAGAGCCGTAACGGCGCCGGCTCGATCACGGACACGGCTATCGATAAGGCGAAGACGACCGGTCGTGCGGCCGCCGACGCGGCATCCAAGGCGAGGACCCCGCTCATCGCTGGTGGCACCGCGCTCGTCGGAGCCGCCGTGGGCGCAGTGGTGAAGTCCCGTCTAGGAGCCAGTGGCGGAAAGAAGAACCCGCTCAAGCGACTGGGCGGTTCCAAGCCGGTGTCGAAGATCGACTGGGCAAGCTCGACCTCGACACGGTGAAAACGCTGGCTACTCAGATGAAGGCCTACGGGCAACAGGCCACCGATATCGCGGACGCGGTCGAAAAGACGCGGAAAGAAGAACTGACACTCACACCGAAGCTTGAGGTCGAGCTCGATGCGGTGACGGCCGCAGCGGGTATACCTAGATCCTGATAGGTTCCGACGCTCGCACCGCTCTCGTCACGGGCGCCACCGGCTTCATCGGCGGGCGGCTGGCCAACGCCATCGAAGACGACGGCTGGCAAATCCGCGCCTTCGTGCGCGACAGAGGACGGGCGGGAGAGCTCGCCGAACGCGGGATCGAGCTGATCGAGGGAGACGTTCTCGACGCCGAGACGCTGCGCGACGCGGGCGACGGCGTCGAGGTCGCCTACTACCTCGTGCACGGAATGGGACGGGGCGGAGAGGGCGACTTCGAAGAGCGTGAGCGCGAGGCGGCGCGCAACTTCGCCGAGATGGCCAAGAGAGAGGGGGTCGAGCGGGTGGTCTACCTCGGCGGTCTCGGAGACCAGCCGCGCTCGAAGCGCCTGCGCAGCCGGGCGCAGACAGCCGAGATCCTGAGAAGAGCACGGCCCCCCGCTCACCTATTTCGGGGCGGCCATGGTGGTGGGAGCGCGCAGCGAGTCTACCGGACGCTGCGCTACTTGGTCCAGCGGCTGCCGGCGATGATCGCGCCGTCATGGCTCTCGACGCCGACCCAGCGGATCGCGGTGGACGACGTGATCGCCTATCTGAAGCAAGGCCCCGACTGCCTGAGTCGACACACCTTGAGATCCAGATCGGCGGCCTAGACGTCCTCTCCTACGGCGACATGCTCGACCAGATGGCCCATGCGCTCAAGACCAATCAGAGGCCGCGAGTTCGCGTGCCACTGCTCACCCCATGGCTCTCGTCGCTGTGGATCGGCCTCGTCACCCCGGTCGACGCGGGTCGCGAGGCCCTTGATCGAGGGCCTCTCCACGCACACGACCGTCACCGATCCGTCGGGAGCGGAGCCTTCGACATCGAGCTGGTGTCGTTCGCCGAGGCGCTCCGCTGGACGCTCGCCGAGGACTCCGAGCTCAAGATCTCGGATGAGCGCCGAGCTCCGGCTCTATCCGGACCGACTCGGCAAGGTGCCGCGGACCGGAGCGGTAGAGTCAGTCCAGGAAGCCGAGCTACGGCTCGACGAGCTGGCCTCGAGCGTCGTGAACCGGGGCTTCCTCGAGCGCGACGGCGCGCGCCTACTGGCGGCTGATCACCCGCTGGACGCTCGGGTTGATCTGGGTGACGTCCGACGGCGGCGACCAGTGCGTGGTGCTGATCGCTGTCCGTTCGTCCTATTGCGATTTCACGCGCCCGAGTACGAGGTCTCAGAGGACCGCGGCTCGGTCATCTGGCGGATCAAGCGCGGGATCCTGGTCTCGCGGGAGGGGCGGGACAATGGCTCGCTGCGGCTGGCCGTGGCGGCGGCCGATGGAGCGGAAGAGCGCTGCTGCGTCCACGTCGCATGGAGGTCTAGAACTTCTATCCGTGGCTCCGCGGCACCGGCCCGTTCGCACGGGTAGGGATCTGAGTGTACGCGCAGACCCAGCAGCGCATCCAGCGGACGGTGACCCGGGGGTACTGCGATGGCTCGCGACGACGGCCGCGGAGGGCTAGTTCGGCGGAGGCACGAGCGGCTCCGGGTAGTCGAGTCGCTCGCGCTCGGCCGGATCGGCTTTCCAGGGCTCGTGAATCGCTCTGCCCTCGAGGCGGGCGAGCTCTGGCACAAAGCGCCGGATCAGTCACGTTCAGTTCTACGACGATTGGTCTCAAGCACTCGCAGCGGCGAGCATGTTGAACTAGCGCTTTGGACGAGAAGCGGCCTTTCGCATGGAATGCGGGAGACGGTCCCGCACTTACCTCGTTAGCGCTAGTCCGGTCACGCGGGCGAGTGCCACGGGCCGAACTCGGCCGTCGCATCCGGGTGCTCGATCCGAACCTGGCGCAGAGCCTCAGGACTTTCGTCATCAGCAAACCGAAGTTCGAACACGTTGCTTCCACCGGCGAGCTGCATATCTCCGTTGGCATCCAGGCAAAGTCCTGCAATGAAGGTGCTAGCGCTGAAGTCCGGTTCTGTCCTATCCATGGGCGCTTCTCCGTGTCCGGTATCTCGATCGGCCACGGAAACTCTGACGCCCCGACCGGACCTACTAACGGCCACCGCCGCACCACCTTGGGACGGGGGGCACGAGCTTGAGGACCCCAGCCCCACTAACCGCCCGCGAGCGGCGTCACTGCAGTTCCCGATCAACCAGCCCTTGACTGCCGGCGACTCGTAAGCCCCTCCAGGACGACCTCGATGGCGGACTTGGACTTGCGGGGCGCACCGCCCTCGCCGATCGCTTCGCTTGCGACGCGCACCTGTTGGGCAACTTTCCCGGTCCGCTCGGCGAGCATCCCGATGTTCTTGGCGGCCTCGCCGAGACCCTTCGTCGTTGCGCGCCTAGTACCGCGACTCGGCAAGTGGATGCCGGAGATCCCCTTGTTCTTCTTCGAGTGAGGGCAACACCCGCAGCGACTCCCGCAAGCCCCGTTCCCGTCGCGATCAGCGGAGTCTTGAGCTTTTTCGCGGTCGATGTGACGGCGTTACCGGCGGCCTTCGCGCCCTTCGTCGTTGCATCCTTGGCCGCGTCGAGGGCGCCCTTCTGATCAGACGAACTCGCCTTGCGCTTGGGCGTTCTTGAGGTCTGCGAACGGCTCGCGCTGGAGCGCGACTTCGCGGCCGTGCGGCCGTTTGCCGATGTGCGCCTATTTGACCGGCTTCCGGAACCTGAACGCGACTTGGTCTTGGTTTGCTGAGCCATATGGAGAGAATCCTTCCCCACTGGGGTTTCAAGGAAATGACTACCCACCTTCCAAGATGATCATTCGCAAATTGCGAATTCTGTGCGTTTCCGGTTTCCGCGACTGCGCACACGACCTGAGCGCCGCCGGGCTGTTCGGAGTAGCGCTTTGGACGAAAAGCAGCTAGCGCTCGGGGCGCAGACGGCGACTTCATCGTACGGGGGGGTCCCGGTTCGACAGCACCTGCGCGCCACCGACATGGCTGGCGCTCCGCTGGCGCGACGTGGACTGGAAGTGCTGGCCGGATCGCATCCGCCAGAACTACGTCCGAGGTCACTGGGGCACCCCGAAGTCTCGGCGTGGATCGCGTTCGGTGCCGATGATCGACCGGGTTGCTGGGGAGCTAGAGCGCCACTTCCAGCGTTCGGATTTCCAGGAGGACGACGATCTGGTTTTCCCGCACCCGGTGACCGGCGATGTGCTTGGCCACTCGGAACTGGCAAGGCGCTACAAGAAGGCGCTCCGGGCGGCGAAGGTGCGGGACGTTCGCTTCCAGGACCTGCGCCACACGTTCGACACCAGGATGGCGGCGGCAGGTGTACCGATGCGAACCCTCCAGGAGTGGATGGGCCACGCCTCGATCAACACGACGATGATCTACGCCGACTACTCACCATCGGAGCATGAGAACGCGATGGCCGAGCGAGCGTTTGGCACCAAACCTGGCACCAATCTGAGCAGAACTGACAGCAACTCAGATGAACTCAGCGTGCCTGACAGCGCCGAGGAGGGGTCGCGCAGAACCCTCGGTGTAGGTCTCGATACCTTGTCCGCATGATCGAGGACGTGGCGGCGGAGTCCGCCGAGGAGCAGCCCTCGGAGCTCACGGATGGCGATCGGCTTTCACTGGGGGTCGCGGCCCGCCTTTCGCGCTACCTGCAGGTGCTGACCCAGGCCCGGAAGATGGGCAAGGACACGATCTCCTCCCAGGAGCTGTCGGACTACACCCACATCAACTCGACCCAGATCCGCCGCGATCTGTCGGGCTTCGGAAAGTTCGGGAAGCGCGGGGTCGGCTACAACGTCGATTCGCTGGTTCGGGAGATCAGGAAGATCCTCCGCACCGCCGGGCAACACAACATCGCCCTGTTCGGCGCCGGCAATCTCGGGCAGGCGATCGCGAGCTCGGACATCTTCGCCGACCATGGGTTCCGGATCGTCGCGATGTTCGACGTCGATCCCGAGGTGATCGGACGGAACGTCGGGAGCCTCGAGGTCCGGTCGTTCGATGACATCGACTCGGTCGTCGAGGAGCAGCAGGTGGTGGTGGGCGTCCTCGCGGTGCCGGCGGACGCCGCCCAGGAGGTCGCAGACCGCCTGGTCGCGGCGGGAGTGAAGATCATCTTCAACTACTCGGAGCAACTGCTCCAGGTACCACCGGATGTCACGGTGCACACGTCGAGCCCTGCAGTGGACCTGCTCTACGCCCTCTACTTCTATCTGACCTAGCTCCCGCCGCCGTGACCACCGATCCCGAGCCAAACCACGAGGGCTTGGACCTCGAGGCGGTCCGCGAGACCTTCGAGGGATCAACTGACTTCACGATCGGAATCGAGGAGGAGTTCGCGATCGTCGATCCGGCGATCCTAGATCTCGAGCATCGCTTCGAGGAGATGTACGAGGCATGCATTCGCAGCGAGTTGCTCGCGCCGGCCGTCAAGGGCGAGCTGATCGACACCGAGATCGAGATCCGCTCCGGACGGGGCGAGACCTTCCGGGACGCCGCCGACCGCCAGCGGGTCCGTCGTGAGGCCCTGTTCGGCATCGCGGACGAGATGGGGGTGGCGCTCGCGGCAACGGGAACGCACCCGTGGGCGAACTACCTGGACCAGCACATCATCAACACGGAGCACTACCGGCGCCTGGAGCAGGACCTCCGCTGGGTGGCACAGCGAAACAACACCTGGAGCCTTCACGTCCATGTCGGCATCCGGGGGCCCGACCGGGCGGTGGCGGTGGCGGACCAGATGCGGGAGGTGCTTCCCCCGCTCCTCGCCCTCTCGGCCAACTCGCCCTTCCTCGATCATCGCGACACCGGTCTCCACTCGGTGAGGAGCGAGATCTTCACCCGGATCTTCCCGCGCTGCGGCGTTCACGAGCCGTTCGGCGACTGGGATACGTATGCCGACTTCGTCCGCTTCCTCCGGGAGACCAACTCGATCGCCGAGGCTACGCAGCTGTGGTGGAGCGTCCGCCCGCATCACTCCTTCGGGACCGTCGAGGTGCGGATCTGCGACGCGCAGACCCGCGGCGACGAGTCGTTCAATCTCGCCGCCCTGATCTCGGCGTGCGTCGCGCAGGCGGCGATCGACGTCGACGAGGGCGCGGCGCCGGCGCCGCTGCGCCAGCGGGAGATCGAGGAGAACCTGTGGCGCGCGATTCGCTACGGGATGGATGGGGAGATGATCGACTTTCGCCAGCGGCGGGTACTCCCTACGAGGACCGTGCTCGAGAACCTGATCGAATGGACCGCGCCCGCGCGCGAAACCCTCGGCGTCGACGTCGAGTTGCCGGAGCGAAACGGCGCCCAGCGTGCGTACGACCGGTTCGCCGAGGGGGCTCCGATCGAGGAGATCTATCGAAACGCCGTCGAAGAGACTCGGCGAACCTACGCACCCGAGGGGGCCGTAAGTGGCAGATGAGGAACAGCAGGGCGCCGCACAGGATGAGGAACAGCAGGGTCAGGCCCAGCCGAGCGAGGAGGAGATCCGGGCACAGCTCGAGGAGGAGATCAAGCGGGTCCGGGTCGAGGACGTGGTCCTCCAGAGCGTGGTCAGCATCCTCAACCTGTCGGCGCGGCGGATCGCCAAGGAGGACGAGCGGGATCTGGAGCAGGCGAAGGTCGGAATCGACGCCGCAAGGGCGCTGGTCGATCTGGTGAGCCCGGAGGCGCAGGCGCAGCTCAGACAGGCGATCTCCGAGCTGCAGCTGCTCTACGCCAAACACGCGGGCGAGGGCGGTGCCGAGGGCGGGACCGAAGGCGGAGACGAGGACGCCGGCGGAGGCGATACCGGGGGTGGCGAGGAGAAGCCGCGGCCGCCAGCGGGCGATTCCGGGCTCTGGACCCCGCACAGCTCCGGCTAGATAGACTGCCGCGCCGCTTTTACGAACCCGACCCGGGAGCCTTCCTTGACTGACTTCTTGACCGATTACGGGGTGGTCGTCGCGCTTGGTTGCGCAGCGACGGCTGTTCTCTACGGCCTGCTCGTGACCCAGCGACTGCTCGCGACGTCGCCCGGCAACGAGCGGATGCAGGAGATCTCAGGCGCGATCCAGGAGGGCGCCACCGCGTATCTGCGGCGGCAGTACACGATCATCGCCGGCGTCGGCGTAGTCGTGGCGATCCTGCTGATCCCGCTGCAGAACATCGAGACCGCGATCGGGTTCGTGGTCGGCGGGCTTCTCTCGGGCGCTGCGGGATTCATCGGGATGAACCTGTCCGTACGAGCGAACGCTCGCGTCGCGGAGGCCGCCCGAGGAGGGATCCCGCCCGCCCTGGACATCGCCTTCAAGGGGGGCTCCGTCACCGGCCTCCTCGTGGTTGGCCTGGCCCTCTTCGGGGTCGCCGGCTACTACGGAGCGCTGATCATCTTCACGGACATGAGCGACAAGGATGCCGTCGACGCTCTCGTCGGCCTCGGCTTCGGAGGCTCGCTGATCTCGGTCTTTGCCCGCCTCGGCGGAGGCATCTTCACCAAGGCTGCGGATGTCGGCGCCGACCTCGTCGGCAAGATCGAGGCCGGGATCCCGGAGGACGATCCGCGTAACCCGGCCGTGATCGCGGACAACGTCGGCGACAACGTCGGCGACTGCGCCGGCATGGCGGCCGACCTGTTCGAGACATACGCGGTCACGGCAGTCGCGGTGATGCTGCTCGGCGTGATCCAGTTCCCCGACTTCGCTCGCGAGGTGGCGATCTACCCGCTGGTGCTCGGTGCGGTCGCGATTGTCGCCTCGATCATCGGGGCGCTCTCGGTCCGGACCCGGACCGGGAATGTCGAGGCCGCGCTCTACCGCGGTCTCGTCGTATCGGCCGTGCTCTCCGCGGCCGCGTTCTATCCGGTCACCGAGTGGCTGATGGACGACCCGCTCGGCAGCGGAGCGCTGGGCGAACACCAGCGTCACCGACCTGTGGCTCTGTGGGCTGATCGGGGTCGGCGTCACCGCGCTGCTCTTCGTCCTCACGGACTTCTATACGTCCACGCGGTTCCGGCCGGTGCGGACGATCTCGCGCGCCTCCCAGACCGGGCACGCGACGAACATCATCCAGGGGCTGGCCCAGGGCTACCAAGCGACGGCGCTGCCGGTGCTGGTGATCGCGCTCGCGATTCTCGGAGCCTGGAAGCTCGCCGGCGGCGGTACGGAGGGGGTCTACGGCATCGGCGTCGCCGTGATGGCCCAGCTCTCGCTGACCGGGCTGATCGTCGCCCTCGACGCGTTCGGGCCGATCACCGACAACGCCGGCGGAATCGCGGAGATGGCGGATCTGCCGCAGGAGGTACGCGACATCACCGATCCTCTCGACGCCGTCGGCAACACGACCAAGGCGGTGACGAAGGGGTACGCGATCGGCTCGGCCGCCCTCGCGGCGCTCGTCCTCTTCAGCGCCTTCACCTACGAGCTTCAGGAGGAGGCGGGCGACAAGGTGCTCAGCTTTCAGATCTCCGAACCGCCGGTTCTGATCGGGATGCTGATCGGCGGGATGATGGTTTACCTCTTCGCCGCCCTCGCGATCGAGGCCGTCGGCCGGGCCGGGGGTGGCGTCGTCGAGGAGGTACGCCGGCAGTTCCGCGAGAAGCCGGGGATCATGAAGGGGACGGAGAAGCCCGAGTACGGGTACGCGGTCGCGATCGTCACCGCCGCCGCCCAGCGCGAGATGATCCTGCCCTCGCTGATCCCGATCCTGATCCCGCTGATCGTCGGGGTGATCTCCTACCAGGCCCTCGGCGGCCTGCTGATCGGAGTGATCGTGGTCGGCGATCTTTGCGGCGATCTCGATGACCGCCGGAGGCGGCGCCTGGGACAACGCGAAGAAGCTGATCGAGGACGGCGAATTCGGCGGCAAGGGCTCCGATGCCCATGCGGCTGCGGTGACCGGCGACACGGTCGGCGATCCCTACAAGGACACCGCCGGGCCGGCGATCAACCCGATGATCAAGGTCGCCAACATCGTCGCGATCCTGATCATTCCCATCATCGCGCTGTAGCCCACGCCGGCATTGATAGTCCGCCCTGCGCCGGGCCTAATCTAGGCGTCGGGGCGAATGGCTAGAAGGATCCCTCGAGACGAGTCGCTTGCCAGGGTGCATGGCGTCGGCGCGCTGTTCTCGGCCGCGTACGGGAACGTCGGGTCGTCGATCTACTACGCCCTCGGCGTCACCGCCGCGTTCGCGCTCGGCCTGACGCCGGTCGCGTTCGTGATCGCAGGGCTGATCTTCATGTGCACCGCGGCGACCTACGCGGAGGCGACGGTGATGTACCCGGAAGCGGGCGGCTCTTCGAGCTTCGCGCGGCACGCCTTCAACGAGACGGTGAGCTTCGTCGCCGCCTGGGGGCAGATGCTCAACTACATCATCACGGTCGCGATATCGGCGTTCTTCGTGCCGCACTACCTGGCCGTGTTCTGGGAACCGCTCGGCGAGTCGCCCGGGGACATCATCGGCGGGATCGCCCTGATCGCCCTGCTCGCGGCCCTCAACGTCAAGGGGACCGAAGAGTCGACCAGGGTGAATCTGGTTCTCGCGATCGCCGACCTGCTCACCCAGGTCGTCCTGGTCGTGATCGGACTGGCCCTCGTCTTCAGTCCGGAGATCCTGGTCGAGAACGTGGATCTCGGGGTCGCCCCGACCTGGGGGGACTTCCTGCTTGGAATCGCGGTCGGGATGATCGCCTACACCGGGATCGAGACGATCTCGAACATGTCCGAGGAGGCGAAGGACGCATCGAGAACGATCCCGCGTGGAGTCGGCCTCACCGTCCTCGCGGTGCTCGGTTTGTATGCGCTGCTCCCGATGATCGCCCTCTCGGCGATGCCCGTGAACGAGGTCGGGGGCGAGTTCACGACGGAGCTCGGCACGACCTTTGCCGACGACCCCGTGCTCGGGATCGTCGAGAACCTCGGACTCTCGGCGGGACTGACCGACGTTCTCCGCTACTACGTCGGGGTGCTGGCGGCGGTGATCCTGATCATCGCGACCAACGCGGGCCTGATCGGCGTTTCGCGGCTCACGTTCTCCATGGGCCACTACCGGCAGCTTCCCGACCGACTGCGCAGGATCCACCCCCGGTTCCGTACGCCGTACATCGCGATCCTGGTGTTCTCGCTGGTGGCCGCGATCACCCTTCTCCCGGGAGAGACCGAGCTGCTGGCGACGCTCTACTCGTTCGGCGCGATGCTCTCGTTCACGATCGCGCACATCGCGGTGATCCGACTGCGTCAGCGATATCCGGAGAGGGAACGGGAGTGGAAGCCGCCGGGGAACATCACGCTCTTCGGGGTCAACCTTCCGTTGACGGCGGTATTCGGGGGGCTGGGGACGTTCGCAGCATGGATCGTCGTCATGGCTCTGAACCCGCGAACGCTGGTGATAGGCGCGATCTGGATGGTGCTCGGCGTATCGCTCTACCTGCTTTACCGACGCTCACAGGGAATCTCCCCCACCCAGACGCACAAGGTCGTGCTACCCGAGCCACTGGGGGTGGAGGAGCTCGAGTACAAGAGCGTCCTGGTGGCGTTCGAGGACGGCGAGCCCTTCAACGAGGAGACGGTTGCCACGGCGGTTAGGCTCGCCTCCCGGCGGCGCCGTGCGATCCACGTCATCGCCTCCGTCACGGTCCCCAGCCATCTGCCCCTGGATGCGCCGCTCAAGGAGCAGGAGGAGGAGGCCCAGTCGAAGATCGAGCAGGCGAAGCTCATCGGGGGACTGCGCGTGAGTGGGCACGTGCATCGCGTGCGTCCCAACCAGGCGGGCCACTCGATCGCGGAGGAGGCGCAGGACCTGGAGGCGAGCGCACTGGTGATGGGCCTGCGCTACCGGAACGGCGCCCCGCTTTACGGGAAGACTCTCCAGACGGTCCTCGCCGAGCGCCCCACCCGCGTGATCGTCGTCGGTGACCCCCAGCGTGCCCGGTCGGACGGGGGGGTCGCCGCCGGCGCCGGCGCCGCCGGTGGACAGCCGGGATGAGGACGCCGCCGTCCCCCAGTGAGGGTTATCAGCTCGCCGTTCGGATCTTCTCGGTGACCATCATCGGCTTCGGCGTAGCCATGCTGGTGGTCACACTCGCGCGAGGAGGCGGACCGCTTGCGGTGGGTGTGCTCTTCGGGCTGGTGTTCATCGCACTGGGCAGCGCCCGCCTGTACCTCTCGATGCGCGGATGAGGAGGAGCGCGAGATGCTGAGGAGACTGCTGGGGATCCCGCTGGTCTATGCGGTGGCGTCGTCGGCGATCGGGTTCTCGATCTACTTCTCCCTTGGCGTGGTGGCCGACCGGGGGCTCGGTCTGACGCCCCTGATCTTCCTGGCCGCCGGGCTGATGTTCGCGCTCAGCGCGATGGCCTACACGGAGGGGAACGCGATGCTCCGGGAGCGGGGCGGGTCGTCGTCCTTCGCCCGCCGCGCCTTCAACGAGCTGATCGGGTTCGTTGCCGGCTGGGCGATCCTCATCGACTACCTGATCGTGGTCGCCGCCGCCGCGATCACCGTCGCGCACTATCTGACGCCGATCTCCGGGGACTTCGCGGGTGGACGCTCCGAGCTGACCGTCGCCGCGATCGTGATCGTGTTGGCGGGGGCGCTCAACGTCCTCGGGATCACCGGCGGCACCCGGCAGGCGCGGCTCGTCCTGCTGGCGCTCGCGGACCTCGGCCTGCAACTGGTCGTGATCGTCGTCGGCGTGATGGTCGTGTTCGACCCCGAGCTCCTCACCCGGCACGTCGACCTCTTCACCTCCCCGAGCCTCAAGGACATCATCTACTCGGCGGTGATCGCGACGATCGCCTACGCGGGTCTGGAGGCGGCCAGCGACCTCACGCCCGACCTCGATTTCGAGCCCCACGACCTTCGGCGGGTGCTCACGGCGGGCGCGATCATGATCCCGCTCATCTACGCCGGGATCGCCGCCGTCGCGCTGATGGCGGTACCGGTCGTGCAGACCCCGGACGGCCCGGAGACGGCCCTCGCGGGGGAATTCATCGAGAACCCCATCCTCGGCGTGGTGCAGAGCTACGACCCCGCCTGGCTCGCCGACATCATGAGATGGGCGGTAATGCTGGTCGCCGTGCCGGTTCTCTTCTGGGCGGCGAACAGCTCCATGCTGGGCCTCTCGAGGCACACCTACGTGCTCGCGACCAATCGGCAGATCCCGAGCTGGGCGGGCAAGCTGGAGCGGACCCACTCGACCCCGTACGTCGCGATCGCGATAGCGGTCGTGCTCGCCCTCGCCCTTGCCATCCCGGGTGACATCAAGTTCCTGGCCGGCATCTATGCATTCGGGGCGCTGCTCGCGGTGACGATCGCCCAGATCTCGATCCTTCGGCTCCGGGTGACCGAGCCGAACCTCGAGCGCCCGTATCGGGTGCCCTTGAACCTCCGCATTCGAGGGCACGACCTGCCCATGCCGGCAATCCTCGGCGCCGTCATCAGCGGCCTCGCGTGGATCAGCGTGTTCGTCCTGCACGAGAGCGCGGTCTACGTCGGCGGCGGATGGATGCTCTTCGGGCTGGTCTTCTACGTGATCTACCGGCGCTTCGTCGAGGGAACGTCGCTCACGCAGCGCATCGTCGTCCCGGAGGCGTCGCTGAAGAAGGAGGCCCGGGACGTCGAGTACTCGACGATCCTCGTGCCCGTATTCGGAACCAAGCTCGACGACGACATCGTCGCGACCGCGGGGCGTCTCGCTGACGCGGAGGTGGAGGATGGGGAGATTCCGCCTCGGGTGGACGTCCTCTACGTCGCCGAGCTGCCGCTGACGGTTCCGCTCGAATCGCCGATCCCCGAACCCGTCCGGGTGAGGGCGGAGAAGGCGCTGGAGAGGGCGCGCGAGGTTGCGGACGAGTACGAGAACGTGGAGGTGACGACGAACCTGGTGAAGGCGAGGGCGATGGGATCGGGGATCGTCCAGGAGGCGAGGAGGAGAGGGGTCGAGGTGATCGTCATGGGCGGAGAGCCTCCGAGCCGGATCCGCGGCGGGGCGATTCTCGGCGGCATCGGCGGCGCCCGGCCCGCTGAGATCGGCGAGGTGACCGAATACGTGCTCAGCAAGGCGCCGTGCCGGGTCCTGGTAACGGCGCCGCCGGAGGAGAGCTGACGGGACGCGGGTGGTCTTACGCGCGGGCAACGGAACTACCGGGACGAGGTCCGTAGTTGTCCCAGATGGATCCGGGTCCTCCACCACCGGCCTCAGGTCCTCCCGGGACTAAGATCCGGGCCGTGTTCGTTCTCATCGTCGGTTGCGGGAGGGTCGGGTCGTCGGTTGCCCGCACGATGCTTCGCGAGGGCCACGAGGTCTCGTGTCTTGACGAGGACCCGGAGGCCCATGCGCGGCTCGAGGTGAACCTGGACCGCTCCTGGGAGGACGCCGGCGGTCAGTTCACTGTCGGAACCGCCCTGGAGGAGGACGCGCTGATCGCGGCAGGCGTCGAGCGGGCGGACGCATTTATCGCCTCGACGGACGGCGACAACACGAACATCATCATCGCCCAGATTGCGAAGCGGCGGTTCAATGTGCCCACCGTTGTGGCCCGCATCCTCGACCCGCTTCGCGCCGAGTGGTACGCGAAGCAGGGAGTGAACACGGTCTGCCCCACCCGGGTCGCGATCGAGATGCTCGAGAAGGAGGTTCTGGAGGCCGCCGGAAGCGGCTAGCCGATGGCCGAGGGGATGTACATCATCATCGCCGGCGCCGGCAAGGTGGGGTGGAACCTCACGCGGGAGCTCCTGGACAAGGGACACGAGGTGACCGTGATCGAGGCCAACCGCAGCCGCTACCTGGCGGTGGAGCAGGAGCTCGAGCACAGCATCCAGTACGGGGACGCCACGGAGCTCTGGGTGCTCGAGCGGGCCGGAATCTCGCGCGCCGACATGGTCATCGCCGTCACCGGTGACGACGAGGACAACATGCTGATCTGCCAGGTGGCGAAGGAGAAGTACCTGGTGGACCGGATCATCGCAAGGGTCAACAATCCGCGGAACCGGGCGCACTTCGAGCTGCTCGGGATCAAGCCGTACGTCTCCGCCACCGACCTGATCCTGCGGCTCCTCGAGCATGAGGTGCCGGAATACGGCCTGGTGCACCTGCTCGATCTCCCGGAGGAGCGGCTCGAGATCATCGAGATGCTGCTGGCCGACAACAGCCGAGCGGCCGGCCGGCGGGTCGGCGACCTGAACATGCCCGAGGGCAGCCTGCTGATCTCGATCCTGCGCGAGGGACAGGGCGGGTTCGTCCCGACACCGGACACGGTGCTGGAGGCCGGTGATGAGGTGCTCGCGGTCCTCGATCCCGGCCTGGAGGAGGAGCTGAAGGCCTTCTTCGGCCCCGACGGCGCCGAGTGACGGCACGGGGGTAGAGGTGCCGGACCGGTCGATCGACTTCATGTTGATCGGCGGTGGCTTCGCCTCCGCCCACTGCGCCGCGGAGCTCCGGAAGCGGGGCGCGGAGGGCTCGATCCTGGTGGCCGGCCGGGAACCCGAGCCGCCGTACGAGCGACCGCCGCTCTCCAAGGAGTACCTCCGCGGCGAGGCTTCCCGCGACGACGCGTACGTGAACCCGGTCTCCTGGTACGAGGAGAACCGGGTTGAGCTGCGAAGCGGGACGAACGTGATGTCGCTCGACGTCGAAGGGCGAACCGCGAAGCTCCAGGGCGGCGAGGAGGTCGGGTTCGACAAGGCCCTGCTCGCCACCGGGGCCAACGTGAACATCCTCCGAGTCGAGGGTGCGGGACAGGAGGGGATTCACTACCTGCGAGCCTTCGGAAACTCGGACGCGATCCGGAAGGCGGCGGAGGGAGCCTCGCGGGTCGTCCTGATCGGTGGCAGCTACATCGGCTGCGAGGTCGCGGCCTCGCTGAAGGCCAAGGGGGTCGACTGCGCGATCGTGATGATGGAGGAGGTGGCGCTGTCGCGGACGTTCGGCGAGGAAGTCGGGAGGTACTTTCACGACCTGCTGGTCAGCAAGGGGATCGAGATCCACGGAGGGGAGACGCTCGAAGCGTTCGAGGGGGACGGCGCTGTCACCGCGGTAGTCACCGAAAGCGGCAAGGTGGTCGAGGGGAACTGCGTGGTGGTCGGCGCCGGTGTGAAGCCGGACGTGATCCTGGCGCAGAAGGCGGGGCTCGAGGTGGACGACGGGATCGTGTGCGACGAGACGCTGCAGACCTCGGTCGAGGGGATCTACGCCGCGGGCGACGTCTGCTCGTACGAGAGCCGGGTGCACGGTCGGCGGCTGCGGGTCGAGCACTGGGACGTGGCGATGCAGCAGGGGATGCACGCGGCTCGGCGCGATGATGGGCGATGCGAAGCCGTACGAGGTGGTGCCGTACTTTTTCAGCGACCTGGCCGACTGGGTCGGGCTCGAGTACGTCGGGCCGGCGACGGAATGGGACGAGGTGGTCTGGCGGGGCGATCGCGACGCCGGCGAGTTCGCCGTGTTCTATCTGCACGACGGCAAGGTCGTGGGCGCGCTGACCGTCGAGCGCTCGGAGGACCTCGCGCACGCGCGGACCCTGTTCGCGGAGGGGGTCGACGTCGGGGAGGAGAGGGCGAAGGCGCTGCTGGGGGATCCCGACAGCGACCTGGCTGAGCTCCTCCGCTGAGCAGGCAAGTTTTTCCGTCCGATGCCCTGCTACGGGTGGTGGAATTGAGCTTGTTGGTTACTCGCTAGGCTTCCTAGGGAGCGGTGGGCCCTGGTGTAAAGGCAGCACGCCTCGCTCTGGACGAGGTAGTCGGGGTTCAAGTCCCTGGGGCCCAGTTAGAGGCTTCGCCCCGCACTTAGCGGGGTCTTTTTGTTGGATTTCCAGGCGATTTCCGTCCGATCCATCTGCGAACATATGTTCGGTGGATGCGGAGCGAGACCGGAGGATTGCTGAGCTGCTATCTCGCGGCGTGCCGAAGGTGCACATCGCCGAGCAGCTGGCAATTTGCCGCGACACCGTAGATCGGGTTGCGGCTCGTGTTGGCTTTCCCGCGAGACGGCGAGGTGTTAGCCGCAATGACTGGAGCGCCATTCGAGCTTTCTATGAGGAGAGCAACTCCGCGGCGACGACAATGCGGCGGTTCGGCTTGGGGAAATCGACGTGGGAGGCGGCCATCGCCCGCGGGGATATCCAGCCGCGGCCGCGGAAGTATGCGCAGGCTGCGAAAGGCAAGACGCGTTGCGAGGTCGAGCGCCTGCTCGACGACGGGTTCGGGATTGCTGAGATTGCCGAGAGGTTGCGAATCTCCAAGTCCACTGTCTGCTACCACGCACGCAGGTTCGGGATTCCACCTCAGACGCAGTTCGGCAAGCGCTTCAACTGGGACGAGATTCGCCGGATCTATGAATCCGGAGTGTCGCTGAGGGAATGCAGGCGTCGGTTTGGGTTCTCGCAGCAGGCCTGGAGAGATGCCGTTGCGCGCGGTGATGTCGATCCGCGGGATCGGGTGATTCCAATCGAGGAGCTCCTTGTCGTCGGTCGGGGCACTAGCCGGGCACATCTCAAACGGCGATTGCTTCAGGCGGGGCTCAAGAAGAACCGTTGCGAGCGGTGCGGGATCTCGACCTGGCGAGGCTTGCCGCTGAACTCGCAACTGCATCACAAGAACGGCGACGGGTCAGACAACCGTCTGGAGAACATCATTTTTCTCTGTCCAAACTGCCACAGCCAAACCGATACGTACGGCGGCCGAAATGGGCACCGGAAGCCCGATCGACACATGAAGCTGATCGAGCCGCCCGATGATGCGGGGGAGGTCGAGTCGGCGTAGTTCCGGGAGGCATCCTTGCTACCTTGCGCGGCCGTATGTGGCGCGTGCGGCACCTTTCGGTCCTCGCGGCTGTGATCGGAGCGGGGGCGATCATCTCCTCCTGCGGCGGGGACAGCACCGAGGAGGTCTCGATCACCGTCCCGACGACGCAGACGTCGGGGACCGAGTTGACCAAGGCCGAGTTCATCTCTCAGGCCGATGCGGCATGCGCCGAGGCGAACGCGGCGATCGAGCAGTTTGCCGCCGCCGGCCAGGGCGTGACCGAGGCCGACCAGATCGCGCAGCTCCGCCAGGGCGTCGCCGACCAGCTCAACGAGCTCGGTCCTCCCGCCGAGGACAAGGCGACGCTCGATCAGTTCGTGACGGCGGTCCAGGCTCAGGTCGCGGCCGGCCAGAAGATCGCCCTTGCGAGCGCGCGCGGTGAGGACTTCGCCGAGTTCGAGAACGACCTCGCGACGGCGAAGGACCAGGCCGAGACGGCCGCCACCACATACGGCTTCCAGGACTGCGGATCCCAGAGCTCGACGGGGAGTTCCACGGGGGCCAGCCCCGGGACCGCGGACTTGGGCGCCGGGGAGGGCGACGGCGGCTCCGTCGCCCCGAGTGCGCCGATCACCCCTGCTCCCTCCACGGGCGGGGGGACCTCCGGAGGGAGCACCGGGGGCGGCACCGGCGACACCGGTAGCTCCGGCGAGAGCGACTCGGGCAGCTCAGGCGGTATCGGCCCCGGCTAGGCGGCCGAGGCCAGCCCCGCCCAGCTTCCGTAGAGCTCCGCGTAGCGGCCCCCGGCCGCAACGAGCTCCTCGTGGGTGCCGAGCTCGACGATTCGCCCTCGCTCGAGCACCGCGATCCGGTCGGCGCCGCGGATCGTGGAGAGGCGATGAGCGATCACGATCGCCGTCCTTCCCTCCAAGAGCCGCTCCAACCCGGCCTCGATCGCGCGCTCGGTCCGCACGTCCACGTTCGACGTCGCCTCGTCCAGGATCAGGATCCTCGGCTCCGCGAGGAGCGCCCGGGCAAACGCGATCAGCTGGCGCTGCCCGGCCGAAAGGGCGACACCGCGCTCGCCGACCTCGGCGTCGAAGCCGCCGGGCAGGCGCCGGATGAACTCGCCGGCGCCGATGACGTCCGCGGCTGCCTCGACCTCCTCATCGCTCGCGCCCGGCCGGCCGAATGCGATGTTGTCGCGCACCGTCCCGGAGAAGAGGAACCCCTCCTGCGGCACGATCCCGAGCTGGCTCCGAAGGCAGCTCGCGCGGAGGTCGCGAAGGTCGTGGCCGTCGACCAGGACCCGGCCCCGCTGCGGGTCGTAGAACCGCGAGACCAGCTTTGCGAACGTCGACTTCCCGGCGCCCGTCTCGCCGACGAGCGCGAGCGTCTGTCCCGCTGGGACGTGGATCGAGACGTCCTCGAGCGCCCAGGCCTGGTCGCCGCCATACGAGAACCAGACCCCGTCCATCTCGATCTCGCCGCGGAGGGGCCGAGGGTCGACAGCGTCCGGTTTGTCGGTCATGTCGGGCTCCGTGTCCAGCAGGTCGAAGATCTTGTCCAGAGCCGCCATCCCCTGCTGGTAGGTCGTGTAGAGGTTGGAGAGCTGCTGAATCGGGTCGAAGAACGTCGACAGGTACCCGACGAAAGCGACCACCACGCCGATCTGCTCGGCGCGCGCATCGCCGGTGAGGTCGAGGGCCTGATAGCCGCCATAGAGCAGGATCACCGCGGTCCCGACCGCCGATAGGAGCTCGACCGCGGGGAAGTACGACGCGTTCAGATAGACGGTCTTCAGATTCGCCTGGCGGTTGAGCTCGTTCAGCTCGCCCATCCGGTCGACGTGGCGACGCTCCTGCGCGAAGCTTCGGACCACCCGCACCCCGCTCAGGCTCTCCTGGAGGTACGCGGTGACGTCCGCGATGCGCTCGCGGGTGAGCCGGTACGCGCTCGCCGCAACGATCCGGAAGACCACGCTCGCGATCGCGAGCAGCGGGAAGGTGAGGAAGACGACGAGCGCCAGCCCGACGTCCAGGAACAGCATGATCACGACGACGCCGAGGAGCGTCAGGGTGCTCTGGAAGAGAGTCACCACGCCGGTGCTGATCAGCTGATCGAGGGCGTCGACGTCGTTGGTGATCCGCGAGATCAGCACCCCCGGCCGATTCCGGGTGAAGAACCCGATCGACATCGCCTGCAGGTGGGTGAAGATCCGCATTCGCAGGTCCTGGAGGGCCCGCTGTCCGACCCAGCCGACGAGGTAGGTCTGCAGGTAGCTAGAGGCCCACAGCATGAGTCCCGCTCCGAGGAACCCCGCGACGATCAGGCTCAGCTGCGACTTCGACGGGCTCTCGGAGGCGATCTCGGCCGTCGCCGCCCCGATCAGTGCGGGTGGTGCGAGCGTGGCGGCGGTCGCGACGAGCAGCCCGATCAGCATCAGCCCCACCTGGCGTCGATATGGGCGCAGCAGCGAGAGCAGCCATCGCACCTTCCGGCCGCGCTGGTCCTCGCCGCGGATCAGTCGCCACAGGGACCCGAGGAGAGCGAAGAGGTTCTGTGCGCCGCTGTTCTCGTTCACAGTCTCGCCAGCTCCTCGCGATCCTCGAGATCGCGCTGCAGGTAGACCGAGTCCTCCAGCCCCTTCTCGGCGATCTCCTCGTACAGCGGGCAGCGCTCCAACAGCTCCTCGTGCGTTCCGCGGTCGACGATCCGCCCCCGGTCGAGGACGACGATCTCGTCGGCGAGGGAGATGGTCGAGAGGCGGTGGGCGACGATGAACGTCGTCCGTCCCTCCATCGCCTCGCGGAGCCCGGCCTTGATCTCGGCCTCGGTGCGCGCGTCGACCGAGGAGGTCGCATCGTCGAGGATCAGGATCCGCGGCTCGGCGAGGATCGCCCGGGCGATCGCCACGCGTTGGCGCTGGCCGCCCGAGAGCGTCAGGCCGCGCTCGCCGACCACGGTGGCGTACCCATCCGGAAGCCGGGTGATGAACTCGTGCGCCTGCGCCCGCCGGGCGGCCGCCTCGATCTGCTCGGGGCTCGCGTCCGGGCTGGCGTAGGCGATGTTGTTGGCGACCGTGTCCGAGAACAGGAAGCTGTCGTCGGCGACGAAGGCGATCTCCCGCCGCAGGGAGGCGAGGTCGACCTCGCGGATGTCCGCCCCGTCGATCAGCACACGGCCCTCGGTGGGGTCATACAGGCGCGCAAGCAACCCGACCAGGCTCGTCTTTCCCGCTGCGGTGGGCCCGACCAGGGCGACCGTGCGCCCCGGTCTCACCTCCAGATCGATCCCGGTGAGGGCCGGCTCGGAGCCGTCGTAGCGCAGCGTGACCCGCTCCAGTGAGACGCTCCCGCCTCCGGGCGGCAGCGCCGGCGCCCCCGGCGGGCTCTTCATCTCGGGCTCGCGGTCGAGGATCTCGAACATCCGGTTTCCGGACGCGACCGCTCGCTGGGCCATGCTCAGCGACATCCCGAGCCAGCGCACTGGCCCGGAGAGCATCACCAGGAAGAGGTTGAAGGAGGTGAACTCGCCGAGGCTCATGCTTCCGTCGATCACGCGCCGGCCGCCGACGAGCAGCACGACCGCCACGCCGATGTTCGGGAGAAACCCCATCAGCGGTGTGTAGAACGACTGCAGCTTCGTCGAGACCATGCTCTGCTCGAAGACGCGGTCGACGGAGGCCCGGAACCGGTCGAGCATGTGTGGCTCCCGGGCGAAGGCCTTGACGATCCGGATCCCCGAGACGCTCTCCTCGGCGCCGGCCGTAAGCTCACCGACGCGCTGCTGGACCTCCTGCTCGGCCGGCCGGTTGCGCCGGCTGTAGCGCGTTGCGGTGGCGATCAGGAATGGAACGGGGGCGAGCGCGAGGATCGCGAGCAGCGGGTCGAGTACGAACATCGCGGCCGCTGCGAAGAGGATCGTCAGCGCACTCTGGCTGATCCAGATCAACCCGTAGCCGAGAAAGAACCGGATCGACTGGAGGTCGACCGTGGCCCGCGACATCAGCTGGCCGGTCTGCTGAGTGTCGAAGAATCCGAGCTCGAGCTTCTGCAGATGCTCGTAGAAGCGCTGCCGCAGGTCGTATTCGACCGCGAGCGAGACGCGCCCCGCAATCAGGCGCCGGCCGACGGTAAGCCCCAGGCGAAAAAACCCCGCGCCGAGCAGCGCCAAGGCAAGGGGAAGGATGTCGCCGCGGCGCTGATCCTCGATCGCATTGACCGCGGCCCCCACGAGGAGGGGGATCAGCACGGTCATTCCCATCGCGAGCCAGGCGAGCAGGAGCGAGAGGATCAGCGGGCGGCGATAGGGCTTCAGGAAGCCCAGCAGGCGGCGAAAAGTGCGCACACAATCACTATACAAAGTGAAGTATTAGTCTCTCGGGGCATGCTCAGGGAGTTGATCAGCTGGCCCGTCTCGACGGCCCGCGCGGTCATCGAGCTGCCGCGAACGATGGAGCGGAGCATCCGCCAGGCCAACGAGCTGATGGACGTCTCGCGCCGGCAGCTCGAGATGATGAGGCGCCAGGCGGACGAGGCGCTGGAGCAGGCCGAGCGGATGAACGAGCTCCTCGGGCGTGTCGTGAGGCTGACGGAGCCGCTCGAGCGCGCGCAGCGCGGCGGTGAGCTGGTCGGCGAGGCGCTGAAGCGCGCGATCTTCGGTGCGGACCAGGCCGCCCTCGAGATGAGACGGGGCTCCGCAGGCGAAGCCGAGGAGCCACCCGATTCGTTAGGTGCTGCCGAGAAGGCGGTCGAGGCCGCGGAGGAAGCGGTTGAGGCAGCCGATGACGCGGAGAGAGCATTGGAAGACAAGCCCGAGCGGTGAGGCCTCCCGCCGGCCTCTGCGATCGCTGCCGCCACCAGCGAATCATCAGGAACACGCGCGGCTCCGAGTTCTCGCTCTGCGAGCTCTCGCGAACGGATCCGGCGTTCCCGCGGTACCCGCGCCTGCCGGTGAGGAGCTGCAGCGGGTTTGCTGAGCGAGAGGCGGTCGAGCCCCCGCGGTGAGCCGCATCGGTCATCCCGTCCGGTGGGCGATCGCGGCCCTCGCCGTCGCCGTGGCGGTCCCGATCGCGATCGCCGTCCTCGCGGACGGCGACGAGGCGAACGGCGGAGGCGTGGCGCGCACCGGTGCGTGGACCACGCTGCCGCAGAGCCCGCTCGAGCGAACGGAGGTCGGCGCGGCGCGGATCGGCCGGTTGATCTATGTCGTGGGCGGGTTCGTCCCCCCAGATCTCCAAACGACGGGGCGGGTCCTCCGCTACGACATCGGAAACGGGACCTGGACCGAGGTCGCTCCGCTGCCGATCTCGGTGAACCATCCGGCGGTTGCCGCCGGTGCCGGCCGATGCAGGGGCGATATCTACGTCTACGGGGGGTACGCGGCGGCTGCCTCGCTGGCCGGCGAGACCGATGCCCTGCAGCGCTTCGATCCGGCGACGGGGTCGTGGTCGGTCCTCGCCGGGTCCGGGATCGCGCGGGGAGCCGCGAGCCTGGCCGCCGTGGGCTGCTCGCTGTACGCCACCGGCGGCGCTGCGGGAGGAAACGCGCTCAGGACGGTGCAGATCTATGACATCCGCCGCGGGAGTTGGCGCGCGGCGCCCTCAATGCGGGACGCACGCGAGCATCATGCGAGCCTCGCGATCGGAGGGCGCGTGCTCGTATTCGCTGGACGCGACTTCGGCGGAAATCTCGACGCGGCCGAGCAGCTCGACACCCGGGGCGGGAAGTGGCGTCGTCTGCCGCCGGTCCCGACTCCCCGCAGCGGGTTCGGCGCGGCGCCGGTTCGCGGCCGGGCCGTGGTCGTCGGCGGCGAGCAGCTCGCCGAGGGCACCGAGACGATCCGGCCGGTCGAAGCGTTCGATCCCCGCACCAGGAAGTGGCGGAAGCTGCCCGGCATGATCACTGCCCGGCACGGTCTCGGGATCGTCTCCCGCGGCCGGCGGGTCTTCGCGATCGAGGGGGGTCCCTCGCCCGGTGGGTCCTTCTCGGACGTGGTCGAGATGCTTCGCCTACCCTCGCGGCTCTTCGTATCGTCCCGGTAGGCGTTTCCCGGCGACCAGTCGGGGTAGCGATTCTCGGGGGACCGTGAACCGGACTCGAATCACAGCTGCCTGGTATTGCATTAGCCGCTGCCGCGATTGCGGCTGGCGGTTGTGGCTCCGACGATGAGCCGGAAGGGGCGGCCGCGCCGCCGCCCAAGATCCCCGCGGCAAGCGCCGCCCGGCTCGCGGAGATCAGCGATCAGATCGCCGCCGACCTCGACTCCGGCGACGTCTGCAGCGCCGCGGAGGCGGCTGATCAGCTCTCCGCCGCTGTTGAGGAGGAGAGCCTGCCGGCGCGCTTCGAGGAGGTTGAGACAGTCGCCACCGATCTGGTCAACCAGGTGAACTGCCCGCCGCCGCCCGAGCCCGAGAAGCCGAAGAAGGACGAGGAGAAGAAGCACGGGGACGAGGGACACGGCGACGAGGAGTCCTACGAGAACGCCCAGCTGCCCGGGGTCGAGGACCTGCCGCCCGGTCAGGCGAAGAAGCTCGAGGAAAGCTTCGAGGGGAACTGATGGGCGACCGCATCGGAAATGGGCGATACGAGCTCGGTCCCAGGCTGGGCCACGGCGGGATGGCGACCGTCTACTCCGCCCGGGATCTGAAGCTCGAGCGACAGGTCGCGATCAAGCTGCTGGCGGACAACTACGCCGGCGATGACGAGATCCGCGAGCGGTTCATGCGGGAGGCCCGCCTGGCGGCGAAGCTCGACCACCCGAACGTGGTCCAGGTTTTCGACGTCGGCGAGGAGGACGACCGCCCGTACATCGTCATGGAGCAGGTCGAGGGCGGAACGCTGGCGGAACGATTGAATGGCGCCAGCCGCGGGCTCGGGCGCCAGGACGCGCTTCGCCTGCTCTGCCAGATGTGCGACGGCCTCGGCCACGCCCACTCGCGGCATCTGGTCCATCGCGACATCAAGCCCGCCAACCTGCTGCTGCGCGATTCGGACGACTGTCTGAAGATCGCGGACTTCGGGATCGCCCGGGTCGCCGAGGACACGCGGCTTACGCGGCCCGGGAAGGTGATCGGAACCGAGCGTTACATGGCGCCCGAGCAGCTTCGCGACGGGGAGATCACCCCCGCCACCGACGTCTATGCATGTGGCGTCGTGGCCGACGAGGTCCTTCCCCGGAAGCGCCCCGCGGCGATGCAGGAGATCATCGAACGCTGCGTTCAGGAGGACCCCGGCGAACGGTTCCCGGACGCGCGGGCTCTCGGCGAAGCGTTCGCAGCCATTGACGGCGACGCGGCCGCGGTCCCCCTCCGGCGAGTGAGGAGGCACGGGCGGACGACCGTACCGACCGCCCAGGTCGAGGCAACCGGGTCCACCGTCGGGGCTCCGGCGCCGTTCGAGGCGCCGGCGACCGCGACCCGCAAGATCGAGCCCAGCAGGCGGCTGCGCCGCACCGGCGGCCGGCGCCGAGGGCGCCTCGCCGCGGGCCTTGCGATCGTCGCATTGGTGGTGGTCGGGATCGTGGCCGCCCTGGGATCGGACGGCTCGAACACCCCGGTCGACGCGAAGAGCGCGGCGCAGCGGGAACGGGCTGCCGAGGCCGCCGCGGCGCCCGTGCCGGTCCCGCGCTCGAACGATCCGGCCGACCAGGCCCGCCGGCTCTCCGAATTCCTCCGCTCCCAGGCCCGCTAGGGCTGGTTCGGTTCGGGCGAGGTCGCCGGCGGCGGTGCCGGAGCCGGTTGGGGCCCGGCCGTCCCGGGCGTCGTCGCGGCCCCGGGCGCGGTCACCGTGGGAGTGGCCACGGTCGGGGGCCGAACGTCGGGCTCGTCCTTCTCGCTGCAGCCGCCGGTGATCAGCGCCGCAGACGCGAGCACCCCGGCGACAAGTGCCCCTGCGGACGCGCGTCCCGCCTTCCATCCGGATTGCACGGACGACATTATTCCCGTGACGAACCCGATCGCGCTCAGTCGAGGCGGTCGGCCAGCCCGAACCGAGCGAAGGCGGCCGCGAGCTTCTCGTAGTCGGCTGGCTGCTCGGGTGTCCGAGCCTGGACCTCGGGATCGGGGTCTTGTGAGCTCCGGACGATGAAGGCGTCCACTTCCTTGATCTTGTCGCCGTCGAAGGTCAGGACATTGATGGCGAACGGGACGCGCGCCTGCTGTTCGTCGTCCCAGCTGTAGAAGGCGAGCGCCGGCTGCCCGTTCGCGGTCACCGGAAGCGCCCGCCAACGCCACTCGCCGGTCATCGAGGAGGTCTCGAGCCAAGGCCGGATTCCCTCGCCCTTGAACCAGCGGCTCATCGGCGGCATCGTGAACGCCGCTTCCTCGGCCAGCATCGAGACGACCGTGTCGACGTCGTTTCGTTCCCAGGCATCCGCGTACTGCTCGACGAGATCGCGTAGCCGCTCATCGCCGAGCTCGCGGAGCGTCTCCTGCTGGCTCTGGTCAGGCAGCCGCTTCTCGACCGTTGCACGGGCGCGCTGGAGTGCGCTGTTGACCGAGGCGACGCTCGTGTCCAGCGTGTCGGCCGTCTCCTGCGCCGAGAACCCCAACACCTCTCGGAGGACAAGCACCGCCCGCTGATTCGCGGGAAGGAGCTGAAGGGCCGCGATGAACGCCAGCTCCACCGCCTCGCGCTGCTCGTAGCGCGCATCCGGAGATGCGTAGCCGTCCTCGATCGCCAGCGTCTCGTCGGGATAGGGCTCGATCCAGACCGATTCGACGAGGGGTTCGCCGACAACCGCATCGTCGGCGGGCGGCCCGTAGTCGATTGGAAGAATGCGCTTCGGCCGCCGCTCGATCGCATCGAGTGAGGTGTTGGTGGCGATCCGGTAGAGCCAGGAGCGAAGGGAGCTCCGGCCCTCGAACTTCGGCAACGCCTTCCAGGCGCGGAGCAGCGCCTCCTGGAGGGCGTCCTCCGCGTCCTGGACGGAGCCCAGCATCCGGTAGCAATGCGCGTGCAGTTCGCCCCGGTGGGGCTCGACGAGCTTCGCGTAGGCGGTCTCGTCGCCGCTGCGCGCGGTCTCCAGGAGAGCGGGATCGGCAACTGGCGATTCGGGGCTCATCGCTTCTCGGGAGACTAGACGGACAGAGCGTCGAGGATTGAGCGCGGACCGATGAGTTCGCGCGCCAGCCCCGGTCTTACGGACAGGGATGAAGCCAGGAGCGATCGACCCGGTGATTCACCTGGAGCTCCACACCCGGGACCTGCGGGGGGCTATCCAGTTCTATGAGCGCCTTTGCGGCTGGCAGCCGAAGCGGATCCACGCGGGACGCGGGTCCTACACGGCGCTCGAGATGGGCAACGGGATAGGGGGCGGGGTGGTGGAGTGCCCGGGGCCGCGCTCCCTGTGGCTGCCGTACGTGCATGTAGGTGACGTGGCGGAAACGACGGAGCGGGCAAGCGCGCTCGGGGCCGAGGTCCTGCTCGCCCCTCGCGATGGGCCGAAGGGCTCCCGAAGCGTCGTCGCAGCGCCGGACGGCGCCGAGGTCGCCTTCTGGCAGCCGAAGTCCGAGCGCGCGGCGCTCAGTGCGAGCGCCGGTCGAGCACCGCGCCGGTCGCAGTGGCAAGGGTGACCCCGCAGACGGCTCCCGCGATCACGTCCCCGGGGTAGTGGACACCGGTGTGCACCCGCGAGTAGGCGACGAGGGTTGCCAGGCCGGTGAGGGGAAGTGCGGTCCAGGGAAGCGCCCCCCCCGCACCAATCGCAAAGGCGAACGCTGCGGCGGAGTGACCCGAGGGAAACGAACGTGATGCCGGCATCGGCACATGCCGAGCCTGCGGCACCGAGGCGACCACACGATCGGGGCGGCGGCGCCGCAGAAGCGGCTTGAGCGCGACGTTGACGATCGTCGCGGTGACGGCCACCGACGCCAGTCCCCTCACCGCCGCGCGCCGGCCGTCGGCTCCGCCGGCCAGCGCGAGCACGATCGCTGCGCCGATCGAGATCCGGGAGTAGTTGGCCGCTTTCGAGAGGCGGCTCATCATCCGGTCGAGCGTCGGAGTCGGCGTCTCGGCGATCGACGCGTAGACGGCCAGATCGAGGCGCTGTGCCTCCTCCAGTATCGGCCGGACGCGCTCTCTCACCGAGTCGGTTTCACCAGGTGAGTTCGATCTCCAGCTCCCGCTGCTCGCTCTCCAGCTCGAGCTCGACCTTCAGGTTCACCTCGTCGGGCACGTGGACCTTGATCTGCATTCCGCCCCGGTCGAACTCGATGTCGTTGTTCTTCGCGAGTTTCTCAGCAAAGGTCTTCAGCCGCAAGGCGGCCTCCTCTCGCGACACGGTCTCCTTCTGCTCGATCTCGAGGATGTCCATCGTTCTTCCTTTCCGTGGAGTGATCCGGTCCCTTCAACTGTGGCTGATTCCGGACGAGGCTCACGCCCCGCCCGCCGTTGCGGGTGGCCGACCAGCCGCGATCCCGACCAGCGCGCGAAACGCGTCCCCCAAGCCCTCCGGAATCGCCGCCGACGGGGAGGCGCCCGGGTGGTCGGGGGCGATCCTGACCCTGAGTGCATTGGGGTGAATCCGGAAGCGAAGCGGCGGCTCGAGCGTCGCCGCCTCGCCGTCGATCCCGGCCGGAACCGGGCGATCCGCGTCGACAGTCGAACTCGGGCGCCGTCCACTCGCGCCAGGGAAGCTGAACCGCGGGTCGCCCGGGTTCGCCCCCCGGGCGAGGACGCCACCGTGATTCCGAGCAGACCGTCGTCGATCCGCGGGCGGGTGCCGGAGCCGACCGCATGGCCGAGCCGGTAGCGGTTGTTCGAGACGAGGATGGCGGCGCCGGAATGGTGTTCGTGCCCTCCCGGCCCCCGCCACGCCAGGTCGAGCGTGCCGCCCTCCGAGCCGATCACGTCGGGCACGGTGTCCAGCAGCGTGCGCAGCTTCGCCTCGCGATAGCCGGGCCGCTGTACCGCCTCGGCGTAGAGACCGAGCGAGACGTTGTTCACGAACACCCGCCCGTTCACCTCGGCGAGATCGACCCTCCGCTCCCCGCCGTCGACAAAGGCATCCAGAGCGCCGACGACGTCGTCGCGGTCGACCCCCAGGTCGAGGGCGAAGTGGTTCCGGGTCCCCGCGGGCACGCACGCGTAGGGAAGGTCCAGCTCCGAGGCGATCGCCGCGACGATCGCCTGCGATCCATCCCCGCCGGCCATCGCGAGGCCATCGGCTCCCTGAGCGACCGCATCTCGCACCAGCTGGCCGAGGTCGGTTCCTCGTGTGAGCTCGATGGGAGTGATCCCGCGCGCCCGCGCCTCCTTCGCGAGGGCGAATCGCTCCGCCTTGCCTCCGCCGGACTTCGGGTTGTAGAAGAGCACGGGGTGGGCCGGGGGTGATGCGGGTGAGAGCGGAGCCCGCGTCCGGAATGCCGCCCTGGCCAGGGGTATGGCGGCGGCGACGCCGCCGACGATCAGAGCCGCATCGAGGATGTGGTCACCGTCGGAGACCAGCACGATGACGTTCGCGAGCAGCGCTGCGGCGGCGATTCCCGCCGCGACCAGACGCACCACGCCGCGACGGAGCACGCCGTACCAGACGGCGGCCAACGCGATCGCCGAGGCACCCGAGCACGATCAGGCCGCGCGGGAACTGCTCGATGACGAACAGCACCGCCAGGATCAGGACCGCGGGCACGATCACGAGGACGAGAGTCGCAGCCGCGCGCTGTCCGCTTGTCGGTGACGCCGCCATGCTCCTGGTCAGCCGGGTCCGGCCTCCATCGTGTCAGTATCCCTCCTGATCATCTCGCCTTTCGCACCCAAAATTGGGCGATGTGTGATCGCGACCGAATTCGTGTGACCGGAGCGCCCCATCGGGGCAGCGGTAATGGCCCAGACAACCAGGAAAGGTTCCGCGGAAAAGAGATCCCGGGCAGACGGGAAATCCTCCGCCGCCGCTCGGCCGCGGAGCGACGCGGCAAGTCCTGCGCAATCGCCCGCGGAGCGGTCGGCCTCGGGCAAGGAGGCCCGCAGGCGGACCCCACGGTCGAGTCACGCTGAGGGAGTCCCGGCCGCCGAGAGCCGGGATGCCGTCGCGATTCTGGAGCAGCAGGCCAAGACGCGCGTACCCGAGCTGGTCCCGATCCGTCACGGGCGAATGCTCGTCTCGGCCTTCGCGTTCTACCGTGGTGCGGCCGCGATCATGGCGGCGGACCTGGCCGGTACCCCTTCCTCGGGGATCGAGGTCCAGCTCTGCGGCGACGCGCACCTGGAGAACTTCGGTGTCTTCGCGGCCCCCGACCGGCGGCTGGTCTTCGACGTCAACGACTTCGACGAGACCCTCCCCGGTCCGTGGGAGTGGGACGTGAAGCGGCTTGCTGCGAGCTTCGCGGTCGCCGGTCGGGAGCGGGGCTTCGATGAGGCCGTGCGACGTGAGGTGGTCGCCACCGCCGTGCGGCATTACCGCATGGCGATGCGCCAGCATGCGCGGGAGGGGAATCTCGATGTCTGGTACGAGCGGCTCGACGTGGCATCGCTGATCGATCGGGTCGAGGGGGAGGCGACCAAGAAGGAGCGGAAGCAGTTCGACCGGAACCTCGCCAAGGCCCGGACCAAGGACAGGCTCCGCGCGTTCTCGAAGCTGACAACGGAGGTCGATGGAGAGCTGCGGATCATCAGCGATCCACCGCTGATCGTTCCGCTCGAGGAGCTGTTTGCGGACCGGGCCGAGGAGGCCGATCGCCGGGTGAGGGGGGTGATAGACGAGTACCGGATGACGCTGCAGGAGTCCCGCCGACACCTCGCCGGCCAGTATCAGTATGTGCACACGGCGCGAAAGGTCGTCGGCGTCGGCAGCGTCGGCACCCGCGCCTTCATCGCCCTCTTCATGGGGCGTGACCGCGACGATCCGCTCTTCCTCCAGGTGAAGGAGGCCGAGGGCTCGGTCCTCGAGCCGTACGTGGCTCCGAGCTCGTACGACCATCATGGTAAGCGGGTCGTCGAGGGACAGCGGCTGATGCAGGCCGCGAGCGACGTCTTCCTCGGCTGGCTTACCGCGCTGGGACCGGACGAGAAGAAGCGCCACTTCTACGTGCGCCAACTCTGGGATCAGAAGGGGTCGGCGCTCGTCGATGTGATGAGCCCGCGGCAGATGACCGCCTACGCGGAGATCTGCGGGTCGACCCTCGCTCGTGCTCACGCCCGCTCGGGGGACCGGATCGCGATCGCCTCCTACCTCGGAAGCGGTGACACCTTCGATCGCGCGCTCGCCGATTTCGCCGAGGCCTATGCCGACCTCAACCAGCGTGACTACGAGGCGCTCCAGAGGGCGGTCGACGAGGGCAGGGTGCAGGCACAGAAAGGGATCTGATGTGCCGGTTCTCGTGAGCGCCCCAGACGCCGGGGAGATGCCCCCTGGGCCTCGCGCCCCGGCGAGCGTCAATACGGCGCGGTTCATCCGCAGGCCGGTCGAGACCCTGTTGCGCTGGAGGCGCCGCTACGGGAACGTCTTCACGGTCGACTTCCTGATCTTCGGGACCGGGGTGTACGTCGCCGACCCCGAGGCGATCCGGGGGATGTTCACCGGCGATCAGTCCGACCTGCGCGCGGGCGAGGCGAACGAACCGCTTGCTCCAGTTCTCGGCTCCAACTCGGTGCTCGTCCTGGACGGTGACCGCCACCTGCGCCAGCGGAAGCTCCTGCTGCCGCCGTTCCAGGGCTCGGCGGTGCGGGAGTTCCGGGAGGTGATCAACGAGGTCGCGGAGGGCGAGGTGGCTCGCTGGGACGCCGGGTCCAGGTTCCGGATGCGAGATCGGATGCGCGCTCTCACTTTCGAGGTGATCTGCCGGGCGGTCTTCGGCGTCACCGAGCGGGAGCGGATCGACCGGCTGCGGGGTGCGATCACCCCGATCCTCGACGTCGGAGGCGACCACCTTCTTCATGCCGGCCCCCCTCCGCCGCGATTTCGGGCGGTTCAGCCCGTGGGGCAGGCTGCAGCGCCGCCTCCGGGAGGCGGACGAGCTGCTCTACGCCGAGATCGCGCGGCGTCGCGGCGAGGAGGACCTGGAGGAGCGCTCGGACGTCCTCTCGCTGCTGATGCGGGCCCGCGACGAGGACGGGCAGGCGATGACCGATGTCGAGCTGCGCGACGAGCTGATGACGATGCTCGCCGCCGGGCACGAGACGACCGCGACGGCGCTGGCGTCCTCCTTCGACCTGCTGCTGCGCAATCCCGTCGCTCTCTCGCGGCTCCGGGAGGAGCTCGCCACCGACGACGACGACTATCTGGACGCTGTCGTGACCGAGACTCTGCGGTTGCGACCGGTGATCGACGCGGCGGAGCGGACCTTGACGAAGCCTCGCGAGATCGCCGGCTACCGGCTCCCCGCCGGAATCCGCGTCTATCCGGGCATCCTCCTCGTGCACCGGCGCGAGGACCTCTATCCGGAGCCGGACCGCTTCCGCCCGGAGCGCTTCCTCGAGGACGGGGCCGAGTCCTATGCGTGGCTTCCCTTCGGCGGCGGGATCCGCCGCTGCATCGGCGCGGCGCTCGCGCAGGCGGAGATGGCGGAGGTGATACGCGTCGTCCTCTCACGGGTCGAGCTTCGCCCCGTACGGCCCGAGCCCGATCCGGTCGTCCTGCGTGGAATCACGCTCGCCCCGCGCCACGGCACCCCGGTCGCGGTCCGGGGGGCGGCCTGACCATGGCGGGCCGGCCGCAATCGGTCGACGATCTGCTCGCAGAGGCGCGCAGCGGACTCGTGCGCCTTTCGCCGAATGAAGCGAACGAGGCCACCGCGGCCGGGGCGATCCTGATCGACATCAGATCCGACACGCAGCGCGCCGCCGACGGGCTGATTCCTGACGCCGCATTCGTCTCGCGGAACGTCCTCGAGTGGCGGCTCGATCCGGCGTCGCCACATCGGGACCCGCAGCTCGCCCGCCACGACCGCAAGGTGATCCTGATCTGCGGCGAGGGCTTCCAGTCGAGCCTCGCGGCCGCCAACGTCTGTCGCCTCGGACTCGACGCCACAGACGTGATCGGCGGGTTTAAGGCCTGGCGGGAAGCGGGCCTGCCGGTCACCGATCAGGAGCGAACGAAGCGCGCGTAGACGAACGCCTGCTCGTTTCCTCCCGGGGTGGGGTGGAGGACCTCCCGCGACGAGGCCAGGTCGAAGTCGGGCAGCAGCTCAGCCAGATCGTCGACCGCGTAGCGTCGCACCGGAAGGCCGCTGCAGGTGGGCGGCGCCTCAGGACCGAAGGTCGCGACGATCAGCTGCCCGCCGGGTGTCAGTGAGCGGCGGAGCGACGCGAGGTAGGAGTCGCGATCGAGGTCGTCCACCATGAAGTGAAGGACGGCGCGGTCGTGCCACAGCTCGAACCACCGCCCGAGGTCCTGGCGCCGCAGGTCCGCCTCGATCCAGTTGATCCGATCGGCGCGGTCCCCGAGCTCCGCTCGGGCGAGCCCGAGTGACCGGCCCGATATGTCCAGCACGGTGACATCGGTGTAGCCGCGAACGAGCAGTTCACGCGCGAGCGAGGAGGCGCCGCCGCCCACGTCGATCACCGGCGCATCCAGGTCGATCCCGGCCTCCTCGATCAGCGCCAGAGACGTCTGCGGGACGGGCTCGAACCAGCTGACCCGTTCCGGACCCTTCTCCTCATAGGTGCGCTCCCAGTGGGTCTTCACATCCACGTGATAGGAATCCTCCCAAGCCCCACCCCTGAAACAGCGTTTCGCAGCCTGAAACCGACCCATTCAGGGAATGAGGTGATAATCCACACAGGATGTGAGATGCGTCACGAGGAGGTGACGATGTGAGGAGATCGCGGAGTTGGACGCGAATCGCCGCTGCATGCATCGCGGCGCTCGCGCTCGGTCTCGGTCTGGTCGCATGTTCGGACGACGACGACGACGGTGGCGATACCACAGCCGCAGAAGGTGGTGGCGGCGGCAAGGTCGCTCTGCTGCTGCCCGAGTCGCAGACCACCCGATACGAGGCCCATGACCAGCCGGAGTTCGAGTCGAGCTCTGAAAAGGCACTGCCCGGACTGCGAGATTGATCTACAGCAACGCCGAATCAGGACGCCGCCGAGCAGCAGCAGCAGGTCGAGGCGGCCCTGACCGAAGACGCCGAGGTACTCGTGCTCGACCCGGTCGACTCGGCTTCGGCCGCCGGCGATGGTCGACCCTGGCCAAGCAGCAGGACGTCCCGGTGATCAGCTATGACCGCCTGATCACTGGACACCGCTGGCGATCGACTACTACGTCTCATTCGACAACGTGCAGGGTCGGTGAGATTCAGGGCGAGAGCCCTGGACGAACAAGCTCGCCGAGGACGGCAACCCGACGGGCCCGATCGTGAAGATCAACGGCTCGCCGACCGACAACAACGCGAAGCTGTTCAGACGAGGGCGCGCAGTCCAAGTTCGATGCGGCCAGCGTTAAGATCGCGCAAGGAATACGACACGCCCGACTGGAGCCCGGACAAGGCCCAGAAGGAGATGGACCAGGCGATCACCGCTGTAGGTCACGGACGGGTTCAACGGCGTCTATGCGATGAACGACGGCACCGCCGGCGGCGCGATCGCCGCGATGAAGGGTGCCGGCGTCGACCCGAAGACGGTCCCGGTCACCGGTCAGGACGCTGAGCTGGAGGCGATCCAGCGCATCCTGGTCGGCGAGCAGTACATGACGGTCTACAAGGCGACCCTGCTGGAGACGAAGGCGGCTGCGCAGCTCGCGGCGGCACTCGCCAAGGGCGAGGACCCGCCCGAGGGGCTCGTCAACGGCGAGACGGACAACGGCTCCATTTCCGTTCCGTCCGTGCTCGAGGACCCGGTCGCGGTCACGATCGACAACATCAAGGACACCGTGATCAAGGACAGGGTTCTGGACCGCCGCAGGACATCTGCGTCGGCGACTACGTCCAGGCCTGCAAGGACGCGGGAATCGAGTAGGCAAAGGATCAGATAGGAACCCCGAGACGATGGCGCGAGGAGAGGCAAGCGTGAAGGCCAAGGCCGGCGACGGCCGTGCCGGCGCGCGGCCTCTCCTCGCGCGTCGAGGGGGTCAACAAGAGCTTCGGGCCCGTCCAGGCCCTCACCGACGTCGACTTCGAGGTCGACCGCGGCGAGGTCGTCGCGCTCGTCGGCGACAACGGCGCCGGCAAGTCGACGCTGGTCAAGGCGATGGACGGGGCTCAGCCCGCGGACAGCGGGTACATGTACTTCGACGGGAAGCAGGTCAAGGTCCCTAACCCCAAGGCGGCCGCCGGGCTCGGCATCGCAACCGTTTTCCAGGACCTGGCGCTCTGCGACAACCTCGACGTCGTCGCCAACCTCTACCTCGGACAGGAGGAGATCGACGACCGCCCGTCGCAGGTCTTGGACGAGGTTGACATGGAGCAGCGGACCGATGCAGCTGCTCGAGCGAGCTGTCGGTGACCACGATCGGCAGCGTCCGCACGCGAGGTCGGCAGCCTCTCGGGCGGCCAGCGCCAGTCGGTCGCCATCGCGCGCTCGCTGCTGGGCGACCCGAAGGTCGTGCTCCTCGACGAGCCGACCGCGGCGCTCGGCGTTGCAGCAGACCGAGCAGGTCCTGGCCCTGATCAAGCGCCTGCGCGAGCGCGACCTCGGGTGTCGTGGTCATCAGCCACAACCTCGCCGACGTCTTCGAGGTGGCCGACCGGATCGTCGTGCTGCGTCTCGGGCGCCGCGCCGCCGACTTCGACGTCAAGGACGACGAGCCGCGAGGAGGTGGTGGCGGCGATCACCGGGGCCGACAGCAAGAACGGGTCGCCGCCCAAGCGGCGAGCCTAGACGGAAGGCGGGCTAGGCGGAGATGGAGGCAGCCGCCAAGGTCGAGGAGCTGGCGACGCCGAGCGCCAGCCCGGCCTGCTGGGCCAGCTCGCTCGCGGCGAGCTCGGATCGCTTCGGGTCCTGGTCATCATCGCCGTGATCTGGGCGATCTTCCAGATCGCGAACGATCGCTTCCTCTCCTCCGATAAACCTCACCAACCTGAGCCTCCAGATCGCCGCCGTCGGGACGATCTCCGTCGGAGTCGTGCTCGTGCTGCTGCTCGGCGAGATCGATCTCTCGGTGGGTGCGGTGAGCGGGCTCGCCGCCGGAGTGATGGCGGTGCTGAACGTGAAGCACGGCTGGCCGGCGGAGCTCGCGATCCTCGCGGGCCTCGTGGACGGGGGCGGTGATCGGCCTCTTCCAAGGCCTGATGGTGACCAACTTCGGCATTCCCTCGTTCGTGGTGACGTTGGCGGGCCTGCTCGCCTACCAGGGGGCGCTCCTGTACGTACTTGGCGATACCGGGACGATCAACCTGCCGCCGAGCGTGATCACCGACCTGGCGGGGACCTTCTTCGAGCCGATCGTCGGCTGGATCATCGCGGCGGCGGTCACCGCGGCGGTGTTCGGCACCGGCCTATTGCAAAGACGAAGACGCGAGCGCGCCGGCCTCGAGACCGAGCCGCTCGCCGGACTGGTCGTCCGCACCGCACTGGTGGGCGGTGGCTCGTTCGCGGCGGTCGCGATCCTGGGCTCGGATCGCGGGATCCCGCTGGCGCCGCTGATCCTGGTCGGTTTCTGCATTCTGTTCGCCTTCATCACCACACGAACTCCCTTCGGCCGCCACATCTACGCGACCGGCGGCAACGAGGAGGCGGCGCGGCGGGCCGGCATCCGCACCAAGCAGGTGAAGATCGTGGTGTTCACGATCGCCTCGACGATGGCGGCGGCGGGCGGGATCCTGGCGGCCTCGCGGCTGATCGCGGTCAACCAGGCGTCCGGATCGGGCGATCTCCTGCTGCTCGCGATCGCCGGTCCCGTGATCGCCGGTGTCAGCCTGTTCGGCGGGCGCGGGACGGTCTGGGCGGCGCTCCTCGGGGCGCTCGTGATCGGCTCGATCTCCAACGGGATGGACCTGCTCGGGCTCGACTCGGACATCAAGTACATGATCACCGGCGCCGTCCTGTTGGCGGCGGTCACCGTCGACGCGCTGACGCGCCGGCAGAGGCAGCGGCAAGGGCTCACCTGAGCCGGAGCCGGCGACGGCCCAGGCTGTCCGCGGCGCGGCGGCGTAGGCTTGACGGCGCATGACCGGATGGCGGAAGAGCAGGTCCGCGGGCGCATCGCGCGGAGCCCCGTCGGTCGACGGTCTGAAGACCGCGGACCTGGTGGACGCCCTGGGACGGCTTCATCGCCATCGGTGCTACATCCTGGATCTGGTCAGCCCGACTCCCGGGCGGGTGCTCTTCGGCCCCGCCGTGACGATCTCCTACTTCCCGAGCTGCTCGGCCGGCCTGGATCCGAAGCGGTACAACCTCGGCAGCCTCTTCTACGAGGCCGTCGGCGACGAGCCCGAGGGCAAGGTCGTGGTGCTCGCGAGCAACGGCTATACGGACGTCTCCATGGGCGGCGGCACGAAGCTCTCGCGCCTGCAGAACCATGGCTGTGCGGGTGTCCTCACCGACGGTCGCCTGCGTGACTTCGACGAGCTCGCAACGTACGACTTCGCCGCGTACTGCTCCGGCGAGGCGACGAAGTGGGGCGGTGCAGAGGTGACGCCGTTTCAGGCAAACGTGCCGGTTGTCCTCTCGGGCGTCGGGGTGCTGCCGGGGCAGTACGTGTTCGCGGACAGCTCCGGGGCGGTCGTCATTCCGGATGGGCAGATCGACGATGTCGTGGCGGGCGCCCGCTCGGTGGAGGCGCGGGACGACGGATACCGCGAGGAGATCGGACGCGAGCGTTTGCCGGGCACGTAACGCCAGTCATAGCTCGGCCGACTAAGGTCGCACGCAAGCTCGAGGCGGTCGGGTTCGGAATCTTCATCCCGGTCTTCTTCGTCACGAGCGGGGTGAACTACGACCTCGATGCCCTGGTTGCGAGCGCATCGAGCGTGATCATGGTGCCGATCTTCCTCGCCGCCCTGCTGGCCGTGCGCGGGCTCCCGGCCCTGATGTACCGAAGCTTGCTCGACCGGCGTCACACCGCCGTCGCCGGGCTGATGCAGGCCACCTCGCTGCCCTTCATCGTCGCCGCCACCGCGATCGGCGAGGAGCTCGGCCTGGTCAGCGCCGCCGAGGGCGCCGCACTGGTCGGCTCTGGGCTGCTGTCGGTCCTGCTGTTCCCGGCGATCGGCCTCTCGCTGCTGCGGCGCGGCGAGTCCTCGCCAAGCGCCGGATCCTCGGGCGAGCCGAAGCCCGAGGCGATGATGGCGATGTAGGCGCTGCCCCGCGCCCATAGGCTGAACGGCGACGATGAGCGCGCACGCCGGAGCCGATTCATTCACAGGACGCACCGCCTGGGCGCGGAACCTCGCGGCGCCGGTTCGCGACTTCCTCAGCGCGGAGACGGGCGGCGCCGTGCTTCTGCTCGGCGCGGTGGCCGCGGCATTGCTCTGGGCGAACTCGCCGTGGTGGGAGTCATACGAGTCGTTCTGGACGACGGATCTCTCGATCGAGCTCGGGAGCGGGGGGATCTCCCTCGATCTGCGCGATTGGGTGAACGAGGGCCTGATGACGTTCTTCTTCCTCGTGGTCGGCCTCGAGGCCAAGCGCGAGCTCGACACGGGGGAGCTGCGCGAGCGGCAGCGCCTCGCGCTTCCCGTGGTGGCGGCGCTCGGGGGGATGGCGGTCCCAGTCGTCATCTTCCTGGCGTTCAACGCCGGCGGCCCGGGGGCGCACGGGTGGGGTGCGGCGATGTCGACCGACACGGCCCTCGCGCTCGGCGTACTGGGGCTCCTGGCGCCCCGTGCGACGCGCCTCCGACTTCGGCTGCTGACGATCGCGATCGTCGACGACCTGGTGGCGCTGCTGGTGATCGCGACCGTCTACACGGACAGCATCTCGTGGCTCCCGCTGGGTCTCGCGGTCCTCTTCCTGCTGGGATTGATCGCGCTCCGCTACGCGCCGATCGCGTGGCGCACGCAGGTCGCCGTGCTCCTCGGGGTCGCGACGTGGATCGCGCTGCACGAATCGGGGGTGGACCCGGTCGTCACTGGGCTCCTCGTCGGGTTGGCGACGGCCGCCTATCCGCCGGCGCGTGTGGATCTCGAGCGGGTGACCGAGACCTCACGGTCCTTCCGCGAGCAGCCCACCGCGGAGCTCGCCCGCTCGGCGCAGAGGAGCGTGGCCTCGGCGATCTCCCCGAACGAGCGCCTCCAGTACGCGCTTCACCCCTGGACCAGCTACGTGATCGTGCCGCTGTTCGCGCTGGCGAACGCCGGCATCCACCTCGACGGGCAGCTGCTCGGCGACGCGGTGACCTCCCCGATCACCCTCGGAATCGTGTTCGGGTACGTGCTGGGCAAGCCCCTCGGGATCGCCGGGTCGGCATGGCTGGCCTCGCGGCCGTGGCTCCTCGGGCTGCGCCGGGGGTTGAGCTGGCCGGTGACCGTCGCCGGGGGGACGGTGGCCGGTTGCGGGTTCACCGTCTCGGTCCTGATCTCGAGCATCGCGTTCGAGGGCCAGCAGCTCGAGGAGGCGAAGCTCGGTGTGCTCGCAGCCGCGATCCTCTCGTCCCTCATCTCATGGGTGGTGTTTCGGGTGATCGCGCGGCTTCCCGCGGAGATGAGGGCGCGCCAGATCGCAGGCACCTACGAGGACCTCCTGGATCTCTCGGCGGAAGTCGATCCCGGCCGCGACCACATTCGCGGCCCGGAGCGAGCGCCGGTGACGCTGGTCGAGTACGGGGACTACGAGTGCCCGTACTGCGGACAGGCGGAGCTGGTCGTAAGGGAGCTGCTCGAGGAGTTCGGCGACGATCTCCGTTACGTCTGGCGGCACCTGCCGCTCAACGACGTCCACCCGAACGCGCAGATGGCGGCGGAGGCGACAGAGGCCGCGGGCGCCCAACGCGACTTCTGGGACATGCACGACAGGCTTCTCATGCACCAGGACGAGCTGACCGGACCCGATCTCACGCGACACGCGGGAGAGCTCGGTCTCGACGTCGATCGCTTCTGGGAGGAGGTACAGCGCCGCGATCACGCCGATCGCGTGGCCGACGACGTCGCGACCGCCGATGCGAGCGGGGTCGCCGGTACTCCGGGTTTCTTCATCAACGGCAGGCGCCACCGGGGTGCCTATGACAAAGACACCCTCACCGCCGCCGTGAAGGCTGCGAGGACCTCGGCGGTGGCCCGTGAGAGGGGCCGCCAGGAGGCCCCGATTGCCGGCGCCGGGCACGGGGCCGATTAGTTTCGGTCGCCGGCCCTCAGTGGCTGATGTTCGTCTTGACGCGCGCTCGTTCCTCCGGCGAGACCGGGCCCTTCGTCTCGAGGGTTTTGACCGCGTCTCGCAGGTCGTCGACCAGTCGGTCCACCAGCGAGCGGCTGAGGTTGACCTTGACGAGCGCGCGCATCATCTTCACGTCCTGGGCATTCGGCGGCATCGTGTACGCGGGCACCATCCAGCCGCGCTCGGCCGATAGCTGGAACGCGATGTCGAACTCGTCGTACGGTTGCTCCTCGGCCAGGTTGAAGGCAACCAGCGGCAGCGTTTCCTCGCCCTTGCCGATTATCTGAAACGGGCCGATGTCGGCGATGTCCGCGGCGAGCGCCGCGGCGTTCTTCCGCATGATCTCCATGATCATCCGGTACCCCCCCTTGCCGAAGCGCACGAAGTTGTAGTACTGCGCGAGCACCATCGCTGAGCCGGTCGAGAAGTTGAGCGTGAAAGTCGCGTCGGTCTTCCCGAGGTAGTTCTCGTAGAAGACGAGGTCCTCGGCGAGGTCGGATTTCTCGCGGAAGATCAGCCAGCCGATCCCGGGGTACACGAGTCCGAACTTGTGGCCTGACGCGTTGATCGAGCGAACCTGCTCGAGCCGGAAGTCCCACTTCGAGTCCGGGTACAGGAACGGCCAGACGAAGGCCCCGCTCGCCGCATCGATGTGGAGGGGGATGTCCAACCCCTTCTCGTCCCGAAGGCCGATCAGCAGGTCGTTGATCCCGACGACGTCGTCGGCGTGCCCGGTGAACGTGGTCCCGACCACCGCCGCCACCCCGATCGTGTTCTCGTCCACGTGGGGCTCGACGTCCTCGGGACCGATCGTGTACTTCCCGGGCTGGAGCGGAACGATTCGCGGCTCGACGTCGAAGTAGCGGCAGAACTTCTCCCAGACCACGTGCACGTCGCCCCCGAAGACGAGGTTCGGCTTGTCAGTGGACTTTCCGGCGGCCTCGCGGCGCTCGCGCCACTTCCATTTGAGCGACAGCGCGCCGAGCATGATCGCCTCGGACGACCCCTGGGTGCGAGCGCCGGTCGTCTCTCCCGGTGCGTTGAAGAGCGCTGCGAGCATCCTGATGCAGCGCTGCTCGATCTCGGCGGTCATCGGGTACTCCGCGTGATCGATGAAGTTCCGGTGGAGGTTCTCGTCGATCACCACGCGTGCCTCCGGCTCCATCCAGGTGGTGACGAAGGTGGCCAGGTTCCGCTCGGGAATTCCCTCAACCGCGAGCTCATTCGTGACCAGGCGCATGGCGGCGATCGGGCTCATCGCGGTCTCCGGGATCGTGTCCCTAGGAGCGTCCTCGACCAGCCAGGCGCCGGCCGGGGCTTCGTCGAGTAGATCCCTGAAATCGATCGGCTCGGCTGCCATCGGTCAGGTCGGCTACTGCCGCAGCGCCGCTGCGATTCCCTTCTCTCGCGGGCTCGACCGCTGTGTGGCCACGGGCGGAAGCTATCAGTGCTTCCGTGCGCGGTCCCATCGATGATCTGCCGCGAACGACATTGGGTCCCTTCCGGGGTGTAGGCTCAAGCTCACAGGCGATTGAGCGGCGACTATGCCGGGGGGCTCATCGCGACGAAGGAATCAATACGCGAGGGATCGCTCGACAGGCGAACGTCTTCGGACTAGAGTCGTCTCGAGCAGGCGCGTGGGGAGAAGAAAAATTGTCCAGAAGCACAGACAGGAGGGGCAAGGCCCCAGCCGTCGCGGCCGGCCTTGCGATGTTCGTGGTCCTGACGGCATGGTGTTCGTTGGCTATCAGCCCGTCATTTGCGCTGAAAAAAAAGGGCGGGGGAAGCGACTTTTCCATGGACGGGAACGCGACGGTGGTCCATCCCGGCAATGGCTCGGCGACGGCAGCTCAAGCGACGGCGATTGGTCCAGCTGGCGCAGGCAGCGTCAACCTCGCCATCCCGGCTGACTTCAAGCTTGGCCAGCTGACCAGCCTGTCCACCGATTACAAGTTCGTCGTCGGAAGCTGCTGGAACGGCTCTCCCCGGTTCACGGCCAACGTCCAGAACGGGACGACCACCGGCAGCGTCTTCTTCTATCTGGCTCCACCACCCACCTATGCGGGATGCGCGTCGGATTCCTACGCGAAGACCGGCAACTTGGCCAAAGCGAACGGCCCCGTCGATTCCAGGTCCCTTCCCGGTGGATCGCCCGAGGAGTCCTTCTCGGATGCCCAAGCCAAGTTCGGCAACTACACCGTCCTAGCCCTACACCTCGATGTGGACGGCGGAGAGGGCGGGAACCAGACGGTCGATTTCGACAACACGGAGTTCAACGGGAACCTCGTGACCTACGAGCCCGAGCATGGCATCTCCTTCCTGATGGAGCGCACCGCGGGGAATGTCAAGGTCAAGGAGCCTGGCGACCGCGGCTTCAAGAACGCCAAGAAGCTCGAGAAGGTCCCCTTCAACAGCGTGGTGGACACCCGCGGGGGCAAGGTGAAGGTGACCGCCGCCACAGGCAAGCTCGCCGATACGACGGCCGACACTGCGATGACCTTCTACGACGGCAAGATCCGTCTCCAGCAGAAGGGCGCCCGCAACGCGAAGGCGATCGCAAAGCTCGCCGGGAAGCTTCAGTGCCCGAAGGGCAAGGGCGAACAGGCGAAGGCCGGCACGTCGGGCGGGCCGGTGGCGACGACTTCGCGCAGGCGTCGCCGGCGCGTCTGGGGAAGCGGCAGCGGCAGTTACGGAACTGCCGGTAGCGGTGGAACCGGAAGCGTAGTCGGGACCACCTGGCTCACCCAGGACACCTGCAACGGGACCCTGTTCAGGGTGACCGAGGGAATCGGGATCAAGGTCCTCGATTTCCGGCTCGATCGGAAGGTCACGCTCGGACCGGGTCAGAAGTACTTCGCGCGAAGCGACTGAGCGAGCTGCGGTCGTTGAAATCGCCGGGAATGACCCCGCCGTAGCGGGGTTTCGGAATCGCCGCTGGGGCTCCGATCAGCTGACCGTCTAGCCGGCGACCGCGGTGCCCCCGCGATCGCGGTTGACGGCGAGGCGCTCCCGGGCCAGCTCGGTTGCCGCATCCAAAGGCGTCGTCGCTCGCGCCTCCGCCTCGCTGAGGACCGCGGCGATCGCCTCGCCGATCCCGTCCACGAGGCGCGCCGTACGTGCGTCGTCGAGGTTGTGGATCTCCGCATAGACGTTGATCAGGCCGCCGGCGTTCGCGATGAAGTCAGGGGCGTAGAGGATCCCGCGCGAATGCAGCTCCTCGGCGTGGCGTTGCTCGGCCAACACGTTGTTCGCCGACCCGCACACGATCTCGCAGCGCAGGGCGCCGAGGTTGTCCCGGTCGATCGCCCCTCCGAGTGCGCACGGCGCGAGCACGTCGCAGGCCGAGGTCATCGACGCCTCCGGCTCTACCCATTCGGCGCCGAGCCGATGGGCCAGGCGCCGCTTGCTCGAATCGATGTCGGCCGCGACGACCTCCGCGCCGCCGGCGAGCAGCCGGCCCGCGAGGTGCGAGCCGACGTGACCGAGTCCGACGACGCAGATGCGGCGGCCGGCGAGGTCCTCGCTGCCGAACCGCCGCTCACAGCATGCCCTGATCGCGGCCTCGACTCCGCGGGCGGTGAGCGGGCTCGGGTCGCCCGATCCGCCCATCGACTCGGGGAGGCCGACGACGTGCGAGGTCCGCCGACTGATGATCGCCATGTCCTCCGTTCCCGTACCGACGTCCTCGGCTGTTATGTAACGCCCGTCCAGCGACTCGACCACGTCGCCGAGGTCGAGCATCAGATCGGTACGGCCTCGCCCGGTGGGCTCGCCGTCAGCGCACAGAACTGCCTTGCCGCCGCCGAGATCGAGGCCCGCTGCGGCGGCCTTCAGGGTCATCGCCTCGGATAGCCGAAGTGCGTCGGCGATGGCATCGCCCGGCGCCCGGTAGTGCCAGAGCCGCGCTCCGCCGAGCGCGGGCCCGAGCATGGTGGAATGCACGGCGACCACAACGTAGAGATCGGTTCGCGGCCCGCGGCGCACGACGAGCTCCTCGTGGCGGAGGCGCTCAGTGGGCCTTTCGCCGTTGACATTCGCCTGAGGACCGTTGCGGGCGCTCACCTTGTCTCCCATCCTTCGAGGGACTCCTTGAGCTCACCGAGGAAGCGCGCCGCCTCGGCTCCGTCGAGCGCACGGTGATCCCACGACATGCACAGGTACGTCATCGGCCTGATCGCGATCGCGTCGGAGCCGTTGTCGGAGACGACCACGGGCCGCTTCACGATCGCCTCCAGGTCGAGGATCCCCACCTGCGGCTGGTTGATGATCGGGGTGGCGAGCACCGCGCCGAACTGCCCCGGGTTGGTGATCGTGAAGGTTCCGCCGTGCACGTCGTCCGGGTCGAGCCGTCCTTCGCGGGCCCGCTCGGCGACATCGCCGATCGCGGCCGCCATCCCCTCGACGCTGAGTCGCTGAGCCTGGCGGATCACCGGCACGATCAGGCCTTGATCGAGGGCGACGGCGATGCCGAGGTTGACGTCGTCGTGGTAGACGATGTCCTCACCCTCAATCGATGCGTTCAGGATCGGATGGCGCTCGAGCGCCTCGACGGTGGCCTGAGCGACGAAGGCGAGGTAGGTGAGCGGGACACCGCGGCGCGACATCCGCTCCCGCAGCTCTGCGCGTCGAGCGGCGACCTGGCCCATGTCCACCTCGACGATCGTCGTGCAGTGGGCCGACGTCCTTCGGCTCTCCAGCATGTGCTCGGCGATCCGACGGCGCATGGGTGACATCCGCTCGCGGCGGCCCGGGAGCGCTCCGGTCTCCGGGGGCGCCGGCTCGAGGGCGACGGCTGGCGCGGGCTCCATGGCAGGCGGGGCCTCCGCCTCCTCGGGCCGGTAGGGCGACTCCGTGTGGAGTGGACGCGCCTCCGCGCCGCCGTTCTCGATCCGGGCGAGCAGATCGCGCTTGCGGACCCGCCCGCCGAGCCCGGTCCCCTCGACGGTGGTGAGGTCGATTCCGTGGCGATCGGCGATCCGCTTGACCACGGGCGAGTAAAACCGGGAGCGGTCGGGCTCCTCATCCCCATCGGTCGGAGGGGCGTGGTCGGGGGGTTCGTCCACCCGGGGCGGGGACCCGCGGTGCTCGGCGTGTTCCTCCGGGTGGGCCTCGCCGGGCTTCGCCGCCGGGTCGATCTCGGCGAGCGGGGTGCCCACCGGAACGGTTTCGTCGACCTCGACCAGGACCCGCTCGAACCGGCCTGAGGCGGGGGAGGGGATCTCGACGTCCACCTTGTCGGTGGTCACCATCGCCACCGTCTCGTCGGCGTCGACCCAGTCGCCCGGCCGCTTCAGCCACTCGACGATCGTTCCCTCGGCGACCGAGACGCCCATCTGCGGCATCTCGATCGTACGAATCCGGTGTCAGTAGGCGAGGAGGTCACGCATTGCCTCCCTCATGTCGTCGAGCTGCGGAAGGACCCGCTGCTCGAGCGGCGGGCTGAACGGGATCGGGACGTCCGGTGCGGTCAGGCGCCTGACCGGGGCATCGAGGTCCTCGAACGCCTCCTCGGTTACAACGGCGGCGACCTCGGCGCCGACTCCGCAGGAGCGGGTCGCCTCATGCGCGACCAGAACCTTGCCGGTCCGTCGCGCGCTCTCGAGGATCGCGCCGGTGTCGAGCGGGCAGAGGGTGCGCAGGTCGAGCACCGCGATGTCCTCGTCGAACTCCTCCGCCGCCTGCAGTGCGAGATGGACGCTCGACCCGTATGCGATCACGGTCATCTCGGATCCCTCGCGCACGAGGGCCGCCTCGCCGATCGGGACGATGTGCTCGCCGGTCGGGACCTCGCCCTTGACGTGCCGGTACATGCCCTTGTGCTCCAGATAGCAGACCGGATTCGGGTCGCGGATTGCGCTCATCAGCAGGCCCTTGGCGTCCGCAGCGGTTGCGGGCGCAACCACCTTGAGCCCCGGAGCCTGGAGGAACCAGGCCTCCGGGTTCTGGGAGTGGAACGGCCCGCCCGAGAACCCGCCACCCGATGGCAGGCGGATCACGATCGGCACGGCCACCCCCTGGCGATAGTGGAGCTTGGCGGCAACATTCACGAGTTGGTCGAAGCCGCAGGAGATGAAGTCGGCGAACTGCATCTCGCAGACCGGCTTCATCCCCTCGACCGCCGCCCCGGTGGCGGCGCCGATGATCAGATTCTCGGCCAGTGGGGTGTCGAGGACGCGGTCCGCGCCGAACTCCTCGGCGAAGCCGTCGGTGACCTTGAAAGCGCCACCGAAGGCGCCGATGTCCTGGCCGAGGCAGAAGACGCTCTCGTCGCGGCGCATCTCCTCGCGGAGCGCGTCGGAGATCGCCTCCAAATAGGTCATCTCGCGAGACCGCTCCTCCCGCTCACGGCCCGGTTCGGCGATGTCCGGTGAGGCCGTCTCCGGGGTGCTCATCTCTTCCTCCCGTCGCTGGTGCCGTTTGCGTCCCCCACGGGTCTGCCGTTGCCGCGCCCCGGGTCACGCCACCTCGTCCACGGAGCCTCGCCGTCTCCGAGCGGCTCCCAACGTTCAGCGAAGACCCCGTCCGTCGCTAGCTCGGGGTCCGGCATCGGCGACGCGAGGGCATGCTCCGCACCCTTTGCGACCTCACTCTCGGCGTCCCGCCGGATCTGCGCCAAGTCCTCGGTACCGAAGCCATGCTCCTCGGTTAGGCGGTGCTCGTAGCGGTCGATCGGATCGCGCCCGCCCCATTCCTCGAACATCTCCTCCGGCACGTAGCGCATGTCGTCGTGGGCGCCGTGGCCGTGCATTCGCATCGTCCGGCACTCGATCAGCGTCGGCCCCTCGCCCTGTCGGGCACGGTCGGTGGCAAGCCGGGCGGCTTCGAAGACCGCCTCCACGTCGTTGCCGTCCACGTCCACCCCCGGGAACCCGTAGGAGCGGGCCCGCTCGATCGGATCGACCGCGAACTCGAGCTCGTTCGGGGTCGAGTAGGCGAACTGGTTGTTCTCGAGAAGGAAGACCGCGGGCAGGTGGTGGATGCCGGCGAAGTTCATCGCCTCGTGCCACTGCCCGTTGGCGGTCGAGCCCTCGCCGAAGAAGGTCATCACCACCCGCGGCTCGCGCCGCATCTTGAAGGCGAGCGCGATCCCGGTAGCGACCTGGGCCATGTCGGGGAGCATCGAGACCATCCCGACGCAGCCGAGGCGACGATCGCCGAAATGCATGTTGCCGTCCTTGCCGCCGGTGACGCCACCGGCGCGGCCCATGTAGTTGGCCAGGTACCGATCGGGGGTCACGCCACGGACGAAGTGCGCCCCGAGGTCGCGGTGCAGGATGCACATGCGGTCACGGGGCCCGAGCACGAACGAGGCGCCGACCGAGATCGCCTCCTGACCCCGACCGTCGTAGAAGGAGCCGGGCACCTTTCCCTGCCTGTACAGGGTGATCCCACGCTCCTCCGAGAGCCGCATGAGCAGCATGTACCGGAGCAGGAGGGCCCGGTCGTCGCGCGTCAAGCCGGACTGCCGCGATCCATCACGAACCGGGCTCGCGTTCTCGAGCTTCATCTGAGGTCCGCCTTTCTCGTGCCGCGCCTTCGGGATCTCCTCCGGTTCGGCCTGATCCTCGCGAGAGCGGGATCTCCGACCCTCGCGCCTACGGACACGGAAGGAGAGGGATCTGCCTCTCCTCCCTATGTGATGTTCAGATCATACCCGCCTGCCCGGAGCCCACACGAAAGTGCTCTTTCGGGCGTCCGGTGCAGGCGATGGGTTGAATCCCGGGCGCGGAAGATATATACCGCCATGCAGGGCCCCCCGAATAGGAGGCCTGATCGGGCCAAGAGAGGGGCCTACATACCGATAGGAGGATTGAGCGACATGCGAAGTCTCACCAAGAAGGGACTCCTTGTTTGCTTCGCCGGAGTCGTGCTTGCCCTCGGCGTGGTCGCCTGCGGCGACGATGACGACGACGACGGAGGAGGCGGAGGAGGTGAAGCCAGTCTCGATCTGACGATCGGGGACTCGATTCCGCTCACCGGCGATCTCTCCGACTTCGGACCGCCTGGTGAGAAGGCGAGTAATCTGGCTGTGGCTCAGATCAACGCCGCCATCGAGCAGGTCGGCGTCGATCACACGGTCAAGGTCGTTCACGAGGACAACGAGACCAGCCCGCAGCCGGCCGTGCAGGCTGCTCGCAAGATGGTCGACGCAGACGGTGCGACCTGCATCACCGGCGCGTGGGCCTCGTCGGACACGATCCCAACCGCGCAGTCGGTCACGATTCCGGGCGGGATTCTTCAGATCACGCCGGCGTCGACGGCCCCTGCCATCAGCGATATCGATGACAACGGCCTGCTCAACAGGACGTCACCGCCTGACACATTCCAGGCGGCCACCCTCGCTAGCGCGATCAGCGAGGATCTCGGAGCCCAGGGCCAGACCGTGAACGTGGGTGCCCGGAACGATGAGTACGGCAATGCCTTCGCCGAGAACTTCCGCAGCGAGTGGGAAGGCCTCGGTGGCACGATCGGTCAGGAGGTCATCTACGACCCAGAGCAGCCGAGCTACAACTCGGAAGCCCAGCAGATCACGTCGGGGAACCCCGCCGCGATCGTGATCATCGATTTCCCGACCACCTTCGTCAACGTCGGTCCGGCGCTGCAGCGCACGGGCAACTGGGATCCAACGAAGGCGTGGGGCACCGATGGTCTCGCCTCGAGCAGCCTGCCGGAGGATGTGGCGCCGCAGATCATTGAAGGTATGCGCGGCACCGCACCGGGCGCGCCCGAGAGGGGCGAAGCCGAGCAGGCGTTCCGGACGCTGTACGACAGCTCGGACCCGAGGGATGTCGAGGCCCAGACGTTCGACGCCCAGCAGTTCGATGCGACGATCCTCTGCTACCTCGCCGCGGTGTCCGCCGGCTCTACGGACGGTCAGGACATGGCGGACGTGCTTCAGGATCTCACCGCTCCTGGCGGAACGCAGTACACCTGGGAGCAGCTCCCCGAGATGATCGAGGCGCTGCAGAACGGTGACGACATCGACTACGAGGGCGCGGCCGGCTCGATCAATCTGAACGAGAACGGTGACGCCACGTCGGAGGTCTACGACACCTACGCCTACAGAGGTGGGGAGTTCGTGGTCACCGAGGATCTCCCGATCGTCGCCCCTCGCGCAGGCGAGTAAGCGCTCGCGGGGACCGCAACGTCGAGCATCACCAGGAGAGCGGCCGGGGCCTTCGGGCCCCGGCCGCCTCGTGTTGCGAGCCATGAGATACTCGCGCCGTGGCGCGGCGCACTCGTGGACTCAGGAAGGGCCGAAACGCCAAGCTCGAACTGCTCGGGAACGTCCGGCTGTTCTCCACTTGCAACAAGCGTGAGCTCGCTCGGATCGCCTCGCTCGTCGACGAAGTCGAGGCGCCGAAGGGAAAGGTGATCGTCCGTCAGGGCGACCCCGGCCGAGAGTGTTTCGTGATCGCGGGGGGCAAGGCGAAGGCGAGCATCCGCGGCAAGGGCACTGCCACGCTCGGGCCAGGGTCGTTCTTCGGCGAGATGGCTCTCCTGGACCAGGGGCCGCGGTCGGCGACCGTAACGGCGGAGACCGACATGCGCCTCCTGGTGCTCGGCTCGCGCGAGTTCTCGGCGCTGGTCAACGAAGTCCCGACTGTCGGGGTCCGGATCATGAGGGGGCTCGCCGAGCGGCTCCGCGACGCCGAGCAGGCCCAGCCTCACCACTAGTCGCTCGGCGCCGCCTCCGGGCGCTCGATACGCGCCGTGCCGCCGAGGTACAGGTCGGCCACTTTCGGGTCGTGCAGAAGGTCGTCGCCCGTCCCCTCGAAGCGGTTCTGCCCCACGTCGAGTACGTAGCCGCGGTTCGACATGCCGAGCGCGCGGCGCGCGTTCTGCTCGACCATCACCACGGTCACGCCCGCGTGGTTGATCTCCTCGATCTTGGCGAAGATCGCCTCGACGAAGGCGGGCGCCAGTCCGGCCGAGGGCTCGTCGAGCAGCAGCACCTGCGGGTCGGGCATCAGCGCCCTCCCCATCGCCAAGAGCTGGCGCTCGCCCCCGCTCATCGTCCCCGCCGTCTGGGTACGGCGCTCATCAAGGCGGGGAAAGAGCTCGTAGACCCTGGCCATCTCCGGCCCCGCCCGCGAGGAGTCTATGGTGCCCATCTCCAGGTTCTCCTCCACGGTCAGGCTCTGAAAGATGTTGTCGAGCTGGGGCACGTAGCTCATGCCTCGGCGGGTGATCGAATGCGGCCGCAGCCCGGCGAGGTCCTCACCGCGGAGCACGACCCGACCGCGGCGATGAGGCAGTAGCCCGAAGATCGACTTGATCAGGGTCGACTTGCCGGCGCCGTTCGGGCCGATCACGGTCACGATCTCGCCCTCCGCGACCGTAAGATCGACGCCATTGAGGATGTCGACCTCAGGCACGTAGCCAGCGACCAGATCCTCGACCGCGAGGATGGCTCCGTTCTCCTTCGCATCGCTCACGTGGCGAGCTCCTCCCCGCGAGCGGTATCGACCACCGTCTCACCTAGATAGGCGTCGATCACCTGCTCGTCGCTCCTGACCTCATACGGCTCGCCCTCCGCGATCACGCGCCCCTCAGCCATCACGATGACGCGATCGGAGTGGTTCATGACGATCTCCATGTCGTGCTCGATGAACAGGAAGGTCACCCCTTCCTCCTGGCGGAGCCGCTGCATGTGATCAAGAAGCCGCTTTCCCAGGACGGGATTGATGCCGGCCATCGGCTCGTCGAGCAGGAGCAACTTCGGCCTGACCATCAACGCCCTTGCCAGCTCGAGCAGTTTTCGCTGCCCTCCCGAGAGGGTCCCGGCATAGTCGTCCGCGAGCCCGGCCAGATTGAAGATCTCGAGCAGCTCCATCGCTTCGGCGCGAACCTCCCCCTCCCGCCTCCGCACGGCCCCCGGATGGAAGATCAAGTTCCGGAACCGCTCCCCGGGCTGGTTGGGGGCGGCGAGCATCATGTTGTCGATCACCGGCATCGCGGCCAGCGCCTTGGTGATCTGGAACGTCCGGACCATTCCCTTGCGGGCGAGCTCGTAGGGCGGCTCTCCAAAGACCTGTTCCCCATCGAAGTTGACCGTGCCGCGTTCGCCCTTGTAGAAGCCGGTGAGCACATTGAACAGGGTCGTCTTCCCGGCGCCGTTCGGGCCGATCAACGCGGTGATCGACCTCTCCTTGACGTTCATCGTCGCCCCGTCGACGGCACGGATCCCGCCGAAGCGCTTCACGACCTCCTCGACCGCGAGCAGCGGGCGCGACTCATTCACCGAGCACCATCTCCTGGCGCTTTCCGAACAGTCCCTGCGGCCGGAACGCCATCAGCCCGATCAGGAGCAGGCCGGTGATTGCCAGCCGCAGCGCCGCGATCCGGGTTTCGGTGAACGGTGGATTGGGCAGATCGATGAAGCGCGTGCCCTCGATCACGAACCAGAACAGGATCGCACCGACGAAGACGCCCCTGTAGTTGGCGAGGCCGCCGAGGATCAGCACGCTGAAGGCGAAGAACGTCACCAGCGGCTCGAAGTCGATCGGGTGGATCGTGGCCAGGTTGAGTGCGAGGAAGAAGCCCGCGATCGAGCCGAGACACGCCGAGATCGCCAGCGACTGGAGCTTGTAGAGGAGCGTGTTCTTGCCCAGCGCCTGCGTCGCATCCTCGTCCTCGCGGATCGCCCGCAGAACCCGCCCCCAGGGCGTGCGCTGGAAGTAGTTGAGGGCGATCGTCGCGATGCCGACGGTCAGCCAGATGACGATGAGCAATGGGAGAAGCGGCTCGGGGTCGCCCCAGAAGTTGGCGATCACGTCGTTGATCGACTCCGAGACGTCTCGCCACGAGTCTGTATAGCAGCGCGACGCATCCTCCTCGTCACAGAAAAGCCCCAGGTTGCCACCGGTGAGGCCGCGGGCGTTCTGCGCGAACAGGCGCACCATCTCGGCCATTGCGATGGTGGCGATCGCGAAGTAGTCGGCGCGCAGCCGAAGCGACGGCAGGCCGACGATGACGCCGAAGAGCATCGCCACGAGCACGGAGACCGGCAACGAGAGCCAGAACGAGAACCCTGCGTCGAGGACGAGGATCGCCATCGTGTAGGCGCCGATCGCCATGAACGCCGCCTGGCCGAAGTTGACGATCCCCGTGTAGCCAACGTTGAGCTGAAGGCCGAGCGCGACCAGCGCGTACGTGCCCGCGACCACACCGACGCTGATCCAGAAGGCAGGGTCGGTGAGGGACTCAAAGGTGACGGCGAACGGCAGCCAGTCCAGTGCAATGGCGTCGAACGCGCTCATATCGCCTTCGCCCTCCCGAAGATGCCCTGCGGTCTGATCACCAGCGCGAGGACCAGCACGAGGAAGCCGACTGCGGTCTTCCAGCGCGCATCGATCAGCAGCGTCGACCACTCGGTCATCACACCCAGCACCATCCCCGCGGCGAGCGCACCGAAGGCGTCACCGATGCCGCCGAGAACCACCGCAGCGAAGATCGGCAGCAGCAACTCGAAGCCCATCTCGGGCCGGAGGTTGGTGATCGACCCCGCGAGGACACCCGCGAGGCCCGCGAGCGCTCCCGAGAAGACCCACGTGTAGAGGATCACCTTGCGGGTGTCGATGCCGGCGGTCTCCGCCAAGTCCAGGTCGTCGGAGAGGGCCCGCATCTGCTTGCCGAGCCGGGTGACGCGCAGGATCAGACCGACGCCCACGAGCACCGCCACCCCGACGACCAAGACGATCAGCTCGGTCTGGCCGATGCGCACCCCAAGGAAGTCGACCGTGTCCGTGGTGTTCACGTCGTAAACACGGATGTCGGTGCTCCAGAACCATTGGACCAGCGCGCGGAGGAGGAAGGCGAGCCCGATCGACATCAGGATGAGCTGCAGGAAGCCAGCGTGCTTGGCACGCATCGGGCCCCACATCACCCGCTCGAAGAAGATTCCCAGCAGCGCCGTCATCAGCATCGCCCAGAAGACTGCGACGACGAGCGGGGCCCCCCAGGTTACGTTGACCAAATACGCCATGTACGCCCCGAAGGTGAGGAAGTCGCCGTGGGCGAAGTTGACCAGCTTCAGGATCCCGTAGACGAGTGTGAGCCCGACCGCGCCGAGCGCGTAGATTGCGCCGAGGGAGAGGCCGTTCAGGCCGGTTTGCGCAACGTCGTGGAGCCCCTGCGACGCGACGAGCGCGAGAAAGATGATGAGTATCACCGCGACCGCGCCGAGCCAGGGTCGGCGGTTCAGAGCGTCCTTGACTCGCGCCCCGAAAGCGTGTGGCACTGGCTCGGTCGCCTGACCGGCCTCCATGATCAGTGAATCTATCCCGGTTCGGTCGTAATTACACCCGCAGGCATGTGGGAGCTCCCGTCATGGGAGCGCGTCGGCCGGCGACTCGCTCTCCTCTACGCGCTCAGCTCGGCCGGGAGACGGGCGAGGTCCAGCTCGTAGCGCTGGTAGGTGATCTGCTCGCGGCCCCAGCGCGGCGTGGCGTCCGCCGAGACCAGCTCGAAGCCGTGGTCGCGATACAGATGGGCGGCAGCCTCGAGCTCGCTGAACGTCTCGAGATATACGCGTGAATAGCCGACCTCCGCCGCCCGGGCCAGCACCTCGCCGAGCAGCTGGCGGCCCAGCCCGCGCCCCCGCACCTCTGGGCTGAGGACGAACCATCTGATCGCTGCCGTCCCGTTGCCCTCGTCAGTGAGCGCGAGGCTGCCGGCGTGTTCGCCGTCCAGCTCCACGAGACGGATCGCCTCGCGCGAGCTGGGGAAGCCGCGAAGCGCCGCGCGAGCGACGGAGGAGGCGACGTAACCCTCGAAGGTCGAGTCGACGCCGTGCTCCTCTCCGTAGACGCGGCCGTGGTGAGCGATGATCGCGCCGAGGTCACCGGCGTGGAGCCGCCGGCGTATGGCCGGATCCGGACTCATGTGCCCACCGGCAGCGGGCGCGGCCGGAGCTTGGGGGTCGGCGAGGGCTGTCGCGCCGTGAGCAAGCCGCCCGAGTGACATCGCAGGAGCTCGCGGAGCTCCGCGGTGCGGCGGAAGGGATCGGCGATCAGCTCTCCGGTGGAGAGTGAGAGGACCGCATCGATTCGGCCGTCGCGTTCGGCGAGCAGATTGCGGTCCCGGGGGAATCGGGCGGGAGTCGAGCCCGGCGAGCCGCTCCAGCGCAGCGACGTCGGCCGAGGCCGCCAGGCGAAGGGTGACGGGGCTCTGCCAGGCGCCGACCCGATGGGCATCGAGCTCCCGATTCCGGCGTCGATCCCAAAGTGCCATGACCAAAGTATGTTCCACCTGGCAATCTATGCAAGATGTTGTTGTCACAGGATCGATCGTGATTTACGATGGATCCTCGTGGAGCTCCGCCAGCTGAGATATGCCGAGGCGGTCGCGCGTCACGGTCACTTCACTCGTGCCGCCGAGGAGCTGCACGTCGCTCAGTCGGCGCTCTCCCACCAGATCCGTCGCCTCGAGCGGGAGCTCGGCGCCGAGCTGTTCGAGCGCACAAGCCGAACCGTGACGGTGACCGAGGCGGGCGAGGCGGTCGCCGAGCGCGCCCGCAGCATCCTCGCCCAGGTCGATGGCGTCCGCCACGAGATCGACGAGCTCCGTGGACTGGTCCGCGGCCGGGTCTCGGTGGGGGCGACCCTTCCGGCGGGAAAGCTCGATGTGCCGAGGCTCCTGGTCCGCTTCAGCGAGGCCTTTCCGGGGATCGAGGTGGACCTCCACGAGGGTACGGCCGGCGACATGCGTGCCTACCTGGAAGAGGACCGGCTGGATGCGGCCTTCTCGCTGCTCGCGGAGGACCCGCCCCCCGAGTTCGAGGTGGAGATCCTCAGCGAGGAGGAAATCGTTGCGGCCTTCCCCGCAGGGGCCGGTCCCGATCGATCTCGGATCGGGGCGGCCGAGCTGGGCCGCCACCCGCTGATCACGCCCCGCTCGGGCTCCGCGATCAAGCAGGCGCTGGATGGTTTCTTCGCCCGCGCCGGCGAGCCGCTCCGAATCTCCCTCGAGAGCGGGGACCCGTTCTTTCTGCGGTGCCTCGTCTCGACCGGGTTCGGGGCGGCGGTGCTGCCCGCATCGCTCACTCGCCGCGAGGGACCGCCGATCGACGTGCGCGGCCTGCGCCCCGCCGTTCGCCTCCCCGCGACCCTGATCTGGCGAGGGAGGCGGCACCAGACGCCGGCCGCGCGCGCGTTCATCGACTTCGTTCGCGACTCGGCAGCCGAGGGCGTCCGCTAGCCGCCGAATTGCGCCAACGGGCTGCGATCGCAAACATGGATAGATGGACCGTCGCTCCTGGTCTCTGCTGCTCGTGCTCGGCGCCATCTGGGGCGCCTCCTATCTGTTCATCAAGATCGGGCTGCGGGATCTCTCGCCCTCGATGGTTGCCTTCACCAGGGTCGCCCTTGCGGCACTGGTGCTCCTACCGGTCGCCGCCTACCAGGGCGCCCTCACCGGGGTCCGAAGCAGGACGGGGTGGCTGGCGCTGATCGGGGCGGTTCAGGTTGCGGGACCGTTCCTGCTGATCGCGGCGGGTGAGGAGGAGATCTCATCCTCGCTCGCCGGCATCCTGGTCGCCTCGGCGCCGCTGTTCACCGCGCTGCTCGCGATCTGGGTCGACCACGAGGAGCGCTCGCAGGGGCTTCGGCTGGGCGGGGTGATGATCGGCTTCGGCGGGGTAGCGGTGCTGCTTGGTCTCGACCTGGGGGGGTCCAGCGACGCGCTGCTCGGAGGGCTCGCGGTGGTGCTCGCCAGCCTCGGCTATGCGGTCGGCGGCTTCCTCGTCAAACACCGCCTCACTGGGGTGGCGCCCGTCGGGATGTCAGCCGCGGTGATGGCCGCGAGCGCGATCTTCCTGCTCCCGCCCGCGCTGCTCACCGCGCCGGAAGCCGCGCCCAGCCTCGGCCCGGCGGCGGCCGTGACGGCGCTCGGCGTCCTCGGAACCGGGGTCGCCTTCGTCATCTTCTACGTGCTGATCACGTCGGTCGGACCCTCCCGCGCCTTTCTGGTCACCTACATCGCGCCCGGCTTCGCCGTGCTCTACGGGGCTCTCCTGCTCTCAGAACAGGTGACAGTCGCCACCCTGGGGGGGCTGGCGCTGATCCTCTCCGGCTCCTGGCTCGCCGCGGAGGGGCGACTGCCGGGGCGGCCGCGCGTCGAGGTCGAGGACGGCCCACCGTCGACGCCGGTCGGTGAGCGCCGACGAACGGGCTCTCAGCCGACGGTGTGAGCAGCTAGCACGCAGCTTGTGGAGATGCTGCGGCTGCGAGCGGCCCGGATCCGCGCCGCCGAGCAGCCGGATCTGGCGCCCAAGCGGGGATTCCGCAGGATCACCGCCGCGGCCGCGCGCGCCATGCCCGGGCGCTGCCGGCGGGTGCCCGGTGAACTTCGCCCTTGAGCCGGGGCAGCCGGGAGAGCGGTCTTCCGCCGACCGGGGCAGGCGATCTCCCCGTCTCAGGCTCGCGGGTTGGCAACCACCGGCGTACCGCGGCGGGGGGAAAAGGTGATGTTGCGCCGCGCGATCCCTTCCCGTCGGCGACGCGCGCCGCGCAGCTCGCGCCGGCGCAACGTCTCGCGCAGGACGATGCGCATCTCGAACTCGGCGAACGAGGCGCCCAGGCAGCGGCGAACCCCGCCCCCGAATGGGATCCAGGCGTACGTCTCGGGGCCCCCTTCGAGGAACCGCTCGGGCCGGAACTCGAGCGGCGCCGGGTAGATGTCCTCTCGGGTGTGCGTCAGCCAGATCGCCGGGGTCACATCGGTGCCCGGCGGCAGCGTCAGCCCATTCACACGCAGCTCTTCCCGCAGGCGTCGCCCGGCGAGTGGAATCACCGGGCGGAGGCGAAGGGACTCGGCGATCGCCGCCCGCAGATAGGTCTCGTCGCCAACGTCCAGCTCGGACCGCAGGCGCTCGAGAGTCGAGGGGTGGCGCAGAAGCAGGTCGAAGGTCCAGGCGAGTCCGGTCGCCGTGGTCTCGTGCCCCGCGAGCAGCAGAGTCATGAGCTGGTCGCGAAGCTCGGAGTCGCTCATCTGCTCGCCGTCCTCGAAGCGGGCGCCGACGAGCATCGAGAGGATGTCCTGGCGGTTCGTGAGGCCTGGGTCCGCGCGCCGCTCGGTGATCTCGGCGGCCAGGAGCTCGTCGATCTCGGCGGTGCGCCGATTTAGCTCGCCGAGCGGCTCGCCACGGCCGAACCGCCGGGAGAGCAAGACCCGCAGCTGCAGGACCGGCGATGTGGTCTGGGCGAGCAGGTCGCCGAGCAGCGCGCGCAGCCGCCCGATGCGCTCGCGGTCACTCACTCCGAAGACGGCGCGCATGATCACCTCGAGCGTCAGCGCCTGCATGCGCGGGTGGATCGCGAAGGTCTCGCCGGCGGGCCAGCCGTCGATCTCCCGCGCGGCGAGCTCCGTGATGATCTCCTCGTAGGCGCGCATCCGCTCGCCATGGAAGGGCGGAAGCATCAGCCGTCGCCGCGCGAGGTGCTCGTCGCCCTCGAGCAGCAGGACGGAGCGAGGTCCCACCACCGGCTCGAGGCTTACGGTGCGCCCCGGGGGCAGCCCGTTCTCGCGCCCCCGGTACAGCGCTCGTATCACCTCGGGATCCGACACCATCACCAGCGGCGTCCGAAAGCCGATGAACGTGACGCTGAATGCGTCGCCGTAGCGCCGCCGACACGAGTCCATGAACTCGATGGGGCGAAACAGCCATTTGAGGGTCTGAATGGTCGGGGGCGCCGATGGCCCGGGCGGGAGCTTCAGCTCAGAACTCACTTCACGGCCAGCAGCAGGGGTTCTCGCGGATCTGCTCAATGTGTAGGCCGGCGCTTTCAATCGCCTGGCGATAAGTATCACGCTGGGCCGCTAGGGCAGCCTGAAGTCGTTGAAGTACCAGAGGGCGCTCGTGTACCAGAGCACCGCCACGGTTACGACAAGCGCGCCGCCCACCAGCGGCAGCGCCCAGCCCGGCAGTCGCCACCGAGGGGTCTGGACGAGCACGATCTTGGCCAGGAAGGTGCCGTAGATGAAGCAACCGGCGATCGAGTGGACAGCCACCCGGGTATCGCACGCCGGTTTGTACCCCGTAGGCGAGGACACAGTGGTAGGCGATCGGGATCGTCAGCAGGAGCGTCGCGGCCCCGACCGCCCTGTGCACGGGCCCGATCTGCGGTGGTGCGACCCCGACCCAGGGCAGCCGCCCGTACATCCAGAGAGCGAGCCCGAGCTGCACCGCGGCGAAGGCGAGCACGCCGGTGGCGAGCCACGACTTGAGGTCGAAGGTGTCGGTCCCCGTTTCCCCGAACAGCGAGATCGAGTAGTCGGGCGTGTGCTGGGTCCCGAAGATGTAGAGGCCGACGGCTACGACTGCGGCCGCGAGCGCGGCCACGGCGAGGGATCGGAGGGCGGGGCTGGCGGTCACGTGTCGATGCTACTTCGCCGCCGTCGTGTAGCGCCCGCGGTTCGCACTGCTCGGGGAGTAGTGGCAAGACGCACCCTGAGGCCGACGACCGCCGCGCGGCGAACCGAGATCGATGGCCGCCTCGAGTCGATCCCGGAGGCGTGAACGGGGTCCTCGAGCGACTGGGCTCGAGGCGGCCGGGCACAATCACGGCATGCCCGCGATTGGGCTCCTAGGCGATGTGATGCTGGGCCGCTCGGTCGGGGACCGGCTGCGAGCAGCGCCCGGAGCGGAGCTTTGGAGCGAGGAGCTGCGCGAGCTCTGCGCCTCCCTCGACCTGATTCTCTGCAACCTCGAATGCTGCGTCTCGGGGTGTGGGAAGCGAACCCGCCGCATCGCGGGCAAGCCCTTCTTCTTCCGCGCGCCCCCCTCGGCGGTTCGGGTGCTGCAGGCAATCAACGTACGCACGGTGTCGCTCGCCAACAACCACGCACTCGACTACGAGGAGGAGGCGCTGGCGGAAACCCTCGACCTACTGGCGGGCGCGGGTGTCGACGCCGCGGGTGCCGGCCGCGGCGTTGACGCAGCGCGGCGTCCCGCCGTGGTCGAGGCAGACGGGCGGAAAGTGGGACTCGTGTGCGTCTCGGATCATCCGCGGGAGTACGCGGCGCGCCCCGGGACGTACGGGATCGCCCACGCCGATCTCGAGCGCGGGGTACCGGACTGGCTGCTGAACGAGGTGGCGCGGGTGGGCGACCGATGCGAGCTGACGGTCTTCTTCCCCCACTGGGGCCCAAACATGAGTGCCGCGCCTCGACCCTGGCAACACCGGGCCGCCGCCGCTCTCCAGGATGCAGGCGCGAGCCTCGTCGCCGGCCACTCGGCCCACCTGTTCCATGGGATCGAATGGAACGACAGCGGGCCGGTGCTCTTCGACCTCGGCGACGCTCTCGATGATTACCGCGTCGATCCGGTGCTGCGCAACGATCTCGGGGTGCTCGCTATCTGGCGGCCGGGCGCCGGAATCGAGGAGCTGGAGCTGGTAGGGCTGAAACTGGAGTTCTGCTACACGGGCTTGGCGCGGGACGAGGACGCCGACTGGATCGCGGTCCGGCTGCAGAGCGCATGCGCGAAACTCGGCACGCGGGTCGACCGGGTGACGGATGGCCGCTTCCGCATCAGGCCGGGCTAATAGCCCGGCGCGGAGACTGTTGTCCCCGCCTCACGTTGCGGTCCCGGTCGGGCCGAAGCGCTCGGTGCGGACCTGATCAGGCTCGTAGCCCGCCTGGACCAGGAGCTCGGTGGCGGTCTCGACGAACGCGTTCGACCCGCAGACGAAGGCGGTGCCTGAGGCGATCCCGGCCTCGGCGATCAGCTCGGGGTCGATCCGCCCTTGGTGGCCGCTCCACCCTTCCGGTGACTCGCGGCTGAAGGTGAGCAGCGCGTCGTCTCCGAGCTCGTCCGCGTAGATCACATCCTCGGCCGTGCGGACCGAGTAGACCAGACGCATCGGGAGGTGGGGCATCGTCAGCCGGCGGTGGCGCAGAATCGCCATCAACGGCACCACGCCGGAGCCGCCGCCGACCAGCAACACCGGCTTCTCACCACGCCAGACGAAGTAGGAGGCGAACGGCCCGCGAACCTCCACCTCGTCGCCCTCGACGACCACGTCGTGGAAATACGGCGACACCTCTCCGTCCTCCAGCCGGTCGATGGTCAACTCGATCTCGCCCTCGTCGAGGGGGGAGGAGGCGATGGAATAGGAGCGCTGAGCGCGGTAGCCGTCGGGAGCGGTGAGCCGGACGTCGTAGTGCTGGCCCGGCAAGTGCGGCATCCACATCGGGAGCTTGATGCGAAACGACTTGACGCGTGGAGTCTCCCGTCTGATCGAGGTGACCGTCCCGATCTGCCAGCGCCCCGGGGCTCGCTGCTCGACCGGGGTCAGCCCCTCCGCCGTCAGTCGGTCCAATAGCGCTCCTCCTTCCAGGGGTCGCCGCGGTTGTGGTAACCGTTCATCTCCCAGAAACCGGGCTCGTCGTGGTCCATCACCCGGAGCCCGGCTATCCACTTCGCGCTCTTCCAGAAATAGAGATGCGGGACGAGCAGCCGGGCCGGGCCGCCGTGCTCTCGCGGCAGCGGCTCGCCCTCGTGCTGGGTCACGACCCAGGCCTTGCCGTCCGTGAGGTCCTCGATCGCGTGATTCGTGGTGTAGCCGCCGTAGGAGTAGGCCATCGCGTAGGCATCGAGAGGCTCGGCCTCTTCCAGGAGGACATCAACCGAGACCCCGCGGAAGCTGGTGCCGAGCTTGGACCACTTCGTGACGCAATGGATGTCGCACGGGACCTCCTCGAATGGCAGGGACCCGAACTCCTCCCAGCTCCACTCGCGCTCCGCGCCGACCATGCCGTCGATCCGGAAAGTCCAATCCTCGGTGGCGATCTTCGGCGTCGGTCCCGCGGTCAGCACCGGGAAGCCAGGCTCCACGTACTGGCCCGGCGGAACCCGGTCGGCCAGCTCCTCAGGCGTCTGCCGCCGGCGCTGAAAGCCTCGGGAGATGAAGCCGTTCACCGCGCTGCAGCTTACGCCGGGAGAGACGCTTCGGCTACGACCTCGACCTCGTCCCTCACCTTGAGGGTGCCGAACAGGCCCGAGTACGGCTTGATGCCCCAATTGGACTGGGTGATGGTGGCGCGGCCCGAGACCTGGCCCTCGGAGCTGAGATCGAGGACGAAATCGAGCGGGTGGGTGTTGCCGTTCAGGGTGAGCTCACCGGTGACCCGCAGGCGCCGTCCACCGTCCAGCGGCTCGGCCCCGGTGGAATGGAACTCGATCGGCTCGCTCCCCAGCACCTCGTCCTCGATGGTCTGCTTGATGTCGGCCTTGTCGTCCTCGCCCAGCGGCTGGACACCGCCCGTGCCCTCCTTGACCTGGAGCGAGCCTGGGTCGACGCTCAGTTTCATGCTGAACCGATCGGGACTCTCTCCCGCCTCCAGGGTTCCCTCCCAGGACGTGACGTCGATCGTCAGGTCATGGCCCGCCATGGCGGCGGCTCCGCGCCGCTCCGTCTTGACCTGGAGCGTGGCGTTCTCCGGGCCCAGCTGGTGAGCGCCTGGCATGATCGGCATCGCCGCAACGCTAATCCTTTCGCACTGCAGAAGAGAGGACAGGATGGAGTTCGACAACTCGTTCACCGTGGAGAAACCGATTGACGAGGTCTGGAGCACGATGATGGACCTCGAACAGGTGGTGCCGTGCGTGCCGGATGCGACGATCCTCGAGAAGACCGGGGACAACGCCGTCAAGGCGGAGATCAAGATCAAGCTCGGCGCCATGTCGATGAACTACTCGGGTCCCGCCGAGATCGTCGAGCAGGACGAGGGCACGCACACGGCGACCATGAGCGCCCGGGCAAAGGAGGCCGGCGGCCAGGGCAACGCGGACGCGAAGGTCTCCATGCGGATGACGGGCGCCGGCGATGGGACCGAGGTCACGCTTCACTCAGAGATCAATGTCACGGGCAAGGCGGCGCAGATGGGGGAGGGCGTGATCGCCGCCGTGACCGAGGGCATGATCAAGGAGTTCGCGGGGAACCTGGCCAAGCTCTGATCCAGGAGCACGGAAGGCTTTGGGCCGCTTGTAATATGGTCGCGACATGGGCGTTACCGCTGGCAGATAGGCAAGGGAATGCTGATCGGCGCGGATACCACCTCCTGGTACATCGGTTTGGGGCTGGGGGCAATCGTGGTGGTGGTTGCGGTGATCCTCGTGGGCACCATCCTCATCCTGGCCAGCCGGATAGCCGGGCAGGCTGAGACCGCCGAAGAGGCGGTGGGGGAGGTCCGCTCGCAGACCGACGAGCTCGGCGGCGTCGCCAGGATCAATGACTCGGGCGTCAGGATCCTCCACGCGGCCCGGGCACTCAGAAAGGCGGCGGTCGGGCACTGATGGACATCATGCTGGCCCTGGCGGACTCGGAGCGAACCCTCTGGTACGTGACGCTGGCGGTGGGCTTGGTGGTGGCCTTGGTCGTGGCGGGCATGCTGCTTGTCCTGCTCAACCTGCTCCAGAGGATCCAGACCAGCGTCACGGGCCTGCTCGGCTCCGCCGGGAAGCTTGGCGAGAACACCGCGAACATCCCTCAGCTCGAGGCGACCGCACCGGTGCTCGAGCAGATCGCCTCCGAAGGGGTGGTCCAGGACGGCTACATGAACGCGCTGACACAGGGCTACGGAGAGCCCGAGTGAGCACCTCGCTGCTGATCGTCCTGAGCGTGGCGGAGGCCGTCGTCCTCGTGGTGGTGCTGGCACTCGCCCTGATCGAGATCCGCCGCCGCCTGAACTCGATCGCCAAGGACCTCGGCGACCTCGGCGACGCGCTGACCACCGTCGAGGCGGAGCACCTGCGCCCGCTGCGCCCAGCGGTGGAGGCGATCAACGCTCAATTCGAGGGGATCATCGGCCTGATGCCCTCCGTGGCCAAGAAGGCGGCGATCGTCGCGGAGCACGTGGAGAAGCGATGACGCTCTGGTGGATCGGCAACGCGGTTCTCCTGCTGGTGATCCTGCCCGTCGTCGTCGTGCTGCTCAGGGGCGTGCTGAATGCGGCAAAGGCGGTCACCCAGGCTGTCGACGCTCTCGAGCCCGTCGCCGAGGCTGCGTCGAAGGACCTCGACGCCGTCGAGCTCCTGAACACGACCCAGGTGCAGGTCAGCGAGACCGTCGCCGTCGTTGCGAACTACGGCGGCTCACTCGACACCATTCTCGAGGACGCCTGAGGGATGGAGCCCGCCGCCGCAGTCACGCTGGTCGCGGTGGTCCTCGTGATCCTGGCGCTGGTCGTCTATCTGGTCGCCGTGATCCTCGAGCTTCGGAAGATCACGGCGGGGCTGGACGCGGTGATCGCTTCGGTGGGCGAAATCCTGAAGAAGAGCGAGCCGGTCAACGGCGTGGTAGTGGCGATCAACAAGGACCTCTCCGCGGGGACCGATCTGCTCGAGGGCCTGCTCGACAAGAAGGCAGGGCAGGACGACGCGGCGGGGCTGATCGAGTCGGTGTTCCCCGGCTCCGGCGCCTCCGTGCTGGAGCGCCAGGGCAGGACCGGCGAGGTGAAGAACATCGACGAGGTCTACACGAGGGGCGCGGTGCAGCTGGCACGGCTCGGGCGCGAGAGCCCGCTCGGTGCCGGGGCGATGTCGGGAGCCCCAATTCGGGACCCGGCCTACTCGAGCGCCGCGGCGCGCTCGCTCTACAAGAATCCCAGCGGCCCGATCGCCGATCAGCCCGGGGGCCCGAGGCACACGCCCAGGTCTCCGAGCATCGGTGTCGACGCCCCGGAGGTGTCCCCGGCGGACGGCGGGCCGGAGTCCGACGACACGAAGGCGTCGGATCGGTGAACAGAGCACCGGAGGCTCGGTAATGCAGACCCCCGGTCCGATCGAGTACGAGCGGGCGACGAGCGTCCAGAACGCGATCGAGTTGCTCGAGAGGTACGGGCCCGAGACCCGGATCCTGGCGGGCGGACACAGCCTGCTGCCGATGATGAAGCTGCGGCTCGCCAACCCTGAGCGCCTGATCGACATCAACGAGCTCGACGAGCTCTCCTACATCAGGGAGGCGGACGGGGAGATCCGAATCGGCGCCATGACCCGCCATCGCGAGCTGCTCGAATCGGAGCTGCTGGCCAGGCACTTCCCGATCTTCGCCGACGCGGAGACGGTGATCGCCGACCCACCGGTTCGGAACCGCGGGACAATCGGCGGCTCGCTCGCCCAGGCGGACGCCGCCGAGGACCTTTCGGCCGTCTGCTCCGCGCTGCGGGCGAAGGTCGTCATCGCCGGCTCAGCCGGGGATCGAGTGGTCTCGATGGAGGATTTCCACGTCGGCCCGTACCAGACCGCGATCGAGGACGCCCAGGTCCTCACCGAGATCCGGGTGCCCCTGAGGTCTGGTGGCGGCAGCGCCCACGAGAAGGTGGAGAGGCGGGCCGGCGACTGGGCGATCATCGCGGCGTCCGCGGCGCTCTGGATTGAGGGAGGCACGATCGCGGACGCGGGTGTTGCCCTGAGCGCCGCAGGCCCGACGACGATCCACGCGACGCGATCGGAGGAGCTGCTGCGGGGCGAGAGCCCCTCTGAGGAGCTGTTCGCCGAGGCCGGCCGGCTCGCGTCGGAAGACTGCTCACCGATGCCCGACGGCCGCGGGCCCGTCGACTACAAACGGCACCTCGCCGGAGTCCTCACCGGGCGCGCACTTGAGCGCGCCGCGCAGCGAGCACGCAACCAGGAGGCCTGAATGGAAGTCACGGTAGACGTCAACGGCGAGCAGGTCACGCGGGAGATCGAGCCCGCCCTGCTGCTCGTGCATTTCCTGCGGGACACGCTGGGCCTCACCGGGACGCACTGGGGCTGCGACACATCCAACTGCGGCGCCTGCGTCGTGCACCTCGACGGGCGGCCCGTGAAGTCCTGCACGACCCTCGCGGCCTCCTGCGACGGGCACGAGGTCCGCACGATCGAGTCGATGGAGGTCGACGGCAGGCTCGATCCCGTCCAGCAGGGCTTTCACGAAGAGCACGGCCTTCAGTGCGGCTTCTGCACTCCCGGGATGATCATGACGGCCAGGGCGCTGCTGGACGAGAACCCCGACCCCTCCGAGGCCGAGATCAGAACCGCGATCTCGGGGGCGATCTGTCGGTGCACCGGCTATGCCAACATCGTCAGGGCGGTCCGCTGGGCGGCGGAGCACCAGGACGCCGAAGCGAGGAGATGAGAATGGCGACCAGCGCGGCGAAAGAGACCCCGGTCGGGTACGGCAACATGAAGCGCAAGGAGGATGCGCGCTTCATCCGCGGCAAGGGCAAGTATCTCGACGACATCGTCCTGCCCGGGATGCTCCATGGGGCCGTGCTGCGCAGCCCATATGCACACGCGCGGATCGTCTCGATCGACACCTCCGCCGCCCTCGCTCACCCCAAGGTGCACCGGGTGATCACCGCCAAGGATCTCGAGACGCTCGGGCTCGCCTGGATGCCGACGATCTCCTACGACTCGCAGGCGGTCCTCGCAGGAGACAAGGTGAGGTTCCAGGGTCAGGAGGTCGCGTTCGTGATCGCGGATGACCGCTACTCGGCGCGGGACGCGTTGCCCCTGATCGACGTCGAGTACGAGCCGCTGCCCGCCGTGGTCAACGCGCGCAAGGCACTCGATCCGGACGCGCCGCTGATCCGCGACGATAAGCCCGACCAGACCGACAATCTCGCGACCCCCCTCTGGGAGGCCGGCGACGCGGAGGAGTGCGACCGGGTCTTCGCAGAGGCCGACATCGTCGTAAGCCGGGACATGATCTACCCGCGCTGCCACCCGGCGCCGCTCGAGACCTGCGGAATGATCGCCGACATGGACCCGGAGACGGGTCAGCTCGACATCTACAACGGGAACCAGGCGCCGAACCTCCACCGCACCGTGTACGCGCAGGTGGCCGGCCTGCCGGAGCACATGATCCGGATCATGACCAACGACATCGGCGGCGGGTTCGGCAACAAGGTCCCCGTCTACCCGGGCTACGTCTGCACGATCGTGGGCTCGATCGTCACCGGGAAGCCCGTCAAGTGGGTGGAGGATCGCTCGGAGAACCTGATGTCCACCGGGTTTGCGCGCGACTACGTGATGAGCGGGCAGATCTGTGCCAAGGACGGGAGGATCACCGGTGCCAGGGTGGACGTGATCGCCGACCACGGCGCGTTCGACAGCACGGCGCAGCCGTCGAAGTTCCCCGCCGGCTTCTTCCACGTGTTCGCCGGCTCATACGATCTGGAGGCGGCCCACTGCAGCGTCAAGGCGGTCTACACGAACAAGGCGCCGGGCGGCGTCGCCTACCGGTGCTCCTTCCGGGTCACGGAGGCGATCTACCTGATCGAGCGGCTCGTCGGCGAGCTGGCGCTGAAGAAGGAGGTCGACCCGACCGAGCTGCGGATGAACAGCTTCATCCGCCCCGAGCAGTTCCCCTACGAGAACAAGACGGGCTGGACGTACGACTCAGGGGAGTACGAGAAGACAATGCGGGAAGCGATGCGGATCGCCGGCTACGACGAGCTCCGCAGGGAGCAGGCCGAAAAGCGCGAGCGCGGCGAGCTGATGGGCATCGGTGTCTCGTTCTTCACCGAGGTAGTCGGAGCGGGGCCGAAGAAGCACATGGACGTCCTCGGCCAGGGCATGGCTGACGGTGCCGACCTTCGCGTGCACGCTTCGGGGAAGGCGGTGCTGAGCATCAGCTGCCAGACCCAGGGCCAGGCCCACGAGACGACCTTCGCGCAGATCGTCGGCGAGGAGCTCGGCATCTCCCCGGACGACATCCAGGTCCGCCACGGCGACACCGACCGCACGCCGTTCGGCCTCGGCACCTATGGCAGTCGTTCGACTCCGGTGTCCGGGGCCGCCGCGGCCGTCGCCGCCCGCAGAGTCCGCGACAAGGCGCGCCTGATCGCGGCCGGGATGCTGGAGACGTCCCCCGACGACCTCGTCTGGGAGAAGGGCCGCTGGTACGTCAAGGGCGACCCGGCCAAGGGGGCCACGATCAACGAGATCGCGGAGGCGGCCTACGGCGACGCGCCGCTGCCCGACGGGCTCGAGGGCGGTCTCGACGGCCAGTCGGTCTATGACCCTCCCAACCTCACCTACCCGTGCGGCGCCTACATCTGCGTGGTGGACATCGATCCCGATACGGCCGAGGTGAAGGTTCGGCGGTTCATCGCCGTCGATGACTGCGGGGTGCGGATCAACCCGATGATCGTCGACGGGCAGATCCAGGGCGGCCTGGCCGAGGGCGTCGGGATCGCGCTGATGGAGGTGATCACCTTCGACGACCAGGGCAACTGCCTGAACGGCTCGATGATGGACTACCTGATCCCGACCGCGCTCGAGTGCCCCGACTGGGAGCTGGGTGCGACGGTCACGCCCTGCCCGCACCACCCGATCGGCGCGAAGGGTGTCGGCGAGTCGGCGACGAACGGCTCGCCGCCGGCGATCGTCAACGCGGTCTGCGATGCCCTCTACCAGAGCCACGGGGTCGCCCACGTCGACATGCCGCTGAGCCCGGCACGGGTCTGGGCGGCGATGCAGGGCAGGGCCGAGCCGCCGCAGTGATCGCCCGGCGACCCGGAGGCCCGCATGGTTGAGCTCGAAACGATCGACCTCCCGGCTCTGGCGACCGCCCTCGGCCAGAGAATGCGCGCGGCCGGCGTTCCCGCGACTCCGGAGCGGGCGGCGCGCTTCGCGCGATCCCTGGCGCTCGTGGGCCCGGCCAGCCGGACGGAGCTGTACTGGACCGCCAGGTCGGTGTTCGTCTCCTCGCAGGCCCAGCTGCCGACGTTCGACCGCGTCTTCGCGGCCGTCTTCGACCCCGCCCTGGAGCCGGACGAGGAGCGCGGGGACCCGTACTCCCCGGCGCTCAGCGGCTCTCAGCCGAGCGAACGGCCTCCGACTCCGCGGGCGCGGTCCGTGCCCGGGGAACGAGGCTCTGAGGCGGGTGGCATGCGGGGCAGCCAGTCCCGGCCGGACGGCGGCGCTGAGGCGCGCGAGATCGAGGTTCCCCTGGCGCTTGCCAGCGAGGAGGAGCGCCTGCGGAAGAAGAGCTTCGAGATGCTCGAGCCCCACGAGCTCCAGCAGATCCTCCGTCTGATGGCCGCCGTCTCGCTTGCCACCCCGCGGCGCCAGTCGAGAAGGAGGCGTCGCGCGAGGCGAGGCGAGCACCTGGACCTGCGCCGGACGCTGCGCACGAGCCTTCGCACCGGCGGCGACCCGATGAGCCTCGCGAGACGCCGCCGGCGCACGCGCCCGCGTCGCCTCGTGCTGCTCTGCGACATCTCCGGGTCGATGGAGCCGTACGCCCGTGCCTATCTGCATCTTCTGACCTCCGCGGTCGCCAGCGGCGCCCCGGCTGAGGCCTTCGTCTTCGCGACCCGCCTGACCCGTCTCACGCGCGCGCTCCGCGGGCGGAATCCCGAGGCCGCGATCCGACGGGCCGCCGCAATCCCTCCGGATTGGTCGGGCGGCACTCGGATCGGAGAGGCGCTGCGAAGCTTCAACGCGCAGTACGGGCGCCGTGGCATGGCTCGCGGCGCCATCGTCGTGATCCTCTCGGATGGATGGGAGCGGGCCGATCCCGCACTGCTCGGCCGCGAGATGGAGCGCCTGGCGCGGCTCGCTCACCGAATCGTCTGGGTCAATCCGCGCGCGGGGGCCCCGGGGTTCTCTCCGGGCACCGGCGGGATGGCGGCTGCGCTGCCATGCTGCGACGCCCTGGTCAGCGGTGACTGCCTCGACGCCCTCGAACAGGTCGCCGATGCGATCGGCGCCGGCAAGCTTCCGTCGTCCGCGGCGGACTGGGTGCGGCCCGCGGGCGAGAGCGATGAGCCCTCGTGGCCGAGCGCCGAGCGAACCGAGGCGCAGAAGCCCGTTCCCATGCCCAGCGGCTACGGCCCCAAGCGCGGCAGGACCACGCGATGAACCCGGCGCGCGCACGGAGGACCGCTGACGGTCACGGACTAGTATCGGTGTCGCAGCATGGCTGACGATGGTGTCTACAGGGCGGTATTCCTGCGAATGCACCCGACCGGCAAGGTGGTGCTCAGCCTGAGCGAGCAGTCCCAGGGAGAGGAGGCAAGGCTCGCGGAGATCGTCTCGGAGGAGGTCGGGATCCCGCCCGAGGACGTCAAGGTCGTGCATGAGGACACGGACCGGTTCGGGGAGGGAAACAGCTTCAGCAGCACCCCGAGCGGCGCGGTGGAGGAGAACGTCAGGATCACCGCTCGCAAGCTGCGTGACAAGGCTGCGCTGGTCGCGGCGTCGATGCTCGGGGTCTCTCCGGACGCGAGTCGCTTCGAGAACGGCCGTTGGTTCGCGGAGGGGGGCGACGCGGAGGGGGTCAGGATCCAGGAGGTGGCTGCGAGGGCGTTCGGGGCCTTCGAGTTGCCGGAAGGCGTCGAGGGCTCGCTCGACGCCCAGACCGTCTACAGGATCGAGGCGGCGCAGCCCACCGGATAGGGGGTGGACCCTGGTCGCGGGGTTCCCGAGGCGAGGTTGGCGCGGGAGTACCCTTGCATTCGATGAACGGGCGTGAGCCTGCTGGGCATGCGGAGAACGGGATGGACCCCGTCGCCTCCTTCGTCGAGGCGACGGTCGTCCGCGCCCAGAGCCCGACCAGCGTCCGGGCCGGGGATGCAGCGATCGTTCGGCTCGACGGAACGATCGAGGGATTCGTCGGAGGGTCCTGCGCCGAGGCATCGGTGCGCCTCTACTCGCTCCGGGCGATGAAGGCCGGCGAGCCGCTGTTGCTTCGGATCCTGCCGGGGGGCGACGAGGGGGAGGCGGCCGCCGACGAGGGAGCGGTCACGGTCAAGAACCCCTGTCTCAGCGGTGGCGCCCTGGAGATATTCCTCGAGCCTCACCTGCCCGCACCGACGCTGAGGGTCGTCGGCGGGAGCCCGATCGCGCTTGCCCTCGCGGATCTTGGGAAGCGGCTCGGGTTTGCCGTCGAGCTGGGCCCGGCCGAGGCGAGCGAGCCCGCCCCTGACGATGCCGCGGTCGTGGTGGCCTCGCACGGCCACGACGAGGAGCGTGTCCTCGAGGCGGCCCTGCGCTCAGGCGTTCCGTACGTCGCGCTGGTCGCCAGTCAGATTCGCGGCGACGCAGTCAGGCAGTCACTCGACCTGCCCGCCGAGCTGGTGGCCGAGCTCCACAGCCCGGCGGGACTGGAGATCGGGGCCGAGGCGCCCGAGGAGATCGCCCTTGCGATCCTCGCCGAGATCGTCGCCCTGAGACGCACGGGCACGATCGAGGCGTACCCCGCAACGCCGCCGCAGCCGGCCGCTGCCCCGGCCCCCGTGGAGAGCGAGGCGGCCATCGACCCGGTCTGCGGCATGGAGGTCGCCGTCAGCGCGGCGAGCATCCAACTCGAGCGCGACGGCGAGCGCTACTACTTCTGCTCGGAGGGCTGTCGAGACAGCTTCAGCGCCGAGGGCGTTCGCGATGGCGCCGCCGGCTGAGCCGTTCGTCACCGGCCTGGTGCTCGCGGCGGGAGGCTCGTCGCGGCTGGGAGAGCCCAAGCAGCTCCTTCCATACGGCTCGGGCACGCTGCTCGGCCACACCCTCGAAACCGCCCGGGCGAGCGGGTTCGACCAGCTGATCGTGGCTCTCGGCGGAGCCTCCTCGGAGGTCCGACGGGGCGTGGACCTTCAGGGCACCGACGTGGTCGAGAACCCCGACTACGGCGAGGGCTGCTCCTCGTCGATCGCCGCGGGGCTGAGGGCGCTGGACCCTCGCACCGATCTTCTTGTCTTGATGCTCGGCGATCAGCCGGGAGTGACGTCGGAGACCGTTCGGGCGCTGATCGGCGGCAGCCCCGCCGACACGATGCTCGCCGTCTGCCGCTACGACGACGGGCGCGGACATCCCCTGGCCTTCGGCCGTGGGCTGTTCGACGAGCTGGGCGAGATGCACGGCGACAAGGCGGTCTGGAAGCTGATGGATCGGCTCGCCGAGGAGGTGGTCGAGGTCCGGGTTCCGGGCCCGATCCCGCGGGACGTCGATACGCGTGAGGACTACGAGGCCATCGTGGCCGCGGAGGCGGCGTCGGCATGACGGCCCGGATGCGGACGGGGAGGAGACCCCCCTGAGTGCCGCCGTCCCGGACATCGGGTCGCTGAAGCGGCTGCTCGACCAGGTCGACTACCTGGCCGACGACGGCCTCGCCACCGCGCTCTTCCTCTCGCTGCGGTTGCCGCAGCCCCTTCTTCTCGAGGGGGAGGCTGGCGTCGGCAAGACCGAGGCGGCCAAGGCGCTGGCCGCCGCGCTCGGCACCGAGCTGATCAGGCTGCAGTGCTACGAGGGCATCGACGTCTCGGAGGCCCTGTATGAGTGGAACTATCCGCGCCAGCTGCTCAGGATCCGGTCGACGGAGGCTACGGGCGCCAAGTTCACGGAGGACGAGCTGTTCGGCAGGGAGTTCCTGACCCCCCGGCCGCTGCTCCGTGCGATCGAGTACACGGGTGCGATGCCAGCCATCCTCCTGGTGGATGAGCTGGACCGGGCCGATGACGACTTCGAGGCCTTCCTGTTCGAGCTGCTGGCGGAGTCGAGCGTGACCATTCCGGAAATCGGCACGATTCACGCGAGCCAGCCGCCGGCGGTGGTCCTGACATCGAACCGCACACGCGACCTGCACGATGCGCTCAAGCGCCGCTGCCTGTACCACTGGATCGACTACCCGAGCCCCGAGCGCGAAGTCGAGATCGTTCGCCGGCGGGTGCCGGGAACGGCCGAGGAGCTGGCGAGCGAGGCCGCCGAGGCGGTGGGCCGCCTGCGCCAGAGCGAGGTGCAGAAGCCCCCGGGGATCGCTGAGACGATCGACTGGGTGGCGGCCCTCGAGCTGCTCGGGGTTGATCATCTTGATGCCTCCGCGGCGGAGCGCACGCTGGGCTCGGTCCTCAAATATCGTGACGACCAGGATCAGATCGTCGAGCAGGGGCTTGATTGGCTGGTGGGCACGGATGCAGGAGGAAGATGAGCTGAGATGAGGGACGTCATGGGGATCGTCGACGGTTGGATCGAAGGCGGCGGCCAGGTCGCCGTGGCGACGGTGGTCGACACGAAGAAGTCGGCGCCGCAGCCCTCGGGAACCAAGATGGCCGTCAACGATCAGGGCAAGATGGCCGGCGCCGTCTCGGGAGGGTGCGTCGAGGGCCAGGTGGTCCAGGTGGCGGAACGGATCCTCGCGGGCGGCGACCCGCAGCTTCTCCATTACGGGATCGCCGACGAGGACGCCTGGGACGTCGGGTTGCCGTGCGGCGGCGAGATCTCGATCTGGGTGGAGACCTACGAGGGGACGGGGCCGCAGGGACGCTTCGCGGAGCTCGCTCGCCGGGGCCGCCGCGGCGCGCTGGTCACCGTCCTCGAGGGCCCCAAGGACGTCGGGGCAAAGCTCCTGGTGAGCGAAGGCGAGGCGCCGATCGGGTCCCTGGGCAGCCCGGAGCTCGATTCCGCGGCGATCGCACTGGCGGACGAGGCGATGTGGTCCGAGCGCAGCGAGCTGCATGAGCACGACGGCAGGACCCTGTTCGTCGACGCTGTGGCACCACCACCTCGCCTGATCATCTTCGGCGCGGTCGATTTCGCCGCTCAGTTGGCCGCCGCGGCGCGCCTGGCGGGTTGGCGCGCCTTCGTTGTCGACCCTCGTAAGCGATTCGCCACGGCCGACCGCTTCCCCGAAGCCGAGCTGGTGATCGCCGAGTGGCCTGACAAGGCGCTCGACCAGCTTGGGGGTATCGACCGGGCGACCTCGATCGCCGTCCTCACACACGACCCGAAGCTCGATGATGCCGTGCTCAAGATCGCCCTTCGCTCCGAGGCCCAGTACATCGGAGCGATGGGCAGCCGCCGCGCCCAGGAGAAGCGCCGCGAGCGTCTCCTGGCGGAGGGCGTGACCGACGAGGAGCTTGGGCGGCTGGCGGCGCCGATCGGGCTCGATATCGGTGCTCTCACCGCCGCCGAGACAGCGATCTCGATCATGGGGGAGATCACCGCCGTACGCCGGGGTCGCCAGGGCGGCCGCCTGATGGCCGTCAAGGGCCGGATCCACGATGCGGCCGCCGACGAGGCGCGCGAGGCCGCGGCGGCGAGGTGAGAGCGTGCTGCCCATGGTGATGCGACGCGAGCAGCTCCGCGACGGGCACGGGCGGACGATCGATGACCTGCGGGTGTCGGTGGTCGACCGATGCAACTTCCGCTGTCAGTACTGCATGCCCGCCGACGGCCTTCCCTGGCTCGACCGCTCGGAGATCCTCAGCTTCGAGGAGACGCAGCGGCTGGTGGGGCTGTTCTCCGAGATGGGCGTGAGGACGCTGCGACTGACAGGTGGCGAGCCGCTGGTGCGCCGCGAGTTTCCCAAGCTGGTCGCCATGCTCCGCGAAATCGAGCTCCTCGAGGAGATCGCGGTCACCACCAACGGCTACCTGCTCGAGCGCGACGCCGAGGCGCTGGTGCGGGCAGGGGTCGACCGCTTCAACGTCTCGATCGACTCGCTTGCTCGCGACGCCTTCTTCAAGATCACTCGCCGCGATGCGCTTCCGCAGGTGATCCGGGGCCTCGAGGCGATTGCAGCCTTCCCCGAGGTGCGGCCGATCAAGGTGAACGCGATTGCCATGCGCGACTTCACCGAGGACGAGGTGCTGCGCTTCTGCGAGCTGGCGCGGACCAGCGATTACCAGGTGCGCTTCATCGAGTTCATGCCTCTCGACGCGGACCGGAATTGGAAGCCCGACGCGGTGCTCACCGGCCGGGAGATCCGGGAGATCATCGAGGCGGAGCACCGGCTCGAGGAGGTCCCGCGTGAACCGCACGCGACGGCGCGGGTCTACCGGTTTGCCGACGGCCGCGGCGACATCGGCTTCATCAACCCTGTCTCCGAGCCGTTCTGCGCCGACTGCAACCGCATCCGCCTCACCTCCGACGGCAAGCTCCGCACCTGCCTCTTCTCGATCCATGAGACCGATCTGCGCGACCCACTGCGCTCCGGGGCGAGCGACGCAGAGCTGGAGCGGGTGATCCGGGACGCCGTCTGGCGCAAGGAGCTCAAGCACCGTGTCAACGAGGCCGGGTTCCGTCAGCCGCCCCGCACGATGAGCCAGATCGGCGGCTAGCGCGGCACCAGCCGCGTCGCCGTCGCCTTCCAGGTCGCCCTGAGCTCGAGCCCCGGCCGCAAACCCAGCGACCGGGTCGATTCGGCGGTGACCTCGGCGACCAGCGGCTGCGGTGCCGCAAGGCCCACTCGGACGCGAGTCCCGACCTCGGCAACCGAGACGACCTCTACGGGAAGCCGGTTGAGGGCCGAGCCTCGTGCGTCGGCGTCCGCCGGTTCCAGGGCGATCTCCCAGGGGAAGACGCAGGCGGCGACCCGTCCCTGCACCTGGTCGGTGCTCCGGAGCTGCCCGCCGCCGTCCAGCTCGACCACGGTCAGCGCCCTGCTCTCGCGTCGGGCCGTTCCCGTCAACACGACCGAGCCGGCGACCTCGGCGACGAAGGTCGATGCAGGGCGCGCCGACAGCTCCGCGGCGGACCCGCGCTGCACGATCCGGCCGCGATCCATCACGCAGATCTCGTCCGCGAGCAATGCGGCTTCGGCGAAGTCATGGGTGACGATGACCGCCGGGATCCCGGCTGCCGTGAGCGTTGCCAGCAGCTCGCGGCCGGCGTGGGACCGGGTTCGGGCGTCGAGCGCCGATAGCGGCTCGTCGAGAAGCAAGAGGCCGGGATCGCGGGCCAACACTCTCGCCAGTGCCACCCGCTGGCGCTCGCCGCCTGAGATCGCACCGGGTCTTGCGTCAGCGAGCTCGCCGATTCCGAACCGCTCGAGCAGCTCCAGGGCGCGATCGCGGCGCTCTGACCTGGATCCGGAGATCCCGAACGCGACGTTCCTCCAGGCGCTCAGGTGCGGGAACAGGGCGTAGTCCTGGAACATGAAGCCGCAGGAGCGCTCCTCGGGGGGGAGGTCGATGCCGCGCTTCGAGTCCAGCCAGGTCTGCCCGCCGACCACGACCCGGCCTTCGGCCGGGCGGCGCAGCCCGGCGACGATCCGCAACACGGTCGACTTCCCGGCCCCCGAGGGTCCGACGATGGCCAGGCACCCTCGCTCCTCCACCCGCAGTCCGGCATCCAGCGCCATCCCGCGGAGGTGATCGCGGATGCTGAGCTCGAGCGCCCTCACGCCTGCCCTCCACCGAGCAGGGGGGTGCGGCCCAGCAGCTTCACGGACAAGAGCAGCGCGGCCGAGACGATCACCAGCACCGCCGAGAGAGCGAGGGCCGAAGTGAAGTCGGTGCTGAAACGCGCGAAGATCGCCAGCGGCACCGTCTGGGTGATGCCGGGGAAGGAGCCGGCGAACATCAGCGTCGCCCCGAACTCGCCCAGCGCCCGGCCCCAGGCCAGGGCGAGGCCGGCGCTGATCCCCTGACCCGCGCAGGGCACCGCGACGCGTGCGAAGGCTCTCGCCTCGCTCGCGCCCAGCGTCCGAGCGGCGTCCAGCAGGTCGGGGTCGACCGCCGCGAATGCCTCCTGCGCCTGTCGCAGGTAGAAGGGCGCGGCGACGAAGGTGAGGGCGACGATCACGCCCGCGGTCTGGAGGACGAGGGTGATGTCCGCGTCCTCGAGCAGGCCGCCGAATATCCCTTCCGGCCCGAAGGAGGCGAGCAGCGCAATCCCCGCCACCGCCGGCGGCAGGACCAGCGGCAGCTCGATCAGCGTCACCACCACCTCGCGGCCGCGGAACTCGCGTGTCGCCAGCAGGTAGGCCGCGGGCGTACCGACGACCACGATGATCGCCACGGCTGCAAGCGAGGTCTTCAGGCTCAGCCACAGCGCATCCAGCGCGTCGGGCTCGCCGAGGCTCCGGATCAGGTCGGCGGGTGAGGTGTCGGCGAAGATTGCGACTATCGGCAGCGTCAGGAACGCCAGCACAACGCAGAGCGCGAGGAACAGAAGGAAGCCGAACGCCCTGCGTCTCAACTCGGTGGCGGCTCGAAGCCGGCCTTCCGCAGCGCCGCGGCTCCGTCACCGTGCAGCAGGCCGTCGATGAAGCTCTGCGCCCCATCGGGGTTGCTCCGCTCCGGTGACGACGGCGGCTCCGTAAGCGACGTCGGGCTCCAGCGCCGGGGGGAGTGGGATCGCCCGCAGCTGCCCATCGGTTGCGGTCACGTCGGTGACGTAGAGGAAGCCCGCGTCGACCGCGCCCTGGGTCAGCTTGCCGACGATGCCGCTGACGTCGGGCTCCTCGGATCCCACGTTGGCGAGGATCGCGTTGGCCTGCTCGGGCGGCAGTCTGTCGAGGACCTCCCTCGTGTAGGAGCCCACGGGAACTTCGGGATCGCCGACAGCGATGGCCGTGCCGGGACTTGTCAGATCCTCGATCGAGGTGATCTCCGACCCCTCGGGCACCGCCAAGACAAGGGAGTTGGTCGCGAAGATGACCGGCTTTTCGACCAGGCCCTCCTCGTTGAGCTGGTCGGGCAGCGTCGTGTTCGCGGCGGCGTAGACGTCGGGCTTGACGCCCTGACGGATCTGCGCGGCCAGCTCGTCGGATCCCGCGAACGACTGTCTTGCGTCGATCCCGGCGTCGTGCGCGTAATCGGTGAACGCCTGCTGCAGTGACGCCGCCGCCGAGACGACGAGCTGACCGGACTCTCCATCGTCTCCGCCGCCGCACCCCGCCGCGGCCATCAGGCAGATCGCCCCTGCGGTCAGCGGCAACGCTGTGGCCCTCACCCTTCTCCTCGTTCGATCATCACCGAGGTCGCCTTGATCGTCGCCGTGGCGGGCGTTCCCTCGACGAGGCCGAGCTCCTCGACCGCGTCGCGCGTGATCGCTGCCGTGATGCGGTGGGGCCCGGCCTCCACCTCGACCAGCGCCATCACCCCGTCCACCTCCACGGAGGTGATCCGGCCGGGAAAGCGGTTACGCGCCGAGAACGAGTCGCGGGTCCTGTGGCGGGCCGGCGCTTTGCGAAGCCGCTCCACCTCGCTGGCCGGGACCAGCCGGCGGTTGCGCTCGTCGCGGGTCGTCCGCAGCTTGCCGGCACGGTCCCAGCGGCGAAGGGTGTCGACGCTTACACCGATTGCTCGTGCCGCCTCGGTCAGGCTCAGATCGGCCACCTGCATGAGCATTGCATACGCAACGCGCATAGGCAGTACCCATGTAGCGGCGCCCGGCGGGCAGCCGTGCGGCGGCCCGACGCCGATGGTCTAGGGTCACTGCAAGGAGACCTTCGTCGTGCCGGAGAATCCGATCAAGCCCTCGGAAGCGCGCCGACTGGTGCTCGAGCGGGTGAGGCCGCTGGCGGGCGAGCCGGTGCCGCTGCGCGCGGCGCTTGGCCGCGTCCTCGCCGTGGACGTGGAGAGCGCCGAGCCGGTACCGGGCTTCGACAACTCCTCGATGGACGGATTCGCGGTCAGAGCCGCGGATACCGCGGGGGCGAGCGCCGCGGCCCCGGTCGCGCTGCGAATCGCAGACGAGGCACGGGCGGGCCGCCCGGCCGAGTCGTCGCTCGACGCCGGGCAGGCGATCGCGATCTCCACCGGCGCGATGCTTCCCGAGGGCGCCGACTCGGTGGTGCGGGTGGAGGACACGGCCACCCGGAACGGGCGGGTCGAGGTGTCGGTCGAGGTGGACTCAGGCAACAACGTGCGGCGCAGGGGGGACGACATCGAGCCCGGATCGCCCATCCTGCGCAGGGGCGTGACGATCGGCGCAGCGGAGCTGGGCGTGCTCGCCGCGGTCGGCCTGGTCGACGTCAGCTGCGCCCGCCGTCCCCGCGCGCGAGCTCTGACGACCGGTGACGAGTTGCTGGAGCCGGGAGATCCGCCGCGGCCGGGCGGGGTTCGGAACTCGAACGCCTACTCGATCCCATCGCTCGCGCTCGGTGCCGGCGCCGAGGTCACCGGAATCGAGACCGTCAGCGACGAGCCGGATGCGACCAGGGAAGCGATCAAGGCCTCCCTCGATGGAGCCATCGCAGTGATCTCGGGCGGTGTCTCAGTGGGGGACCACGACCACGTCAAGAGTGCTTTCGAGGAGCTCGGCGTCGAGCGGGTCTTCTGGCGCGTTGCCCTGAAGCCGGGCAAGCCCACCTGGTTCGGGGTGGCACCGAGCGGGACGCTGGTCTTCGGCCTGCCGGGCAACCCCGTCTCGGCGATGGTCACCTTCCTGCTCTTCGTCCGTCCGGCGATCCGGTCGATGCTGGGGGCATCCGACGAGATCGACCGGGTGTCGGCGATCCTGGACGACGATCTTCCGAAGGCCCGCGGCCGTGACCATGCCGTCCGCTGCTCGCTCGAGCTTCGCGACGACGGCTGGCACGCCCGGTCCACCGGCAACCAGGATTCGCACGTGCTCACCTCCATGCTGGGCGCGGACGCTCTCGCCATCGTGTCCGCCGAGGGGGATGCCCCGATTGCCGGCAGCCGGATCGAGGTCGAGCTCTTGCCCGGGATGGGGCCCGTACCATCGCCCCGATGACCGTAACCGTGCGACTCTTCGCCGTTCTGCGCGAGCGGGTGGGCAGCGATTCGATCGAGGTTGAGCTGGAGGACGGCGCCACTGTCGCCGAGGCGCTGGCCAGGCTCGCCGAGCGCCCAGACCTGGGGGACCTGCTCGAGCGGATGCCGGTCACAATGGCGGTCAACCGGGACTACGCGGAGGGTGGCACCCTCCTGGCCCCCGGCGACGAGCTGGCGCTGGTGTCCCCGATCAGCGGGGGGAGCACCGATGCGAACGTGCACGCCCGGATCTCCGACGAGCCGCTCTCGCTCGAGGCGCTCTCGCGCCTGGTATCGCGCCCCGGCGCCGGCGCGATCGTCAGCTTCCAGGGCACGACGCGCGAGGTCAGCCGCCTCGACTACGAGGCCTACAGGGAGATGGCGGAGGAGAGAATCCGGGCGATCCTCCGCGACTGCCTGGACCGCCACGGCCTCGAGGCGGTGGCCGCCGAGCACCGCGTCGGTCCCGTCGCGCGTGGCGAGTCGAGCGTGATCGTCGCCGTCTCGGCGGCCCACCGGGCCGAGGCCTTCGCGGGGGCGCGCGAGGCGATAGACCGGATCAAGGCCGAGGCGCCGATCTGGAAGCGCGAGGTCGTGGCCACCGCGGACGGCGAGCGCGCGCGGTGGGTCCAGGGAACGCCGAGCTCCGTCGCCGGCCCCGGAGTCGGCGCGATGAGCGAGCTCACTCACCTGGACGACTCAGGGTCGGCGCGCATGGTGGACGTCGGCGGCAAGGAGACGACCGAGCGCCGGGCGATCGCCGAGGCACGGGTCCGGATGTCGCCCGAAACCGCGGCTGCGGTCGAGCGCGGCAACGGCCCGAAGGGCGACGTGATCGGCACCGCGCGCTTGGCGGGCATCCAGGCGGCCAAGCGCACCGGCGAGCTGATCCCTCTCGCACACCCGCTGCCCCTCACGTTCGTCGACGTCGAGGCGCGTATCTCTGCCGCCGATGGATTCGTCGTACTCAATGCGGAGGCGAGAACGGTGGGGAGGACAGGGGTCGAGATGGAGGCCATGACCGCCTGCGCCGTCGCTGCCCTGACCGTCTACGACATGGTCAAGGGCCTCGAGCGTGGGGTGACGATCGAGAGCGTCAAGTTGCTGGAGAAGTCGGGCGGCCGCAGCGGCACCTGGAGCAGCGACGAGCCCGAGGCGGGCGACGCCGAGGCGGGCGAGGCCTGAACGGCGTGCGGGCGGCGGTCCTCACCGTCTCGACCTCGAGGGCGGCGGGCAAGGGCGGGGACGAGAGCGGGGAGGCGCTGGCGGAGTTCGCCAAGGGGCTCGGCGCCGAGGTCGCTGGCCGCGAGGTGATCCCAGATGATCGCGAGGTGATCGCCGAGCGCCTGTGCCACTGGGCCGACGAGGAACACTGTGAGCTGGTGCTGACCACCGGGGGAACCGGCTTCACACCCAACGACGTGACGCCCGAGGCGACCCGGGCAGTGATCGATCGCGAAGCTCCAGGCATCCCCGAGGCGATGCGGGCGGCGTCTCGCCCGCACACCGAGCATTGGATGCTCTCGAGAGGGATTGCCGGGATTCGCAACCGCACCCTGATCGTCAACTTCCCCGGCAGCCCCAAGAGCATCGCGGAGGCGGGCGAGGCGATCGCCCCCGCGCTACCGCACGCTCTGGACCTTCTCGTCGGTCGCCCCAGCTCCCACTGAGGCTGCCCATTTGCAGGGAATCGGCTCGATATAACTCTCGACGTGGCGATCGAAAGGGCCGTTCCCAATATCCGCTCCGATCAGCCCGCCGAGACCCGCGACTTCTTTGTCGAGCTGTTCGGCTTCGAGGTGGCCATGGACCTGGACTGGGTCGTGACCGTCGCATCGCCGACCAACCCTTCGGCCCAGGTGACCATCATCAGCAACGACGATCCCGCCGCGCCCGGCATCTCGGTCGGGGTCGATGACGTCGATGCGGTCTACACCAAGGTCGTGGAGCAGGGCTTGGAGGTCATCTATCCACTGCGTGACGAGGAGTGGGGGGTGCGGCGCTTCATGCTCCGCGAGCCGAGTGGGACGGTCATCAACGTCGTCTCACACTTGGCGCAATAGCGCCAGCCACGCTACTGCTCGGGCCGTCATCTAGGATCCCGCCTCGGGGCCAGAATGGCCAATCCGCCACGGGGCTGGAGCGACAAGGAGGTCGAGATGGGGAGACTCAGCGGTAAGAAGCCGTCGCCTGCGATGGTCACGTCGATCGTGGCCCTGGTCTTTGCGGTCGCCGGGACCTCGGTGGCCGGCGTGGCCACGATCAGCGTCCTGAACAAGAAGGAGAAGAAGCAGACGAGCAAGATCGCCAAGAAGGAGATCAAGAAGGCCGCACCAGGCCTCTCGGTGGCGAATGCCGACAAGCTCGACGGGAAGGACGCGAGCCAGCTGCAGACGACCTCCGCGTACGCGGAGCGGACTTCAGGAGACTTTCCCCTGACGGCCAGTTTTCAGGAAGTGGTGACGACGAGCGTGACGACGACCGGCACCCGGATCGTCGCCACCGCCTCGCTCGAGCTCGACGCAAACGGGGCCGGTGGCGACACCGCGCACTGTCGGCTCCGAATCGCCGGCGTGGAGAGCTCTACATACGACAGCAAAGCCTTCCCGTCGAATCGACGATGGCGCTCACTTTCGCGCGCACGGTCCAGCCGGGCACCCATGCGGTGGGCCTCGAGTGCAGCGAAACCGGGACCATCGTCGACGTGGACGCCGCGCTCTCGGTCGTCGCGGTGGGCGAGTAGGGCGGCGAGGAGGGTCATCTGACGCTGAACACGCACGCCTTGGGTGTCGCTCGAGGAGGCAACTGACCCAATGCTCACCACCCACCCAGACACGGACGAATCACCGCATCTTCCCGACTCGCACGAGCTCTGGCAGGAGAGCGCCGCGGTGGCCTGGCTTGACGCTGGAACAGGCGCCGGCGGGTACATCCGGATCGGTCACGAGCCCAACTGGCAGGGTGGTGAGTGGGCGCTCGGGTTCGGGGTCGTCACCCGCGAGGGACTGCGCTACCGGCTGCAACGAGTCGGGGACACTGACCGACGCCGACCGGCTTGCGCACGGGCTCGCCGCCCGCGACGGCCGCTTCGCGATCGACTTCGATGAGGGGGCCCTCCAGATCCGTGCCGAGGACGATGACTGCCGGCTCGAGCTCCAAGCCGAGGACTTCTATCCGCGCACCGATTTCTTCGGGCTGGCGGCTGGCCCCGTGCGCGATGTCGCCAGCAGCCACTTCGAAAGCTCGGGCAGCGTTCGCGGCACTGTCCAGATCGGAGGCCAGTCGTACGACATCGACGGGCTCTTCCATCGCGACCGCAGCTGGGGGGTCCGGCACTGGGACACGATCCTGTGCCACCGGTGGGCGGTCGGAACCATGGGGCCCGACATGTCGTTCGGGGCGCTCACCTGGCACGCTGTCGACGGCTCGCTGCGGCGCTTCGGCTACATCGTCCGCGATGGCGAAGCGGAGGCCGCCGAGGACGTCGACGTCGTCCTGGCGATGGAGCCCGACGGCGTCACCTACCGGCGTGGGACCGCGACCTGGACACTCGCCGGCGGCGAGACGCTGACGCTTGACTGCCAGCCAATGGACGCGATCGTCACCGAGCGCAACGGAGTTGCTTGGGTCGACGGTCTGTGCGAGATCGAGCACGAAGGCCGACGCGGGTTCTGCTGCCTGGAGGGCTCAAACAACCCGCGTGGCGGCAGCGCGCCCGTACGAACGGCCGTTGCTGCGACGCTCGAACAGGGGTTGTCGCGACGGGAACCGACAGGCGCCGCGCGAGCGGCGGCGACACGGAGCGTCCCATGAGCGCCACGCTTGCAGCGGAGCAGGACCGCCTCCAGATTCCGCCCGATCCCCCTGCGAACTGGAGCGAGAACGTCGTCTGTATCTTCAGCGCGCCGGACTCAGGCCTCGCCATCTACACCCACTTCTGCCGCATCGAGGCGCAGCGGCCGGCCCTGTGGGAGGGCGTGCTGACGGTCTTCCTTCCCGGCGGTGAGCTGCTCGTCAGCCGCTCCTTCGCAGCGGCGCGCGACGACCAGGTCGCGGACGCTGGAGCCCTCACATACACCTGCGTCGAGCCGCTCAGTCACTGGCGGCTGGAATTCGACGGGGTGGTTCGCCGCACGCGGACCGATGAGCTGGCGGCGGGATTTCTGCTCGACGGTCCGGTCGAGCCGCTGACGATCGGCCTCGACGTCACGGGCATTCGTCCCCCGTGGAGCGTGGGGCACGCCCCGGAGCAGCCCTGGGGCGACTTCCACCTCGAGCATGAGAGCCGCATCGAGGGCTCGATCACGGTCGCCGGCGAGGAAGTCCCGGTCTCCACGCTCGGATTGCGCGACCACAGCCGCGGGCCGCGCGATCACTCGGGGATACCGAGTGAGGGATGGTCGTTCGGGTTCTTCCCCAGCGGGCGGAGCTACGTCGCCCTGCACGTCGGCAACGAGAGCGGACCGGACCTGATCACCGGCTGCTACTTCGACGGCGAGACGATGCACGACATCACGCGCGTCGAGGTGCCACTGCTGCACTCGCCGCTGGGTGAGCCGCGGGACTACGAGGTCCGCTTCGGCGGCGACTCCTTCGGAGATCTCGCGGTGCAGGGTCGCCTCGACGGCGCCGCCCCGTTCACGCTCGGGCACCCGATCGGTCAGCCGATCGGATTCGACGGCTCAGATCGCCAGTCGACGCTGCTGGTGGAGGGGCCCGCCACGCCGGTGCTCGACGGCGAGACCGGCCATGGCTGGCTCGAGCGCGTCGCACGCGCAGCGAACCTCCGCGTCTGACCTAGATCCGCGCCTGGCGCTTTCGAGCAGCGTTTCCCGAGGAACGCGCCGAGGAGGCGCGAAAGTGGTGGGAGCGCACCCGAGGCGGCGCAGGCTAGGCGCCCGCCTCACAGATTTCCGAGTACAACGCGCGGCCCTGTCCGGCGCATACTGCGTGGGCGATGTCGGAGGAGAACGTTGAGATCGTGCGGGCAGCCATCGAGGCTGCGATCCGCAGGCCCGAGCCCGACTACGAGACGATGAACGCCCTCTTCCATCCGGACCACGAATACCTCCCCCGCGATGTGGGGCTGGAAGGTGGTGGAGGTCACCGGGGGGCACGGGGCTACCGCGATTGGGCGACTCGTACCGGAGAGACCATGGAGTGGGAGGTGACGCTTGCCGAGGTCACGGAGATCGATCACGAGCGGGTGCTGGCGGTAATGCCGACCAAATTCCGAGGCAGGCAGAGCGGCGCGGGGACCGAGCAGCGGGTGGGAGCCGTGGTCACGGTGCGGGAGGGAAAGGTGGTCCGCACTGAGCTCTTTCAGTCCCCTGAGCAGGCCCGCGAAGCCGCCGGGCTCTCGGAGTAAGCGATGTCGGAGGAGAACGTGGCGCTGGCACGGAAGGCCATCGACGCTCTCAACCGCGGCGACCTCGACGCCTTGCTCGCCTTCCTCAGCCCTGATGTCGTATGGGAGGCCCTGGAAGGTGTCCCGGGATTGGTGAGCTGTACCGCGGGCGGGCAGGGGCGCGAGAGTGGATCGAGCTGATGTGGGAAAACGCGGAGGAGGGCGTCCACATCGAGAGCGTGGAGATAACGGACTTGGGTGATGACCGGGTCTTCATCGCGGTGGTTCTCACAGCACGCCGTAGGGGCAGCGGCGTGCCGTTTGAATACCGCACCTGGCAGATCGTCTGGTTCGCGGACGGCCTGATTACGAGACGTCAAGTCTTCTGGACCCGTGCCGAAGCCCTCAGAACCGCCGGGCTGCGGGAGTAGGTCCTTGATCCCGACTGCGGTATAGCCGCTTCTTCGTCCGAAGCGGCGGTCGGAGGGCGCTTAGTCAGCCCACCAGTCGCGCTGGCCCTCGACGTCTTCGCGCGGAGCGTCGCCAAGGTTGGGCGCGCCGATGACGATGATCTCGAGGCCCTCCTGCCCGGCCTCGTAGCCTCGCCACGTACCGGGTGGGACGCGCACCACGTCCCACTCCTTGAGCTCGACGATCTCGTCGTCGAGCTTCATCCGCCCGCTCCCGCGCACGACCACGTACACCTCCTCCTGCTTCTTGTGCGTGTGGCCGTACGGAAAGCGATAGCCGGGTGGGACGCGCTGGTAGCCCAGGCCGGATTGCTCGAGCTCGAGCGCCTGGGTCGCCAAGCGGAACTCCAGGTCCGGCGCCCCGTCGAAGTTGGACCCGACGTCCGGCAGGTCCTCCTTGAGGTTCCTGAGCGTGAACGGCACAGCCGCAATCCTACGGTGCCTACCTGGCTGCAGCCCCGACCTGATGTGTCAGCGCCCCGGTGGCAAGACCCACTTTCCATGCAAAGCGGTAGGCGACGCCGGTGTTGCCCACCGGTGCCCCGGGCGGGGTTCTAGGCTTACAGCGAGAAGCGAAAACCCCGTGTTTACGGGGCGTTCGGAGGTGCCGGGAGGAGGGACTCGAACCCCCGACAGTTCCGGTTCTTCCGTGCGCTCAGGTCTCGGCGGAAGCGGTCCTGCGGCCCGCCCGGCGCCCGAGGCCCTTATGGAGCCGAAGGCCGGGACCGCCCTCCGCCCGCCTGATTTGCCTCACTCGGCGGCGGAGAATCTCGACGGCGTCCTTCGTCGGTAGGAATGGATCGGCGATCACCGCACCGGTCTCGAGGGACATCGCAGCGATCAACCGGCCGTCCACCTCTGCCGCGAGGAGGCGGCCGGTGGGCACGGCGGCGGTGTCGCGTTCGGCCAGCCTCCGCAACGCGGCATAGTCCGCCGGGCAGCAGATTCTGAGCGTAAGGTCCCTCATCGCGACCCTCGCCGGTCCCCGCCGCCAGCGGAGTGCGCCGCGGCCTCCTCCACCAGGGCAGCGGCGAGCCGCCGGCCGCTGCGCCCCGACTCCGGGTGCTCCGGATGCCACTGGGTCCCGATCGCGAACCGGCGATCGAGCTCGAGGGACTCGAAGATCGAGTCCTCCGAGCGCGCGCTCCCGCTCAGGCCGCGCCCGATCCGCCGCGCCGCCTGGTGGTGCTCGGAGGAGATTACGCCGCCGCGGCCGAGCACCCGCCGTGCGAGCGTGCCCGGCCGGGTCTCAATCCGGTGCTGCGTGCGCCAGTGGCTGCGGCCGGTAGCGCCGTCGAGGTTGATGTCCTGGTACAGGCTTCCGCCGAGTGCGACGTTCATGAGCTGTGCGCCCTTGCAGATCCCGACCAGCGGCAGGCTCGCCTCAAGTGCCGCGCGGGTGAAGCGCAGCTCGCGCACGTCCTTGGCGATGTCCGGGGTGTTGAGTGGCACGCGCGGCGCCTCGCGATAGAGGGTGGGGTGAAGGTCGATCACGCTGCCGCCGATCACGATCGCGTCGGCCAGCGCGAGCTGGGGCTCGACCGCGCCCGGCCGCAGCAGGCGCACCTCGGCGCCCTCACGCACGAGCCACTTCACGTACGGGGCGGGATCGTCGCGGGTCTGCAGCAGCACTACCGGCGCCTCGCGCGGTAGCAGGCCGAGATAGGCGTCCGCGAAGGCGAGGCGCGCACGTTTGACGCGCTTGCGCGCGGCTTCCGGAGTGATCGCCAGCGTTTCGGCGATCTCGGCATGGGAGAGCCCAGCCTGAAAGCGCAGCAACACGAGCAGCCGCTCGTGGGCGGTGAGTCGGGTGAGCGCCTCGGCCACCGCGAGCGCCTCGGTGCCGTCCGCGGCGAGGGTCGCGACGGCCTCCTCCTCGAGTTGGTCGTGGTGGCGGACTCGGCGGCGCCGCAGCTCATCCAGAGCGAGATTGGTTGCCGTTCGCTTGAGCCAAGCCGCCTGCTGGGCGTCGCCGAGGTCAGCGGGCGCCCGTTGCCAGAGCCGCAGGAAGGCCTCCTGGGTGAGATCCTCGGCGGCCTCGCGCGAGCCGAGCATCCGGTCGAGCCTGCGAATGAGCCCGGTCGCCTCGCGCTTGTAGATCGCCTCCGTGGTCATCTATGGATAGAACGTACAGGGGGGCGAAAACCGGACATCGAAAAACCACAAGCTTGCGGCTGTCGCGTGACGGGCCGCCCCCAGTCCCGCTACCTGCCCTCAATGGCGCGGCATCCCTTGAGCCGTGCGAGGAATACGCCCGCACGTTACGAAAACCCCGCGATAGCGGGGCATTCGTAGGTGTCGGAGGAGGGACTCGAACCCCGACACGCGGATTATGATGCCGGCGGGGAGGGGTCAGCTGAGGCTGAGTAGGCACGCCTCAGGTGACGTGAGGTGCGCTCAGTTCGGTCCGAAGTCGGGGACCGACACGCCCCTTGGGTAGGTAACGGAGCGCGTTATGGCCCTCCGGGGCTTCAAAATAGACCGGTGCGCTTGTTTGGAGGAGCATAGGGTGGCGTGGCGGGTTGGCCAGGATGGCGGAGCCCTTGACGCGGCTGGCTTGAGCTATCGACTCCGGTCGCTGCCGATGGCCGGCGCTGTGCTGCAGGTGGGCGCGCACCCCGACGACGAGGACAGCGGTCTCCTCGCCTATCTCGCGCACGGCCTCGGCGTGCGCACCGTCTACTGGTCGGCCACCCGGGGAGAGTCGCGGACAGAATCGGCTCAACTCGTACCGGGGCGAGGCGCTGGGTGTGTTCCGCACCTGGGAGAGCGAGGATGCTCGCGCCATCGACGGAGCGGAGGCCCTGTTCGGCCCCTTCTACGACTTCGGCTACAGCAAGAGCGGCGCCGACACGCTCGCGAAGTGGGGAAGAGATGCTGTCGTCCGCGAGATCGCCAGGGCCATTCGGCTGGTCCAGCCGGAGATCGTCATTTCTCGCTGGAGCGGACAGCCTTCCGACGAGCATGGCCATCACCAGGCCATAGGGGAGCTCACGGCCGACGGCGTTTCGGGCGGCCGGCGATCCCGATCTGTTCCCGGAGCTCCGCCAGCTCGGCCTGGAGGCCTGGGCGCCCCGTCGGCTCTACCAGTCGGTCGGCGGCGACTGGACGCCCGAACAGGACCTGGCGTCGCTGGGAGCCCTCCGGGAGGACCTCGAGCGGGAAGGACTGGTCCGCATAGACACCGGAGCGCTGGATCCGATCGGAGGTCAGACCTTCCAGGAGCAGGGCTTGTCGGCCCTGAACCAGCACCGCTCGCAAGGGATGGCGTTGCTCCCGGGGCCCGGTCGCTTCGTCTACTACTACCGCCTGATCGAGGGCTCGGGTCGCGATGGAGCCACGGACGTGAGCCCGGAGGGCGGCCTCTTCGAGGGGCTTGATCCCACGCTCACGGGGCTCGCCCATCATGCGGGGGAAGATTCCGGGTGGCTGCGGGAGCAACTTCAGCGCGTCAAGGGGCATATGGAGGGAGCGCTCGCCGCCTACCGGATCCCAGACGCGAGCTCGGCGGGACGCCATCTGCTGTCGGCGGCTATCGGCGATGCGTGAAGTGATCTCGGAGCTCGGCTCACGACTCGCCGGACGACGGCGGGTCGCCTTGTCCATGTATCTCGAGCGCAAGCTCCGTGATCTCGAGGAGGTCGCCGCGGCATGCCTCGGTTTACGACTGGAGTGCCGCAGCCGGCGCCGTGCATGTGATCCCGGGACAGTCCTTCGAAGTCCAGGCTCGCCTCTGGAACTTCGGGCCAAGTCGCAGTCGACATCGAGGCCACGAGGTTGCGTGTCCCGCCTGACTGTGAAGCGCATGCGGATAGCGAGGACGGGCTTGGCGCCGCTGCGACACCCGGCGCGGTCGCCGAAACGGGCTTCACGGTCAGCGTTCCGCGGCAGGCTGCGCTCAGCTCTCCCTACTGGCTGGTCGAGCCACCCGGGCAGTACGCCTACCGCTGGCCGCCGGAGCGATACTGCTCGCATCCGTTCCGCCCCCCTCGGTTCGAGGCCGAGTGCGAGATTCAGGTGGAAGGACAGCGGCTCGTGATCCGAGCCCCGGCCATCGCGCGTAGCGCCTTCCCCGGCGGCGTCCGCGAGCTCTATCCCGCCGTACATCCCGCCCGTCTCCCTCCGCGCCGGCTCAAGGGTGGTGTCCATGCAGGCCGTCCGCGAACAGGCTGCGGAGAGTCGCCGAGCCCTACCGGAGCATTTCGAACCCGAGCCGACCGCCGGTGAAGCCCAGATCCAGCTCGATGTGCTGGCGCGCAACCACACCGAGCAGCGCCTCACCGGCAGGCTCGAGCTCGAGGTCCCTTCCTGGATCACAGTCGAGCCGTCCGCGATCGACGTCTCGCTCGGCGCAGGCGGCAGCCAGCCGTACTTCATTCACCCTCACCACGCCGACCTCCGCTCCGATCGGCACACATGCGCTTCGCTTTCGCATGGACGTGGAGGGTCGTCCCTACACAACAGGCCTCCTGCCTGTGCGCATGGGGACCGCGAACCTCGCCGGCGAACCGGATGCAGCGAGCTGCACCCGCGAGACCTTCCTGCTGACCCCGGCCGAGGTCGATCTCCACGTCGTCCAGGCTCGCTTCGCCCGATCGTTGCGCTACGCCTACGTCGCCGGCGTCGAGGAAGACGTCGTCCGCCATGTTGGAGCCCTTTGGAGCCCAGTTCCACCTGGTCGACGACGAGGAGCTTCAGCGGCTCGACTTGGCTCGGCTTCGACGCGATCGTGATCGGCCCTGGCGCCTACTCGGCGCGCGCCGCTCTCCGCGCAGCCGCCCCCCGGCTGCTGGACTACATGGACGGTGGAGGGACGCTGATCGTCCAGTACCAGCCATACAGCTATCAGGAGCCGGGCATGGCTCCTTATCCCTTCCGCTATCAGCGAGCCCCACGACCGCGTCACCGACGAGAGGGCCCCGGTCCGCATCCTCGCGCCCGAGCACTCCCTGTTCCAGGTGCCCAACCGGATCGGGGACACGGATTTCGACGGCTGGGTGGGTGAGCGGGGTAGGTACTTCTTTGGCGAGTGGGATCGGCGCTACCGTCCCCTACTGGCCTGCGCTGATCCGGGCGAGGAGCCAAAGCCCGGCGGGCTGATCGTTGCCGACTATGGGCGTGGCACCTATGTCTACTGCGGTTACTCGCTCTATCGCCAGTTGCCAGCCGGGGTGCAGGGGCCCTTCCGGCTGTTCGCGAACCTCCTCGCGCTCCCGGCGGGTCCGCCTCGCAGAGAGGATGGAGTTCATGAGAGGAACGGAGCTCTTCGCCTCGCTGCCCGATTCGCAGCTGGCGACGCTGGCCAAGATCGCATCGGAGCGTCTTGTCGAGGACGGGCACCGTGATCTCGTCCCAGGGCGATCCGGCACGTGAGGTATATGTGATCCGCGAGGGGGAAGTCTCGATCCTGCAGCGCCGCGACGGCGTCGAGGAGGAGCTGAGGGTATGTGGAAAGGGGACTTGCATCGGCGAAGTGGCGGCCCTGGGAAAGGTGACGCGAAGCGCTTCGATCGTGGCTCGGGGCCCGGCGCGGCTGATCGTGCTCGAGGAGGAGCCAGTTCGAGCGCCTGCTCGAAGCCCAGCCGGAGGTCTCGCGGGCGCTTCTCGCGCTTCTCGCGAAGAGGATGGCCACCCAAGCCCGGGCCGATCGAGATGAGGGTTGGCCTCCTCTGCCACAGCGGAATCGGTGGGCAGTGTCCGGATCGCGTGCGCGCTTGCGGGCGAGCTCGCAAGGCGCGGACACAGCGTTCACGTGATGGCGCACCGGCCGCCGGTCGCAGACTGGCTGAAGGACAGCGGAGTGTTCCTGCACACCCTCCTTCCCGCCGCCAATGGGGGTCTTCCCGTCGGCCTGAAGGTCGAGTGGAGCAACGACGAGCAGGCCGCGTTCCGCTCTTTGGTGGCGGGCGTTGCGCGTACGCGAGCGCCTTCAGGTTCTGCACGCGCACTACGCGGTGCCGTTTGCTCACGTCGCCGCGTCGCTAGCGCGGGGACTTGGAGAGTCGGGTCCGGTGACGGTCGCGACGCTTCACGGGACCGACGTCAGCATTCACGGCCGCGAGCCGGCGCAGCGTCGGCTGCTCAGTGAAAGCCTCCGGGGCCTCGCCGCGGTCACCACTGTGTCTCACGACCACGCTCGCCTCGCCCGCCATCTCTTCGCCCTGAGCGAGCCACCCTTGGTCATCCCGAACTTCATCGACATCACCCGCTTCAAGCCGACGCAGTCGCCCCATCGCGACCGGCCTCGCATCGTGCACGTCTCGAACTTCAGGCGCGTCAAGGATCCTCGCAGCCTCGCCCATGTGTTCCTCGCCGTCCGCGAGCGCATCGACGCGGAGCTGTGGCTCGTGGGAGATGGCCCGAGTCTGCCCGTGCTTCGCGAGATGCTTTCCGAGGCCCGCGCGCAGGACGCGGTGCGCTTCTTCGGCGCCACGACGGATGTCGCGACGATCCTGCGCGAGGCCGATCTACTGCTGATGACCAGCGTCGTCGAGAGCTTCTGTGTGGCCGCGGCGGAAGCGATGGCGTGCGGCATCCCGGTGGTGGCTACGCGGGTGGGCGGTCTCGGCGAGCTGGTGGGTGATGGAGCCAGCGGCCGCCTGTTTCGGGTAGGCGCCCACGCTGAGGCCGCCGACGCGGTCGCAGAGTTACTCGCTCACCCCTCGTTGCGCCGCAGAGTCGGCAGCGCCGCCCGGCGCCACGCCGCCCGCTTCGCCTCCGAAAGGATCGTGCCGCGCTACGAAAGCCTGTATCGGAACCTGGTCGATCGAGGTGAAAGCAACGATCGCCCGGATCGCGCCGTCGCCGAGGCCGGCTCGTGAGCGCCCTGGCCGAACTCGCCGCATCCGAAGCGGGCACCGCGCTCCTGCGGGAGGAGGGTGTCTTCCTCGACCGGCGCTCCTTCCTGGGGGCCATATCCGCCCCTGCGAGCGACGCGCTCGCCCGCCTGTCCCAGCCCACCGGTCGCGACGATGGCCGCGCGCACCCCATTGTCTACATGGCTCACCAGCTCTCCGTTGACTACGGCGCCTCGGTATTCGCCAAGCTCACGGCTCTCAGCGGGTTGGACGCAGCCCACGACGTGCGAGCGTGCGGACTCTGGGTCGACGTGGACCGCTCCGGCTCGGACAAGCGGATGACCGTGATCCAGTGGCCGCGGCGGGGCGGCCGGGCCGGCGTCAACATGGCGCCGCCGGGAAGCAAGAAGCGCGAGCCCCGGTTCATCCCGATCGAGAAGCGAGAGCTGTTGAGCGCGTTGGATCGGCTCCGGACATATCTCGGCGAGGCCGGTGTGGGTCGCCGCGGGCTGGACCGCTATGCGCACCTTCGCGATGTCGTCTCCCGGAGCGCTGCGGACACCCTTGCGGACCTGAGCGCTGAGGTCACCGATCTCCTCCTGGCCGAGCACGGGATCAGATTGGCGCCGGTGCGCTTCTCCAGGTTGCTCGAGGAGAAGGACTTCAGGGAGCAGGTCGAGGCCTGCCTCAACGCCCTGCCGCGCGTGATCGAGGTTTTCAACCGCGCCGTCTTCGACCTCAGGAAGGGCGGGATCGACCCGCTGGTCCATCCGCTCGCCGACGACTACCTGCCGCTCCACATCTCCTGCGCATCCGACGCCACCCGTCTCCCGCTCCGGCGCCGGGACGGAGCCGACGGGGCCTACGCCGTCGCCACCTGCCGGTGCGGGGCCAGATACCGGTTTCGGCTCGGTCGCCGAGAGCTCTCGCTTGACGAGATCGCCCAGACTCACCGGTGGAGTCCGGACGTTCTCCTGCTGATCTTCGTCAACGACCTGGCGAGCGGAATGGTTGCCGGCAAGAGCAGTGCGATCTACGGCATGGTCCTCAATAGGGTCCTCCGCGAGGCGCTCGACAAGGAGCCGATCCCGATGCTCGTGCCCGAGGGCCTGACGTCGCCCGACGCCGCTGACGCTCCTCTGGTGGCGGACAGCCTGATGGTGACCTACCTGATGGGACGCTGAGGTGGAGCCGCTCGACGTCCTCGCCTTCGCCGCCCACCCGGACGATGCGGAGATCGGCTGCGGTGGCGCCCTGGCCCTGGCGGCGCAGCGGGGACTGCGAGTGGGTATAGCCGACCTGACCGATGGGGAGCGGGCGACTCGGGGTACCCCGGCCCGCCGCGCCGCGGAGAAGGCAGCGGCGACGCGGACGCTTCGGCTCAGCGAGCGGATCGCGCTCGGCTTGGCGGATGGCGAGCTCGGATCATCGCGCGCGGCTGTGGCGCTGGTGGTCGAGGCGATCCGCGAGACCAGGCCACGCATCGTGCTCGCGCCCGAACGACGTCGATCGCCACCCCGATCACGAGGCGGCGGCGAGGCTGGTGAGGCGAGGCTGTTTCGAGGCGGGCCTGGGCAGCGTCGCCGGCGGTGCCTTGCACCGTCCCGCGCACCAGTTCTCCTACATGGTGCACTCGCCCTTCGATCCGTCCTTCGTGGTGGACATCTCGGCGGTCTGGGAGCAGAAGAAGACGGCGGTGGCGTGTTATCGAAGCCAGTTCGCCTCGGATGACGGCGGACCGGCGACCGCGGTCAGCGGCGGCGGTTTCCTCGAGCTGTTGGAGGTGAGGGCGCGCTGGTTCGGAGCGATGATCGGCGGACGCCATGGCGAGCCATATCTCTCCCGTGGCCCGGTCCCCTTACCCGGGCTTCCGGGCGCTCGTGGAGGGAAGGCCGCCGCGGCGCCGCTGGAGTACTCGATGTGGTGACCGTCGCCGAGTGCAGGGGCCCGGCTGAACCGCTCTGGCCATGATCCGTGCGGTCGGAAGGCGTCTGGCCGTGGGTGGCGCGGCGCTCGCGTCGAACCTGCGCCGCCCGGACCTTCGCCGCGCACAGCTGTCCTTCGGCTCCGCCTACGCAGCCGAGTGGGCTTTGATCGTCGCCCTCGGTGTCGTGGCCTTCCGGGACGGGGGGGCCACCGCGGTCGGCATCGTCGCGCTGATCAGGATGGTCCCCGCGGGACTGGTTGCCCCCTTCGCGACGGCTGTGGCAGACCGTGTCCGCCGGGATCGGGTGTTGATCTGGGTCGGAGTCATACGCGCTGTCGCGGTGGGCGCCGCTGCAGTGGTGTTGGCCATGGATCTGTCCGTCGTCTTCGTCTATGTGCTGGCGGTCATCGCGACGATCCCCTTCACCGTCTTCCGTCCCGCGCACTCGGCGCTCCTGCCGGCGCTGTGCGAGACGCCGAGGGAGCTGGCCGCCGCGAATGCTTCACGGGGGCTGCTGGACTCCATGAGCGCTCTCGTCGGCCCCCTGCTCGCCGCGCTGCTGCTCGACGTCAGCGGTCCCGAGGCGGTCTTCGCGCTCACGGCGGGGCTGTCGCTTTGGTCGGCTCTCCTGGTGGGCCTGATCGATTACGAGCCGGCACCGCGCGAGACGCCCGCCTGCGCCGATTCGGATTGCGGCCGATACGGCGGAGGGCCTGCGCGCGATCGCGGCGCAGCGCGACGTGGCCATGCTGTTCGGCTTGGGCGCGGTCCAGGCGGTGACCCGGGGAGCGCTCAACGTGTTCACCGTCGTCGTCGCCATCGACCTCCTCGAGACCGGGGAGCCGGGCGTGGGGGTCCTGACGGCGGCCATCGGCGCTGGCGCGGTGGTCGGGTCGCTCGGAATCTCGGTCCTGGTCGGGAGCCGGCGTCTCGCGGCCTACACCGGAGTTGGAATCGCACTCTGGGGGATCCCCCTGGCCCTGATCGGGGTCTTCCCCACCGAGCTCATCGCTCTGATCATGCTCGCGATCGTCGGCGCCGGGAATGCTCTGGTCGACCTCGGCTACTTCACGCTGTTTCCTCGCCTGATGCCCGACGAGGTGCTGGCGCGCGTCTTCGGGGCGCTCGAGAGCCTGGTCGCGCTCGCTGTTGGGCTGGGGTCCATCCTCACGCCGCTTCTCATTCACCTCTTCGGCATCAGGGGGGCGCTGGTGGCGATCGGGCTGATGACTCCGGCCGTCACGGCCTTTGCCTGGTCGCGTCTCGTCAGGGTCGACGAGGTGCTTGGCGCGCAGGCGGACGTCATCGACCGCCTGCGCAAGGTGCCCATGCTCAGGCCCCTGCCGGTTTCCACCATCGAGCAGCTCGCCCGCAGCGTGCGCGAGGAGTCGGTCGAGCCTGGCGAGACCGTGATCGAACAGGGGCAGGTGGGCGAGAGCTTCTACGTGATCGTCGCCGGAGAGGTCGAGGTGAGGGAGAACGGGCGCCTGCTCCGCGTCCTCTCGGACGGCGACTCCTTCGGCGAGATCGCGCTGCTGCGCGATGTCCCGCGCACAACGACGGTCCGAGCGCGCACGCCCGTGGCGCTCTACGCGCTCGATCGGCGCCACTTCGTGCCCACCGTGAGCGGCTACAGCGAGAGTGCAGCGGAGGCGGAGACGGTGGTCGAGACTCGCTTGGCGGCAAGTGCTGCGCGCCCGGTTTGAGACGCATGTTGGGGCGCATCCCCCGTCTGATGACAAAGGGCCCGGTACGCGCGCCGTCGTCACGGTCCGATCGCGGCGGGCTCCTTCGGACGCCCGCGCGGATGCAGGCGATCGGCCTCGAACAGGCGGTGGAGGAGCTGGATTGCGACTGAGCCATCGCCAACGGCGGACGCGACTCGCTGCACGGAACCGTGCCGGACATCGCCGGCGGCGAAAACCGCCGGCATGCTCGTCTCGAGCAGAAAGGGACTGCGATCGAGCGGCCAAGCGCGGTCATCTCCAAGATCCGTTCCCGTGAGGACGAAACCCTCGGAATCCCTGGCGACCCCCCGTGGCAGCCACTCGGTGTGCGGGCGGGCTCCGATCATGAGGAAGAGCGCATCGGCGTCGACGGTCTCCTCGCTTCCGGCCGCGCGATCACGAAGCACGAGCTGCTCCAGCCATCCGTCGCCCCCGCCGCCGACGATCTCGGTCCGGAGACGAACCTGCAGCTTTGGTTCCGCCTCCACTTGGCGGACCAGGTAGTGCGACATCCCCTCGCCGAGTGACTGTGCACGTACCACGAGCGTGACGCGCCGCGCGTAGCGTGAGAGGTGCAGCGCAGACTGTCCGGCCGAGTTCGCGCCCCCGAGAACGTAGACGTCGTGACCGGCCATGGCGGGCGCCGCGGAAACCGCGCCGCCGTAGAAGACGCCGAGACCGTTCAACGCCTCGAGCGCCGGAACGCCGACTCGGCGGTAGCTGGCGCCCGTCGCCAGAAGCACCGCGCGCGCCCCCACACGGCCGAAATCGGAGAGTGTGACGAAGAAGCCGTCGTGCTCGCGCCGAAGGTCGGTAACCCTCTGCATGAAGACGAAGTTGGCCCCGAAGACCCACGCCTGCTCGTATGCCTGCTGAGCCAGACGGCGACCGCTGATCCCTCGAGGGAAGCCGAGGTAGTTGCGAATCAGCGAGCTGGACGTTGCCTGGCCCCCGAGCCCGCCCTCGTCCACGACCAAGGTGCTGAAGCCTTCCGAGGCGCCATACACGGCTGCCGAGAGACCGGCCGGCCCGGCGCCGACGATCACAAGGTCGAAATTCATTCGCTCCGGGTTCACCGGCGATCCGGCGGCCTTCGCAAGCTCGACGTTGCTGGGGTTTACCAGCACCGTTCCGTCGGGCAGGGCGACGATTGGGAGCTCTGCCCCCTCCCCCGCCTCGGCAAGGAAAGCGCGTCCGTCGTTCGAGTTGGCCAGGGAGAACGAGTGCGGGATCGCGCAGCGCCCAAGTAGCTCCCTCAGCTCAAACGCCCTGCCAGACCAAGACTCGCCGACGACGTAAATGGTGTTGGGCGAGGTGTGCTGCGCCTCTGCCCACTCGAGCAGCGAGCTCGAGATCGCCTGGTGAAAGAGCTCGTCCGGTGATGCTGACGGCCTGACCACGTAGTGGTCGATGCGACCGTGGCCGATCGAATCGAAGATCGCCTCGCCAGTCGCTGGGTCGCCCCAGTCGCCCCACTCGATCAGGAGCCCGCGCTTCGCGTGCGGATGAAGGTGCCGCGCCTCATCCAGCAGCTCGCTTCCGGTGGTCCCGGAGAGCCACTGTCCGGCGAGAACCAAGGCGACCTCGTCACCGGCCGCCGCGAGGTCCTCGAGATGGGCACGAGCCTCATCCGACGACCGCGTGCACACGACGCGGTAATGGCGCGCGTAGCGGTCACCCAACTCTCGCTCAATGTCCCGCAGTGCGTCCGCATCCTCGTGGACGGCAACGAGCACGGGGTCAGGCATGGATGCACTCTAGTGCCCGCCTGCGCCAGGCCATTGGGCGAAGCGACCAACGCGCCCCGGACGCGGAAACACCAAGGACCTCTTATTGCATCAATCTGAATTGATGTATTCTCTCGGCATGGCCGTAGATGCGCCGCGTCGCGGGCAGTCCGCGCCCGCCTTTCTCCCGTTGGCGGCGGATCCGCTCCGCTGGCAACTGCTGATCGAGCTCGCGCGCAGCGATCGCCGCGTTCGCGAGCTGTGCGACCTGGTCGAAGAACCCCAGAGTCTGGTCTCCTACCACCTCGGAAAGCTGCGAGCCGAGGGTGTGGTTTCGAGGCGCCGTAGCGCCGCCGACGGGCGCGACTCCTACTACGCGCTCGAGCTCGCGCGCTGCGGCGAGCTGCTGGCCGCGAGCGGCGCGGCGCTGCATCCGGCCCTCCGCCCTGCCGCCTCAGCGCCGCGCAAGTGGCGTCGAGCATCTGGCTCGGCCCGCGCCCGGGTGCTGTTCCTCTGTACCGGCAACAGCGCCCGATCGCAGATGGCGGAGGCGCTCGTTGAGACGCTCACCGCCGGCGCGGTCGAAACCGCAAGCGCCGGCAGCCATCCGAAGCCGCTTCACCCCAGCGCGGTGCGGGTGATGGGCGAGCGCGGCATCGACATTTCCGACCGGCGCCCCAAGCACCTGAGCGAGTTCGCCGAGGAGCGCTTCGACTACATCGTCAGCCTCTGCGACCGCGTGCGCGAGGTCTGCCCGGAGTTCCCCGGCGGACCCGAGCTGATCCACTGGAGCATCCCCGATCCCGCACGCGAGGGCCGAAGCGACGCCGAGACCTACCCAGCCTTCGAGCGCACCGCCGACGAGCTCGCCAACCGCATCCCCTTCCTGCTCGAGCTGATTGCAAACACCGCACCGCCCCAGGAGGTGAGCTGAACATGCCCGAGAACGACCTGGTCAGCGTCCGCTACATGGTCGACGACGTCGAAGAGTCGATCGACTTCTACACCAGCCACTTCGGCTTCGCGGTCCGCCACAGCGCCCTGCCGGCCTTCGCCGACGTCGTGCGCGGCCGGCTGCGGTTGCTGCTCGCGGGGCCACAGAGTTCAGCCGGCCGGCCGATGCCCGACGGCCGCAAACCGGGACCCGGCGGCTGGAACCGCATCCACTTCGTCGTCGACGACATCGCGGGCGAGGTCGAGCGGCTGCGCTCGGCCGGGGTTGAGTTTCGGAACGACATCATCAGTGGCCCCGGCGGCCGGCAGATCCTGCTCGACGATCCCTCCGGCAACCCGATCGAGATCTTCCAGCCCGCCGAGCAAGCGCCTGAGCCGTAGGCGCCACGCCTGGCTCGCGCGGCGCGGAGGCGCTGCGCAGGATGTCACGGACACGCCGTGATCCTCAGGCGACCGCCTGATCGGAATCGCGGTCGAGAAAACGGAACCTTCAGGCCTGACGCCGACGCGGCAGGCGTGAAGAAACCCCTGCGCCTGTCGCTCTCTTCGGTCGGGCATTCTGAGTCGACGGGGAAAACCCACGATTCTCGCTACGACCGTCCCAGGATCAGGGAAAGCAGCCGGCACCCGCGCTGAGGGTCGGGAGTTACTCGTCGCGTTCCAGTTCCTCCTCCTTGCGTGACGCTCGCTCATCATGGAGGTCAGCCTCAGCGGTGACGCGCTTGGCGCGTTCCTCTGCCACCGAGGCGTCGGTGCGCCGCTTAGCGGCTTCCCGACGTTCGAAACCAACGTCATCTCGCTTGGCTTCTACCTCCGTTCTTCCAAGATCCCGCCGCGCTTTGGCCCGTCGGGCCGAAGCCAGCACGATTCCAACGATTACCACCGCGACAACGACGATCACAACGATCACAATCGTTGACATGCAGCCTCCTCTGTCGGTTTTTCCCTGAACCTGCTCATGCGTCTGTCGACGACGCTCAGCTAAGGAGACCTAGAGGACCCGCCTCGCTAGATAGATCGCGAGCAGGACCAAGACGATGATTATGAGAATGGTTACGACTGACACGCTGCCCTCCATCGATTGCTCAGCATCATTCATTTCGTCATGTCACTTCGGCGGCGCAGGGCGCGGGCTTCCGGTTTCCGGTCAGCGTCGCGCCGTCAGAGCCTGCAACAGGACCTCGATCGGGGAGCGGTGCTTCGCTCGATTGTCGATCGCCTCACGCGTCTTCCGCATCTCGGCCGCGAACTCGCCGAGGTTCTCGGTAAACCTGCCAACGCTCTGGCCGGCTTCGGCGAGGTTCTTGCCGGTCTTGCCTACGCCGTTGCCGAGCCGCATCCCCAGGACCTTGCGCCCGGAGTCGCGCTTCGACTGCACAGCCATGCCGCCCGCCAACCCCGCCAGAGCCGCCCCGCCCGCCAGTGCCGGTCCCTTCACCTTGCGCGCGACGGTCGAGATCGCGTTCCCACCACTCTGAGCTCCCTCGGCGACGGCGTTCTTGCCCTTCGACGCAAGCTGCTTGACGGAATCTGCCCGGGCAGTCCCACCAGAGCGCCGCGGCTGCGTGCGCGAGCGGGCACTGGTCCGCGAGCTGGTCCGCACAGCTCCCGACCTCCGGCTTTTCGCACCGCTGCTTCCATTCGGCTGCTGACGGTTTCGCGTCGAGCTCGAGCCCCGAGAGGAGGCTGCCGATCGGCCCGAGCCGTTCGACCGTCCCGTCGTTCTGCGGCTGTGCCTGCGAGTTCCTTCTTGTGCTCGTCTGGGCCATTTCCCTTCCTCCTTGCTTTGCGAAGCCTTCCGCCCGCAAGCGTGTCTACCTGGTGCCTCCCGATCAAATTTCTCGCTAGCGATCGGGTCTCCGTTTCCACACCAACTCTCGTCGGGCTTCTGTCTCATCTTCTTGGCGTCTGTCCTGTTATGGTTCCAGATCCGCTCCAACTGAATCACGAGTTCGCTAATCCGGGCGTAAAGTGCGACAATATTTCGGGACAAGCTGTGTCACTTCGCCGCCACAATGGGGAACCGGCCACTAAAGGCAAGCGATTCCGCGGCACGCTCCGACGCGCGGGAGAACCGTGAGCGGATCCTCGAAGCGGCAAGCCGGCTCCTCGCACAATCGCCGACTGCGACGCTCGCCGACGTCGCCGCTGCCGCGGGAATCTCCCGCTCGACGCTGTATCGGCACTTCCCCGGGCGCGAGGGCCTCATCGCCGCTCTGGGCGAGCGTCCGCGTAGAGAGGACTTGAAAGGGAGGGAAGAGCCCTTCCCGCCCGGGCGCCTTGGACGCGAGCGGCCTGTTCCGCTGGAGGCGATTCAAGTCTTCGACGCGGTTGCTCCCCCGGTCCTTCCGGAGCAGCTCATAGCCGAAGCGCAGAGGGTCGCGAACGTGCCGCTGGCCCTCTACGTGCTGGACATAGACGGTTCGCATCTGCTCCGAGTCGCGGGACCGGAGCGTTTCCCGGAGCGCCTCGAGGCACCGCTGGCCGTCGGCCCGGAGCTCGACTCGGACGGTCTCACGGAGCTCCGCAAGCGTCTCACCGACTACCCCGGGATCGAGGTGGTGCCGCTGTGGTTACGCGGAAGGGCGATCGGTGTGATGCTCACGCTCGGCCGACCTCAGAACAGCCTCGCCGATATCGCTCGCCAGGCGGCCGCCGCCACGACCTTGGCGGATCGCTACACGGACGCATTCGCGCGCGCCACGCGTCGCAAGCAGCCGACGCCTGGTGCGGAGATTCAGCAGAGCCTCCTTCCGCCCCGAATCAGCAGAATCACGGGAGGAGAGGTCGCCGGCAATGTGGTCCCGAGCTACGAGGTGGCCGGTGACTGGTTCGACGTGGTGGAGAACTCGGACGGGGTCTGGGTCTCCGTCGCGGACGGCCTGGGTGGCGGGACGCGCGCAGCCGCCAGCAGCGCCGTGGCGCTTGGTGCGCTGCGAGCCAGCCGGCGCGGCGGGGGGGCGATTCGTGACGCGTTGATGCTGATGCATCGGACGCTGCGAGAGATGCCCGGTCCACATGCGGAGATGAGCGCCGTGGCTGCTCACTGGGATCTCGCCTCGCATCGCCTCAGTGTGGCCAATTGCGGGAACGTCCCACCGATCGTTATCCGCGCGGATCAGGAGCCGCAGCGTCTTCGCCCACCCAAGGGCCGCGGACTCGGCGGACGCTCCAGTCCGACGCCTACCGAGCAAACGATCTCCCTCGAGCCAGGCGATCGCCTCGTCATGGTCAGCGATGGCGTGGTGGGAGGTGGAGAGGGCAAAGCCGGATTGGGAATTGACGGCTTGATCGAGGCAGCGTTGCGATCCGAGCGTGCGACCGCGGCGGACACCGTTCGAAAGGTGCAGACGGCGGTTCTCGAAGCCAGCGGTGGCGATCTGGATGACGACGCGACAATGGTTTGTCTGTCTGTGAGTTGACGCCCGAGGCTATGCGGACTCGGCCTGCCTAGCGGAACGCCCGGGCGCCGCCGCATGCGGAACGCCACTCCCAGCCAGTCGGGACGCGGCTGGCCTACCACCGAGCGGCTGGCGACGGTGCCCCGAGTATCAGGACGCGACCACCGTGCGTCGCACGTCGAACCGATACCGGCCCGATTCGTTTCTCGGTACGACCGCCCGAGGATCCGCGAGACGTACCACGGCTGGTACCACGGACGAGTTGTCGATACTCGACGGCTCGGCTTGGGTAGACATTCGCTACGCGTTAGAACGCCTGTTTGGCGGCGCGGGCGTGCAGCTGCTCTAGCTGGCGGCGCTGCTCCTCGGCGCGCTCGCGCAACCGTTCGACCGCGGCGACATCGAACCGGGAGTCGTCGCTGCGTACTTCCAGGAGCGAGCGCCAGAGCTGGAGCTTTCCACTCACTCCCACGATCATTCCCTCGAACTCCAGCACCCTGCTGAGTGGCGAGTAGCTGAAGAGCTTTCCGTTCGGCTTAAGCCGTGACAGGCGTTCCCCCAGCACGGCTCCCGCCTGACGCCATCGCCGCGTACGAGCGCCGACGATCTCCATGATTCGCTCGAGCGCCACTTGGTCTTCCTCGATCGCCCCCGCGATCTGGCGCATCTCGCGGCCGAACTCGTTGCCCTGGTTCTGCTTGGCTATCCGCTTGGCCAGCGACACACCTCCTCCCGACCCGGCGAGGTGATCGGAGAGGTAGATGTGGAGCAGCCGCTCTCGTTGGTTATCCATCTGGCCTCCTCCACTCGTAGCGAGGCGCAAGTGCACGCCCCGCCAGTGCATCTACCCGCTGAGCGGTGGCTCAGTCCACTCCGCTGGATGCCCCGCTTGCGCCAAGTGACACAGGTTTGTTCAGCAGGGCGTCGCGGTTTTACCGCAGGGGTCGTCGATTGGGATTTCATTGCCTTTTGCGGGGGTAATGGGCTTCAGGCAACACGAAATCAGGAGAGAGAAGGGCCGCGGGCCCAAAGGAGGACACGATGTCCGACACGAAGACCAGGGACGCGAAGCTCGTGCAGGTGCTCAATGAGGCCTATGGCAAGGAGCGCCAGCTCGAGCTCTCGCTCGAATCGCATATGGCGATGACAACGCGGGCCGACTACGAGAAGCGCCTGCGGCAGCATCTGAAGGAGACGAAGTCCCACGCGTCGACCGTAGCCAATCGAATTAAGCAACTTGGGGGGACCGCGGAGACGGTTTCGCTGCCTGGTCCCGAAGCAGCGACCAAGGCTGCGCAGAGCCTGCAGGGCGCGGTCGGTAAGGCGAAGGCCGCGGCGCAGGGCCCGCTCCACCTGGCAAAGGGCTCAGGCGAGCAGGGGAAGATGCTTCACAACGCTCGCGCGGAATACCGCGAGGAGGCCGAGGAGATCGCCACCTACACCGTGATCAACGCGCTCGCCACGTCGGTGGGGGACAAGCAGACGGCAAAGCTCGCTCGCGACATCCTCAGTGAGGAGCAGCGCATGGCCGAGTATCTAGGCGAGCTGCTTCCGCAGTTGGCCACCGACGTCGCTCACGACGAGATCCCCGTGTCGGAGATCCAGGGGGACGCTGACCGGCGGAGGTCGACGTCCTCCGGAGCCACCAGCCGTACGACAAGGAAGAAGGCATCCGGCAACTCAACGAAGAGCAAGTCAAGGAAGAAGACAAGCGGCGCGAAGCGCAGCTGACTGCACCAGACCCAAGGAGAGAGATGGCGCAATCCACCAAGACAAAGAGCTCAAATAGTCGCACCGACACGCGGCAGAAAGCCACAGGCTCGAGTCCGAGCAGCAGTGCGAAACGGTCCAACTCGAGTTCGAGTCGCAGCAGCTCGAACGGAAGTCGGGCGAAGGGCGCAAGCGCCTCCCGGTCGAGGTCGCGCGCACAGAGCCGGAGGGCACAGAACCGCAATGGTGCCGACTCGATCACCGACAGGGCTATCGATAAGGCGAAGACATCAGGTCGCGCAGTCGCGGATGCGGCATCCAAGGCAAAGATCCCTCTCATCGCTGGTGGCACTGCGCTCGTCGGAGCCGCCGGGGGCGCGGTGATCAAATCTCGTCTAGGGGCCGGCAAGAGCAAGAAAAGCCCGCTCAAGCGGCTGGGCGGCTCCAAGCCGATGGCGAAGCTCGATCTGGGCAAGCTCGACCTCGACACTGTGAAGACGCTCGCCACTCAGATGAAGGCCTATGGCCAGCAGGCTTCCGATATCGCTGACGCGGTCGAAAAGACGCGGAAAAAGAACTGACGCTCACGCCGAGCTCAGGGATCGACGAGAGCGTCCTCGCCCCAAGCGGCCCAGTCCGGTGGTCGAGAATGAACTGGGCAACGAGCCGAGCGATCCGGAGCGAGTCCGCGTCGAGGTGGGCACTCGCTCATAGCTCGCAAATACCGGGGGCGCGGCGGAACTCGTCGCGCCCGCCGGTGCATCCCTCCCACCCGCGCGGGCGGCCGGGCCGGCGTCTCAGGCCGGCGTCTCAAGCTCACGCCTCCGCCGGTCCCCTGTTTCGAACGAAGCCAGCGCGCGGCTGCTCTGCTCTTTGACCGGGGCGCGAATGCCAAGCAGGTGCAGCGCTGGCTTGGTCACCACTCCCCCGCGTTCACGCTCGACACCTACGTCCACCTGCTCGACTCAGGGGTGGGCGATGCGCTTGACCCTGAGCACCGAGCTTGCGTCCGACTGGGGCGTCAGAGTTTCAGTGCCGAGCGAGGTACCGGACACTGGGAGCGCCATTGGATCGGCCAGAACCGAAGTTCCGCGCTAGCACTTTCATTACAGGACTTTGCCTCGATGCCAACGGCGATATGCAGCTCGCTGCCGGAAGCAACGTCTTCGAACTTCGGTTTGCTGACGATGAGAGTCCTGAGGCACTGCGCCAAGTTCGAGTCGAAGACACGGATGCGCCCGAGTTCGACCTGTGATCCTCTCCGACGCGAGCGGACTGCCGCGCTGAACAGGTATCCCCATGTCGCACGTGACAACACGGTGACAACAGGCGGAGCCGAACTGACCCCGAATCGGCCCTAAAGCCGGACGAAGGAAGGGCGAGTTGCGGGAGCGACTTCGCGGCCGTTCAGACCGCCGCTTTCCATGCAAAGCAGCTCTCTTCAGCGGGGTTACTGGTCGGCCGCGGCTACGACCATTTCCCTCCCGATTCAGCGGGTTGACGCGGCCCCCCGTCGTTGCAGATACTCGCCTTCGACCTCCGGGGGCGCCGGCGTGCCAGCCGCGGCTCGCTCCTAGGCGGTCTTCTGCGGCTTCGGTTCGTCGCGCGGCTCGAGCTGAAGCTCCCGCTCGGCGCCCGGGACGCCCTCGCTGAACTCGGCGCTGCGCTCCCGCTCGGCGTTCAGCTGGTGTCCGAAAAGGATCGCCAGATTGGTGATCCAGAGCCAGACCAGGAGGACGATCACTCCGGCGAGGGTGCCGTAGGTCTTGTTGTAGGAGCCGAAATTGGCGACGTAGAAGGCGAACCCCGCGGAGGCGATGATCCAGCCGACGAGGGCGACGACGCTGCCGGGGGTCACCCAGGTGAAGCCGCGCTGCGTGACGTTCGGGGAGGCGTAGTAGAGGATCGCGAGCATGAAGACGAAGGCGGCGGCGAGGATCGGCCACTTCGCGATGCTCCAGACGGTGACCGCGGTACCGGACACCCCGATCGGATCGGCGACGGCGTCGACGATTGGGCCGGTCAGGACCAGCCCAAGCGCGATCACCGCGAGGAGAAGGATCATCAGCAGGGTGACGAGGATCTGCAGCGGGCGGAGCTTCCAGAACGGCCGGCCCTCCCTGGTCTCGTAGATCACGTTCGATGCCTGGATGAAGGCGCCGACGTAGGCGGACGCGGACCACAGCGCGACGAGGATTCCGATGACCAGCGCGATTCCGGCGTTGCTCCGGCTACTGGTGATCTGCTCGATCGGTCCGGAGAACGTCTCGGCGGCGGATTGCGGCCCGATCTTGGTGACGATCTCGGTGAGCGTGTCGGTGGTCGACTTCGGGTCGCCGACTAGGCCGAGGATCGAGACGAGGACGATCAGGGCGGGGAAGAGGGCGAGGACGCCGTAGTAGGTGAGCGCCGCCGCCCAGGTGGTGAGGTTGTCCTCGCTGAACTCGGTGGCGGTCCGCTTCAGGGTGACGACGAGCCCGGTCTCGCGGGCCACCCCGGAGGGCTGGTGGTTCGCCCTCCTTGGTGTCGTCTGGGTCGCCACCGCTAGGACCTCTCGGGAGCCTCTTCGCCCGGCCAGGTTCCGGTCATCCGGGCGAAGCCACGGCGGGCGGTGTGATCGAAGAGCCCGCGAATGAGCCTGAAGATCGCGCCCTCGAGGAGAAGCGCTCCAACCAGCTTTACCATCGCGACCTCGCGATGCTGCGCGTCGGGTGGCTCCTCGTCGTCAATCACTGACCAGAGCTTCTCGAACAGCTTCTGGCCGATTAGCCCGGCGAGGAACCCTCCGAGGATGCTGATCGGGATGAATGCGACCTTCATCCGGCGGCCTCTCGCTCGGCTACGGCCCGCTCGAGCTCGCGCTTGTTCATCTTCGATCGGCCCTCGATCTCGAGGAGCTTCGCCTTCTCGTAGAGCTCCTCGCGAGTGAGGTCTGTCGCCCCGTTTCTGGTCTCGTCCACGGGCGGTACCACGTAGGGACTGGCCTCCGGACCGGCTTCGCCCGGTTCCGCCGCACTCCTCAACAGCTCGGTGCGGTCCTCGAAGAGCTTCCGGAGCCCGACGAGGAGTGCCGCGACCGTGCCGGCGGCGAGAACCAGTTGTGCGATGCGCCTCACCGGCGACCTCAGCGAGCGAGGATCCAGCCGACGATGATCCCGGCTCCGAAGGCGGCGGCGACGGCGACCGGGACCGGGTTCTCCTGAACGCTGTAGGCGGCTGAGTCCACCTTCGCCTTCGCGTCATCCTTCGCCGACTCGACCTTCCCCTTCGCCTCGTCCACCTTCGCTTTTGCCTGTCCCTTCACATCGGCCTTGCCGGAGAGGGCCTCGACCGTGTCGCCGAGGTCGGCTCGGGTCTCGGCGATTTCCTCCCTGATCTGCTCCGGGCTCTTCGGTTCCGCACTCATCCTCGTGCCACCTCCGCTCTCCTCTTCGTCTCATCTATGTCCGCCTTCGTGCTCTCGATCGTCTGCTCGGGGATCGGCGGGGTCGCCTGATCCACACTTCGCTTGCCGGCGAGCGCCAGTCCACCGGCAACCGCGGCATAAGCCACGGCGACGATCAGGGCCGCGACCCACCCCTCGGTCGCGGTCGCGATCAGGAGGACGAGCGCGGTGGTGAGGACGGCGAACGCGGAGAGGCCGAGCAGGCTTGCCCCGCCGAAGGCGCCGGCTCCGACACCGAGCCGCTTCACCTTCACGCTCATCTCCGCCTTCGCGAGCTCGACCTCCCTGCGGGCGAGGTCCGAGGTCTGCTCGGAGAGGTGTCTGACGAGCTCCCCGATCGACTCCTGGCCCGCTGCGCGCGGTCCATCCATGGATCGACGCGTTTCCGTCATCCGCTCCACACTTCCCGCCTCGATTTCTAGGAAACGCGGGTTCCCTGCCCGGGGCGCGAACCGGAACACACTCCTGACACACTGTGTGCCACTTATGGAGCGGCTCGAGTGGGCAGCGTGAAGCAGGATCCGAGGCGCGCCGACGCGGTCCGGAACGAGCAGCGGATCCTTGAGGCCGCCGCCAACCTACTCGCCCGCTCTCCGTCGACGACGCTCGCAGAGATCGCCGCGGCCGCCGGGGTCTCGCGCTCGACGCTCTAGCGGGGGCGGGATTCGAACCCGCGACCTTCGGGTTATGAGATCGCCCCGGCTGGTTCTCTCAGGTGCTCGATGGCTCTCTCGGGCGGTATTGGATGCTCTGAGGTGCGCTGAGGTTCGCTCAGTTCGGTACCACGGCTGGTACCACCGCAGGCCCATGTCAAGCGAGGGACTGGTCTCCGAGGGCCGCCGTCGCTAGCCTCAGGCTCCCTTGAGTGCGGTTGACGACCAAGAAGAATTCGACGAGGAGCCTGCGTTCGAACGAAACCACCTGCCGGCGCTGCTGCTTGCGCGACCGAACGAGCGCTCAGGCTTGGCGTCCTTGGCTGAAGGGGCGCCAAGCCCCGGCTTTGGCGCGAGACGAACGACGGAGAAGGGGATCCGGGTGAGCCCGCGACACTCGAAGCTACCGATCGAGCTGAACGCAACGGGCGCGGTTGTAGGGTCTGGTCGGCATGCCGAGTAGCGGTAAGTTCAGGTTCGCCTCCCTGAGTTCGCCGGTGCCTGAAATGATCGAGAGCTGGGGACGGGCTCTTGGATTCGATCAACGCTGACTACCTGGTAATCGGAGCCGGGGCCACGGGGATGGCGTTTACCGACGCGCTGATCGCCGACTCGGACGCGACCGTGGTGCTGGCCGATCGCCGTCACGCGCCGGGCGGGCACTGGAACGATGCCTATCCGTTCGTCCGACTCCACCAGCCATCGGCTTTCTATGGGGTGAACTCGTTGCCGTTGGGCCACGATCGGATCGACGAGTCCGGCCTCAACGCGGGCTTCTACGAGCAGGCCAGCGGGCACGAAATCTGTGACTACTTCCGGCGCGCGCTGGACCACCTGCTGGCCTCCGGGCAGGTCACCTGGCGCGGGAGCCACGAGTACCTCGGAACGAACAGCAACGGGCATCGGTTGTCGTCGCGGGTGACCGGCCAGGAGACAGTGGTACGGGTACGGAAGGTGGTCGATGCCACCTACCTGGGAACCGAGGTCCCGGCCCGCCACGAGCCCGACTTCGAGGTCGACCCGGGCGCGCGCGTCGTCACCCCGAACGAGCTGGTTGAGCTGGCCGATCCCGCCGACGGGTTCACCGTCCTCGGTGCGGGCAAGACCGCAATGGACGTTTGCACTTGGCTGCTCTGTCAATCGGTCGCTCCCGAGGACATCCGGTGGGTGCGACCGCGCGATGCCTGGACGCTTGACCGCACCTTCGCGCAGCCGCTCGACCTGGTCGCCGGGATGGTTCAAGGGCTGGCGGATGCCTATGAGGCGGCCGCTGAGGCCTCGGACCTCGAGGACCTGTACGCGCGCGCCGAGGCGTGCGGCCAGATCCACCGCCTGGACCCCGAGGTAGAGCCGGAGATGTTCCACGGTGCGACCCTGAGCGCAGCGGAGCGGGAGCAGCTGCGCCGCATCACGCAGGTGATCCGCAAGGGCCGGGTCCGCCGGGTCGGGGTCGACGCGCTGGTGCTAGACGAGGGCACCGTCCCCACGACCCGAGGGGAACTCCACATCGACTGCACCGCACCCGGGCTGGGCTGGGCGCCACCGCGCCCGATCTTCGAGGAGGACCGGATCATCCCGCAGCCCACGCGCATTGGGATGCTGCCGTTCAGCGCAGCGCTGATCGGTTTCCTCGAGACCAGCGAGCGCGACGACGAGGAGAAGAACCGGCTTACCCGCCCGAACCCGGACCCGCGTACGCGCAACCGGCTGGACTGGGCATGGTCGACCTACATCGGTGCCGCCAACGAGGCGGCCTGGGGTCCGGAGGAGGACATCCAGGCGTGGCTGCAGCGGTCGCGGGTGAACATCGGGCAGGCCTTGCGTGACCGCCTCGAGGACGAACGGATGCAGGCAGCGCTGGCCGGTGTCGTCACGCATATGAGCGGAGCGATTGCCAACCTGGGTCGCTTGCTGAAGGATCGCCAGATAGTCAACGCTTGATAAGCGTCTCACTCTCGATGTTCACGCAGCTATACATGGAGCTCGGGATGCAGCCCTGGGAGGCGAAGGTAACGACCTCGCTGGCTCATCTTGCGTGACACATGCGTAGGCCTGATCGCTCCGAATGAGTCCACTCATCTCCTCGCCGAGGACTAGCGCCGCGAGAAGCAGGAATGCAGCGTCAAACCGCTGCTTTCCATGCAAAGCAGAACTACTGCTTTTCGTCCAAAGCGATAGCGAGCCGCTATTCCCGCAGCCCGGCGGCTTCGTGCCTCGCGGAAGAACGCCCTAGCTCTTCAGTTTCGTCTTCTTCGTCCGCGAGCCCGGTGGCCCGCCCACGGGTGTGTAGACGGCCTTCACCTTGAGCTTGAGCTTGCCGACGTCGGCCAGCTTCCCAATGGCGGCCTTGGTCAGCTTCAGGGTCAACAACACCTGCTGCTTCGTGGTCGCGGTCAGGGTCTTGGTCACCGCCTTCAGGCTCTTCTTTGCCGCCGCCGAGGCCAGTGCCGGATCCGAGGGCGACCCCACCTTCAGGGTGCCGGAGCCCGGAACGGTCGCGGTGACCTTCACCTTGGTATCGCCCTTCTGCTTCAGCTTGTCGATGGTGACCGTGCTGGGGCACCCGTTTGCGGTTCCCGGCGTGCCCATGCACTTGTCCTGGCTCTCGTCGCCGAAGCCGTCCTGATCGGCGTCCGACTCGAGGACGGCGGAGACGTCGATCTGGACGTCGAAGGCGGGCGTGTAAGTCGCCGTCGTCCCGGCAGGCGGATCAAAGACGGGATCGCCACACTCAAAGCAAAGTTGGTGGGCGTTGAAGCCCGAAGCAGTCACGAGGAGCCGCAAGCCAGCAGTCGAATCGCTGTAGGAGTTGCCCAGAAGGTCGCCCGCCCTCACCGAAATCCGGGTCGGCCAGGCGCTCAGACTGCTCGCTTGCGGCGTCTCCAGCTGGCTCTCGCCGACCGTGGTGAAGTCATCGCCGCCCGCGGGCCGAACGACCTTCAGCTTCAGCGGCGGGAAGAAATCGGCGGCTGCCTCGAAACTCCAACTGGTGATTACGCCGTTCGTGGGAACGGTGTAGCTGTTGGCCTGCGAACTCGACTGGATAAGGGTTCCAGGTCCGCCGAATAGATCGGTAGGCGTGAAGGTCGATCCGATCGTGACCGCCGCTCCGGCGGACGAGGCGCTTGCGCACAATGCCAAGGCCGTGGCGCTCGTGAGCAGGGCCGCCAAGCGAATCCCGCGAATCATTCTCCTCCCGGAGAGCACATCGACCTGCGTCCCATTTCCTGGCTCCTGACTTCAGGGCGGGCCCTGCGCCTGCCAACGACTGTCTCAAACGGTCCGGTGGCGTGTCAAGGGTGCATCTTGCCGCTTGCGAATACCGTTGCTTTCCATGCAAAGCGGCACTTCTCAAGTCGCGCCTACAGCTGAGGAGGTGGCCCCTCAGCCAGCCTCTAGTCCAAACTGAGAAAACGCTTCGGACGCAGAGCAACGAGGCTTTGGTACCCCGCTGGTACCTCGAAGGGATGCCGCTTCCCTCCCGCCAAACAGAAAGGCCCGCGTTTGCGGGCCTTTCGTGAGTAGCGGGGGCGGGATTCGAACCCGCGACCTTCGGGTTATGAGCCCGGCGAGCGACCAGACCGCTGCCCCCGCGTCGGGGCATCAAGGGTGGCGGCGGTTTTCGCCAGCGAGCGTAAGAAGCCCCTCGTGACGGATCGATGGATGCGCTGCTGCGTTTGGCTGTAGATCCAGACCCCGACCCGCGCGAAGCGACCGCTTCCGCGCAGCCACGGGTAGAAGTTGCGTACCTCCATCTGGACACGGACGGGGACGCGATCGCCGGCGTCCGGCTCGTCGCCGCCCACTGACAATCGCAGGAATCCCTGGTCGCGGCCGTCCCGGGAGACCAGCAGCCCGCGCTCGATCCGCCAGGTGACCGAGCCGCGGCTCTCGAGCAGCTCGTACTCGGGCGAGCGAAAGCGCAACAGGACCAGCGGTCGCCCCAGCAGCACGATCGACTGGTGGTCGCCGGCGTAGGCCACACGGATCAGGCCCAGGGATCTCCGAGTGACGAAGCGCCAGTACTCCCGCGCAGCTCGGCTCAGGAAGTCCCGACTCAGGACCCTTGACAGGGGCTCGGGGAGCCGCAGCTCCCCCGCCTGAACCGACTCGACGGCGCCGGTGCGCTGGACCTTGCCGAGCTCGTCCGGTAACAGACGCAGCTCTGCCTGGCGAGCGTCCGCCTCGACCTCGGGATCCTCGGCGAGCGCGCGCCGCAGTGCCTCCATGAACGGCGTGGGGGTGATCTCGAATGGGGCCGCACCCGAGGGATCGGTGACGGTCGTCGGCGTGGAGAGCCCCTCGATCAGCGGGCGGGCAATTGCGGCGTCGACGGGCGTGACGAGGCCGATCCACAAAGAGGACAGCCACGGCGTGAGCAGCGGGACCGGCAACCTGGGGCGGGGCCGCACGCCCAGCGCCTCGGCCATCCGGTCGAGCATGTCGCCGTAGGAGAGCACATCCGGTCCGCCGATCTGCACCTCTCGGCCCTCCGAGGCGGCGACGTCCGGGGCGCGCGCGAGGTAGGTGATCACGTCGTCGACTGCGATCGGCTGCGTCGGGGTCGCCAGCCAAGCCGGAGCGATCATCGCTGGCAGCCGCTGCACCAGGTAGCGCAAAGTGCGGTAGGACTCGCTGTCCGCTCCGACGACCATCCCGGCCCGGAAGTAGGTCAGCGGCGGTCCGAGCTCGGCGAGGATCTCGGCCGTTCGCTGACGACTGCGTAGGTGCTTGGAGCGGGGGTGCTCGCCGAGCCCGCCGAGGTACACGACCCGACCGATCCCCTCCCGCGTCCCCATCTCGGCGAAGTTGCGGGCGCCGCGCCGCTCGCGCTCCTCGAAGTCACCCTCGCCACCGCGCCCCATCGCGTGGACGAGGTAGTAGGCGACCTCGATCCCCTCCCCGACCCCGCGCAGCGACTCGGCGTCCAGCACGTCACCCTCGCGCAGCTCGAGACCGCGGTCGGCCAGGGCGCGGGCCCGCGAGCTGTCTCGGACCAGACAGCGGACCTCCCAGCCATCGTCCGCGAGCGCGGCGGCCAACCGGCTCCCGATGAACCCCGTCGCCCCTGTGACCAGCGCCCGGCGAGCCAAGGTCAGGCTATCCGTCGCTCGAACGCGGTCTCCAGTCGCGGGCCCGCCTCGTCTCGAACCGTCTTGGAGATCGTCAGGCTCGCCTCTCGTCCTTCAAGGCTCAGGGTTGCTATCTGGTTGTCGAAGTACGGACCGCCGGCGAAGCGCCACCGGAGGTCGGGATCCTCGACCCCCGCGGCTCGGGCGAGGGCGCGGACGAGGACTTCGGTGGGGCGCGAATGACCGATTCGCACCGCAAGTCGCTCGTGCGCGTCGAGCGCCTTCCGGTACGGAGAGCAGACCGCCTGGTAGACGGCGCTGCTCACGTTCGCGTCGTGGCGGAACGCCGCCTCGGCTAGATACGCGTGGTGGACATCGCCGGAGAGGATGCAGATCGAGGCCGGGGGACGGCCGCGCTCGCCCGAGCCGACCTCCTCGAGCAGCGCGGTGAGCCGCATGAACGAGCGCTGAAACGCGCCCCAGTGATCGCAGTCGAGGGCGCGCCTGATCCGCTCTCCGACCCCCGCCGCCGCCGCGCCCCAGGCGCCGTTGCAGACCGCCTCGTTCCAGGCCTCCAGGTAGTGCAGGCCCGGCGCCAGCAGGTAGGGATCCGAGGTCCCGATCAGGAGGTGGTCGAAGTCACCCCGCGCCTTGTCCTGGATCCAGTCCCACTCGTCCTCGTCGAAGATCGAACGGTGACCCTCCTCCAACTCCCGCCCGGTCCGTGAATCCATCACGATCAGCCGGGTCGAGCCGAGGTCGCGGTAGTAGCTCCACCGCTTGCCCTCCCGCTCGCGGTCGTCCTTGGCGGCGAACTCCCGGAGCATGGGGCCAGCTTCGTCTTGCTGACGAACCTGCCGGTAGAGGTTGTTCTCCTCGAGCTCCCGCGGCGAGAGGTTGCCGATGAACTGGTAGATCCAGTACGACATCAGCCCGCCGACCACTCGCTCCTGCCACCACGGCCGGCGACGCATCTCCTCCAACCACGAGCGGGAGATGTTCCAGTCGTCGTGCATGTCGTGGTCGTCGATCACCATCGAGATCGAGGTCGTCGAGAACAGCCATCGGATCACGGGGTCCCCCCATGACTCCCAGTAGAGGCGCGTGTACTCCTCGAAGTCGGCCACCTCCTCCCCCGGAGGCCGGGTCGTGTCCCGTCTCGAGTGGATGAACTCCAATGCCTGCGGCGAAACCTCGTCCGCATAGACCTGGTCGCCCAGGAGGAGCACGAGCTCCGGCCAGCGATCGGGCTCCGACTCCAGCATCGAGACCGCCAGCGTGTGGAGAGCGTCGGGCCCGCGCCCGCGCTCGTCCTCATCCTTGGGCAGGGTGTAGGGCGGGTGATGCGGGAGGGCGACCCGGCAGGAGCCGAAGATCAGATCGATCCGCCCGTCCGGATCGACGGTGCGGATGATGCTGGGCGGGAACTCGGAGCCCGGCTCGGGCCAGCGGGCTTCCCCGTCGAGCGAGACCCCGTACTCGTAGGTCGTTCCCGGTTCGAGCCCCTCGACGCAGACCAGCGCATAGTGGTGGCCCTCGACCCCGAAGGTGGGCGCGCGATGGTCAAGCACCTCGACCTCACAGGGGTCGTCGGTCTCCACCCAGACGATGGCCTCGGTGTCGGAGACGTAGCGAAGGATCGGACCCAGGACCAACTCAGGCATCCGTGCTTCATACCCGATCCCGCCTGGGTGTTCACAAGCGAGGAGCCCCCTTTCGGAGGCTCCTCTTCTCGTCTTCGGTGATCCTCTCGCTCACCTTCGCCTGATCCCCGGCCCCGAGTGGGGCGGACGGGCGGCCCGGGTCGACACGCGACGCGCTTTGCTCAGTAGGTCGCTGCCAGGTGCTGATGGATCAAGTTCACCGCCATCGCGCCCTCGCCGACCGCGGATGCCACCCGCTTGATCGACCCGTGGCGCACGTCCCCCGCCACGAAAACGCCCGGCAGGCAGGACTCGAGCGGGTATGGATCCCGATCGAGCGGCCAATTCGCCGGGCGTCGGCCCAGCTCAGGTCCGGAGACGAGGAAGCCACGGTCATCGGAAGTGAGCCTTCCCTGCAGCCACTCCGTATGGGGGACGGCGCCGATGAAGATGAAGACCGCATCCGCGGGAACCGGGTCGCCGGTAGCGTCTCCGTCTCGTTTCAGGGTGAGTGACTCCAGCCGGTCGCCGCCGTGGGCCGCGCCAAGCTCGGTGCGCGTGAGGACCTCGATGTTCTCTGCGGCCTCGATCTGATCGATCAGGTAGTGGCTCATCCCCTGGGCGAGAGAATCGGCCCGGACCATGATCGTCACTTTGCGGGCATGGCGCGCGAAATCGAGCGCCGACTGGCCGGCGGAGTTAGCACCGCCGACGATGAACACGTGCTGATCGACCCGCTCCTGGGCATCACGGGGCGAGGCGCCGTAGTAGATCCCGGCACCGACGAGCTCCGGGACGCCTGGCGCGGTCAGCCGGCGGTATGAGACCCCGGTGGCGATCAGCACGCTGCGGGCAGCGACGGTGCCGCGATCGGAGAGCTGCAGGATCCGATCACCCTCCCGCCACTCGATGCCAACCACCTCACGCGGGCGCACGATCTCCGCCCCGAAACGTCTGGCTTGGATGATCGCCCGCCGGGCAAGCTCCGATCCGGCCAATCCCGCGTGAAAGCCGAGGTAGTTGTCGATTCGCGGGCTCTGCCCGGCCTGCCCGCCCGGTGCTTCCCGCTCGATCATCAGCGTGCTCAGGCCCTCCGACGAGCCGTACACGGCCGCCGCCAGGCCGGCTGGCCCACCCCCGACGATCACCAGGTCGTAGTGATCGAGTGCCGGGTGGGTGGGGATCCCGAGCTGGCTGGCGAGCTGCAGGTTTGTCGGATTACCGACCGCGACCCCGTCGGGGAACACGGCCACCGGCAGATGGGCACGATCCGGCGCGGCGACCTTCTGGAGCAGGGCCCGTCCCTCGTCGCTGTTGGGCTCCAGCCACTCGTAGTGGACGTTGTTCCGCCCCAGGAATTGCCGGATCTGGTGGCCTCGAGACGAATCCCGCTCCCCCACGATCCTGACCCCCGCCGCGTCGCGGTCGCGGGCGCCTTGCCAGCCCTCGAGTAGGTCCGAGACGATTGGCAGTAGGTCCCGCTCCCCCTCGAACGGCTTGATCAGAAAGTGGTCGAGCGCCGCCGCGTTGACGGCGTCGGCGGCAAGCGCAAGATCGTCGTGCGCGCACAAGAGCACCGTCCGCACCTCCGGATGAAGCTTCTGTCCCTCCCGCAGCAGATCGAGGCCCGCCATCTCGGGCGCCCGCTGGTCGGCGACCAGGAGGGCCACCTGCTCCCCCCGGTCTCTGAGATCGCGGAGAACCTCCATCGCCGGCGAGGCTTGATCGAAACTCGCGGCTTGAAATCCCAGAGCGGCGAAGCCCCGGTGGAGCTGGCGCTCGAGCGCTCTCGCCATCCGCGAGTCGCTCCCGACAGCGAGCAGAAGAGGCCGCATATCGTCAAGTTATAGGCGGAATTCTCGCCGTAAACCCAGCGCACGCTCAACGGCTTTCGAGACGTCCAGCCGCAAGAAGCGATCAGCGGGAATGCGGGCTGCGCGAACTGTCTGCCACGACCCCCAGGAGTACCACCCCATTTCCACAGGGCTCGCGCTGCCGCCCCTGATGGTGGGGATCTCGGGCCGCTAGGTGCTGCTCACGGTGGTGGGGCTTGGCTCCTGCTTTTCGTCCAAAGCGGCACTTTCCGACAGCTCCCTCCTTGGCCCGCAGCGTTTCTGCTTTCACCCGTAGCGACGGTTGGGCGCGACCCGTGCTCGCCGTGCGGGTGGCGAGAAGCTCACTGGCCGGGGTGGAGTTCCGCCAGCCGACGTAAGCGCGACTACGGGTTGCTCACGCACGGAGGTGCCGGCGGGAGTTAGGGTCGTACAGACAGCAAAAGCGTCCACTCCACCTGGAGGTATCGAAGATGGCCGACTACAAGGAATTGGCACAGCGCTGGTTCAGCGAGGTGATGAGCGAGGGCAAGACGGAGGTGATCGACGAGCTCTGCGCGCCGGACTTCGTCGACCACGATCCGCTTCCCGGAACCACCGCCGATCTCGCTGGTCTGAAGGACTTCGTCGCCCAAATCCGAGCGGCGTTTCCCGACATGCAGATGACCGCCGACGACCTGATCGTCGAGGGCGACCGGCTCGCGGTTCGCTCGACCCTGCGCGGCACCCACCAGGGCGACTTCATGGGAATTCCGGGCAGCGGCAAGAAGGTCGAGGTCTCAAACTACGACTTCGTCCGGTTCGAGAATGATCAGGCCGCCGAGCACTGGGGCGCCATCGACTCGGCCGCGCTGATGGAGCAGATCGGCATGGCTCCAGCCGGGGGCTAGCATCCGGGGCAGCGGCGACCCGAACAACGTGTTCAACACTCGGTCCCGCTCGCTGCCACTCTGCGCGAGAAGCGAGCATCGGCTCGAGAAGGGCTCCTTTCCATGCAAAGCGCCGCTTCTCGTCCAAAGCGGTAGTCACGCAGGATCGTCTCGGGCTGCTTCCGCTCCTGGTTTCACGCGGCGCCACTCTCCAGCCGCCCCCAGCGCTAGTTCAGAGCGAGCGAAACCCGATGCAGGCGACGGTCGGGGGAACGCTGAAACGGCACGTGATCGAGACCACCGGGCTGGGCTCAAACGCAGGGGGAGTGGACTGAAGCGCCAGCACCACGTCGTGGTTCAGCCCCCCGCCACCCGAGACCTCGAGGTTCGTGGGGGGGAGGGTTCCGACGGCGTTTGGGTTGCCGGTGGTCCAGTAATTAAATGTCCCCGTGGCACGGCTGTTGACTAGGCGCAATGCGTTCGAGGAATCCGCGTCGCCGTCCGTGCGTACCTCGAGCCCGATCTCCGGGAAGCTGACCAGAGGGGTTTGAGTGAGCGCCGTGTTGTCGCCGGAGCCCGAATCGATCTGAGTCGCACGCGCGAAGGCGCCGGCGCCGAGGCCCTCGAGTAGGGAGGCGTCCCCGGCCGTGGTCGCCGAACTCGCCTGGTCCGCGTTCGTCGCGTGAGCGGCCGTCTTGGCGCTGTTCACATTCAGCCCTGACGCTCTCTTGTCGATCTGCTTGTTGGCGATGTTCCTCGTCTGCTTCTTCTCTTTCTTGTTGAGAACGCTGATCGTGGCTACCCCGGCCACCGCCGTCCCGGCGACCGCAAAGACCAAGGCCACGATCGAAACGACCATCGCCGGCGACGGCTTCTTGCCCCTGATTCTCCCCATCTCGACCTCCTCGTCAGTGCGGCGCGGTTTCGGCCTGCCTACGCCCCTAGAGGCCCGATCCTAGGTGACCCGGCAGGCCGCGGCAAGGCGACGGACGGGTGCGGCGAGATCAGGCAACCCGCAGCGCCCGCATATCCATATATAACCGAAGCACCTGCTGGCGCTCGGCATCGCCGGGCCTCGGCGTGATCACTTTCGAACTGGCGCTCGCTTCTCGCGCGAAGCGGGAGCGGCCGATCGTGGCGCTCCGCTTCTTCACGTCGTGCGCAGCGGCTCCCGCGAGCGGGTTGGGGACCTACTCCCCTAGTCCCGTCTCTTTAAGGGCGGCGGCATGAGTCTCAAACGGCTGCCACCTGATGATCTTGCCGTCGCGAAACCAGTAGGCCCCCGCGCTCTTGCCCTCGTGAGCGACTTCACCCGATTCGATCCACCGGACTTCGGTTCTCCCCAGCCCGACCACGGTGTCGTCTCCTGCTACGAAGCGCTCCGGGAGGATGCGTGGCTGCACGTTCTCATATCCCGCTTCAAACCAATCGCGCAGTTGGTCGTGCCCGCGCAGCCGAGGCCCGCCTGGAGTTTGGAGCACAACCTCGGGATCGTGGAACGAGAGAAACTCGTCAACGTCGTCCCGCCCATTGAGGAGTTCGACCCATCGGCGCGCGACTGCGACGTTCTGTTGCGACATGTTCCGCACACTATCTCTCGGGAACTAGCCTCTCACTTCGAGGCGAGATACCCGTTGTCCCGGCGCTTTGCATGGAAAACGGCGCTTCGCAAGTAGCCGCGAGATACTGCGTGGGCGATGTCGGAGGAGAACGTCGAGGCGCTTCGCCCTGTCTATGAGGAATGGGGACGAGGCAACTTTTCCCCGCGATTCGAGGTATACGCCCCCGACATGGAGTGGGGATGGTCCGCCGAGTTTCCAGACCAGGCGGGAGTCGTTCGCGACCCCGAGTTGAGGAGTGAGCGGTTGCGTCGCTGGCTTGATTCCTGGGAGGGCTGGCGCGCCGAGGCCGAGGAGTACATCTCGGCGGGAGAGTTCGTAGTGGTGCTTTGCCGCTATACGGGTCGCGGCAAGGGGAGCGGAGTCGACGTGGACGTCCAGGGAGCGCACGTCTGGAAGATGCGCGACGGCAAGGCCGTACGGCTGGAGATCTTCTCCAACCGCGAGAAGGCCCTCGAAGCCGCCGGGCTGTCGGAGTAGGCGATGTCGCGGGAGGAGCGCATCGCGGAAAACGAGGCCTTTTGCCGGGACCTCAACGAGCGCAAAGCCGAGTGGCTTAGCGGTGGCCTTCAGGCGGCAGGTTTTCGATGCGAGTGCTGGCGGATCGATTGCGGCGTCCGCATACAACTATCCGGACGGGAATGGCAAGAGGTTCGCTCGCGAGCAGAGCGCTTCGCTGTCGCGCCCGGGCACACAGCCATCGACGTCGAACCGGGCGTTGAAGAGGTGGTCAAGGAATACGAACACTTCTGGATTGTTGAAAAGCGCGGCGAGGCGGGTGACGTAGCCGCAAAGCGGGCTTAGGCGATGTCGGAGGAGAACGAGGTCGACGTCTCGCTCGACACGCTCGGCGTCGCCGCCTGACGCCCCCTCACTTCACCCGCTCGATGGCAGGTGATTCACGCCGATCGATGAGGTCGAGCACGGCCTCCTCGATTGGCCTCTGGATCTCGGGCCAGTCCGCGGGGTCCTCCGGCAGGCGCTCGAACACCCCACCGACCGTCAGCCCACCGTCGAAGCGGTCGAAGACCCGCGGGTCGATGTAGGAGGCGCGGCAGACGGCGGGCGTGTTGCCAAGGTAGTGGGACACCTGCTTGACGGCGTCGCGCTTCCCGCGGTTGCGGCCCCCCTTGGTGCTCATGTCGCGCTCCCGAGCGGAGCCGGCGAGCACGACGGCGGCCAGCACCGTCGCGTTCCAGGTGCGGAAGTCCTTGGCGCTGTGCTGCTCACCGACGACAGCCTTGATGTAGTCGTTGATCTCGTCCGAGCGGACGTCCCGCCACTCCTCGCCGTTGCGATAGGCGAGTAGCTCATGGCCCCCGCCGGGTCGGCCGCGGAGTGTCTTGACGAGGCCGGCGATTGACCGGTCCCCGACGACCTGGACCCTTCTCTTCCCGCCCTTCGCCTCGTAGTCGAAGACGACCTTGTCCCCGGTGACCTTGACGTGGCGCTTCCGCATGGTCGCCAGCCCGTAGGTCTCATTCTCTTCCGCGTAGCCCTCCGAGCCGATGCGGAAGAAGCCGCGGTCGAGGAGCCGGACGGCGCAGGCGAGCACGCGCTCGCGCGAGATCTTCCGCCTGCGCAGATCACGCACCACCTCTTCGCGCAGCATGGGTAGCGAACGCGCGAAATCCACCATGTCGTCGAACTTTTGGCGATCGCGCCGCTCGCGCCAGAGGTCGTGGTAGCGGTACTGCTTCCGTCCCCTGGCGTCGATGCCCGTGGCCTGGATGTGCCCGAGCGGGTCGGCGCAGATCCAGACGTCCTGCCAAGCGGGCGGGATCGCCAGCGCCCTAATCCGCTCGATGATCTCCTCGTCATCGATCCGCTCGCCGATGCTCTCGTCGAGGTACTCGAAGCCTTTCCCGCGCCGACGGCGCGAGATCGCCGGAGCGGCACAGTCGACGCGTCTGAGGCGCGGCATGGTGCTGCACGGCTACCCGGCGGAGGCGATATTTAGCCCGTGTCCATCCGCGACAGCATCTCGAGCGATTGATCGAGGCTGGCGATGACCGAGTTGTGGCCCTCCGGAACCAAGTCGCAACCGGAAAGGGGAGCAGTGCGCAGGTCGAATGGCACCAGGGTCAGATCTGGGAGCTGAAAGATGGCCGCGTGATTCGAACGCGGAACTACCCCAACCCGGCCGACGCCCTCGAAGCCGCCGGGCTGACGGAGTAGGCCGATGTCCACTCGGAAGGTCGAGCACTCAGAGTGCCGTCCTCACAGGCAACATGCAGGAGGACGTGGCGACGAAGATTGCGGCGCTACTTGAGAGGCCTGTCAGCCGTTAAGGGGCCGGCGGCCCCTATTACTCTTTGCGATCGGGATCGAGTTCTCGGGCACGTTCCGCATGCTCTTCGGCGGCTTCCCTCTCCCTTTCGGCCTGGAGAGACTGCTCGCGGGCCTGGGCCTCCGCCCGCTCGGCACGCGCCCCGCGCAGCTCGGCTTCCTCGCGGTGACCACCCGCTTCAATCCGTTGCGACTCACGGCGCTGCTCCTGTCGTTTCCTCCCTGCAAGAAACAGACCGATCAGGATCAACACTCCAACAACGATTAGGACAATGACGAGACCGGTGCTCATCGCGGCTCCTCTCTCGGGGAGGCGCAAACATATCGCCATCCCTCACATCTGCGGCTAGGGCTGCAATCGGGCTACGGTGCCGTGCGAGAGCTGGCCGACCAACTCGCCCGCTGCTCTGAGACCGGCAGACCGATCGAGCACGCACCGTGTAGTCAGCGTGAAAGTGATGCAGGCCTCGGGGTCGCTCGATCCCCAAGAGGCCCTCGAAGCCGCCGGGCTGTCGGAGTAGCGCTCGTTGTCGCTTTGGACGAAAAGGGGTGTGCGCGACTTGCTCAGCGCTTTCGACCGTCGCGATCACGAGTGGGCCTTTAACTTCTACGACCCCGATATCGAGTGGGACGCTTCAGAGATAGCTGATGCGGTCCCTGATCTGGCCGGTGTCTACCACGGTCACGATGGCGTCCGTACCTACTGGCGGCGATGGCTTTCGGCTTGGAGTGATATTCGCTTCGAGGTCGAGGACGTGCGAGATGCGGGCGACGAGGTGGTGGCGCTGATTGTCAACCAGCGTCAGATAGGCCGCCATAGTGGGATCGAGACGGTGATGCCCCCATACGCACTTGTCTTCACGTTTCGCGACGGAAGAATTGTCCGCTGGAAGAACTACGCCGACCAGGATTCCGCGCTCAGAGCCGTCGGGCTAAGCAGGTAGTCAATAACGCCCGCTTTGGACGAGAAGCGGTAGTCCGGATACTTGGCCCGTGCGTCTCCGAAAGATCGGATAGGCGGCCCGATTCGTCTCTCGCTACGACCCGACGCGCATCCGCGAGGTCAAGCAATACCCAAGCTGGGGACGACGTCATCGCCCGGCGCCTGTATCGCCGGGCGGCCAACAGCAGGCTCATTCGGACCCGCACCGCCCCGACCGCGAGCGACGGACGCAACGCGCGGCGAGCCGGAACCGGGCGACCGCCGGCTCCGCCCGCGGCTCGAGTGCGAGCGAGAAGCGGGGTTCGCCGGCGGTATCGATCACCTCAGCGGTCAGGTCGCCGTCGGCTCCGACTTCGAGGGTGCCGAAGTTGAACCACTGCTTCGCCTGGTCCCAATTCATTACGTCGGCGGGGCTCGCGGGGCCGTGGAAGAAGAGGATCTGTGGGTTCAGCGTCGGGTCGAAGTTGCGGTTCGGGAAGATGCCGGCGTTGAGCGGGCCGGTGACGATCTCGTGGACGGCGAAGTCGGGGTGCTCGGGGAACGGCCGGTAGCGGAACGCCTCTGCGAAGTGCACGTCGGTTGTGATCCAGACTGGGTTGTCGACCCCGTTCTCGGCCATGAACCTGAGGATTTCGAGGAGTTCGTTCTCGAACCCGGTCGCTTGGTCGAAGTTGGCCCAGCCGTCACGGCCGTTGGTGGGCGGGAAGCCGGTGGGGATCGACATCGGCACGCTCGAGACGATCACCTTCCAGGTTGCGTCGGAGCCGGCGAGCCCGTCCTTGAGCCAGGCGAGCTGCTCGTGACCGAGCATGGTCTTGGGCTGCTGCTGACTGTCCGGGGCGGTATTGGCGTCGCGGTAGCTGCGCGTGTCCAGGACGAAGAGCTCGAGGTGCCGTCCCCAGCGCAGGGAGCGGTACAGCCTTGGCGCGCTGGCTATCGGTGTGTAGTCGAGGAACGCCTGCAACCCGATGGGTAGGAGGTGGAGGTCGGGCGGGTAGGGCGGCCCGGAACCGACGTCGGTGAGTGGGCCGAAGTCGTTGATGACCTCATGGTCGTCCCACACGCCGACGTAGCTCGTATTCGCGAGCAGGCGTTGCGATGCCGGGTCTGCCCGGTTGTACCGCCAGTGCGCCCAGAAGCCCGCGAGGTCGGTGGCCGGCCCGAAGGCTCCAGGCAGCTGGGCGTTCCCGTACATGCCCGCGGCCGCGCACGCGTTGTCGGCGTAGATCATGTCGCCCAGCCCGACGAAGACGTCCGGCCGCCAGGCGTGGATCGTGTCCATGATCGGGAAGCCCTCGACCGCGTGGCGACAGACGTTCTGCCCGGCCACGTCGCCGCCGAAGGCAAGCCTCACCGAGGCGGCCTTGGTCTCGGCAGGCGGCGTCCTGAACGATCCGCGCGCGGAGAGCCCGCCACGGCCGAAGCGAACTCGATACGAGTAGCCCCTGCCCGGGGTCAGGCCGTTGAGGCGGACCTGGCCGGTCCAGTCGTCGGCAGCTTTCACGGGAACGGGTTCGATCCGTCGGTGCGGCCCTCCGGACAACCTGACCTGCAGCGTTCCGCCGCGGTCCCCTCGCGCCCACAGCACCGCCGACCTCGGGGTGACATCCCCCACGACGACCCCGTGGCTCACCGTGGGGCGATCGTGGCCACCTGGGTGAGCCGCCGCGCCGCCGGGAAGAGCGAGAGCGGCAGCCACCAATGCCGAAGCGAATCCCCTCGCCACAGTGCATTTCTACCGGACCGGGCCCCCTTTCGGGGGCTCCTCTTCTCGTCTTCGGTGATCCTTTCGCTCACCTTGACGGGAGTAGCGGGGGCCCGATTCGTTTCTCGCTACCACCGCGCGGGTATTCGGGAGACCAGTCGGCACCCCAGCTAGGAGTCCTCGTTCCCGCTTCACGCGATAGCGACAGCGCGGCCCACGCCGCGCGGAGTCGCTTTGCATGGAAAGGAGCGCTTTTCGAGCTGGCGGTGACCGCGTGTGGGTGACGCGCTCTTTCCGGACAACAACGTTGTTGGTACAGGGACATTGCAAAGGAACCGCGGGCCTGGCAGCTCGCAGCATTTGAGGAGGAAGAATGGACTTCGTAAGTCTCTTGGGCGCCCGCATCCGCGGACCTCGTCTCTTCGGCATGGCGGGGGCGTTGGCGGTTGTGCTTGCACTCGTTCTGATCAACTGGCCGAGTGGGGCCACCGCCGCCGTCGGGCCGACCGACCTGTCGCTGACCAAGAGCGACAGCCCCGACCCGGTCGCGGTGGGAGGCACGCTGACCTACACGATCCGGGTGACGAACCCGAATCCTTCGGGCGGAAACGACGCCTCCAACGTCGTGGTGACCGACACCCTGCCGTCGCAGGTGGACTTCGTCTCGGCGACCGGTGGCACCTGTCAGCGGTCGGGCAGCAAGGTGACCTGCGATCTCGGCCAGGTGAACGCCGCGACCACCGCCACGGTGACGATCGTGGTCAAGCCGAAGAAGGAGGGCACGCTCTCCAATACGGCCAGCGTGGCCAGTCCAGACGACGCGGTCCTGACCAACAACTCGGCCACCGCCACAACCACGGTGACCAAGGCAGCGAAGGGCAAGAAGAAGGGCAAGGGGAGCTGCGCGACCCCGACGATCACCGGCACGGCCGGCGTCGACACGATCGTGGGCACCGCCGGTGCCGATGTGATCGTCGCCCTGGCGGGCAACGACCAGGTGTTCGCCGGCGGCGGCAAGGACCTGGTCTGCGCCGGTGCGGGCGCCGATCTGGTCGTCGGAGGTTCCAGCGGCGACACCCTGATCGGTGGCGGGGGCGCGGACACGCTCAAGGGCAATGACGGCGGCGATCTGCTGAAGGGCAAGAACGGTCGTGACCGTCTCCGCGGTCAGGCCGGGAATGACGTCCTGAAGGGCGGCAAGAAGCGCGACAGCTGCAAGGGCGGAGCGGGCCGCGACACCCTGAACAGCTGCCCGTAGCGCTCAGTCAGCTATAGCGACAGGCAGCGGTGCCAGCGGCTCCCTCGGGGCCGCTGGAACGCGCCTGCGCGAGGCGCTTCTCGCGCTAAGCGGAAGTGCGATCAGGGATTACATCTAGTCGAGCACTAGTGTGAGGACGATGACGATGAAGAAGGGGGTCTGAACCGAGTGCACGATGATCCCCATCCACGCGCTCTGGTATCGCCGCGAGGGGTAGGCGAGCAGGAGGATGTTGTCGACCAGGCTTGCCGGAATGCTCCACGGCTGATGCAAGTGGTAGACCGCGTGCAGCGCCCCGTTGGCGACCCAGTCGCGTCTTCCGAAGACGCCTTGCATTCGGGGCAGCAGTAGCCCCCGGAAAAGCAGCTCCTCTCCGAGCACCGTGTTGAAGACCGCGAGCACGACGACCACCGCGAACCAGCCCCACGCGCCGCGGAAGAAATCCTCGCCGCGGTCGGAGTCCACAAAATCGCCGAAATCCCTAACCGAGGGCCCTGGGATCGCTGGCACGGTCTGCCAGATGGCGAAGAGGACGACGAAGAGGAGCGCCCACCACCAGACCTTGCCGCCCACGCGCCCGGTCTTCGGATCGCGGGGAGGCAGCAGCCACAGTGCCTCGCGCACACGCGACCACTGCAGTCCCCCCAGCTCGCGCCTGACGAGGATCAACACCAGAACGAATTGCCAGATCAGCCCGGCAGTCAGGCAAATCAACAACGATTCGGCGAACGGGTCATCTCCCCCGATTTGATCCCTCAGCCAGGGAGCGACGATCCAGGCGAGAACGCCCATCGGGACCGCGGCTGCCGCCCAAACCGCAAGGATCTGAGCAAGCGAGTACTGCCGCACGGCCGCATATCGCTCACTCTCCCCCGGCGGGTGTTCTGAGACCGCGCTCAACGTGGACGACCCTATCTGCGCCGCCGCGGGCAGGTCAACCACCCCGGCGCTCCCCCTCTCGCGTGAATGGGGAAGCCCGATCTGGGGGCAACCTGCCGAAATAGCCGCTTTGGACGAAAAGCGGCGCTTTGCATGGAAAGCAGCACCGCCTGAAGCCGCCCACCGACGCCGTTGACACCCTGCTCGGCGATGGGTAGGGTCGCCCCGCAGCGTGAGGGGAGCAGGGGACCCCACATCCGGCGGAGGCGACGAAAGGACTACTCAATGGCTACGTACGTGATGACCCATGAAGTGGAGGATGTCGACCAGTGGCTGAGCTCGCCGAAGCGTGAAGAGATATTCGGGCCAATTGGCGTCACTGTTCGGACCTTCTCGGACCCAAATGGATCCAACAAGGCCGCGCTCATCGCTGAGATCCCGGACATGGAGGCGTTCCAGGAGCTCATGAAGAGCGACGCCGCGGCGGATGCCATGAAGCACGACGGCGTCAAGCCGGAGACACTTCTCGTTCTGAGCGAGGGCCAATAGCGGCGTAGCCGCTTTGGACGAAAAGCGGCACTCGTCCGCGACGCCGTAGCCTCCAACTGAAAGTGCCGCCCTAGCTGGCTTGCTCGGCGGGGCGTCCCTCTGGCGAGGGTTCCAGCTATTCCTGCCCGGGGGGCACGAAGAACTTGTTGCAGTTCGTCGGCGCGAGCGGGCTGAAGCCAGATTAGTAACGCCCAAGGACTATGTGGGCATTCTGATTCCAGGTGGTGCCAAGAGCCCCGCCTTGCTTGCCGAAGATCCCCGCGTGACAAAATTCGTGCAAGACGTCAGCGCTCAAGGCGGAGTTATTGCCTGCATTTGTCGGGGGTCGATGCTGGCGGCCCGCTCGAAGGTGGTTGCTGGCCGGCGCATGACAGGATTCAATGACGGCGCGTCTTACCCCGACCTGGTCGTTGAGGCCGACACTAAAGCCGCCGGCGCCACCTGGGTACAGGATGCAGCGGTCGTGGCCGATGGCAACCTCGTGACTTCACCGCACCCGCGGCATTCCGCGGCTTTTTCTGCGGCGATCATAGTGGCGTTGAGCGGCACGTAACAGCACGGCCCCTGCGGGTGTGTCGAGGTGCTGTAAACGTTACGCCCGTTAAGGATCGCGCCGGCATTTCGCGCCGCTAAGAACGGCCGCGGCGTCAAGGTGCGGTACGGCTCCTTGCCGGGAACGGAGAAGGTCCACATGGCTCTCACTGCCCGCGAGCACATCAGCGGACTGCGCGAGCGCCAACACCTAGGGCCTGTTCCAGCCGTCGCCGGGCTCTTCTACCCGGCCGCGCTCTTTGCTCTTTATTGCAGCTTCGACCTCTATCGAGACTCCGCGCAGGCGAGCGACAGATTACTCAGCGCTGTCGCGGTCGGCTTCTCGCTGCTCCTGGTCTATGGCGTTGCCGCTCTTGCCTTTACCGTCGCCTATCACCTCGGCCGCGTTGGTGGCCCATCGTCGCGCCTCGCACGGATGACGGCACACCTCGCGGTTGCCAGTCCGCCCCTATTCACGCTGATTGGCGTAGCCTTCTATCTCATGGGGGTTCCGAATGGCGATTATGTTCTCTGGGCACTGACTTGGATACCGCTCGCCGTGCTGACAGTTGCCGGCATGCGGACGAGGGCGGCAACCAAGAGCGAGCCCCATCGCTTGGCATCACCAGCGCTTAGGACAGCGCACAGAATTCAGCCGTTACCGTTCTGCTCATCTTTCTGATGCCGCACATCGCCAATCATTTGACCGCGATATGGAGCGTCGATGCGCATATGGCGGTCATGCGGGCGCTGCGGCATGTTTACCTTGCGGAACTCGTGCAACCGTTATTGGTCGTGCTACTCATTTTCCAGATTGCGAGTGGACTTGTCTTATGGCGCGGGCGCATGACTGTTGAGGCAGATCTGTTCGGAACGCTGCAAACTGCCGCTGGAATCTATCTGGCGATCTACCTCATATCCCACATGATCGCGGTCTTCGTCCTGGGGCGCATGGTCATGAAAGTCGACACTGACTTTCTGTTCGCCACCGGGGCGCCGGCGGGGCTGCTACACGACCCCTGGAACGTGAGGCTCATTCCCCATTATTCGCTTGCGGTGTGGGCGCTCTTCATTCACCTCGGCTGCGGCTTGCGAGGCGTACTTCTCTCCCATCGCACCTCGGTTTCGGCTGCCAACGCATCCGCATGGGCGATGGTCGGTATTGGCGCCGCGATCGCCGCCACAATCATTCTGTCAATGTGTCGGCTGCACATCGTTGGGTGATACCTCCGGCCATGACCGCACGGGTAAGACGAAGGTCCGCATCTGATGCGTTGCGAGCCTGCTGGCCGAACCGGGAACTATCGTCTTCAATCTGGTGGCAGCCGGAGGCCATACTCCGCAAATGTCGCCTATTGGCAGATTGTGTTGCAAAAGTCGGAAGTTGGCGCAGTAACGACGCTGGTTTCAGCCCCTATCAAAGCACTCGTTTGAGCCGATACGATGCCGTCTCCTGAGCCTAGGGGCGGACACTTCCCCGACGCCATTCACATCTTCCGTGACCAACTGATCGTCGCCAGCGATCTGCACGTCGCGCCATTGATGCCGAGAGCGAAACGTATGAAACGTGTGGCACCTTGACCGATAGCAAGGTCAGCATGTTCTAAATTTCAGCAGAAGCCGGTCGCGAGCGAGAGTCGTGCTGTCATCGCGATGAGGCGGTGAAAAGTCATCTGATTTTCAGTCGGCTGTATTTTGTGGTGTAGCGATCTTTTCGCGCAAAGCTGCGAGACGTTGAGCGAACAGATTGATTTTTCTGTATGTGGGATCGGCCGTAACCTCCCTCCCGATCCAAGATGGGAGTTCTAATTCCTGGTTTGCATCCTGCAATTCGACCTCGGCTACGATAACGCCACTTAACAGTCCATCGTAAACGTCGACGTGCCAAATCATGCCCGCATGAGAAACGTGGTGTCGAACCTTATCCAAGATATTTCCATCGCACATTGTACGCAGAATTTCTTCAGCATCTGAACGCGGAATTGCATACTCGAATTCGGTCCGTGAAAGACCAATTTTTCGGCTCTTGAGCGAGATTGTCGCGGAACCATCCGTGATGCGAACTCTGGCCTTGTGCCCGTTGGTGCTGGCGATCAGACCGTCACGGATACGCACGCTTTGGACGATGGTTGACTTCCATCCATCGTCAACAACCAGAAACTTGCGTTCGATTTCTATTGCCATTGACTTGTAGTCCCAGTCTGCAAAGTCACCGACTTAGCCGGAAACGAGTGCGACGGCATGACAAACCACCACGGCAAAGATCGGAACAATCGCGATTAGAAGAATCATGAGGTCCCCCATGACAATGCGCCTGTTGATCAAGCTGTGATGTAGCAATGGACAGGTCGCAAAGCTTTGCGATTTTCCGCCACTTATTTGCTTCTGGCGTGCCAGATCGCAGGGCGCTGAAATGGCGAAGTTGCGGACTGATCTCGCCGTGTCACAAAACCGTAGCAGGGAGTTTGTCCAATCCCCGGTGAGACATTTCGGAGTGAGAACTCCATCATGCTATTCATGAGTTGAACGGCCCGTTCGCCACCGAAGCCGAGGCGAACGAAGCCGCACGGATCGCGATCATCGGTCCCGATTGCGAAGTGACCTACGGCGGAAAGGTGGGACCCGGCGTGGAATAAGCCACAGTGACATGCCGACCACGCTGCGGCTGCACGAGCTTCGCGAGCGGCGCGGGCTGTCGCAGCGCGACCTTGCCGACCGCGTCCACATCTCGGCATCAAGCACTGGGAAAGAGGCCCAACGTGACGCGGCGGAACGTCGAGGCCGTCTACCCCGTATCCCTTTGAGGCGGGCATGGACTTAGAACGTAACAAGCGCAACGTGATCGCATTCTACGAACTCATGTTCAACCACTGCCGCCCACGCGAGGCCATGGAACGCTACCGCTGCGTGCCGGCGCCGCCGACGTGGGTATGTTCTTCGGCATCTATTGCGCGCAGCCCGTCCCAGTCGCGCCGGTTGAACAGGGCGACATAGCGGGCCACGGCGGGTGACGGCGGGCGCGGCGCGGGCCGGGCCGGCGCCTGGGCGTTGATGGCCTTGAGCCGGGCCCGCCCGCGGGCGAGGTGGGCCTTCACCGCGTTGACCGTGAGGTCGAGCATGGCGGCGATTTCCTCCAGTGATTGGTCGAGCACGTCCTTGAGGATCACCACGCTGCGCTGCACGGTCGGAAGCTCCACGAACCGCGACACCGCCGTCTCGACCGCCTCGCGCCGCATCAGCACCTCCACAGGATCTGGGCTCTCCGGATCGGCGACTTCGTGGGCCGCCTCGATGGGCTCGGTCGCGCGGATCGCGCGGCTGCGCAGCAGGTCCAGCGCGCGGTTGTGGGCGATCCGAAACAGCCAGGCGCGGAGCGGCGGAGCCTCTTGCAGCTCGTCCAGGGCGACGAAGGCACGGGCGAAGGTGTCCTGCACCACATCCTCGCCCTCGATCACCGAGCCCATCAGGCGCGCGCAGTAGCGGTGAAGCTCCGGCCGTAGCTCGCCGGCGAGCGCCATCAGCTGCGCCTGGCGCTCCGTGGGCGGCGAGGATGGGCCTTCGCTCAAGCCGCCTCTCCCTCCAGGATCGTGATCCCCGTATCACCCTTCAGGCCGAAGGCGAAGCCCTCGGCATACTGCGGATCGTCTAGCACCGCGACCAGGTTGTCACCGAACTGGCGCGGCGGCAGCGGCGCGCCGAACCGGGCCAGGAACGCCTCGCGCTCGATGCCCATCGCTCGTGCGTAGGCGCTGGACGCCTCGTCGCCGACCCCGGTCCCGCCGATTATCTGCAGAGGCACGATCGCCTGAAAGCGGATGCCCAGCCCCTTCTGCTTGGCGACCCCATTGGCGTACTTGGCCATGAACCAGAGCATGCGCTTGGCGCCGGCGTAGCCTTCCCGAAAGCGGCGAGCCCTGCTGCGCCGCGCCGCTGGAGCCCACGAGGACGCGCGCGCCCGGCGCGAGCGGAAGGTTGAGGGCGGCCTGCATCCAGTGGAGGCCGGCCCTCACGTCGGTCTCCCACGGCGCGGTGAAGTCGCCCAGCTCAGCTGGTCGAGCCGCCCCATGCGCGGGGTCCCGCCGGCGTTCAGCACCAGGATCTCGGGGCGGACGTCAGCGAGGATGCGCTCGGCGGCCCCCTCGTCGGTGACGTCGGCCGGGATCACGGCGACGCCGAGCCTCTGCTCCACCGCTGCGAGCGCGGCCTGGTCGCGCGCCACGACGGTGACCTTGGCGCCCTGGTCCACCAGGGCCTCGACGAGCCCGAGGCCGAGGCCTCGGCTGCCGCCGGTCACCACGATGGTCTTGTCCTGAGGCTCATCGGTCTGCTCCTGTGTCTTGTGTCTGCTGAACCTAGGACGTTCGGGGCCGCGGAAAAGAGTCACCCGCAATCGGCCTTACTTGGAGAGAAAGCGCCACAGGTGCGCCGCCTGATATAACGGGTTGATGAAGATCGCGACTTTCAACATCAACAACGTCAACAAGCGACTGCCCAACCTTCTCAACTGGCTGAAAATCGCAAAGCCGGACGTTGTTTGCCTTTAAGAATTGAAGGCTGCGGACTCAGAATTCCCAAAAGCCGCAATCGAGAAAGCAGGTTATGGGGCTGTCTGGCGCGGCCAGCGTTCGTGGAACGGCGTTGCGATCCTCGCGCGGGAAGCGAACCCGTCGTCACGCCACCGAAACTCCCGGCGATCCTGCCGACACACAGAGCCGCTACATCGAAGCGGCGGTTACCGACATCGGCCGCACTGAGCTAACGCCGCGTTTTAGCCCTATCGAAACACTCGTTTAAGCCTATACGATGCTCCTGGCCCAAGGGTGAATATGAAACGGCGGGAGTTCATCACCTGCTCGGCGGCGCGGCCGCCGCGTGGCCGCTCGCGGCGAGAGCACAGCAGCAAATCGAGCGGATGCGCGGCAGGGTGCTGGTCGCCGGCCTCATAGTCCTGCCCTGTCTTGCGGGCCTGGCCTTCATCGATCCAGGGGCCATCGCACAGGAAGTCGTGGAGCAGTATCGCTGGCGCATGGCAATGGACCCGACTGTACTCACGGTCGAGCAAGAGAAGGCAAAGGCGGCAAAGCCGGGCTCGGATTTCAAGGAATGTGCGAACGGCTGCCCTGTGATGATCGTCATCCCTGCTGGCAAATTCATTATGGGGTCGCCGGAGAACGAGTTGGACCGGAATGCCAGTGAAGGGCCGCAGCACGAGGTGACGGTCGCAAAGCCATTCGCCGTTTCCAAGTTCGAGGTGACATTCGAAGAGTGGGATGCTTGCGTCGCCGCGGCTGCGTGCCCGAGCCACAGACCGTTGGGGACGCCGGGAGATGCCTGTGATCAACGTGAGCTGGCGCGACGCCAAGCAGTATTTAGGCTGGCTCTCGCAGTTGACTGGCAAGGAGTACCGGCTTCTGACAGAGGCCGAATGGGATACACCCGCCGCCCGACATGGCGTGACAGCCGCCGCCGGGACTGCGTCATCCGCTGCGAAGGCCTCGAGGCCGACGACGTGCGACTGGTCCAATCGACCTACCGAGAGCGAGCTTGTCCGCGCGGCCGTCCGCGTCAGGCGCCATCCCAACGTTCAGTTCGACACTCTCGGCCTTCGGGTAGCTAGAACGATACGGCCTTGCGCGCAGCGCCCCGGCGCGGGTCGCCCCCGCCTGGCTCGATGGCCGCGAGGTGATCGCGGTCTACGAGGATCCTCAGGCGGTGAAGCCCAGCTACCTGATGTGGCTGGAGTGGGCGGACGGCCGGATCAGCTTCATCCGCGACTACCGTTATGTCCGCTACGTCATCGACGACGCGGAGCTGGTCCTGGCGCCAGGCGCTGCGCCTCCGGGCGAGGGAACCGCCCACGGATGAGCCGCGCTCCGCGCTTGGCCGCCGCTGCACGGTGCGGCCGTCTGGCGGGAGACTGCGTTTCCCCGTAGGCGCAATCCAGTGGCGCAACCGTGCCACTCAAGCATCTCGCGGCGCGGAGCAGGCACCGGCCCAGCAGCAGCAATGCAAAGCCTCTGCACGCGGCCAGGCGCAAGGCCAACGCTACTTCTTTACCGACACAACGAAGGGCTTGTCTTTTATTCCACGGCTATGCACGACGACCGCCTTCACGGTGGCATTTGTGCTCTCGTTCCGTGCGAGGTGCGGGATGTCACCCGGTATGATGTAGGCTTCGCCGACCTTGACGTTGGCCGTCCCTCGTCCCTCGACCTCGACAACAATATTGCCGTCCAGGGCATAGAGTGTTTCCTGCGCGCTTGGGTGCATGTGCCAGGGAGCCGAAATGCCCGGTCCGAACTCAACGATGCTGACAACGGTTTCCTGGACCGCTTGGCCCTGTCCCTCCATGTCTTTTTTCAGGATTTGAGTAAGCTTTGGCCCGGCCGGCGCCTGCGCAAATACGATCCGCGAGGCGGTTGGTACTGCAACCAATATGCCGGCCACTTGTAAGAATTCGCGACGAATGAGTGTCATGCGACCCTCCAGAGATGTGCGGCGCTATCAACGACGCGCGGGTATCTAAAACTCCCGTCTCATCTTTTTAAGTCTCCGTAACAGAGAATTGAAGGGGCCGCGGCAAGGTTCTGATGGTGGCGAAAGGCCCATCGCCGTCCCCGTCACGTGCGACCCGCGACTTGTCGTTGCGATGGTGCATAGCGTGGGCGGTCGTCACATCCAGAACCATTTTTCGGCTTCGCGCCGCGCCTGCTCCCGCGAAACGCCGATGTCCGCAAGCTGGCGATCGTCAAGCTGCAGCAGCGTCCGGCGTTGCCGCCGGCGTTCCAACATGTGGCGATAATGATGCCAAATTGAGTCAAGCCATTCCGGCCGAGCGGGCCAGACTGCTGGAACAGGATTGGGAGCGGGGATGCTGTGCAACGAAGCACAGGCTTTGCCGGCACAAGACATTTCTCAGCTCCTTTGAAGGAGTGAGACAACGCTTGGCTGCACCGCAGCTGACCGGGCGGTTGTGCGGCCCGGCGCGAGAGTTTTTGGACTATTCGTCGTTCAGAAGCCGCCCTCGCTGGGCAATGCGCTGCATCGCGCGCCTCCCGGAAAGCGTCAACGATAAGCGTTAACACACCTGAGGAAGGTTGGCCAATTCCGGTTGGAACGATCGCCGATGCCGGAATCTCAATTGCGGAAGCGTAGGTCTTGGTAGCGCACATTTCTCATCTCCTGATGGAGTTGAGACTAACGCTGGCTGCACAGCAGCTAACCGGGCGGTCATCGTAAGCCCGGCACACACCGCCGCCGATAAAGAGCTGTGGGATTTAGACATTTCACCAACCGCCCTCTCCCCGACGAACGGGCTAGGTGCAGTTCTTGGGCGATATGCCTTGGGAAGCCGGGCGACTGCGATAAAGCCCGACGCCGCTTACATGATGGAGGCCGCCCCAAAGTCAAGATGGCTGGCGACTGGTCGGGTCATTCGCTACCGACCGGTACCGACCAATGTCATTTCCCGGCCGGCCAGCGCGTTCTAAAATCTGCGTAGACGATCGGCAGCACTGGCGGTCGCTAACCGCCTCTCGCAACTCATAACCGGCGAATGCTGCCGCGCAGGCGTAGGTGTTGGCCAGCACGCAAGTGCAGCCGAGAAAGCCCTTGAACCCAGGAGAGCCTATCGATTCAAGCAAGGCCCACGAACAAATCAACCAGGATCGCCGCCGGTTGTTAGGCACGGCAGCGATGGGCATTGTCGTCGCAGGTGCCGCGGGTCTGCTCCCATCACAACTGGCCGCCGCGCCCGCGAACGATGCCATTCGTCCTTTCCGCGTCAATGTGCCGGAGGAGGACCTCGCCGATCTGCGTGCGCGCATTGCCGCCACTCGCTGGCCTGACCGAGAGACCGTCAAAGACCAGTCACAGGGCATAAGCTTGGGAAGCTGAAGCCCCTCGTGGAATACTGGGGCACCAGTTACGACTGGCGAAAGGCGGAAGCGAAAATCAACGCCTTGCCTCAGTTCAAGACCCGGATCGACAGCCTTGACATCCACTTCATCCACGTGCGCTCGCGTCATCCGAACGCCCTGCCGCTGATCATGACCCATGGCTGGCCCGGCTCGGTATTCGAGCTGCTCAAGACCGTCGGCCCGCTCACCGATCCCACGGCTCATGGTGGACGTGCGGAGGACGCCTTCGATCTGGTGATGCCTTCAATGCCCGGTTTCGGCTTCTCCGAGAAACCGACGGACGCCGGTTGGGGTCCCGACCGCATCGCGCGAGTTTGGGCGAGCTGATGAAGCGCCTTGGCTACACGCGCTACG